>JAZDEG010000013.1:0-99971 GCA_043809085.1 Pseudomonadota bacterium | reverse complement strand
TGTTGGCTGTTGGCTGTTGGCTGTTGGCTGTTGGCTGTTGGCTGTTGGCTGTTGGCTGTTGGCTGTTGGCTGTTGGCTGTTGGCTGTTGGCTGTTGGCTGTTGGCTGTTGGCTGTTGGCTGTTGGCTGTTGGCTAATAAAGTTATTTGGTTTTTAAAGACTTAACAAGGTTATTGATCATTTTTCCTATTATTTTCGCTTCATCGCGAAAGATTTCCAGATCATTGTTATCAATCCATCCCAATTGTTCGACTATTACCAGAAGGGTTATCGTTTCGAACAGAGAACCACGGGCTATATAGAGATATTGAATAAGCTCTTTTTGCGAATATCTTCCTTTCCCTTCAGCGATATTCATTGCCACCGATGTGGCAGCAGCTTCCAATTGTTCCAATAATCGATAATGTTTTCCTGACGTTTTCCAGTTATCACTTGACACAATAACGGACTTAGCAAACCGCACTGCCCGTTGCCAAACTTCAAGATCTTCAAAAGAAAACCGCCCCATCAAATTTTCTCCTTGTCCATCAGCCATCAGCTATTCAGCTATTCTCTATGAGCGCTGCTTTTCTTATTTTCCCGGTGGCGGTTTTCGGAAGTTCCTCTAAAAATACAATCCGATGGGGAACCTTGAAGGCCGGCAGATTTCTTTTACAATGAAGCATCAATTCTTTCGGCGGGCATACTTGGTCCGGTTTCAACACCACACACGCTCTGATTTTCTCCCCAAGAATATCATCTTCCTCGCCTATTACCGCAACTTCATGGACAGCTTCATGCTCATGAATAACATCTTCGATCTCTTTCGGCGCAATACGGTGTGAACCGCTTTTGATCATATCACTTTTGCGGCTGACAATATAGAAGTATCCTTCATTGTCGCTTCGCGCCAAATCACCTGTCCATAATCCTTCAGCCCGCAATACCTGATCTGTCTCCTGTTTTTTCCCCCAGTAGCCAGCCATGATATTCTCACCCACGGCAACTATCTCCCCCGTCTCACCATCGGCAACTGGCCGGCAATCTCGATCAAGCAACTGCAGGGTTACGCCTGGAATTGCTCTGCCAATCGAACCCATTTTACGTTCAAGATCTTCTGGAGGAAGATAACTCAGCCGGGCCGAGGCTTCTGTCTGCCCGTACATGATAAAAATCTCCACACCCGGGAAAACCTTTTGCAGCTGCCCGGCAAGCTTGGGAGACATGGCGGCACCCGCCTGGGTGATATATCGCAATTGATGAAAATGGTATTGATTAATGGCAGACCGATTAAGCAGCAGAGCGAAGGTGGAAGGAACGCCGGAAAACCCTGTCACTTCACGCTCCACCATTTCATCTAATATAACATTGGGGTAAAGAAAATTCTGATTAACCGCAAGGCTTCCGCCGACTGCGATGTGGGTTAAAAGGACAGAATTGCCATAGGAATAAAAAAAAGGCAAAACTGCCATCACCCTGTCATGATCAGTCAGCTTTAAATAACTGACTATTGAAGATGTATTGGCGACAAGATTGGCATGTCGCAGCATAACCCCCTTGGGGCTTCCAGTTGTTCCTGATGTGTAAATAATCTGCGCCAAGTCACCTGGCTGAACAACTGGAAAATCTGCGCTCTGCAAATCAATCTGCAAAATTGCTTGCCGATCCATCCAGGTAAGATTTGCCCCACTGCAGGGAAATTCTTCATCAGATACAATCAATTTCAATGACGGCAGCTGCGAGGCAATAGGGGAAAGATAACGGTGGAATTTTTTTTGCGTGAAGACAACAGAGATACCACTGTCGTTTATCAGGGCTTTTAATGATCGTTCCGACGTCTGGGTATTGAGGCCGACCACAATCCCGCCGGCCAGTTGTATGGCAAAATATGAAGATATATACTCAAAAGGGTCATCTGAGAGTATCCCGCCCCTGAATCCTTTCCCGAGATTTTGCGTTATCAGCCAGGATGCCTGGGAGCGCGCGAGGGCAGCAAGTTCATGATAGGTCAGTCTTTTGCTGCCATGGAGGACAGCCGGCTTTTCCGGATACCTGTTCGCCGACTGAAGAAGGTAATCATAAACGAGCAAAACAGCATATCCTCAAGAGTTTTTATTGCCGATAAATTCAGCTAGCTTACTGACACTGTCTAAATTTTCCGGGATAAGCTCATCGTCTTGAACCTTGATGGCAAATGTTTCTTCCAGCCAGTCGACAAGCTCCAGCACCCCAGTGGAATCAATGATTCCCTGTTCGAGAAATGAATCATCATTTTTCAGAGAACTTTCCTCCGCATCAAAAAGAAAATTCTCAAAAATGAAGGAGCGTATTTTTTGTATTGTATCTGCCATGTTCTGTATCGAGTTACGTGTTGTCAATATTGGAAATGGTTTATTAAATCTTATTACCGCTAACTTATGAAATTATTTTGATATTGTCCAGCTTATCAGGTATCGCCACCTGAAAATTTTTAACAAACTTTTCATACACAATCTGGGTTGATAGAATTCCCACAAACGCCATATTTTCCCGAAAACCCTGCCGGCCCTTCTTCCTGCATTTGGCCAAGAGTTGCGCAACTGCCCTTGGGTTAAAAAAACCAGCCTCAGCAACCATTTGGGGCGACAGGTAATAATCGAGGTACTCAGGCTCATTCCCACCAAAAAAACTGAGAATATCCGGAGCCATATATGGCTGCTTTTTTCTTTGCAATATGGATTGCGGCAACAGTTTCACCATTGCTTTTTTGAGGATATTTTTTTCATTTAAAACTTTCATTTTCATGTTCGGCGGAATGGTACAGGAAAATTCCACAAGCCGATGATCAAGAAAGGGAAAACGCCCTTCTACTGAGTGAGCCATTGCCATCCTGTCACCCTGTGAGGAAAGAAGATAGTTCCCCAAGAGAAGTTTAGATTCCAGGTACTGTGCCCGGGAAAAATAATCAAGCCCGTCAAGTTTACCTGAAAATTTTGCACCAATCTTCTCGACAACATGATCAATATTTTTCCATTTCAGCTTTTCAGCGAAAAAAGCGGAAGTTCTACCGGTGGTCTTCCAGCGAGGCATATGGGCGTAAAAAAGATCATCCACAGAGGCTTCAGTATGGAAAAATTCTTTGGCAAATTCAGCAGATTTCGTCGGTGACAGGGCAAGATAGGGATAAAGCCGCTTTAACAGCAATGGCCGCAGGGAAGATGCGAGATCTTTTTTTATAAATGACCGAATCTTTGCCTCTTTGAAAATATCGTAGCCCCCGAGAATTTCGTCTGCCCCTTCACCGGTTAATACAACCTTATAGTTATTTTTCCGTACTAATGACGAAAGAAGATAAAGAGGAACCGGGGCTGTGCGCAAAATCGGCACCTCAGTGTGCCATATGACATCAGGAAATGACTCTCCGATTTTCTCATAAGTGCAATGCTCGGCATGATGATCCGTGCCGAGATAATCAACCATCTTCCGTTGCTCAGCCTGTTCATCGTATACAGTGTCACTGAAGGTAACGGAAAAGGTTTTCAAAGGATTATCAGTGTAATGATGAATAAGCGAAGTAATTGTCGACGAGTCAAGCCCGCCACTCAGATAGGCGCCAACCGGAACATCGGCCCGCAGCCTGAGACGAACCGAATCAATGAGCAGTTCGCGCAATTTTTCGGCATAATCTTCTTTCTTGTGGAACTCGGGAGATGAACTTGCAATGAAGGGCATATCCCAGAATTCTTTCGTTTGAATACCGGTAGCTCCTGAGACACGAGCCCAGTGTCCGGCCTCCAGCTGGTGGATACCCTCAAAGATTGTTTCAGAGCCCCCGGGCATCCACAACGTGAAAATTTCCCGAAGGACATCCGGATTCATTCCTCTAGGCAAGGACGGGTCTGCGGCAAAAAGCGATTTTATCTCAGAGGCAAAATAAAGAATACCCTTATGCAAAGTATAAAAAAGTGGGCGAATACCCATCCTGTCTCTTGCCAGAAAAAGAGTTCTCGATCCGGCATCATATAACGCAATGGCAAATTGACCGTTCAAATCTTCGAGACACTTCTCCTGTTTCTCCTCATAAAGATGAACAATGACCTCGGTGTCTGAATTTGTATAAAATCGATGCCCCCTTGCTTCAAGCTCCTTTCGCAATTCTCGATAATTGAAAATTTCGCCGTTAAATATTACCCAAAGCGACTTATCCTCGTTATGAATAGGCTGCCAGCCACCTTCGAGATCAATGATACTGAGCCGCGCATGCGCCAGCCCCACCCCATCCCCGACATAAAACCCATAGCCGTCAGGCCCTCGATGAACAACTGGATATATCATTCTTTCCAGAGCATTCTGGCCGGGAGAATTACCAGAAGATATATTACAATAGCCCGCTATTCCGCACATTTCGACCGATATGAATGATTAAGTTCTTGTCAATTGGGGATTAATTACATAAAAAAACCGCCCGACCAAAAGAGTCAAGCGGTTTTTTATCAGCGCAATTAATTAATCTTCAGATTTAAAATAATTAACTGTATTTCTTACTAGTTTTTACGAATTTTTTTCCGGCCATAACCGGCAAGACCGGCAAGACCTGTGCCGAAAAGAAGCATGGTGGCTGGTTCGGGGACGGGGGCGACGCCATCATTACTATTCATTTCAGCCTGAACACCAAAGACAGCCCCTGGCTGATTTGAGAATATCCATGCCATCTGCACACCACCATAATACACACTTGCATCTGCCAGCTCTGGCTGCTGTGCCTGGTCTCCAGAAATCGGATAAAAAAAGCTCATATTTACAGAAAAATCATCATTCATTAAATCTTCACTGGCACGGTAAATATTGTTAGAGACAATATTTCTAAATGCAAAATCAACAACCGTCCCGCCAACAAAATTCACAAAATTTATTGGGCCAAGGCTGTTAAAAACGTTATCGCTTCCTAAATAATAACCAAACTCATACCCAGCAGTGAAACCCGAGAACATTAAATCAGCCGTTACATCCTGATCAGCATTACCGTCTATCATAGTAAGCATTGTTCCATGATCAATTGTAAGCGCCATGGCATTCCCAGCCATCACCATCGACCCCAGAAAGGCTAGGGCCAAACCTTTTGCAAACACTTTTTTCATTTTTTTCTCCTCATGTATTTTTAGGGAAAACTCCAAAATCAAAATAATCTAAAGCATAAAGAAAGCACATTGCATGCCAAGACAAAAACACACACGGCAAAACCCAAGGAAACAAAAAAACACAAGCAATATCATACTATTAACCAATTACCCCTTTGAAGTCGTCGACCAACAGCACCCTCCAAACATTCAAAAAAACCTAACATGAAACCCAAAGCGCTTATTTCCGGCAGCGCCCCTGCCCGCTAAATCCGTCATTCCGGAAATCAAAAACCCCGCCAAACCCTTTAACATCAATGAAAAAACAAATAAATTCCAGAAACCCGGAAAATCCCAGGAATTTCCGAAACAAAAAAGCCCGTTGCGGCTTATCTCATACGCAACGGGCTTTGATATTTTTCACTCAGGCAAAAAAATGTTGCAGGTTCATACACATTGGCCCTGCAACGGGCTAAAAGCAATTAAACAAGACAAGCAAACATCTTCTTACATCATCGGCAAACCCAAATGTGCGCCGATCGCCTCTGTCAGACCAAAATCAGAAAAAACAACCCCGGCCTCAAAGAGATCGGTGCCATCTTTCGATTCACACCATCTCACTTCCCCAAGCCCGGACACCTCCGAAATTGCCAGCCCAGAAGAAAACTCAAGAGATACAAGTTCATTTTGGGTCATTTTTTTGTGGCTTTCTATTCTTATTCCACCGAGACTGAGATCAACCGCAACAGCCCCGTCGTCAGCAATCTCCACCCTATTGAATGCATTGTCACATACATAAACACGCAACGGAATCCGGCCTGCAACTCTGCGGTGTCGCCGTCTGCCTCCATCCTGGACAAACCCATATTTTTTAGCCGCATCCTGCAGCATTTCACAGCCTCGTATATATTGATGACACATCGTATATTTCGGGGACGAGCAGAACATATCAACATGTTCCGGCATGGGGATATAAAGCCCGCCTTTGGTCATCCGGCATTCATGGCCGTTATTTTTCGCCCAGTATGGACACTGTTTTTGTCTGGGCTGCGTTGAGTGGGCGGTCATCCAAATAATCCTTATTGCCTCAATGGTAGAATTTCGTCGCTTGTAAACACATAATTTCAATTGCAATAATGACGCCACCTGAAAAAGAAGGGCGCAAAAAAAAGCAAGAAGCAATGCTCTGAACTATCGTTGAGTCTGCCTGCAGGATTCGACGTTTTTGCTATTTTGCCATCTTGGCGGAAATCCCGTACCTCTTCAGTTTGTCATAGAGCCCTGTTTTACCGATTTGCAGATCATTTGAGGCAAGCTGCACATTGCCGTCATTCTTTTGCAGACAATGAAAAAGGATCTCCCGCTCGAAGTCGCCGATAAGATCTTTCAATGGTTTTTCTCCTATCTGCTCAAGGAAATGGCCAAGAGAGCTGTTGTGCAGGCAGGAAGAGGCTTTGGTATCGAAGATCAGATCATTCTCGGTGATAATCGAATTCTTGCACATGAGCACGGCGCGCTGGATGACGTTTTCCAACTCCCGGACGTTGCCGGGCCAGTTATGGAGCAAAAGACGGTTGATAATGGTGTCAGGCAGAAAATCAACATCCTTTTTAAAAGCCTGTCGATAATGCCTCACAAAATAGGTGGCCAGGTCGACGATGTCTTCTTTTCTTTCGCGCAGCGGGGGGATTGCTATATTGATAATGTTCAGACGATAGAAGAGATCGAGCCGGAATTTATTGT
Source organism: Pseudomonadota bacterium (assembly GCA_043809085.1). Classification (GTDB taxonomy): domain Bacteria; phylum Desulfobacterota; class Desulfobulbia; order Desulfobulbales; family SURF-16; genus DB1. The sequence goes on along the minus strand of JAZDEG010000013.1, from coordinate 93,154 downwards.
CCTGCACAGCCTGGGCCAGGTCGACATGGGTGGCGGCGATGACGCGCACATCCACATTAACAGAACAGTTGCCGCCAACCCGGATGACCTCTCCGTTTTGCAGGACGCGAAGCAGGGATGACTGCATCCTTTGACTGATGTCGCCGATCTCATCAAGAAAAATCGTGCCGCCGTCAACAATTTCAAACTTTCCTTTTTTGCGGTTTCCCGCCCCGGTGAAAGCGCCTTTTTCATAACCAAACAGGTCGCTCTCCAGCAGGTTATCATTGATGGCATTGCAATTAACTTTCAAAAACGGCTTGTCATTCCTGGTGCTGCACTTTCTGATCAAGTTGGCAACCAGTTCCTTGCCGGTTCCCGATTCGCCCGTAATGAGGATGGTAGCATCCGAGGCGGCCACCTGATCTATCATTTCCCGCAGTTCCCGCATCTTCCGGCTGGAACCGATCATTTCATCGGCCTGATCCTTGTTCTGCAGCTTTCTCTTGAGTACGTTTATTTCCCGGAACAGATTCTGCTGAATCTGTTCGCTTTCCTTTAATTCACCTATCTTCTGCTGGAGAATTTCCTCAATATTATTGTGGAAACTGGACAACTCATTTTCATGCTGCTTCCGGCTTGTGATATCGCGCATCACAAGCATTACCAGCCGGTCACCCAGATAGCCCTGGAAAGGGGCGAAACTGTATTCAACATCGACCCCCCCTATGCGGGTTTCTTCAAGGCCTGTTTTCTGTTTCCCGCTTATGGAAAGAAAAATAGGACAGCAGACCCGGCAACGATCATCCGCATTACAGAGATGATGACGGCAATCCAGGCCGGACAAATCACCAAAGACAACAACAGCGCTGGGATTCATGTATTCAATGATACAATCCTCCCTGATCAGAACGACCATCTCGGGCATCACATCAAGCAATGCTCGCCAGTTTCTGACCAGCCGGTCTATTTCTTCCTTGGTTTTAAGAAGTTCGTGATTTAAAGAGTCCAATATAAGTGCCCAAAGTGCCACGTTCCGCAGATCAACAAAAACGGGATATTCATACTGAACTTTACTCTGCGTGAATCAAGGGAGCAACATGTTTTAATTCCGCAATCAGCTCAGATTTTCCACATACCACTCTGCGGCCAGATCAAGACCATCGCTCACCGAAAATTGGGGCGCATAGCCGAGCAATTTTGCCGCCTTGCCGATATCAGCGAGGGAATGGCGCACGTCACCTGCCCGGAAATCCCTGTATTCCGGGCGCATTTCCTTCACTTCAGGCAAAATAGATCTTACCCGCTGCAGGATCATTTGAAAAAGCTCATTTAAAGTTGTCTTTTCGCCAAAAGCCACATTATAGACCTGATTCAATGCCTCGGGATTTTCGACAGTCGCGGCAAGAAGATTTGCCTGGACACAGTTATCAATATAGCAGAAATCGCGACTGGTTTCGCCGTCCCCATTAATGAAGGGCTCTTGCCCCTCGATGATCGCGGCAAACCATTTGGGGATAACCGCCGCATATGCTCCTTCCGGATCCTGCCGACGCCCGAAAATATTGAAATAACGCAAGCCGATAGCCTGAAAACCATAAGTCCGAGCAAAAACATCGGCATAAATTTCATTGACAAACTTGGTCACGGCATAGGGCGAAAGGGGCCGGCCGATCTGATCTTCCACTTTCGGCAGTCCGGGATGATCCCCATAGGTTGAACTGGATGCTGCATAGACAAATCGCTTTACCCCGGCATCACGGGACGCCACCAGCATGTTGAGAAAACCGGTGAGGTTGTTCTCATTGGCCAGAATTGGATCATCAATGGAGCGGGGGACAGACCCAAGGGCCGCCTGGTGAAGGACAAAATCGGACTGCTTGCAGAGATCCCTGCAGGTAGCAAAATTTCTGATGTCACCTTCCATGAACTGAAACCGCTGCCATTGTTCCTGACTGACCAGGGCCTGGGCCTGATCAAAATTATGCTGGAACCCGGTGGAAAAATTATCAAGCCCAATGACATACTGATCAAGCTTAAGAAGTGTTTCCAGCAGGTTGGATCCGATAAATCCCGCCACTCCGGTGACAAGCCAGCGGCGTGGCTCTTTTTTTAATTGATGCTGCAGTTTTTCGTATGTTGTCATTTCCGTAACCAACTCATAGCCTCCAGAAGTGTATCCCGTTTTTCTTGATCTTATCCATATCAAGGGCGGACTTGACATCGACAAGGCATCCGCCTTTCACCAGCGCGCCGGTGAAGAACTCCACCGGCTTTTCCAGATATTCCCTGTGGGGCACGGCAAAAATCAAGGCGCCGAGCTCTTTCATTTCTTCAAGGCTGCACAGATTGACGCCGAAATGACGGATTGCATCCTTTGCCTCGGCTCTTGGGTCGTGGACCAGCGGTTTAATGCCGAAACTCTCCAGTTCATGTATTATATCAAAAACTTTGGAGTTGCGCAGGTCCGGACAATTTTCTTTAAAGGTAAGCCCCAATACTCCCACCTTTGCATCCTGGAGATTAAGCCCTGCCGCCAGCATGAGTTTCACCGCTTTTTCCGCGATGAACTTGCCCATTCCGTCATTAATGCGACGGCCTGCAAGAATTACCTGGGGATGATAGCCTACGGTTTCCGCCTTATGGGTCAGGTAATACGGGTCAACACCAATGCAGTGACCACCCACGAGTCCCGGACGGAATGGAAGAAAATTCCATTTTGTCCCCGCTGCCTTTAAGACATTCAAGGTGTCAATGCCCAGATGGTCGAAAATGACAGCCAGTTCATTCATCAGGGCAATATTAAGATCCCGCTGGGTATTTTCGATGACCTTGGCCGCCTCGGCTTCCTTTATGTTTGCCGCCGGATAGACTCCTGCCTCGATAATCCCGCCATAAAGATCTGCAACCTGCTTCAGGGTTTCCGGGGTGTCGCCTGATACTACCTTAACGATTTTCGTCAGGGTGTGCTCCTTGTCGCCAGGATTAATCCTTTCCGGGGAATAACCGACAAAAAAATCGCGTTTCCACTTCATGCCCGATTCCTTTTCAAGAATGGGAACGCAATCCTCCTCCGTAGCGCCGGGATAAACCGTGGACTCAAAGACCACCACAGCCCCTTTTTTCATATTTTTTCCCACGATACGGCTGGCGCCTTTCAGCGGCGAAAGATCGGGCTGCCGGGCAGCATCAATGGGAGTCGGCACGGCGACAATAAGAAAATCCGCTTTCGCAAGCAAAGCCGGATCAGAGGTGAATTCTATTCGACTGGCGAGGACAAAATCCTCAGATGAAACCTCGCAGTTGGGATCAGATCCTTTTTTATAGCTGTCGATGGCCTCTTTTTTAATGTCAAACCCTACTGTCGGATATTTTTTACCGAAAGCGATGGCCAGGGGCAACCCCACATAACCAAGCCCGACCACGGCGATGGTTGCATTCATACACGTATTCTCCTTTTTCTCACCCGCAGAACCCTGTTCTTCAGCGAAAAAATATTGTTCTTGGTTTACTTTTTTATTGCCAGACGCCACTCTGCAGTCCATCCCAGTCCTTGAGACAAAGAAAATTCCGGAGCAAACCCAAAATCATTCCACAGTGACGCTTTTCGCCAGATTTCTCGGCTGGTCGACATCGCAACCGCGCAGATTAGCGATCTCATAAGACAGAAGTTGTAAAGGAACAGTATACAGGATGGGCGTCAATTCTTCATGTATATCAGGAACCCTGATCACGAAATCACTCATTGCGGCAAGCTGGTTGTCGGAAGCGCTGCCCACAAGGATCATCCTGCCATGCCGCGCCTTCACCTCCTCCACATTGGAAATAAGCTTACCGTAAACACTGTCTTTGGGCGCAAGAGCCAGAACCGGCATGTCCCGGTCAATCAATGCGATGGGGCCATGCTTCAACTCCCCTGCCGCATACCCTTCCGCATGGATATAGGAAATTTCTTTGAGTTTAAGTGCCCCCTCAAGGGCAATAGGAAAATTCGCGCCGCGGCCGAGATAGAGAAAATCACGGCTGTTGGCAAATTCTTCGGCGATAACAAGCATTTCCTGCTGAAGCCGGGGAAGTTCATTTTCAATGATTGCCGGCAGTTCAAGTAGTGATCGGCCAAGCTCCCTGCTCTTTTCCTCATCGATAGTCTGCCGCACCTGTCCTAGAAAAAGGGTCAGAAGAAAAAGCGCCGTCAACTGACTGGTGAATGCCTTGGTGGATGCAACCCCGATTTCCGGCCCCGCATGGGTATAGATGGTGCCGTCTGATTCCCGGGTGATAGTGCTGCCCACCACATTGCAGATGGCGATAACCCGGGCCCCCAATTTCTTTGCCAGACGCAATCCCGCCAGCGTATCGGCCGTCTCGCCGGACTGGGATATGGGAATCACCATGACTTCAGGACCAAGCAGGAGCCTTCTGTAGCGGAATTCCGAGGCAATATCCACCTCCACCGGCAAACCTACCCACTTTTCCAGCCAGTATTTGGCAACCAATGCCGCATGCCAGGAAGTACCGCAGGCGACAAGTGAAATACGCCGGATAGACAACAATTCTTCCCGACTGAGTCCGATTTCAGAAAGATTGACCGCTCCTGTTTCAGGATTGATCCTGCCGCGGAAAGTGTTTAAAATAGCCTGCGGTTGTTCAAAAATCTCCTTCAACATAAAATGACGGTATCCTGCTTTTTCCGCCATCCCGGCATTCCAGACAATATGCTGGATCGTTTTTTCAACATGCTCCCCGCTGTCCAGCCGCACCACTTCCACGCCATCGGCTTTCAGCACTGCCATTTCATTATCATCGAGAAAAATCACGTCCTTGGTGTAGGGGAGCAACGCCGGAATATCTGAGGCCATGAAACTTCCACCGTTTTCCAGCACGCCAAGCACCAACGGACTTTGGTACCGGGCGGCGATGATTCTGTCCGGCTGCCTGCTCCACATAACACCAAGGGCAAAGGAACCTTCCACCTCTTTCGTCGCCTTTCTGACAGCTTCCGCGAGATCATCCCGTAAATATTCTTCGACGAGATGGGCAATCACTTCGGTGTCTGTCTGGGAGGTAAAAACATGCCCTTTTGCTTTCAACATTTCACGCAGTGTCTGGAAATTCTCAATGATGCCGTTATGAACAACAACCAGTTCTCCCGTGCAGTCACTGTGCGGATGGGCATTGGCCTCGGATGGCGGACCATGGGTGGCCCATCGGGTGTGCCCAAGGCCGATGCGGCTCTCAGTCGTCACCTTGTCCATCTTCTCCTCAAGGTTGGCGAGCTTCCCCTCGCAGCGATGTTTTTTTAAAACACCGTCCTCAAGATAAACAACGCCGGCCGAATCATAGCCTCTGTATTCAAGTTTTTTCAGCCCTTCGAGGAGAATGGGCACCACTTTTCGCTGCCCTATATAGCCAACTATGCCGCACATAGATTCACCCTGTCATATAATCAATGAAGCGTTCTGTGTTAAACACCTTAAAAAAAGCCAGAAAGACTGTAATCCTTTGCCATCCCTTCATGCCGGCATGGGAATAACGTTACTATCTCGACCCTTTCTGAAAAAGAACCGTCTTTATGGTTTGAAAAATTATCCAGAAGTCCATAAAAATACTCAGATTTTTTATATAATACAGATCATATTCAAGCTTGCGCAAAGCATCCTCTTCCGATGCGCCATACGGGTAACAGACCTGCGCCCATCCGGTTATCCCGGGCTTAACGGTGTGCCGTAATGAATAATAGGGAATGGAGGAAGTAAGTTGTTCGACAAATACCGGTCGTTCCGGTCGCGGTCCGACAAAACTCATTTCGCCCTTTAAAACATTCCACATCTGGGGAATTTCGTCGATTCTCACTTTACGGATAAATCCGCCGAAACGGGTAACTCGCGTGTCATTTTTCATGGCCCAAACCGGCCCGTCTTTTTCCGCATCGCTCCGCATGGAGCGAAATTTTATCACTTTGAAAACGTGTCCTTTTTCTCCCACTCTTTCCTGTGTATAGAAAACAGGGCCCGGCGATTCAATTTTAATGATTGCCGCGCTCAGCAGGGTAAACGGCAGAGAAAAAAGCAACCCGAAAAAGGAAGCAATGAGATCCACCAGTCTTTTTATAAAAGTGCTCCAGCGGTAAATCTTAAAACCGGATGAATAAATGAGCCAGGAGGGATTAACCTTTTCCACCAAAACCTTTCCGGTGAGACCTTCATAAAAAGTTATTCCTTCAACGATAGTGAGTCCGGCAAGTTTGCATCGCAGCAGAGATCTAATCGGCGTTTTCCCTCGTCTGTCACCCAGGGCCACCACTATTTTTTCAACTTTATTTTTTCGGCAAAACTCCGGCAACTCATCAATATCAGAGGAAAGCGGAACATTATCAGGAAGGGTGTGATCGGCCCGTTTGCCAATGAGGGAGACTATTTTATAGCCGGAATCCCGCTTCTTTGTGATTTCATCTGCAATGTTTGCGGCCAACGATCCCGCGCCGATAAGAACAATGGGCTGGGAGAACATTTTCCTGTCCAGCACATATTTATACAAAAACCGCCAGAAAAAAATACTCCCGCAGATAGCGCCATACCCAACCCAGAATATCCGGGTTGAAATCATAACAACCGGGAAAATAAAATAGACGATGCCAAGTACAACGCACCCCACCCCGAAGGCCTGGATGATACAAACAAAATCTTCTGCAACTGAATTCTCGGCGCTTAAATCATAGAGGTCGAAAAAATAAAGAGAAGTTTGAAAGATAAGCGTGACGAAAAAGGCCCTCAATGCGTAAAGGGCAAGGGCTGCAGTGTAAAGATCCGGGCCCTTGAAAAAAAAATAAACTCCGTTTATGGCCAGAAAGATCAGGAGGCCTTCACCGAGAAAAAAAAAGATATTTCGGGAGGGATAGTACTTTTTAAGAATGAACGGCATCGTACTTCAATACTCTTCTGAATAATATTTATAATAACCTTCGCCCTGCAATCGTTTATCGAAAAAATTCATCTGAAACGCATTGAAAACCACGCCAAGAATTTTTTCACGCCCCATCTGTTCAACAAGTCTTTTCACCTGTTCACGACCGGATCCCCCCCACCTTACAACAAGAACAACTTTGTCAACATACTGGGCAAGAACCGCTGTTTCGGATGCGGCTTGGGCCGGAGGACTGTCGAAAATAACAAATCGATCCTGATAACGGGTGACAACCTCCTTCATTAAATCAGACATTGCCTGGGAGGACAGCAACTCAGAAGGGTTTTGCGGGGGAGTGCCGGCAGGAATCAAAGAAAGTCTATCCAGCCCGGTTTTGACGATAAGTGCAGAGAGATCCAGTCCATCCCGCAAATGATCGACCAAGCCGGAATTTGATTCCACACCAAAAAATGATGCCAAACCAGGACGACGCAGATCACAGTCCACCAGCAGGGCGTGTTGATTGACCCCACGGGCCATTATCGCACCGAGATTGGCACAGACGAAACTTTTTCCTTCGCCTGAATTCGAGCTGGTAATGAGAACCGAACGAATCGGCGTGTCCTCCTGAAGATGGAGTATTTTTGCCCGCAGCCTCCTGAAGCTCTCGGCCACCGCCGGATTAGCCCGCGCCGCAAGAAATCTTTCGTCCCAGCCAGCCGGAGCAACGGTTTGCCGAGCAGGTGTTATCGTTGCCCCTGTTATCCCAGATTCAGGCTGTTTTTCTTCCGGTAAAATATTCTTGCCGAAGCTTTTACCCAATAATGAATTTTTCCGTTCAACAGGCTTATTCTCTGCGCCGGCCTTTGAAAGGGCATCAAAAACCTTTCCCACTATGTATCTCCTGAATCTAATTATAATTTAAAAAATGATCATTCCCTTTTTCCAGAAATACACCAGAGCAACTCCAATTGCGGCTGTGACGGAGACCAACATTAAGCCCCAGGCAATGGTCGCCATCCTTTTTCGGCTCATTTCCAATTTTGTATCTATTGCAGGTATGGCGCAGACAATTGGCAATCCAAGAAATGTTTCCAGTTCTTCCGGTTCCTTAAAAGAAGTGTTGAGAAGTTCCACACCAAAGGCAAGAGCGCCACCTATTCCCAACCCTACCCCTAACGCCAGCAACATAACTTTATTAAAATCCGGCTTAAACGGCTTTTCCGGGAAGTGGGCGGGATCAACTATTTTAAACTGACTGCCTTTTTGCTGCTTTTCGAGACTGTGAGCTGATTCAGCCTGCAGACTTTGCCCCACCAATGCTTGATAATGCTGATGGAGCTGCTCGTAATCACGCGTCAAACCTGCCCATTCAGCCTCGCGGACAGGAGTTGCATCTATCCATTTCCTGTATTTGCTGATTTCATTTTCTATTTCCGCACGATCGCTTTTTAGGCGTCCAATATTATAGTCAGCTTCTTTCAGCTGGGCCTTCATTTGTTCAATCTGTGGGTCGATTGGCGGAGAATTCGCAACGCTGTCTTCACCGTCGCCGCCGGCATATCCGCTCTCAAGCTCCTCAAGAAGTTTTTTTACCCGCCGCACCTCGGGATGCTGATCCGTGTATCTTGTCTGAAGATTTTGAAGAGTCTGACGCAATTCATTGATTTCCGCCAACCTTCCCCGCGGCTCCTGCCCCACTTCGGGACTCACCCCAACACCGCGCAACTGCTGCTTGACCAGCTCCTGACGTAATGAAATCTGCTCCTGAATCATGACCCGGGTTCGCTCCATTTCATGATAGCTGTCCTGATTTTGTTGATATTGCGCTTGCAATGCGCTGAGACGACTCATATTGTTGGCCAGCTGACTCGGCATCTCATTATAATATTGCAGTTTGTAATCCCGCATGACCGCTTCTTTCTGATCAAGAGAATCCTTGGCCATGCGCAGTTCATCATTAATATAGGACGATGTTTCCGATGCCCGTTCCTCACGATAGCGCAGATTCTCCTCGATAAATTTGGCGGCTAGAGCATTTGTTATCCGTAATACCTTTTTGGGGTCGCCTCCCTGATAGGAGACTTTAAAGATGTCCCCACCCTCTTGTTTGATTTCAATATGCTTTTCCCGCATGACATCAACCACATCTTCCATGGGAAGCGCAGCCCGCATCTCTCCGTAGAGATCAAATTCCTTGATCATCGCCTCCAGGCTGCTGCGGCTGGTTATTTGCTGGGTTACCGTTGCCACCACTTCCGAAGTTCGTGATCGGACATCATCCGGCGACATGGCGGTGGGATTAACCTGCTGGCGCTGATACTGGATGAGAGAAATACACTGATACACCTTAGGGGTTGTGAGGTAATTAGCCAAGCCGACTCCCGCCCCCATCAGGAAAAAGATAATTATTATCTTTTTCTTACGGAGAACGATATCAAGGTATTTCTTTATTAACTGCCGCTGCTGTTGTTCCATATATACTATTCGGAAAAATAAAATTATTGACTGCTGTAGACGAAGAAGAGCTTTTGAAATCCCAGATTTACCAGCGCATCAATTCTTTTGCAGCTGTTAACTCAACAACAATGAGATGCTCGTCATAATCCGGAATCAAGTCATTACTGCTTTCCAGTTTGCTGTAGGTATAGCGGCAGGTCAGAGCGAACCAGCGCCAGAAAGAATACGTTAATGATACTCCAGCCTCATAATCGTCAAAGGTTGTTTTGCCAACAATTTCCTGCCACGAATCCCTCTTTTCATAAGAGGCATTTATTGTTCCAGTAAGGTCTTCACGCATGGCATAAGTCATAGACCCGTCCAGATTCCAGCTTTCCCTGAGGTCATCCCAAGAGCTATTCTGTTTGGATTCCGCCATTGAAGTTCCCGCCCCGACGGAAATCGATCCCCTCTGCAGGAGACGGGATATGCCTATATCCAGACCGATTTCCCTTTCATCCCCATAATACTCACGGGTCAAATAACTACTGTCCAGCGAAGTCGTCAACCGAACCTGAGGAGTAAAGTCATGGTTCCAGCCAAAAGAGCCGATCTGTTCAACCAAATCCTCCTGGTCACCTTGATAATTCGAAGTTGTATAGCCATATGTGGCATTGAGATGATCCGTCTGACTCAAGGTATAGTCCAGTCCAAACAGGGTATTATTCTCTGTCAGATCACTCGATGTTTCATGCTGCCCTTTGTTGAATTCATAATTCACCGACGCCAGCCATTGCGGATTAAACCGATAAGACAAACTCACGTATGGGGAATGTTCATAATATTCTTCCACCCCCGACGTTCTGTCATCGTTGACAAAATAGCGGTAGCCCAGCCCGATTATGCTGTCCCTGGCGTATTCATACTCTGCGCCGATGGACAGTTCATTATCCCAATGCCTTCGCCTTCCTTCAGTATTTGAGAAATACTGATCCACCTGCAGTCGGACCGACGGGGAAGCCTGGGCATATCGCCTTTCAATTTCAGACAGCACCAGGAGGTAATGCATTGCCGGATCATAGGAAAGCTCCGGGAAAAGAAGGCGCGCCACTTCGGCCTGCTCATAATCGTCTGCCCGTTGAAAATTCCTGCTGAGGGTGAGACGCGCATCCCCCACAATCATATCCCTCAGCGGGGCATTATCGTTATAGGAATAACTGTCTGAAAAGGTGACCCTCAACCGTTCGGAAAGTTCCCTGTCCGCAGATAAGAGCAGACTGTGACTGAAATCGCGCTCATCCAGCCGCTGATCCCAGCTGAGGTCAGAGCTTGCGGCAAGAGAAAACGTATCTTTCTCGCTTGCCGAAACAAGTGTGAGAGCGGGCAAAAGGATGGTGGTCCATTGATCTTGCCTGTCGCTTTCCTCCTGGTAAATATTCGAATCATACTCCTGCTGCATGGAGAAGCTTCCCGATAGGGTTGTTTCTCTGCCGGAAGCCCCGGAAGTCGGATCAAACAACAAGACAAGCCCCACGCCAGCGATTGCACATAGATATTTTCTGTCCACGACTATCCTTCCCGTGTTAATATTTCCCCTTCTCAGGGAACGATAATTGTATCACCCGGAGCAATAAAAATATTCTGCCCGAGATCTTTTCCTTTGACAAAGGCATCGTAATCAAACCGCAAAAGCTCCTCTTTGCTTCCCGTCCTGCGGGCAACCTTGATTTCCTCCCTCTTTGCCCATTCCTGAAACCCCCCACTTCTGGCAATTGCCTGAAGCAGGGTAAGAGGATACTCAATGGGGAATTCGCCCGGTTGACCCACTTGCCCGACAACATAATACCGCCTGCTGCGATTTTCAACCAGCATCACCGACACTGACGGCTCGGTGACAAGTGCTGCGATTTTTTTCTCAAGAAAACTGTCAAGTTCCTCAATTGCCTTCCCAGCGGCCTGTACATCGCCGGTCAAAGGCAACGAAATCTTGCCGTCCAGTCGAACTTTTACCGTTCGGGACAGGTCAGGTTCCTGCCATACCTGCACCTCAAGCACATCCCCAACGCCGATGAAATAATTTTTCTCATCCCCTGTTGCCGACTGCGCCCACAAAGATTGGGCGGCAAGACAGAAGGCGCACAAAACAAAACAAAATACCCTTTTCAGCATAGTCCACCTGTTAGAATTAGCCATCTGCAAAATCCCAAAAAACAACAAACGTAGTCAAAAGAATATGAATTGACAAACCCGCGAAAATTAGGATTATGATATGCTTCGCCCCTTAAAAAGGCAACAATATTCTCACATTCCATATTTCTTTCTCACGGAGAAATAAAGGAATGTCGCTCTTTCTATTGCCTTTTTTTCGGCTATCTTCTATCCTGACCTTTATATATTTCTTGTTCTTAAAATCCTTTTCACATCTCGTTGTTATTGCCCAACTATCACACAAGAGGATCGACATGCCTTCGTGTAACCGATTGTTTTCATTGACGACTTTTTTTCTCCTTTTCCTTATTGCCGTCACTGCCTGCTCAAATCCAGAAGTCAAGAAGCAGGCCCATTTTGACAAGGGGATGGACTACTTGGGTAAAAACCAGATGAAGGAGGCTATTCTCGAATTCAGAAATGCCGTCCAGGTCGACCCCAAATACGCTGATGCGCGCTATCAGCTGGGACTCGCCTATCTGAAAACGGGCGAACCGAAAAATGCCTTCCAGGAACTGCAACGCGCGGCAAGCCTCGACCCCAACAACCAGGACGCCCAGCTCAAAACAGCGGAATTCCACCTTCTTTCGAAACAGCCGGAGGAAAGCAGAACGTACATTGATAAAATTCTGGCGGCAAATCCGAATCATACGGAGGCGCTGGCTGTTCTGGCAAATATCGAACTCATCGCAGGCGATATGGGCAAAGCAGAAGAAGCGTTGAACAAGGCTTTGGTCAGTCAACCTGATCTCGACCGTCTTTATATTCTGCAATCCAGAATATTCGCCCAGCAGAACAACATGAAGAAGGCGGAAGAAGCGCTGCTAAAAGCCATTGACCTGAGTCCTGAAAAAATTTCAACATACCAGGCATTGACCGGTTTTTATCTGAGCCAGAAGGATCTCGAAAAAGCTCAGGATAATTTACAGAAAACCGTCAGCCGTTTCCCCGACTCCGCCCAGCCCCTGCTTGAGCTGGCCTCTTTTTACATCAACAAAAAAGAAAACACCAAGGCGGAAGGGAGCATCATGAAGGCCCTTGCCCTTGAGCCGAATAACGAACGCATTATGCTTTTTCTTACTGATTTCTATAAAGAAACAGGTGATTACCCGAAGGCGGAAGAGGCAATGAAAAACGCCATTTCAAAAAGCGAAAATCCTCTGCCGATTAAAGGCCTGCTTGCTGATTTTTATTTTGACCAACAACGATTTCCCGAAGCTGAAGAACTTACGGCCTCAATTTTAAAAGAGAATGAAAAACTCCCGCAAGCTCTCTTGGTAAAGGCCAAACTGTCCATGAAAAACGGCAAAAACGATGAGGCGATTACAACTCTTGATCGGCTCGTTCAGGAGAACCCACGCTGGGGTGATGCCCATTTACAACTGGCACTTGCCCATCTCAACAAGGGCAACATGGAAATGTCCCAGAAAGAAGCGGCGGAAGCGGTTAAATTAATGAACCGCAACTCTCGCGCCCACACTCTGCTTGCCCATCACCATCTTCGTACCGGTGAGTTCGACAACGCCCAAAAAGAAGCAGCTATCGCCCTGCAGTTGGATGCCCGTAATATCAGGGCCGCGATTATTCTCGGCCAGAGCCTTCTTGGCTCAGGTAAAACCGACGATGCCCTGAAAATCTTTGAGCAGATGAATACAATGCTGCCCGGCAACGTCGATGTTCTTCACAATCTTTCCATGACCAGACTGGCCAGGAAGGAATTTGACAAGGCAACGCCGCTGCTTGAAGAAATCCTTTCCATCAAACCCGATTTCACTCCGGCCCTTGCGACCCTTGCAGCAATCGACCTGCAAAATAAAAAGCCGGAGAAGGCTGTTCAACGGGTTAAACTGCAACTTGAAAAAGCGGGGGACAATCCCGGAATGCTGCTGCTTCTGGGAGACCTCCTCCTCACCCGGAACTCTCTGGATGAAGCCGGAGAAATTTTCCGCAAGGTGCAAACGCTTGCTCCTGAAAATCCCCGTCCGTATGTCATGCTTGCCAGCATCATGATCAAAACCGGCAAAGAGGAACAGGCCATCAATGAATTTCAGTCCCTTTTACAACAACAGCCAAATTCCGTTCAAGCCCTGATGGGGCTCGGGCCCCTTTATGAACAGGCTGGAAAACCGGAGGAAGCCAAAACAGCGTACAACAAACTTCTCGAACTTGACCCAAAATTCGCGCCGGCGGCCAATAATCTGGCCTGGCTCATCACCCAGGAAGACAATCCGGATCTTGGCGAGGCTCTGCGCCTTGCCTTAGTTGCCAAGGAACGTCTCCCGAACGACCCGAACATCAGCGACACATTAGGGTATATCCACTATCTGCGGGGATCCTATGGTCTCGCCACTACACAATTCAGGGAGGCGCTGGCAGCCCTGCCCAATGTACCGACGGTTCGCTATCATCTTGCTCTTTCCCTGAAAGGCCAGGGAGCAGATGCTGAGGCGCTGGAAAACATGAAGCAGGCTCTTGAGGGAGACACCGATTTCCCGGAAAAGGCAAAGGCAGTCGAACTGCTTCGCACCTGGCAGGCTTCATAAGGAATGGCCAGAACATTTGTCATTGGCGACATACACGGCTGTTATGACGCCCTGCTGGAACTTTTTTACAAAATTTCCCCTGATATGCACGAGGACAGAATCATCTTTCTGGGGGACTATATTGATCGCGGCCCGGATTCAAAGAAGGTTGTTTCTTTTGTCATCCGCCTCATGGATCAGGCTCCGGGCCGGGTTATCCCCCTATTGGGCAACCACGAACAGATTTTCCTCGCCTCACTGACAGGCGAAAACAGGGATTTTTTTCTGCGGATGGGGGGCGACAAAACGTTGCTCAGCTATGGCATCACCCCGCCATTCAGCGGTCAGATTGCCTCCCGCATTCCGGTCAGCCATCTGCATTTTTTTAATGAGTTGCTTCTTTGCTGGGAAGATGACGACTATATTTACGTCCATGCGGGACTCCAGCCCCATGTCCACGTAAGCCAGCAGTCACCTCGCTGGTGCTGCTGGGCACGGGAACAGTTTCTTGGGTCAGATTTCGATTTCGGCAAAAAGGTTGTCTTCGGCCATACGCCTTTTGATAAACCGCTCATTGAAAAAAACAGGATTGGCATCGATACCGGCGCTGTCTACGGCGGCAGATTGACCTGCCTTGTCTTACCTGATTTTGAATTTGTCAGTGTGCCGGGGGCGCAGTGAAGGGCGGAGTTTAAAGTTCGAACATTTTTAGCGGCTCGTTTTGACGAAACCTGTAATGCGCTTAAATAACAAGCATACGATCAAGGGCAAGCTTTGCCCCTTCCGCGGTTTCCCGGTCAACCTTTATCTGATTGACCACTTTCCCTGCGGCCAGATTATCCAGCACCCACAACAAATTTTCCGGGGTAATGCGGCTCATGGTTCTGCATGTGCAGGGCGAGGGAGCAAGAAGAAACACCGTCTTGTCCGGATGCTGCATCTTCAAACGGTTTACCAGATTAACCTCCGTGCCGATTGCCCAGATGGAACCAGGCGCCGACTCATTTACCGCTTCGATAATACGTTCGGTCGACCCGTAATGATCCGCCGCGCTCACAACATCAAAAGGGCTTTCCGGGTGGACGATAATCTTGATTCCCGGATGTTCCCGGCGTAGTCCCACAATCTGCTCCACCGCAAACTCCTGGTGCACATGACAAAAGCCATCCCAGAGAATGGTTTTGGCCTTTTTCAGCTGGTCCGTGGTGTTGCCGCCGAATTTCTTCCCCCGCTGCCACACGACTATCTCTTCATCACCAATCCCTAATGCCCTGCTTGAATTGCGGCCCAGATGCTCATCCGGAAAAAAGAACACCTTTTCCCCCTGCTTCAGGGCCCACCGTAAAACCCGTTCCGCGTTGGATGAAGTGCATACCGATCCCCCTCTGTTGCCGACAAATGCCTTTATCCGGGCCGATGAATTGACATAGGTGACGGGTATAACCGTATCCATGTTCAAGATTCCGGCCAATTCCCGCCATGCAGCCTCAACCTCCTCCGCCGTCGCCATATCAGCCATGGGGCACCCTGCCTGAAGGTCAGGAAGGATGACAGCCTGATCTGCTCCGGTCAGGATATCGGCGGATTCAGCCATGAAATGAACGCCACAGAAGATGATATACGGAAAAGATCCTGCTTCCGCCGCCTGCCTGGCAAGCTTAAGGGAATCGCCCGTCAGATCGGCAAATTGATAAACGTTTTCTTGCTGGTAATGGTGCGCGAGAATAAGAACTTTTCCATGCAGTTCTTTTTTCCGGGCGCTGATTTTTTCAAAAAGAAAAGTCTGCTGTTCTGTCATTGCTCAATTCTTTCACGATAAGGATGAATAAAAATGGGGCTTCGCAAGCCCCATTCCAATTATTTATTTTTTAAAAAAACTCTACTGGGAAACACGTACCCAGGTAGCCTGCGGGCCCTTATGGCCCTCGGTTACGCCGAATGAAACAGAATCACCCTCGGCAAGCTGATCCATGGCAAGATCTTTCAGGGCATTTTCATGAAAATAAATTTCTTTGCCGTCACTTGCAACAATAAATCCGTATGACTCAAAGGGAGAAAGGGATTTAATCACACCAGTTCCGCCCCCGGATTCGAGGCCGACAGGCTCGGCCACCTTGACTGTCTGACGTCTTTTTCTCTGCAGCTCCTTCAGCTGCATACCGAGTTTATCAAAGGCATCTACAAGTAATGGTCTTACCGAATCCCCTTTTCTCTTGACGACCACAGTATCATTGGGAACAGCGGCGACTATACGCACTTCATGCCCCCCCTGTTTATGAGAATTAGTTTCTTCAATGGTCACACGAAGATTGAGGATCAGACCGGGATGATGACGTACCAACCGTTCCTTTTCCTCCTCAATTTTTTCCTGCCAAGATTTACGAACATCGAGATTACGGCCTTCAACCTTAAGTTCCATACACATCCTCCATGCTGAATTCCGCCGTACCAAACTTCTTCAATACGGCAATGGAACGCCCATCCGGCCTTTTCCTTTACGACCGGATTTACTGTGTACCTTCATGCTATCACATTCTTTTTTTTAGCTCCACCTTTCTCTTGTTGAAGATATTTTTTTCAAGGCTTCCCCGCGAATTGCCTGCGCACAAACGATACCCGTTGCAGTGCATCATCACAATCCTGCTGAGTCACCTCCTTCTTTGCCACCGCTTCCTGCAATGCATTATAGGCTTGTCGGATCTTTTCATGGTCATGGCAGATGAGCAGCAGATCCGCCCCGGCGCGAAAAGCCTGCACCGCCGCACCGGCAACGGATCTCTCATTTTCTATGGCTCCCATTTCAAGGTCATCGGTAATAATGAGCCCATGAAAGCCCAACTCGTCCCGAAGAAGCCCCTTCAGCACTCTTCTTGACAAGGTGGCCGGGGTTTGTGGGTCAAGATCCGTATAAATGGTATGCGATGTCATGATTGCCGCAATCCCGGCTGCAACCGCCTGCAGAAACGGCACCAGATCAATTTCCTTTATTTGTTCAAGGGGCCGGGACACCACCGGCAGTTGCAGATGGGGGTCAAGTTTTGCCGCCCCGAGCCCGGGAAAATGTTTGCCGCAGGCGGCGATGCCGCCCTGCTGGAAACCCTTTACCACATACGCTCCAAGCCGTCCGACGTGCGCGGGGTCTCCACCGAAAACACGTTTTTCCATGAAATACCCCTCCCCGGCTGGACACACGTCAAGCACCGGGGCAAGATTCATATTAATTCCAGCCTCCGACAGTTCCTTGACGCAGGCGGCAATGTAATGTCCAAGAGCCCTCTCCGGATCTTGCGATTCGGCAAGCGTTCGGGCGTCATCAAATTGGGTAAAAGGAAGCGGCAACCGGGCAACAGTTCCCCCTTCCTGATCAATAGATATCAAAGGGCCGGGAAGGCCCGCTCCCCGGCAGGCATCGCGCAGTTCACGGCAAAGAACCCTGACCTGCTCGGGGCTTTTCACATTGCGCCGGAAAAGAATAAAATTATTGACACCAAGCTCCCTTATCAGTCGTAAAGTTGAATCATCAAGCTGGTTGCCGGGAAAACCGACCATGAAGAGCTGACCCAGTTGGGGAAATTTATTCATGCAAGAAACCTTTTTATTGATAAGAAACAGGATCAACCAACCCTGCCTCGGCAAACCCTTTTAAACGCAACTGACAGGCATCGCATTGGCCGCATGCCCTGTCATGTCCATCCGGATCATAACAGCTGTGGGTCAGACTGTAATCAACAGCCAACCCCTTTCCTTTTATAATAATCTCTTTTTTGGTCAGATGCATCAGTGGGGCATGAATTTTAAAATTTTTCCCCGCTTCCACCCCTGCCCTGGTACCGAGATTGGCCACCTTTTCAAAGGCAGCAAGGTACTCGGGTCGGCAATCAGGGTAGCCGCTGTAATCAAGCACATTGATGCCGATGAAAAGATCAAATGCGCCAACAACCTCGGCCCAGGCCATGGCATGGGAAAGAAAAACCGTATTGCGCCCGGGCACATAGGTGACAGGAATGGAAGACTGCATTTCTTTTGCGCTTCTGTTTTTCGGCACATCAATGTCCGCCGTCAAAGCGGAACCGCCTATTTTATGCAGATCAAGGCCGAGGACAAGATGCTCGACTGCGCCCAGCCGCCGGGCAATTTCCCTGGCCCGGTCAATCTCGATACTCTGCCGCTGACCATAGGAAAAACTCAGGCAGTAACAGGAGAATCCAAGATCCCGGGCAATGGCAAGGACCGTGGTGGAATCAAGCCCGCCGCTCAATAAAATGACGGCCTTTTCATTTTTATTTTTCATGTCTGCTTTGTTGACTCATTAAATGGTTGATTCATTTTTGTGGGCTGGGCCGACTTGATCACAATCCGAAAGTGGCACTCAAAATTTCACCGGCAATGGTCTTGTGACCAGAATTTCCTGTGGATTCACGTCAGCCCGGTAGGCAAGCACCTTCACTCCCTGCCCTGCCACCCTGGCAAGGGTCGCCGCATAAACGGGGTCGATATGGGCGGCCGGAGCAAAAGAGTCACCATCCATCCGCTGCACGCAGAAAAATATCACAGCCTGATACCCTTCAGCCCGCAAACGGGCAAGTTCTTCAAGATGCCTGGTGCCGCGACTGGTGACGGCATCGGGAAACATGGCCACCCCGCCCTCAACCAGGGTACAGTTTTTTACCTCTACATAGATTTTTTCCTGTCCCCGTCCCAGGAGAAAATCAAGGCGGCTGTCCCCCACCTTCACTTCCGGCTGGATCGCGTCAACGCCGGAAAATTCCTTCACCACGCCGTTTTCCACCGCTTCCCGGACCAGGTAATTCGTGCGGGCCGTATTGACCCCGACCCAGAAACCGTTAACCTGTATCATTTCCAGAGTATAAGGATATTTACGCCCTTTGTTTTCACTGCGCGACAACATAACAGGGCTGCCAGGCGCAAGGCATCCCCTCATGGACCCGGTGTTGGGACAGTGTGCGGTCAAACTGTCCCCGCCCTGCAGCTGCACGTCAACAAGAAACCGTTTATATCGTTTTATCAAGCTGCCCGGAGTGAGGTTGGTAAATTTCATTGCAAATTTTTCGGAGATACGCTCCAATAAAAGAAAAACTACTCAAAAGAACCCCTTTTCCACCATGACAGCCAAAAGACAACAAGAGACCAAGACCCAGCGCAAAAAGGCCGTAGCCCTTCGTTATGATCAGAAGCAGGACGCCTCTCCGAAAGTCGTGGGAAAAGGCCTCGGCCATATGGCGGAAAAACTCCTTGAACTGGCCAAGAAACACAACATCCCCATCCATGAGGATGCCGACCTGGTTGAGGTTCTCGGCAAACTGGAAATCAACGAGGAAATCCCCGAATCAACCTATTTCATTGTCGCTGAGATTCTTGCCTTTGTTTATCGCACCAATCAGTCGTATAAAGGCTAGGAATCATCTCTTACTGGGAAAATTATTCCCCTCCACCTCTTTCCCCTATCAATCACCATTTTGCTTCAATGTATCACTGAGACATAATTAATCATTCTAACCCATCAATTTCAAGGAACAAAATCAAACACCCCCAAAAACACCTTCCTTCCTCATCGCCCGCCCCCCCGTGCAAAACAGTTGGCACACGAGTTGCAATTGACTCCGTAAACACCTTTATGGAGGTTATATGTTTATTCAAAATCGTCTCGGTCTTCTCGAAGGCATTGAAACAATGCTCGCCCAGGAACAGCGTCTCAACCAGACTACCAATAATCTGGCCAACGTGGACACCCCCGGCTACAAGAAAGAAGATGTCACTTTCTGGGAGATGCTCTACCAGACGAACGCAAAACGCGAGCGTGTAGGGAAAGCGCTTAACTTACTGACAAACCAGCAGGAAGGATCAATAAAGACCACCGGGAATCAGCTTGATTTTTCCATCAGCGGTCAAGGATTCTTCAAGCTGCAGACCCCTCAGGGTATCCGCTATTCCCGGGCCGGCAATTTCCTCGTCAACAGCCAGGGACAGCTGGTCAATCCGGACGGCCATCTCGTTCTGGGGGACGGCGGCCCGGTCATCATCAACGGCACCAATGTTTCCCTTGCCGTTGACGGAGGGCTGCTGGTTGACGGCGTCGGTGCAGGTCGGCTGGACATTGCCGCATTTGACGACCTGAACGGAATAGAAAAGGAAGGCACGAACCTTTTCCGCATCAAGGAAGAGGGGGGCGCCGAGGAACGTCAGGCAACCGATTTTATCGTCCATCAGGGATCCCTCGAAGCTTCCAACGTCAACCTGGTCACCGAGATGACAACACTGATTGACCTGCACCGGGCCTATGAAACCCAGCAAAAGGTCATCCGTACCTTTGATGAGATTGACAACAAGGCAATTAACAATGTCGGAAAATTGACAGGGTAACCGGTAATTTGACTTTTTTCAGCATCAATAACAGGCAATAGCAACCTGAACGCTGCCGCGTTGCCAAAAAATTTACCTGCAGGAGAAAAAAATGATCCGAGCACTTTATACATCAACCACCGGCATGAACGCCCAGGAGTTGCAGCTGAATGTCATTTCCAATAATCTGGCCAACGTCAACACCGGCGGATTCAAAAAAAGCCAGACCCAGTTCGAAGATCTTTTTTACAATTCGCTGCGCGCCGTGGGCGCGGAAACCGTCGGCGGCGGCCAGGTGCCCACCGGAGTCCAAGTCGGCATGGGCGTCCGCCCCACCGCCGTCTATAAAGTCTTTACCCAGGGAGACTATTCCCAGACCAACAATGAACTTGACTGGGCTATTGAAGGTCGGGGGTTTTTCAAGATTATCCGGGACGGCGTGGAATATTATACCCGGGCCGGCGCTTTTAAAATGGACAGCGACGGTTATATCGTCACCAGTAACGGTGATCGCCTGCAGCCGGAATTTGCTGTCCCGTCTGATACGGTGGCCATTGAAATAGATTCCGGCGGCATGCTGTCGGCCCTTGATGGGGCGCAGCAGACCATTGCATCGGTACAGATTACACTGCACGACTTCATCAACCCGGCAGGCCTGAAAGCGACGGGAAGCAATTTCTTCCTGCCCACCGAGGCATCAGGAGATCCCAGGGAAGAAAATCCGGGCATTAACGGCCTGGGAACCCTTTCCCAAGGCTTTCTTGAAACATCAAATGTCAATGTCACCGAGGAGATGGTGAATCTTATCATCACCCAGAGAGCCTTTGAATCCAATTCAAAGGGAGTTACCACGGCAGATCAATTGCTTGAAATCTCAAACAACCTGCGATAAGCCAATCATGCGTAAACTGTTTCTCCTCCTGCTTGTCTGCTTTTCTCCCGTCGCCATAACCTACGGATCGACCGGGCAGCAGTCTGTTCCCGGAAAAATACTGGCGGAAACCGAGCTGCGGGAGATCTTTATGAAGGTTATCAAAGAAAATCTTCAGCGTCAGGTTGAAGAGATTGCCATTACCGATTTTTCCTCACGCCCCTCGACGCTTGCAATTCCGGCTGGGAAAGTCGATTACCGGGTGAACGGCTCTGTGGACAGCGAAACACCCGGGAAAAAAACCCTCACTGTTACAATTTCCGTTGGAGATGAAAATTGCGGCGAAGTGACAATGTCAGGAGATCTTCATTTCTGGGGAACGGTTGTCATCCTTTCCCGCAATAGCGCCAGGCGTACGATCCTGGCCAGAGAAGACATTCAAACCGATTTCCGCGACATATCCATGCTGAGCGATGATCTTATCACCGATCCGGATTCCGCTGTCGGCAAAAAACTGAAAAAAACCCTGCGAAAAGGGGCTCTCCTCTCCAGCAGCCTGCTTGAAAATCCCCAGATCGTCAAACGCGGTGACCGGGTGACGATCATGGCCCGAAGCGATGGACTCCAGGTGACAGCCCCGGGTGAGGCGAAAAACAGCGGCGCCGCCGGCGACATGGTCAGAGTCAAAAACATAATGAGCAGGCGGGTTGTGCAGGCACGGGTTGTTGACGAGGGCCTGGTTGAGATTGACCGTTAAGTTCCCGCCTCCTGCTGTTTTTGAAGCAAATAAAGAGGATAATTACCATGAAAACAACTGAAAGCAAGATCCGTGTTTTTTCCGCCTGCCTGGCAGCCATTTTTTTTATAAGCGGCTGTGCTTCGACTTCCCCGCCGCCTCCAAAACCGACATTGCCGGACCGTTTCAGCTTGCCGGATGTTCAGCAAAAGAATTTCGCCCCGGCAGAAGGCTCCCTTTTCAGCGACAACTCCCTTGATCTCTATAAGGACAGCAGGGCGAGCAGGGTGGGTGACATTCTGATAGTGGAAATTGTTGAAACATCCAGCGGCAAAAAAAATGCCCGGACCAAAACGGAACGTGAATCCGGTGTGGCCGGCGGTATCAGTCAGTTTTTCGGGCTTGAAAAATGGGCCACCAAACACAACTCGAACTTTACCCCTTCCGCCTCAAGCCTCAAGGTTGACCTGCAAAACGACTTTGAAGGCAAAGGCGAAACCGAACGGAACAGTACCATGACCGCCACCCTCTCTGCCAAGGTGGTTGACGTCACTCCTGACGGCAATCTCGTCATTCAGGCCTACCGGGAAATCAGAGTCAACAACGAAACCCAGTTCATCGTCCTGTCCGGAATGGTGCGTCCCCGGGATATCTCCCCGAATAATTCCATCCAGTCAACCCACATTGCCGATGCCCGAATAGAATACAGCGGCACCGGTGTTCTCGGCGACAAGCAGCAGCCCGGCTGGCTGGCCCGCGGCCTGGATATGATCTGGCCTTTTTAACCGCTGATTTCGGACTGTGATTACGGATAATGCGCGACTTTCCCACTCATTCACCTTGCACCAAAGACCAAAACTTAACGGCTAGGAAAAAATTTCCCCCTTTCCCGGCAATGGCAGTGAATCGAGGGAGAACCAATGCCTCATTTTTCATTTTTTCCCTTTTTATTACAGATATTTAAGCCATTAAACCGTTACCCGTTGGCCCGCCGGCACAACGTTTGCTGATAGAATGATCAAGAGTCTTTTCACCAACCGAGGAGAACCAATGAAGCCTGTAACACGTTTTCTCATCTTTTTCGCTCTGATCAGTCTGCTTGGGACAACGATCACCCCGGCCCAGGCTGTTCGCTTGAAAGATATTGCCTCTGTCAAGGGAATACGTCCCAATCAGCTGGTCGGCTACGGGCTTGTGGTCGGTCTTGACGGGACCGGCGACGGCAACAAATCGCCTTTTACCGGGCAGGCGCTTGTCAATATGCTGGAAAATCTCGGTGTCCATGTCAACCAGGACGACGTTAAGGTGAAAAACGTAGCCGGCGTCATGGTAACCGCAAGCCTGCCCCCTTTTCTGAAAAACGGCCAGACCATTGCCGTGACTCTTTCCACCCTGGGAGACGCCAAATCACTTCAGGGCGGCACGCTGGTTGCCACTCCCCTGAAAGGTCTTGACGGCAAGGTTTACGCCATTGCCCAAGGAGCGGTCAGCATCGGCGGCTTTGAGTTTGACACAGGCACCAATGAAAAAATCCAGAAAAACCATCTCACCGTGGCCCGGATTCCTGACGGGGGCACGGTGGAGCGAGAGGTTTCTGTTTCCTTTGAAGGCAAAGAGGAAATTATCCTCCATCTCAGCGCCCCTGATTTCACCACCATGTCCCGGGCGGTTGACGCCATCGACGAACACCTGGGCGGAAAATTCGCCAAGGCAAAAGACAGCGCCACGGTGGGCATCACCATTCCGGAAAGCTATGCGGGCAACGAAGTCGGCTTCATGGCGGCCATCGAAAATCTCGAAATTGAACCTGACTCCGCCGCCCGGGTCATTATCGATGAGCGAACCGGCACCGTGGTTATGGGAAAAGACGTTAAAATCAAAGAACTTGCCGTCGCCCACGGCAATTTAAGCGTACAGGTATCCAAAAACCAGCAAGCCTCAACCCAGAACAATTTTAATATCACGGCCAGAGACCAGGAAAACAAACTTGTCGCCATCGAACCGGGGGTAACCTTGGGAGACCTTGTCTCCGCCCTGAACGGTGTCGGCGTAACCCCCCGGGATCTTATTGCCATCCTGCAGTCAATCAAGGCTGCTGGAGCTCTGGACGCGAACCTGGAGATCATTTAAATGAAAAGTATTATGCCATCATCGACATTTGCATTTCAGAAAAACATGCAAACTGTCGATAAACCAAATGAGAAGCAGTTTGTCGATTCTATCGAAAACAAGAAGCTTGAGGAGGCATGCCGCGATTTTGAAGCGATCCTGCTCAACAAATTGCTCAGCACCATGCGGGAAAGCATTCCGGATGACGGTCTTTTTGAAAAATCATTCGGAGAAAAGATGTATCAGTCCATGCTTGATGAAGAGATGACCAAAAACATGGCGCATGGCAAGGGAATCGGTATCGGCGAACTTCTTTACAGACAACTCAGCGGGGCATTGAACCATCCCGCTGATGGAGAAACAGGCAAATGAAGACACAAACTGCACTCAAAAACAACAGCAATCCGGCCGAGACAAACCGCATGCCGAACGGCGAAGCCTTCCCTCTGCCCTTGATTCTTGATATCCTCAAACGACAGATTGCGATCTCCGGCGGCTTTCTCGCCATTCTTGAAGCGGAAAAAGAAGCACTGATCCAGATGGATGTCAACTCCCTTATTTCCCTTACCAGGAAAAAAGAGCAGGAACTGACAAAAATCGCCCAGCTTGACCATTCCCTGCAGGAAGTTGCCCGAAGGATTCTCGCCCAGGAAGAGAATAAGCACCAGCGGATCATCAAGCTTGCTGAACTCATCCCGTTCATGACCCGCGAGCAAACGCTTTCCGTCAAAAAATACCGAGATCAACTGGCCTCGCTGCGGGAAAAAATCAGCAGCAACAATTTGATCAACAAAAGTTTTGCCAGCGCCACCCTTGGTTACATAAACGATGCAATTTCCCTTATCTGCGGCGACATTGCCTCCACCCCGCTCTACAGTTCTCATTCGCGGCGGTCCAAGTCCGGATCAGGGCCCGCCCTGGTAAGCAGAGAGGTTTAATACATGGTAGGCATTTCCCAGATATTAAATACCGCAAAGGAAGCGCTGCTAACCCACCAGCAGTCTGTTTCCGTTTCCGGCCACAATATTGCCAACGTTGACACACCAGGCTACACCAGGCAGTCACTTTCTCTTTCTCCGAATGTGCCCACACCTGAAGGAGCCGGGTTTTTCGGCAATGGCGTCCGGGGAATGCAGATCAATCGCCACTATGATCAGTTCATGGTAAAAAGGCTTTCGAGCCAGAATTCCATGTTAAGCAACCTTCAGGCGCAGCAAAGCTCCATGCGCTTGGTGGAAACATCATTTAACGAGGCGCCAGGTCTGGCCGTCAACGAACTGATGAGTGAATTCTGGTCAAGCTGGCAGACCTTGTCGGAATATCCGGAGAACATCGCAACCCGAGACCAGACAATCCAGAAAGCACAGATTCTGATGGACCAGCTCAACAGCATGACCACGGAACTTGCCAAAACCCGCTATGATATCAATGTCAGTCTGGGCGCGGCTGTACAGGATGTCAACTCGCTCACCAAGCAGATTGCTCAACTGAACGCCAATATCGCAGCTTCAGAAGACGATCTGCGGAAGCAGAACGATCTCCGCGACCAACGCGATATTCTGGTCAAGGATCTTGCCGGGTATCTTGACATCAACTACTTTGAAACGAACAGTGGTGCATACACCATAATGATGTCAGACGGCCATACTCTGGTGGAAAACGACCAGGGATGGCAGGTCGACTGGAAGGACAATGAACTTCACTGGGTAAGTGAAAATGCAAAAGGCTCCAAAATAGAGATGGCGGTGGGTGACGGTGCCGAAGTGGGCGGCAAACTGGGCGGCTGGATGGAAACATTCAACAATATCCGCCCTGGAGTTGCTGAAAACTATCTTGGCCGGCTCGATGCCCTGGCAAATGCCCTTGTTCGTGAGGTCAACCAGCAGCACACCCAGGGCGTCGGACTGGCCCGTTTTTCAGAACAACTGACCAGCGTCGACATGGCGCAAAACACCACTTTGCTGAGCAGCACCATCGATATCACATCTGCAACGCAAACCATTCCTGCGGGATTCATCACGATCAACAGCAGGGAGATAGGCAAAATTGAAGGCGGTACCGCAAATTTTGGTCTGGCCTCAACCAAGGCGTACAATGCCGCTCAGGCCATCAACGATGCGATTACCGGCGTGCAGGCAAAGGTGACTACCCAAGTTGCGGGAAGCGCAGTCACCGCCATGGGAGCGGCTGAAGACGGCAATATTATTGATTTTCAGATCAACGGAGTTGACATCAGCTATACCGTTGATGCGACTTCAGGCCCACCCAACGATACCAATCCGGCAACCCTGGCGGCAAATGTTGTCAACGCCATCAACGTGGCCCTCAACAGTTACAACGATCCGACCAATGTTCCGGAAAATATCCCGAAAATCACCATTGAGGCAGTTGTTGGCGACGGTACAAACGGTGGCGCAGCAAACTCCATTATCCTGCGCAACACCAATGCAGGGGATGAGTCGCGGATTATCATCAGCGGTCTCGACAGTGATCCCCTTTCCAGTGAATCCAAACTGAATCTGGCCTCCGGCACCTATGTGGCGGATGCGACCCACAACACCGGCAGGTTGTCCCTCTTTTCCCATAAAAGCGAGATTATCATCGAAGCGGGAACGGATGATCGCTACCTCGAACAACTTGGCCTTGGCGGCGGCAATATCAGCAGCACCGATGAGGGCGGTGACGGACGTCTCACTTTCACCTCATCCGACAACCAGGTTCTCGCTTCCATCCGCGGCTTTGATTATTCAGACGAGCTTCAGCTCGACGGAGGGAGTTTCAAGATCTGGATCTACAACAATGACGACACCCTTGCCCTGCCCCAACCGGTTGAGATCCCCCTTGAGCGCGCCTACACCCTGCAGGACGTGGCTGACGCCATCAATATTTCCATCATCAATGCCAGCGGAAAAGCCACCCCCTGGGTATCAGCAGCGGTTCACGACAACAAACTCGTACTGACGCCGGACACGAGCCACCAGTTCGCCTTTGGGGGCGACACGTCCAATTTCCTTGCCACCGTCGGCATCAATACCTTTTTTAGCGGGTCAAGTGCTGCAACCATCGGCATTAATGCTATGGTCAGTGACAATCCCGACCATGTTGCGGCCGGGAAAGTAAGTGCAAATGGCGAAATATTCAGAGGCGATCAGTCCAATGCCCTGCTCATCACCAATATTCAGCGTAATGAATACGTTCGATTTATCGGCGGCAGCCCCAACACACTGGACGGTTTTTACAACACCCTGGTGGGAGACATCGGTTTGAAGGGACGCACTGTTTCTCGGGATTACGATTATAATCAGCTTATTACCGACCAGATGAACACCATGCGTGACTCCACTTCAGGGGTATCGCTGGACGAAGAAATGGCGGATCTGATCAAATTCCAGCAGGCCTACTCTGCTGCTGCCAAACTGATAACCTCATCAGACGAAATGATGCGGACTCTGCTGGAGGCGGTATGATATGCGAACAACTCTGAACACAATTTACAGCATGATCGGAACCAATCTGAATAAGATTACAAGCGATATGGAAAGGATCAACCGGCAGATCTCTTCCGGTATGCAGATGTCGAAACTTTCCGACAATCCGGTCAACATGGTAAGCGCGCTCGGAATGCGTTCCACCCTGGCGGAAATTACTCAGTATCAGGACAATATTACATTCGGGGGGTCAATGATCTCCGCCTCGGAACAGGCGCTGACCGGTATCAAACAGCTGGTTATGGACAGCAAAAAGCAGGCATTGATTGCCGTCAATGACAGCCAGACCCCGGAAACCCGCCTCTATGTGGCCGATGAAATCCATGTTTACCTTGAGCAAATGGTAACATTGGGCAATACCCGTTGGGACGGCAAGTATGTTTTCGGCGGTTATAAGACAACCGGCTACACGGAGGTTGAACCTACGCCCTTCATGCTGGGCTACATTGACGGCTATCGTATCAACGGCGATGATCTTGCCCCACTTGATTATGATGCTCTCGGCCCGCCGGCAGAGTATCAATTAGCCCCTGACGACCTGGTCATAAACGGCATCCCCGTTACGACCATAAATCCCGACGGATTATCGGATGTTTATGATATGTATTCCGCCGAAGCAAAGGCCTCCGCCATCAATTCAATCAGCAAAGACTGGGTCAACACAACGGGCCAGACCATCCCGGGAACCGGGGTAACCGCAGCAGTGATTCCCGCTTTCCATCAGGGAACGACGGGGGTGAGCGCCGGAACAGTTGATGCTGGCGACCTGATCATCAATGGAATTGATATTTTTGCAACACTCGGCCCTACCGCAATTGCCGACCAGGACACCGACAATGTACTGCTCAATGCCATCAATGATGTGCAGGCAAGCACCGGCGTTGTGGCCACCCGGGATTCCAGCGGAAAAATAGCCCTGAAAGCGGTCGACGGCCGCAACCTCCACATTGAGACGACCGTTAACGGCAATGCCATAACCCACATTAACGATGCGGTTGGTGTCGATCAGGACAAGGTCTATTTTGGCTCCATCCAGCTCAATTCAGATCGTACTTTCATGCTGGAAAGCACCCTTACCCCGGCCTTTCCCCCTGGAGGCGTTGAACCGGCCTTTGCCGCCCTGGGTCTTTCCGGCGGTGGACTTTCAACCGGCGAAGAAAGCGACATTGCAAACGACGGAAAGCTTTCCGTCCTCTCGCTCACCCGACTTGACAACAATGTTCGCTTCACCGGAGACAGGGAGAATAACGCAAAAATCAAAGTCGGGGCAAGGAGCACTATTGACATTGCAAAAAACGGTCAGGATGCCATCAGCAACACCGATGTTTTCAAGGTCATGAAAGAGTTGGAAAATTACCTGCGGGGTGTGAATTATACCTTTGTGACCGGCATCAACGCGGAAGAGAACCAATCTGCAACCCTGGAAGAACTCAACAACGGCAAAGACATTCTCGACGAAAAATTCCGCAATGGCAATATTGCCATCACCGTGATGGACCATGATGTGTATCCCCCTGAAGAATTCGAAATGATCATCCCGGTGGACATTGCAAATGATACTCCCGAGGATATCGGTAAAAAACTAAACGGCATACCAGGCCTTTCCGCTTACTGGGACAGCACCGGACACCTGCATATTGAAAGCGCCGACCCGGAAAGGTATACCTTCAATGTCACCGAAGACAGCAGCAACACCTTGAATGTTTTCGGCATCAACGCCCACCAGTTGCAGCAGCAGGGATTATCCAAATCCCTGGAAAACCTGGATAGGGTGATGTCGTCATTGTCCAGCCAGATCTCCGATTTCGGCGCCCGGGCAAACCGGATTACCATCCAGAGCCAGATATTCGCCAATCTGGAGCTGGCTACCAAGGAAAATCTATCTGAAAAACAGGATACCGACCTGACCGAGGCAATCCTCAACCTCAAATCCAAGGAGGTTGCCTATCAGGCCGCCCTCTCTGCTGCCGCCAAAACGATGCAGCTCAGTCTTGTTGATTATTTGTAGGGGAAAGTGGTAGAGTGGCGGTAACGTTTTTATTGTGAAACACCTGCCCGTGTGTCTTTTGCGGCCAGACACTTCCAGAGGAGACCCCCTTTTATGCTTATCCTTTCCAGAAAGGTCGGCGAGGCGATCATTATTGCCGACGACATTAAAGTCCGAGTCCTGGAAAGCAAGGGCGGTCTGGTGAAGCTGGGAGTCGATGCCCCGGAACAGGTTGCCATCCACCGTGAGGAAATTTACCTGCGAATTCTTGAGGAAAACAAAAGGGCGGCACAGGATGCACCAACGGACTTAAATGCATTAAGCGATGTTTTTTCCATGAAAAAGGAAGGGTACTAGATGAATGCCGTAAACCAGGATATGGATCGTCCGAATAAAGATACGCATCTTGCCGTGCAGACAAGCCGTTTCGGTGAAATTTCAATCGACCCGGCCCGGGTTATTTCCATGGTCAGCCCATTTCTCGGTTTTCCAGAATCGCACCGTTTCATCCTCAGGCCGCACAGCCGGAAATCACCCTTCATGTGGCTGCAGTCCCTGGACAATCCGAACCTTGCCTTTGTTGTCATTCAGGCATCACTCCTTGATATTGACTTTCAGCCGAAAATTCCCGGCCCGACACTAAATGACCTGCAACTCTCTTCAGATCAGGAAAAGGATGTTCTTCTCATTTTGACCATCCCGAAAGACGCTCCTCGGGAAATGACCGCAAACCTTCTGGGCCCTGTGATTCTGAATACCGCCAAACGCCTGGCAATGCAGGTTGTGCTTGATCCACAGAAATACGACCCCTGCCGGCGGTTGTTTCCGGATAAACCTTGACCCAGAACAACAAGAAGCAATGATTAATAACTCAGCTCCGCAAACGAAAAAAGCCGGCCATAAGGCCGACTTTTATTGCGCATCAGAGAAAAAAGGAAAAATTATTCGTACAGAATTTGGTCTTCCGCAAGAAGATCATCAAGCATTCTGTCTGCTATATCGCGGGCATCGACATGATATGTACCCTCGTTTATCTGTTTTTTCAGAGCTTCTATCATTTCCATTCTCATTGCCGGTGTCTGACCAAGTATCTCTCTCATTTTCTGTACATCCCTGGAGCTGTTTGAGAGTTCAACCTTGTCAGAGGCAACAGGTGCGGAACTTTCCGGCACACCTTCAGCCTTGCGAGTCTTTTTCGCCTCAACCTTATTGTCCGTCCTGATCTGGGAGATTACATCGGTTAACTTCATGGCCAGCTCCTGTTCGCCCTAACGTCCTTATTTCAAGGGATATTACAGCCTGTTTTCTGCAAAACAACTTGCTCTTCTAGTTACCATATCGACTTTTTTTTCTCAAACTTTAAAAAAAAGTGATCCCTCACTTTTGTTGCCAAAAAAAAATACGCCTGTTAGAGTGGCCGCCATGAAAAAGCACGATACGGTTTATCTCATTGACGGCAGCGCCTATATTTACCGCGCCTATCACGCCATTTCCCCTCTCTCAAACAGCAAAGGTCTTCCCACCCATGCCATCTACGGCTTCACGAATATTCTTCTCCGGGTTATTCGTGAAAAAGCACCCTCTTTCCTGGCCATTGCCTTTGACCTGAAAGGACCAACCTTCCGTCATGCCATTTACGCCGATTACAAGGCCAACAGGCCTCCCATGCCTGACGACCTGGCCTGCCAGATTCCCTATATCAAAAAAATCGCTCACGGCTACAATATCCATTCCCTGGAACTTCAGGGAATGGAGGCGGATGACCTGATTGCATCCGCGGCAACGCAACTTGCCGCCGCAGGAAACAAAATCGTCATTATTTCAGGCGACAAGGATCTGCTGCAGCTCGTGGGAGATGACATCGTTGTCTGGGACCCGATGACCGACAAATTGTGGGACAGAGACGCTGTTTTTGACAAATACCGTGTCGGCCCGGAAAAACTGAACGACCTCTTCGGGCTGATCGGCGACAGTTCCGATAACGTTCCCGGTGTTCCCGGAATAGGCCCGAAAACAGCCGATAAACTGATTAACGAATTCGGCAGCATGGATGGTCTTTATGAAAATATCGATCAGCTTTCTCAAAAAAAACTGAAAGAAAAACTCCTTTCCTTCCAGCAGCAGGCTCTTTTGTCAAAAAAGCTGATCGCCCTGAAAACAGACGTCCCGGTTCCCGACACCTTGGAGGCCTACCGGTTGCCGCAACCTGACCAGGAAAAACTGCACGACCTGTTTTCCGAACTGGAATTTACCCGCCTTCTGAAACAGGAAGCCCCCGCAAGACCCATGGAAACAGGGGGCTTTACTCTGGTGGCGAATCGGCAGGAACTTGCAGCGCTCTGCCGTACCCTGCACAAAGGTTTTTTTCTGGTGCTGGACACGGAAACCACCTCCCTTGATCCGCTGTCCGCACGCCTTGTCGGTATCTCCCTCTGCGCGGATGTAAAAAACGCATGGTACATTCCGATTGAACATACGGATGACAATGGCGCCGTGCTTCCCGGTCAGATTTCCCTTGCCGATGTTGCCGAATTTCTCGGGCCCCTGTTCGCAGATGCGAATCTGATCAAAATCGGCCACAACATCAAATATGATTATCAGATCCTGAAAGAGCAGGGCCTCCAACTCCAAGGGCCCCTATGCGACACCATGATCGCCTCGTATCTGCTTAACCCCTCCCGCCGCAGCCACGGTCTCGACGATCTTGCCCGTGAACATCTTAATCTCGATCTCACGTCGTTTGCCCAGGTCACGGGAAATGACAAACGACCGGATGCATTCCGCTACGTGGCTCCAGGTGCCGCCCGGGACTATTCCTGCGAGGATGCCAGGGCCACCTTTCTTCTCTGGGAGCTGTTCTCTCCGCAGCTGCACGAACTGAACCTGTGGGACCTTTTTGAAAAACTGGAAATGCCGCTGGTTCCCATTCTTGCCCAGATGGAAGATACCGGGATACAGGTTGATCCTGAAATCCTTTCCGCCATGTCCAAGGAGTTCGGTGAAAAACTTCTCGAGCTGGAGAAAAAAATTTTTACCCTGGCAGGGGAAGAATTCAATATCAACTCGCCGAAACAACTTGGCGTCATCCTCTTTGAAAAACTACGACTTCCCATGGGGCGCAAGACAAAAACCGGTTATTCCACCGATGTCAATGTCCTGGAAAAACTCGCGCCCTACCACGAACTGCCGGCGGCAGTGCTCGAGCATCGCAGTGTCGGTAAACTCAAATCAACCTATGTTGATAAACTTGCCTCCCTTATCCATCCCCGTACCGGCCGGGTTCACACCTCATTCAACCAGACCGTCACCGCCACCGGTCGCCTGAGCAGCAGCAATCCAAATCTGCAGAATATCCCTATCCGCACCCCCGAAGGGCAGCGCATCAGGGAGGCTTTTGTCGCGGCCAAAAACAATCTCTTGCTGGCGGCGGATTACTCCCAGATCGATCTCAGGGTTCTGGCCCATTACTCCCAGGACCAAGCCCTGGTGGAGGCCTTCCGCGCGGGGAAGGATATTCATGGCCAGACGGCGGCGGAAATTTTCCGGGTACACCCGAGTCTCATAACACCTCAGATGCGCCGTGTTGCCAAAAGCATCAACTTCGGCATCGTCTACGGCATGTCCGCTTTCGGCCTGGCCGGGCAGCTCAACATCAGCCGCAAGGAGGCGCAGACCTTTATCAACCGCTACTTTGATCTTTACAGCGGAGTGAAAAAATTCATGGATGAAATCATTGCGCAGGCCCGGAGCGCCGGTTTCGTCACCACCCTGCTCCAGCGCCGCAGACAATTGCCCGACATCAACAGCAGCAACAAAAACATTCGTGAATTCGCCGAACGAACCGCGTTGAATACCCCTATCCAGGGAACCGCCGCCGATATCATCAAACTGGCTTCTCTCCATGTGCACGATCTGCTTGGCGAAGCGTCCCTTTCCGGGAAATTATTATTGCAGATCCACGATGAGCTCGTGTTTGAGGTCCCGGAAAACGAACTCACAGCGACCTGCGCCGTTGTAAAAGAAGCCATGGAAAATGTCCTGCCGCTCGCCGTGCCTCTCTTGACCAACCTTTCCTGGGGTGCTAATCTCGCTGAAACAAAGTAAATTGACAATTGAAAATTGACAATTGATAATGAGTCAATTAATTGAGATGCGTAGCAGTCAACTTCGCAGTGATTAAATATTCGTCAAAGGAGCCTTACCCATGCTTGACCTTCTCCGCCGCAAAGCCCAGTCGCCTTATCTTCAGGCCACTGTCCTCATCATCATCGTTGTCTTTGTCTTCTGGGGTGTCGGCAACAACACGGGGGGATCGCGCAACGCCGTGGCAACCGTCAATGGCGAGCCGATCACCCTTGAGCAGTACGACAAGGCACTGGGGGCCGCCCTCGACAACTACAGAAATCAGTTCGGCGGCACCCTGCCGAAAGGATTTGTCGAATCCTTCGGCGTCAAGAAACAGGTTCTTAATGATCTGATCCAGAAACAGCTGCTGCAACAGGGCGGACAGGAGATGGGAATCTATGTCGGCGATGCGGAAATACAAAATGCCGTCAAGGAGATGACCGTTTTCCAGAACAACGGTCAGTTCGATGTTGACCGCTACCACGAAGTGCTCAAAGCCTCGCGCCTCACGCCGACCAAATTTGAAGACGGGCTGCGCAACGACCTTCTGATGGGTAAAATCGCCACCCAACTTGCTGGTTTCGGCAGAGTTACAAGCCATGAAGCAGAGGAACGATTTCTGTATGAAAATGCAGAAATACGGCTCGAATATGCGTCCTTCAACCCGGAAGACTATGCAGGCCAAGTGCAGATCACCCCTGAGGCTTTAAATGCGTACTATGAAAAAAACAAAGCGAACTACAAAACAGCTCTCCAGATAAAGCTTTCCTATCTCGCTTTCCGCAACAGCGAAGTGATGAAAAACATCACTGTCTCGGATGATGAGGTAAAAGAGTATTACACAACCCATGAAAGTGAATTCAGCATTCCGGAAAAAAGACGCGCCAGCCATATCCTTCTGCAAACCACTGAACAAAACAAGGAAGCCCGCAGGCTGGAAATTGATAAAATTCTGACCAGAGCCAAATCCGGAGAAGATTTTGCCGCCCTTGCCCGTCAGTTTTCCGAAGACGGCTCCGCATCCCAAGGAGGGGATCTTGGATTTTTCACCCGCGGCCAGATGGTGAAACCATTTGAAGATGCCGCTTTCACTCTGGCCAAAGGAGCAATCAGTGATGTGCTCACAACCCAGTTCGGCTACCATATCATCCAATTGACGGATGTTCAGCCGGCTGTGGTCACCCCCCTTGATGCGGCGAAAAACGGCATCCTGCAGAAGATGACGCAGCAGAAGGCGGCAAACATCGTTTTTGAAAAGGCAAATGAGGCGTATGAAAAAATAATCTTTGCCGGCAGCCTGGCAAAATATGCCGAAAATTTCTCGGTCACCCCTGATGAAACGGTCTTTTTCTCCCAGGATTCTCCCCCGCCAGCGCTTGCCGAAGCTCCTGCCGTTATTGCCACGGCTTTTACCCTTAAGAAAGGAGAGCTCAGCTCCCTGCTTGAGACTCCTGACGGATTTATCATCTTACTCGTCTCCGACACAAAAGAACCTGTGGTACCGGAATTAAACCTCGTCAAGGAAAGGGTGGAAAAGGATTTTATTACCCAGGAAGCAAACAACCTCAGCCGGAAAGCGGCGGAAGAGGCACTGGTCGCGGTCATGGAAAAAGGCGTTTCTTTTGCTGAAAAAATCAAAGAAAAGGGAGGCGCGGTTAAAGAATCGGAATATTTTTCCCGCAGCAGGCAATCTGCCGGAGATCTCCCGGCCGCAGTTATCGAAGCCGGACTTCGTCTCACTGAAAAAAAGCCTTATCCGGAAAACATCGTGGAAGCGGAAAATGCTTTTTATGTCTGTCGCTTCAAGGATAAAAAAGAAGTCAGCCAGGAGAGCCTGCAGGCTCGTCAGTCATTTGATTCAATGTTGAAGACGGAAAAAGAAAAAACCATCATGGAGGCGTGGACCACGGCGCTGATGAAAAGCGGGAAAATAACGGTTAATGAGCAATATCTCAACTAAGGCTGGTTTCGCTACGGAGCGCACAGAGATCACCAAGCAAACTATCTGCAATCAAAAATATTTCTGATCTCTGTCTTCTGTGGTGGGAAACAGACTTTTTTTAGGGACTGTATGATCTCTACAAGTCCATCAACTAATCGCTATCAGTATTGCTTTTACCCCATAGAGGATCCTGCCCAAAACGATCAAACCACCAGTCCTCAGCATCCAGGCTTTCAGTCTGCATCACCAGGGGAAAGCGGTAATTCTTGCAATAGAGCAGGAGAGTCTGGTAAGCCTCCGTCACCTGTTGCATGCGGACCCGGCTCTCTTTATCTCCACCAGCCAGATCCGGATGATGGATTTTTGACAGGCGGCGATAGGCTTTTTTAATGTCAGCCAGCGTCGCCGCTTCGCCCAAGCCAAGCCGGTCTCTGGCCGCAATTATTTTTTCCCAGTCTTTCTTTGTCATACCGATTCACTTCTTTTTCCAGCTTTTTTCCTCATGACGAACAAGCCGGGCAATATTGCTGCGGTGCTTCAGCCAGACAAGCAGACTGACAAAAATTGCCAGATACAGACAGCCGTCGATCCCCTTTTGCCAAAAAATAACAGCGGGCATTACGGCTGCGGCGACAAGTGATCCGACTGAAACATACCCGGAAACGGCAACAGTTACGATGAAAGCGGTGACACAGATGAACAGCGCAACAGGCGAGAGATACAAAAAAACCCCCAGCGCGGTGGCAACCCCTTTTCCCCCTTTGAATTTCAGATAAAGCGGAAAAAGATGGCCAAGAAACGACGCCCCGCCGCACAGCATGACAACGTTCCCGCTGAAACCCAACCCATTGGCCGCAAGCATGGGCACAAACCCTTTCGCCGCGTCGAGCAGCAGGGTCAGCGCTCCCACCTTTTTCCCCACCAGGCGGCTGACGTTGGTTGCACCGATATTCCCGCTGCCATCCCTGCGGACGTCAACCCCGGCAAGCTTGCCCAGAAGCAACCCAAAGGGAATAGAGCCTACCAG
Source organism: Pseudomonadota bacterium (assembly GCA_043809085.1). GTDB lineage: Bacteria > Desulfobacterota > Desulfobulbia > Desulfobulbales > SURF-16 > DB1. Next base: position 56,458 of record JAZDEG010000013.1, on the reverse strand, counting down.
ATATGAAAGTATGATAAAAAAATAATCCACGGCTGTTTATCTTCTCTCTTGTGTACGCAATGACCATAGCAACGAATCTGTCTGTCGTTTCTTTCCCCGAAATATGGGACAAAGTACGCGAGATTTTCCTATAAATCAATGCTTCATTCGCGGTATGGTAAGGAAACATCACGGCCACAGCATCCGGCCTCACGGGTGAAACAGCCAACCTTTTTCAACGGGAAAACAACCATGAACCAACGCTTCATGCAGGAAGCAATCAGGCTTTCCAGAGATAAATCGTTTTCAGGAGAAGGGGGTCCCTTCGGTGCGGTCATCGTTAAAGACGAAAAAATCATCGCCAGAGGCTGGAACCAGGTTCTGAAAAAAAAAGATCCCACCTGCCATGCGGAAATGGTGGCGATTCGCAAAGCCTGCCGCAAATTAAATGATTACAATCTCGCGGGCTGCACAATTTATGTCAATTGCGAACCTTGTCCCATGTGTCTCTCCGCACTTTACTGGGCAGGCGTTGAAAAAATCTATTTCGCCGCCACCCGCAAGGATGCGGCAAACCTTGGATTTGTAGATGAATTTCTCTACCAGGAACTGCTGCTCGCCCCGGAAAAAAGAAAGTTGCCCCTGCAACAGGAAATGCGCGAGCAGGCATTGGTTGTGTTTACCGATTGGGACAATCTGCAAAATAAAATAATTTATTAACTGGAAATCTCCCTTTTCACAGCGGCGCCCATCTCTTCAATCGAGTACGGTTTTTTCAGCAGTGCCCCGGCTCCCATATCAATTGCTCTCCGCACATCGTCGCTTTCGGCAAAACCGCTCACTATAAGAGCCCGCTGTCCAGGGTGGAGTTCTAAGATTTTTTCATAGGTCTGGCGGCCATTCAGGCCGGGCTCCATCAGCATATCAAGAATAATGAGATCAACCTTGCTGTTCCGTAGAAATTGCAGGGCCCCTTCGCCGGAAGATACCGTTGTGACGGTATAGCCGAGCATTGTCAGAATTTTCCGGCATATTTCCCGCTGTTGCTCTTCATCATCAACCACAAGCACCTTTCCAGCGCCTTGAAGAGTTTCGAGCGGTATCTCGTGGATTCGTTCTTCAATTTCCGCTTCGGCCCGGGGAAAAAACAAATCAAAAGCCGTCCCGTTTAGACCACTCCTCACCATGATGAAACCATCATGATCCTGAACCGTGTTCCAGACTACAGCGAGTCCGAGTCCCGTACCGCTGCGGCCCATCACTTTCTTGGTGAAAAAAGGTTCAAAAATGTGTTCCAGATCCTTGTCCTCGATGCCGGGCCCATCGTCACTGACACAAAGAACTACATGCTCCCCCTTTATCTGCGGAACAGTTTCCGGATAATCCCGGCGCTGCGCAGCATTGAGACTGAATGTTATCGTTCCCGAGCTGCCAATGGCTTCAGCCGCATTGAGCGCCAGATTCATGAAACATTTACTGATATGCACGGACGAACACAAAACTGGAATTTTCTCTTTGCCTGAAAAATTTACCCACCTGATTCCAGGATACAACTCCTGAATCTTCCGACATTCCGGAGAAGACAGAAAATCAGCAATCAACTCGCTGAGATCGCAAACTTTTTTTGGAGTCGCCACTCCCCGCGCCACGGTCAGCAGATCAGCCACCACCGCCGCAGCTTTTTTGCCTGATTCTTTGATGCTCAGGAGAGGTTGTCGCAAATCACTGTTTTCCGGTAGCTGGTGCAAAAGAAGTTCGGGATACGTCACGATTCCGGAGAGGATATTATTGAGATCATGGGCAACGCCACCGGCCATGAGTCCGATGGCCTCCATTTTCTGCGCCTGGCGTAGCCTCCGACCAATGGACTCCCTCATTTCAATTTCCTGCTTGAGTTGTGCTGTTCTCTCTTCCACCATTTTCTCCTGATGGAGATAGGCATTCTCCAATTCACGATGGGCGTTTTCCCTGCTCTTTTCAAACATGTAGGAAAACATGAAAACCGCCAGATAGGACGGAATAAAGCGATAGGCAAAATCACGGGTATAAAGATTCGTGGTTTCACTGCGAATATCAAAGAGCAAGAAGAGGGTCGTAGGAATCAAGAGCGTTACAGCCGCCATACCCCCGTTCCTGCTGCCAAGCAGATACAGGGCAAAAAGAGGAAAAGTGTAATGCCACATGAATCCGGTGCCATTGACTCCGCCGCTGAAAAAGAGGAAGAGATACAGACAGTACATGACGACGACACCGGCAAAGCAGCAGAAAATGTACTTTCCCGTTCTACGCAGAATGCCAAGCACAATCCCGAGAAAAAACAACGTCAGGAAATCAAACAACGCGAGAAGGTGGGCCTTCTGATAGAGGGCAAGTGTTCCGAGAACAGCCAGAAAAACCATGCCGAGAAGCGCTATCCCATGCATGAGTATGACTTTGCGAACAACGTCCTTTTCCGCATTGTCATAAATGGAGGTAACAAAATTTCTTTTTAAAAACATATAAAATTCCGTTGGAAAATCATCCATAAAGATCTCTTCAAGAAAATAACACGCAGGAAATGATAATCTTATGAAGCTTGAAACAGGTGTGAATCCGCATTCCAATTTTCAATTCCGACACCCTTCAACTGACAGTTTATTATTTTTTTGTTCCCGAAGCAATTCCACATTTTGTTTCCAGTGAGATACAAAAAAATATTATGATTGACCTAAGTCAAGGTAGCACATTGACGCTTCTGGTAAAGTGATTTTAAAAGAAATCGTATTTTGGCTTGTCGGCAAGTAATTTTCACATGAAGCAGATTTCAATTATTAATGAGTAATTGTTGGTAATTTAAGGATAATGTGCGAGGAAGGGAATTTTAACTACCCGTTTCCGCAAAGGAGCAATCTCATGAAATGCCCGGGACAGGACAGCCGCTATTGGGAAGGCGAGGCTATTTTTGAGGCAAAATGCCCCAAATGCGGCAATGCCATAGAGTTTTTCAAGGACGATTCCAGCAGGAAATGCTCAAGCTGCGACCACCGCATGCTGAATCCAAAAATTGATTTCGGCTGTGCAGCATACTGCCCATACGCAGCCCAATGTATGGGAGCACTTCCCGATGACATCAAACCTCCCGCCGGTCAGTCCTTAAAAGAACGTGTCGCGGTTGCCATGAAACGTTATTTCGGCAATGACTTCAAACGAATCGGCCATGCCGGCAAAGTGGCCCATTATGCCGAGGAAATCAACCGATACGAACAAGGTGATCCAGCAGTGGTGCTCATATCTGCCTACCTGCATGATATCGGCATAAAGGAAGCGGAACGAAAATTTAACAGCAGTGCTGCCCGCTACCAGCATCAGGAAGGTCCTCCTGTTGCTAGAGAAATTTTGACAAACCTTCAGGCAGAGCCTGGACTGATTGACGAGGTATGCGACATTATCGGCCACCACCACTGGCCACGGCCCGATGAGACGATTAATTTCAAGGTTCTGTATGACGCTGATCTTATTGTGAATATTAACGAAAATCAAAAAGAAAAACCTTCATCACCCACCGAACTGAGGAAGATCATCGAAAAATCATTTCTTACTGAAGCGGGAAGAAAAATTGCCGCGGACATCCTCCTTAAATAATACCCAGGAGAAAAAACCATGAAAATAAAAAGAAAAATCATCCAAATAGATGAAGAACTCTGCAATGGATGCGGCCAGTGCGTTACCGGGTGCGCAGAAGCGGCTCTTGAAATTATAGACGGCAAAGCACGCCTTGTGGCGGAAAAATATTGTGACGGACTGGGGGCATGTCTTGGAGAATGCCCCACCGGCGCCTTAAAGGTCATTGAACGAATAGCCGATGATTTTGACGAAAAAGCGGTTGAGGAGTTACTCAAGGAAAAAGAACAGCAAAAAACGAAACCATCTAGTCCTTCCTGCTCATGCCCGTCAGCCACCCTGCAGAGCTTTGCCCCGCAAAGCACCTGTCAGACGGCAAACCGACCACGCAGCATGACACCCGGCGAATCGGTTTCAGCTCTGAGCCACTGGCCGGTTCAGATAAGGCTTGTTCCCGCATCTGCGCCCTTTCTCGACAAAAGCGATCTGCTTATTGTTGCTGACTGTGCCCCGATTGCCTATCCTGATTTTCATCGGGATTTCCTTGAAGGCCGGGTGGTGATGATGGGATGCCCGAAATTTGATGACCGGCAGAGCTATGTGGAAAAATTTACGGAAATATTCCAAACCCGCGACATCAAGAGCATCACGTCGGTGATCATGGAGGTCCCCTGCTGCGCCAGCATGCGGACCATCATCAGCGAGGCCCTGCAAAAGGCCGGCAAAGAGATCCCCCAGCGGGAATCTGTCATCAGTGCCCGGGGACAGATTCTTTCCTGATACGGTTTCCTGGTCAGCCCGCGCTCAGCCCCCAATCCGCACCAATGCCTGCCGGGCCAGTTCTCCGACAGTGGTGGCAAAAAGGCGTCGATCTTCATACAGATTGAGGGGCTTGGGGCTGTCGATAAAACCGCGAATCTGTTGGACGGCCTCCTGAACCCGCAGGAGGCCGAAATTGCGGCAGGCCAGCCCGGCAACAACCTGGTCGGATGATTCCAGGTACATGCTCATATGGCCGTCAGCATCATTTTTCAATAAAAGCTCAGGCCGCACCGTGGCAAGACGGCCGATACCCCACATGAGACCGGTCTGCAGGGCCGGCAGTTCCAGATAATTTTCCTCCCGCATGTAGGAGACAAGCATATGGGCATACTCTCCGGCCAGAGAACTATTGACCGCCATGATCTCTCCCATTGCCTCCGGCATGCCCCAGCCGATGCCGCCTGATTCCTCATTGAGGCTCCAGAGTATACGACGCATGACCACCCGGGCCGCTTCCATATCAATCCGGGCAATATCGTCCATGATTTCTCCGATAACGGTTACCGTATTCCACTTCATCCGTTCATCGGTGTGGTAAAGAGCGGACAGCAATGAGGCGATAAGGCTCTGAGGCGGAAAGAGGCGCAGCTCCCTCAGGATATAGTCAAGATCATCTCCTTTGAGAAGGAGTTGCAGCTTTTTTTTTATCGCCCTTTCCTTCACCGCGTTCTCCAGCTCAATACGTTACCCGGCTTTTACCGCCTGTGCCATTTTGACACCAAGCTCGTAACATTTCTGGAAATCTTCATGGGTGGGTACATTTTTCACCTTGATACCCGGATCAATCATATCAATCCCCATTTCTTCCATATAGGTGTTGATGTGCTTCACAGCCTCACCGGACCAGCCGAAGGAACCGAATGACGCCCCTACTTTGCGTTTCGGCCGCAATCCTTTGAGGTAGGTGAGCAGGTCGGCCATGGTCGGCAGCATACCGTTATTCAAGGTGGGCGAGCCAAAAAGGACACCCTTGGCATCAAGGATCTCAGTGACGATATCGCTCCGGTGGTTGGCCTTGAGGTCCATCATCCTGACGCTGACCCCTTCTTCCACCAACCCCTGGTAGATTGCCTTGGCCATCTTTTCCGTGCTGTGCCACATGGTGTCGTAGACCATCACAACTTTCTTTTCGGTATGGTAATTGGACCATTTTTCATAGGCATCAAGAATCTGGCCTGGATTCTTGCGCCAGATCAGACCATGATCAGGGGCAATCATATCAATGTCAAGATTCATCTCCTTGACCGACTGCAGCAGTTTCTGCACATTGGGAGAAAAAATCATGAGGATATTGGCATAATACTTGGCGGCGTGGGCCATCAACTCCCCTTGACTGACCTCATCATCAAAACGCTCCGAAGTCGACCAGTGCTGTCCAAATGCATCGCTTGAAATGAGCAGCTTGTCCTCAGGAATGTAGGAAAACATGCTGTCCGGCCAATGAAGCATCCTGGTTTCCAGAAAATGCACTGTTTTCTTCCCTAGGCTGACACTGTCCCCCGATTTGACAACTTCCAGGGGCCATTCCTTCGGGTGAAAATGACTCTGGATCGCCTTTTCTCCCATGGGAGAGCAGAAGATTTTTTCCGGTTTCACCAGATCAACAATTTCGGGCAGACACCCGGAGTGATCCATTTCCACATGGTTGACGATGATATAATCTATCTTTGTCGGATCAGTCAGCTTGTTGATGCGATGGAGAAGTTCGTTTTTAAAAGGCTTTTTTACCGTATCAAAAAGGGCGATCTTTTCATCCATGGCCAGGAAAGAATTATACGTAGTTCCCTTATAGGTGGAATAGCCATGGAAATCACGAATGTTCCAGTCCACCGCGCCGACCCAGAAAATATTCTTTTTTACCTCAAGTGCTCCCATTTCATCCTCCTCGCATTGTGCATTAATCTTATCAAATAAGACTAAACAGTTACCATCTAAGGCGAACAATCGCAATTTCAAAAAAAAAGCGGTCGAAAAAAAAGCCGCAATGACTTTTTCGTCATGCGGCTTTTTTCGCTTATTTTATAAAGGTATTTCTATTTTTTCGGAGGGGGAGGGGTAAAAACCCTTTGCCCCAGTTCCTGATCAATGGCAAACAATCCACTTTTATTGTCACCGACAAGCCTGAACTTCTCAAGAACACCGCTGACTGAAGCCTCTTCCTCCACCTGCTCGGAAACAAACCACTGCAGAAAAATATTTGAGGCGTGGTCACGTTCATCAAGTGCCTTATTGACTAATTCGTTAATGAGCCCTGTCACTTTTCGCTCATGGTGCAGAACTTCTTCAAAAACCTGGAGAGTGGATTCCCACTGGGAAGGCGGCTTGTCAATGGCTTCCATGATGGCCCGACCACCTCTTTCATTAATGTAGTCATAAAGCTTGATTGCGTGAAACAGCTCTTCCTGGGCCTGGGCTCGCATCCAATTGGCACAGCCGGACAGACTGATCGACTCAAAATAGGAACTCATGGAAAGATAGAAATAAGAAGAGTACAGCTCCCAGTTCACCTGCTCATTGAACGCCTTTTCCATTTTTTCACTTAACATGAATCAAGCCCTCCAGAGACCATGCAGATTACAGTATTCCCGGGCCGCAACATCCTTGGCACCCGTTTTAAAGCTCGCCTCCGGAGCTGCGCCCGGTTTAAGAAAGGAGCGCTGTACAGTATTCCCATCAATAACAAGATCGATCCATTCAATATAATGCTTTTCTTCCATGGGATGGGCAACGGAACCGACTTTAACTTTATAGCCACCGTCTATTTTCTCAATGACCGGAACGTGTTTTTCCTTGGCAGCGTCCACAGTATTTTCAACCAGATGCTTCATCGGCTGGCCGCAGCAAACCAATTCACCCGCACCGGCATGAAGAACTTCGACAATATTTCCGCATATCTCACACTTGTAGACTTGAAGCTGTTTTGTCATGTCATTCTCCTTATCAATTAATTAATTGGGGGGTAATAAAAAAAAGTGCGCTTAAACGTTCTGTCCAAACGCAATAAAAGAATTTTGCTCAATCGACAAATTAAAAAACACCTTTTTTCTAGCTAAGCACAGGAGTATATAAAATTGCAATGAATTTCACCAGGCGCTGAAAAAACCTCGCCGCAAAGCCGGAACTGAGCTCCCGAGGCAATGTCTCCTCAGTCTTTTCGGGAAAATCGTGCCCTAAAATCCTTATCGACATTGGGGCAAATCAGAAAAAGCACGGTACATCAGCGCACGCATACACGCTATGAAACGTTTCTTTTCCTCTGTTGGCAGGATGGGCAAAAACCAGTAAACTCAAGTCGATGTCGGATAATCTGAAAATCCGTCATCTTCTGGGCCTCGTCCTCAATGTCGCGTCCAGGCGCGACATCGATATCGCCCACCTTTCCGCAAACAACGCAACGGACATGGGAGTGAATGCTGATATCACCATCGAACCTTTTCTGAGTCCCGCCCACATCCAGTTTTTGAATGATACCGGTATCAGACAATATTTCCAGGTTTCTGTAAACAGTACCCAAACTGATTTTCGGCATCCTTTTCCGTAAAATCTGATACATGTCATCAGCTGTTGGATGAGTCTTAACCTTCCGTAATTCCTCAAGAATTACCTGCCGTTGTTTCGTCATGCGCAGCTTGTTCTGGGCGTCCATGCTCCCCTCCTTTAAACAATAAAAATCATTACTAATAAGTAATAATCTTTTTCAAGTAATTATGCAAGAACCTTATATAAATGTTTTTGCTTACTAATTAAAGTAGAGATGAGTAAAATCATACTTTTTTTGAATTTTTCTTTCCTGAAGGGTCAGTTTCCCCCAATAAAACAAAAAAAAAGGAGTTAGCTCGTGTGAGCTAACTCCTGTAATTTCCTTGGCGTCCCCAAGGGGATTCGAACCCCTGTTGCCGGCGTGAAAGGCCGGTGTCCTGGACCTGGCTAGACGATGGGGACTGCATGGTGGGTCGTGCGCGACTCGAACGCGCGACTCTCTGCTTAAAAGGCAGATACTCTACCGACTGAGTTAACGACCCGCTTTAGAAGCGGCATTTTTACCCCAGTCGATTTATTTTGTCAATCCCCCTTTTATACACTTTTTATTTTTTTGTCGAGCAAGAAGTGATAGCCTGCATTTTTTCCCGGCTGAAAATATCTTGTGATCATGGGGAAGGTCTGCTATCCTGCCCTTTCGATTCGTGTAACCTTATTCCCACTGACAATATACTGCAAGGTCTTTTCCATGGGGCTTCTATCCTCTTCAGCAACCTTTGTCCGCTACGCCATTGAAGGCGAAATGTCGCCGAATTTTCTTGACTTCGCCGCTGAACGAATACGCACCAACGCCTTTCGCGACATAGATGACAACTATGAAGAACGGTCGGTAGGCTGGGTCTCTGTACTCAGCATGTTTGACGCTTCTTTTGAATATGCTTCCTTTACCGTCGGCGATTATATTGTCTTGACCCTGCGCATCGACGAACGCAAGGTTGCCCCCAATGTTCTGAAAAAATTTGCCATGAAAGAAGAGGAGCGACTCAAAAAAGAACGGCAGATTCCGAAATTGAGCCGTTCCCAGAAAATCGAGATCAAGGAAAATGTCAAATTGATGCTACTGAAAAAAGCGGCTCCGGTTCCGGCTACCTATGATCTCTGCTGGAATCTTTCCCAAGGAACCTTGCTTTTTTTTTCCACCAGCCTCAAAGCACAGACCGAGCTGGAAGATTTCTTCAAAAAAACATTCGATCTCTCCCTCCGTCTGCAGATCCCTTACCTGACTGCGGAACATCTTCTTGATCCGGACGCTCATGACGCCCTCTCACGCATTTCTCCGGACATTCTTATCTAACAAGGCGCATCATGGATTTAGTTGATTTAATAATAGAAAAGCGGTTTCTCGGGCAGGAGTTTCTTACCTGGCTCTGGTACAAAAGCGACGAGCGTGGCGGCACGGTCTATCTTCCCGGCGCCGGAGACATCCAGCTTGTCTTTGAAAAACACATGCTGCTTGAGTATGGCGAGGGTGAAGCATTCGAAAAAATCATCTGCCAAGGTCTCCAAGCGGAGTTGAAAGAGGCGCGCACCGGTCTGCGCATGGGGAAAAAGCTGGAACAGGCCCGCATCCATATGGTCCAGGGCGAATATGAATGGCACATGACCATCAAGGCCAGTCTGCTCGAATTCCGCAGCGTAAAACCGCCACGAACCATGGCTGGTTCCGAAGAAGGCGACTCGGCTGAAGCTGTTGAGGGAAGACTGCTCGACCGCATCGGCATGCTGGAGACGGCAACCCGTACTGTGGATGAACTGTTTCGCATGTTTCTCGATGTGCGGATCAGTCCCGCCCGCTGGCAGGAGGAGCTCGACAAAATCAGACAATGGATTCACAAAGCTGGTTGAGTAACACTCTGTTAAGATAAGAAAATATTTTATGCTGGATGCACGATCTTCTGCATCTTTTTCATTCAATCAATTTTTTATCATGTATCGTTATGGAATTTGAAACCGTCATAGGGCTTGAAGTTCATGCCCAGCTCAATACAAAAACAAAAATATTCTGCAGCTGCACCACGGAATTCGGCAGACAGCCGAATTCCAGCACCTGTCCTGTTTGTCTCGGGATGCCCGGTGTCCTGCCGGTGCTTAACAGGCAGGTGGTGGAATATGCCATCAAAATGGCCCTGGCCACCAACTGCCGAATCACACAATGCAACCAGTTTGCCCGCAAAAATTATTTTTATCCCGACCTGCCCAAAGGATATCAGATATCCCAGTTCGATCTGCCCATTGCCGAACACGGCTATGTGGAGATTGAGGTTGACGGCCACACGCGCCGCATCGGCCTGACCCGTATCCATATGGAAGAAGATGCGGGAAAACTGATTCATGACGAAGTCAAACCTCAGAGCTATGTTGACTTGAATCGTACCGGCGTTCCGTTGATCGAGATCGTCAGTGATCCGGATATCCGCTCCCCTGAGGAGGCTTCCGCCTATCTCAAAAAACTCCATTCCACCCTCAGGTATCTCGATATCTGCGACGGCAACATGCAGGAGGGCAGTTTTCGCTGCGATGCCAACATCTCTCTGCGCCCGTTGGGACAGAAAGAATTCGGTACGCGCACCGAGCTGAAAAACATGAACTCCTTCCGTAATGTACAGCGCGCGCTCGAATATGAGATACGCCGCCAGCGTGACATTCTCCTGGACGGAGGACAGGTAAAACAGCAAACCCTGCTGTGGGACGCCGATAGAAATGTGACAAACTCCATGCGGGGCAAGGAGGAGGCCCACGATTACCGCTATTTCCCAGACCCGGATCTTGTTCCGGTGGTCATTGATAACGAATGGATCGAACGGGTCAGCCAGGCCATGCCGGAATTGCCCGACCAGAAAAAAAACCGCTTCATGGAACAACTTGGTTTCAATGAAGAGGATGCTGCCATTCTCACCTCTTCCAGGGAACTGGCGGATTATTTCGAAACAGCTCTTTCCCTTTACCCGGAAGCAAAAAAGCTCGGCAACTGGATCAAGACCGAGATGCTGCGTGAACTGAAGGGAGAAGACGGACTTGACATCAGCGCATTTCCCGTATCCCCGGAAAATCTCGCCGCCCTGCTTGCCATGATCGATAAAGGGACCATCAGCGGCAAGATAGCTAAAACCGTTTTTGACGACATGATGCAGAGCGGCAAAAACGCGGAAACCATCGTCAGGGAAAAAAATCTGGTGCAGATGAGCGATGAGGGTGATCTGCTGAAAATAGTACAGCAGATCATTGCGGAAAATCCGGAGCAGACAGCGGATTTCAAGGGCGGCAAAACCAAGCTCATGGGCTTTTTTGTCGGCCGGCTCATGCAGAAGACCAAAGGGAAGGCCAATCCGGGGCTGGCTAACCGGCTCTTCAATCAGGAACTCAGCAAATAAAAAACAGGCCAGACAAACCAGGTGGCGGAAAAAACGACACAGGAAAAAGGCCAAGGGCATCGACAAAGGCTGCGCGAAAAATTCACTTCCCGCGGCATCGATTCCCTGAATGACGACGAAGTCCTGGAGCTGCTTCTGACCCTGGGCACTCCCCGGCGTGACTGCAAGGAACGCGCCCGGAGCTTGCTGGCAAAATTCGGCAGCCTTGCCGCAGTGCTTGAAGCAACGCCATTTGAACTGCAAACGGTCAGCGGCATAGGCGGCACCAACAGTTTCGCCATCCACTTTATCCAGAGCGTGTCTCGTCGCTACCTGAAACAGCGCTTGGAGCACAAAAACTACCTCCGCTCATCCCGGGAAGTTGCTGATTATCTGATTCACTCCATGAGGGACTTAAAAAAAGAGGTGTTTCAAGCCATTTTTCTTGATGCATCGTTTGGCATTATTACCAGTGAAATCCTCTTTGAAGGCACACTGTCTGTCAATTCCATTTATCCCAGAGAATTTATCAAAATGACCCTTGATCACCATGCCGCAGCGGTAATCATTGCCCACAACCACCCATCCGGCAATCAACAGCCATCTGCGGCTGACAGAAAAATGACCCGCAACCTTTTTCTTGCCTGCTCTCTTCTGGATATCCAATTGCTTGATCATCTCATTGTCGGCGCAAGCGAAATCCCTTTCAGTTTTGCCGATCACGGCATTATGGATGAAATCAAACAGGAATGCCGAAATCTGCTCTAAATACCCCCCTGCCCCGTTTGACGGAGACGGGCATATATCTTCACATCCCTTACTGTAAAAGCAAATGCCGCTACTGCTCATTTAACTCCCATGCCGGCCGGGAAGATGAAATCGCCGCTTACATTGCGGCGCTTCTCCTCCACATCAAAAACACGGCCGACCTCCCCTGGTGTCAGGGCAGAATTTTTTCCACCCTTTATCTCGGGGGCGGGACTCCGACAATCTGCGAGAGCAAGGCCCTTTCTTCTCTCATCCACAGTTGTCTCAGCTTGTTCCCCTTTGCCCCAAATCCCGAGATAACTGTTGAAACAAACCCCAACACACTGTCTTTTGACAAGCTTGTCGCACTTCGACAAAGCGGGGTGAACCGGTTAAGCATCGGCGTTCAGTCCTTTGCCGCGGACGAACTGAAGATGCTGGGCCGCAGCCATACATCAGGTGATGCCATTGAGGCCTTTACTCTGGCCCGGAGGGCGGGATTTGACAATATCAGTCTGGATCTGATGTTCGGGCTGCCGGGACAAACTGCGAAAATCTGGCGGGATACACTGGAAACAGCGCTGCGCCTATCCCCCGACCACTTTTCCCTGTATGAACTCATGGTTGAGACAGGAACGCCCCTTGCCGCGATGATCGAACGCAAGGAACTCATCTTGCCCCCGGAAAACGAAGTGGTGGAAATGACGATTGTCACAGACGCGCTGCTTGCTGCAGCTGGATTTAAACGTTACGAGATTTCCAATTACGCGAAAACGGGTTTTCCCTGCCGACACAACATGAATTACTGGGAGAACGAATCCTGGCTTGGGCTGGGGGCGGGAGCGGTGGCCTCGTTTTCCGGTATGAAAATTTCCAATGTCTCGGACCCAGCCCTTTACATCCAGCGGATCAACAGTGGCCGTTCTCCCTACAGTGACATTGAATGCCTCTCCAGGGAAGCCCTTTTCCGGGAAACGGTCATCATGGGACTCCGGATGATCAGGGGCGTTTCAATCAATAATCTGAAAAAAAGATTCGGCTTTCATCCCAGGGCATATTACGGCAAGGAAATGGACAGACTGCTTGAAAAAGATATGCTTGTTGTTGAAGGCGACTATCTGCGCCTTACCGACAGAGCTCTACCGGTGGCAAACCAGGCGCTGTCTCAGCTGGTCTGACCGCTCTCAGACGGCGAGCTGCATGGCGTCTTCAAGCATCACCTCAAGCTCGGCCAGGACGATTTCCTTGATGCGCAGCGCAGATGCCTCAGCAGTGCTGACCAGCACGATTGAAGGATCCCGGCTCATGCCGATGCCAAGCTTCGTGCATGCCATATTGGTAAGGCGGACAATCGTCAAGGGAATGTTGTCCTGATCAAACTCCTCCAAATGATGATCCCGGGCCATTTCACAGTAAATTATCGGAAGATTCCACTGTTTGAGTAATTTATATCCCTGCTCGGCGTGAAAGGAATTCAACAGTTCATAGCTCAGTTCATAGGAAATATCAAAAGCTACTTCATCGGATTCTTTCATGGTGTCAATGACCCGAAGGAGAAACAACTTGCCGATGTCATGAATCAGGCCGCCGATAAAGGCTTCATTGTCCTTTTCATGATAACTCAACCTTCGTGCCAGCCATTGCGCGCCGATGGCGCATCCCACTGAATGCCTCCACAGCTCTTTTAAAATCCTGTTCAGTTTCTTGTCCTTGGCCCGGTACTGTACGCGCTCGGAGGCCAGAAGCGCCAGCTCGCTGACCTGCCGGGCCCCCAGCCTCACAATGGCGTCCTTGACCGTTTTGATGGCCGAGAGTCCACCAAAAAAAGGTGAATTGGCGGCTTTCAGCACTTCAGTCACCAGGACCTGATCCTGATGAATCATCCGGCTCATTTCGCGGATATCATAATCCTCATGCCGGGCCATTTTCATGATGCGCATGGCAACTTCATTAAAAACGGGCAACTGAAAATCTTCCTTTGCCACAAACTCATTTATCTGTTCAATCAGAGAGCGGGCATTTTTCATTTTTCCACACCTAACATTCTTTTTATTTCAGCAAGAGGCCTTGGCCTGTCCAATCGGGGCAACTGACGTATCACCTCATCAAAGCTTGTTATTCCGCGGCTGGCCTTGCAGATACCATCCTCAAGCAGCGTCACCAGGCCAGTTGTCTGGGAGCTGACCTTTCTGATTTCATGGGCCGTCCTGCGGGCGATAACCGCATCTTTTACCATTTCACCGGGAATCAGCAATTCATGGATCGCCACTCTCCCCTTATAGCCGGTGAAGCGACATTTCCGGCAACCGATCCCTTTTCTGAAAACCAGCCCGCTTTCCTTTTTCTGGATATATCCCAACCTGCGCAACTCATCCGGCCCCAGAACGTGTTCTTCGGCACAAGCGTCACACACTTTCCGCACCAGACGCTGAGCCAGTATGCCGGCCACGGTGGATGCGATCAAAAAAGCCTCGATCCCCATGTCAAGCAGGCGCAAAAGAGCACCTGTACTGTCTTCGGTATGAAAAGTGGTCAACACCTTGTGCCCGGTCAACGCAGCCTCAATAGACATTTCCGCTGAGAAGCGGTCGCGGATCTCGCCAATGACGATAACATCCGGATCCTGTCGCACCATGTGCTTCAGGGTTTCTTCAAAGGTGAGATTGATCTTCGGGTTGATCGAGCACTGGGAAATCCCCTCAATGACAAACTCCACCGGATCTTCGGCCGTGATGATACTGCAATTGGGGTTGTTGAGGTGATTGACCGCGCTGTACAGCGTACTCGTTTTCCCGGAGCCGGTGGGGCCGGTGACGATAATGACCCCGCTGGGGGCATCAAGCGCTTCTTCAAGAAACCGCTGCAGCACCCGGGGTTCCATGCCCAGTTCATCGATTCCCAGCAGTTCGTTCTGCTGGCCGAGGAGACGCATGACGATCTTTTCGCCATGAATGGTGGCGTAGATGGAGACACGCAGATCAATACGGACATCTTTATCGTCAAAAAAAATACGTCCGTCCTGATGGCGCCGCCTTTCGGCAATGTCTGCTCCTGCCATGATTTTGATGCGGCTGGACAAAGCAGGGGCTATTTCCAGAGGAAAATCCTTATAGGGAATCAGAACTCCGTCACGACGGAAACGGACCTGCAGCTTATTGGCCATGGGCTCCACATGAACGTCGCTGACATTCTGCCTGTGGGCCTCAATCAGCATGGCATTGACCGCCATCACCAGCGCATTGTCACTTGCTTCGACTTTTCCTGGTTCTTTTCCCCCTTTCTGGGCCTTGCTTTCCATGCTGTTCAGCAATTCCAGAATGGATCTTTCCCGGGCTATACCGATCCGGATCGAATCACCGAAGATTTTTTTGGCAGCGCTGACATGATCTTTGTTTAATGGATCACCAAAGGCGATGAAAATGGTATCGTCCTGATGGTGCAGGGGGAGAAATCTATTCTCGAGATATGATTCGATCTTCCCCCGCTGAAATACTTTCGGATCTATCTCAGCCACGGCCGGGTCGACAAATGGGAAACCAAGCTGATAGGAAAGCACTCGCAACAAATCGTTCTCATCGATCAGATGCAAATCGACCATGGTTTGACCGAATTTCCCTGTTCTGGCCTCCTGCTGGCTGGCAAGCACCATCGCCAGCTCCGCCTCGCTGATGTATCCCAGTTCAACCAGCAGAGATCCCAAAGGAAGCGAAACGGGTCCTGCCCGCAAGACTTCCTGGACTTGTTCCTTGGTCACATACTGCAGTTCCTCGAGGACACTGAGGAGGCTCCGCTGGGTGGTCAGTTTGGCATGAATACGCTCAGCATAATGAAATTGCTCTTCCGTCAGGTTGCCTGCCGTGATGAGGAGTTTGGCGATCTCGTTTTTCTTCTCTGCGGCAATAACTTTATTGCCGCCCCGTCCAATTACCTGCTGTTCCTTTTCAAGCTCAACACGTACCTTAGCCATCAAAGCCACCTTTTTTATCAACTATCTTCGATCACAGCATCAAATGGGCAGAATGTGAACTTCCACCTGAATTTCATGACGGCCCTGGAGAATAAGGCCTTTTCGGCCGTCGATACCTATCGAATCTCCGAACCGTATAGTTTTCCCGCCGATGACGCAACGCTCCTCAGCTTCATAAACCTGCAGGGCCCGGCAACCCACCACACAGGTTTTTTCTAGCCTCAGGGCAACAACCGAGGCATGGGATGTCTGACCGCCACGGGCAGTGACAAGCCCATCCGCCATTGCAATTTCCTTGATATCCTCAGGCACCGTGTCCTGCCGTATCAAAATAAGCGGGATACCTGGATTCTGGCTCCGCATCTGCCGAATGTTCTCCTCAGTGAAAACAGCAAGGCCGGAAAGGGCGCTGCCGCTGACCCCGATTCCCTTGCCCAGCAGATCCTGAGTGAGCAGATTTTCATCCTTGAACACCATGAACCGTTCTTTCTTTTTAATGGTGATCATGTCCCGCGTCTGCAGGATATAAAGATCCGCGGCCCTCGGCCCTTCAAAGGTGAATTCCATCTCCTGGGGGTTCCACTGCTTTTCATAAACCAGATCCCGGGCAATGGAAAGCAGTCCCTGATACACCTCAGGCGATCGCATTTCGAGCGAAAAATCCACCGGCCGTCCATCAATTTCAGCCTGCTCCACTGAAATGGGAAATGTGGTGACCAGACCACTGACGATATCTTCTCCCTGATCGCCCGGTGCGTAATCACCCCACAGGGCAACTCGACGCACCTTGCGATAGGGATGGGCCGTGAAAACAACGCCGCTGCCCGACTGTGGACCAAGATTGCCATACACCATGGCCTGGACAATGGCAGCCGTACCCCATGCATCGGAAATACCCATCAGGTTCCGATACCCCCTTGTTTTAGGTGCGTCCCAGGAACCAAGCACCATTTCAATCGCCCCCACCAGCTGCAGCCACGGATCATCGGGAATCACAATGCCGAGTTCTTTCAGCTTCTGCTGGTAACTGAGCGCAAGCTCCTGCATCTGATCAGGACTGAACTGACTTTTCACCGTTACCCCGTGCTTGGCCTTGGCCTCATTCATCAGGGTCTGGAAAGTATCCCTGCCAATTCCCTTGGTCATTCCCCAGGACTGGAGAAAGCGACGAAAATTATCCCAGGCAAGATACTTCTTGCCCGGCATCGCCGAAACTCCCTGAATAATCTCACTGTTCAACCCGACATTATGGATGGTGGCCATCATGCCGGGCATGGAGATGGACGCCCCGCTGCGGACTGAAACCAGAAGCGGGTTATCCGGATCTCCGTAAACGTTGCCGGTCTTTTCCTCAATCTTGTTTAAGGCGTGACGCATCTGCTTCATGAACTCATTGCGCGCCATGTAAAAACTGTTCACCACCTGCCAGCAACGGAAAATTTCCGTGGTGATGATAAAGCCCGGGGGCACAGGTTTGTTGTCAACGGCAAGCAGGCTTAAGTTGAATCCTTTGTTGCCGAGGAGAATCAGGTTTTTGGCGTGGGCGCTCTTGCGGTTGAATTCATGAATTGCCTTGTCCGGATTATAGGTCATCAACAGATCAAGTTGACGTTCATCGAGAAGCTCGCGCTGCCGCTCCAGGACCTGGTAAATTCTGGTGATAAAATTATCCAGATGCTGGAGGCCGAAGGTGCCGGCAATGAGATCCCTCATAAAGGCCTCGGAAAGACGGTGTATCGTCTCGCCGTTACATTGGCCGGAGGTGCTCTTCTCGTCGTCCTCCCAGAGATTGCGATATTTGGCAAGCAGGTTGGCGGACCCGATCTGGGGTATGATGATGGAAAGATTATTCTGGTGGATATTGGTGTAATAGGCATAAATAACGTCTTTCACACCTTCCGACAGTCCCCTGAAAATATCGATATACTGGGTATAGGAAAACCTCTTTATTCCAAGCGAGTTGGACAACAGTGCGACATAGGTCTCGAGGCGGCGACTGGTGATGCCGTCAATCCGCAAGGCTCGCAGATAGAGCCTCAGATACTTGACGATGCGGATGAAAGTTGCCCGGGTGACAAAGGAAAGATTCAGCGTTGAAGGCAGCCGCTCCAGATAGATATTAGCCAGATTTTCCAGCCTGAAAGTGAGCCCCAGGGCATCAAACTTTTTTTCGCTGTATCGCCCGTAAACCGATGGAATATCCACCGCAATATGACGTTTATGGTAAATATCTTCCCGGGCTTCAAAGGTCTTTGGACTCAGAATAACGTCTTTCAGCTGCTCCAGATGATCAAGCAGAGCTGTCAGACACTGAACGGTATCACAGATTTCAAGATCAGCGAGCAGCTGTTCCATTTCAGGGAATCCACCGCTCGCAGCCTGCTCAAGCTGTCGACGCAGCTCCTGAAATCCCAGATTATACTTGAGATCAAGCAAGCGGTACATGTCCACCAGCAACTCGAAACGCCGGAGCTCATGAACACTGACATCTTTCTGCCCGGCAAGAAAATGGGCGATCTGGGACTCGTCCCACTGCAACAGATCGCTTTCCTTTTCAAATTGCTCCAAGCCAAAGAGGCGAACGGTAATGATATGCAGCTCATCGACAAAAGGCCCGCTCGTTTCCACCTGGCTCAATACCTCATCCGGCAGAAAATCCTTCAACACCCTTTTATCCAGCGTATACCAGAAATTGATAATGGCCTTGATAAAGCCGACAATCAGATTAGAGCTCTCAACATGACTCTGTTTGCGAAGAAAATGAATAAGCAGGTCTTTGCGCTTATGGATTTCATCAAGCTCGGTGGAAACTTCACGAAGATGGCCTTCTGCTCCGATTTCATTAAAAAAAACGGGCATGAGCTTGGTGAACTGCTTGACGAGATTATAAACAGGGGCAACAGGATGGTTGAGCAGATGGGTAATGTCCCGCTGAAAAAGATCCGTGTCCTTGACGCATGTACCGGAAAGCTTGAGATTGATGATAAGGGCCGAAAAAAGTGTGGAACACCATTTCGGCTCCTGCATGATCAGGTTCAGCCAGACCCGGATATTCGCCAGATGAGCCGGGTTGGTGATGGGCTGCCAGTCCTGGTCCACGCCGACGACATTGGCATACTGGAAACCAAAACGCACCGTTTCCCAGAGAAAAGTCTCCACCAGGCGGCTGTTTTCCCGCTGAAAGACCTCCGTTCCCAGCACCTGGATACATTGCAGCGCAGTATGGGGATAGCGCCTGACATTTTCCTTTAACAGCTCGACCGCTGTTAGCAGAAAAGATTCAATTTCTTCAAATGTCTGTTTACGGATGAGCAGAACCAGGCTGCGGTTGATCTCCCGCAGGCTCTCCTCATGGATAAGATAGAGCCCGGAGGTCCGCATGATACGGAACAGGAAAATGAGTTTTCTGTTTTCGGCAAAACGATCATCGTCACTCCTTCCCCCATCTTCCCGGCTGACAACGAGTTTTTCGGGAATTTCCCGATAAAGACGCACCAGATCCATATGGGCCGGAAGCGCCAGCATGGCCTGAAGATTTTCCAGGTCATTATTGACGGAAATCTCCTCAAGTTTCTGCAGGTGCTCTCGTATCTGGTCGTGGGAAATGGCATTAAAAAGTTTGCCCGCATCCCAGTTGTCACACATATCACTGCACTGGGCAAGAAACCATGGCAAAGGATCGTCGACTTCAAGCCAGTAACGGTAATTGAGCTGCAGCACCCTTTTGAGCAACAGAGCAGCCGGCTCGATGAGAAACGTCGGCTCCTTTTTCCTGTACTCAACCAGGGAAATGGCAATTTTTTTCATGGGGTGCTGGCCCTGCACCATGAGCATGATGGTCTGATTGTCAAGGCCGTGCAACTTTGAAAAAAGCTCGGCCAACACCTCCTCATACTCCTTTAATTCAGCCTTGCCGCAAATAATGATGCGATCGACATATGCAAGCAGCGCCTCCATGCAGAGGCTCAGAAGTGTTTTGTTTTTTCGTGTTTCTTCAAGTACCTGCAGAAAAATGGAGGAAAAAAGCCTGAACGCATCAGGGCCTTTTGCCGTGCCGCAGAACAGCACAACATTTTTCAACACAAACGTGCGCAACCTGGGAACGATCAGATTCCAGTTACGATAGGGATGATGAACCTCATACAACAGTTCATACAGATTATTGTGGATTCCCTTATAATCACGAATCAGATCAAGGAGGACCGCCCGTTCCGGATCAATAATGACATCGGCAACAGCTGTTTCCTGAAGATTTGCCTTTAAAGCGCTGGAGGTTTCATGGAGACTGTTTTCAGATTGATTCATAGAAGAAAAAGAGGATGCGCCTTGTCATGAACCACAGGGCACACGGAGATCACGAAAAAACTTTTCATCATCAAAAAGTTTAAGAAAATCTCAATGCGCCCGCGGTTTCTTTACTGGTTCAATGGATTCCGCAACAAAAGCCGATTAGAGAGCCTTCTGGCTTTCCATCAACAGAATCAGATCAAGTACCCTGTTGGAATAACCCCATTCATTGTCATACCAACTGAGAACCTTGACCATATTGCCGATCACCTTGGTGGACATGCCATCAACCACAGAAGAATGGGGGTTGCCCTGATAATCAATGGAAACGAGTGGTTCTTCCGAATAACCGAGAAAACGGTTGGCGGCATTTTTCAAAGCCTCATTCACTTCCGAAACCGAGGTCTCCTTTTCCACTTCCATGACCGCATCAACAAGCGAAACATTGGGGGTGGGAACACGGACCGCAAGCCCGTCAAATTTCCCCTTCAATTCCGGGATAACCAATGACACAGCGGCAGCGGCGCCTGTTTTGGTGGGAATCATCGATAAAGCTGCGGCTCTGGCCCGACGGAGATCGCTGTGGGGGAAATCAAGAATTCGCTGATCGTTCGTGTAGGCATGCACCGTTGTCATCAAGCCTTTCTTGATGCCGAAATGATCCATGATCACCTTGGCAAAAGGGGCGAGACAGTTAGTCGTGCAGGAGGCATTTGAAACAATATGATCCACGGACGGATCATACTCGTGCTCATTGACGCCCATGACGATTGTTTTCACACCACCCTTGGCAGGTGCTGAAATAACCACCTTTTTGGCGCCGGCATCGATATGGGCTCCGGCTTTTTCCGCGCTGGTGAAGAGCCCTGTTGATTCAACCACATAATCCACCCCCAAATCGCCCCACGGGATATCCGCCGGATTACGGTGATTGAAAATCGCCACTTCTCTGGCGCCGACTTTGAGACCTTTGTCCCACAACTTGACATCCTGGTCGTAAACACCCATCACCGAGTCATATTTCAGCAGGTGGGCAAGGGTTTGATGATCCGTGAGATCATTAATAGCCACTATCTCAATATCTTGAAATAATTGATCTTTCCCCAGAGCTCTGAAAATATTTCTTCCGATTCTTCCAAAACCGTTGATTCCGATTCTTACCGCCATACCCGACCTCCTCCTCAAAGATTGAAGTCACTTCCTCACAAAAAATTCTCAACATCTGCCTATTTCGTTTTTAATATTACCCGCAGCTGACAGGAGCGCCTTAATGCCTCATCGCACTGCCGGTTAATACGCAGCGCGGCCTGATAGGCATCCTGTGCTTTTTCATACCAGTTTCCCTCATAGTAACTCCGGGCCGCATAACAGAACCCGTTTTCAGGCGCACCGGGGAACATATCGGAGAAAATTTCCTCAAGCGACTCCCCCCAAAGGTCGCGAGCCTCCACATCATGTTCCACCAGATAGCGGAGCAGGACAAAATTGCCGGACTGCTCAGGCAACATGATGCGCAACAGGTAACTTGCCCGGCCGAACATGAATCCCAGACTTTCCATCTGCCGCTCTATTTCCCGGGAAATTCTCGTCATAAAGCGCCGACACTCAAGTCCACAGAAGGACAAAGTCCGCTGCTGTTCCCTCTCCTCCATTTCATGGGTCAGCGGCCCATAATACTGAAAGAGATAGATATTTTCCTTGAGCTTCATGGCTTCATGGAAAATTGACCCAATGACCCAGTCGAGCAGACAACCGTTCAAGTCACAGGCCGGATCGGCATTGCGCCAAAGCTGATGGCAATCATCTTTCAACCGCCAGAGATGACCCTTTTGAGTTTCGGAACCGACCAGATTTTCAATATCACCGTAATATAAGCGTCCACTTTGCAGATAGTCCCGGTAGATTTCCAAAAACCCTTCCGATGTCCGGTAAAAACCCTGCAGAAACCTCGTGACATAAAAATCCCGCCGCCCGGCAAACCAGCCATTCTGCGAACGGACCCGTTCCATCAGCAGTTACGACACAATCCGAGTGCTTCCTGATAAAGCTTCATATATCGTAG
Organism: Pseudomonadota bacterium; assembly: GCA_043809085.1. Classification (GTDB taxonomy): domain Bacteria; phylum Desulfobacterota; class Desulfobulbia; order Desulfobulbales; family SURF-16; genus DB1. The sequence goes on along the minus strand of JAZDEG010000013.1, from coordinate 34,104 downwards.
CACAATTTTGTCCCAGGTGTAGAGATTCTGAATAACTTTTACGCTTTCCTGCTGCATGTCGGCTATTTTCTCAGGCTTTTCCCGGAATGTCTTCATGGCCCGCTGCATGGCCCCCATCAAAGCGACGGAACTGTGATCATGATAGACAAAGCCGGTTTTGTCGTCCTGTACCTTGACCAATCCGCCCACATGGTGCACAACAGGAAGATTCCCAAAAAGCTGGGCGATATAATCGGTCAGACCGCACGGTTCATACTGGGATGGAATGAGAAAAAAATCACCCGCAGCATAAACCTTGTTGGCCAGCCTCTCATCATAGCCAAATAGGACGCACACCCTGCCTGTATACTTTTTGTTTTCGGCAAGTGTACGGAGTCCGTCTTCAAGTTCCTTCACCCCGGTGCCAAGCACGAGAACCTGAAATTTTTCATCCATCGGGAGCAGGATTTCCAGGGCGCCCACCATTTTATCGACGCCTTTCTGGGCGCTTAAACGGCCGATGAAAGTAAAAAGGGGCTGATCATACCATCCCTGCAGCTTCCCGCTTATGCGAACTTTGCCAAGTTCTTTTTTCTCCAGCATGGAGACAATATCCCGGCGGCAAGTTGCTTTTCCGCCAAGTTTTTTCCCGGACGGAGAGAATGGGGCGGCAATCCCCAGTTGTTCAGCCTTTTCGGGGTTGAAATCATCCGGGTTGATGCCGTTCGTCACCCCCTGCAGCATCACTCCCCGACTGACCAGATTATGACCAAGCCAGCCGGTCATGGCATCATCGTCGCTTTCCCGCAATTCCCGGGCGTAATTCTCGCTCACCGTGTTCATGACCACATAGGGCGCAGAGGCAAGAAATGGATCAAAACGCCCGCCCAGCAGATTTTTGCCGATAATGCGGGACGGCAGTCCGGTAATCGCTTTGGCATAGGGCAGATCATCCACCTCCTGATGATAACCGATCCCCGCGTTATGAATGGTGACAACAAAGCCTGTTTTGCGAAAAAACTGACGGAACCCGTCCCGTTCGCGGGCCATGACAGGCAGCAAGGCCGCATGCCCGTCATGGCAATGAACAATGTCCGGCCTCTTGCCCTTGTAGAGCATGAAATTCAGGGCCGCCTTCTGCAGAAGGATATTCATGGCAAAATAGTCATAATGGCCTGAACCCTGCAAGTGAAGGGGATCATCAACTTCATCGTCTGCGGTATAGGTATAAACTGCCCGCTTGTCCCGGTAGCGATCCGCTTCCACCAGATAAAGGGTCAGAGTCCGTTTCCCTTCTTTTTTTTCCTTTTTCCAGATGCGGACATCTTCCCGTCTTTCAACGCCGACGTAATTCATGTCAACCTGCAGTGATTCGGCAGGTTTGAAGCCCAGCACACCAGGGCTTATGAACCCATACAAGGGCAGCATGACTGAAACATCCGCCCTCTTGACAAGGGATTCGGCAAGCTGACGGCAAACGTCTTTTACGCCTCCAGCCCCGGCCAGACCGTCATACTCTCTGGTCACAATCCATATATCATCAATTTTCTTTATTTTTTTCTGCGTAACCATGTGTTTATCCCCGAAAAATTCAATATCAGGATGCGCATTGCCGTAATCTCGATCAACCGGCTGCCCCAAAGTAAAGGGGAGGATCATTCTTCTTCCAATTCATAATGCTCCGGTGTCCATTCAAGGGTTTGCAGACGCAGCAGATGATCGGCCAGGGTGAGGCATACCATTGCCTCGCAAACCGGAATAATGCGCGGAATAGCAGAAATATCATGTCGGCCGCCTATTTTTATTTCAACCGGTTCATTTTCCAGATTCACTGTCCATTGCGGTTTGGCAATGGACGGAATCGGTTTTACCGCCACCCGGGCGACGATGGGATCCCCATTGGATATACCGGCAAGAATGCCGCCAGAATTATTTGAATTGAAGCCGTCAGGGGTCAACTGGTCATTGTTCTGAGAACCGGTCATCCGTGCTGCCGCAAAGCCAGCACCGATTTCCACCCCCTTGACCGCACCGATTGACATGAGCGCACCGGCAAGATCGGCGTCAAGTTTGTTGAAAACAGGCTCGCCGAGTCCCGGTGGGCATCCGGTGGCGACTATTTCAACAATGCCGCCCAGGGAGTCACCTTCCTGCTTGACCTGTTTTATTCTCTCCTCCATTCGGGCGGCCGCGTCATTATCCGGACAAAACAGCCTGTTCTGTCCGACTGCTGAGAAATCGATATTTTCCGCATCAATTCCCCCCAGCGACATGGTGTAGGCAACCACCTGGATATCATGGAAGGCCAACAGTTTTCGCGCCACCGCCCCGGCTGCAACCCGTGCCGCCGTTTCCCTGGCCGAAGAACGGCCGCCTCCCCGGTGGTCACGGATACCGTATTTCATCAGGTAGGAATAATCTCCATGGCCCGGCCGGAAAATATCCTTGAGATGATCATACGATTTGCTGTGGGCATCCTGGTTGTAAATAACCAGAGTCAATGGTGTTCCAGTGGTACAGCCGTCAAAAATACCGGAAAGGATCTCAACTTTGTCCGGTTCTTTTCTGGGACTCGCCGCCCCTCCGGTTCCAGGGCGCCGTCTGTCCAAATCCGCCTGAATATCTTCACTGCTTAACGGAATACCGGGCGGACATCCGTCTATGGTAGCTCCAATTGCCTTTCCATGGGATTCCCCCCAGGTGGTAACTCTGAAAACCTGTCCAAACGTGTTTCCCGCCATGGCCTCTCCTTTTCCCCTTTCCCTGTTTCAATTTTCATTCTCATCATTAATTGCTGCGTCAGGGGGTATTATTTCCCCTCCTGGTTGCTTCTTTGCCAGAAAGCGATAATTTCCCCAGCCACCTGTTCAGGGTCTTTCTCAGCGTTGACGACCAGATGAGACCCCGTTCGATAAAGCTCTTCACGCTCTTGCAAGACTTTTTCTATTTCCACTATCATATCATCTCCGGTGAGAGAAGGCCTCTGGTCGGCCGAGATTGCGTCACCTGTCAGTCTTTCCGCTATTGTACGCACCTCGGCCTGCAACCAGAAAACAAGACTTGAATCCATCAACCGACGCCATACATTCTGATGGAGAATAGCCCCGCCGCCGGGCGCGACAACCAGATTTTCCCTGTCAAGCAGCGTTTCCAGATAATCGCGCTCCAATCCACGGAAAAAATCCCAGCCCCGTTCAGACACCATACGAGCAATCGTCAGCCCCTGCTGTTCCTCAATTTCCTTATCCATATCAAGAAAAGCATAGGATAAACGTTCCGCAATCATTTTCCCAACGCTTGACTTCCCGGTGGCCCTGTAACCCGTCAGAATAATTTTCGTTTTTTTTCTTTTCATAAAGACCATTTAAGTCGGCAATCGGACAACTGTCAAGAAACAGAAAGAAAAAGAGAAATTTTTCTTTACTAATTAAACAATAACAATTATCAATACCATAAATACCTGATTGTTTCGAGGGTGTTGACCCCGAATAAAATTTTACTGAAATGCAGATTTCCACTAACTCATCAATATTTAAGGAGAATAAACCATGGGACATGGATGCGTTAAACCCGTCACAGTAGGTGAGCAAGCTGAAAATTTCAACCTGGATACCTATCTTCCCACTGAATTCGGTTTTGGTAAAATTTCACTGGATGAGCTGAAAAATTCCGGCAAATGGGTTGTTCTTGTCTTTTATCCGGCAGATTTTACATTTGTCTGTTCAACAGAACTCGCTGATTTTGCGGACAAATATGAGGATTTTAAAAAGGCTGGTGCGGAAGTGATCACCATCAGCACTGACACACAATTTACCCATCTTGCCTGGAAACGGGAAGAAAAGTCACTTGCCAACGCAAAATATCCCATGGGCGCTGATCCAACAGGCAAAATATCCAAGATGTTCGGCGTTTACGATCGGGGGACAGGGCTTGCCCTGAGAGGCACATTTATCATCAATCCCCAAGGTTTTGTGGTGGCTTCCGAGGTTAATTTTTATAATGTCGGCCGAAGTGCCGCTGAAACGCTCCGCAAATTAAAAGCAAGCATTCATGTAGCAGCCCATCCGGAACAGGCCTGCCCCGCCAACTGGAAAGAAGGAGAAAAAACCCTGACTCCATCTGCCGAACTCGTCGGTAAAGTCTATGAAGAGCTCTGCTGAACAGGAAACGAACAGATAGCAGCACAATTGTATTTTCCTTCTTCTCCGGCCTCCTGCTGTTTCCCAGCAGGAGGCCGGTTGTTTTGGAATATCCTGATTTACCTCTTCATACAAAAAAAGCGTGACATCTCCGGCCAACAATTGTCATATTGGCACTTTCGCTAATAAATGACAGCGCTTGTCTTTTCTCATACTTTTTCAGGAGTGAATCATGAACGATACCCACAAATTGACCATAGTTCTTGCGACGCGTAACCGGGGAAAATTGAAGGAATTCCAGAAACTTTTGAAGGATTTTTCGGTAGACTTGAAATGTTTGGATGATTTCGGTCCCATTCCCGAGGTGATTGAGGATGGCAACACATTTGACGACAATGCCTACAAAAAAGCATCATTTACCGCTAAGGTGCTGGGCATACCGGCAATTGCCGACGACTCCGGACTGGTTGTAGAGGCCCTTGGCGGTGCTCCCGGCGTTCATTCCGCCCGCTACGCCGGAGAAAAGTCCACCGATGAGGACAATATCAAAAAGCTGCTGAGCGAACTCGACGGACACTCCAACCGCAAGGCCGCCTTTCATTGTGTCATTTCCATCGCCGTCCCCACCGGGCCGGCGCTCACCTACGAGGGAAGCTGCGAAGGAGAAATCCTTTCATCACCACGCGGCAACGGCGGCTTCGGCTATGACCCTGTTTTTTATTTTCCACCATTTGCCAAAACCTTTGCCGAGGCCTCCATGGAGGAGAAAAACAAGATCAGCCACCGCGGCCTGGCGCTGGCCGAAATGGCGACGGAATTTGACAAGGTGCTGAAATGGCTCAAGCAGAGGATGGCCGAAGCCAAACCGCCCAAGCCCGATCATAAGGAATTTGAACACAATGACTGGTCAATTCCCAAGATTGTCTGAACCGGGTTCTGCTTCCTTTTTCTGAAAACAGATTCTGGTCTGCGACCTCGGGCTTGCGGCAGGCAAGGAGATTCCTCTGAAATTTCCTTTCCGTATTTTGCGAAACACTTCACTCATGCGACGGGAAATTCATCCCTCTTTTCTTCAACAAAAAACTCATCATCCCGTCGCATGATTTGTCTGCTGAACAAGAAAATCGTGGAAGGCCTTATATTGACCGGGCAGGGTTCTTTTTTTGTGGGTGGCGATATAAAATTCCCGCTTCATCTTTGTGCCAAGATTCATCTCGATCAGGGAACCATTGGCCAACTCATCGGCAATGGCCCTTCGTGAAAGAATTGACGTTCCCAACCCGGCTTTTATTGACTGTTTTATAGAGTCGGTGGAGCCGAGAACCGCCACCACATTCATTTTCTTGAGATTGATTTCCATATCTTGCAAAAACTCTTCCATGACTTTCCGGGTTCCTGATCCCTCCTCACGCAAAAGAAACGGAACTTCATAGATTTTCAGACTCTTTGCGGTTTTGTTTTGAAAGAATTTCGGCACACCGGCAAAAACCAGTTCGTCCTCCAGAAATGGATCATATTGCAGAACCTTGGGCTCCATGTCAGCGCCGACAATTCCCATAAAGAAATCATGATTAACAAGCATGTCGGTTATTTTCTTGGTGTCGGCAACAACTATCTCAAAAGAAACATCCGGGTAATTTTCCCGAAATTTTGCGGCAAGGACAGGAAGCATGTAATTGCCGGGAATAGTACTCGCGCCGAGCACCAGTTTCCCTTTGACCCGATCAACGCTTTTTGCCACGATTTCATTGATTTTTTCCAAATCCTCAATAAGCTGCAGGGCCTTGGGAAAGATCAGGTCCGCCTCACTTGTCGGCTCGATTTTTCTTCCAAGCCGGTCAAAAAGAAGGCAACCCAGCGACCTCTCAAGATTTTTTATATGTTCACTGATTGTCGGTTGACTGATATAAAGTTGCTCTGAAGCCTTTGAGAAGCTCCTGTTTCGATAAACAGAAACAAAAATACGTAGCTGATGGATGTCCATGCAATAACTCCCGAATAATTTACAATGACACAAAAACTTCCATAGTTATTTCCTATTACAGATGATAGCGGACTTTTTGTCAATAATCATCGAATAAATAACGTTGCTACAGAAAGTCTCTTCAGGCTGGGAAAATGAGGATAAACGGTGGGATTGACTACAAAGAGGGACGAAAAGAGGCAATTGGGGCCTGCCGATGAATCAACCTTTAAAGCCGATCTGCTCAATCAGTTTTCGCATGATTTTCCTTTCTTCCAGAGACAGACTTGTCACCTCGAAACCGGTATCAAAGAAATCCGGATTTACATCATTGGAGGTCCAGAGGCTTTTCCCTTCAAAATGGATTTCCTTTTCCTGAAAATAGCCTTCCGGCAACATTAATTTGAGAACAAAGGTAGTATTGAGCGGGATGCTCTCTTTACTGACCAGCTTAATGCCGCGAGTGGTTATATCGACAAGATGACCTAAAAGTACGTCGCTTTCAAGGTCAAAGACTTCCAGGTAATAGATAAGATGATGACGCTTCAAAACTCGAGATTTCGCCATGTGGCCACACTTCATTGAAATTGAAGGAGAATCACTCAATTCGCGCAACAGTTACAAATTATTCTGGACTTTTTCAGACTATTTTTCAACTTTTTCCAGCATACGAGAAACCACCTCCTCGACGGAAAGAGCCGATGTGTCGATAATAAAGGCATCCTCGGCGGCTTTCAAAGGGGCGAGACTGCGACTGCTGTCGTCCTCATCTCTTTTCATGATCTGGGCAAGAATCTGTTCTTCATCCGCCGGCATTCCCTTTTCGCGCAACTGTTCAGAACGGCGCCGGGCCCGTTCCTGGGGAGCAGCATCAAGAAAAAATTTATACCGGGCAGATGGAAAGACCACGGTGCCGGTATCACGCCCTTCCACAACCACACGGCCCTTTTCTCCCATACGTCGCTGCATCTCGGTTAATCGCTGGCGCACCACAGGCTGGGCCGACACCGTGGAGGCAACCGGGCCCATCTCCGCCGTGCGGATGACAAGACTGATATCTTTTCCATCGAGAAAGACCCGGGTGTCTCCATCACCGGGCGCGAGTTGAAGCTCCATGTTGTCGAGTAATTCACCCAGCGCCTGTTCATCGTCAAGGCTGATTCCTGTTTTGAGCGCTTTATAACCCACCGCGCGATACATTGCTCCGGTGTCGAGATAGGTATAGCCCAGCCTTGCCGCAATGAGACGGCTGATGGTGCTCTTTCCGCATCCGGACGGGCCGTCTATGGTAATAATGTCCTGAATGGTCACTCGTTACTCCTGTAATGATTGTGCCATACTTTTCACCAACCGCTCATTTTCTTCCCTGGTGCCGACGGTGATGCGGATAAAATTCGGATAGCCGTAAGCACTCATGGGGCGGACGATAACCCCCTTGCGCAGCATCTTTTCATACAGCCCCTTGCAGTCAGCCCCAACATCCACCAGGAAAAAATTAGTCTGGGTTGGGAAGACCCGACAACCGAGTTTTCCAATCTCATCAGAGAGCCAGGTGATGCCTTCATGGGTCATGGTCAGTGTTTTCCGGTAGTGATCGTCATCCTCAAGGCAGGCAAGCGCCGCAACCTGGGCCAGTTCATTGACGTTAAAGGGTTGCCTGACCCGATGCAGATAGTCGGCGATTCGAGCGTCCATAATACCATAGCCGACCCGCAGGCCGGCAAGCCCGTATGCCTTGGAAAAGGTGCGCAGTCCAACCACCGGCACATGATTATGGATATAATGGCGGACATCAAGCCGGACAGACTCATCGACGAAATCCACATACGCCTCATCAAGCACGACAATCACCGTTTCCGGGATTTTTCCAAGAAATTCCTCAAACGCATCACGGCGAAAGACAGAACCGGTGGGATTGTTGGGGTTATCGAGAAAAATCAGCCTGGTCTTTGCGGTAACCTTGCCCGCAATGGTGTCAAGATCATGGGCCATATTCTTGAGCGGCAGCACGATATTGACCCCGCTTCTCGCCTGAACCATGGTCTGGTAAACCAGAAATGACGGATGGCTTGTTATGACCTCGTTTCCTGCCGAAACAAAGGCGCCAACCAGAAGCTCAATCACCTCATTTGAACCATTGCCGAAAACCAGCTCAGCCGGCAATACCTGGAGTTTTTCGGCAAGGGCCCTGGCAAGATAGTAGCAGCTTCCGTCCGGATACCGGTGCAGGTTCCCGAGATTTTGCCGAATGGCCTCCAGCGCCTTGGGAGAGGGTCCCAGGGAATTTTCATTGGAGGCCATTTTAATGGAGCCGGTAATGCCGTATTCTCGTTCCAGTTCCTTCAGGGGCTTGCCTGGAGGGTAAGGAACCAGTGTTTCAATATTTTTATTGACTGAAAGTTTCATTTCATTAGCGCCGCATGTTGATGAAATATTACAGAGTCGGTTTCCTGCCGACAAGATCAAGCCGTTTTTCCAGATTGTAAGCCGCGTGAAGGAGTTTTTCCTCGGCAAAATGAGATCCCTGCATCTGCAAGCCGATGGGCAATCCCGCCTGACTCATGCCGCAGGGCACGGAAAGACCGGGAATTCCGGCCAGGTTGGTCGGAATAGTCAGGACATCGGAAAGATATATGCTGAGAGGATCATGGCTTTTCTCCCCGATTTTCCAGGCCGGAGTGGGTGTCACGGGCGACACCAGGACATCGCAGAGGGAGAAGGCCTTTCTGTAGTCCTCGACGATCAGGGTGCGGACCTGGGAGGCCTTTTTGTAATAGGCGTCGTAATAGCCGGAGGAAAGAGCATAGGTTCCCATGATAATCCGTCGCTTCACTTCATCACCAAAACCCCGGGAGCGGGTTTTCTTGTACATCTCTATCATCAAGTCAGCCTCCATGTCGCGGATGCCGTACCTGACGCCGTCATACCGGGCCAGATTGGAACTTGCTTCAGCGGGAGCAATGATATAATAGGCCGCAACCCCATATTCGGTATGGGGAAGGGAGACATCGACAATTTTCGCCCCGGCATCCTGCAGTTCGGCAATACCGTTTCTTACCGCCTGTTCCACCTCGGGATCAAGCCCCTCGCCGAAATATTCCTTCGGGATACCGATTGTCATTCCCTGCAGGCCATCCTGAAGGGCGACGCAGTAATCCGGCACGGGCTGACGAACCGAGGTGGAGTCACTGCCATCGTAGCCGCTGATTGCATTCAGCATCAGAGCGCAATCCCGGACATCCTTGGTAATCGGACCGATCTGATCAAGGGAAGAGGCGTAGGCAAGCAGTCCAAAACGGGAAACCCGGCCATAAGTGGGCTTTAAGCCGACCACTCCGCAATGGGATGCAGGCTGACGGATGGAGCCGCCCGTGTCCGAGCCGAGGGAGGCAATACACTCGTCGGCGGCAACAGAAGCGGCGGAACCGCCGCTGGAACCACCGCAGATAAAATCAGGCTTCCAGGGATTTTTCGGCACTCCGTAGGCACAATTTTCATTGGCCGATCCCATGGCAAATTCATCCATGGAAACCTTGCCGACAATAATTGCCCCGGCCTCTTCCAGTTTATTGATAACCGTAGCATTATAGGGGGGAATAAATGTCTCGAGAATTTTTGACCCGGCTGTGGTGCGTAACCCCTTTGTGCAGATGACATCCTTGATGGAAAGAGGAATACCGCACAGTGGGCCGCCTTCCCCCCTGGCAAGCTTTTTGCCGGCCTCGTCAGCCTGTTGCAGGGCCTTTTCCTGATTCAAGGTGATAAAGGCGCCAACCCTCCCATCCACCTGTTCAATGCGGTCAAAGACCGCCTGTACCGCAAGAAGGGGTGATGTTTCCTTCCGGGAATAACGTTCACGCAACTCATGTATGGTCAAAGCATGTAAATCCATATGTTCCTCAACTGACGACAGAGGCTTTCCCCTCCGTCAAAAATCAAAATCTGGAAACCAGCGGCACACTGTGTTTCCAGATATATTTCTACAAACCGGAATTATCTTTTCTCAAATGACTCTGGGCACAACAAAGGCCTCTCCGTTCTGGCGCGGCCCGTTGGCCAACGCCTCCTGTTGGGGCAGAGAGGGGTGCACAACATCCTCCCGAAAGGCATTGTGAACAGCCAGGGCATGGGTTGTCGGCTTCACATCCGTTGTGTCGATTTCATTGAGTTTGGCAACATAGCCAAGTATCTTGTCGAGCTGACCGGTTATTGTTTCAACCTCCTGTTCCGAGAGATCAAGCCGGGCCAGATGGGCCACTTTGGCAACTTCTTCCTTGGAAATATTCATATTCTTATTTCATAATCAAATCAGATTTTTTTTGAGAAAGGATGTCGGAGAACGCCTCCACCACCAGGGGATCAAACTGACTCCGGGAATGGTCCCGCAGCTCCCTGACCCCTTCGGCCATGTTCATGTTGACCTTGTAACTGCGCTTTGAGGTCATGGCGTCAAAACTGTCCGCCACTGTGACAATCTTTGTCAACAAATTGATCTCATCGCCTCGCAGTCCATCCGGGTACCCTCTGCCATCAAGACGCTCATGATGATGCCGGACAATTTCACCTTCCCGTTCGAGAAAGTTCAGGGGTTTGATAATGTTTTCCCCGATTTCCGGATGTTTCTTGACCAACAGCCACTCCTCGTCGGTCAACGGGCCCGGTTTCTGGATGCAGCTGACATCAATGACAAGTTTGCCAATATCATGCAGCTGGCAAGCTCGGTTCAACACATCAATTTCCCCCTTGGGAAGATTCATGGCACTGCCGATCAACTTCGAATACTCTGTTACCCGCTTGGTATGTCCAGCCGTGTATTGGTCTTTCTCCTCAAGGGCTGTGTTGAGGGTAATAATGGTGTTAACCGAAGAAATTTCCAGATGGTGACTGTATTTTTTGAGCAGCAGGTTCTTTTCCGCCAATTCCTTTGTTTTCTTTTTGACTTCACTTTCCAGACTCTGCTTATACGTTTTCTCCCGGCGGAGAAACATGCGCTTTTCAACAGCCCGGCGGATTTTGACATCAAACAGGTCAAGATCCTCAATTGGTTTGGGGATAAAGTCATAGGCGCCGAGGTTAATCGCCTTTACCGCATACTCCATGGATCCTGCACCGGTCAGAAAAAGCACGGGGATATCAAGTTTTCGTTTATTCAATGCCTGGATAGTTTCAAATCCGTTCATGCCCGGCATGTTGATATCCAAGAGAATGGCGTCTATGTCATCCGTTACCGCGTCAAGCGCAGCACGGCCATCGGCTACAGCAAAAACATTATAGCCGAAGAGCTCAAGAATTTTCACCACTGCATCCCTGACCAATGGATCATCATCAGCCATGAGTATTTTGGTCTTGATCAGTGATGAATTATGGAGCCGCGACGATAACGCCAAAAAAATTCCCCTTCAACTTTTTGCAAGTCGATAATGTATACAAACAGGCCGAGAAAAAACACTACGTAACACCCGCTACTCTACAGGTTCCAAAAGTTTTTTGCAATTTTTTGTGCATTTGCCAGTGATGGCACAGGAACTGCGGTCCGGCTCAACCTGTGGAACTTTTCCTCTGATAGAAATTGCTTGCCCACCATTTCCGCGAGAACGGCAAGCACTCCATCCCGTTGTCCGGCAACATTGTACCCGCCTTCCAAAGTGAGAAGCAGTCGCCCCCGGCAGACTTCATCCGCCAAATGAAGCAGAACGCGGGTCATATAGGCAAAACCGTCAACCGTGACATTCATTGTGCCAAGGGGATCGGCCATGTAAATATCAAATCCGGCTGATACAAGGATCATTTCCGGCTGATACGCCCGGGCCAAGGGTAGGAGCAATCCATTGAAAACATGGGCAAATTCCTCGTCTCCCTGTCCGCCGGGCAAAGGCACATTGACGGTAAATCCATCCCCCTTCCCTTCACCCGTTTCCATCAATGAACCTGTTCCCGGATAAAAGGGATACTGATGGGTCGAAAAATAAAGAACCTCATCTGTTTTGTAAAAGCTGTGCTGGGTGCCATTCCCGTGATGCAGGTCCCAGTCAACAATCAATACCCTTTTCATCTGCAAATTCCGGATGGCATATTTGGCGGCAACCGCGACATTATTAAAAAGGCAGAAGCCTTTGCCGTATTCTTTTTCCGCATGATGTCCCGGCGGACGCACCAGGGCAAAACAGTTGTCAACCTCACCTGTCGCGACCAGCCGTGTTCCTTCAACCACAGCGCCCACTGCAAGACATGCCGCATCATAGGACCTGGGTGAGGTGGTTGTATCCGGGTCGAGCATGTCAAATCTTTTGCCAGAGGTTGCCGACACCCTGGCAATATGGGCTGCCGTGTGGTTAAGCCCTATGATGTCATGATCTGCGGCCCCGAATTCCGGGAAAAGAAAATTTTCCTTGATTTCAGGCTTTTCCAGCTGTTCATAAATGACGCGCAACCGCTCAGGCGATTCCACATGATCATTGCCGGGTTGATGCTCCAAAAAAAGATCGTCTTTCATGATCGCTGTTTTTCGCATGGTCTCCTCGTTATCAGTCTGTTTTTCTAATTTCATTTTCCGTGACAAGGTAATGCATCTGCTGGTCATGGGGCAAAAGCGGCAACGCATCAACTACCTGCGCTTCATAGGCAAGACCGATGCGGGTTGCTCCAAATGCTTCGTCCGCCAGAAACCGGTCGTAATACCCTCCTCCATAGCCAAGCCTGCCGCCCCGGACATCAAAAACAGAACCAGGCACAATCACGACATCAATCGCAGCCGGATCAACAGGATGAAGCCGCGCCGGGTCAGGTTCGGGAATCCCGCAGTAGCCCGGCTGCAAATCCCGCAGCGGGTCAGTGATCAGATAGGCTGCCAACCGCCGCTCGCGGATCAGTGTCAAAGGCGCACAGACGGCAATTTTTTGCTGCCGCAGAATTTCAAACAAAGGAAAGGTTTCAACTTCACTGCGGAAATTGACATAGATCATGATCATCCCAGACCGACGGACAACATCCATGGTCAGCAGTTTTTCATGAATCATCCTGCTTTTTTCCTTTCTGACCGGAAGGTCAAGGTTCTTCCGCAGGGAAAGGATCCTTCTACGTAAATTTTCCCGCACCTCGTCCGTCATTCTTCTCTCTTCCGGTTTTTTTCGGCAAAAGCAGCCACCTGCCGGCAAAAGCCGCTGACAAACCTCACGTCCCGAGCCCGCAGCCCGATCCTGCCAAGGAAATGCCGGATATTGTGCATCCAGTAGGAATAATCTGAATCTTTTAGAAAATTCATCGTCCGCAGCGCCTCTTCAACAAGCGAGTACATGTTCTCCATTTCCCGGTTCATGGCCAGTTTGGCTGGAGAGGATTTATGGTCACTCTGAAACTGGAGAACGCCGCTGTAAAGCTCATAGGAAAGAAGGGCAACGGCCTGTGCCAGATTCAGGGAGGCAAAATCCGCCGTGGGAATCGTTGTGACAATATTGCAGAATTTCAGATCTTCATTGGTCAACCCCCGGTCTTCCGGCCCGAAAACCAGCGCCACCCGGTTGTTTTCAAGCTTTGGCACCAGATCAGCCATGACCTTTCTTGGACCGGCCTGGGAATGACGTTGCCGGCCCGTTCTTGCACTGGTGCCGACCACCCAACCAAAGGAGGAGAGCGCCTCGTCAAGGCGGTCAAAAATCTGCAGAGAATCGATAAGATGGCCGGCATGATGGGTGGCCATTTTCCGCATTCTTTCCTGGTCCGGCATTTCATCCCGCACCAGAATAATCCGGCTGATGCCCATGTTGCAGGCCACCCGGGCTGCAGCCCCGATGTTTTCCGGATAATTGGTCCCGACAAGGACAATGGCGGCATGTGACAATAAAGCCCTGCGAAAATCAATCCCGGCTGATGGCTCTGTTGAATCAGGTGACATCTTTTCTCGTACAACGTGCATTGATGGTGCTCAGACCTGCGGGGTTTCCGCCCGGTTGTCATCAATGACGAAATTGATCCGCCTGGCCCTTTTATCGACGCTGACGAGCCGGACGGTGATCTCATCCCCCACCTGAATGGATTTTCCTGTCCTCATCCCCACCAGCATATGGCGCTTTTCATGAAATTCATACGTATCCTGTGGCAAATCTGCAATCGCCACCCCGCCGCTGATCATGGTTTCGGTCAATTCGACAAAGAGGCCAAAGGAGGTTATGCCGGATACAATGGCGGCAAAGCTCTCTCCAACCTTGTTTTCCATATACCGCACCTTCAGCCGGTCGAGCATCTCCCGTTCCGCATCAACCGCCACCCGTTCTCTTTTTGACAGAAACTCACCAGCCTCATCGAGATTGACCGGAGGGCGCGGCTGCTTTTCATCCGGCCAGAGAAGTTGCTTCAAGGCCCGATGAACCATCAGATCAGGATAGCGGCGGATGGGGGAGGTAAAATGGGTATAAAAGGAAGCGGACAATCCAAAATGGCCGATGTTTTCCGGCGAGTAGCGCGCCTGCTGCATGACCCGCAAAATCAGATTGCTGACAAGGTATTCGCGAATCGTCCCCCTGGTTTGCGCAATAAGCCTGTTAAACCATTTTGAATCATAGTTATCCCGGCCCACCTCGTATCCCATGGATTGCATGAATTCTGCGAACTCGGCAACCTTCAGCGGATCAGGACTTTGATGAATCCGGTAAATGGCGGCAAAATGACGATTGGCGAATGTCTCCGCCACTGCCTCGTTTGCCGCAAGCATGAACTCCTCAATAATTTTGTGGGCCAGATTCCTCTCCCGCAAGGTGATTGCGGAAATCGTATCATCGCTGCCGATCTCGACAAACGGTTCCGGAATTTCAAACCCCATGCTGCCCCGGGCAATCCTCTGGTTCTCCAGTTCCAGGCCGAGCTCGGCCATCCATTTCAGGGGTGTCAGCAAAGGCTTGTACTCTTCCCGGACCGCAGCGTCCTTATCCACGAGAATCTGACGGACCAGGGTATAGGTCAGCCGGTATTGGCTGCAGATGACACTTTTGACGAAACGGGTCGCCAGTCGTTTGCCGTTCCGGTCAAAATCAAGGATCGCGGTAAAGGCATAGCGATCCACATTCGGGTTCAGGCTGCAGAGATTATTTGACAGTCTTTCCGGGAGCATAGGTACGACACCGGTGGGAAAATAAACACTGGTGCCGCGGTCCCAGGCATCCTGATCAAGGGGCGCCCCCGGCCTGACATAGTGACTGACATCGGCAATGGAAACATAGAGGCGATACCCTTTTTTCGTTTTCTGAACCGAAACGGCGTCATCAAAATCACGGGCCGTCTCGCCATCTATGGTGACGTGTAAGATATCGCGCAGATCAGTGCGATCCGAGCTCACTTCCACCCGGTCGGGAAATCCCTCCGCATCGGCAATGCTTTTCTCCTGAAAAATATGGGGGAGATCAAATTTGCGAATGACCATCTCCATCTGCACCCTGGTTGAATCCGGATCCCCCAGAATCTCGATAATGGTGCCGCTGGCCGGACTGCCGTCTGAACCGAATTCACTGATTTCTACAAGCACGGCGTCTCCGTTTTCAGCCCCGCCCGATTTTTCCTGATCAATGGTGATCGTAAACGGGTAGCGCTCGTCCTCCGGGGTCACATAGCCTCTGGACCCTCGGACGCTATAAACACCGACAATCTGTTTTGCCGCCCGATCCAGCACCGTGACAATCCGTCCCTCAAAGCGGTCCCCCCTGCCGCCGGTGACCTGAACAAGTACGCGGTCTCCGTGCAGAGCGGTTCCCAGATCCCGGGGCGGAATAAAAATATCCTTAGTCCCTGACACGGATATGGATGTATTAACCGGGGCGGCAAAGGCAAAACCGCGGGGGTGGACGGAAAGTGTCGTCTCCACGAAATGATGGGAATCAAGTTGATATTGCTTTTTCCCCACCTTCCTGACAAGCTGCCGGATACAAAGATCCTCAAGAACAGCTTCAATCTCCTTTCGCTGCCCCCGGGTTTCCGCCAGGGCGTTCATAATATCCTTGATATCGGCCCTCTCCCCAAGGGAATGCAAAACACCGACGATGCCATCCTCCACAACGTCGCGGACTTTTCCTTTCCGATCCTCACGAACCGGCTCATACCTGCGGGAAAACGGCTTTGTTTTCCTGCCCTGTCTGCTTTTCCGATTCAACTTAAAGCCGGATTTTTTCCCTGCGGTTCTTCTCGGCGCCATGTTCTCTCCAAAATATCCGTTTTCCCGCTTTTCTTTTTTGTGATATTATTTTAATAATAAGAAGCGGTTACAAAATCACTCACAAAACTTTACCACTTTAGCCGGCAAATCTGAAATCTTTTCTATGCACAGCAACAAATTTGACATAGCTGCCTATTGCCGGAAAATGGAAAAAATAATCGGCGGCCAGGAAGGCAAGGCGGCCCTTTTCTGGAAAGCGCTCTCCTTTTCCGTTGATGCGCACCAGAACCAGAAAAGAAAATCCGGTGAAGCCTATGTCAGCCACCCCTGCCAGGTGGCGCTTATTCTGGCAGACGAGCTTGGCGTCAAGGATCCGGCCACCCTGGCTGCGGCCATGCTGCACGACACCATTGAAGATGTCCCGGAAGTCACCACCGATATCATCAGTTCCATTTTCGGCAAACATGTGGCAGCCATTGTCGACGGCTGCACCAAAATCAGCCATTTCTCCGGTGACAGACAGACTTTTTACAAATTAGTCCATCGCAAGATATTTTCCGGCGCCGCATCCCGCGTCGAAATCATGTTGATTAAACTGGCCGACCGGCTTCACAATCTGCGCACCATGATTTCCATGCCGAAACACAAACGCCAGAAAATCGCCGATGAAACCCTGAATGTCTATGCTCCCATGGCCGGAGTCATGGGCCTTTTCGGTCTGAAGCGTGAACTCTATGAGCTTGCATTGACCTACAAGTTTCCCCGCCAGAGTCAGAAAGTTCTGGCCCATATCCGCGCACTTGAGACCCAGGATGAAGGAAACAAGGTGGTGGACGCGTTAAAAGATGCGTTTGAACAGGCCTGGGTCTCTGCCGATATCCGCCTGAAGGCCAAAGGACTCTGGTCGTATTACAATATTGCCGACAATGTGTTGGCAAAGCATGTTGAAAATCCGCTGGAAATCATTATTGTGGTTGACGATCTGCAATCCTGCTACCGCGCCCTTGGTCTCGTCAATCAGCAGTTTCCGCCGATCCCCCGCACGATACGGGACTTTATCGCCAATCCAAAGCCCACCGGTTATAAAAGCCTTCATGCCCGGGCCAACATCAAAGGGCAAAATTACCTCTTTAAAATCAGAACACTACAAATGGTGCATGATGCCAAGAAAGGCATTATCAGGGAATGGCTGTCCCTCGGCACCGTACCAACGAACTTTGAACAGGAAATCCGGGAAATGTTCGGCATCCTCGGAACGGACGACAGTCTGTCCTACCGGGAGATGATCGCCGCAAGCGGAAAAAAAGAAATCTACACGTTCACTCCGAACGGCGACTGCATCTGTCTTCCCAGCCAGAGCATCGTTCTTGATTTTGCCTTCAAGGTGCACACAGAGGTGGGACTTCACTGTAATTCAGCAATGGTTGGCGCAAAAAAGGTGAAGGCGGACCATGTATTAAAAGACGGAGACAGAATCCAGATCAATACCCAGGAACGGTCTGTTAAATTTGATCCGGAAATCCTGCAGCGTTGCCAAACGCCCCGCGCCCGTTCCGAGCTTGCCCGTTTATTCCGACTGAAAAGAGAGGCTCTGGCCCAAGAGATCGGCAAATCCCTGGTAAAGCAGGAACTGCAACGATACGGCGTCCCCTTCTCCGTCCTTGACAGTGAAGAAACCGCCGACATTCTGGAATATTTCGGCAAGGAAAATCTCCGTGAACTTTTCCAGGATATGGGCCAGGGAAATCTTCGTCTGAAAG
Source organism: Pseudomonadota bacterium (assembly GCA_043809085.1). GTDB lineage: Bacteria > Desulfobacterota > Desulfobulbia > Desulfobulbales > SURF-16 > DB1. The sequence continues at coordinate 16,125 of JAZDEG010000013.1, read as the reverse complement.
AGCTGGTCTATGAAATCAAAAACGGCCTTTATGCCGGAAGGCAGACCCTTCTTCCTCCCACCGGGGCATTAAACAGCATTGAGCTTGAAACCATTGATCCGGAATGCGTCAAATTATCACAATGCTGCCAACCGTTGCCGATTGAAAAAAGTCTTCTCGGCCTGTTAAGCGAAAGAGGTCTCTCTGTCCACAAAAAGGAATGCCAGAAACTGAATGCCCTTAAAATTCAGCGGGAAGATGTTATTGCCCTGCGCTGGAATCTGAAAAAAACCATGGTGGAAAAACCACAATCCCTCTTGATTTATAAAAACGTTCCACGGAACAGAATTTTCATGCTCCTCAGTGTCGCCCCGATTTCCATGAAAATAAGCGAGGTTATCGCCCTGTCCACAAGACCGGACGTTATTGCCTGGGAAATTAACTTTTCGGTGGAAACCCTGCAGGATTTGAAAAACACCTTGCAGCATTTTTCAAAAAGCAAACTCGAATATGAATTTATGCTGGAGCTGTGAGACAGTCAAAACGGAGTTTGCCGCTTCCCAGCGAAATCAAACAAGACGAGACTCTCCTTCCGCCAAGGCAACAAGTTCTTCTCTGTCCAGAATCGTTATCTGGCCTCCATCAATCTCAATGATCCCCTGTTTACTCATCTTTGTCAGAATACGGGACAATGTCTCAGGAATCGTTCCCAGTAAACTTGCCAGCTGGGTTTTGGATATGGCCAGCTCGACTTTATCGGACTCCTCCTTTTCACATGCCATCAGAACATAGGCGGCCAGCCGTCCAGGGACCTCCTTCAGTGACAAAGTTTCGATCATATGGGCAAACTGCTTCAATCTGAAGGAAAGGGTCGCCAGCATATTCATTGCAAGCGAAGGGTATTCTCCGATTAATCCCACAAAAGCCTTCCGGGGAAAAAAGAAGAGACGGCTTTTTTCCAGCGCCATGGCATTTGCCGGATAGGGGGAACCCGTAAAAACCGCCACCTCGGCAAAAGGTTCACCCGCTCCCAGAATATGGAGAATCTGCTCCTTGCCGTCCATGGACAGCTTGAAAATCTTGATCTTCCCACTGACGACGACAAAAAAACCGCTGCCGGGGTCCCCTTCGGAAAAAATAAGTTTCCCCCGCGGAATCTCCTGATCGACAACGATCATGGCCAGTTCATCGTAATGGTCACTGCTCATTCCTTTAAAAAGCGGTATCCCGGCAATATAATCACTGATTTTTTTCATTTTCATCCTCATCAGCCAAGGTAAAGGCCAGAACGCCTCCTTCAAGCATTTCCAGCCAGACCATCACCGCATTTTCTTTTTCCCCTTTTTTTCCGGTCACGACCGCTGTTACAATAAATCCGTTTCCGTCCTTTTGCAGGGCAGTGATCCCTATCTCGTTAAATCCCGGCAGCGATTGCCCGCACGAGGCTTTTTTGACCGCCTCTTTGGCCGCCCATACGCTTGTCAGGGCTATTTGATTCCCGTAAATTTCATGTAAAGCTTCCACCATCGCATTTTCCGCTGAGTTGATGAATCGTCCTTTCACTCTTTCAATGGTGGGGTTGACAAGCTGGATGTCAATTCCGCAGGAAACCGGTGCGGCAATCGCAGCCGCCCATTGTCCACTGTGTGATATTGACAAATGTACTTGTTTGTCAATGGAAACTATCTCTCTCCCGGTGACGAAAGGTTTACCGGCCTGGTCAGCGGCTATTTCCAGCTGGAGAAAATCACCACTGGGCGTGAAAACGGTTCTCTTCGCTTCTATGATTTGCAGCACAGCGTATTTGGCGGCAATCCGCCCACCAAGCCATTCCACTTTTCTTTTGTCATAGCGGAACAAGAAAAACTTCTCCTTTTCCACGTCGGTAAGGAAAGTCGATGCAGTGATTTGTGGTCCTTCATCTTCAATCTGTTTCCGCAACACGTCAAGATTCACCAAAACGATGGCGAATTGTCGTGAGCAAGAACGCAGGGATTCAAGCTCGCCTTTAATATTGTTTGTTAAATCGCAAATAAGGCCACTTTTATTTTTTCTTTGTGACTCCAGCATCTTTATGGTTATATACCTTGAATCTTTTCTTTTACCGGATGGAAAACATGTCACTCTTAGATGCCCTTATCATCGTTTTACTCGTCATTTTCCTCACCAGGGGAATATGGACGGGACTCGTCCGACAGATCGCCTCCATCGCTGCCCTTATTATCGGATTTGTCATTGCCGGCCGCTATTACGGCGAATCGGCAAGTTTTGTCACCCCTTTTATCAGCAACCAACAGGCCGGTTTTTTTGTGGCCTACCTTCTTCTCTTTGCCGCCTCTTTCGGCGCCGTCATTCTGCTTGGCTTCTTTCTCAAGCAGGTCATAACGTTGTCCCTCCTCGGCTGGTTTGACAAATTTCTGGGAGGAGTGCTTGGTCTCGCCAAAGCGTATCTGCTCTCCTGTCTGCTTATAATGGGATTGGCGCTTTTTATTTCCGGAGCAAATCCCTTTTTCAGCAAATCCTATTTCTATCCTTATCTTGAAAAAAGCTCCCGCATTCTCCTCGCCCTCATCAAGGACCAGGAGCTGCGCAACAACCTTCTGCCCCGTCAACCCGCCATTTCAACTTTTCTGGAAACCCCGGTAAAAGTTGGCAAGCAGATGTGGGGAGACTCCAAGTAAAAATCCGCCTATCATGATTTGATTAATAAAGGTCGTTTTAAAGACACCCAGACTTTCCCAGCGGCGCGCGGACGTCATCACCGCATCTTCCAGAAGGATAATTTTACCTTTTTTCCGCAGGCTGCGCACCAGACTGAAATCTTCCATGACCGGCAGATCAGGATATCCGCCGATCTCCCGAAACAGCGTTGCCCGCATAAAAAGCCCCTGATCCCCATAAGGAAGATGAAGAAACCGGGAACGAAGATTTGCCAGCCGGGCTATCCATTGAACATTTCTCCGCCGCGACTCGATCGCCAGTTGAAATGCCCCTGCGACAAAATTCTGCCGTTTCATGGCATTCACTACTGGTTCGATAAATCCGGCAGGCAACTTCGTGTCTCCATGCAGAAAAAGGAGTATCTCCCCTTTTGCCGCTTCCGCACCTTTATTGAGTTGCCTTGCCCTCCCCAAGTCGGAAGCAATAACCATAATGCCTCGTTTCCTGGCTATTTCCGGTGAATTATCCGTGCTTCCACCATCGACTACGATTATTTCAAGTTGCTTATCGTTGCCGATTGCCGCCAGCGTCGCCGGAAGCCTTTCCCTTTCATTGTAAACGGGAATAATGATGGAAATAACAGGAATTTCACCCTTCTCTGCGTCCTTATCCATCAGACACCAGAGCTGAACAATTAGCCGAGTTTACTAATTCCGTCAAATCTTCGGGCCTGTCGATGTCAGCCAATGGCGGAAGAAAAAGGAACGAAAGACCGTATGCTTCCGCTTGTCCAATCGTTTGCCGGAGGACCTTCTCCGTCCCCCAGGAGATATTTTTCCACAGGCAGTCTGACGACTTCCTGAGCCCGATCAGGTAATATCCGCCGTCATGTGCCGGCCCTATCACAACGTCAGCATGATTCAATTTCTGAAAAGCATCTTCCAGAATTTCTTCAGTGAGAGAAGGGCAATCCGATCCGATGACAACAATTTTCCCCCGGCCCTCGGCAAAGGCTGTATTCGTGGCGTGATGAAGCCTTTTTCCCAAATCACCTTTGCACTGAACCTTGAGTTGAAACGCGGTCGGCACCCAGGAACGCACCTCCCCCTCATCTCCGCCGCAATAATGCACTTCAACCGCAACATCTTTTGTTGTCCTGATTTTTTGGGCGCGCTCGAACATGAATGCTGCCATCCGCCGCTGCAAATCTGCCGCTCCGTGTTCCCCCAATACCGGAATCAGTCTTGTTTTGGCCATGCCGGGTTGAGGAAACCGGGTAAAAAGTATTAGCAATTCCTGTGAAAAATTTGATAATGACATCAGTTGACTTTATTTGAGGTCCGTAAATATCATGGTGCATTTTTTTTTGGATACGCGACCATGAAGTTCAGGCCTTGATTCCTCCATCCATTGTGAGCTTCGGCGACCATGAAAACAACGACCCAAAAAGGCAAACGGCCTGATCCACTTTCCTACAAGGAAAGAAGCTACCGACAGTCGGTTGCATCTGAAGGTTTGACGCCTTGCCGCATAACCATCTGCGAGACAGATCTGTTCATTCTTGCCGATTGTGACGTTAAAGATATTGCAACCCGCTTGGTGATGCATTACAGGTCCCAACTGGAAGGGTATATCGCGAGGAATCCAGCTTTTCTCCGGTCCCTTTCCCCTCTGCCGATGGATGTCACGGCCTGCCGCATCGTCAAGGCAATGATCCAGGCAGCGTCTGCTGCCGGGGTCGGTCCGATGGCTGCCGTGGCCGGATCAATAGCCGAATTTGTCGGACGCGACATTTTACAATCCGGCTGCAGCACAGAGATCATCATTGAAAATGGTGGTGACATCTTTTTAAGCAGGTCCCAAGCAAGCTCGGTCTCTATTTACGCCGGCACTTCACCGCTCAGCAACAAAATAGGCCTCAATATATCGCCCTCCATGACGCCCCTCGGTGTCTGCACGTCTTCAGGCACCATCGGCCACTCCCTCAGTCTCGGACAGGCCGACTCGGTTACTGTTTTAGCGCCGTCAACCCCGTTAGCCGATGCTGCGGCAACGAGACTCGGCAACGAAATAAAGAAAAAAACCGATATCCAGCATGCCATAGAGATTGCCAAAACATTGCCAGGATTGACGGGGGTCGTAATCGTGCAGGATGACCGGCTCGGGGTTTGGGGCGAGATAGAGTTGATCCCCTTGCCCGCTTAAAGTTTTCCCTTTACCGCCCAGTGTCGGTCGCTTATCTGCTCCAGTGACAGTCGGTGAAGCTCCGCCTTATCCAGCTGCTGTTTCACCTCGTCCAATGTATAGGCTGCCAGCAGTGAATAAAAAAAATCATGCTGTAATATGTCCGGCTCATTTGCCGCATAACGGTGAACAATTTTTTGGGCTTCATCTTCTGTCTCAGGCCTCAGCAGATCCACCACCAGAACCCGGCACTCTTTGCGGCCATAACGTTTTACCGAACGCCATAAATCATCCGGGTCAGAGAGATGGTGCAGCAGGCTGTTGGACAGGATTACATCATATGCATCATCAAGCAGTTTATCTGTCGGGATTTTCGCCATGACAAAATCGACCCTCTCATCAAGCCCTTGTTGCGCGATGAAATTTCTTGCAAAATCAAGCATTTTCCCAGATCCATCAACGCCAAGACAGCTGCACTCAGGGTACGATTCGGCAAATCTGGCGAGAATGTCACCCGGTCCGCATCCGAGATCGAGTATCGATCCCGGCATATGTTTTTCTGGAAACGTGGATCGAAATATTTCCAGGAAGCGATTGTTCGGTTCCTCAAAATCAGCAAGCGCATAGGCCGCAACCTGGCTTGCTTCATCCATCAACTCCGGCTCGTTCCTTCTTTTCATCCAGTGGCCCTCTGTTTTCTATGCAAAGCACCCGCCTATTCAAAAAGTTCCTTGAAGAAAATAATGGATGGATACTTCCGTGAATATGTCACAGGCCGCATGCTGCTCGATTTCGCCACATAAATCAGATGTTTCACGCCATACCTATCGGCACTTGCCAGGACCTTTTCGTTGTCATCGGCCAAAAGGGACTTTTCTTTGTCATATTCAATAAATTCATGCAACTTCTCCCAGAATGCAGGTTCCTCCTTGGCAATTCCAACCTCTTCCGAACAGACGATTTTATCAAAATAATTTTCAATTTCCGTTTTTTTCATCTTTATCGAAATCGTCTTGCTGTGGGCATTTGTCACCAGATAGATTTTTTTGGTGAGACTTCTGCAATATTTAAGAAAATCAATGACATAGGGATGAACTTGAATGAGATGATTGAGGCGCAACTTCATCAGTGCGATGTCAAGTCCCAATTCCTTGGACCAGTAATCTATGTCCGTCCATTCCAATGTTCCTTCACGGCTTTTGTATTTCTGCATTAATTCTTCATGGGCCTGCCAAAAATTAATGTTGTTTTCCTGGGCATAGATTTCAGGAACATGCTCCTCCCAGAAATAATCATCAAAATGACGATCAAGCAAAGTTCCATCCATGTCGAGCAAAATTGTGTCAATTTTTCCCCAATTTATTTGCGGTTCTATTTTCTTTCCGAGCATCACGTTCCCATCATGTTAAAAAAAATCACCAACGGATTTTTGGCCTATTTTTTCGCTGTAAATAGTCCACAGCAGTGCTTCTACCTCTTTTTCTTCATCAGGCATTAACAAAAATCCCGGGATCGCTTCCGCCGGAAGTAGTTTCGTCTTGGCCTCGTTAATCCTCTCCTTTTTCTTCAGGTGGTTCAGAATGCCGGAATATTGATCTTCCCCACACAATGCAAGAAGAAGATCGATGATGTTTCCCCACATTTCACCCTGGCCGAGGTGTTCAATCACCTGCATCGAAACGGTGTTTCCTGCCACAATTCCTTCAGGAAGCGTTGATGTCCCGTACGTTCGGCAATCAGTGAGGGACGCAAAACTTCTACAAGCAAATGGTCTTACCTGATATATTCCACAGGTATCTCCTTCGAGAAAGGGACAACTTCCCAGACTCCAGCTCTCTTCCCCCGCATCATCCGTCTCCTCTTCCTTTTCAAGGCAAATTCGCGCAAATCCATTGGTGGTCCTGGTGATTATTCCAGCTCCTTCGCTCTGCTCTAATTTTTCTGCAAACCAAGGAATTTTTCCCTCTCCTACTATGTGATCAATGATGCTTTCGGCCTCAAGTTTTGTGGCCATGACATTATTGGTGCAGCATGCAGAGCAACCTTTATGACAGAAAAACTTTTCCTTCTGCAGCCATTCATCGAATTTGTGATAAATTATCTGCAAAACTTCTTGCCGGGTATTATTCATTTCTTCGTTCTCTTAAAACATCTTCAGGGACAAAACGCAGGCTGAGCCAGACAAGAATTGCCACCAAAGTAGTGTCGTCGACTAATCCAACTATCGGGAAAATATCGGGAATAAAATCCTGCGGAAAAATGAGATAGGCAACAGCCATAAGCAAGAGCGATCGCGCTATCCAAGGAGTTCGTTTATCCGTTATGACTTTCAGGTAAAAAAGGATTCTCTGAAAAAAGACCTTCATTTCAGACGACAATTCCTTTTACAATCTCTCGTACCGATACAATTTCATTTTCAGTCAGATACTTTTCCAGGCCATCAACCAGTCTTCCTGAAATGGACGGATTTACCAGATTTGCCGTTCCTATCTGCACTGCTGTCGCCCCTGCAAGAAGAAATTCAATGACGTCTTCTACTGTCGCAATTCCACCAATGCCAATTACCGGAATTTTCACCTGCTTTGCAACCTGCCATACCATTCTCACCGCGACCGGTTTAATCGCAGGACCAGAAAGTCCACCTACCACGTTGGCAAGTTTCGGTTTTCTGGTTTTCACATCTATTGCCATGCCCAGCAGGGTATTAATAAGTGATACCGCTGAAGCCCCTCCCTCCTCTGCGGCAATGGCCATGGAAACAATATCCGTTACATTGGGTGAAAGCTTGATGAAAACAGGTTTTGAACTGTATTGACAAACATGTTTTGTCACGGCATGCACCATTTTGGCATCAGTGCCAAATGCAACGCCTCCATGCTTTACATTTGGACACGAAATATTGACTTCAATGGCATCAACAGCCTCCTGCATACTCAATTTTTCTGCAAGCCGGCAGTACTCTTCAATGGTATCACCTAAAATGTTCACAACAACCGCGCAATTCAATTTCTCTAAAAAGGGGATTTTTTCTTCTATGAAAGAATCAACCCCGCCGTTTTCCAAGCCAATGGCATTCAACATCCCGCAGGATGTCTCAACGACCCGTGGCGGAGGATTCCCTGGTTTTGGACGCAGGGAAACACCTTTGACGACAATCCCGCCAAGTGTATCCAGGTCGACAAAATCCTTGAATTCAGCCCCGTAGCCAAAGGTGCCGGAGGCCGTCATAATCGGATTTTTCAGGGACAAATCCCCCAGTTCCACCGCGAGATCACGTTTCATCATGGCCATACCCGCCCTGCCTCAAAAACAGGCCCATCTTTGCAAACGTGGAGATATTTTTTTTCTTCACCTGCACAACTGACGGCACATCCCAGGCAAGCTCCAATTCCGCATGCCATATGGGCCTCCAGCGAAACCTGGCAGTTCACCCCATGGACGCGGCATTGCCGTGCCACCTTTTCCATCATCATTTGTGGCCCACAGCAATAGACATGGATGCCTTTCTTTCCTTTTATTTCATGCTCAAGCAGTTCGGTGACAAAACCATGATGCCCAGCACTTCCGTCATCCGTCGCAACTTTGATTTCAATGTCCGGAACATCATAAAGTCCCCTGAAATTATCCAATTCACTCGCCGTACGTGCTCCCACCAGCGCAACCACATGGGCATCCGGCATTCTTGCCCGGATTGTTTCCGCGAGAAACAGGAGAGGCGCAACACCCATCCCTCCTCCGACAAGATAATGAAATTCTGCTTTTTCCTGAATCTTGAATCCATTGCCCAAAGGGCCTATCAACTCGGCAACATCACCACTCGCCATCCTGGATAAATTATGGGTACCGCGACCAACTATTTTAAAAATAAGTGTTAAAGTGTCTCCTGCAACGCGATGAATAGAAAAAGGTCGGCGCAGCAACGGATCATCACTCTTTTCGCCTGCTGCTTTCACCATGACAAATTGTCCAGGCTGAGCAGATCCACTCACTTCGCTGCATTGCAATAGCATTTTGCAAATGTCCTGCACGCACGTTACCTGTTGAACCAAAACTTGCTTTTCGAATTGTTTTCTGCCTGTCATAATCATTGCATCTCAGGCTGTACTGTCGTCAGCAATTTATGTATTCTTTCCAGATCGTCCAATGAGTAATATTCAATTTCGATTTTACCCCTTGTTCCCTTCTGGACAATTCTGCTTTTTGTCCCCAACATTCTCCCAACCTCATCAGCAAGGGTATTGCAATACGAAACCGGTATCCCCTTTTCAGGCTGTTTTTTCGCGACGCCTTTCCCTCCCTGGCTTTTCTTTTGGCCGGCAACAATTTCCTCCGTGCGTCTTACAGACAACCCCTGCCCGATGATGGTGTCACGTATTTCCCGAAACTGATTCTCATCTTCAATTCCAAGCATAACCCTCGCGTGACCCATGCTGAGCCGATTATCGGCAACATCATTTTTTGCGTATTCAGGTAATTGCAACAGCCTCATGATATTGGCAACCGTAGATCTCTCCTTGCCGACCTTTTGCGCTACCTCATCCTGGGTCAGATGAAACTCATCGACAAGACGCTTATAGGCAATGGCTTCCTCAATGGGATTAAGGTTCTGACGTTGAATATTTTCAATCAGCGCAAGTTCGAGCCTGTCTTCAGGTGTGGCTTCTTTCACTATGACCGGAACTTCATCCAACCCAATACGCTTGGCTGCACGAAGTCGTCTTTCCCCGGCAATCAACTCATACCCGCCATTGCCTTGCAGTTCCCTGACAACGAGGGGTTGCAAAATCCCCTTTTCTCTTATTGATTCAGCCAACTGGGAAAGTGCGGCATCATCCATTTCCCTTCTTGGTTGATATGGGTTAGGGCTAATCAAGGAAACAGGACATCGAAAAAACTCTTTCTTTTCATCGTCGAGATCCAGTGATCCAGACAGGAGCGACCCTAATCCCCTTCCCAATCTATCGTCTTTTTTCATGCCAATCCTTTAAACCGAACCAGACAGCAAATCACGCCGCCTGTCTTTTTATAAACTCCTTGCCGAGGTTCATATAGCTCAACGCTCCAACGGAACGGGCATCATATTCCATTACCGGTTTTCCGTAACTTGGACATTCGCTCAAGCGAACATTTCGCGGGATAACGGTTTTATAAACCTTGTCCTGAAAGTGCTGTTTCACCTCTTTTGCCACTTGAAAGGTCAACCTGTTCCTTCTGTCGTACATGGTAAGAACCAGGCCTTCTATATTGAGCTTTTTATTATATGACCGCTTGACCAGCCGAATTGTCCGAATAAGTTGACTCAACCCCTCCAGGGCAAAATATTCGCATTGAAGAGGTATTATGACCGAATCAGCTGCTGTTAGTGCATTTAAAGTCAATAGACCGAGTGATGGTGGACAATCAACAAAAACATACTCATACGATTCCAACAGAGGTTCAAGTAATTTTGCCAGATACTGTTCCCTTCGCATTGCCCCCATCAATTCAACCTCAACCCCGATCAAATCAATGTGGGTCGGCAGAACATGAAGATTCGGCAAACAACTCGAAGGTTTAATGCTTTTTATGACCTGCTCGTTGTCAAGATAGCAGTGATAAAGATGCTTCTCCATCCCTTTCACGCTTACCCCCAGCCCACTTGAGGCATTCCCCTGGGGATCCGAATCAACAACCAGAACCTTGTGCCCTATTTTGGCCAAGGCTGCCGCCAGATTAACAGTTGTGGTTGTTTTCCCAACTCCGCCCTTCTGGTTAGCCAATGCAACAATTTTCCCTCTTGCCATTCTTCGCGACCCCTTGAAATCAACAGGTAACCCTTAATTTTCAATAAACCAGGAGCTTGACCATCACAAGAGACAGCTCCACAATTTGCTTCCCAATTATTTTTACAGGATCAATCCATCTTAAACAAGGGCAATTTTATTTTCCTCCCGGCACGACTCATCCCATACCTGCACCGAATCGCGCCCCATCACCGCAATCCGAAAGGAAGCATCCAGATGTTCCACGTGAAACAATTGCCTATTTACATTTAATATCAACAGGTTAAAAGAGAAGAAACAAGCTCTGCGGTACGAATCATATGAGCAAGAGAGATGGCCTCAGAGGTTGAATGGACACCTTCCATGCCAATACCAAGGATGGCGAAAGGAATTCCGGCGGCATTAAAAATATTGGCATCACTCCCCCCTCCAGCAACAACAAAGTCGAGGGAACGAGACAATGTTGCAGCAGCTCGTTGCGCACGAACGACGGGAAGGGCATCATCAGACAGTCGCATAACGGGATATTGCTCGGGGGCGTGAAAAACAAGCGCTGGTCGCGTAGAACCGAGATGGCGAGGGTCAGTCCAGCCATCAACAGCCTTTGCAAATATCTGACGAAAAAGATTCAGATAATGACAAAGTCTCGCAGCATCATGACTACGTATTTCACCATCTATGCGAACATATGCAGGGATAATATTAGTAGCAGTACCACCTGTGATAACTCCGACATTCGCTGTCGAAAAGTCATCCAACTGCCCCAAGGGGAGATCAGCCAAGGCCCGCGCAGCAATTTGAATGGCATTGATGCCGTGTCGTGGCCTGAGACCGGCATGAGACGCCAACCCATGAATTTCAGCAACAATAGCATGTGATGCCGGGGCGCCGACAACAACATTGTCGATGCCGGTTGAATCAAGAGCATACCCATACACCGAGCGAAGGATGCTTGGGTCAAATGCTTTGGCGCCAAGCAAACCAATCTCCTCGCATGTGGTAAAAAGAAGTTCCACGGGAGCAAAAGGAATATTCTGCTCCTGCAATGACAGGAGTGTTTCGATCAGGACTGCGATACCGGCCTTGTCGTCACCGCCAAGAACCGTTGACCCATCACTGTAAAACACACCGTCAACCTTGCGAACCTTAACGCCAATGCAGGGATTAACCACATCAAGATGGCAGTTGAAACAGACCGGTTGGAGATCATGACAACCGCCGTCAAAACGGACAACGATATTTCCGGTATCTGATCCTGTAATGTGAGTGGATTTATCTTCAATTATGGACTCGGCACCCATATCAGAAAAAAGATCCCGGAGATAGCGCGCCAGTTTGGCCTCACCCCGAGAAGGGCTGTCAATTTCACAAAGGCCGACAAAAGATCGTGAAAGTCTTTCAGCGTTAATCTGCATGGAATTTTTACGGAAGGGAATTAACCGACTGCAGCAGGGAAACCTCCATGGCTCTGACCGGACAAGCGGTAACACAGAGCCCGCAGCCGGTACATTTGTCCGGATCAAACAAAACCGCCATATCCGGTCGGCTGAGATAAAGGGCTCCTGTGGGGCATATTCCTGTACAGGCACCGCACTGAAAACATTTATCATCATCACGGCGTATAATGGTCGACAATGATTCTATCTTAACGCCAAAACCGCGGAGATAATCAAGTGCTTCCCGTACATTATTCTTGTGACCGAGCAGCTCGAGCACCATTAAGCCTTCATGCTGCGGCAATATGGTGGCCTTGAGAATATTAAATTCTACACCATATTGACCCACCAATTTGCAGATAATAGGCTTATCACTGGTTTCTTTGGGAAAACGTAATACATAAATCCTTGAATACATGAATCACCTCTCTGGAAATGAAGAATTTTGTTCTAGTTAAACGGATAATAAAAACAATGCAAGTATTCTCTTCATGGTTTGACTGGGTGATAAAAATTAAGCTTTCTGCATTGTGAGTAAAGGTAAATCAGGTTCCCAAATTTTGCTCTTTGACAAACATTAGCCACTTTAAAATTTCACCCTAACTGTGTAGCTTAACGTCACGTCGCCCAGAGCCGGCACCGTTGCCAGCCAGACTGCCGTATTGCTTGCCGCCTTATCGTGGGGCAGTGATTCGGCAAGCATCTCCCAGTCACCGGGTATGGGCTCGATTATTTTGACCACAACATCCTCCTTCTTGCCGTTTTTCAGTTCGATTTCATAGCTGCTTTCATATACGTAATTGTAGCGGGAAAATCCGGTGATCTTCCTGAATTCCGTTTGTTTCTTCCGGCCCGTAACATCAAAGGAATCACCGAGCTTAAGGCGGATGTTTTCATTTTCCGGAGTGTGATCGATACGATCCTCGCCGACAAACTGCAGCCTGTCCCTGGTGTCTTTTTTGTAGACCCGCACCACACCCTTGGGCAGCGGCAATCCCAGATTATTTTTTTTACTGTTGATCGCCTCGATGAAGACGGCGACTTTCAGCTTCCGGTCAATTTCCCCTGCTTGGCTGTTGTAATAGTAGTCGTTTCCCTGTAGGAGGAGTTCTTTCCTGCAGGGAACGCGGTTCGCCTGCAGCAGGGCGACCTGTTTGGTCTGATTGTCCTTGATGGTTGTCGGCCGTTCCAAGCTGTAGAGATGGTATTCAAACATCTGCTCTTCGACCATGCCCCCGTCCATTTCAACTGACTGGGCCATGGCCTTTTCCATATAACGCATGCGGCCAGACTGTTCAGGCGGCGCCTGGTGGACGGCGCCCGCAACCAGTTGCAGATCTGCGTTGGCATAGCTTGTCCCACTCTGATTCGTCAAGGTGACCCAGCCATTGATATCAAGCCCGTTGTCATCCGGGTTGAGCTCGGCCACATAGTCGGCTTGCCAGCCGAGTCCATCGGTGAGATAGCTCAGCTCCACCTGCTGGGGGTGGGCGGACCTGCTGTCGGTCAGCATGGTCAGAGTAGGACGGTCCCGCAGATTTTCCGGTACATGGTCAAAGACCAGACGGCCGGGAACGCCGGTTTCGATGTGGTCCCCGAGCTGCAGAACGACTCCGCTGCTTGCGCTCAACACCTTTGCCTTTTCGCTGCTCTCCTCGCCGGTGGTGGGATGAATTCGAATCACCGTCACTTCGCGGCCCACATATTTTTGCAGCAGCGCCTCCGGGGTGAGCAGATCAAACTCAAAATTCTGCTCCAGCACCGAAAGCTCACGGCCGCTCAGCAAGGCGGTTTCCGGCCGGATCCGACCACTTACCTCGCGAAATGCAAGGACATGGCGGCCTTCCGTCAGTGTGATGGTGCGCCGATCCTTGACCAGGGCCAGATCCTGGTTGTAAATGGTAATGGATATGCTCTGCTGGTCTTGCAGGGTGGAGATGAATTCATTTGCTGCCATGGCCGGAGAGCCGGTCATCAGAAAAAGGGCAACAGTTGTCATAATCGTCTTCTGCATTGCTTCCTCCTTGTCTGAGTGTCGAATTGTTTTTCCAATTATAAGCAGTTTGACCGGCAAAAGTCCCTCTGTTATTTTCGAAAATACGGTATCATGAAATCAGAACGCCTGATATCATAATGCAATTTCAGCAATGAAGGACAGCCATGACAGCCCTCCGCCCTTCCGCCACCATTGCCGGCATCTTTCGCTTTGAAGAAAAAAGCAGGGTGCTGCGGCCTCTTTTCTTAAGCAACGTTTCAGCCGGCTTTCCCTCCCCTGCCGATGATTATATCGACCGGGAACTTGATTTAAACGAATATCTGATCGCTAATCCCGCAGCCACCTTTTTTGTCCGGGTTGCAGGTGACTCGATGATGGGTGCCGGCATCAACCACGATGACATTCTCATTGTCGACCGTTCGCTGGAACCCGCCAGCGGCAGAATCGTCATCGCCATTCTCGAGGGCGAACTGATCGTGAAGCGGTTGGTGAAAACCGTTGACTCCTGCCGTCTGGTTGCGGAAAATCCCTTGTATCCGGATACGGAAATAAGCAGGGATATGGAACTGGAAATTTGGGGCGTGGTCACCTGCGCCATTCATCCTAAAAACGGCAGTTGAACCGTTTTGATTTTGCTGTAATATGCCTTAACCACAGAACAAATAAACCAAAAACCATGATTAAGGAGTTCACCAAATGGGTGAGACTACTTTAGCCACCAGAAGCGAGTTTCAACAACCCGTTGGCCTTGATACTTACGCAGGTAAAATTCATGTGGAATGGGATCCACAGGCAGCAGTCACCCCTTTGGGTCAACTACCATTCTTTATCTCTTTTCTCAAGGCAACAGGCCTCTATGACAATTTCGTGGAAACCTGTCCTTTACAGTATACCAGTCCGAATGCACCATCGAAACGGGATGTCCTTGGTACTATACTGATGTCAATTCTTGCCGGCCACAATCGTTACGCCCACATTACTTCCATCCGATTTGATTCGGTCAATCCAGATCTCTTAGGGATGGAGAAAGTGTTGAGCGAGGATGCCGTACGCCGTGCCTTCAAAGCCATTGATGAAAATTCCG
Source organism: Pseudomonadota bacterium (assembly GCA_043809085.1). GTDB lineage: Bacteria > Desulfobacterota > Desulfobulbia > Desulfobulbales > SURF-16 > DB1. The sequence goes on along the minus strand of JAZDEG010000013.1, from coordinate 1,023 downwards.
GTGTCACCTGGCTTGACCAACAACTTGCCATTTCAACGAATTCGGCAATATCCCTCGGATCATGGATTCTGGATACCGATACAACTGTTAAATGCCTCTACGGAAAACAAGAAGGGGCTGTTGTCGGGTACAATCCCCGTAAACCAGGCCGCCCCTCCCATAACTATCACTCCTGTTTCATGGGCAATACCCGCCTTGCTCTCACTGTTGAAGTCAACCATGGCAACCAGCACTCAGCCAAACAGGTAGCTCCGTCACTCTGGCGCTATTACGACGGGCTAGCCGAGTTACAAAGACCAGCCCTCATCCGTGGAGATGTTTTCCTTGGCAATGAAGGGTTTCTGTCGGAAGCCGAAAACCGTTCCGCCCACTATCTCACAAAACTGCGGCTGACCGCCAACGTCAAACGCTGCATCACCAGGCTTTTCTGTGAGGCAGACTGGTTCGAGGCCGGGCATGGATTCGAAGGAGCAGAAACCACGCTTAAGCTTGTCGGATGGAGCAAATCCCGACGGGTTGTTGTCCTTCGCCGCCTCATAAAAAATGAATTGGTTCTCGAGTCAGCTGGGCCAGGGCCGCGGCAACTGTCCTTCATTGAGGCATCATCTGACCCGATCAAACGCTACGAATATGCGGTGCTTGTTACCTCTTTGCCACTGGAGATTTTATCCATCGCCCAACTTTATAGAGATCGGGCCGATTGTGAAAACTGTTTCGACGAGCTCAAGAACCATTGGGGATGGGGTGGTTTTACAACCAAGGATCTTGCCCGCTGCCGTCTGATGAGTCGCATGGTGGCAGTTGTGTATAACTGGTGGACGCTGTTTGTCCGTTTGGCACAGCCACATAAGCATTCTGAAGCAATCACAAGCCGACCTTTGCTCCTTCACGGGGTTGCCCGGCAAACCAAACATGCCGGCCAAACGACAATAACCATCACCAGCGGACATGCCAGAAACGGCATGGTTCAAGCCGCATTGCGTGCATTGACGGGCTTTTTAAACAAACTCAGCAAAGGTGCGG
>JAZDEG010000012.1:0-79093 GCA_043809085.1 Pseudomonadota bacterium | reverse complement strand
CGCATTGCGTGCATTGACGGGCTTTTTAAACAAACTCAGCAAAGGTGCGGGGCAGTTAGATTTTGGAACTCGAATGCTCCTTGTAATCAAGCAGGCATTTCGCTGCTTCTTGGGGTTGGCTGGACCAAATTTAGCATTGCCACCTGCTCCAAGCTAATTTCCAACTGCCGTTTTTAGGTTTATAAATGTCGCTATGCGACGTTATCAATTAGGTGCCCATACCAAAACAGATCTTAAGGTTCACGTGATATGGATTCCGAAATACCGCAAGCGGGTACTAACGGGTCCAGTCGCCATGCGAGCGCGAGATGTTCTGCGCCAAATTGCGATGGAACACGAGATCGATATTATTACTGGAAAGGTAGTGAGCGACCATGTCCACATGTTTATTTCATATCGACCAACGCAAAATATCAGCAAAATTATGCAATGGCTGAAAGGGATAAGCTCGCGGATTCTCCTCTCCGAATTTCCCCATTTAAAGAAGCAATTTTGGGGCAGGCATCTCTGGGCTCGCAGTTATATGGCCGTGAGCTCCGGCAACATAACGGATGAAATGATACAACAGTATATTCAAGACCAAGAGGGTGAACCGTTAACGGACGACAGTCGATTTGAAATCGACCCCTCTTGAACCCCTCGTCTTATAGACGAGGGTTGTTTAGTTTTTCTCATGTTGGGATGTTCTGCGACAGGCAAAAATACCTGTAATTTCGAAAACACAACTATTTTTCTTGGGGCATTAAAAAATATTGTGTGCAGGTTTCAAGTTGTAAGATAAAATATGATATTACATTCATCCTGTAGTAGGAGGAAAAAAATGGAACCAGCAAAAATTGCTCAAGAGATCAGCAAATTAACTTTGCCACAAAAATTGCTTCTGGCTCAAGACATTTGGGATTCAATCAGTCGTGAAAGCGGTAAGTTGACGATGCCTGAATGGCAAAAATATGAGCTTGAAGAAAGATATTCGCTGTACAAACAGGGGAAAATGGAATTGCACGACTGGCAGGATATTCATAGCGAATTGCGTCAAAGATATAAATCAAACTTTGCTACACCGATAGAGCCAGACTTGACCTCGAAATTGCCTTTAGATGGTACGAAAATCAGCGGCATGGATTAGGTTTTGAATTTCTTGACTGCGTGGAAGCCGCACTGCATACTGTCTTGCAGATGCCAAAATTGTATGCAAAGCATCATGAAAGTTTCAGGCGAGTTCTAACACGCCGGTTTCCTTTTTCTATTTTTTACACCATTGAAAAAAAAGAAATAATTGTTCACGCAATTTTCGATAACAGGCAAGATCCAGCCCAATTACCCTAAATTGAGATTGCCAAATCCAAGCTTACAACCTTACAGAACAGAGTATTCAAAAGTTGATCTTATTTCTGCGAAGTTCTTAGCGGTGACAATCTACCCACTGTTGAGATTTCTGCGACATGCTCGGATTTGAATGTGGCAGGGGATTTTTGAAAATTGCCTGCCTCTCAAGTTGAACTTCGTCTTGCCAAACTTAACCTTCCTACTGTTATGTTGCGAGTTTTGTCTATCCCTAACTGGAGGTGTTAACTGATCTGCAGCAGAAACAGGTTGAACAGGCCGATCAGGAAGCCGAGCAGTCCTCCGAAGAGGTTGATGTATTTGAACTGTTCCTCCATGATGCTCATCAGCAGCGCTTCAAGTCGTAACAGGTCAAGGGAGTCTACTTTTCTTGCCACGATTTTCTTGATGTTGAGGGAATCAACCAGACCGGGAACCTCACGCACGAGAATGTCTCCCACCTGCTGCTGGATATATTCGGCAAAAGAGAGCTGCACGTCCTTGGGAAGGAGATCAGCGGGGCGGCCGATGGGTTTGGTCAGCAGTTTCTTTTCCACCAGCTCCACCACCACGTCGTTAAGGAGCTGTTTGACTTTGGGTGACCTGAAGAGTTTGATGACTTCGTCTGAAGTCCACTGGCAGCCATGGTCAAGGGAATCTGGCCCGAAGATTTCTTCTATGATTAATGCCACCGGCCTTTCCGACTGGGATAAAAAGGCCTGACGCAGCAGGTTGGTGACTGACGCCGCAGTGGCCGGGCGGGCTAGGAGTTCGCTTATTCTGGCGCTGAACTCCTGGGAAATTTGTTCAATTTTACCGCTGTCAATGTCTTTGAGAAGGGCGGAAAGAGGTTTTGTCAGGAATTCATCAGCCTTGTTGCGCAGCATTCTTGCCGTCTGTTCCCGAATAGTCTCATCGGCCAGCCATGTACCGATTTCCTCTCCTTTTTCCTCAAGGTACGCTTCAACTTTTTTGCGGATGGTCTCAGCACTGATGAAGCTTGCCATCATGGCGGCCAGAGGGCCGAGGGAGCTGGTGAAGCTGCCGATGGCCCGGCTAATGGTATCCGCGATTTTTGCCTGCATGGCAGGCTCCTGCAGCATGGATGCGACTTTTTCCAGCAGGGCCGGGGCTTCCTGCTCCAGCCGGTCAAGGAATAATTGGGTGATCTCCCTGGGGACGATATCGTTCAGCGACCGGTTTTCCTCCAGGGTTGAATCGATTTTCCCCTTCACCTGGGAAGCGATCCATTCCTTGACATCCTGGCCGGCAAGGATGTCGTGGACTGTTTTTTCAAGAAACCGGTAAAAGTGGTCCTGGTTTTCCCTGGGAAAGAGATCACTGAAGTTTTTTTCAAGGATCAAGGCAAGCTGGGTGTTCACCGCCTTGTCAATGGTGCGGGCAAAGTCGGGGCTGTCAAGATAGGCGTGCATGTGGGAGATGAAGCGCAGCCGGATGATCTTGATGCTTGCCTGGAAATAGGAGTGGAATCGTTCAGGGATGACTGTCGTGATCGGCCCCAGATCTCGCTTCAGCAGGGAGGTCACCCGGTCGGCGATGAGCTCGTGCAGTTTTTGCTGAAAACGGTCGCCGGCGATGGCCCTGCTTACGTCCTGACTGGTCAGAAGATGTTCGCCCACCATTTCGCCGATATTACGGGCCAGCTGGTGTCTTTTTGACGGAATGACGCCGGGGGTCATCGGCACCCGGATGCCCAATATTTTCCAGGGACGCAGAGGGCGAAAGAGCATTTTGATGGCCACATAATTGGTCATGTAGCCGATGAATGCCCCAAGAAGGGGCGGGGCGGATAGTTGCAGCAGGGTCGTCATTGTCCGGTCTTATTGGTCTTGTTGGTCTTATTTGTCTTATTGGTCAGAATGGCTGATACATAAAACAAGGACCAGCTGGACCAGTAGGACTGATTAAAGCAGTCTGACCATTTTTTCATGATTTAACCATTTTCCCAAGCACCTGATCCACGGCCAGGGACTGCCTCATGGAGGAGCGGAGGAATTCATCGCTGAGATAGTGTCTGTTTTCCTCGATGAAGGCACAGAGTTCGCTGATTTGTCCTTTTTCCGACATTTCTATCAGCTTGAGGATGTTTTCAGCAAAGCTTTTGACGATTTTCCGGCCGTCACCGCTGGTGGACATGATTTCCGCGTAAGTGCGGGGGTTCTGGTTATGCACCCTGGCCATGGAAAGGATGCCGTACAGTGAGGTCAGGGTGGAATGGGTGGCGATGTCTGCGGTATTGATGCCGTTGTCCGCCAGGGCCCGGGCCAGGGCCACAGAGATGGTGGTGGGCAGTTTCTGGCCGACACCCATCAGGAGGTCGTGGCTGTTCGGCGTGTCGTGGCAGATGTCGGCACCGTGTTTATATAAAAAGGCCTCAAATTCACTGCACAGGGGGCCGCTCCTGGGGGTGCGCACCACCGAGGCATTCTTGTCCTTCATGGTTGCCGCTGCGGGGCCCCACAGGTTGTGAACCAGCATCAGTTCAACCCCCGGGCTGGTATGGGCCATGGCGGTGTTCAATGTTTTTTCCGCCTCTCCGGCCAGCAGGATCAGCGCCTGGCCGTCTTGCAGGAATGAGCCGTATTTTTCTATTGTTTCCGGAGTGTTACTGATCGGAACGCAGATCAGGACCACATCAACCTCGGCAATCATCTGTTCCGGCTGCAGGGCGGTGGAGCGGCCGGTGAGCAGGGTTTTGTAGCCTTCGTGTTCGAGTTTGTCGGCAAACCATTTGCTCATGTCGCCGGTGCCGATGAATCCGAATGTTTTGATGCGCTTGACCCGCATGTCGACCCTTGGGTAGCTGCCCAAGATCTTGATGGAGTCGCTTTCCTGGATGATGTGCTTTTCAATGCTTTCCAGGGCGGCGGCAACCGGGATATCGTCCTGATGTCCCTCCGCCTCGATGTAAATCTGCAGTTTCTGGGTGCGGGCGTCGGATTCGGCCCGGAGATCGAGAATATTGATGCCGCGCCGGGTGAATTCGCCCAAGGTGTCATACAGTATGCCGACCCTGTCTTTCAGGGGAACGGTGATGACTGAAGTGGCGTCATAGCCGGTTCGAGCTGCCGGACTGTGGCCTAGCACGGCGAAACGGGTCTTGTTGTGGGAGACGATTTCCCGCTCCCGGATGACAAGACCCTGGTCGAGAAGCAGTTTCTCCGCTTCGATGACCCCACGGTCGGTGAGTTTTTTCTCTTTGATTTCGGCAATCGCCTTTTCCAGGTCTGCTACGCTGAGCAGAGAGATATCCGGGTAGGTCTTGGCAAAATGGTCTTCGCACTGGCGCAGAACCATTTTGGTGCCGAGCAGTACTTTCAGTTCCTGTTCTTCGTTCAATGAGCCAAGGGAAAGATGAATGGGCAGGACAATATTGTCGATCCAGTAGCTGCCGGCAAGTTTTTCCATGACCTGGAAAGAACGGATGATTCCGCCGATTCTGCTGTTGTAGACAGGAAGAAGCAGAAAGTCGGCCTTTTTTGTTGTGAAACCGTCAGCCGCCGGATTAACGTGGGAATAGCTGATGATTTCACTGTCAGAAGAAAACAAACGGGCGGCAAGCCAGGCATGGGAACCCCGGGGACCGATAATTGCGATGGAACTTTTTCTTTTCATGGTAAAGGTATCTTTTTTTTGCGCAGCATTGAACAATATAAATTCGGCATCGTAAACCATTCCATTTATCCTTTTTCCCATATCCTTTCAATGATAAATGCAAAGCTTTATCTGCTGCGGTGGTTCATATCGCGTAATTTTGCAGAGAAAATGATCCGGCCTTGTCATACTGTCATTTTTTTCGAGGAGTCAGAAGAAGGAGACAAGAGAAAGAAATACCGTTATTCTGACTCCTGACTCCTGACTCCTATTTATGTCTGCGAACCGGCAGGCTCAAAAAAGTTGAACATGATCATGCCTACCCAGTCTGGAACAGTCCACGAATATATCGCATCATTGAAGGCATCTCCCCGGTTCGGGCCGCAGGTGGTCCACCATGAACGCATTAGCGCCGGCAAAGCCAGCTACTCCACCCTTTCATCTGATTTGGCCGCTCCTTTGCGGAAAGCCCTTGCCGGCTTGGGGGTTGATGCGCTTTACAGTCATCAGGTCGCGGCAATCGAGAAGATCAGGCAGGGCCATGATATTATCGTCGCCACACCCACGGCAAGCGGCAAGAGTCTGATTTTTAATCTGCCGGTATGTGAGGCAATTCTTGAGAATCCCGCAACCACCGCCCTCTATCTCTTTCCCCTGAAGGCACTGGCCCAGGATCAGTTGCGCTCCATTGAAGAGCTGGTCAAGGGGATGGATGTCAAAAAGAAATCAATCAGGGCAGCGGTTTATGACGGCGACACCACAAGTTACAGGCGGACCAGGATGCGGGAAAATCCACCGAACATCCTTATCTCCAATCCGGACATGCTGCATCTCTCCATGCTCCCTTACCACGGCACCTGGTCATCTTTCTGGGAAAATCTTCGTTTTGTCGTGATCGACGAAGCGCACACCTATCGTGGCGTTTTCGGCAGCCATGTGGCCTGGGTGATCAGGCGGCTGCAGCGGGTCTGCCGATTGCATGGCGCAGATCCCAGGTTTCTGCTTTTTTCCGCCACCGTGGGCAACCCGGAAATGCTTGGCCGTGATCTTTTGGGCAGGTCGGTGGAGCTTATCGGCGAGACAGGGGCGCCACGGGGGAATCAGCATTTTATCCTGTTTGATCCGTGGGATGGCGCTTCTTCTGCCGCAAGCCAGATGCTTGAAGCCGCGTTGAAACGGGGGCTGCGCGCCATCGTTTATACCCAGTCCCGCAAGATGACCGAGCTTGTCGCCGGGTGGACGCAGTCCCGTCTCGGACAACTGCGGCAGAAGCTTGCCGCCTACCGGGCCGGGTTTCTTCCTGAGGACCGGCGCGAGATCGAGGGACGTCTGGCGAGCGGTGAACTGCTCGGCGTTGTTTCCACCAGCGCCCTTGAGCTTGGCATTGATATAGGGAATCTTGATATCTGCATCCTGGTCGGCTATCCAGGTTCGATTATGTCAACCTGGCAGCGGGGCGGCCGGGTGGGGAGAAGGCAACGGGATTCCCTGGTTATTCTTCTCGCCCAGGAGGATGCCCTTGATCAGTATTTCCTGCGTCATCCCCGTGATTTTTTCGAGCGGGCGGTGGAAGATGCGGTGTTAAATCCTTACAATCAGGTCATTATGCGCCGTCACCTGATATGCGCTGCCGCTGAAATTCCATTGCGCAGGAACGAGCCTCTTCTTGCCGTAACCAAAATTTTGCGGGAAACGGAGGATCTTGCCGGATCAGGGGAACTTTTGTTAAACGAGGTGGGCGATACCTGGTTCACCAACCGCAAATATCCCCAGCGGGAGGTTGACCTGCGCGGCGGCGGCAAGAATTACACCATCAGAAAAACCAGCGATCATGAACTCATCGGCGAAATCGATGAGCATCGCTGTTTCAAGGAATGCCATCCCGGAGCCCTCTATCTTCACATGGGTGCAACTTGGCTGGTTGACCGGCTTGATTTTGATGCCCGCCTGGTCCTGGTCAGAAAGGTCAAGGTCAACTATTTCACCCGGGCCATGTCAAACAAGGAAACGGAAATTCTCGATGTTTATGCAAGTGTCCAGCAGGGCAATATCAGGGCGTCACTTGGATGCCTGCGGGTCACCGATCAGGTCACCGGTTTTCAGCGGAAACTGATACGGGGTCAGAAAACCATCAGCACCGAATATCTTGATCTGCCCCCCCAGGTGTTTGAAACCGAAGGGCTGTGGTTTGAGGTGCCGATTCATCTGCAGCAAAGGCTTGAAAGACGGGAAATGCATTTCATGGGCGGCATTCATGCGGTGGAACACGCTGCAATAGGTATTTTTCCTTTACTCGTGCTCTGTGACCGGAATGATGTGGGCGGCATCTCTTATCCCTTTCATCCCCAGTTACGGGTTTCGGCAATTTTCATCTATGACGGCTATTCCGGCGGGGTGGGACTGGCCCGCCAGGTTTTTCGGCGCATCAGCGAGTTGCTGCAGGTGAGCCGCAGGACAATCGTCGATTGTTCCTGTGAGGCAGGATGCCCGAGCTGTGTCCATTCGCCGAAATGCGGTTCCGGCAACAGGCCCATTGACAAGGCTGCCGCCCTGGCCGTGCTGGACGGCCTGCTGGAAGAGGCATCTGAAGGGGTTGAACAGGTTGATTTTCTTGATCAACGGAAAGAGATTACTCGGAACCCGGTGCCGGCACATGAAAGAGTCAGGATGGAGCTTCCGAAACGTTACGGGGTTTTTGATGTGGAGACCAAACGTTCAGCCGACGAAGTCGGGGGATGGCACCGGGCGGAGAGGATGGGGATCAGCGTGGCGGTTGTCTATGACGGCGAGAAGGATGATTTTTTTGTGTATCGCGAGGAGCAGATGGGGGAACTGATTGCACATCTGCGCAGACTTGATCTGGTGGTGGGATTTAACAACAAGCGTTTTGATAATCAGGTGCTGTCGGCCTATACGGATTTTGATCTTTCAAAGCTCCCCACGCTGGATATTCTCGAGGAGGTGAAAAACAGGCTCGGTTATCGGCTCAGCCTGGAGCGTCTGGCGGAAAAAACCCTGAATATCCAGAAAAGCGGCAGCGGTCTGCTGGCCCTGCAGTGGTATAAAGAGGGCCGGATTGACAAGATAATCGACTATTGCCGCAAGGATGTCGAGATCACCCGTGATCTGCTGCTTTTCGGAGTGGAAAACGGTTATCTTCTTTTTCAGAACAAGGCCGGCCACACGGTGCGCTGTCCGTTGGAATTCGGGACGGCAATTGACAATGGATAATTGCAAATTGATAATCAAGGAAACAACTTCTTAAAATCTTTCGCATTATCAATTATCCATTGTCAATTCTCAATTGCTGTTTACGGCCAGATCAGGGATTTGTGGATCCATCCCTTGGTGCCGTCGGCATGGCTTATTTCCAGCCATTCGCCTTCTTTTTTGCCGGGATTGAAAACGACTCCATAAAGGGCCGAGGCAACGATTTCATAATTTTCACCCGGGCCTACCCTGATGTTGGCTTTTTTTACCTTGATGATAACGGTTTTTTTGTCGCTCAGAAGTGAATCATAAATCCAGCCGGTATCACCTTCGAAATCCTCTATTTTGGCCCAATTATCCTTTCGTTGCACAACTTTGAGGGGGAAATCCTTGAAAACTTCCCAGTACACCTCTTCATTGGTTCCCGGGCCGGAACGGATGTTGGCTCCGTCTTTGTTGACACTTGCGTATTCAGCAGCGGATGCGGATGTGGTTAAGAAAAAAGAAAGCAGGGATATTCCGAGGCATGCTGTCATTTGCCTGAGTAGGGTTTTTTTTGTCGTTTTCATGTGATTATATCTCCAGAATGCGGGATTGTTTGCGTCTAAAATTGCTGACTGCTGTGTTTCGTTCTGTAAATTAGCATTATCGGGCCGGCAAGTCAAATTGAAAGCCAATTTATTCACGGCTGAGATGGATCAGAAATTCTTTGTTTCCTTTTGGTCCGAGAATCGGCGATTCCGTCACGCCGCGGGAAGTGAGCTGGAGAGAGGCGGCAAAACGACTGATTTCCTCGACCACTTCTCCGTGCAGTTCCTGGTCCCGTACAACTCCCCCCTTGCCGACCTTGCCTTTCCCCACCTCGAATTGCGGTTTTATCAGGGCGATGATGACAGGGTTGTTTTTGAAGAAGGGTAATATCGGCGGCAACAGAAGCTTGAGTGAGATGAAACTCGCGTCAATAACAGCAAGATCAATTGGTTCCGGGATGTCTCCGGGTTGCAGATGACGGGCGTTGGTCCGTTCCATGACCACCACCCGCGAATCCTGCCGGAGTTTCCAGTCAAGTTGCCCGTATCCCACGTCAACGGCGTATACCTTTGCTGCGCCTGCCTGCAGGAGGCAGTCGGTGAACCCGCCGGTGGAGGCGCCGATGTCTGCGCAGACAAGACCTGACGGGACAATGGCGAAAAAATCAAGGGCCCTGGCCAGCTTCAGTCCTCCCCGGCTGACGTAAGGACATCTTTCCTTGATCTCAATAGTCGATTCATCCGTAATCAGCGTTCCAACCTTGTCAACCACCTGCCCGTTGACCAGTACCTGCCCCGCGCCGATGAGAGCCTGGGCCTTCTGGCGGCTTTCCGCGAGATTACGAACGAGGAGCAGTTTGTCGAGCCTGAGCTTCATGTTGGTCTTGTTTGTCTTATTCGTCTTACTGGTCCTGCTCGTCTGAATTAGTCCGACCAATGAGACCAGCAGGACCAGTCGGACTAATCGGCCTTTCTGATCAGGTCACAGAGTTCGTCAGCCATGGTGTCGATGGTGTCCATGTCTTTTCCCTCAAGCATAACCCGGACAACCGGTTCGGTACCGGAAAGCCTGACCAGAATTCGACCGTCACTGCCCAGTTTCTTTTCCATGTTTTTGACCGTATCATTGAATTTCGGGACGAGATCAAGGTCGATTCTTTTCGATGTTCTGACGTTTTTCAGTACCTGGGGGAATGTTTCCATGATCGAGGTGAGTTCTGAAATCGGCTTGCGCCGTTTGATCATGATGGCGAGAAGCTGGAGGGCTGCGAGAATTCCGTCGCCGGTGGTGTTGTGTTCGAGAAAGATAAGGTGGCCGGACTGCTCGCCGCCGAAGGAGTAGTTGTGCTGGCGCATCATTTCCACCACGTAACGGTCTCCCACCTGGGAACGGACCAGTTTGCCCCCCATTTTTTCCATGGCCAGTTCAAGCCCCATATTGCTCATGACGGTGGCAACCAGGGTTTTCTTTTTCAGCTTCTTTCGGCTGAGGAGATCTGCGGCACAGATGGCCATGATATGGTCGCCGTCGACAATGTTGCCCTTTTCATCTGCGACAATAACCCGGTCGCCGTCACCGTCCAGGGCGATACCCATGTCCGCGCCCAGTTTTTTGACCTGCTCGGCCATTAATTGCGGGTAGAGCGCGCCGCATTCGTGATTGATGTTTTTGCCGTCGGGGTTCACCCCGATTTTGGTGACCTTGGCGCCCATTTCTTCAAAAACGTGGGGGGCGACTCCGTATGTCGCCCCGTTGGCACAGTCAAGGACGATGTGGAAGCCGTCCAGGGTGTAGCTTCTCGGGAAGGTGTTTTTCAGGAAGACAATGTAGCGTCCCCGGGCGTCATCAATGCGGGCCGCCTTGCCCACCTCGTCCGCCACCGGGCGCAGGGCCGCCATTTTCTGGGAAAAAATGAGATCCTCGATATCAGCCTCCCTTTCGTCGGGGAGCTTGAAGCCGTCACCGGAGAATATCTTGATGCCGTTGTCCTGAAAGGGATTGTGGGATGCGGAAATGACCACACCCGCATCAGCCCGCATACTGGTGGTGATAAAGGCGATGCCCGGCGTGGGCAACGGGCCGCAGAGTAGGACATCCACCCCCATGGAGCAAATTCCCGCGGCCAGGGCGTTTTCCAGCATATAACAGGAAAGTCGGGTGTCCTTGCCGATGACGATGCGGTGCCCATGTCTGAAATCCTTCACCTGGAAGGCAATGCCGCGGCCGATCTGCATGGCGATTTCGGTGGTCATGGGGTAGGTGTTGGCCACCCCGCGCACCCCATCGGTTCCAAAGAGTCTTCTCATATGTGTTTATTCCTTCAACGGTCTCGCAATAACACCATTTGCTGCAGGTTATTGGTCGATGCCGTTTTCTTCTTCATTGATGTTGGCGATGGTTGTTTCCGGTTTTATTTCAAGGACTTCAATGTCTTCGGCCGGGGTGACTTCCACTGTCAGTTTGTGTTTGCCAGGAGGGAGCTCAACTCCTATGATGCGGGCACGAAACAATGTTTTCAGGTCTTTGGTTTTGTGCGCTGTGGTATAGGGGATTTTTGCCGTGACCGAAACGGTGTCAGGGCTCAGGGTATATGTTTTTTTGCCGCTGAGCAGTAATTTGACCGGAATGCCCTTTACCGTTTTTTCCTCCTTTTTTTCCTGAATAATAAGCGATGTGTTGACAATCGGGTCACCCACCAGATCCATGATGGCGTCAGCAAGCTCCAGCGCCACCGGTCTGGTGGTCGATTCCGTAAGGTGTGAGATGTCAATGGGCAGGGTGACGATGCTGTCATACTGTTCCACCAGGACTTGTGGACCGGTGACCGGAATCGAGGGAGGATCGATGGTAATGGATACCAGTTCAAAACCTGTTGGAGGATCCCCCTTGGTGATGGCCCGGATGGGAATATTTTTCTTAATCAGCTTGTCAAGTTGAAGGATGATGTCGGTCGGTTTGACCCGAAGCAGGCGAACGCCCCGGGGCAGGGAAATGGAATCTTCCGTGTTCTGGAAGGCCCTGGTGCCGGGTTCGGCCCTGGAAAGATCGATGGGACGGTAGATATGCTCCTGGCCGAGGTTGCGGATCAGTCCTCTGGGGCCGTTTACCGTAATCTCGAGCTCGTTCTTGAACTGATTGGAGATGGTCAGGTCGGCCGGCAGATTGAGGATCTCCACCGGAATATTGATGGTCTTGTCAACTTTGTCTTCGCCGACAACAAAATACCAGAGAAAAAGGGCAAAGAAAAAGGAGATAAGTTTGAGAACCCAGTTTTTCGGCCAAGGTCTGTTGAACCATTGTTTTATTTTCTTTGAAGCCAGGTTTTCCATTTGGTCGTGTCAAATTCCTTGGGAGTGAGAATACCCTCAAGACGCTTGCGCAGAGAGGGGGTGTCAAGTCCGCTGGTGATGCCGCCGTGCAGAACAAGAGAGATCTGCCGGGTTTCCTCGGAAACAACCACCACAACGGCATCTGTTTCCTCGGAGATGCCGATGGCCGCCCGGTGCCGGGTGCCGAGTTTTTTGCTGATATAGGGATTTTTGGTCAGCGGCAGTACCGAGCAGGCTGTGAGGATTCTGTTATTGTGGATAATAACCCCGCCGTCGTGGAGAGGCGAAGATATGTGGAAGAGGCTGACCAGTAATTCCATGGAGAGTCTGGCGTCGATAATGTGGGAAGATTCGATGTAGTCTTTCAGCCCGGTTTCCCGTTCAATCACGATTAAAGCGCCTGTTTTGCGGTCGGAGAGATATTTGGCGGCATGCACGATTTCGTCGATGGACAGGACGGTTTCTTCCGTGGTCTTGCTGAAAGGGGTTTGCCCCACCTCGGTCAGGGCCCGTCTGATATCCCTTTGGAAAACGATGATGATGATCAGGAAGATGGAGCTGAGGAACGTTCCCAGCAACCAGTAGAGGGTCATGAGCTCAAGCTCGCGGGCGCCGAAATAAACAACGATCAGGACGCCGATGCCGATCAGCATCTGGGCGGCTCTTGTCCCCTTGATTATCAGTATGACACGGTAGATAATGTAGGAGACAATCAGAATGTCGACAACATCCTGCCATCGGACTGATTTGAGCGCTTCAAGCATCAGCTTTTTATTTTCCTCCCGGTCGTCTTTTTTAAAGATGGAGATTTTTTCATTAATAATATTTAAAATATATATGATATTAACGAATTATGCGAGTCCGGAAAGCCATTTTCGACTTTTTTTGGAAAAAAAAGAAAGGCCATGTTGGTGCTTGACATCGGCAGGAAAGTAATTTATATAAATTCTTTTCTAATTTGAAACAGTTTCGCCTTTTTATTGATCGATAAGAGGGCTGAGAGTTTTACGGCATTTTGCAACAAGAGGAGAACTATTTTGGCTAATCATAAATCTGCAATCAAAAGAAACCGGCAGAACCTTCTCCGTCGGGCTCGCAACAGATCAAACCGCAGCATGGTGAAAACCGCAATCAAGGCGGTGGATACGGCAATTGAGCAGCAGTCTGTCGATCAGGCTCAGGCTGCTTTGAAGGCCGCTATTCCGGTCATCCAGAAGGCTGCGTCAAAGGGAACTCTGCACAAACAGAACGCTTCACGGAAGGTTTCTCGTTTGACCAAAAGAGTGAACAACTTTATTGCGGACGCATCGCCCGCAGCGTAGGAGTTGTCGGTATCCCTGTCGTGGCAGGGGTTGTGAGCAATGACAGAGCCGAACTTATTTGCCTTTATCTGAAGTAAAGAAATATGCCATGGAAGCCTATGCGGTTCCCATGGCTTTTTTTTTGCCGGAAAAGCAGAAAGCGGTTTTCGTGGAGGTTTGACCTAATTATGCACAAACCGGAGTTGGACGATTTTGTAAAACTGGCGGATAAGGCACGTCTTATTCCCGTGTGCCGGGAAATTGTTGCTGACCTTGACACGCCCCTGACGGTTTTTGCCAAAGTCGCGGGTGACGAATCCCATGCCTTTCTGCTGGAAAGTCTTGAAGGCGGGGAAAAGTGGGGACGGTATTCCTTTATCGGACTTGACCCTCTTCTGACCTTTGAAAGCAGGGGGAGCAGGATCGTCATCCAGCGGGACGGGCGGATTGAAGAGCGCACGGGAGATCCTCTTGTTGCGCTCAAGGCGGTGCTTGCCTCTTTTGAAGCCTGCCGGGAAAGCGATTTTCTGCCCCGGTTTTTCGGCGGCGCGGTCGGCTATCTCGGGTATGACATGGTCCGGTTCATGGAGAAGTTGCCGGAAGTCAATCCGCCACTGGCCCAGTTCCCCGACAGTTCCTTCATGGTTCCCCGCATGGTTCTCATTTACGACAACCTGAAACAGACCCTGACGGTGGTAAACTGTGTTGCCCTGGAGGAGGGTCAGGGGTTGGAGGATCAGTATGCCAAGGCCTGCCGGCAGATCGATGCCATGATCAACCGGCTGCGGCGCAGGCCTCTTCCCTATGATGTGGTTGATGGCGACCAGACCGGACACCTGCACCGTTTCCAGTCCAACATGAGCGAAGAGTCGTTCAAGTCCATGGTGGACCGGGCCAAGGAATATATCATGGCAGGCGACATCATTCAGGTGGTGCTTTCCCAGCGGTTTCACAGTCAGACATTCCTGCCGCCCTTTATGCTTTACCGGGCTTTGCGCCATATCAATCCGAGTCCCTATCTTTTCTACCTGAAACTTGGTAAAAATATCCAGATCGGATCTTCCCCCGAAATCCTCGTGCGGCTCGAGGATGAGAAGATTGAGTTACGGCCCATTGCCGGCACCAGACCGAGGGGGAAAACCAGGGAAGAGGATCTTGCTTTGGAAAAAGAACTTCTGGCCGACCCGAAAGAACGGGCCGAGCACCTGATGCTGGTTGATCTCGGACGTAATGATGTGGGGCGGGTGGCGGAATACGGCACGGTGGAAACCCATGATCTGCTTGTCATTGAGCGATACAGCCATGTGATGCACATCGTTTCCGGAGTGAAGGGGCAGCTGGCTTCCGGCATGGATCAGTTTGATGTGGTGCGCGCCTGTTTTCCCGCCGGGACCGTCAGTGGGGCTCCCAAGATCCGGGCAATGGAGATCATCGAGGAACTTGAACCTGAAAGGCGCGGCCCTTATGCCGGTGCGGTGGGGTACTTCGGGTTTTCGGGTAATATGGACTTCTGCATTACCATCAGGACGTTCGTCATGCAGGATGACAATCTCTGGGTGCAGGCCGGAGCCGGTATTGTGGCGGATTCAGACCCGGAAATGGAGTATCAGGAGACGCTGAACAAGTCACGAGGTCTCAGGCGTGCCGTGGAACTGGCGGAAAAAGGATTTTAACGGATATGATCGTCATTATTGATAATTACGACTCTTTTACTTATAACATCGTGCAGACCATTGGCGGATTCGGGGAAAAACTCAAGGTGTTCCGCAACGATGAGGTCGATATTTCCTTTATTGAAAAAATACGTCCTGATCGTTTGCTGATTTCACCCGGTCCTTGTGATCCGGCCCAGGCGGGCATTTCCATCGCCTCCATCCGTCATTTCGCCGGGGTTATCCCTGTGCTGGGAGTCTGCCTCGGACATCAGTCCATCGGTGAGGCGTTCGGTGGCCGGACGGTGCGGGCCGGGCGCGTCATGCACGGCAAAACAAGCCCGATTCATCACGACGGCAAGGGAGTTTTTACCGGCCTGCCGAATCCCTTTGACGGCATGCGCTACCATTCGCTGGTGGTGGGAGATGAGAATTTCCCGGATTGTCTGATCAAAACCGCCCATACGGATCAGGGTGAGCTGATGGGTGTACGGCACAAGACTTTGATGGTGGAGGGTGTTCAGTTTCACCCTGAATCCATCATGACCCCGGACGGTGTTCAGCTGTTGCGGAATTTTGTCAGCCCGGATTACGAGAAGATGTATTTTGCGTAGTTTCCGGACTACGGATGAAACGAGAACTCCCCTGGTGGGGATCAATTAAAATGAGCTGCAGGAGTAATATATGATCAGGGAAGCCATTGCCAAGGTTGTCGAGGGGACCGATCTTTCCGAGGAGGAAATGGTCAGCGTCATGCACGAGATCATGGGTGGCGAGTCGACGCCGGCCCAGATAGGTTCCTTTATCACCGCATTGCGGATGAAGGGAGAAACCATTGATGAAATTTCCGGCGCCGCCAGGGTCATGCGGGAGAAGGCGACCAAGGTCGATGGTGCCGACAAGGGAGAAATTCTTGTTGATACGGTCGGCACCGGCGGCGACGCTTCCGGCACTTTCAACGTGTCGACAACGTCGGCTTTTGTGGTGGCAGGCGCAGGTGTTCCGGTGGCCAAACATGGCAATCGTTCGGTATCCAGCCATTGCGGCAGCGCCGATGTGCTTGAGGCCCTTGGTGTTAATCTGAATCTCAATGCACCGCAGATCGGGGCCTGCATCCGTCAGGTCGGTATCGGTTTCATGTTCGCCCCCATGCTGCATGGCGCCATGAAGCATGCAATCGGTCCCCGACGGGAGATCGGTATCAGGACCGTTTTCAATATCCTGGGGCCGTTGACGAATCCGGCCAATGCCAATGTGTATGTTCTTGGCGTTTATACACCGGCTTTGATCGAGAAGCTTGCCAATGTTCTGGCCCGTTTTTCCGTGATGCGGGCGCTGGTGGTTTGCGGTGAGGGAAACATCGATGAGATCACCATCACCGGTGAAACAGCGGTGGCGGATCTCCATAACGGCAAGGTGACCACTTATACCATCAAACCGGAAGATGTGGGGTTAAAGCGCGCCACGCTGGCCGAAATTCAGGGCGGCAAGACGGCGGAGGCCTCGGCCGAGCAATTGCGCGCTGTTTTGCGGGGCGAACCCGGACCGCGGCTTGACATGGTCCTCATGAACAGCGGTGCGGCCCTGATGGCGGCAGGCAAAGCCGCCGACCTTAAAGCAGGAGTGGCACTGGCCCGTGAGACCATCGAGTCCGGGGCTGCAACGGCAAAGCTTGAGGCATTGATCAAATTTTGTCGGGATGCTGGGTGATCCCGTGATTTTAGATACCATTGTCGAAGAAAAGCAGCTTGAGGTGAAACGGCTGCTGGCCGAAGGTTGCGCTGAACCGGAAAATGAGGTCGCCCCGCCCCGGGGATTCCTGCGAGCCATTACCGGTTTTAGCGGGGTTGCCCTTATTGCTGAAGCAAAAAAAGCCTCGCCCTCCAAGGGGGTCATCTGCCCGGATTTTGATCCGGTCCGGATTGCCCGTGAGTATGAGTCAGGGGGTGCCCAGGCTATTTCGGTCCTCACCGATGAAAAATTTTTCCAGGGCAGTCTTGCCTATATCCCTCAGGTGCGGCAGGCAGTGCATTTGCCGGTTCTGCGCAAGGATTTCATTATTCATGCGGCACAGATCATCCAGGCGCGCAAATTCGGGGCTGATGCCGTTCTTCTGATTGCCGCTATCCTCGACAAAGAACAGATGGAGGATTTTCTCGCCCAGAGCAGGGAGCTTGGCATGGACGCGCTTGTTGAGGTGCATGATGAGCCGGAACTAGAAAAGGCTCTGTCGGTGAACAGTCCGCTCATCGGCATCAATAACCGCAATCTCAAGGATTTCTCTATGGATATTGAAACCACTTTCCGTCTCAAGAGACTGATCCCTGATTCCATCCCCGTGGTCAGTGAGTCAGGGATTCGAACGGTGGAAGACATCAAGCGCCTGGCTGATGCAGGTGTGGCAGCCGTACTGGTGGGCGAGACACTCATGCGCGCGGGCGGTCGCGAACTTGCTGTGCATGAATTGATGGGGCGGTAGACGAAGAATGTCTTAGACCTGTTGTTTCATCAAATGTTTGACAAGCAAATTTCTTTTTTTGAGGAGGATGAATGAGATCCAGAACACGGATCAAGATTTGCGGCATGACGGACGGAAACGAAGTGCGTCATGCTGTTGCCGCGGGTGTCGATGCTCTGGGATTTATTTTCGTCCCGGAGAGTCCTCGATACATCAACCCGGAGCAGGCCAGGGAAATAATCAGTTGCCTGCCCCCCTTTGTCGACGCGGTGGGCGTTTTCATGAACGAAGAAGCCGCCCGTGTCCTGGAAATCGTCCAGTACTGCGGGCTAACCGTGCTGCAGCTTCATGGCGCTGAGACTCCGGAGTATTGCCGCCAGTTTCAGATTCGGGTGATCAAGGCCTTTCAGGTGCGTCCCGATCTGAGCGCGGAAGATCTGAAACCCTACGAGGACGTAGTCTCCGGTTTCCTGCTCGATACCTATCATAAAATCCAGGGGGGCGGCACCGGGCAGACCTTCGACTGGTCGATTGTCATGGGTCTTCAACCGACAAAGCCGGTGATATTGGCGGGAGGCATAGGCCCTGATAATGTCGTCAGCGCCATTTCCGCTGTTCATCCTTTTGCCGTTGATGTCAATTCCGCAGTGGAGACGCAACCTGGCCGCAAGAGCCCGGATCTTGTCTCCCGACTCATGAAGGAGGTAGCCTCCTGTTCGCCTGATTCAACGGAATGAAACGCTGTTTATCCCGCTGCCAATCTTTTCCAGGCTCATTGTGAAAAAAAAGAGGCCGCAAAGAACGGTAACGTTCTTTGCGGCCTCTTTGTCTTTCCCCCTGGAGTTATTTTGGGAGGAACAGGGCGATTCTTATCGCGGTTCAATCACCACAAAGCGGGTTTGTTTATCCCGTTTGACACGCAGCAGTATGCTGCTGTTCTTTTCAATCTGAGTCATTGCCTTGTTGTAATCGGCAACGGTCTTCACTCCCTGGCGGTTGACCTCAACAATCAGGTCGCCGGGTTGCAGGCCGACTTCGGACGCTGCTGATCCTGGTTCCACATTGGCAATGACTACCCCTTCGGATTCCTTGATATTAAAGGAACGGGCAAGTTCCGGGGTCAGCTCCTGCACCGTCAGGCCAAGCACAGCAGTGGACTGTTCACCGGCAAGACCCATTTCTTCCTCGTCAAGTCTGGCGATGGTTACCGTGACTTCTTTCGTTTTGCCGTTGCGGAAAAGGGTGACCTTGGCCGAATTCCCCACTGGAGTCTGGGCGACAAGATTCGGCAGCATGCTCATCTGGAGAATTTCTTTTCCGTTATAGGCGACGATGATATCGCCAGCCTCGATGCCTGCCTTCGCGGCCGGACTGTCAGGGGAAACTTCGCCCACCAGCGCACCGATGGGGCGTTCCATGCCGAATTGTTTGGCAAGATCCTGATTGACGTTCTGGATCATGACTCCCAGCCAGCCGCGGGTTACTTTTCCAGTCGCCTTTAATTGATCAACAACATTTTTCGCCATGTTGGCGGGGATGGCAAAACCGATACCGATGTTGCCCCCGCTGCGACTGTATATAGCCGTGTTGATGCCGACCATCTCTCCGTCCATGTTGAAGAGCGGTCCGCCGGAGTTGCCTGGATTAATGGAGGCGTCGGTCTGGATGAAATTTTCATAGGCGCCGCTGCCCAGGGTTCTTCCCTTGCCGCTGACAATGCCTGCGGTAACGGTCTGTTCAAAGCCGAAAGGGTTGCCGATGGCCAGCACCCAGTCCCCTACTCTCAGCTGGTCGGAATCGCCGAAGTTGACATAAGGCAGGGATGCTTTCGGTTCAATCTTGATGAGCGCCACATCTGTTTTGGGGTCGCGGCCGATTATTTTTGCCTCGTACTCCTCATGATTGGCAAAGCGAACATTCACTTCATCCGCCTCCTCGATGACATGGTTATTGGTAATGATATAACCGTCCGCCGAAATGATGACACCTGAGCCGAGGCTGGTCCGCTTCTGCGGCACAGCCTGACCGTGATAGCCGTTCTGGCCCTGCTGCTCAAAGAATTTCTTGAAAAGTTCGGGCATCCCCGGATGGTCGGGGAATGGGAAATTGGGAAGGGGCGGTGATTTAACGGTCTGGGTGGTGTAGATGTTGACGACCGTGTCGCCGTATTTTTCCACCAGCGGGGCAAAAGTGTCCGGCCGGGCGGCAAATGCCGGCAGGGTCAGAAAGAGAATTGATACACTGAGGACAAAAGCCATCAGTGAAAATGGTTTTCGATTTTTTTGCATTGCAGTAATTCCTTGTTGTGAAAAAAGTGGTGTTGCTACTCGAGGGTAACCGCCACGGTCAGGAAGCGTTTGGGAGAGATGTAACGACTGTCTCTGGCGTAGGCGGGCGTGAACGACGAAGTTTTCTGGCAGCAGATGCTGCGGAGCTGATCAAAGTTTCCGGCCGGAACGGAAAGTAAAACGGTCTTCTGGTTGTAGATCTCGGCCTGCCAGTCGGGTGACTGCATGATCTGCCGCATCAGCGCAAGTTGTTCGGCCTGATCGTTTCCGTGGATGGTAATCAGCAGATCAGGTTGAATAGCGGGTTCCCTGTGATAGCGGGAAAGGGAAGCCAGAGGCCGGTCAATATAGGAATGGGTATGTCCGCCGCCGGTTGAGACGAAATCAACAGCGGTCGGGGCCTTTTTTTCTGACCGTCTGGGGACTCCGGCAAACTGTGGAAAGGCATTTACGCCATCTTCTTCGTACTCAGAAAGCTTGGGGATGCCGGGATAAAAATTCTGGGATCCTATCTTTTCAGGCATGTTGCTTGCCAGCAAAGAGAGGGGCTGGGAATCCGGAGTGGTGACGGCCATTTGTGAGGATGCATCCGATTGCATGGGTGTCTTGCCCGGTTGTCCGGAAAAGGGAAAGATCTGAAGCAGGGAGGCGCAGACGAAACCGATAACGAGCATGGCGAATGCGGTGGGGATCGCAACTTTTCTCTCTGTCGCTCCGGCAAACCATTCCCTGAGTCTTGCAGACGGAGACCTTGTTTCAAGTTTTTCGTGAATGCCGACGAGAAAACCCGGGGGGACTTTCGCCTTGGGCATCTGCTGGAGAATGGCAAGGGTGGCCCTGAAAGCCTGCCATTCGCGGCTGCAGTGGCTGCATGAGCGCAGATGAGATTCAAGTGCCGTAAGCTGTTCGGGAGCAACTTCTCCATCATGATAGAGAGAGAATAAGGTTTGGCAATCATTGCATTTCATAAGCAAGCTCACAGATCATTGTAGATTTTTTTTAATCGGTCCTTCAGTGAAGACCTGGCTCTGTTTAATTTTGATTTTACCGTGCCCAGCGGAATGTCAAGAATGACGCTTATCTCTTCATAAGCCAGTTCCTGCAAGTCACGCAAAATAAGAATTTCCTTTTCCGTCTCGCTCATGGCATCAATTGCTGAACGGACAACCTTGACGGTGTTTTCCTGCTGAAGAATTTTTTCCGGTCCTTCATCTCCGGCAATCTGGATAAACGTGTCCTCGTCGTCAAGGGAGATGTTGCTGAAAAAACCTCTTCTGGCCAGTTTTTTATAACGATTACGGCAGTGATTAATGGCAATCTGATACAGCCAGGATGTAAATTTGTTCTGCTCCCGCAGGTTGCCGATGGACTTATAGACCGTAACAAAAATGTCCTGCGCCAGATCCTGTGCTTCTTCCGAGCTTTTGACATAGTTAAGGGCAAGATTATAGACTTTTGTCTGATAAAGGAGCACCAGTCGGTTGAAAGCCTGTTTGTCCCCCGCAAGAAAAGCCTGAACCAGTTGTTCCGTTTCCGATTGCAGTTCTTCTTTACCCATGGAACACCCGGCGTCCAGATCTGGTCAGCAGGTATTTCCGGTCTGCAATGATGTCTGCCTCAGATAAAAGAGCCTCGGGGACAGGGTCGATTTTTTTCTTTCGTCTGTCTTTGGTTGATAGACAGGGGGATATGTGAAAAGGTTCCATGTTTCTGCCTGAAAATCTAATTTTCCACTGAGATCACTGAAGGCATGGCGGAAAGGCAAAAAGCTCTGCGCGCTTCGTTTGCTCTATGGTTTGTTTTTTTATGTTTCGCTGTGTTTACGGTCGGCAACGAGCGTAAAAAATAAAGCGAACGCTGACGGGTTTGGCGGCCAGCCGCTGAAATTGTCTTATATTGTAGTCATCAACTATATAACATACAATGGAAACGTGTTTTTTTGCAAATTGCTTCTGAAACACTTTTTTTTGCGATAGGGCAAACTCCCCCTGGAGAAAGTTTTTTATGACCTCACCCACCCATGATTTTTTAAGGTGTCCGCAGGGGGGCTGTACATCTGAATGGAGTTTGTTGGATAAAAAAATGTATTACGCGGGAATGTTGAAATTGTTATAGCGAGGCCCCTTTGACCTCTGAAAAAAATACAATGTTCCGGTAACATAACAACTGAGGACTGATTCCTTCCCCTGTTGCCTTTTTCGCCACTCCGTTGTATGTGATATTGGGATGACAGCGAGGATCGCGATCATGATTTCCACCCTTGTTACTTAGAAGAATGCTTTTTTCAACATGGCGGGCATATGGAAAAAATAGTAGAAGAATTGCATAAGATTTTTCGTCTGAAGGAAACCACCGAAAAAGGTGATATTGTTATTATTGTTGCTGAAAAACCACAGAGTCTGACCTATGCGCTGATCACCGGTTTTGAACGTGACATCGCAAAAAAGGATGAGTGGTGGCATGTGAGTATGCAGCTGCTTACGGTCCCTCCGCAGAAAGTGGTGTGGACATTAAGGACGGCTCAATTCACCGGGAAGGATATCTTTACCATGGGTGGTGAAAAAAAATACATCAAGGCAGTGGATTTTTCAGAGAAGGGCAGTGATCCGAAAAAAGAGAAAAAGACGGCCCCGAAGCCGAAAAAAACAGTGCTTCGAGTGGTCAAATAACCATGGAATTTTGTGAAAGGGAGATGGTTATCGCCAACCGTTTCGGTTTGCATGGCAGAACATCGGCCATGCTGGTGGAAACGGCTAGAAGATTTGAGGCGGAAATCAAGCTGGTGAAGGACGACATGGAGGCGGATTGCAAGAGCATTCTCGATGTGATGTCCATGGCCTGCACAAAGGGAACCCCGGTTTCCATCAAGGCGCACGGTCCGGATGCGGAAGAGGCGCTTTCCGTCCTGGCCGGACTCATTGCCGACGGATTCGGTGAGAAATGACCGGCAATGGACGTGAAGAAAAATCAGCAGAGTTTTTCGGCATCGGAGTTTCTCCGGGAATTGTCATTGGCCGGGCTTTGCTTGCCGGATGCGGGATTGCCGTTAAGAAGCGGAAAACGGGAATTGCTGCCGTTTCAGGGGAACAGCAGCGTTTCCGTGACGCCGTCTCCCGGACGGAAGAAAAGCTGCGCCATCTTCGGGCTCAGTTCTCCGCTGTTCTTGCCGATTATGGAGCCATCATTGACAGCCATATTCTCATGCTGCGGGACAGATTTCTGTATGAACGTACTTTGGAAATTATAGGAAAGGAAAGGGTAAACGCCGAATGGGCTCTTGAAAAATCACTCGTTCTGGTGGAGGAGCGCTTCGCCCGGTTGGATGATGTCTATATCAGGGCGCGGTATGATGATGTGCGCCATGTGGTTGAGCGTATCTTTGCCGAACTTTCCGGAACGGAAAGACTGTCGGATCCAAATGGTGAAAAAGGGATTCTTGTTGCACGGGATTTTTCCCCTGAAGATATTCTCCGTATGCGCGGCAACAACGCCGGATTCCTTGCCGCCATGGGAGGAGAAACGTCCCACACCGCCATTGTGGCACGGACTCTTGGGATACCCGCAGTGGTCGGAGTCAAAGATATTATTGCCCGGGTTGATGATGGCGATCTGCTTATTCTGGACGGTTCCACGGGCCGTGTTTTTGTTAATCCCGCCACTGAACTGGTAAACCGTTACCGCGAACGGCAGAATCATCTGCAACGCTATAACCGCGAGGCGGCGGCGTACGCTCATCTGCGTTCTGAAACCTCCGACGGCATGCTTGTTCGCGTTGAGGCGAACCTGGAGAATGTTGATGAGATCAGCCAGGCTTTTCAGTATGGCGCCGTCGGCGTCGGGCTGTTCAGAAGTGAATATCTCTATCTGGCGTCAGATCGTCTTCCCGATGAGGAAATTCTTTTCCAGGCGTATCGCAGTCTCCTGTCAATGGCCGCGCCATTTCCGGTGACGATCAGAACTCTTGATGTCGGTGGTGACAAACTGTTTATTTGCCGGGAAAAAGATGCTGCCGGAAAAAGCTGCAAGATGGGAGATGAAAGCCGGGCGGCAAATCCGGCCCTTGGCCTGCGGGCTATCCGTTATTCACTGCGGGAACCGGAAATTTTTGCAACCCAGCTCAGAGCGCTGCTCCGGGCAAGCCCTTATGGCAGTCTTCGTATTCTTTTTCCCATGATTTCTTCCTATTGCGAACTGACACAGATAAAGGATATCCTTGAACGGTTGCGGGGGGAGTTGCGTGAGAAGGGAGTCCGCTTTGATGAGAATGTCAAGATCGGCATCATGGTGGAGGTGCCCAGCGCTGTGGCAGTGGCGGACACCTTGGCGGGGGAGGTTGATTTTTTCAGCATCGGCACCAATGATCTTGTCCAATACGTCCTGGCCATTGACCGGGGCAATGAACAGGTTGCCCACATGTACGAGCCGCTGCATCCTGCTGTGTTGCGCATGATAAGTCAGACCGTGCAGGCCGGCCACCGGGGCGGCATCGAGGTTGGAATCTGCGGAGAGATGGCCGGGCAGGAAAAGTATCTTCCCGTTCTGCTCGGTCTCGGGCTTGATTCCTTCAGCATGCATCCCCCGGCCATACCCTTTGTAAAAAAGATGATACGCAAAAGCCGGACAGAGCAGGTGGACAAGCTGGCCCGGCAACTGCTGGCGAGCCCTTCGTCCATTGAAACCCGAAAATGTCTCAAGCGGTTTCTTGCCGAGCATCATCCTGAACTGGTGATGTGAACTGACTGAAAGAATGGAAATGACGCATTTGGCTGAAAGAAGCATTATTGAGCAGATTGCCCGCCGTCAGGGCGCATCCGATCGACTTGTCAAGGGAATCGGCGATGACTGCGCGGTTGTTGCCGGGGCGGACGGAATGGTTGATCTGTGGACCATGGACAGTCTTGTCGAGTCGGTGCATTTTGATTTGTCCTGGCATCCGCCGCAGTTGCTGGGGCGCAAGGCCGTCAGTGTCAATGTGAGCGATATCGCCGCCATGGGCGGCATTCCCCGGTTCGCCCTTTTCTCCCTTGGCCTTCCCGCCGCCTGTCCCGAAGCGGTTGTCGACGGATTGCTGGATGGTGTTCTCGGCGCACTTGCCGACTACGATGTGGTCCTGGCCGGAGGAGACACTGTTTTCTCCCCGGAGCGGATCATGATGACCATAACCGTCTGCGGCGAAATGGCGGGGAAAGACGTCTGTTACAGGGCGAGTGCCCTGCCGGGGGACGAGGTGTGGGTGGGGGGGCATCTCGGTGACGCAGCCTGCGGGCTTGAGTTGTGCCGCCGGGGAATGCACCGCGACAGTCGGTACGCTGCGCTGGTGAGCGCACATTGTGATCCTGTTCCGCAGGTCGGAATGGGGCGACTGCTGGCCGGCAGCGGGCTCGTCCATGCCATGATGGATCTTTCCGACGGTCTTGCCACCGATCTTGCCCATATCTGCAAGGCAAGCAATGTCGGTGCGGAAATCGAGGCTGATCAGGTGCCGCTTTCTGAACTCCTGGTCAAGGCGGCCGAATCCATCAGGATTGCGCCCCTTGATTTTGCCCTGTCCGGCGGGGAAGATTACAAGCTTGTCTTTACCGCGCCTGCTGCAAAAAAAAAGACTCTGGAGGAATTGTGCCTTCACCACGGATACCCGGTTTTCCGGCTTGGAAAAATTGTCGCCGGCGACAGGGTTGTTCTCCTGCAGGGCGCGGAGAGGCGTGATATCACCTTCGGCGGCTATGAGCACCGGTTTTAAGATTCATTCTTCCTTTGCTCCCGCCGGGGATCAACCAAAGGCCATTGACGACCTGAGCCGGGGCATTGAGCGGGGGGAGCGGGAGCAGGTTCTGCTCGGCGTAACCGGTTCCGGAAAGACCTTTACCATGGCTCATGTCATTGCCCGTACCCAGCGGCCCGCTCTCGTCATGGCGCCAAACAAAACCCTGGCCGCCCAGCTTTATGCCGAATTCAAGGAACTCTTCCCGGAAAACGCGGTTGAATATTTTGTCAGCTACTATGACTATTATCAGCCCGAAGCCTATATTCCCCAGTCCGATACCTATATTGAAAAGGATTCCGCCATCAATGACGCCATCGACAAGATGCGTCATTCCGCCACCCGTTCGCTTCTCACCCGCCGGGATGTGGTGATTGTCGCCAGCGTTTCATGTATTTACGGGCTTGGCTCCCCTGACGAGTACAAGAACATGCATCTTTTTCTCAAGCGGGGCGAAGAGTATTCCCTGCAGGAAATTCAGCGCCGGCTGGTCTACATGCTCTATGAGCGTAATGATTTTTCCTTCCATCGCGGCACCTTCCGGGTGCGGGGCGATGTCATTGAGGTTTTCCCCGCCTATGAGGAGGACAGCGCTTTGCGGGTGGAATTATTCGGTGATACCATTGAGGCGATTTCCCTGGTGGATCCACTGCGGGGGCAGGTGATGGGTGTCATGGATGAGGTTACGGTTTTTCCGGGCAGCCATTTTGTCACCTCAAAAGAGGTGCTTGCCCGGGCCATGGAAACCATCAAGTCCGAACTGAAGGAACGGCTTGTTTTTTTTGAAAAAGAAAGGCGGCTGGTTGAGGCGCAGCGGCTGGAGCAGCGCACCATGTTTGATCTGGAGATGATCGGCGAACTCGGCTACTGTAACGGCATTGAAAACTACAGCCGCCATCTGACCGGCAGGCAGCCAGGAGACCCCCCGCCCACTCTGCTTGACTACTTTCCTCCGGATTTTGTTCTTTTTGCCGATGAAAGCCATATCACCATTCCCCAGATCGGCGGCATGTACCGGGGAGACAGATCGCGCAAGCAAACCCTGGTGGAGTTCGGGTTCCGGTTGCCGTCCGCTCTCGACAACCGGCCTCTGCAGTTTGATGAGTTTGATCTCCGTATCAAACAGGCGATCTATGTCTCCGCCACTCCCGGCAATTTCGAACAGGAAAGGGCACAGGGGAAGGTGGTTGAGCAGATCATCCGCCCCACCGGCCTGCTTGACCCGGCCATTGAGGTTCGTCCCGCCACCAGCCAGGTTGATGATTTGCTTGCAGAGATCCGCCTGCGTGAAGCCAGGGGAGAGGCGGTGCTTGTCACTACTCTGACCAAGCGGATGGCGGAAGACCTCACTGATTATTACGAGAAACTGGGTGTTAGGGTGCGCTATCTCCACTCCGACATCAAGACCCTGGAGCGAATTGAACTGGTGCGGGAACTGCGCCAGGGGGAATTCAACGTTTTAATCGGCATTAACCTGCTGCGGGAGGGACTTGATATCCCAGAGGTATCGCTTGTTGCCGTGTTGGATGCCGACAAGGAAGGGTTTCTTCGCAGTGATCGGTCCTTGATTCAGACCTGCGGACGGGCGGCCAGAAATGTCGAAGGAATGGTGATCCTCTATGCCGACAAGGTGACCGGTTCCATGCAGCGCACCATTGATGAAACGATAAGGAGAAGAGAACTGCAACGGCGGTTTAACCTGCAGCACAACATCACGCCGGCAACGATACGATCCTCCATCAAGAACGTAATGGAGACCGTGTATGAAAAAAACCATGCTGCACCCCTGTTGCAGGCGGCCGAGAGGGGAGAGGTGTTTACCAGTCTCAAGGAATTGCGGAACCGGATCAAAAAACTGGAAAAAGAAATGATGGTCAAAGCCAGGGATCTTGCTTTTGAAGAGGCGGCCGACATCAGGGACCGGATACATGTTTTGAAGGAGCAGGAGCTGCAATGGCTGTAAATGACAGAGGGGATGATTCAGGAGACAGGAGCCTGAAGACGGGTTTGTTGCACCGGTTTTCCCTGTGGGTAGCGCCGCTGGTGTTTCGTCTTGTCTCTTTTCTGCTCTTTGCCACCTGCCGGGTAACACGGCGCGGTCACGAGCATTTCCGGCAACTGATTGGCAGCGGAAAACCCTTTATTGTCTCCTTCTGGCATTACGGGGTTATTTATATTGTCTACCATGCCAGGGATTTGCCTTATGTGGCCATGGTCAGCGCCAGCAAGGACGGTGAATATGTTGCCCGTATTCTTGAAGGCAAGGGGTTTTCCACGGTGCGGGGTTCACGTAACAAAGGAGCCATTGGTGCGCTTAAAGGTTTGATGCGGGAGATGGGAAAGGGCAAGACGGCGGTGCTTGTGGCGGACGGCTCCCAGGGGCCGGCCCGCAAAGCCCAGGCCGGAACCATTCTGCTTGCAGCCAGAACAGGCGCAATGATTCTGCCGGTGGGGTGGTCGGCTTCACGGTATAAAACCTTTCGAAGTTGGGACCGAACCGCCATACCCCTGCCTTTTTCACGGGTGGTTCTCTGCTATGGGAGGCCCTTTTCCGTTGCTGCGGAGCTGGACAGCCCGGGTCTGGAAAAGTACCGGCGTAAGCTTGAACAGGAGCTTGAAGCTGTTTATGAAAAATCGTGGGGCGAGTTCGGCAGGAAGGAACATTAGGAAGTGCCTGATGTTCCAAGTGCACTAAAGTGCCTAAGGTGGTCGTCTTTTCTGATGAGAAAAAATCTTTTACTTTAGGCACTTTAAAATTTAGCGCACTTTAGTCATTTTCTTTAGTCAAGCTGTTTCATGATGGAGTCAAGCACTTCCTTGATGCCGGCTGAACCGTCCACGGAGATCACTTTGGGTCCGTCGATGCCTTTGAAATAATTGACAGCGGCCATGGTGCCGGTGTTGGTGTCATAGTAGATGTCGTGGCGTTTACCGATGGCTACTTCATCCTGGTCGTCGGCCCGGGCGCTCAGGTCACCGCCGCAGACGCGGCAGACCAGCTTGCCGTCTTTTTCAACCGGTTTGATCGCCTCAAAAGCGATATGGTTGGGATGGTTATTGTCGTTGGCACACAGACGGCGGCCCATGATACGTTCTTTGGCGATCTGACGGTCGAGCATGATTTCGATAACGTAATTCAGATCGATGCCGGCATCCTTCAACGCCTTGGCCAGGGTTTCCGCCTGAATCTTATTGCGGGGAAAGCCGTCAAGGAGCCATCCTTTTTTGCAGTCAGCTTCTTGCAGTCTATCAAGGATCATCGGAATGGTGATATTGTCTGGGACCAGGTCGCCGCGGTCAATATATTCCTTGGCCTGTTTTCCCAGTTCCGTTCCGCCTTTGATGTTTTTCCTGAAGATGGCACCGGACTCAATGTGGGGAATCTGGTATTTTTCTTGAACTTTAGCACCCTGGGTACCTTTTCCGCTGCCATTGGGACCGAAAATTAAGATGTTCATCTCGTCTCTCCTTGGTTTAAAAAGTTTGGTGGTGAAAAAACATTCCCTTAATTTAGCGTAACATGAGGTAATTGCAGTATTTTTATAATATATGGCAGATCACTATAGCCCAAGATGGAAAACTCTGCCATAAAAAATGAATAGATGTTCATTCTGATGCAAAATTGACGGGGGTGTGGCGGGAGGGGACTTGCGATTTTGTCTGGAGAGATGTTGTGAAGAGGCGGCTTATTGTTCTTTTTTACTGTGCAGGCAGCAGAATTCCGTGACCAGTTGCTTGCGGTCGGCGAGGTTCATGCGGAAATAAAAGGGGCTCAGCATGAGAATTTTGATTGCTTCCTGGCGGGTCATGACAGTTCCTTGTCTCTTGATGTTTAGCTTTCCCTGCTCTTCTCTTTATGATAAACTTATCGACGGATTATGAGAAAACTTTACAGATAAGAAAATAATCATTTCAATAGTATATCAACATGAAAAGAACAATTCGTTTTCCTTTTCCCTTTCCTCGCTCCTGCCATGCATAAATCCGTCACCGCAGCGGTTCTTCTCGTGCTCATTCTGCTTTTCGGGGCCTTCGGCTATATGGTGCTCGAGGACAGCAGCTTTATCGACGGGCTCTACATGACATTGATCACCATCACCACGGTGGGTTACGGAGAAGTCGTTCATCTCACGCCCAAGGGCCGCGTGTTTACCATGGTGCTTATTCTGGTCGGGGTGGGTTTTGTCATGTTGGTTTTCACCAAAATCACCGAAGCGGTGGTGGAAGGAAAAATCCAGGATGTTTACGGGAGATTGAACATGAAAAAAAAGGTGTCTGAACTGACAAATCATTATATCATCTGCGGTTTCGGACGCATTGGTCAGGTTATTGCCAAGTTGATGCAGGAGGGGGGAAAGCCCTTTGTCGTTGTTGAAAATGATCCGTCGATTATCACGAGAATTTCAGAGCTTGGCTATCTTTTTCTCGAAGGCCAGGCGTCAAATGACGATATGCTGCTGAAGGCGGGAGTGAAAAAGGCGAAAGGGCTCATTGCCGTTGTTTCCTCCGATGCTGACAATGTGTACATTGTTCTTTCCGCCAGAGGGCTCAACCCCGAACTTTATATCATGGCGCGCTCAAGCGGGGTCGAAGGGGTTGAAACAAAGCTTCTCCGGGCCGGAGCCAACAAGGTGCTTTCTCCCTATTATATCGGCGCAACCAGAATGGCTCACCATGTGCTGCGTCCCACGGTGACCGATTTTATCGACCTCACCGTGCACGGCGGGGCGCTTGGTCTCCGTCTCGAAGAACTGTTGGTGTCGGACATGGGGGCGCTTGTCAATAAAAGCCTGCTTGATTCCAATATCCGCAAGGATTTTGATCTGATAGTGGTGGCCATCAAGCGGAGTGGCGGCGAAATGCAGTTCAACCCGAACCTGGGAACCATGATTCTCGGTGGGGATACCCTGGTTGTTCTCGGTGAATATGAAAAAATCAAGCAGTTGGAAAAGATAATTTAATTGTTTCGCCACATTGTGATAAATTATTGAAGACCCCTGCCGGTCAAGCAACCTGATAATTTCTCGTCCGTTTCTAGTGTACGCCTTATGCGGATGGAAACACCCTCAATAGGTTGAATAATGAGTGATCTATCCAAAAAACCGGTCAAAATCTGCAACGACAGTTTTCTGCTCAAGCTGACCAAGGATAAATTAAAGGCTTTTCTGCAGCTTGTCGATGATGAGCACTCTTTTAACGACGTGTCTTTTAACGATGTTTTGAAGGAAGTGCAGGAGCATGGAGTCAGTTTTGGGTTTGTGTCGAAGCTGCCGCCCGCCAGGGACGGGGTAACCGTTGTTGCCAGCGGAAAAGAGGTTGTTCATGGCGAAAACGCCAAGATAAAACCTGTGGTGAATCCGTCCATCATCAGAAGGATTAAATCAAATGAGCCGGGCAAGGACAGGGTCGATTTCCGTGAACTCGGCAATATCGTCAATGTGGCGACAGGCTCGCTGCTGCTGAAAAAAATTCCAGCTACCTCCGGGGTTCCCGGAAAAAACGTGCTTGGGGAGGACATTCCCGCCAAACCGGGCAAGGATGTTGCGATAAAATGTGGTCCCGGCGTGGCATTGAGCGAGGACGGTCTCAACGTGACCGCCACAATTGACGGAAAGTTTGTCATGGCTGAAGGGAAGCCCGCGGTATATACCGAGCACACGGTCGCAAGCGATGTGGACATGACTGTCGGCAACATCGCCTTTTGCGGCACCCGACTGGAAATAACCGGTGAAGTGCCTCCGGGATTCAAGGTGAAATGCAAGGGCGATGTGTTCATCGGCAAGGGGGTGAACAACGCCCAGATTCTTGCCGGGGGAAACATCAAAATAAGCGGCGGCCTGGTTGGTCAGGATGCGGAAGTGCGCGCCAAAGGAAATATCACCATTGACTTCTGTGAAAATTTTGGTGAAATCGAGGCGCGGGGAAGTGTGACGGTGACGAATTTTATCGTCCAGGGCCGGGTGAAAAGCGGCGGAAACATGACTGTCTTGCAGGGAAAAGGTGTGGCAATCGGCGGTAAATATATCCTTGGCGGCAGCATGCATGTGAAAGAGCTGGGGTCGGAGGCTGAGGTTGTCACTGAAATTACCGTCGGGCTTCAGCCCGAGCTGGAAAAAAGAAAGAGGCAGATTGAGGCGGCAAAGGGATACTGGCCGAACCGGATGAACGAGATTCTCAAAAATATCAGCGCACTCAATGAGATGAAAAAGGCGGAAGGCAAGGATTTCGGCGGTGAAAAAGCCGATATCCTGGCGGAGCTCAATAAAATGATGCCTGAAGTTATGGAGAAAAATAATCAGCTGACCGAAATGGAGATGGAGCTTGATCGCGATCTCGATCTGGCTGCAAATGAATCCATTTATGTTTATGGAACCTTGCATCCCGGTGTCAATGTTACCATTGGCAAGGCCAGCCGGATGATCGACAAGCGGGAGGATCAGGTGGTGGTCGAATTGCAGAAGAATAATATGCAGATATACGTCCGCGGCATGACTCCTGAGGAAAAAGAAGTGGCAAAACGATAGAGAATCGTGGTTTTTCGGGTGGTTCCGGAAAACCTCACAGTCTTTTTCTTTACTCGTTTACCTGCAGAGCGCCAGCATCTCCCGCACCGCCTGATCCAGTCCGACAAAGATCGCCCTGGACATGACCGCATGACCGATGCTCAATTCTTCGATTTTCATAAGCCCCGCAACCCTTGCCGTGTTGAGATAATTGAGGCCGTGACCGGCGTTGATTCGTAAGCCCGCTTCATGGGCTTCATCGACCGCCGCGGCAATCATGGCAAATTCCCTGTTTTCCTCTTCCTCCGTAACGGCGTCGCTATAGCGTCCGGTATGGATCTCAACAAAGGTGGCGCCCACTTTTTTTGCTGCGGCAATCTGAGCGGAATCAGGATCAATAAAGAGGCTCACCGGTATCGACGCGTTGCTCATGCGGGCGATGACCCTGGTGAGATTTTCCTGCCGGCCTGCAACGTCAAGACCGCCTTCGGTGGTCAATTCAGCCCTTTTTTCCGGAACCAGGGTAACCATGTCCGGTTTTATTTGGAGGGCGATGGCGATGATTTCTTCCGTTGCGCCCATTTCCAGATTCAGTTTGGTTTTTACTGTTTCGCGCAGGATTTTTACGTCGCGGTCCTGGATATGACGGCGGTCTTCGCGCAGATGGACGACAATGCCCGCCGCGCCGGCCAGTTCGCAGATGCCGGCTGCAAGCACCGGGTCTGGTTCGTTGATTCCCCTGGCCTGTCTGAGGGTGGCGACGTGGTCCACATTGATTGCAAGTTTTACCATTTTCTTTTTTTTCCTTGTCTGAAGAGCATATGCGTTGATTCGTTAATGGCCGAAAAAATGGAGAATCGACAACCTGTCAACTCTTCAATGAATGGACCGATCCCCCACCAAGCGGCGTCAGTCCCTTGGCCTCGTCAAGCCGGTCGAGCAGTTTTTTTTCCATGGCGAACATGCGGGTCTCTTCTTCGTCGCCCAGTTCATGGTCAAAGCCCAGAAGGTGGACATACCCATGTACCAGCAGGATGGGCAGGTAGTCATCGAGACTTGTTCCTGCTTCTGTTGCCTCCCGTTCAGCCGTATCAAGAGAAATAACGATATCGCCAAGCAACTGCGGCACACCGTCCTCTTCCTCGTCCGGGTCCAGCATGGGGAAGGACAGGACGTTGGTGGCTTTGTTTTTTTTCCGATAGGAGGAGTTTAATTCAGTGATTTTCCGGTCGTCAACCAGCAGAATGGAGAGTTCATTGTCCTTCCTCCCGGTTTGCGCAAGAAGCGCTTCCGCCATTTTTTCCAGAGTCTGCAGCGAACAGGAAGGCTGATCAATTTCTGTTGTCACCAGAACGGGCATGGCTTTTGTCCTTTTTTGCGTGTCCCTTGCTTGCCTTCTCATAGGCGCGGATGATCTGCTGCACCAGAGGATGTCGAACCACGTCA
The DNA here is from genome assembly GCA_043809085.1 of Pseudomonadota bacterium. GTDB lineage: Bacteria > Desulfobacterota > Desulfobulbia > Desulfobulbales > SURF-16 > DB1. The sequence continues at coordinate 45,676 of JAZDEG010000012.1, read as the reverse complement.
ACATCGGTGAAGTAGCTGAATGAAATGCCTTTGACTTTCTGAAGGATCCGTGATGCATGGATGAGGCCGGAACCCCGTTCATGGGGAAGGTCGATCTGGGTGATATCACCGGTGATAACCGCTTTTGAGCTGAAGCCGAGGCGGGGAAGGAACATCTTCATCTGTTCGGGGGTGGTGTTCTGGGCTTCGTCAAGGATGACAAAGGCGTTGTTCAATGTTCGGCCCCGCATGAAGGCCAGGGGGGCGATTTCTATGATTTCCCGTTCCATCAGATCCTTGGCCCTTTCTCTGCCCAGCATGTCATTCAAGGCGTCATGGAGGGGGCGGAGATAGGGGTTGATCTTTTCCACCAGATCTCCGGGCAGGAAGCCGAGATTTTCACCGGCCTCAACCGCCGGTCGGGTAAGAATGATGGATTTGACCTGATCAGCGCTGTACGCGGCTATGGCCATGGCCACCGCCAGATATGTTTTTCCGGTACCGGCCGGACCGATGCCAAAGGCGATGTCGTTGTTGCGAATGGCATCTATGTAGAGTTTCTGGTTGATGCTCTTGGGGGAGACAACCCGTTGTTTGGCCGTGATGTAAACCTGGTCCAGAAATATTTCCTTGAGGTTGGACCGGGGTGAGCGCTCCATGATACGCAGCGCATAGGCCACATCCGCGGGATAGACTGGGTAGCCGGTGATAATCAGCTCATAGAGCTGATTCAAGGTGGAGGCTGTGGTGGCAACCTCATGGTCAAGGCCCGATATGGTGAGGGTTGTTCCCCGGGCCTTGACTGTTACGCCCGCCGACTTTTCAATGGCCAGCAGATTACGGTTCAGGTCACCGTAAAGCAGGCGGGCTGCTTCATTGTCGGCAAACGACAACTCCATCTGCGTAGCTGCCTTTGCCATTTGCCGTTATTTTCCTGCCTTGATTTTGGCCAGCTCTTCATCGATCATCTTCTGCAGCCCGGCTGCACTGCGATCCTTGACGATTCTGCCGTTGACAAAAAGCGTTGGTGTGCCTTTTACGCCGATCTGGGCGCCTTCCTGCTGGTCTTTGGCGACAACGGCCATGGTTTGCGGGTCGGCCATGTCTTTATTGAACTGCTCCATGTTGAGCTGAAGCGAGGTGGCGATTTCCTGGAATTTCTGAGCATTGAGCTGCTGCATATTCTGAAAAAGCATATCATGATACTGCCAGAATTTACCTTGCTTGTGGGCGGCTGCAGCGGCAATTGCCGCGGGTGTGGCTTCCTTGTGGCCGCGCAACGGAAAATGTTTGTAAGCAAATTTAACGGTAGTCGGGTTGTTGATCATTATTTTTTCAAGGTCAGGACCGACCTTGGCGCAATAAGGTCACTGGAAGTCACTGAAGACCACAAAGGTGACAGGTGCGTCCGGCGCGCCCAGGAAGGGGGCGTTTGCTGTGTCGATGTTTACGATGAAGGAATAGCTGATCTCCTGGACCTGTCCGGTTGTGTCGCTGCTCAGGAAAATTTTATCCTCCAGATTAGCCAGATCGAGACCGGAGATGGCTATGTGGTTGAAAGCCGGATCAACATTAATACTGCCCTGGAGTTGCCCGTTATTGGTGTATATGTTCACAATACCCTTGGTGAGAACAAAAACATATTTACCGTTCAGTGAACTGGCCAGGTCAAGAGGTGTGACACTTGACTTAAAGGAACCGGTGTTTTGCCAATCCACCTCGGCCCGGGCGGGCAGGTCCCCGGCAAGCAAGGCAAAGAGCGTTAAGAAAACAAAAAAAGATTTTAATCGCATAACACCTCCTAAAATAAATTTAACAGGAAAACAGACACATAATGGTGTCAATTGTTCATGATATTCTAATAATTTTCAACTGTTATTTTGATGGATATGTAAAAAGCAAAGGTGCTTGGGCTATATTTTCTCTTGCCCTTCCACCAGGCTGGCCAGGAGGACGGCGAGATGGCGCACCTCCGTGTCAACTCCATAGCGACTTGCCCCCTGACGCAATTGGAGAAGGCAGCCGCTGCAGGTTGTGACAATTTGTGTGGCGGATTGTTTCATGAAATTTGCCATGGCCCTGGACAGGATTTTTCCTGAAAGATCAGGGTGAGCCAGGTGAAAGAGGCCGCCCTGGCCGCAGCAATGAGGCCCCCCCGCAGGATCGATCGGTTTTGTTCCGGTAATCTGCCGGATGAGTTCCCGCGGCTGGGCCAGAATTTTATCCGGACCGAAACGGAGATGGCATGGGTCGTGGTAAAAAATTGCAGGACTTTCTCCGGCTGGATCCGCCTCTTTTTTTTTCGGTAAATGTTTCGTGTGTTTCAGGAAAAAGGAAGAAAATTCCTCCACCCGGGCGGCGAAAGCAGCGGCTTTTTCTGACCACTGACTGTCGTCTGCAAACAGTCTGGGGTAAGAGCGCAGGTGGCTGAAACAGGAGGCGCATGATGTCAGGATGGGCAGGGTATGATCGGCAAATGCCGCGATGTTTTTTTTTGCCAGTTCCCGGGCCTCCTCGATTTTCCCTGAGGAAAAGGAGGCCAGCCCGCAGCAGTGCTGGTTTTCAGGGGTCAGCAGGCTGCTGCCGGCAAATTGTTGGGACAGCTGCTCTGTGGCGTGATGGATATCAGGGCTTAGATAGCGGGCCAGGCAACCGCTGAAATAGCTGATTGCCGGTGGCGTGTGGTCGTTTGTTTCCTTGGCTGGTGGTGTTACGTTCTGCTGTTTGAAGGTGTCATCACCCAGCAGGGAAAGTTTTTGCCGCAGTCCGCTTGTTTCAGGAAGCAGAGAACAAAGATTTCTGCCAAGGCTTGAAATTTTTTCCAGCAGGAGTGGCGATGCCAGTGTTTTTCTGGCGAGGAGCTTCTCTGTATAATGATACTCGGCATAAACAGGGATCTCACCTCGGGCACGGATAATGAGGGAGAGGGTGTCGAGGTTGCGCGGACAGGCATCGCTGCATGCGCCGCAAAGCAGGCAGGCGGAGAAAATCGTGCCGTAGTTGGTTGAGCGGGGAGAGGCAAGGCGGCTTAACAGGTGAAGCCGCCCTCTGGCGGTCAGGGATTCCCGCCCGGTCGCCTGATAAACGGGGCAGACGGAGGTGCATGCGCCGCATTTTGCGCATGATTCCGCAAGGTGGGCAATCTCGTTCCGGTCAGGGTTCATCGCGTTAGTGTTTTGCAGGAGTATTCGTCATCAGCCGGCAACTGACGCGACTTGAAAAAATCTTTGCCGGAAAACAGTTGTTGATTTCGGTTTCCTCCTGCGGACTCCTGAATTCCGTCTTCTTGACCCCGGGGCACTTACATTATTTCTGCCAAAGAAGATACGCCTTGATAAACGGGTCGAGGTTGCCGTCAAGGACCGCATCGACATTGCCGGTTTCCTGGCCGGTGCGATGATCCTTTATCAACCGGTAAGGCTGCATGACATAGGATCTGATCTGACTGCCCCAGGCGATTTCCTTCTTTTCCCCTCCCAGATCTTCCCTCTGTTCCTGTTGCAGTGACTTCTCTCTTTCGTAGAGCCGCGCCTTGAGCATTTTCATCGCCGTGTCTTTGTTCCGGTGCTGGGATCGTTCATTCTGGCACTGGACAACGATATTGGTCGGCAGATGGGTGATGCGGATGGCAGAGCTTGTCTTGTTGACATGCTGGCCGCCCGCCCCGCTTGCGCGGTAGGTATCAATGCGCAAATCCTTTTCGTTGATGTCCACCTGAATGGTATCGTCAAGTTCCGGGAAAATGAAAACCGAGGCAAACGATGTGTGCCGCCGGCCGCCTGCGTCAAATGGGGAAATGCGCACCAGGCGATGGATGCCCATCTCCGAGCGCAGATAACCATATGCGTAACGGCCCTTGACCATGATGGTAACGCTTTTTACTCCCGCCTCATCACCGGACTGCAGGTCGAGAATGTCGGATGTAAAACCTTTCTGCTCAACCCAGCGCAGGTACATGCGCAGGAGGATGTCGGTCCAGTCCTGGGCTTCGGTGCCGCCGGCGCCGGCATGAATGGTGAGCATGGCGTTGTTTTCGTCGTGCTCGCCGGTGAACATGCACTCCAGTTCAAAAGCGGACATCTTGTCGTCAAGAAGATCAAGTGTCTGGGTCGCCTCTTTCTCCGTTTCCGCGTCTTTTTCGTCAATGGCAAGTTCAAGCAGCACTTCAGCATCTTCCATCATCTGATGCAGCTCTTCCCATCCTTCAATGGGATATTGCAGGGTGCCTATTTCCTGCTGGACTTTTCGGGCCTTCTGGATGTCATTCCAGAAATCGGGATGAGCACTCAGCGCCTCGAGTTCCTCGAGCTTTTCTCTTTTGTCGGCTAATTCAAAGATGCTCCTTTAAGGCGAGCAGCCTTGTTTGAATTTCATAGAGGTGCTGTTTCAGTTCTGTTGACATATGTATTCTTTTAGAGCGGAATGATTAGGAATAAAGGTATTAAAATAAATACTGAATCGCTAAATATACTCGAAAATTTAAAATGCGCCAACAAAAACTCCTGCTGCAACCCTTGTCGCAATCCGTTCACTCTATGTTCGTTTTTCTCCGGGTAATTTCCCGGATCGCCAGGGGGATCAGCAGAATAAGGCAAAAAATGGGAAAAAGATAGCCCGTGCGGGTAAAGAATGTTGGAAGATGAAGCAGGGGGAGATCCGTGCTTGCCTTAGTCGCGACAAAAAGCGGGGTTTGCAGGCTGATCCGGCCGGTGGGGTCGATGAAGCAGCTGATACCGGTGTTGGCGGCCCTTGCCAGGCTGCGGCGGTTTTCCACGGCACGCAACACCGCCATTGACAGATGCTGGATGGAGGCGCTGGAGCGACCGAACCAGGCGTCATTTGTGATGTTGACCAGCAGATTCGCCCCGTTTTTCACCTCCCGGCGGGCCAGGTCGGGAAAGATTGATTCAAAACAGATGAGGATGCCGAGGCGGGCATTGCCGTCAACCAGGGGTTCCGCGCTGCGTCCCCGTGAGAAATTGCCAACCGATTGGACCACCGGACCCGGCAGGGGGAGTATATCGCTGAAAGGAATATATTCACCGAATGGGACAAGGTGTTGTTTAAAATAACTTGATCGTGATGCATCAGGGCGGATCAGGATGGCGCTGTTATAAAATTCCCTGTCGCTGTCGGTGTCCACGAAATAGGGGGCCCCGGAGAGAAGGGAAAAGTCATGGCTGAACACGGTGCGTGAAAGAAGTTCGGGAAAGAGGTGACTCGCCGTGGGATAGAAAGGCATGGCGGTTTCGGGCCAGATGACCAGATGGGGCTTTTGTCGGCCGGCCTCCTCGACGCTTAACTCGATATACTTTTCGATTGTGGCCAGCTGGTTTTCCGGCAGCCACTTCTGGTTCTGATCAATATTACCCTGAACAACCGTCACTTGATGGCGAGGGGCGTTTGTCGTCTCGTTCGTGATACCCCGGAGTTGAATTGACGAATAATAAAAAGCACAGCCAAGCAGTGCGACGGCGCTGGCGCCCTGGAAGAGGAGGGGGTTGCCCCGCCATTGCCTCTTTTTTTGCCGGGGGAGAATGCCGGCGGTGAAAAGACAATTGGTCAGAATGATGAGGAAGGTGATGCCGTGGTGACCGGCCAGGTCGGCGGTCTGGATAAGAAGAATGTTGGAGAATTGGGTGTATCCGAGGTCCTGCCATGGGAAGCCGCTGAAAAGAAGGCTGCGGATAAAGTCAAGGGACACCCAGAGAAGGGGGCCGATCCAGATCGGCGCCGTTGCCCGGAGGGACCAGCTTATGACCGCGCAGAAAAGAGCGAGATAAAGACTCATGTAGGCGGCAAGGAGGACAAGGGCCATGGCGCAGAGCCACCAGGGCAGATTGCCGTAGGTGGAAAGCGAGATGACGACCCAGTAGAGCATCAGGAGATAGTGGGCGAGTCCGGCAATGAAACCGAACTGGGCCGCACGTTTGGGGGAAATCCGTGAGCAGCCGATAATGAGCGGGATGAGGGCGAACCAGGCGACCGACGACCAGCCGGGTCCCGGTGAGGCAAGCCAGAGCAGCAGCCCACTCAGGACAAAGAGCGGTAAAATTGTGAGGATTTCCGTACGGGAAGTCTCACGGCCGTATAAGAGCGTCGATGTCATCTGTTCTGGTGGTTTTTCCGGATAAAATTCAGGTTGGCGGGGTTAACCGTTGTTTTTTTCTATCTTGACGCTTCTGATGCGCCGTTTGCTGGCGGAAAGCACGGTGAAGGAGAGCGGACCGAAGGTGGTCTGTTCGCCGTTTTCAGGAATACGATCGAGCTGATTGATGATGAATCCGCCCACCGACTCATAGGGGCCTTCCGGGAATTCGAGGTCGAAAAAAGTCTCGATTTTTTCAATGTCGACCTTGGCTGATGTAATAACAGCGGTATCATTGAGGACCTGCCATTCCTCAACCTGCATGTCGGTTTCATCGGCTATTTCACCGACGATTTCCTCCAGGATGTCCTCCATGGTCACCAGGCCGCGAATGCTGCCGAACTCATCAGTGACAAAGGCCATATGCTTTTTCTGGGTTTGAAAATCGAGGAGCAGGGAAACGATTTTGTCATCCTCCTTGACAAAGAAGGGCGGGTTGAGCATTTCCGGGATGGAGGCCAGGCCGTTTTCAGACGAGCAGGTGAGCAGTTGCTTGGCATGAAGAAAACCGATGATGTTGTCGGGGGTTTGTTCATATATTGGTATGCGGCTGTAACCTTTGCTTCTGATGAGCTTGATGATGTCACAGGGTGAGGCGGTTACCGGCGCGCTGATGATATCGGTCGCAGGCGTCATGATTTCCCTGGTAAAGGTGCTGCGGAATTCGAAAATGGAGCTGATCATCTGGCCTTCGTGGCTGGAGATGAGCCCCTGTTCTTCACCTTCTTCGATCAGTTCCTGGATTTCCTGCTCCAGGTCTTCTGCTGTGTCCGGCTGGTTGGAGAGTCTTGAGAATTGGAGAAGTCGACGAAGTAGGGACTGGTTCGATTCGGCAGGAGGTTGTTCTTTGTCCATTGTTATGTTTCTATGTATTTTGGGACGTGGCTTGCAATTTTGCAAGAATGGCCTTTTTTTTCTTACTGGCTAAGGGAAAAGCCCTTTTATGTCAAGAAAAAAAATTGACGGGCCGAGTCGAAATATGTATAAGCATCTTTCTTTGAGTAGGCATGCGGAATAAAAAAGAGTATACTACACCAACAATCTGTTCTGAAATAAGAGAATAAATTCGTCTCCAAATACATTAAGCGGGTTAAGAGATTTGTCAAACATTCGCTTGCTGCCTAGAAAAAAATCAACGGTTGAATGATAGACACGCATAATCTCCATACCGGCCCTACCGGTTCAGGTTCATAGTTTGAAAGAAAAAGTTCTAATAGCCAACAGGGGTGAGATTGCCATCCGGATTGCCAGGGCCTGCCAGGACCTGGGGCTTGACTTTGTCGTTATCTATACTGAGGCGGACAAGTCCTCAGAACATGTCAATCCGTATATCCGGGAGAGCGGGTCGGGCAAGCGCGCCTGGCGCGTAGCAAGTTATACCGATCCCAATGACATTCTTTCCGTTGCCGATCATACGGGATGTACAGCCATTCATCCCGGGTACGGCTTTTTTTCCGAGGATTTCCGTTTCGCCCGAAGGGTGACCATCCGTGAACGGCCTTTGACCTTCATCGGGCCCAAATGGGATGTCATCCGCGATCTTGGCGACAAGATCAATACCAAACGGGTGGCCAATCGTCTCGGTATTCCCACCATTCCCGGCACCGACGGGCCGATTTACAATGAAATGGAAGCGGAAGATATCGCAGCCCGGCTTCTTGATGATCAGCGGGCCCAGAAAATCAAGGAACCCTCCATTCTTGTCAAGGCGGCTGCCGGCGGGGGCGGCATGGGCATCGAAGAGGTGACGCGCATTGATGAGTTCAGACGGACGTACCGTCAGGTGCAGAATTACGCCAAGCGTCAGTTCGGCGACAGCGGCGTACTGATCGAACAGCGTCTGCGTGATTACAATCATCTGGAAGTGCAGCTTCTCTGTAGCCGGCATGGGGAAAGGATCCATTTCGGCACCCGTAACTGCACCATCCAGAGCACCGGCAGGCAGAAACGTCTGGAGGCGGCCCCCGGTTTTGACGACGGCTGCTTTGCCTACGAGTTCAATGCAAAAGATGTCCTTGACAAAATCGTCCAGTATTCGTTAAAGCTTGCCGCCCATGTGCGCTATGATAATGTCGGTACTTGGGAGTGGATCGTTTCCCGCAGTGGACAGCCCTACCTGCTTGAGGTCAATACACGCATTCAGGTGGAGAATGACGTTTCCGCCCGTATCAGCTATATTGATATGAAGCAGCCCAATCTGATCCGTGAACAGATCCGTCTCGCCTTGGGCGAGCGGATCGGCTACAGCCAGAAAAAAGTGGATTTCAGCGGCGCCAGTATCGAGTTCAGGATTGTGGCGGAAGATACCCGACGCGGATTCGCTCCCTGGATAGGGACCATTTCCAGGTTTGATTTTCCCCGTCATGAATGGGCCGCCGTTTATACCCACGTGCCTTTTGACCGGCCCTATGTGATCCCGAGTGATTATGACCCCAATCTGGCGTTGGCCATTGTCTGGGGTGAATCATTTGCCCAGGCCAAGGAGCGTGGGCTTCAGTTCCTCAATGAGGTGTGCATTGAAGGAAAAAACGGGGCAGGCGATCCGATTCTGACCAATCTCACCTATCTTAAAGATAACATAGATAATTTATTGACATTTTAATGGAAGACTTACGAAAACGACTTCTCAAATGCGCGGAACGCATTTCCTATCTGAGCCAGATCAGGGACGGAATGGAATGGGGCAACCTGGCCGGATTGCAGGAGAAGCTCGATAATATCAGGAATTCGTTCTACGACGTTGCCGAGGATGAGCTGCAGAAGCAGGTGCGAACTCTGGAGGAAAACATCTCCTTTCTCGAGCAGCGGTGCGAGGAAAATCTCTCCGCCATGGAACGGGTGCGCATTGTCCGCAGCCCGCTCCGTTTTACCCTGCAGGACATTCTTGAAAATGTCTATGATGATTTCACCGAGCTGGGCGGCGAGGATGAGGCGAGTATTGATCCCTCCATGGTGGCGGCCAAGGCGACCATTGTCCGTCGGGTAAAAAACAAGAATTTTACCCAGCAGGTGATGGTCATCGGCCAGGAAAAAGGCCATGGCGAGGAATACCGCAACGGCGGATGCTGCAAGCCCTGGGGCAATGAAAAGGCCTTGCGTTTCATGCAGGTCGCCCAGACGGAAGGGATTCCCATCCATTTTTATATTTTCACCCCCGGCTCATTCCCGGTGGAGGATTATCCCGGCGCGGCCCAACAGATTGCCCGGAACCTCTACGCCATGACCAAGCTGCGGGTGCCTATGATTTCGGTTATCTCCGAAGGTGGTTCCGGCGGCGCAGAGGCCATCGGTCTCTCCGATTACCGCATGATGTTTTCCCACGGCTATTACTCGGTTATTTCGCCGGAGGGCGCGGCCGCCATTGAGGGAAAGGTCAAGGAGGGTGATAAGGCCCCTCCTGAACTGGTGGAAGCATGCGCCAAACGTTTGCGGATTACGGCGGCGGATAATCTGAGACTCGGGACCATCGACCGCGTCATTGATGAGCCCATCCTGGGGGCCAAGCGGGATGATTTCGCCTTTTTTAAAAGGGTGAAATTTGAAATGATCAGGGCAACGGATGAGGTTATCCTGAAAACCAAGAGTCTGCGGGCCTTTCGTGCCTATGAACTGAAGCTGAAAAAACATGAGGAGATCAATCCCGAAGACCATCTTATTGAGGTTTCCTGGGATCTGAGCAACGATGAGATAAAACGTCTGCTTCAGCTCCGTTCCCGCAAGTACCGGGAAATGGCCCTGGGCGGGTTCAGCGAGAAGTCCACCCCTTTTGCCGATTTCTGGCATAACTTGAAAAGGGGATCAAGCAAGTTTTATTACAGCTTCCGCTATGACATTCTGCGCAGTCAGCAAAAGCAGGTCAAGCAGGTCATGAAGGATGTCTCCGGCGAGGGTTCGGTGCTGCTCAAGCAGGTCTCCGCTCCCATTGCCGCAGCTTATGATTTCATTGCCAGCAAACAGAACGGCAGACTGTCCCGGTCGCCTGTTGCCGGACAGCAGAGCGTGGCCCAGGAGTTTGGTGATATCTACACCAGTCCGCTGGCCAATGAAGACCGAACCGTAACCTGTCCGAACGCGGAGAAGTTCGGATGCAAGGATCTCTGGGTGCCTGACCTTTATGGTGAATTCTGCGGGGTCTGTGAAACATGCGGCCACCATTTCCCCCTGGAATATCAGTGGTATTTGAAGCATCTGTTTGAGCGGGATTCCATCAAGGAGTTTAATGGCGACATTACGTCCGGAAACCCGCTGGCCTCTCCCGGTTTTGAGCAGCGCATTGACGCGGCCAAAAAAAAGACGGGCCGCAGGAGCTCCATAATCACCTTTGAGGCCAGGGTCATGGACGTTGATGTCGTGGTTGCCATGCTTTACAGTGATTTCCGCAATGGTACGGTGGGTTCGGCTGAGGGCGAGAAATTCGTGCGCGCCTGTGAGCTGGCCAAGCTGAAGCGCAGGCCCCTTCTCGCCTATGTCCATACAACCGGCGGTATCCGCATCCAGGAAGGAACTCTGGGAGTGGTGCAGATGCCCAAGTGCACCATGGCGGTGAGGGAATATGTGGATTCCGGCGGCCTGTATATCGTTGTTTATGACAACAACTCCTATGCCGGACCGGTGGCGAGTTTCCTCGGGTGCTCGTATTATCAGTTCGCCATCCGTTCATGCCGAATCGGCTTTGCCGGTCCCAGGGTTATCCGGGATACAACCGGCGAGGATATCCCCCCCGGATATCACAGCGCCAAGAATGCCCTGAAGCGGGGGCACGTCCACGGGCTCTGGGACAGGAGAGAGTTCCGGCGCAATCTGCATAAGGCGCTCTTGACCATGGGCGGCAGAAATTTGTATTATCGTTAAAATTAGTCTGACTGGTCCTGCTGGTCCGACTGGTCGGGCAAATATGACCAGTCAGACCAGTGAGACAAGCAAGACAAGTTAGACTAGTGAGACCAGTCAGACCAATAAGACTAATAGACTAATAAGACAGAAAAATGCTGGCAGATGAAGAAATAGACTACGATGATGTGTTGCGGGCATACCGCTCAGACCCCTATGGTTATGTGGATATCTGCGCATCCCATACCGGCCAGGTGCGTTTTCATGTGAAACTCGATGATAAAGTTGAGGGAACCACCGGCAAATGGCATCATATCCCCGGCACGAAGCTTTGTGTGCTCACCCGTGAACGGAACAATAAGCCGATTATCTCCACATCCAACGGGGTTATCTCCTTTATCCGAGATGATCTTGAAGGGCAGTTTGTCGAGGCGGGTGAGAAAATTCTGACCATCAAGCATCCCCTGAAGAAACGGGAGATTATAGAGCAGATTCTCCGCAAGGTGCTTCTGCCGTTTGTCTCACCTGAAAGAGCTAAATACTTTTTTGCCATGGAGATCCAGGCAAAGATTGAAAAGTTCGGGCAGCGATCCGTTACCATCAAGCCGGGTGACGAACTGTTTACCATGTCCCTGATGAAGCGTGACACCCCGGTCTATTACCAGGGAGCCCAGGGCATTATTCATTCCGTTTATTTTCAGCCGGGTGTTTCGGTTGAACAGGGTGAGCCGCTGATCGGCATCTGCCCCCCGGAAAAACTTCCACTCATTGAAAAAATCATCACCCGCGTCAAGGCGGAGTGGGAATAAGAGTTAATTGATAATTGAAAATTGAAACCCGCTGATCATCCACTCCCCCAGTTTCCCACCCCTGCTGATATCGCAGGCTATATCACCACCCATGAAATCCCCGCCCGGTGCCGCCACCTTCCGGAAAATGAGGTGCGAACGGTTTTCCGTTACGGCGCCATCATCGGTTCCGTCATCCACTCCTTCCCCAGTCTCGACAGGGGGATGGATGAGGCCCGCCGCCTTATTGACTCCTCTGAAAAAGAACGCCGCTCCTTTCCGAGCGGCATGGTGATTTTGGCCGAAAACTTATCCAACGGCAAGGGCCGTTTCCAACGCTGCTGGCATGCTCCTCCCGGAGGTGTGTGGATGACCCTGGTGCTTGTCAACACCCTGCTTCCCGAGATTTCCCGCCTGCTGCCCCTTGCCGCAGGCGTCGCCTGTTGCGAAACCTTGAGGGAGTTCGGACTTCATGCCCATGTCAAATGGGTGAACGATGTTCATGTCAGTGGCCGAAAGGTGGCGGGCATTCTGATGGAAACGGTTTACGGCAAGGAATTTGGGGAGGAGTATATTCTTGTCGGCGCAGGCTTGAATGTCAACAACACCCATTTCCCGCCGGAGCTTGAAAACATGGCGGTTTCCATGGCGGAGATCAGTGGCTGCAAATTTGATCTTCATCTCGTTATCACCGATCTGTTGGCCAAATTCGCCTGGAACATCGGGCTTCTCTGCCGTCGGGAGGAACTGCAGCTTGCCGGCGAGGAACCGGTCCCGGCAATGGCGGCATCGTTTCTGCTTGACCGGTGGCGCAGTCTCACTGATTGCATCGGTCGCAAGGTGCTGTTTGGGTATGATGTGCAGCTCAGGCCCCAGTTTGAGGCGCGGGTGGTTGGCATAGACGATGAGGGGGGAATCATACTGCACACCCTGGAAGATAATATCGAGATCACCGAATATGCTGGGGAGATTGTTTATCTTGATTGAACCTGCAATGGACCCTAATCCCTCCTGCAAGATATCCGTTATCATCCCCACTTACAACCGGGCCCGGTTTCTCGGGAAAGCCGTTGAATCGGTATTGTCGCAATCCGTGCGCGATTTTGAACTCATCGTTGTGGATGACGGGTCAACCGACGACACCGCCTGCCTGCTTGATGGTTATGGCGACAAATTGCGGGTGATACGCCAGGAAAATCAGGGACCTGCGGCGGCGCGCAATACGGGAATCAAAGCATCTTCCACGCCGTTTTTGGCCTTTCTCGACTCGGATGACTGGTTTGTTCAGGAAAAGCTTGGCCTCCAGCTCACGGCAATGGAGGCCCAACCCGGCTTTCTCATCTCCCACACCGACGAGATCTGGTACCGGCGTGGCAAACTGCTCAATCAGAAGAAGAAACATGCTCGTCCGGAAGGGTTTATTTTTACCCAGTGCCTTCCCCTCTGCGTGGTCGGCATGTCCACCGTCATGGTGCGCCGGGAGTTTTTTGATACTGCCGGATTGTTTGACGAGGAATTGCCCTGTTGTGAGGATTACGACCTGTGGTTGCGGGCAAGCGTCAAACTGCCTTTTCTCAAGATCGACGAACCCCTTACCGTGAAGCAGGGAGGGCGGCCGGATCAGGTTTCCGTGCAATACCGGATGGGTATGGACAGGTTTCGCATCCGTTCCATTGTCAATATTCTGCAGAACTCTGCGCTGACCGTAGATCAGCGCCGTTGCGCCCGCGAGGAGCTTGACCGCAAGAGCCGCATTTACGGCAGCGGCTGCGTCAAACACGGCAGGCCGGATGAAGGTCATTATTATTTCGATCTGGCTGATTCGTACCGGTGATAGATTGTCCAGACAAGGCCGGGCACCAGAAAAAGCAAGGCCAGGCGAATGACCACCACCCGGGGATTGACTCCATGATCAATGGCCGCGCCGGTAAAATAGGTGGAAAAACTTAAAATCAGGGTGAGGATGGCCATTTCCGCGGCAAACACCCTGCCGCGGAATTTGTCTTCCACGATTTTCTGCAGCAAGGTTGTGGAGAAAACCCACTGCACCGCACCGCCCAGATGGCCGCAGAAAACAAAAAGCGCGGCCCAGGCCAGGGTTGGCGCCTGGCTGAAAAGAAGATAAAAACCCGAGGCGGCAAAGAAGCTGACGGCAATTGAACGGGACATGGCGTGATTGCTTTCCCCGAAAAAACGCCAGGCCAGCAGTGGCCCCAAAGCCGCGCCGAGCCCCCGCACCCCGTAAAGGATGCCGCTGTTTCCTCCCTGCCCGCTGCTTGCGCCGAACACCTGTTCACCGAAAATAGTGAGCATGACGAGAATCCCTCCCGAAAGGGCCCACCCGCTTTTGACCAGGAGCAGCGCCGCCACCTTCGGTCGTCCGGCCACATACTGAAATCCCTCCCGCAGATCGGTAAGGCCGAGAAAAGCCGGCAGCGAAAAGCTGCGTTGTGGTCTGTCTTCAATGGCGGGAAGCTTCAGCCGGCTGATCATGACGGCTGAGATGAGAAAAGTCGCGGCGTCAAGAACAATGGCGGTCTGCCAGCCGAAGCGGGCGGTGGTGAAACCACCAAGCGCCGCGCCGAAGGCAAGCATGATTGACCAGGTCGCTCCGCCAAGGGCATTGGCCAGATTGAGTTCCTCGGTCCGGCACAGGTTGGGGATGGAGGCGCGTCGGGCCGGATCGGCAAAGGTCCAGAGGGACTCCTGGATAAGCGCCAGAGTGTAAACCAGCCAGACCTGATCCGGACGCCGTATGAAAAGAAAGGAGAGAACCACGGCCACCCGCAGCAGATCGCAGCCGATCATGATCGCCTTGCGGGAAAAACGGTCGGCAAAAACGCCGGCGGCAGGACCCAGGATAGTGGTGGGGATGAATTTGGCGATGAGAAACCAGCTCACCGCCATGCCGGAACCGGTCAGTTCCTGCAACAGGACAAAGATGGCGATATAGTTGAACCAGTTGCCGAACTGACTGATCACCCCGGCAAGCCACAGTCTGGTAAACTGGTGGTTGGTACGAAACAGCGTTACATAGCTCTTCCAGTTGTTGACCGACAGAATCTCTTGCTGCGGTGGGAGGGGTTTGGCTGCCATCGGTTTTTTGTTGGTTGGAGAAAAGGTTGTTTCGTAGCGCCGTTGCAATAAAAATTATCATCCTTCTGCCATCAAAGACGGCAGAAGGAGCCGGAACAAAATGCTCCCATGATGAAGAGGTTCTTTGGTGACGGCGCCTAAATGGTTGAATGGTTGAGAGGGCCATGGTAACAATAGAAGTTGAACATGGCAACACCCCTTTCACGTCCATTATGAACTATTTTAGTCAATATTTCAGTCAACTTACTACCATATCGGGGGAAAAAAATGAATAAACCTCTTGGCATAACCGTGATCAGGCATATCGTTGACAGCCAGCGTCTGCATCCTGAGGCCACTGGTGATCTTTCCGGTCTTTTGAATGAGCTGATTGTTGCCGGTAAGACCATTTCCGCGGAAGTCAATATGGCAGGGCTGGCCGACGTGCTCGGCATGTCGGGTAAAACCAATATTCAGGGGGAAAAGGTCCAGAAACTGGACGAGTTCGCCAATAACACCATCAAAAAAAGAATGGCGCGCAGCGGCTATCTCTGTGTCATGACCTCGGAAGAAGAGGATGACATCATCCCCGTTGCTGATGGGTATGAGGGCAAATACACACTGGCCTTTGATCCCCTGGACGGCTCCACCAATATCGATGTCAATGTCAATATCGGCACCATTTTTTCCGTGCACCGGCGACGGTCGGGCGGCGGCCAGGGCGGCAGGGAGGATCTGCTGCAGAAGGGGCGTGATCAGGTGGCTGCAGGATATATCCTCTACGGCTCCAGCACCATGATGGTTTTTACCACCGGCGAAGGGGTTCAAGGATTCACCCTTGATCCCAGCGTCGGCGAATTTTACCTTTCCCATCCGGATATCAGGACCCCTGCCCGCAGCAAATATCTCAGCGTCAATGAGGGAAACAGCAAGTATTGGCCCGAAAACGTCCGGCGTTACATTGATTCCCTGAAGGAGGAGAACAAGGAAAAGGGGCGGCCCTGCAGCTGTCGTTATATCGGCTCACTGGTGGCTGATTTCCATCGCAATCTCATCTCAGGTGGTATCTTCATCTATCCCCGGGACAGCAAAAATCTGACAAAACCCTACGGCAAACTCCGCCTGCTCTATGAAGCCTCGCCGCTGGCCATGCTGATTGAGCAGGCAGGGGGCCGGGCCATAACCGATGACGGCATCGATATCCTTGATATCGAGCCCACTGATCTGCACCAGCGGGTGCCGCTGATTATCGGCAGCAAACCTGACGTGGACGAGGCGGAAGGGTTTTTGAAAGAACAGGCATAAGGGGCAAGCGCGGGGGATCGAGTTTCCCCTTTCCGCCTTGTTTTATGGCCGTCCCGTGGGGATTTCAAGCAATACGGTGGTGCCTGCGCCGGGTGCGCTGTCGATTTTTATCCGGCCGTGGTGCCGGTCGATGATCTGTTTGACGATGTAGAGCCCGATGCCTGTTCCCACCCCGGCTTCCTTGGTGGTGAATAGAGGGTCGAAAACCCGGGGCAGGTCGCCCTGGGAAATGCCTGTGCCGGTGTCGGCGATTTCAATCAGGATGAAGTCTCCGGCCCGACGGGTGGTGATGATGATCCGGCCCTTGTCGGGAATGGCATGGGCGCCGTTGACCAGGAGGTTAATGAACACTTGGCAGAGTTGCCCTGAAAAGCAGTGTATCGGCGGGATATCGGCCAGTTCTGTTTGCAGCTCCACCTTATATTTCAGCTCATGGCGGACAATATTTATCGCCTGGCGGATGATATCGTTTATCTGCGCCGTATCAGGGGATCCCAAGTCGTTTCTGGCAAAACTGCGAAGGTCTGCGGCAATGGTGCGGATGAAATCGGCTCCGTCAATGGAATCGGCAATCGCCTCGTCAATTTCGGTGATGATTTTCGCTTGACTCTCGCTGATCGGCGTCTGTTCCGCTGTTTTTTTCAGTTTGGCCGTCATTTTGGTGCAGGCCTGCAGATTGGTGAGCAGATAGGAAAGGGGCGAGTTGATCTCGTGGGCGATGCCTGCGGCCAGCAGACCGATGCAGACCATTTTCTCCTGGTCGATGATCTTCTGCTGGGAGTTTCTCAGTTGGTCCAGCGTGCCTTCAAGTTCTTTCGTTCTTTGCGCCACCAAGGATGCAAGTTCTTCGCGGTGGAGGCGGTTGCTTTTTTCAAGCTCCACCCGGCGCAGGGCGTTAGCGATGGTGATCAGGATTTCATTGGTGGCGAAAGGCTTGATCACGTACCCGTGCACACCCAGATCGATTGCCCTGTCCGCGATTTCTCTGTCATCAATGCCGGTCACCATGATCACTCCCACATCAGGGAATCGTTCGCGGATGACCTCCAGAAATTGCAGACCGGACATGCCGGGCATCGTGATGTCGAGCAGAATAAGATCAAATGCCTTGTCTTTCAAGACCCCCAGAGCCGATTCCGCGGAATCGGATTCCTCACAGCTGTAGCCATACAGACGGGTAATGATGCTTCTAAGGGTAAGACGTGTTTCCCGATCGTCATCAATTATGAGAATGTTTGCGTTCATTGTTGCCCGGAATTTTTGTCGATTGCCCGTCTGACAGCTTGCGCCAGTTCATGCCTGAGAACCGGTTTGTTGACTATCGCCGCAATTTTTAATTCTTCAAGGATACTTTTCTTTATCTGCTGGGTAAAACCCGTACAGATGATGACCGGAGTTGCGGGCAGAAAACTTCGTAATTTTCTTGTGAATTCCAATCCGTTCATGCCCGGCATGGAATAATCAGTGATGATGAGGTCGAACTCGCCCGGCTTGTTGGCCATCAGCTGCAGCGCTTCCGCGCCGCTGGTACGGCTGGTGACGGTATAGCCGAGTTTGGCAAGTGTTCTTTGCAGCACCTTGTTGATCATGTCCTCGTCATCAACCAGGAGAATCTTTTCACTCCCGGTGGGGGCGCTTTGTTCCTTTTTTTCTTGATCATTTTTTTCCGCATCGTCAGCTATCGGCAGAAAGATTCTGAATGTCGTGCCCTTGCCGGGCGCGCTCTCAACCGCAATATCGCCGCCGTAAGACAGGACAATGCCGTGCACCACGGAAAGCCCGAGGCCTGTTCCTTCATCTTTTGACTTGGTGGTGAAAAAGGGGTCAAAAATTCTTTCCATGGTGGCGGCGCTCATCCCGTATCCGTCATCCGAGCAGCTCAGCGTGAGATACTGAGCCCCTTCTCCTTTTTCCTGGAGGAGAAGAAGGGGGATACCCTCGGAACGGCACAGGGCAACCTCTATCCTGCTGCCTGATTCCCTGGCGGCGTGGATGGCGTTGGTGCACAGGTTCATGACGATCTGGTGCAGCTCGGTGGGATCAGCCTTGATCACGGACATGTCGTCGCTGATGGTGAGGCTGATCGTGAGGTTCTTGGGCAGGGTCGTCTGAATGAATTTAACGCATTCTTTGATGATCGGCGCCGGCAGCAGGGGGATCTTTTCCGCTTTGGACTGGCGGCTGAAGGAAAGAATCTGCCGGACCAGTTCCCTGGCCCGTTCGCCGGCGGACTTGATTTTTTCGGCAAACGCCGCGCATTCGTTTTCTTTGGGAAGAATCTGTTCGATGAGTTCCGAGTAGCTGATGATGGGCACGAGAATATTGTTGAAGTCGTGAGCAATGCCGCCTGCCAGGGTGCCGATGGCTTCGAGTTTCTGGGCCTGGCGGAGCTGGCCGGTGAGATTGTTCTTGTCCTGCTCAAGTCTCTTTTCGCTGATGATGCTCCACATGTTGTTGGCAAATAGCGAAAGCTGGCGGGTATCGTCGTTGTTGTAGGGTTTTACCTTGTTTCCCACGCCGATGACGCCGACGATGTTTCTGTTGGTGTCCCAAACCGGTACGCTCATATGGCGGCTTACCGGGAAATGCCCCTCCGGGTAACCCTTTTTATCGGGAGATATGGGGTAATTATTGTGAATGACCGGCTCTTTGAGGCGGATGCAGTCGGCCCAGATTCCCGCTTTGTCCAGCGGATAATGAGGATATGGCTGAATGGCGCATATTTCACGCACCTTGTCCGACCAGGCGGTGAGATTGATGGTGTTTTCATCGGCGTTGAAAAAATGCAGATACCCGACAAGGCTGTCTGTGAGGGAAACTGCGGATTCAAGGGCAAAACGGACCACATCCTCTTCCGACAAAAAGGTTGTCTCGCGCATAATCAGCAATGAGTTGAGTCGCTCGTCGTCAAGCCGCAGGGCATTTTCCACCTCTTTCTGGCTGGTGATGTCGCGGATGCTGAGCACGGAAACCGGCTGCTCCTGCCACACGGTATCCGAACAGTGGATCAGGCCGATTTTGAAGGTGTCGGGTGGCTGGAAAATGGTTATTTCCGTGGCGTCATCAGAAACAATAGGAAAACCGAAAAAATTGCCCATGAGCGCTTCTCGGGGCTGGGCGAGAAGGGATTCCGCCGACTTGTTGGCAAAAAGGACAATGCCTTTTGCGTCCAGGACAAGAATGGCGTCGGCATTGTCTTCGACAATTTTTTGGAAGAAATCCGGCGCTGGTTTGTTTTCTTCCACTTTGTATTCTTTCACAGAAGTCATTGGTTAATATTCTGTCAGGTCAAGAGCAACCGACACCTTTTCACTTGTCTTCGGTAGACAGACAAGAAACTCCGGGCTTTCACATGGATGACTCACACAGGTGCTTGTGACGCCGTGGGCCGGGATGATATTTCTGTTTATGGAGAGACTTAAGCCGGTTCCTATGCCGGGTTGCTTGGTTGTATAGAAAGCTTTGTATATTCTTTCCAGACTTTCCTTGTCAATGCCGGGCCCGTTGTCCCGGATTGAAACCGTGACCGCCTCGTCTTTTTCTGTGACGTCTGACGTCTATGGCTATAGTCCCATTCTTTAATTCTGACACAGCGTCAATATCATTGGCAAGGAGATTCAGACAAGAAAGAGTTTTCTTGCCAGGTTGAAAACAAGAATGATACAAAATTAATATGAAGAATGTATTCTCATATATTCCGGTTTTTTGTGTTGCCATCGGGGCGCTTTTCCTTGCTGCCTCGATTTACCTGAATGTGACAAGGAGCCGGGATGTTCCCGGGGATCTGAAGCCTCGATGGCGCATCCTGACCGGCATGATGCTTTTTTTCCTGGCCGGTTATGCGGGCTTTTTTTATATGCAGGTGAACAACCTCCTGTTTGGCCTGGAATTTCTGACCGGGGCGGTTTTTCTGGGCGGCGCATTCTTTGTTCTGCTTGTTATTCAGCTTGCCCTGCTGACCATAGGGCGTATGCAGGACGGTAAAAATCTTCTGCAACTCCAGAACAGGCAGTTGCAGGAGGAAATTGAAGCCCGGTTTCAGGCTGAGAAAAAACTGTCGGAAGCCAATGAATTTCTTGAGCAGAGGGTGGCGCAGCGGACAGCGGAACTGCTTGAAATCCATGAGGAATTGCAACGGGAAATGGCTGAACGGGAGAAAAATCTGGCGGAGATCGCCCTGGCCAATGCCGAACTTGATCAGATTCTTGATACCGCGGCGGACGGCATGCGGGTTGTTGACACGGATTACAAAATCCTTCGTACCAACAGGGCTTTCAGTGACATGGTGGGCCTTGACGCAAAAGACATTTTAGGCAGAAAATGCTTTGAAATATTTAAGGGAGAAAAATGCCATACCCCTGATTGCCCCATGGATCTGATCAGAGAAAAAAGAGAAAGGGTTGAGTACGAGGGGGAAAAAATCCGGCCTGACGGGGGAAAGATTTTCTGCATTGTCACGGCTACTCCTTTTTTCTCGCCCGATGGACAACTGATCGGTATTGTCGAGGATTACCGGGACATCAGCGACCGCAGGGAAGCTGAGAAAAAACAGTTTGAGACCAACATGGAACTGAGCAAAAGGCACAGCGAGCTTGCCGTGGTTCACGCTGAACTGAAATCCGCCCAGTCGCAGATGCTGCAACGGGAGAAAATGGCCTCCGTCGGCCAGCTTGCGGCAGGTGTCGCCCATGAGATCAACAATCCGGTGGGTTTTGTTGCCAGCAATCTTTCCTCACTTGCGAAGTATGTCGATAAATTAGTGGGGTACATCGATCTGCAGAACCGTGAGCTGCGGGATGACCGGGCGGAGTTTGTCCGGGAGCAGCGGAAAAGTCTCAAGATCGATTATATTATTGAGGACCTGCATGATCTGATCCGGGAATCACTGGAAGGCACTGCGCGGGTCAGCGCCATTGTTCAGGGGTTGAAGAGTTTTTCCAGGGTTGACGAAGCGGAAAAACAGCAGGCGGATATCAATCAGTGTCTGGACGAGACCCTGAACATCATTTGGAACGAGCTGAAGTACAAGGCCGAGGTGCACAAGGAGTACGGTGACATTTCCATGACGTCCTGCTATCCCCGTCAGCTCAATCAGGTATTCATGAATTTTCTCATAAACGCCTCCCAGGCAATCCCCAACAAAGGGGAAATAAAGATTACGACCCGTGAGAAGGACAACTGGATATCCATCGCCATCGCCGACACCGGCTCAGGTATCGCTCCGAAAAACCTTGAACGGATATTCGAACCGTTTTTCACCACGAAGGAAATCGGCAAGGGAACCGGTCTTGGTCTCAGTATTTCCTACGAGATCATCAAAAAACATGGGGGTGATATTGAAGTTGAGAGTGAAGTCGGCAAAGGAACAACCTTTACCATCAGGATTCCGGTTGTTGCGGAGTGAGTTGAGATTGTTAATTCCGTACTATCTGCTGCTCGTGCAGCTTGAAAAGTGACGGTCCCATTTCCGCTGAAACGGCCAGTTTTTTCTCGCCGATGTGGATTTCGCTGCCGGGATAAACCCTTTCCGTCACCTGGATGCGGGCGTTCGCCTGGGCCGCCTCAATTCTGGTGCGCATGGTGTCGATATGCCCAATGAGGGTTTTCCGGCGCTTGATCAGCTTGTTGAGGTTGGACAGCAAAACGACGATTTCTTCTTTTTTCGGGGACGGCAATCCGGCCAGCAGCGCCTTGATCTCTTCCGGTTCGAAGGATTCAAGGGGGAGAGAGTTGGAGATTTTGGCGATACTCGCGCTGCATGCCTGTTTTTCCTCTTCAAGCGCCTTGAACTGGGCGTTCACCGCGGGATCGGGTCGCACGGCAATGATGGTTGAAGCATTCCCGGGGCTGCCTATGACGCATAATCTGATGGCCCTGGAGGAGCAGATCAGACCGCCCACCGCGCTGCCGCTTTTCCGGCCTTCTCCCTTCAGCACCGAGATGGGGCCGTTGGCAAGCACCAGGGCATTGAAAAGATAGCTTTTGACCACGGCCTCCCCTTTGACGATGACCTCCGCGTCTTGGATATAGCCGGCCGCGAGGTTTCCCCGCACAACAACTTTAGTGTTCTCGCCTAAAATTCCTTTATCCACCGTCAGATTGCCTTGGGCCGTCACCGTCGCTCCATTTTCAATGGAGCCCATGATGGCAACGTCTCCCTCCGACTTCACCGAAAATCCGCTGAGCACCGATCCCTTGATCAGGATATCGGTCTTGAGGTCGATATTGCCGGTGTGGTAATCAATGTCGCCGTCGATTTCGTAGATGTCCGTAACGGTGAGAGTGTTTGAGACAAATTTGATATTGCCGTTGCGGGCGGCGAAATACTGAATCCGGTCATCTTTTTTGATGACCTTCACCCCCTCGCCGATATTGACCGGTTTGTCGGTGCCGGCCTTGGCCTTAATGAGTTTCCCGAACAGGGTGCAGCCGTCCACCCCCTTTGATGCCAGGTTTTTTTCGCCGATCAGATTTCCCTCTGGAATGCTGACCACGGCATTGCGCTCCCGCAGATCTATCGAGCCGTTGCTCCGCATTTTTCCCGCCTTTTTTTCCGCATCGATAAAAAGGTTGAGAACAGCATCAGCGCCATTAACCGGTGGAACGGTTTCAGCCAGTTTGATCACCCTGGGCATGGGAAGCCCCGCCGCCATCCGGCCCACCATTTTCTCCAGCATTACTGCATTGATACACCTTTCCTCGATGCCCATCTGCGAAATCATATGTTTTATTTCCGAAATGGACGGAAACCGGAAGGGCGGAATCTGGGGCAGAAAGATATAATAGGCCGTCGTGCGGTCAGGACTGATCCAGAGGGGGGGAATAATGGAAACAGTCTTGTTTTCGACCAGAACGTATCCATAGATATTGGCTTCGTAGCCCGATTTTTTTTCATCGAAATGGACGTGATTTCCTGATTCCGGTAAAGTCGCTTCGGGACATTCCAGCTCCTGGCCGAAGAGGTCCATGCCGGGTTTGGCATCGGGAAATTTCTGGGCCTTCAGAAAGATTTCCCCTGGGTTGACGGCTTTCACCTGCAGCGCGGCAGCCTGAATGGTCGCCAGGTCAGGGGCGGAAAAAACTGATTTGAGCTGGGAAAAATCAAGGTTATGCCCATCTGTTAAAGAGGGCAGAGGGGAAGAAGCCGTCGGCGGTTCCGGGTCAAAGGAAAAAAAGAAGGTGTTTTGCAGTTGGGCCGGGGTGCCGCGGGCGAGGAGAACCTTTTTCTTGTCCGGGCGTTGTGACAGGGTTTCAGCAATTTTCAGCGCTTCTTCATTGATCCCGTGAACGATGCCGAATTTCTGCAGAGCGAGCTGGATGCGCTCGATCGAGATGGGGTCGCCTCCGGCCTTGATGACCAGTGAAAGGGTCATGTGGTCTGGCGAGAGAAGCATCTGTTTGTCCTGCCAGCCCTTGACATTCCGGAAAGGATTGTCAGGCGAGGCGAGAAGATCCGTTTCCCCGCCGCTTAAGGCAACACCCTGGCCAGTTTCATCATCACCGGCGCGGACGATTTCCTGTGGCGAAATCTCGGGCGTTTCAAGCGCTTCCAGATAAGCGTCTTCCAGTGAATCAAAAGTTTTTTTCTTGGATCCTTTCACGTCACGCGCCCAAAAAATATTCTGTCGGAAGAAAATGAAAACCGTTCATGGTTCAAAAAGCCGATAAAACTTCATCAAGAGATGTTTCAATATCCTCGAAGTTTTCCTGGAATCGGCAGTCATGGATGCCGATTGCCGCCTGTCCGGCGAAACCGGCATAGGTCAGAAGTTCTTTGTCGTCAACGGGGCTGCCTCCTCTTTTTTGCAGGAGGAGCGCTCCGAATATTTTGTCGCGCCGGGAAACAGGGACAACTGCGAAATCCTTTAGTTTATCCAGCGCCGGCCTGGCCCCTTCACCTGTCATGACCACCTGTCCCGTGAGCTCTGCAAGTGGTTTGTTTTCCTCCATGATGCTCTTTACCTGAAAACCGTTGGACGACAAGGAATCGGAAGTTATGCGGTTTTCGTCGTCAACGAGGAGGAAGGCCGCTCCCTTGCAGTCCGTTGCTTCAAGGATTATGGAAAGTATGGTCTGCAGAAGTTCGTCCAGGGGATGGACCTGCATCAGATATTGCTGTATCCGGTCGCGGCCTTCGAGTTCCCGCACCAGTTTCCGTAACGCAACGGTTCTTTCCTCAACCTTCAGTTCCAGTGCCGCATTGAGTTCAGCCAGATCCCTGTTCTTCTGTTCGAGTTCAAGGGAGAGCAGCCGGTTTTCTTCGGCAAGATCAAAGCGGGAAATCGCCTCCTTGATGGTGAGCTTGAGATCATCATCATTCCAGGGCTTCATGATGTATCGATAGACTCCGCCCAGGTTGACGGCGTCGATGGCGGCATTGATGTCGGCATATCCGGTGAGCACCATGCGGATGGATTCCGGCAGGATTTTTCTTGCTTCAGCCAGAAATTCGGCGCCGCCCATTTCGGGCATCCGCTGGTCGGAGACGATGACGGTCGGTTTCTCTCCCGCCGCCAGCATGCTCAAGGCTTCTTTGCCGCTTTCCGCTGTGATGATATGGTAGTCGTCATCGAAAAAAAGCCTCCTCAGTGACTTGAGTATGCTTTTTTCGTCATCGACAAAAAGAATGGTATGGTTGGTTCGTGCGTTCATAAGTGAACTCCGGAACGGATGAATTTGAAAAAAATGACGAAAAAACCTCTGTGAACAGAATCAGGCCCGGTGGTTGTTTTCCGGCGGAAGCAGCAGGATGATTTTCCCCTTTTGTCCTTGCAGATCCTTCATTTCCACGCCATTGACAAGATAGATCCGGTCATTGACGGATAAACGGTCGGATATGGTCCCGTCAGTGGAGATGGCATGAATAAAAGCGCAGACGTTTTCAGGCAGGGATGCTGCCATTTGCCTTCCGGTCAATGATTGGCCGTTACCTGCAAAAATTTCATCGGCAACCCGGTTGCTCTGGACAATAAGTCCATCAGGGTCGACGCCCAGCACCGCTGCCGGCAGTGAGTGCAATACGTTTTGGGAAAATTCCAGCACCTTGTTTTGAAAAAGAATGTCATTCGTCCTTTGCAGGACAATCTCTTCAAGATCCTGGTTGATCCGCAAAAGTTCATCGTTTTTCTGTTTCAGCTCCAGGGTCAGAATCTGATTTTGCTGATTGAGGAAATAAACCTCCAGAGCCTTGTCGATGGTGACCTTTAATTCATGATCATTCCATGGTTTCGGGATGAATTTATAGATCTGCCCTTCGTTGATGGCGGAGACGATGGAGGCGGTGTCCGCATATCCCGAGAGTATCATGCGGATGATTTTCGGCCATTTTTCGCAAACATGCTTCAGAAAATCGACTCCGGTCATGCCGGGCATCCGATAATCGGAGAGGATAAGCTGAACCGGCTGCTCTTTTTCCAGCAACTCAATGGCCTCTTCCCCCGATGCAGCCGTAATTATAGTGAAATCTTCATCCATGAAGAGACGTTTCAGGGATCGAAGGACATTCACCTCGTCATCGACACAGAGAATTTTGATCGGTTCTTCAGGTATCATCATTTCCCTCCATCTCCCAGGTCTCCAGCAAAATGGAGTAATTCTTTCTGATCGCAGTCGACATGTCATTCAGTTGATTATGCTTGATATTCAAGGCTTGCCAGATAAATTTGGGCACTTCCGCCCGAACCGGATTAGAGCTTCTTCCCAACATGAGCGCTTTGCTCATCTGGTTGCCGAGAAAGAGGGCGAAGGTGAGACTTTCCATTTCCGGGCTGAGTTTTTTCTTCTTCAAGTCGGTTTCGTGATGAAATTTTACCGCCTGGGTGATGGCATCCGGGAATTTCCAGTGCTCCAGCAGCATGGCGCCAAGTTTTTGGTGGGTTGTTTCTATCACCTGTAATTCCGCGTCTTTCTCAGGTATGTTCTCCTCCTGCATGAGCTGGAGAATTTTTTCGTATTCCCGGGGAGCGGAATGAATGATGAGAATCTTGCCGATATCGTGCAGAATACCGAAGAGGAAGGCCTCCTCGCCAAGTTTCACGTTCGTGTTTGCGATAATGATTTTGGCCGCAGCGGCGCAGCCGAGACTGTGGCGCCACAGCCCTTCAAGATCGATGCGCGAATCGGTTTGCTTTTTGAAAAGGGAGTGGATGGATACGCTCAAGGCGAGGTTTTTCACCGTATTGAAGCCGAGAACCATGACCGCTTTATTTAAGGTGGTCACCTGTTTCTGCAGGCCGTAGAAGGCTGAATTGGCAAGACGCAATATTTTGGCTGCCAGGGCTGCGTCGTCGATGATAATCTCCCCCAGCAGCTTTGCAGTCAGTGCCTCGTTGTGTATCTCCTGGTTGATTCGGGCCGCCACCATGGGCAGGGTGGGGAGCTCCCCGATCTGAATGATCAGTTTCGTGATATTCATGCCTGATGGGCCTCCGGATCATCCGACTGGGGCAGGCTGATGGTAAAGGTCGTCCCCACGCCAACCACGCTTTCCACGGTTAGGTCGCCGCGGTGTTTTTTTATGATGTCGTAGGTGATGCTCATTCCCAGGCCCGTTCCCTTGCCCACATCCTTGGTGGTGAAAAACGGTTCAAATATATGGGACAGGTGCTTTGGGGAAATTCCGCAACCTGTATCGGTAATTGATATCAGGACAGAGCTGTTTTCGTGCCATGTTCTGATCCGTATTTCACCGCTTTTTTCAATTGACTGTGCCGCATTGATCAGGACATTCATGAAAACCTGGTTGAGTTGTTGCGCCGAGCCCGTAATAAACGGCAGGGTTCCGTAATCCTTGGCAACCGTGGCCTTGTATTTCAGTTCGTTCCAGACAATATTCAATGTGGTGTCCAGGCACTCATTGATGTTGACCGGAGATATTTCGTTGTTGTCGATCCGGGAAAAGCTTTTCAGGTTCTGGACGATATTTTTGACCCGCTTGGCGCCGTCCATTGATTCTTCAATTAAAGCGGGAATATCATCAAGAAGAAAATCGATTTTCATTTTCTTTTTTTCTTTATCCAGCTCCTGGAGAGTGGTTTCATTGCTCTGTTCCGCGATGAATCTGTCCTGCAGGGCAATGAATTCCGTCATTTTGGCGATGTATTTGGCAAGGGAGGAAAGATTGCTGCTGATAAAACCCATGGGGTTGTTGATTTCATGGGCAACTCCCGCGGCCAGTTGACCGATTGATGCCATTTTTTCCTGCTGGACAATCTGGGACTGGGTCTGTTTCAGGTCGGAAATGGCCTTTTCAAGCTGCGCGTTGGCGTCCTGTAAAAGCTTTCTTTCCTGTTCCAGAGAAAGTTCAAGTTCTTTTCGTTCCGTGATGTCCCTGGTCGCATGGATGACGCTTGCGATATTTCCGGCCTTGTTCTTTACCGGGGAAACGGACACTTCCACATAGCAACTCTTCCCGTCTTTGTTCACATGAATGTGTTCGGATGTTGCATGGCTGCCGTTGGAGAGGGCTTTTTTCAGGGGGCAGAGGTGGCGTGGATCATTGCAGGGCGAAGAGAGATTATGGGTAACGGCATAACAGGTCCTGCCGATTAACTCATTTTCGGTCAGTCCAGTTTCCTCCTGGAAAACCTTGTTGGCGCTGATAATGGAATAGTCACTGGTGTCTATGATGGCGATGGATTCGTTGATGCAGTCAAGGATGACTTTGGGAAGTTCATTGAGCCTCGCGATTTCATCCTGAAGATGTTTTTTCTCGGCAAGCCCCCCCAGTCTGGCGATCACTTCGTCCATTTTCAGCGGTTTCTGGAAAAACGCTTCAGCGCCGTAATGCAGGGCATCAAGGGCTGAATCAAGGGACGGATCCCCGGTAACAACAATGCAGAGAAGACCTGGATGGATTTTCTTGAAATGCTGGATCAGCTCAGTTCCCCATGTGTCCGGCAGAACGATGTCGATGAAGGCGATGTCGGGCTTCCGGCGCTCAACAATCTCCATAGCCACGGCGCCGCAATCAGCGAGGGAAACTTCGTATCCGTGTGCGGTAAATATCTCCTGCATCATATGCCTGATGTAATCGTCATCATCGACAATCAGAAGATGGGTCTTTTTCTTCATGGAAATATTCTCGTTTATGACCTGATGGATGTTACTTTCATGGTATCTCGCAATGCTACCGTGTATCTTTATAGTGTGCATAAATCCGGCGACATATCAAGAGAAAATGGGAACAGGAGCAGCCGACAGGCATCAGGGGAGGGCAAGGATTATTTCGCTGCCACTGCCCGTCTTTTTTTAAAAATCCTGGAAATCGTCCTCGTCAAAGGGGATGACTTCTTCAGGGGATTTGCTTCTGCCAGGTTTTCCGGAGCGGCTATCGGCCGGTTTGACCGGCGGCAACTGTTTTATTGCCTGGTTTGGTCGACGCGCATTTCCGATCTTGCGAGGGGTCGGCGCGGACGCGACGACCGGTTTTTTTCTCTTCAAACCGCTCACCATTCTTTCCAGATCAGCCACCACAACATTCATCGCGGTCGCCTGGGATGAAAGTTCTTCAGCGGCAGCAGACGCCTGTTCAGCCAGCCCGGCATTGGCCAGGGTGACCTGGTCTATTTGACTGACCGCCTTGTTGACCTGCTCGATGCCCTGGGACTGTTCGGCGGAGGCGGTGGCAATTTCGCTGATCAGGCTGCTTGCCTTCTGGGTGGATCTTGCCGCAACACCAAAATTTTCGCTTGTTTCCCGCAGCAGGGTTTCACCGCTGCTCACCTTTGTCGCGGTTGCGTCAATCAGGCGGGAGGTATCCTTGGCCGAGTCCGCCGCCCGCATGGCAAGACTCCGAACCTCGTCTGCCACCACGGCAAAGCCGGCTCCAGCTTGACCGGCTCGGGCTGCCTCCACCGCCGCGTTCAGGGCCAGGAGATTGGTCTGGAAGGCGATCTCGTCAATGGTTTTGACGATTTTCTGGGTTTCGGCGCTGGCCGCGGAGATTTCCTTCATTGAAAGCGTCAGCTTATTCATGGAATCATCAGCCGTCCTGATTGCCGCGCCGGATTCCTGCATAAGGGCGTCCGCCTGACGGGTGTTGTCCGCGTTCTGCCTGGTCAGGGAAGACATCTCTTCAAGGGATGCGGAGGTTTCCTCAATGGTTGTCGCCTGCTCCGAGGTTCCTTCCGCCAGGCTGTGGCTTGCTGCGGCGATCTGGTCAGAGGCTGAATCAACTTCGGTGGCGCTTCGGGTCAACATGGTCACCATTGAGGCGAGAAGTCCAATGAGTCCGCGGGAGGTGAAAAAGGCAATCAGAATTCCAATGAACAGGGTTCCGGCGCCAAGGATGATTTCCTGCATCTGCACGGCCTGGGCGGAGGCCCGCAAGGCCGTGTCGGACAGGGTCTTTTCCTCGGTAACGGCGTGGATTTTCCTCAGGAGAGACTGCACTTTTATCAGGGCAGGGGTGGTCTGGTAGGCAAAGACGTCAGACGCCTCTTCAATGCCGTGGAGGGCATGTTCGGCCTCGCCCCGCAGTTCCTGAAGCTTATCAATAGTGGTGTCCAGATCGGGCGTGGTCTCTTCCTTGAAAATGCGGCCGGCTTCAGTAAAATCGCCATCGGCCATGGCCGTCTTGATGCGGACGGCGGATGCGAGCATTTTTTCATGGGAAGAGGAGATGGAGTTCCAGGCATTTTTAAAGTTTTCGCTGCCGTTTTCATACGCGCTTTTCCCCTGGGATGAAACCATGAATCTGCCCAGCAGGAATTGGGTGGGATCGGTCTGCACATTGTCGAGTGTTTCGCTGTTGTTGATGATGCCTTCGGCAATGCGACGAGCCCATGCCTGATGCGCCCCTTCAATCTCGATGATACGAACGGGCAGGGTGACATCCGCCGGCTGGAAAACCTTTTCAATCTGAATTGCGGACTGGTGCAGCAGGTAGTGGGGTTTTTCCATATCAGTGAAAAGAGGGGCGAGATCGGGAATCAGTCTTTCCGCCTCCTTACGCTCGACGCCGTAGAGCCATTTGCCGAGAGCGCATTTGTGGTCGTCCGTTTCAACATCCAGGGTGGTGATTTCAGGGTCGTTGAGAAAAGCGCTTACTTTTGCAACCCAGTTGAGATGATCAACTTCCTTCTGGGTAAGGGTGTTGGCAAGATGATTGCCGCGGATGACAGCAGCCGCATCATGGACCAGCCTGCCGATGCCGAGGTAATTGAGCGCCACAAAAACGACGAGAAGCAGAAGGATGACGGAATACCCGAAAATAATTTTCTTGCCGATGGTCAGGTCTTTCCATTTCATTGCTCTTCTCCATTTGGAAAATTGTTTCTACCCTGCATTTTACATGTTTGCTAATTTCTCCCAGCTGTCGCGCAGGGTGACGATGCGGTTGAAAACCGGCTTTCCGGGCAGGGAGTCAACTGGGTCAATGCAGAAATAGCCCAATCGTTCAAACTGAAAGCGGTCGGTGACTGATGCCGAAGAAAGGCCGGGCTCGATCATGGCGTTCGGCAGGGTTTCCAGGGAGTCCGGATTGAGGTGTTCCTTGAAGTTTTTTTCTTTGTCTTCTTCCGGATTTTCCACGTTGAAAAGGCGGTCATATATCCTTACTTCGGCGCAGGCGGTGTGGCGGGCGGAAACCCAGTGCAGGGTTCCCTTGACCTTGCGCCCGTCCGGCGCTGAGCCGCCCCGGCTGGCGGGGTCATATGTGCAGTGCAGTTCCGTCACCCGGCCGTTTTCATCCTTGATGACCTTGTCGCAGGTGATGAGATAGGCGGCCCGCAGCCGGACTTCCCGTCCGGGCGCGAGCCGGAAGAACTTTTTCGGCGGCTCTTCCAGGAAATCATCCTGCTCGATATAGATTTCCCGGCAGAAGGGGATGACGCGGGTGCCCATCTCGTCCTTCTGGGGATGATTTGCTATCGCAAGCTCCTCT
Source organism: Pseudomonadota bacterium (assembly GCA_043809085.1). Lineage (GTDB taxonomy): Bacteria > Desulfobacterota > Desulfobulbia > Desulfobulbales > SURF-16 > DB1. The sequence goes on along the minus strand of JAZDEG010000012.1, from coordinate 14,667 downwards.
TCCCTGTCTTCAGGATAATTGGTGATGACGACTTTTAAGGGACGGAGCACCGCCATGACCCGGGGGGCATTGTCGTTCAAGTCGTCGCGGATTGCTTTTTCCAGCACCCCCATTTCCACCCGGCTTTCCCGTTTGGCCAGACCAATGGTATCGCAGAAGCTGCGGATGGATGCCGGAGTGTAGCCGCGGCGCCTGAGGCCGGATATGGTCAGCATGCGCGGGTCGTCCCAGCCGCTGACATATTTTTCGTTGACCAACTGGAGAAGCTTTCGTTTGCTCATCACCGTAAAGGTGAGGTTCAAGCGGGCGAACTCGATCTGCTGCGGATGGCAGGGAGTCTTCAGTGTGTCAAGCACCCAATCATACAGGGGGCGGTGATCCTCGAATTCGAGGGTGCAGAGGGAGTGGGTGATGCCCTCGATGGCGTCGGACAGGCAGTGGGTATAGTCGTACATGGGATAAATGCACCACTTGTCACCGGTACGGTGATGATGAGCGTGCAGTATGCGGTAGACCACGGGGTCACGCATGTTGATGTTGCCTGAACTCATATCGATTTTGGCGCGCAGCACATGGGCGCCGTCCGGGAATTCCCCGGCCCGCATGCGAGAGAAAAGATCGAGATTCTCAGCCGCGCTCCTGTTTCGATAGGGGCTGTCCTTGCCCGGTTCGGTGAGGGTTCCCCGGTACTGTCTCATTTCGTCTGCCGTCAGACTGCAGACATAGGCCTTGCCCATCTTGATCAGCTCCACGGCATAATCGTAAAGCTGTTCAAAATAGTCGGAGGCAAAAAAGAGTTTGTCGCCCCAGTCAAAGCCGAGCCAGAGCACGTCTTTCTTGATCGCCTCCACATAGGCCGCTTCTTCCTTGGAGGGATTCGTATCGTCAAAACGCATGTGGCAGACCCCGTTGTTTTCCAGGGCAACGCCGAAATTCAGGCAGATGGATTTCGCGTGGCCGATATGGAGAAAGCCGTTCGGTTCAGGCGGGAAACGGGTTGTCACCCGGCCGTTGTTTTTGTTTTTTGCAATATCCTCGGCAATGATTGCGCGGATGAAATCCCTTGGTTTTGAATTGTTGTTATCAGTTTGCATACTGTTCTCTGGTACTGCCGTTAAAATGATATCGAATATCCGGCATCGAATCGGGTAGTTGCGTTATGGGCAATCCGCATTCCGAAATCGGATATCGGCAATTAAAAATATTTTTCCACATCCTTCAGTCTTGCCACCACCGTCTCCCTGCCCATATGGACAAAAAGTTCAAACATGCTCGGCCCCTTTACCAGACCTGTGATGGCGGCCCGGGCTCCGTTGATGGGAATGCCCGGTTTGACCCCGACTTCCTCCGCGAACTGGCGGGACGCCGCTTCCACGCTGTCATGGTCGAATACCGGCAGCGCGGCAAAGCGATCAGCCAGCATGGGCAGCCATTCTTGTAATTGCGGGGTTTTTCGCAGGTTTTTTTCCAGGGCCTGGGGTTCGATGTCAAAGTCATCGGCAAAATAGGCGCGGCCAAGGGTGCTGAAGTCCTGCAAGGTATGGAAGCGGTCACGGATCATGTCGACTGTTTTCAGGTACCACTCTTTCCGGTCGCCGTCAAAAGAGTCATCCCAGATGCCCGCTGACTGCAGCTCTTTTTTGACCATGGCGCCGATTTCCTGGATCGGCAGGGTGCGCAGGTAGTGGGCATTGATGTTGATCGCCTTGGGGTCGGTGAAGAACTTCGGATCATCCTTGCGATAATTGAAAATGGCGTGGGATTTGTTGATCCGTTCCAGGGTAAAGGCCTCGATCAATTCTTCTTTGGTGAATATTTCCCGGTCATCGCCCGGCGACCAGCCGAGCAGCACCAGAAAGTTGACGAGCGCCCAGGGGATGAATCCTTTTTCCCGGTAATACTGCACTGCGACAATTTCGCCGTGGCTCCGCTTGGATATTTTCGCCTTGTTGAGGTCAAGGGTGAGGGGCATGTGGGCGAAAACCGGTAAAGGGGCGCCCAATGCTTCATAAAGAAGAACTTGCCGGATAGTGTTGGTCAGGTGATCCTGGCCGCGGATGACATGGGTGATTCCGTCACGGATATCATCCACCACGTTGCAGTGCAGGTAGAGCGGTTTGCCGTTGGAGCGGACGATGACGAAATCCTCTATTTCGGCGTATTTTTTTTCAATACGGCCAAGCACCTTGTCGTCGTAACCGGTGACCCCTTCCCGGTCGGGCACCTTGAAGCGGATGACATGGGGAATCCCGGCAGACTCTTTTTCCGCAACCTGCTCCGGTGTAAGGTTCCTGCAGGTGCCGTCGTAGCCCACTTCCTGTTTGGCGGCCATGGCAGCTTCCCTTTTGGCGTCGAGGTCTTCCTTGGCGCAGAAGCATTTGTAGGCCTGTCCGCTATCGAGCAGTTTTTGCGCCGCTGCGATGTGGTCGTCGGTGAAGTCGGTCTGGAAATAGGGACCTTCGTCCCAGTCGATGCCGAGCCAGGTCAGACCGTCAAGAATGCCGTCGATGGACTCCTTGGTCGACCTCTCGGCATCGGTGTCTTCAATGCGCAGGATCAGTTTGCCGTTATGTTTTCTGGCATAGAGCCAGTTGAGAATAGCGGTGCGGGCGCCGCCGATATGGAGATAACCGGTGGGGCTCGGTGGAAAACGGACGCGGACTTCGCTCATGGTTTGTTTCCTTTATTGTTCAGCTGTTGCTGGTTTTTTTGAAATGAAAAAGACAGAAGGCGTAAATCCTGAACCACGGTATGCATGCCGATTGTTCCGCCCGTATTTTTTCTTGCGTTTCGGCGGCCATGGTATGCGCCGGAAACAAATACCATAGTATAACGATAACGTCCCGGAGTGTCAAAAAATGTTTGCAGAAGAAGCAGGTACGCCCGGCGTCTGTTTTCCGGCTTTGCAGATGAATGCAAAGCGAATTGCCGCCAGTCTGCAAGTATACTGCTTGGGGTCTTACGGGATTTTCGGGTGATTAAGTGGGAAGTGGGCAGGTCACTGGACGCGGGGCCTCAGTCTTGGTTTGGAAATAATCTGAAATCGGCATCAGCCGCCGAAGCCTAATTCCCGCAGAAACCGTTCATCCCTGGACCAGTCCTCCTGCACCCTTACCCAGAGTTTCAGGACCACATTGATGCCGAGCAGTTCCTTCAGGTCCTGACGGGCGGTCTGGCCTATTTGTTTCAGCATGGAGCCCTGTTTGCCGATGATGATTCCTTTTTGCGATTTTCTTTCCACATAGATCGTGGCATCGATGGTGATTTTTTTTTCTTCCTCTCGGAAGCTGTCAACCATGACGGCGCAGGAGTACGGGATTTCCTGGGTAGTGAGCAGAAAGATTTTTTCCCGGATGATTTCAGCGGCAATGAAACGTTCGGTGGCGTCGGTGGGGATGTCCTCCGGATAAAGACGCGGTCCCATGGGCAGCAGCCGGAGAAGTTCATCGAGCAGAAGATCGGTGCCGTCCTGCTTTAAGGCGGAGATGGGGATCATGGCGGTAAAGGGATAGAGGTTTTTGTAAGCGTCGAGGATCGGCAGAAGCGTCTGCGGGGACACCAGGTCCACTTTGTTGAGAAGCAGAATGACCGGCTTGCCCGTGTTTTTCAGATGTTCGGTTGCCGCACTGATCTTGCCTGGAACGGGAAAGGAGGTGTCGATCATGAAAACAATGACATCGACCTCGGCCAGGCTTTCAACGGCGATGCGCACCATTTCCAGGTTCAAGGGGCTGCGGGCGGCATGGATGCCTGGAGTGTCGATCATGACGATTTGGAAGTCATCACCATTGACAATGCCGAGAATTTTGTTTCTTGTGGTTTGTGGTTTTGGAGAAACAATGGAGATTTTCTGGCCGAGGAGCGTGTTGAGCAGGGTTGATTTCCCCACATTGGGAGGGCCGACAAGGGCAACGATACCCGATTTAACTTGCTTTTCTTCCGGTAAATCCATTAAAGTCTCCTGTTTTGGTCTGCCGCGTACGTCGTTATAAAGGAACAGCTCTTTTTGAACGACGGCCTCACGAATCAACGTATCCAGCGAGTGATATCACATTGCAGGGAAAAATCATAGAATATGTTGAACAGGGTCGGTTTTTCTGCGCCCTTGTCCTTCAGGAGCAGAACAGACGGCTTCGCATCATGAATCAGAACGGCCGTGAAATGAACATGCCCATGGCCAGGGCGGTTCATGAATCGGGGCACAGGTATCCCGTTACCCTTGCCCGGGAGGAAGTTATGCGTTTGCTGCAGGAGACGGCTGACCGGCGTGCCGCTCTGGCCGGGGCTCTTGATCTTGAAGAACTCTGGCAGTTGGCGGTTGAAGAGGAGAATACGGCTTTCAGCCCTGTTTTTCTGACGGAGCTCTGTTTTGGGGAGACTGCGGGGGATGATCAGACCGCCGCCTTCCTGCGGGCTGTTTTTGCCGACCGGTTCTTCTTTAAATTCCGTGATGGTGAAATCCAGGTCCATTCCGCCGAGGTGGTTGAGCAGATGCGCGATAAGGCGGAAAAAGAGCGGGCCCATGAGGAGATGATGGAGACTGGCAGCCGGGTAATCCAGGCAATCATGGCAGGAGATCGAGCGCCTGAGTGGGAGGAGCTGGAGAGATGTCTTGACGTCATCAAGGACTTCTATCTGCACGGCAGTGATGCCGGGGAAGCTGATCTTGCCCGCGATCTTCTGAAAAAAGCCGGGCTCTCCCGACCCCATGATCCTTATTTTCTGTTGGTCAAGGCCGGTGTCTGGCAGGCGGATGAAAATGTCCCCCTGCTCCGGCAGGACGTGCCGGTGATCTTTGATGATAATGTTCTTTCCCGGGCCAGCCTGCTGGCTGAACCTGATGAAGAGGCGCTTGTCGACGCAAATCGTCATGATCTCCGTCATCTTCCCCTGCTCACCATTGACGGCGAATTTACCCGTGACTTTGATGATGCCCTGCATGTGGAAAGGAAGGGCGATGGGTATCTGGTGGGGATTCACATTGCCGATGTCAGCCAATTTGTCAGGCCGGGGGATGTTCTGTATGAATCTGCCCGGGCACGGGGGACATCGATTTATTTTCCTGACCAGCAGATCCCCATGCTGCCCAAATCATTATCCGAAGGGGCGTGCAGCCTGATCGAGGGAAGGACCAGACCGGCGCTCAGCTTTCTTGTCCATTTGAACGGGGCGGGGGACGTGCTCGACTTCAAACTGGTTCGCAGCGTGGTTCGGGTCAAGCGGCGCATCACCTATCGTCATGCTGAGGATCTGCTGGCTGCGGACAGCGATGAGGAGCTGCGGCTTCTCAATGCCCTGGGAAACAGCCTGCAGAAAAAACGGGTGGACAATGGTGCGCTGATTATCCCAATCCCCGACGTGGTGATTAGTGTCGGGACGGACGGCCGGGTGCGGGTACGGCTTGAAGATGTTGATTCCCAGGCCCGGACCCTGGTTGCCGAATTCATGGTGCTGGCCAATATGCTGGCGGCCCAGTATCTGGCCGACCGGCAGATCCCCGGTCTCTTCAGGAGCCAGGAGGTGCCCCGGCAACGGCTTGGCCCCGGAATCCAGAAGGATCTTTTTGTTAATTTTCGTCAGCGCCGTCATCTTGCCCGTGGGTTGCTGTCCACCGATCCGAAGCCGCACAGCGGAGTGGGCACCGCTCAGTACACCACGGTGACATCCCCCATCAGAAGAATGCTTGACCTGGTCATGCAGCAACAGCTGACCCATGTTCTGGAGGGCAAGGGGCCTATTTTTACAATGGGTGACTGCCGGGATCTTTGCGCATCGATTCTTGCCGCCCAGGCACGGGCCAATCAGGTGCGTCAGCTCCGCAACCGTTACTGGCTCTTCAAGTATCTGGCGACGGAGGTGGGGGTGGGCAACAGAATGGATGCCCTGGTGCTGGAGATTCAGCCGCGCCGGATTCAGGTGCTGCTGACCGATATTCTGCTCGAGGGAGACCTGCCGCTTAATCAGGGGCCAAGGGTGAGTCCCGGGGACAGGATCAGTGTCATGCTGGCCAAGGTGAATGCGCTGGATAACAGTTTCCGGCTGGAATGGTAAGGTATAATTGCTGATTTTGGATTGCGGAATGTGGATTTGAAGGCAGGGGATCTGTTTTTAACTCAATCCCCAATCTGATATCCGCAATCCCCATCTGAAAATCAGTCGTAAATAATCGCCGTATACTGTTCCAGAATGGCGCTGGTTTTCTCGTCAAGCTCTGACGCCACTTCATGCACCTGGTATTCATGCAGGCATGATTTACACTTCAACCGTACCCGGCGGCACATACGCTTGACTTCGAGTTCCCCGTCACATTTGCGACATTTCATAACTGCTCACCCGGCCATCAGTTCATCTCTGGTGAAAACGGATTCAAGCTTGAACCCTTTCGCCGCAAGAATTTCTGCCCCGCCCTCCTGCCGGTCGACCACGGTGACGATCTGCGCCACCTTGTAGCCTTGGGTCTCAACCCGGTCGATGACCTTGAGCAGGGTGCCGCCGGTGGTCACCACATCTTCCAACAGGGTGACCAGGCAGCCTTCCGGCATGTTTTTGATTCCTTCAATATACTGATTCGTGCCGTGTCCCTTGGATTCCTTTCTGACAATAAAGGCCGGGATCGGATCATGCTCGAGAAAGCTGACAATGGATGCCGCCGTCACCAGCGGGTCGGCGCCCAAGGTCATGCCGCCCACCGCCCCGATTCGTTCCGGATGCTTTCTGATCAGCTCAAAAATAAGCTTACCGCACAGGTAGGCCCCTTCTGCGGAAAGGGTGGTCTGCTTTCCGTCAAAATAAAAATCAGACTCGCGTCCTGATGTAAGGGTGAATTTTCCTTTGCGGAAGGATTTTTCCAGAATGATTTCTTTCAGTCGTTGTCTGTCTGTCATGGGTTTATCAGCTCGCAAGTTTTTGAAAGTAGTTTGCCAGGTTTGCCTTTGGGGATATCTTCGGGACAATCAGCCCTTCTTTTGAGGCCATGGCCACCATTGCGCCGGGGCCGTGACCGGCGAGAACGCAATCGGAATGAACGATGATGCCGATTACAACGCCGCCGGTCTTGTAGATGCGGCCATAGGTGGCATCGGCATCGATGATGGCGACGATGTCACCAAGTTTCAGGTCAGCCAGGCCATATTCCTCAACCGTCGGTTTGTCAAAAAGCTGGATGTCGTAATCTCCGGAGTTGCTGTGTGAGTGGCCGATGCCAGATCCCATGATCTTGGCCGGCACCGTATGGGTCACCGGCACCTCGAGTCTGCCGTCTTTCAGCTTTTTCAGCCCCATGATGTCCGGCAGGGCAGGATCAAGGTTCATGATTTTGATACCGGGAAAATCGGTCAGGGAAAGTCCGCAGCCGAACGCCTTTATCTGGATCTTGTCGCCGATGACGAGCTGCTCCAGCACCTCGGACGCAAAATCAATCAGGACGTGGTCAATGCCGCCATGCTTGCCGGTAACCCGGCCGGTCTTCCCCTGGGCCTCACCGCTGATAATTCGTGCCGTATTGCCGACACAGGAAAAGAGATTCAGCGCCCGGTTGGGGCCGGACTGACCCTGGAACTGAGTGAAATTGGAGATGGAGACCCCCGGTTCGACGTGGTCGGCAAAAAGCCCGCAGGCAGGATCCCCTATGCGGACATTATATGTGATGCCGCCCACTCCGGGATAGACATCGGAATGGCCGTCCGGATCAATGCGGTAAGGGTTGACTCCCCCAAGGGGCGAGGTGATCTCGCCGATCACAGACTGACACACCAGTTGTTTGATATTTGTTTTCAGCATGTTTTTTAATCCTTATGGCAACGGCAGGAGGAAGATGAAAATTTCCTCGCACTCTCTCCGTATTCGGGCAAATTTTTTCTCCCTTCGCCCTGTTATTTAAACATTAAAACGGAAATTGATGCAATCCCCATCCTGAACGATATACTCTTTGCCTTCAAGGCGCCAGAGGCCTTTTTCCTTGGCCGTCGCTTCGCTGCCGCATTTGATGTAATCATCGTAAGAGATGATTTCCGCCCGGATAAATCCCCGTTCAAAATCGGTATGGATGACCCCGGCCGCTTTCGGAGCGCTTGTTCCCCTGGGGATGGTCCAGGCCCTGGTTTCCTTTTCCCCAACCGTGAAGTAGTTGATCAGCCCGAGCAGTTCGTAGCCCGCGCGAATGAGCCGGTTGAGACCGGATTCCTTCATGTTCATGTCGGCCAGGAAATCCTTCTGCTCCTCTTTGGAAAGGGTGGAGAGTTCCTCTTCGATGGCGCCTGATATGAGGACAACAAGCGATCCTTCCTCCTTCGCCACTTCCTCCAGTTGTTCCACCCACTGGTTGCCGGTGGCGATGTCTTCTTCCCGGACGTTGGCTACGTAAAGCACCGGTTTTGCGGTGAGCAGGCAGAGTTCGCGGAGCAGGGATTTGCCTGCTTCATCCGTATCCAGCAGCCGGGCCGGTCTGCCGCTGTCCAGCAGTTCATGCAGCTTTTCCAGGATGACCACCTGGGCCTTGTAGAATTTGTCCCCCGACTTTGCCTGTGACCTGGTTTTGTCCAGTCTTCTGCCGACAGTATCCATGTCCGCCAGGATGAGCTCCATGTTGATCACCTCGCGGTCACGCAGGGGGTCGATGGAACCGTCAACATGAACGATATTTGAGTCTTCAAAACAGCGGATCACGTGGGCAATTGCGTCAACCTGACGGATGTGGCCGAGAAACTGGTTGCCGAGCCCCTCGCCCTTGCTTGCGCCGCTGACAAGGCCTGCAATATCGACAAATTCCATCTGGGCATTGACCTTGTTGCGGGTCTTGGCCAGCTCCGCCAGCTTGTCGAGCCGTTCGTCAGGGACCGGAACCTTGCCCACATTGGGTTCAATGGTGCAGAAAGGGTAGTTGGCTGATTCGATGCCGGCCGAGGTGAGGGCGTTAAATATGGTGGATTTGCCCACATTGGGCAGTCCAACAATGCCACAGCGAAAACCCATAACATTCTCCTTCAGATATGAAAAAAATTAACGCAAAGAAACCGGCATGACAGGAGCAGGTTTTCACCGTGTCTCTGTATCTCAGCGGCTTTGCGTTAAAATAATGCGGTTAATGTGAAAAATTGAGTACCTTATATAATGATTTCTTTTCAATCAGGCAAGGATTGATTATCGTTTGAGGCGAAATGAGCAAGCCGACACCGATCCGAACATTATTGAATTCCCTTATTGCCGCAAAAGGCTGGGAGGGGCGCGTCGAACTGAATCAGGTTTTCTTTTTCTGGAATGAACTGGTTGGCCCGGATATCGCGCAATATGCCCAGCCCCATCTGATCCGCAAGGATATTCTCTGGGTGCGGGTCTCTGATTCCGTCTGGATGCAGCAATTGCAGTTCTTGAAGATGATGCTCCTGGAAAAATTGAATCTGCGGCTGACGAAAAGCCGTTTTGTCGATCTTCGTTTTCAGCTGGACAGCACCCTTGGCGAGGATGTTGCAGAAATACGGGAGCCTCCCCGGCCCAAACCCCTTCCGTCACCGGCAAAAAGGCGGGAGTTTGAATTCATGCTCGATTCGATTCAGGATGAAGAGATCAAGGAGGCGATCCGCAAATGCTGGATCAGGACGGGTCATCTTCGTGACGATAATGACGGGAAAACTGAATAGTTTCCCTGTGCTGTATCTTTTTGAAGAACGGAACTTTTTCTGACGGAGCAGCTTTTAAAAATCCCTGTTTGAGTCAATCAGCAGCGTCACCGGGCCTTCATTGATCAGATCAACCTCCATCATTGCCTGAAACACGCCGGTTGCCACCGGCAGATGGCGTCGCATCTGGTCGACAAAGGCGAGATAGAGATCGTTGGCCCGCTCCGGCGGGGCGGCATGGGAATAGGAAGGCCGTCGTCCCTTGCGGCAGTCGCCGAACAGGGTGAACTGGGAGACGGCGAGGATCTCGCCCTTGATATCCGCCACCGACAGATTCATCTTGTCGTCCTTGTCGGGAAAGATGCGCAGGTTGAGGATCTTATCCACCATGTAGTCAACGTCTTTTGCCGTGTCCTCCCGGCTGACGCCGAGCAGCACCAGAAGTCCGCGGCCGATGGCGCCCACGGTTTTGCCGTCCACCGAGACCGACGCTTTTTTGACCAGCTGCACAACCGCCCTCATAAATTCCCTCCCAGAAATTGCAGAACCGCCATGGCGGTAAGCGCCGCGGTTTCCGCCCGCAGGGTCCGTTTGCCGAGTGACACCGGGATGAAACCAGCGGCCGTCGCCCGACCCACCTCCTCTTGGCTGAAGCCTCCCTCCGGGCCGATTAGGGCGATGATGGAGGGTGTCGATGAAAGTTGTCCGATGTCGTTCAGGTGAAGCGCTGTTTCTTTTTCCCACAGGATGACCTTTTTGTCATACTCCGTTGAGTCGGCAAGCAGGGCGGCGAAGTTGCGGATTTCTTCCAAATGGAGGGGGAGAGGTCGCCCGCATTGCTTGCAGGATTCCAGAACTATTTTTTCCCAGCGGGCACGTTTCATCTCTTTCGGAGGACGCACCGCACAATGGTCGGAAGAAAATGGGAAAAATGCCGCTACCCCGAGTTCATTGGCCTTCTGGACAAGGAAGTCCATTTTCTGCCCCTTGAGAAGCCCTTGGCCGATGACCAGGCGGGAGGAGTTCGGTTGGTGGGTTTCCAGCGAAAGAATGTTCAGGCAAACCTCATGGCCCGCATGGCCCACCTCTGCCTGGTAAACACTGCCGCAGCCGTCGAGCAGCTCAACCACGGCTCCCGCCTGAAGGCGCAATACCTTCCTGAGATGATGGGCCTCCTCGTCTCTGAGGATGGCCTGATTATTGGTGATATCTGCCGGGTCTATGAAAAAACGATGCATGGCGGAGAATTTCAGGAGGAAAAAAGAAATGCCTGCCATTCACCTTCGATGGGTGATTGCTTTAAGCTGAGGCCGAGGTTGGTGAAAGTCTGCTTGATGGACTGCGCCTGCTCGCCGGTGAGTATCCCGGCCAGCACGAGCTTTCCTCCGGGAGACATGATTCGGTGGAGAAGCGGAGCGAGAAGAGTCAGGACATCGCTTGTGATATTGGCTATCACGAGATCAAAAGGTCCGCCGAATTCCGTGAGATCCGCGCCGCTGACCGTGACCGCGTGGTCAAGCCCGTTCTGGGTTACGTTTTCCAGGGCGCAGACCACTGCGTCCGGGTCATTATCGATTGCCGTCACATCAGGTGCGCCGAAGAAAGCCGCGGCCATGGCCAGGATTCCCGTCCCTGTGCCCACGTCAAGTGCGGTTTGCGGTTTCGTTTCGACAAAGGCCGCTTCGATAAGGAAAAGGGCGAGCCGGGTGCTGGCGTGCAGGCCGGTGCCGAAGGCGAGCCCTGGATCGATTTCTATGATGATTTCCCCTTCCGCCGCCTGGTAAGGTTCCCAGGTGGGCTTAATTGTGATGCGGTCTGTGATTCGGATCGGCTTGAAATGTTTTTTCCAGTTTTTGCCCCAGTCTTCCTCGATGATTTCTTCAAAAAACACGTCAGGCTTTTTTTCGGTCAGGTGATGAATGAAATGGAGGATTTTTTTTCTGTCATCTTCGTGTTCGCCGTCATGTTCCAGGTATCCGGTAACGGTTGCCGCGGAAGATGCGGCTCCGGGCTGGACCATTGATTGCTCAACGCCGCTGCCGGTCAGCTCGGCAAGAAAGGATGCGGTGATGTCGGAAAGCTCTTCAGCGACGGTGATGGTCACTTTTGTCCAGATTCTGGGAGGGCGATGGCTGAAAGTATCGTTCATGGGATCATCTATATAATGATATCTGTCAATGTTTCTTGTCTGCCGGTTCGATTGCGGTATTTTGAGAAGTTTGTCGCGCTTTCTTGTCGAAGCCGGCGAGGTGGAGTAATGTGTATAATGAAAGTTCCGTGTCTTCTGACGGTGCAAACTATCATGCCGGTTACGATATCTGCAAGACAAAACGCGAAGTAAAACCAAAGGAAGGAGTATTTGCGAGAATGTCTTTTTGGGAATTGACCATACGGAAAAGAACTGTTCTTTTTTCTTTGTTGCTGGCGCTCCTGTTTTCGGCCCTTGTCGTCTTTATCCAGATTGCCATGCGGGCCAATGAAAGATCGGCTGAGGACATGATCGCCTGGGCTGCCTTGTTTGACCTTGTGAATGACGGCCAGGTTAATATTGTTGAGGCAGGGGATTTTGCCGGGATGATGTATCAGTCATTTGACGATGTGGATCATGTTGAATCTGAAGTTGTTCGTCTGGAGCATCAATTTGCCCGCGTTGTTGAGAATTCCGCGAGTGCCGGCGCATTGGGTGAAAAGGAGCGATTCGACAGGTTGGTCGAACACGCTACGGGGTTTTATCAGGAATTGAAGAAGTTGCCGCCCATCAAAAGAAAGATGATGGAAAACTTTGTTTTTTATAACGGTATAATGAAACCGGTTCATGAAATTATTCAGGAACAGCAGCTGCTGCATTATAAATTCGTGCACCAGCTAACGGGAAAGGTCAGGAAGGGGAAAAGGTTTTTCGATGGGACTGAATACGGCAGGCGCAGCTTTTCTCCCTGGATGGATGAGCAGTATCAAACGATTGATCCCGTCCTGCTGAAGATGTTGAAAGCAATTGACCCGCTGCATCAAAAGGTGCATGGGACAGCGGTGAAGGCAGACCGGCTGATTAGTGAGGGGCGGGATTCTGAGGCCAAAGAGTTGATGGATTGGTTTTTTGATAACATGAGTCTGCTGGATGGGAGACTTGCTGATATTGAAAAATACGCTGATGAGAAATACCATTCGTCTCTGCAGGATTTTCTTTCTCAAAAAGAAAACGTAATGGCGCGCCATGGTGAAATTCTCGGCATCATCATTGAGTGGAAAAGTTATCTGAAAAATTCGGTGTTGCCCGAAACCGAGCGCAAGATGCACTCCTCTTTCGCCAGGAGCAGACTGCTCATCGTTGCCGCGGCTGTTCTGGTAATCTTGATGGTGTTACTTATCTGTCTTTATCTCACCAGAAAAACGGCAGCCGCATTCCAGGTGACTCAGGAGTCCAATGAGGCCATTCGAATCAGTCTGGAGAAGCAGAGGCAGCTTATTCGCAATCTGGAACAGGAGATTGAGCATCGGAAGAATGTCGAGGCGGATTTGCAGGCGGTCAATCAGGAACTGGAGGATATGGCGGTGACCGACGGATTGACCGGACTCTATAACCATCGTTTCATGAAACAGTTTCTGCACATGGAGCACAACCGGGCCATCCGCCATCAGCATGATCTTTCGGTAATCATGATCGATATTGATTTTTTTAAAAAGATCAATGATGCTTACGGCCATGGTTGTGGAGATCTGGTGCTGCTCGGTATCGGCGAAATTCTCCAGCAACGTGTCCGTTCCACGGACATGATCGCCCGTTTTGACGTGGATCAGGCGGTTGTCGCCCGCTACGGTGGAGAGGAAATGGCGATCATTCTGCCGGAAACGTCTTTGGACGGAGCAACGGGATTGGCCGAAGACCTGCGCAGAATGATCGAAAGCTACACCTTTCACTGTGAAGAGGTGAAGATGCATATCACGGTCAGTATTGGAGTGGCTGCCAGCACCAAGGAAAAGGATGAAACATGGAGCGCGCTGCTCGGGCGGGCTGATGCGGCGCTGTATCGGGCCAAGAATGGCGGGAGAAACAGAGTGGAGCAATTTGTCTGAGAATATGGAGAAAAAAGTTCTTGCCCAGTTACTGGAACAGGTAAAGGAAGGGCGTTGTCCGGTAGAGGATGCAATTGCTGCCCTGCAGCGCCTGGGATCTGAGGATCTCGGCTTTGCCTGTATCGATCATCATCGTCCTTTACGGACCGGTATTCCTGAAGTTGTGTTCGGGGAAAACAAAAGTCCGGAACAGATAAAGAAGATTTTTACCGGTATGCTTTCGCGGGATGGCGCCGTGATGGCGACCAGAGTCAGCCCGGAAAAGGCTGCTGAAATCTGCCGTGACCTGCCTGATGCCGTTTATCATGACGAGGCCCGGATGCTGGTGGCGAGAAAAACTCCTGTTCTTAACGAACATCGTCGTTTTTTTATGGCTGTTGTTGCTGCGGGCACATCCGATATCCCGGTGGCGGAAGAGGCGAGAATTACGGCGGAAAGTCTCGGATACAGGGTGACGCCCGTTTATGATGTGGGGGTTGCCGGCATTCACCGGCTTTATTCGCGGATGGATGTCCTGTCAGCCGCCTCGGTGCTGATTGTCGTCGCCGGGATGGAAGGCGCCTTGCCCAGCGTGGTGGCAGGGCTTGTCGACATACCGGTGATCGCTGTGCCGACAAGTGTCGGCTATGGCTCGGGGTTTGGCGGCATAGCCGCTCTTCTTGGCATGTTGAACAGTTGTGCGCCGGGCATGGCGGTGGTTAATATTGATAATGGTTTTGGCGCAGCTTGTATGGCCGCTCTGATTGTCCGCGGTATGGGCAATTCGAAGAATGGGTGACAGTCTAATTTGTGTTTATCTTATCATATCAGAATGTTGTAATAGATTGTTCAAAAAATATCAAAAAGAATATTGACAAGAGTGGAGGTATCCATTAGGTTGTCGATCTTTCGGCGTCGGGAGAATTTGAATGAATTGCCGGCTGGAAAAAAGAAGTAAAAAAGTTATTGACAGTCCCTGGTGATCTGGGTAGTATGTGCG
>JAZDEG010000011.1:0-351931 GCA_043809085.1 Pseudomonadota bacterium | reverse complement strand
CACAGTGGTATTGCTTCCCACGCTGATGATGGCAAAATCGTTACCGGACACCCATGAGGTGGCGTCAATGTTGATTGTCGCTTCGGCAACATCCTCGATACCGATACCAACACCCATCTGATAATTGTCGGCTGACGCCATACCTGAAACACTGGCGCCGTTGCTCAGGTTGATGACAACGGAATCCGTGTCATAGGCCGCAATACCCGAGGCTACAGCCACTCCATAATAACCGGTTGCCGAGGCAGTGGCGCCAATCGAGGAATTGTCCAGGGTAATAGTGGCCTGCTCGCCTGACCAAACCTCAACACCAAAGGCAATGGCGTACCCCACTCCGCTATCGGCATTGGCGGTTGCGGTGGAGTCGGCCGTGACGCTTGAGCCGTTGCTCAGGCTGATTGTACCGTTCTGGTCGGCATCAACATCGATGCCGTTGGTGTATGCCATAGCCACTCCACCCACTCCTGTTGCGGTGGCGGTGGCGCTGGCGGAAGAGGAGCTGTTGTCAAGGGAAACAGCGACATCATAGTCATTGCTTTCCGCATCAATACCGTCGGCCCAGGCTTCGGCATCGCCGTCGTCGTTGTTGTCCGTCGCGGTGGCAACGGCCGATGCAGAACTGGAGCCGGACAGGTTCACGCTAACGTCGTTATTGCCGTACGCATAGATGCCATAGGCGCCGGCATTAGCTTCTGTGTTACTCAGGTCCGCATCGACGGTGGTCTCTGCAGTGGCTATGGCCACAGCAGAGCTGCCGTTATCCAGGGTGACAGAGGCACTATTGTAATATTCCGAATAGGCGCTGACAGCATATGCGGACGCGTCGGCCGATTCACCGCCGTCCGCGGTGGCTGTAGCGGTAACCGTGCTGCCGTTATCCAGGGTGACGGAGGCATCGTTGTAATACGATTCGGCGTAGACGCCATAGGCATAGGCGTCGGTCGATCCCAATCCATCCTCGCTGCTGTTGGTTGCCGTGGCAACTGCTGAAACCCTCGCCCCGTTGTCAAGACTGATGACGGACTCATCTTCATCGGAATAGGACCTGATCCCTTCGGCATGAGCGTCGGCGGATGAACTGCCATCCGCTCCGGTCCCGGTTGTGGTGGCAAGAGCGGTTGCCGATATGGTGGAATTATCCAGGGTGACCGTCATCTGATTATATTCACTCTCCGCATCAATACCATACGCATCGGCCTCGGCATCTTCAGGCGCGCTGGCAGTTGCCCCAACGGTCAGAGTGGAATTGGTCAGGCTGATGGTGCCCGGTCCGTTATCATCGGCGTAAGCCTCAATGCCGTAGGCAGTGGCAAAGGCATCGTTGTCCGTGCTGTCGGCCGCGCCCAGGGATGTGGCTGTGGCGGTGGCAACCACACTTGAATCACTTAAGGTAACAACAAGCGGTCCGTCATTACTATATGCGTAAATACCATACGCTTCAGCATCGGCGTCGTTGTCAGATGCACCGGTAATGGCGGACGCGTCATTGACTGCGGTGGCGGTGGCGGTAACGGTTGAACCGCTGCTCAAGGTGACGGTGGCTGCATACTCGTCACCTTCCGCATAGATGCCGTAGGCAGTGGCGTTGGCGTTGGCGTTATACACACCGTCGCCTGCCACGGTGAGATTTGCGACGGCGGTTGCCGAAACCGTTGAATTATCCAGGGTGACCGTGGTTGTCCCGTAATCACTGTAGGCATCGATACCATAGGCCTCGGCGACGGCATCCGCATTGGCAGCCACGGCATCGGTGACAGTGGCGGTGGAGCTGACGGCAACCGAGGAACCGTTGCCGAGTGTGACTGTTGCATCGCCGGAGCCTTCATCCTCGTTTGCCTTGATACCGTATGCATAGGTGAACGAGTCAAAATTTGATGTACTGGCTGCGGTAACAGCAACGCTTGAACCGTTGTCGAGTGATACCGAGACATCGCCTTCATCCGTATAGGCGTAGATACCATAAATATTTCGAACACGCGCAAAGGCGCCGGCGCCCTCGGAATTGTTTGCCGCCGTGACGTTCAACGTCACGGATGATCCGTTATCCAGGGTGACCGAGGTGTCTCCGTAATAGGTAAAAGCGTGAATTCCCTCCCCCCCGTCAACAGTGGCCCGGCTGTTGACGCTTGAACCGGAAACCGTGGCCGTGGAGTTTAACGTAACGCTTGAGCCGTTATCCAGGGAAACAGTGGAATCACCATAGTCCCAGTTTCCACTATCAATACCATAGTTTCTGGCATCGGCGCGATTTTCGGATGTCGCGGTGGCGGTGGCGGTGACGCTTGCGCCGTTATCAAGCGAGACCACGGCGTCGCCGTTGTCATTGGCCTCGGCATAGATGCCATAGGCTTCTGCATATGATCGGCCGGTGCCGGTTGAAGTGGCGGTTGCGGTGGCCGATACCGAGGATGCATTGTCAAGGCTCACCGTCACATTACGGCTGTCTTCAACATTAATGCCATAGGCGTAGGAATATGAGTCCGTATCGACAGCGGCTGCTCCCGTATGAGTAGCCGAAACAGTGGAACCGTTATCAAGGGTAACGGTTACCCGGCCGCCATTGTCGCCCTCATCAACATAAATACCCGTGGCGGAGTGGCCAACCGCGGTGGAGGTGGCGGTCACTTCCGCCGCATCAAGGGAAACGGTGTTGGTGGTATTATCTGTGCCGTAATAATTATTGATGTAAATACCATAGGCATGATCAAGTGTATTTGTGTTGGTAATTGATGAACCGGGGTTCAGGGTGACTGAGGAATCAGCCAGAAGAGAAACTGCGGGATACATCTCCGCTACAGTAAGTGCGGCATTTGAACTCAGAATAACCGAGACATCTTCACCCGCGGCCACGATGCGGTCGACATTGGCTGCGCCGGAAAGCGTTACGGTTTCACCCTCCCCAGGGGTGATGTCCGCTGCAAATGCCGGTCCGGCCAGCATGGCGCTGGTGACGAACGGCAGCATCAACAAGCTCAAAATCTTTTTCTTATTGTAGCTTCTTGTTTTCATTGTTTCTCCTTTCTCATTTTATTGATACGTAAAGCCCCTCCTGCAAACCGCAAAACACGATGGGCAAGTTACACCTTTTACCACTTAACATATAAATGAATACCACGTCACTTTTGCATGATCAAGGAAAAAATGTCGCAAAAACAAAACACCGGAAAACAAAAATAACCTGTCAGGCAAATTATCCTTTTCCAGCCGCCATCCCCTCAGCCAGCTTTCGGAATTGGAGATTGTAGAACATCTCGAGATATCTTCCGGTTTCCTGGCGTTCCAGGTTGGTGGCAAATTTCCAGAAGCCGTAGATGCAGGAAAGCGACACAAGCCTGTTGGCGTAGCGCTTCCAGGTATATTTCGCCTGCACCCGGTCAATCGCCCCCTTTGAGAGAGCATGCCAGTATGATTCATCGGTTTTGCATCTTTCAAAAAATCCGGCCATGATTTCTGCGGCAAGGTCTCCATGGTTCGGATCGATATGGAAGCCGGAAACACCGTTTTCGATGATCTCAAGCGGGCCGCCGTAACGGGTGGCAAAGGTGGGCAGCCCCGAGGCCATGGCCTCGATCACCGTCAGACCGAAGGCCTCGAAAAAGGCGGGTTGGACAAATCCGCCACGCCTATCGGCGATATACCGGTAGAGTTCGCCGCAGAGATTTTTTTCCAAGCGCACACCGAGCCAGCGCACCTGCCGGTCGAGATCATAGCGGTCAAACAGCTCATGCATCAGCCGGATCTGCTCCTGCTCTTCATGATCAGACGACAGGGCCGGATCAATCGCCCCGCCGACAACGACGAGATTCGCCTGACTGCGCAGCCGCTCACTTCCGCCATACCACTCGACGAGTCCGGTCAGGTTTTTGATTTTGTCCAGCCGGGCCATTGTGAAAAGAAGCGGTTTTTCCTGTTCCGCAAGACAACCCCGGCAATCATCCCTGCCTTCCCCTCCGAACAGAAGCCCGCTGATTTCATCATGAAGATGGCCGCGTCGGCGCTCCTCATCGGAATACGGGAAATAGACCTGCGAGTCCGCCCCTGGGGAAACGATATTGAACTTGGGGTCGAAAACATCAATCCCGTTGATCACCCGGTAGAGACCCGGCATGGTGAAGGAGGCATAGCTTTCATACTGACCGACGATCGCGCCGCTGCCGGCGATTTCCTGATAGGTGCTGGTTATGATAAAATCAGCCGTATTCATGGCGATGAGGTCGGCTGTAAACTGGCAGGAAAAATGATATTTTTCTTCCATTTCACGCCAGTAGAGGGCGGAAAAGAGATATTTGGTCTTTTCCAGGGCATGGGCGATATTGCACTGGGTAACGCCCAGGGCATGGGAAAGAAGATAGGCAACCAGATTGCCGTCGGAATAGTTGCCGATAATGAGATCAGGACGGCAGCCGAGCTCGGCCATGACTTCATCCTTCACGTCCCCGGCAAAGCGCTGCAGGAAGGGCCAGATTTCGAACCGGGAAATCCAGTGGGGAATCACATTCCCTTCCTCGCCACGAAAGGGAACCCGGAAAATGTGGACATTTTCCGTGCCGAAGACCTTCTCCATCCGCTGATCACAGGTGGTCCCGCCCGCTTCCGGAATCAGGCGGGTGACAATGAGAATACGGGGGGTGACATCAAGCCCCTGATCATAAATCCGCCGGCGCATCTCCCCCTCAAGCGCCCTGACCTGATCAAGGATATAGACCACCTGCCCGCCGGTGTCCGGCAGGCCGAGAACGTTTTCCTGGCCGAAATAGCCGTGGGGGGAAAGAATGACAATGTTGAAAATCATGGGAATGCGGCTGAAGAATTTCTCAATGGCCCGGTAATCCGGCGCCTCCATGATGTCGGCCAGCAGGCTGAAGTTTTCCGAAATTCTTCCCGCCGTTCGTCCCCAACCCGGCTCAAAGCCCATTTTCCCCAAAGGGGCGGCAAGTTCCGACCACGGAGTCTCATCTCCAAAGTTTTCGAGCAGCTCCATGCCCATGCGGAGCGCATTCTGCAGGAACTCAACACTGGTTATCCGGTTGCTGACCATGAAGGGCACGCCCTGGTGGCTGTGCAGCCGCAGAAAGGAGAGGATCAGTTCATCTCCCCGGGTCAGATCATGGGACAGCCGGCCGGAAAGCCTGCGGTTCAGGTATTCGACTCCGCGCCCGATGGAACGGGTCTGGGTCATTTTCGGGAAATGCCGTTCAAAAGGCCCAAGATCAATCTCAAGCTGCCAGTCGCCGCAGCGGCAGCCGACAAGATCCTCCTTGAAACGGAGAAATTCAGCGCTTGTGATCTCGTCCACCTCCAGGGTTTGGAGGTGAAAACGGAAATATTTCCAAAGGGCCACCCGGGGCCGCACCTCGAAACAGAACCACGGGTGGACGAGGGCGGCTTCCTGGGTTTTAGAAATCACTTCCGCCAGCGGGGAATCGAGATACGCCCCCTCGCAGCACTCCCGGCAGAAAGTTTTGCACTCATCCCACAGGTCGGAATGAAGAAAGAGGGTTTTGCCGCTTTTGACATAACGGTCAAAAAGTGCTGAGACTTGTTCTTTATTCTGACTGACAAACTGGGCCAACTCCCTGACAAGCATGAATTCCTCCTTTCGTTTACAATCGCCGATTAGCGGACACAGAACAGTTCAAAGTTAACAGATGAAGCCGTCAGCGGCAAATCAGACGGGAAATTCCATGACGAATTCCGTTCCCTGGCCCTCCTCGCTCACCACGGTAATTCCGCCATGGTGACCATCAATAATATTTTTGACGATGGCAAGCCCGAGTCCCGTTCCCCTGTTCTTGTTGGTATAAAAAGGGGTAAAAATCTGGGCACGCATATCCGGGTTCATCCCCGCTCCCGTGTCGGCGATTGTCACCACAACCTTTTTTTTCTCAGCCGCCAGGCAGCTCGTGATATATATGGCGCCTCCCTCCTCCATGGCCTGGACGGCGTTGACCAGAATATTAAGGAAAGCCTGATAAAGCAGATCAAAATCACCCTGGATCTTCGGGAGATCATCCCCGCAATTCACCTTGACCTCAATATCGCGACTGCTGAATTCCTGATCCATAAAATCCAGCACCCTTTTCACCACCCCGTTGATATCCATTTCTTTAAACTGGGGCTGCTGGGGCCGGGCGAAATCAAGAAATTCACGCACGATCCGATCCAGCCTGCTCGTTTCCTGGACAATAATGTCGGCCAGATGGGTATTTTCCGGAGCTATTTTCCCGAGCCTTTTGCCGAGCATCTCAGCCGTGCTCCGGATAATACCAAGCGGATTTTTTATCTCATGGGAGACGGAAGCCACCATTTTGCCGAGGGTTGCCAGTCGTTCGGCATGATTCAGCTTTACCTCCAGGCGGCGCCTTTCATCCGACCTGGCCTCGATAATACGATCCGCCCGGGCGACGATGAAGCGCAGGGCAAGAAAAAGTCCGCCCATGATCAGAAGTGAAGTCAGAATGATCGTCAACTGCAACTGAACCAGATCCTCGACCTCATCCGTCAGATCCTGGACGATCTCAATGACACCCATGACATCCCTGGTGGGGCTGAAGGGTTTTTCCTTCCGCAGGGGAATAAAAGTCCGCAACTGGCAGGTTATTTCCCCGGCCCCTCCCAGCAGGCTGAAAAAAGGGCCTTTTATTTTGAGAACCGATACGCTTTCACCTTTGAGCGCCTGCTCATATTCCTGATGCCCGAGTCCTTTCTGGCCGACAAGCTCGCTTAAGGTGCTGTAGGAAACCTGATTTTCCTTTTTGGAAAAAATGGTGACGGAATGAATATTCAAACCATGTGTCGCACTGCGGACAACCCGGTCGAGCTGCCGGAACTGACGAGGGTCTTCCACCGCTATCTGCCTGTTCTGCAGGGCAAGGGGCAGGACAAACTGTTGGAACACCTGATGCCCGACATTTTCCGCCAGTACCAGCGTATACGCCTTACTGCGCTCAAGAAGAACATCCTTGGCATAATTTGAAATCACAAAGGAGAGCACCAGCGAAGTGACAAGAATCACCACCAGACTGGTGAAGGAAAAAAACTTCACCAGCCGGAAGGGCTTCAGGTTGGCCATATCCATGTCATCATTCTTTACCATTGCACACTCCGCAGCGACTGCATTTCAAGGTATCACAGGGGGCTGTCTTTTTCCCGGCAAGCGCCCGCCCGTATTCGGCCCAGAGGTAATCACGCCTGACACCGTGATCAACCACATCCCAGGGAAAGACCTCGTCCCGCTCCCTGGCCCTGGTATACTCCTCAGGCTCCACTCCGTACCGGCGGAAAAGATGACGCCAGTTTTTCTCCGAAGAAGCCAGGCGCACCAGCAGCTCGCCCACCCTTCTGTCGCCCCGGGCAAGCACCGCCTGAAAAAAAGCATTATCCGGCTTGTCAACATTCATCTGCAGATTTGCCTGTCCTGAAAACCGGCCGCGAAGATACTGAATTTTTTTCTTCAACACGGAGACACCGGCAAATTCAGCATATTGAAAAGGAGTCCATGCCTTGGGAACGAAACAGTTCAAACTCACCGTGAGGTTGGCAAGCCGTCCCCGCGCCCTGCCGACCACAGCGATTTTATCGCGGATCCTGAAGGTAAAATCAGCAAGCTCCTTGAGATCGTCATCGGTTTCAGTGGGCAACCCCACCATAAAATAGAGTTTCAAATTTGTCACTCCCGCAGCCACCAGGAGTTCAGCGGCATGCAGCACATCTTGCTCATCAAGCCCCTTGTTGATGACCCGCCGCAGTCGCTCTGATCCGCCGTCCGGGGCAATTGCCGCGGTCTTCAACCCGCTTGCCTTGAGCAGGGAAACAAGTTCAGGGCTTAAGGCGTCTGCCCGCAGCGACGAAAAGGAAAGACTGCAGGAGGAATTGATCAATGTTTCAGCAAGACGCGCCAGTTCATCCGGCCGGGCCATTTCCATGCCGAGCAGCCCCACCCTCGTTACCCCGTCGTTTTTTTCAGCCAAGGCCGCGCCGATGGACTCAGCCTTCCACAGTCTGGGGGGGCGATAGACAAAACCCGCCGCACAGAAGCGGCAGCCCCTGCTGCAGCCCCTGCCGAGTTCGACAAGAAAGAGATCGGAAAATTCCGTATCAGGCGTCAGCAGTGCGGAATGGCCCGCTGTGGTGCAATCGGACAAAGTCGCCTTGCGCACTCGATTAGGGATTCCTTCCTGAACGGAGATTGTCTTTATTCTCCCGTCATCTCCGCGCCTCATTTCATAGAAACGGGGAACGTAACAGCTCCCGACATTTTTCGCCAAACCGGCAAGCAATTCTTCCCGGCCCGGAAAGATGTCATCCTGCAAGACGAGGAGTCGCTCCAACAGCGCGCCGATTAACGGTTCGGCCTCGCCGAGCAGAAACATGTCGACATAGGGGGCAAGGGGTTCCGGATTGATGAAGGTTGCGACTCCGCCGGCAATAATCAGCGGGTTGCCGGGCTGAATTTCACCAGCCCTGTCCCGCTCAGCGGCAAAAGGGGCGATGTCGCCTGCAACCAGCAACCGGATCAGGTTGACATAATCCTGCTCAAAACTGACGGCGCAGAGCAGAACGGGAAAATCGGACAAAGGGCGGGATGATTCGACGGATCTGGGAGAAACAGGAGAATCGGGCAGGAAAAACCGTTCACAGACAATATCCGGGTGTTCATTGACAAGACGGTAGACAAGCTGCATGCCCAGGTTTGACATGCCCAGCCTGTACACATTGGGAAAGAGAAGCGCAACCGGCAGCCTGTTGGTCCACTTTTTGCGAATGGAACCGGTTTCGTGGACTGACGGGCAATTGCCTCTCATGAAAATCTCTGAAAGCTGTGGGTTCTGTGCACCTGAAAAGACTTATCCGGTTTCCATTCAAACCGATACCATTGTCGGCCGCGCAGGAAACGTCTCGGGATTTATCACCTCGAAAAACTACTGCCGGACTTTCTGCACATTCATCAATTTTCGTTGCGGCGCATGAATGTTGGTTCGTCCAGCTGATCCTCGTCAAAAATATTGATTTTATAGGGTTTCTTTCTGGATTCCTGGGAAAGCAGACCGGTTGCCGATTGAGGCATTTTCTCCTCATTGACAAAGGGGAATTTGTTGCCGGCTGCCGGTTTGACTTCCTGTTTTTTCACAAGCTGGGTCACTTTTTCCGGCAGAGGCTCGAGTTCTTCCTCCACCCGGATGCCGGTGGCAACGACTGTCACCCGCAGCTCATCGCCAAGGGAGTCATCAAAAATCACGCCCAGGATGATATTGGCGTCATCGTGCACTTCCTCGTAAATTTTGCTGGTGGCCTCGGTCACTTCAGCCATGGTCAGGGTATCCTCCCTGGCTGAGATATTCACCAGCACACCCTTTGCCCCGTCAATGCTGATGTCCTGCAGAAGGGGACTGGCAATGGCCATGTTAACCGCCTCAATCGCCCGGTTTTCTCCGAGACCAACCCCGGCGCCCATCAGCGCCGGCCCCATCTCGTTCATCACCGTGCGTACATCGGCGAAATCGGGGTTGATATAACCCGGCAGGTTGATGAGATCGGTGATGCCCTTGACGGCTTGCACGAGAACATTATCGGCCATTTTCATGCCGTCGAGAAATTTGGTATTCTTCTGGGTCAGGGAAAGAATGCGGTCATTGGGGATGGTGATGATGGTGTCCACATGTTTTTTCAGCTGATCCCATCCCGCCTCGGCATTTTTCATCCGCGCCTTGCCTTCAAAAACAAAGGGTTTGGTCACGACCGCTACTGTCAGCGCACCCAGTTCCTTGCTTATCTTGGCCACGATGGGAGCCGCGCCGGTGCCGGTGCCGCCGCCGAGACCCGCGGTAATGAAGACCATGTCACAACCTTTCAGGCAGCTCCGGATGGCATCGAGACTCTCTTCGGCGGATTCACGCCCTTTTTCAGGTTTCGCCCCTGCCCCAAGGCCTTTGCTGACAGTAGGGCCGAGCTGCAGCTTGACATCCGCCTTCGAGTGCTCCAAGGCCTGCAAATCCGTATTAGCGGCGATAAATTCAACACCCTGGAGCCGACTCTCCACCATGGTATTCACGGCATTTCCCCCGCCGCCGCCAATGCCGAAGACCTTAATCTTGGCCCGCGATGATTCTTCCGCCATTTTAAACTCCATACAGCCCCCCTTCTCACTTGTCCCGCCTGTCATTACGCCCTCGGAAAATACAACTTATATCTTACAATTAAACCACTAACATCTCTATATTATTTTTCCAAAAATCCCTTTAATTTTTCTGGCCAACCCGCCTATCCCTTTTCCACCACGGTCCCGGACGCCTCTTTCATGTTCACACTTCATGCCGTAAATAACCAGCCCGACACCGGTGGCACACTGTGGTGAGTTGACGACGTCGGTCACCCCTCCGATATTCCGGGGATAGCCGATTCGCACCGGCAGGTCGAATATCTGTTCGGCGAGATCGGAAATATTCGTCAGCATCGCCGTGCCCCCCGTCAGGACAAGTCCCGCATTGACCATATGCTTTGTGCCGGAATTCACCAGTTCGTAGTTGATCAGGCTGAGCATCTCTTCAACTCGGGGCTCGAGAATTTCCCCCATTACCCGTTGGGACAGTTTACGCGATTTCCTGCCCCCGACGCTGGGTACTTCGATTGCCTGATCCTTGTCAATCATTGAAGAAACTGCGCAACCGAAATTTTCCTTGAGCTGTTCCGCCGCCTTCAAAGGTGTGCGAAGGCCTATGGACAGGTCGTTGGTCAGGTTGTGTCCTCCTATGCCCAGCACGAAAGTGCGCTGAATACAGTTTTCAGCAAACACGGCCAGGTCGGAGGTGCCGCCGCCGATATCGATCAATGCCACACCCAGCTCTTTTTCCTCCGGGGTCAGGACCGCTTCCGCCGACGCGATGGGTTCAAGGACCACATCGTCCACTTCCAGTCCCGCCCGATTGCAGCACTTGATGATATTGTGCACCGCGGTGACCGAACCCGTTACGATATGCACTTTCGCCTCAAGCCGCACCCCGGTCATCCCCAGGGGATCCTGAATTCCACCCTGTCCGTCCACCTTGAATTCCTGGGGCAGCACGTGGATGACTTCCTGATCCTGTCCCAGAGGGATCGCCTTGGCGTTTTCAACGACCTTGTCGATTTCATCCTGCCTGATTTCCCGGTTCTTCACCGCGATGACACCGTCGCTGTTAATCCCGGTGACATGGCTGCCGGCTATCCCCACATAAACGGAGGTGATGTGGCAACCGGCCATCATCTCGGCTTCTGCCACCGCTTTCCTGATGGAGTTGACCGTACTTTCGATATTGACAACGACACCCTTGCGAAGCCCCACAGAGGGATGAGTGCCGACACCGATAATATCAACCTGATTATCGAGCACCTCACCGACAACGGCGCAGATTTTCGTTGTCCCGATATCAAGCCCGACAACTATTTCCCCTCTCTCCTGATTTCCCATATTGTTCCTCAAAACGCCGCCTTGTCTTCTTCGGGATCGAATGACTCAGGAATCCGCAAAACGGACAAGCACCTGTTCCCGATTTTTTTCTTCAGCATTATTATCTGCCATGTAATTCATATCGATAAACGAGGCCTGCTCAAATTGTTTTTTCCGGTAAATCCATGACAGCACCCGGGTTAACCGTCCGTATTTTTTTTTCATGTCTCCGCTGCCGAGCCATATGGGAAAAGCATTATCCGCCATGAAAAGAACAAGCCCCCCTTCAGGCGTGACATTAAGCTCGGAAATATTCTGCTTCGGCAAGGTAACCGAACCATTTTCAGCCAGGGAAATAAACTGCAGAGCCTCATCGAGCCTCTCCTTCTTTTCTTTCTTCCCTTCCCATTTCTCAAGCCCGGTTATGACCGGAAAATCATGATCATCTTCCGGCATCATTGCGGCAAAGATTTCGCCGTTTTTATCGACATAATGAAGACCGGATTTTTTGCTCACCAAGGCAACGGCAACACGTTCCCTGATGACAATGGAAAGCTTATTGGGCCAGTTTCTCCTGACTTCCACTGTTTCGATCCAGCCCTGATCTTCAAGCTGTTTCTGAATGCGTCCGGTTCGTATCAACCATAAATTCGTCTGCACATCCAGCCCGGTGCAGGCAAGAATCTGCTTTGCCGTCATCCTTTGAAAACCCGAGACATTCACCTCTTCGATCTGAAAGAATACGGCCCGGCTGAGCCCCTGATAAGCCGCAAAGAGAAATACGGAAATGACACAGATCGTTCCCAGACCAACCCCCGCCATTTTTAACAGTTTTTCTCCGGACCAGCTTTTTTCCCCGGCCCGCTGCACCTGCAATCCTCTTTTTGTTCTTTTCATGCTGTCAACTCATTTTCAAGAGAGAATTAGGAAACCACTGTTCTTTCCATACCAAGCATTCTGACTTCAGGCTCAAGCTGCACGCCGAACTGCTCCTGCACCGTTGCCTGGACAAACTCCATCAGCTTCACTATATCCCCGGCCGTCGCTCCGCCGGTGTTGACGATAAAATTGGCATGCACCGGCGACACCATGGCCGCACCTACTGTCATACCTTTCAATCCCGCCTCATCGATCAACTGTCCGGCTGTTTTCCCTTTGCGCGGATTCTTGAAAAAGGAACCGCCGCTTGCAACAGGTCCGGGTTGTCGCTCCCTCCGTAATTCCTGGTATCGGGAGCACCTGCCCTGTATATCTTGAGGGTCATCGGATTTAAGCCGGAAAAAACCCTCCAGGGCTATCTTGTCCTTCTTTTCTCCCCATGTTCGATAGGAAAAATGCATTTCTTCCATCTTTTTAACGCAGCAGCAGCCTTTGCCGTTCATGACCGTCACCATGGCCAGAACATCTTTCATTTCCTTCTGCCACGCACCGGCGTTCATCACTATCGCGCCGCCGACGCTGCCGGGAATACCGACACCAAATTCCAGTCCGCTCAAGCCGTTCTTTACCGTCCAGTTGACAAATCGACCAAGTCCGCATCCCGCTTCAACCCGGACGAGCGCTCCGTCGTCAAATCGGCGTTCCACCACGATTTCCCCGTAATCACGGCCGAGAATAATCACCACGCCCTTCAATCCCTCGTCGGCAACCACCACATTGCTTCCCCGGCCAAGCAGAATCCAGGGAATATTGATTTTCCGCAACCCCTGAATGAGCAGACACAGCTCGTTGCGCCCCCTTGGAAAAACAATTGCTTCAGCCGGTCCCCCCACCCTGAAGGTGGTGTAATCCGCCATGACACCATTCCAGCAGACATCACCGTTCCAGAAATCGGACATCTGATCGTTGAAAGCGTCCGCCCAGGCAGGCTTGCCGGTACTGCCGCTGACGGGCCTGGCTCTCTCATCTTTTTTCGGCCTGCAGGTTCCTGCTTCACTCATATGTCTTGCCCTCCTGACTAGAGTTGCGCCCAACACCGTCAGCATCGGGCCGCCGACTTCAACGGTTACGACAATGCCGCAACGATCTGCTCACCGGTCTGCCAGATATCACCGGCACCGAGACTGAGCACGATATCTCCTTCCTCCAGCATAGGCACAACCAGGGCTGCAATATCATCAATTTTTTCCACCAGATGAACCTGGCGCTGACCATGCTCCCTGATCCCCGTCATCAGGTTTTCTGCGGTGACCCCTGGTATCGGCTTTTCACTGGCCGGATAGATCTCGGTCAATACAAGCACATCAGCGTCATGAAAAGCGGTGCAGAATTCCTTGAATAACCCCTGGGTTCGCGAATAACGATGGGGCTGAAACATGACGACGACTCGACGGCTCGGCCAGGCATCACGGATGGAGGACAGGGTCGCCTTAATTTCCGTGGGATGATGGCCGTAATCATCGATAACCGTGATTCCCCGAATTTCACCTTTGATCTGCAGACGCCGCTGCACGCCGGAAAACGAGGAAAGGGCTGACGCAATTGCGTCAAACGGAATCTGCAGCTCAAGGCCTACGGCCAGCGCAGCGAGACTGTTCAGCACGTTATGCCTTCCCGGAAAAGCAAGGGTCACCTCACCTAAAACTTCATTGCCCCGGCAGACCTCATAACGGGTGGTCAAGCCTTCCGTTCTGATCATCCGTCCGCAGTAATCGGCCTGGGCCGTCAAACCATAGGTGATCACCCTTTTTTTGATATGCGGCAGAAGGGATGCGATGTTGTCATCATCAAGACAGACAACCGCAACACCGTAAAAGGGAATCTTGTTGATGAACTCGAGAAAGACATGTTTAATCTGATGAATATTCTCGTAAAAATCCAGATGTTCCAGATCAATATTGGTCACCACCTCGATGACAGGTGAAAGCTGCAGGAAGGAACCGTCGCTTTCATCCGCTTCCGCCACGAGAAACTCGCCATCCCCCAGCTTGGCATTCGTGCCGAGACTGTTGACCTTGCCGCCGATCACCACAGTGGGATCAAACCCGGCCTGACCGAGAATCCAGCCGACAAGGGACGTGGTGGATGTCTTGCCGTGGCTGCCGGCGACAGCGATGCCGTATTTCTTGAGACGCATCAATTCAGCGAGCATTTCAGCCCGTGGAATGACCGGGATAAAGGCCTCGCGGGCCGCGATCACCTCCGGGTTATCCTCTTTCACAGCCGAGGAAATAACCACAACATCGGCATTTTCCACCCATGCGCCTTCATGCCCTTTATGGATAATGCCGCCAAGTGATATGAGCCTTCTGGTGATGTCGGTTTCCCGCAGATCTGATCCGCTTACCTTGTAGCCGAGATTCAGGAGCAGTTCGGCAATCCCGCTCATACCGATACCACCAATGCCGACAAAATGGATATGTTTCGTTTTATTGTACAATGTAATCCTGAACCCTGTTACCAGGCCGAAAACGGCCTGTTTCCATTAATCTTATTTTATCAACCCCACACACTGCTCAACAATCATACCGGTTGCATCAGGCCGGGCGAACTCTTTTGCAGCCCGACTCATCCGTTTGCGTTTTTCCTTGTTACAAATCAATTCTCCGATTGCTCCCGCCAATTTCTCCCCTGTCAGTTCATCCTGGCCAAAAAGCTGCGCTGCGCCGCCCTGCACCAGATATTCTCCGTTTTTTCGCTGATGATCATCAGCGGCAAAGGGGTAGGGAATAAGAATCATGGGCAGCCCGAACAAGGTCATTTCCGCAAGTGACGTGGCTCCGGCCCTTGACACAACCAGATCAGCCCTTGTGTACAACTTCGCCATATCGTCAAAAAACGGTGCGACGTCAGCCGTAATTCCCAGTTCCCGGTAACTGTCCCCAACCATTTTTTCATCTGCCGGCCCGGTTTGATGAACGAGGTCAATCTCTGCCGCCGTTTTGTTCTTCAATAATATCGACACGGCCTCAATCATCAGGGTATTGACCCGATGCGCACCAAGACTACCCCCCAGCACCAGCAGGGTTGTCTTTTTCTTTTCCGGTCGTGCCCATGAGGCTGCCGCGACAAGCCCGCCCCGCAACGGATTTCCGGTCAGAACGCATTTTCCCGGGGCAAAATACCTTTCACTGCCGGGGATGGAAAGAAAAACCCGATCCACCATTTTACCAAGCTTTCTGTTCGCCATTCCGGGCACTGAATTCTGCTCATGAATACAGGTCGGGATTCTCAAAACTCTTGCCGCCAGCAACACCGGCCCTGTCACATATCCCCCCACCCCCAGCACTATTTGCGGCCGGAAACTTCGCATCAACCGCATTGCAGCAAATGTCGCCAGGGGGAGCTGCGCCATTGCCGCAACTTTCTCAAGCAATGATTTTCCCTTCAACCCCATGCAACGGATTGATGTTTTCGCGAATTTTTTCCCCGCCAGCACCCTTTCATCGGTGGGGCGTCCGGTGCCGACAAAAAGCACCTTGCTTCCGGGATACCGTTCAATTATCGCTTCAGCGACTGCTATACCGGGAAAGAGATGCCCTCCTGTTCCCCCGCCACTGACAATGACTCGTATTTCCCTTTTCCCCATGGTCGGCTGATATGCTCATATCCGCAAGTCGGATGTCTGTGCCAGCCGGTACTCAAAAGCCATTTGTATTTCCGCCATGGTTTCCTGATAGCAGTTCGGGCAATAGCCGTATGAAAATTTCTTCTCATTTTCATCCTTGACCGGAACCCATTGCCCTTCACGTTCATTTCTTCTGCAACGGCAGCATATTTTTTCCATTTTTCCCCTTCCCAAATCCAGAAATCATTTTTCAGTTATACTTCGGTCATTTTTCAATTGCCGACCAGATATCCTCTTCGTCTCCCGCTTCCTCCCTCAAGAAAACGGCAGCCGAAACGGTTCAGCCTCTTTCAACCAGACGCTTCACTTCAAGTTGAAACTTTTCCCCCCTGTCCGCATAACTTTTAAACATATCAAAACTTGCACATGCCGGTGACAGAAGCACCGCATCACCGGGTTCAGCCGCGCGGACAGCTCTTTCCACCGCATCCCGCAGGTTTTCCGCCATTTCAATAAGGGTCAACCCACCCAGCGACTCTGCAATTTTTCCCCCGGCCTCGCCGATCAGCACCATTTTTTTAACCCTGGCGCGGATACTGTCGGCAAGATAACGGTAATCACCACCCTTATCCCTGCCGCCGGCGATGAGAATTACCGGTTTTGTCATCCCGTCCAGGGCTGACTTGACCGCTCCGACATTGGTGGCCTTTGAATCATCAATAAAGGTTACACCGTTTATTTCCGCAACCCGGTAAAGCCTGTGGGCCGGTCGTTCAAATCCCAGCAGACCTTCCTGAATGCTTTCTGGGGAACAGCCCATTATCCGGGCAGCAAGCACTGCCGCCATGGCGTTTTCACGGTTGGGCGATTTAACAAGGCTTTCCGGCAAACGGTATTTTTCCCCCTCCATGGCACCACAGAGAACAATTTCATCCTCCCGTTCCCCCTCCATGGCGCCCTTTCTGCCGTCGAGTTTATGGCCAAACCAAAATTTTTCCGACTCGACACGGAAATTCTGCAGGTTACGCAAGGTTTCCTCATCGTCAACATTCAGAATGGCAGCATCAGCCGGTTTCTGGTTGAAGAAAATTTTCATTTTCGACGCAGCATATTCAGCATACGATGCGTACCGGTCAAGATGATCCGGACTGATATTCAACAACAGAGCCACGCTGGGCCTGAAGTTTCCCGCGGTATCAAGCTGATAACTGCTCACTTCCAGCACCGCAACCTCAGCATCCTGCTCCCCCAGCAGGTATTCGGTGAGCGGAGTTCCGATGTTTCCTCCGAGAAATACCTTGCGTCCTGCGAAAACCAGCAAATCATTGATCAACTGGGTGACGGTTGTTTTCCCGTTCGTGCCGGTTACCGCGATAACCGGTATATCGAGAAAAGCCGCGCCCAGTCCAAGCTCCCCTATTATCTCCTTTCCCGCCGCCCGGGCGGCGCAAAGCTCATCCATGTCGAGCGGCACTCCGGGACTTACCACTATGAAATCAGCCTCAAGAAAAAGCTTGAGGCTGTGCCCGCCTGTCTCATAGGTCACTCTGTTTTCCTGAAGCCATCCACGTAACTCCGGATCAAGCCGACTTTCCGCTGACTTCTCGCTCAGCATGACCTGTGCGCCCATTCCCCGCAGCAGCTTGAGTGCGGCAAACCCCGATTTTGCCGACCCAACCACCAGAACCCTGCATTCGGCCGGATTTTTTTTCAGCTTTCGCACCAGTTCCATCGACTGTTACCTGAGTTTCAAGGTGGCCAATGCCATCAGGCCGAGGATGATGGAAATGATCCAGAAACGGATAACAACTTTAGGCTCCTGCCAGCCTTTTTTTTCAAAATGGTGATGAAACGGAGCCATGAGAAAAATCCGTTTCCCCCCGGAAATCTTGAAATAACCTACTTGCAGTATGACGGAAATCGCCTCCATGACAAAAACGCCGCCCACCAGCATCAGCAATATTTCCTGCTTGGTGATGACCGCCACGATTCCCAAAGCCCCGCCGATGGAAAGAGAGCCGACGTCCCCCATGAAGACCTGGGCCGGAAATGCATTGAACCACAAAAAACCAAGACTTGCCCCGGCCAGCGCCCCGCAGAATACCGTCACTTCTCCTGCACCCTGCACAAAAGGGATCTGAAGATAGGTAGCCAGCCCCGCATGGCCGGCAAGGTAGGAAAAAAGCAGATACACTCCGCTTGTCACCACAGTGGGCCCCGTGGCCAGCCCGTCAAGTCCGTCGGTGAGGTTTACCGCATTGGACGAACCGGCAACAACCAGCACCATGAACAGCAGGTATAACCAGCCCAACTCAGGTTTAATGGTCTTTAAAAATGGAAAACTCAGCGAGGTATCAAAACCCGGCTGATTCAACAAAACGCCCCCGACAATCAACACTCCGGCTATCTGCAGCATCATTTTCCCCTTGCCGCTCAGCCCCTTGCTGTTCTTCTTTTTTATTTTGCGGTAGTCATCTATTCCGCCAATCACCGCATACCAGAGGGTCAGACCCAGAATCAGCCAGACATACAAGTTGGTCAGATCGACCCAGAGCAGGGTTGATACCGTAACCGACCCGATAATGAGCACCCCGCCCATGGTTGGTACGCCGCGTTTGCTGAAATGGGATTCCGGCCCGTCATCCCGCACCACCTGGCCAACCTGCCTGCTTTTCATGAATGCGATGAACCGGGGGCCCAGCAGCAGGGTGATGAGAAACCCGGTCACAATAGCGCCGATACAACGGAAGGTAATGTAACGGAATACATTAAACCCGCCGAACAAGGTATGAAGAGGATAGAGCAGATGATAAAGCATGGATTTCCGAGCTTACAGTCTCGTGCCGAGCTGTTCGATAATGGTTTCCATCCGCATCCCCCGGGATCCCTTGACCAGTACATAATCGCCCTGTTCCAGCTCTCCGAGCGCCACCAGCTTGACGATGGAATCGACGATTTCCTCTTTGTTTTCCATCTGCCTGGCCTGCTTCATTGTCATCCTCGCATCGAGAGCGCCTTCTACAACCTTGCGGGAAAACTCTCCCACCGCCAGCAGATAATCAAACCCTTTGCACGCCACGGTTTCTCCCAGCCGCCGATGTGCTTTTTCACTCTCATCGCCCAGCTCCAGCATATCGCCAAGCACCGCAACTATTTTCCTGTTTTTCTTCATGCCGCTGACCGCGTTCAAAGCAGCAAGCATCGATGACGGATTGGCGTTGTAACAGTCGTTCACCACCTTCAATCCGCCGACGGTCACCACCTGCAGGCGCTTGTCATAAGGCCTGAACGCCACCAGACCGCTCACAATATGATCAATATCAGCTCCTGCGGCATGGGCCATGGCCGCTGCCGCCAGGGCGTTCCCCACGTTATGCTCGCCAATGCCGTGCAGATGAATGCGGCTTTTGCGCTTTCCCACATGCAGGGTAAAGAGCATTCCCTCCTCGCCGAGATTCTTGACATGGGTGGCCCGCACATATGCCTTGCATCCCATGCCGAAGCTGATCTGTTCCTGCGGGCACTCCCGGGCCAGGGCCCGAACCCGCTTGTCATCAATATTGACACAGAACTTAGCCCATGATTTGCCTCCCTGAAAGAGTTCTCCCTTTGCCCGGGCAACACCATCGATGGTCTGCAGTCCGGCAAGATGAGCTCCATGCACGTTGATAATGCAGGCAATATCAGGATCGGCAATCTCGGTCATTCTGGCGATTTCACCAGGCCGGTTCATGCCCATCTCAAGCACAGCCACATCATGCCGGGAATCTACACGCAGCAGGGAGAGCGGCATGCCGATCAGATTGTTCAGATTGCCTTCGGTTTTCAGAACGTTGTATTCCTGCTTGAGAATTGAAGCGCACATCTCCTTCACCGTCGTCTTGCCCGAACTGCCGGTGATGGCAATAACCTGCAGATTTGCCATCAACGCTCTTCGATACGAGGCAAGATCACCCAGGGCATGCAAAGGCTCGGACACAAGAATCACCGGCACCGGCAAATCGATTGTCGGAAGGGACGAAACAAGAACCCCGGCCGCACCTTTTTTTACCGCCTCAGCGACAAACTGTTCCCCGTCAAAACGGTCACCGGACAAGGCGAGGAAAAGGTCGCCGGGTTGCAGTGTCCTGGTGTCGGTTGATATCGCCCGGAACTTTGCGTCAGCCGAGCCTGAGACGAACCGCCCGCCGGTGGCCATCAACACCTGGCTTAATGTCCAGACAGGATCCTGCATCGTGTTAAACCCATATCCAAAATCTGTAATCGACCGGTCCGTTGCATGTCGGCAAAGCTCTTTTTCCGGACTTCTTCCAAGTTCCATGCCCTTTTCTCCTTTTTCACTTACGCTGCCTTTCTTGCTTTACGCAGCTGCTCCCGGGCCTGCTGCCGATCGTCAAAAACAAGCTTTTTTCCGCCGATGATCTGATAACATTCATGCCCCTTGCCGCTTATCAGAATAACATCACCTTTTGTCGCGCCGCTTACGGCAACCCTGATCGCTTCTGCCCTGTCCTCTATGACATCGTAGCCTTTGCCCCCGAATGTCTCCATAAGCCGCACTGCTTCAATATTCTCCAGATTGGTATGCCTCACCCCTTTTTCTATTTCCTCAAGAATTTTCCAGGGTGATTCACTGCGGGGATTGTCCGATGTAATCAGCACCACATCAGCCATGCGCCCTGCGACATTGCCCATGAGCGGTCGCTTGCCCTGATCGCGGTCCCCTCCGCAACCAAAGACAGCAATCAGACGGGAAGGCTCCAGTTCCCGCAGGGTTTGCAGAACTTTTTCCAGCGCATCCGGAGTATGGGCATAATCAACAAATACCGAAAATTCCTCCTTCCGAGGGGCTAAATTCCCTTCCTCGACAACCACTCTTTCAAGCCGGCCGGGAACTCCCTGGGTCACAGCGATTCCCTGACAGATTGACTGTGGGGCAAAACCAAGCGCCAGTCCGCAACCGAATACGCCGACGATGTTTTTGAGATTAAATTCACCCACCAGCGGACTTTGAACCATGATCCTCCCACTCGGCAATACCACTTCAGCGGTGATCCCTTTCAGGTCGAAATGAAATTTTTCGGCAGACACATCGCCCGCGCCGATTCCACAGGTAGAATAATTCCGGCCGGCCCCACTCAACGTGCCGATCAGCCTGTCACTCCAGCCTGTTTCGCCTTCCTTTGCACCCTCAAGGACAATCACCCCCTGGCCGTCTTTTTTCAGATACTCACAAAACAGCTTTTCCTTGGCCAGGAAATAACTCTCCATGCTGCCATGGAAATCGAGATGGTCCCTGCTGATATTGGTAAAAAGAGCGACATCAAAAAGCAGCCCGTTTACCCGATGCTGGGCAAGGGCATGAGAGGAAACCTCCATTACCACATGGGAGACCCCTTCTTCTTTCATCCGCCACAGTATTTTCTGCAACTCCACCGGCTGCGGAGTGGTAAGCGATGCCGATGTTTCATGCCCGTGAAAGCGCACGGCAACCGTCCCGATGACCCCGGGCGCGCCACCGCTTTCACGGATAACTGATTCAAGCAGATAGCTGCTCGTGGTTTTGCCGTTTGTTCCGGTGATGCCGATCATCGTCATCCGATTGCCGGGGAAATCATAAAATGCCGCGGCAAGAAAACCGAGCGTTTGGGCTGTATCATCCACCCGGATCACCGGCACGGCCCATTCGCCCTTGTCATCCCAAGAGACAAGCACTGCGGCACAACCGTTTTCCACCGCATTTTTGATATATTGATGACCGTCCACATGCATGCCGGCAACAGCGACAAAAAGCATTCCAACCGTTGCCGTGCGTGAATCTTCCGTGATGCCGCATATCGCCACATCTTTTGCATTGTCAGGACAATCCAGGTGGAGGATCTCACAAAGCCTGCCCAATTTCTTGACGATCGTCTTCTCCATGGCAACTCTACTTTTGCTTCGCCTGCAACACAACCACGCTTCCCGGCCGCACCTTGCTTCCCTTGGTGGGATGTTGGCGTGTCACCGCGCCTGAACCCTCCACCACGACTTTCACGTGAAATCGATCCAGCTCCTGCAGCGCCTTCCTCAGACTCATACCGCGGAGATCGATCATGAGGTTCTTTTCTCTGACGGAGGGAATATTCTCTTCTCCGCCGATGGTCTCTCCCTGACGCAACCATTGCTGAAACATAGCGTCCCTTGACGTAGCGACGGATACAGCTCGACGCCCTTCTTTCTGTTCATGTAACGTCAACGCCTTTTCCATGATATTGGTTGCATATTGCTTGAAAGGTGAAAAGTTTTCGATTTCAACCCGGGCGTCATCGACAATCAGCAGCATGACAAGCTTCGGAGCGGCTGCGGGTATTGCCGACAGAACAACCCCATTGCACCGGATATTTTTTTGTGCCGATTTCCCGGATTCCGTAACAGGTGATTGCAGAACAACTATTTCCGGCTGATCCGCAGGGGACTCCGACTTCAACGGACGCAACAACTCCGCTGTCAGCACGTTGGCTCCCCTGGGCATGACTTCCCGTAAAAAACGAATAAGGTCATGGCTTGCCTTCTCGCCTATGACCTTATTTTTCTCAGATGATGCGTGCCATTTTTCTTCCTGCCCATCCGTTGTGATCGTTGCCCTCAAGAAATGCGGCACAACCCTCTCCCCTCCATTTATCATGGAAGCGAACCGGCAGAGTAATGATATACCTGTTTTTTCTCCGCCATTGCTTTCCGGCAGGTCAAGTTTGTATCCCCCCGTATTTTCGAAATAATCATCAAAATCCCGCAATGATGTCACAACTTTTTCCGGAAAAGCTCCGGCAAGCCACTCTGAAGCAAAAGTTGCGTCGGGAAGCTCGACCCATTCGGGTTTTGCCGGTCCTCCATGAATCACTTTCATTTTTCGCGGCACCAGATGCTTGATCTCATCCGCCTTTCCCTGTTCCGATTCGTCTAAAGGGATGTCCTCCTCAAAGGCTGCGCCGGCTTTGAAAATCAAGGAGAGCATGCCCGGATCCACCGCACCGGACAACAATTTATCGTCCTTCTCAATCGAGACTCCATCCGCTTCCATGTCGGCAAAGGAAGGAAGCCTGTTCCAAGCCATGACTTCGCCGGTTGTGGCGTCCATCAGCAGGGAACTCATCCCGGTCCGGGTCGGCAATTCGGCATCTTCACCTCTGAGCTTTTCAAGCAGGTCGGCCATTTCCTGCTCCAGAAGCTTCTGGATTTTCACGTCCAGAGATAAAATAAGATCCCGGCTTTTCGTCTCCTGTTTTTCTCCCCCACCTTCCAGTGAAACGCCGGAGAGCTGTCCATCATAAAAAAGCTCAATGCCGGAAAGCCCATGTCCGTCTTTCACCTCGCCGATTATGTGGCCTGTTTCCTGACGGTATGGATAATAGCGTTGCTCCTGCTCATAAAAATAAACACCGGCAAGCTTCATGTCCCTGACCTCACTTGCCTTTTCCGATGTAATATTTTTCACCAGCCATTTGTAGCTGCGCTGGGTTTTCACTTCTGTGAGCACTGTCTGCTCATCCAGATCAAGTGCTTTTGCAAGCTGCAAAACTGTTTTTTCTATATCATCAAATTCCAGCGGCTTGACGTAAATTGAATTGACGTTGAAACTCATGGCAAGCTCGTGATAATTCCGGTCAAAAATAGTTTTGCGCTTGACCTCATCCTTCATGGGTGCCGATGACACCGGCCTTTCCGGTTCGGGCTCCATTTTCTTCACCGGGTCGGGCGCGCTACCCCGGCTGAAATACCACCACCCCAGGAAGAAGACAACAGCAAAAGCGGCTATGACACCCAACTTGATCAGTCTTTTTTTATTCTCTTCCCGCCTGTCTTTTTCTCCTCTTTTCTGCCAGCCGTCAACAATGGGGCTCCTGCCTTTTTTCATTTACCGGGCACCCTGACAACAAGCCCGCCGCCAAGGTCTTTTTCATCCGGGGGATAAAGAGCAAGTCTGGCTGCTGCAGCCCCCTCAATACGATTCCTGGAAAAAAGTTTGCCTTTTTGCCCCATCAACTCAATGTTCTGCTTGCGCAACTCCTGCTTTCTCACCATCTCTCCGGCCAAATCCCCCAGTCCGCGCTTTATGCCCCAGGAAAACAAACAACTGCCGATCAACGCTATAAGGGTGGCGGTAATAACGATACCGCCGGACAATTTCCAGAACCAGCCGTTCAATTCCAGATCCTGGCTCACATTGTGCCTTACAGCCCTTCTGCCGAGTGCTACCCCATACCGAGAAGTGTAACCTGTAATCATTTCCCCACCTCCATTCTCCTGCGTCCCAAGAAATACGTCCCCAGCCCCGACAAGCAGAACAACTCATTTATATTTTGCCGTCGAATTCCCAGCATTTTTTTACGACTCCCCCATCATTTCAGCCACCCGCATCCTGGCGCTGCGCGACCGTGGGTTTGTCTGCAGCTCACTTTCATCGGCAATGACCGGTTTCGCGGTCAGAGAGGTCAATTTCGGATTGTTGCGAAAGGCATTCTTCACCAGACGATCCTCAAGAGAATGAAAGGAGATGATGCAGATACGACCGCCGGGTTTGACAATCTGATCGAGCCCGGCCAGAATCTTCTCCAGATTGTCCAGCTCCCTGTTCACCGCTATACGGAGTGCCTGAAAAACCTTTGTCGCCACATGAATCTTTTTCGGCCGGAATCTGCGTGGAACCGAATCCTCGACTATTCCCACCAACTGATCAGTGGTTGTTATCAACGTCTGCTTGCGGTAGTCAACCACCCGGGAGGCAATGCGGCGCGCCTGTCGCTCTTCCCCGTAGTAAAAAAAGATGTCGGCCAGTTCATTTTCTGTGGCTCCATTGAGCAGATCTGCAGCTGTTTCGTCACCCCTCGCATCCATGCGCATGTCCAGGGGCTCGGAACCCTGAAAGGAAAATCCCCGTCCGCTGACATCAAGCTGCATGGATGAAAGGCCAAGATCAAGGAGCAGACCGTCAACCGCGCCCTCCCCCTGCTCTTCCAGGACAGCCTGGATTTCGGCAAAATTCCGCCTGACAATGGTAATGCGGCCCCCGTATTCCCCCAGGTTTTCCCCGGCCTTGCGTATGGCCTCTTCATCCCAGTCAAACCCTATCACCCTGCCGCCGGGACTGCTTGCCGCGAGAATTGCCTTGCTATGACCGCCGAGCCCAAGATTGCCGTCCACATAAAGTCCGCCATCACGGGGTGCCAGAAAATGGATCACCGCATCCAGCAGAACCGGCTGATGGACCGGCTGCGTTTTTTTCATCTAAAAGAGGCCGAGATCGTGGAGAGTCGCATCAAAAGCATCAAAATCCTCTGCCGACATGACGCTCTCGGCCTCCCAGGTCGTTTTGTCCCAGATCTCAAAAAAAGGACCCATGCCGTTCATCACCACATCCTTTTTCAAACTCAGGAGATTACGGAGATGCACGGGAAGAAGAATGCGACTGTTCTTGTCTATCTGGCTCTCAACGGAACCACCGATGAGATAACGGATCATCTTCTGAAACTGGGGATCCTTCTTCTCCTTCTCGAGAAGAGTGGCTTCCATTTTTTCCCACTCCGGGAGAGGATAAATCCTCAGACAATTGCGCCAGGGTGGAGTGATCAGCAACCGGTCATCGTAATCCCGCACCAGCACATCACGGAACCGGGACGGCACGTTGAGCCTTCCCTTGCCGTCAAGCGCGTGCTCCGATCTGCCCCGGAAACGGCTCGGCTGATGCCTTAAACACTGGTCACTCACGCCCTTCACACCCCCTCTGCACCTTTTTGCCCCACTTTACACCACAATACGTTACTTATACGAAGCAAAGGACAAACGTGTCAAGAAGAAATATTCAGGAAATACAAGGAAACGGCAAGGAATAGAGGGAGGGACCAAAGACCTTTACCACATATTGTATTATTTACTTTTTAACGCCCAATATATGGTAAAGGCAGGCAGGATGAAAGAAAAATCAATAATAATAAAAAATTTTCACCAAAGTGGGTACAAAGTGGAGGACCAATAGAAAATCAGATAATAACCGTGCGCCGGATGTAGTTGACGATATCGTCGGCGCTGTCCAATACCTGAAAGATGTGAAGATCATCTTCTTTGATGTTGCCGGCAGCAAGCAGGGTGGAACGCATCCATTCAACCAGCCCTTCCCAGTAATCCTTACCGGCGAGAACAATGGGAAAAGGCTTGATGCGCCTGGTCTGAATCAGAGTGATGGCCTCAAAGAGCTCATCCATGGTGCCGAATCCGCCCGGCATGGCGATAAAGGCCATGGCATATTTGATCAACATGACCTTGCGGACAAAAAAGTATTTGAACTCAAGGGGAAGATTGGCGTATTTATTTCCTTCCTGCTCAAAGGGGAGGCTGATATTCAACCCGATGGACAGGGCGCCCACCTCGGCGGCCCCTCGATTACCCGCCTCCATGATACCCGGACCGCCTCCGGTCATGATTGCATAGCCGCTTTCAGCCAATCGCCTGCTCACCTCCACGGCAAGCTGGTAATAACGGTCGTTCTCGGCAGTACGGGCTGAACCGAAGATGGAAACCACCGGTCTTTTAACCGAAGACAGGGAATCAAATCCGTCAACAAATTCGGACATGATGCGAAACAGCCGCCAGGAATCACCGGCCTGGAAATTATCCAGCCAGTATTGTTGATTTTCACCATTGGCACCATATGTCTTTTTCATAAAACCAACTCCCTTTTTTACCCAAAGGCACGGCCTGCAATCAGATTGCAACCATCCCGGAATCTTCAAGAAAGGCAACAAAATCAGCTGCCCGACGATGCTGCGGGTCCAACCGGAGAACTTTTTTGTACATCTTTTCCGCCAGCCCGATCTTGCCCGTTTTTTCATAAACATGAGCCAACCGGCAAAGCAGGTCGGGGTTCCTGCCGGAAATGGCCAGTCCTTTCCGAAGAACACGCAACGCCTCATCATACCTTTCAAGATCAATAAGGACAAAACCAAGCCGCTCCCAATGGCGCCAATCCGCTCCATCAAGCTCAACCGCCTGTCGGCAGAGGGAAGCAGCAATCTCCCCCCCCTGCTTCTCCCTGCAATAGAGCTCTCCCAACATACTGAGAGCTGCGGCATCACGAGAATTATGCCGCACCGCCCTCTGCAGACTGACAATGGCCGGAACATTTTCCCCCAGCCCCTTCCGGGCCTCTCCAAGGTAGCGATAAACGGCCCCGTGGCTTATATCCCGTACGCCAACCGGTCCCACCTCCTCTCCTTTGCCCAGCACCTTCACCGCTTCCGCATAGCGTCCCGTCTTGCAGTAAAGTTTGCCGAGCTGGAGAAGCAGGTCGAAATTGGCGTCATCAAGGTCGAGCGCCTTTTCAAAACTCTCCAGGGCCGGCCCTTCCTGATTACACGACAGGTAGGCAAAACCGAGGTTAAAAAGCGCCATGAAATTGACCGGGTCGTGGCCAAGCACCTCCTGAAAAAGAGGAATTGCCCTTTTATAAAGATTCATCTGGGCAAAGCTGACCCCGAGACTGTTGAGCAGGTTGATATTGTGGGGATCAAGCTGCAGCCCCAGCCGGTACTCGCGCACAGCCCGGGCAAGATCGCCCTCGTTGTAGTAAATATCCCCGCTGATATTCAGACTGACGCCACTGAAAAAAGTCAGGGAACCCGGACCCAGGAAACCTGTATGAACGAGAGCCTTGCGGCAGTTTGCCGGCAAGTCCCCTTTTTTGAAATTCTCGTGTGGATAAACCGCCGCGCCAATGGAAAAACTGAAATTCCGGTCCTGCGCCCGCTTCTGAAAATCCAGACACCAGGTTTCCGAAGCCTTTCGGTCATGATTACCAAGAAAAACAAAAGCCTCATGGTTACCGATCCGAACCAATGGCCTGTCAACATATTCCTCCCATGGGAAAACAAGCTCATCCGTCATCTGGTCCAGATGGAGCAGCGCCAGGGTAAACTGCTCCTCATCCTGCCACAATTTCTTCAGCTCGGAAAAAATCCGGACGGATGGAGGACAAAGGGGATGGGAGCTGCGGGCGCTTATCCCCTGAAAAGAACAAAGAGCAAAAGGTCCACGTTTTCTGGCAACCCCAAGTGCTTCCCATGCCTGTTGAAGCAACAGCTCGTCAGCGTCACCCTTTTTTCCTCCGTCGCAGACACTGATGCCGATCCGGCTTCGGGCAAACCCCTCTCTCTTCAACCAGCGCAAAATCATTTCCGCAAGCTTCATGGCCTGCTCCTCTCCGGTCTTTTCCAGGACAAAGGCAAAAACACCGTTTCCGAGATGACAGAGGGTGCAGAGATGGCCGATGAGCGACTCCAGAAAAGACGCGCTCCCGGCAATAACCGACAGAGCCTGTGATGCATCCCTGGCCCGGGGATATAGTTCCAGCAGGGAGAGAGAAAAAGGATCAAGACATCCTTCTTCAGGGCGGTCACCGCAGCGCTCCCGCAACCTTCTCTCCAGAAAAGCCCCTCCGGGAAGGCCGGTTGCGGGATCAAGAAGATGCTGCTTAACCATCCTCATGTGACGGGAAACCTGCCTGCTTTTTTCAAGCAATCCTGCTGAGGTTTCGTTCTGATATGCTCCCTTTTCAGCGTTGACAATGGCAACCCCCAGTAGGGATTCCCCTGACCACAAGGGGAGAAAAAGATGGTCCCACTCTCCACTCTCCACCACCGGCTCCAGATTATTGCGAACCATTTCAATTCCGGCCTTCCAGTCGGGATTGATATCGCCGGTCGACTGCAGTCCTGCGAAATTTACTTGTCGGCATGAAAAAAGGAGCGAAACGATATCGCCAAACTCCAGGCTGAAAAGAAGGAGATCCGACTCCACCAGATCCCTGGCATACCGGCTCAAAGGAAAAGTCATTACAGGTTCACCTCAAAAACATCAAACAGCACCGAAGCCAGGGATGAAATTTCATCATCAGCCACCGTGCGCATATCAAGCAGATATCCCTCATCGACAATGCGGCCTATCACCGGCAGTTCGCTCTCACGTAGTTTTCTTTCCAGATCGGTCACCTTTATCGAGATCGGCCGGAGAACCACCGCGCAGCTCGGCAAATCCTGCTCCGGCATGGCGCCCCCTCCCACCCGGGCAAAAGTGGCCTCAGTCCCCACCCGGCAGGTTTTGGCAAGCTCTTTTTTGATCTTGCGCACAAGTCGGGACGCCCTGTGCTCGACTTCATTGAGGGACATTCCCATCATGACCAGGGTGGGAATTTTCTCCAGGGCCTGGTCTTCGTCGACATAGAGGCGCAAAACAGCCTCAAGGGCCGCAAGAGTGAATTTATCGATGCGCAGAGCGCGGTTGAGGGGATTTTTCTTAATGGACTGAATAATTTCGCGTTTGCCGACAATGAGACCCGCCTGGGGACCGCCCAGCAATTTGTCTCCGCTGAAGGTGACCACATCAACGCCCGCTTGAACCGCTTCTCTGACCGTCGGTTCCTTTTCCAGGCCAAATCGGGTCAGATCGATCAGGCTGCCGCTTCCCAGATCATCCATCACCGGCAGATTGTGCCTGCCGCCCAGCTCCACCAGTTCCGGCAACGACACCTCGGATGTAAAGCCGATGATGCGGTAGTTACTCATATGCACCTTGAGCAGCAATGCGGTTTCAGGGCAGATCGCCTGCTCGTAATCACGGAGATGGGTCCGGTTGGTGGCCCCGACCTCCCGCAAACGGGCGCCGCTTTTTTCCATTACCTCGGGAATGCGGAACGAACCGCCGATTTCAACGAGCTGTCCACGGGAAACGATCACCTCCCGCCCCTTGGCCAGAGTGTCAAGACAGAGCAGCACCGCGGCGGCATTATTGTTCACCACGAGGCCGGCTTCGGCTCCGGTGAGTTCACAGAGCAGCTCCTCCACCAGACTGTAGCGGCTCCCCCGTTTGCCG
The DNA here is from genome assembly GCA_043809085.1 of Pseudomonadota bacterium. Classification (GTDB taxonomy): domain Bacteria; phylum Desulfobacterota; class Desulfobulbia; order Desulfobulbales; family SURF-16; genus DB1. Next base: position 322,097 of record JAZDEG010000011.1, on the reverse strand, counting down.
GTGGAGAGATCAAACTCCAGGTTGGAATAACGGGTGCCGACCCGGACCAGCCCTTCCATGGCATCATGCGGAAGCAACGAACGGCCCATATTGGTATGGATAATAACTCCGGTGGCGTTGATCACCCGGCGGAAATGAGGAGTAAGTTTATCCCGCAGCCTTTTTTCGAATTTCGGCAGCAGGGCATCCCTGGAGAGATCGGCAATCTGACGCGGCATTCCCTTCAAGATCCCTTCCCGTTCGGACGCAAGCACTTCCCGCACGGCACCCTTGACAAAGCGCGCCGGAGCATCGACATTGCCTACCCAGCCAAGGAATTCATCCACCTTGGGAATTGCCCGCAGCAGCTCCTGCACCGGCGACTCATTCTCTTTTCCCTTTTTTTGTCCCCCCATATCCCCTCCGTAAAATTCAAAAAAGACGGTATCCTTCGCTACTTTAACCGCAAAAAGAGGGGCAGGGCAAAATAATTCAGAAATTACTCGAAAAAAATGACCGGAGTGAGATGTGATGGATGAAAATGCGTTTCTTTGAGAGATAAGGAAAAGGTTTTTTGATTTTAAAGATGAAATACCGCCATTTGATGTCAGGTGAGCATTCTTTTTATTTTCCCACGCAACTTCGATACGGTAAAAGGTTTGACGATAAATTCAACTCCCCCGAACACATCACCGTATTTTTCGATGGACGGCTTCATATAAGCGGACATGAACAACACCCGTGTGGCGGGATAGGTACGCCTGAAAGCCAGCGCCACATCTTCACCTCCCATCTCAGGCATGACTACATCGGTAAGGAGCAGATCAACATTTCCCCTGGACATTTCCGCCAGCTCCAGCCCCATCCAGCCATTGGCGGCTGTCAGCACATGGTACCCTTCGGGGACGAGCATTGCCTCCACCAACTGCAACATGATCGGATCATCGTCTATTACAAGAATTCGGGAAATTTTTTGTTTCTTTTTCATCTCGTCTTTTTTCTGCAGATCGGTTGTCAATTTCATCCCTGCCGATGGACTATGGGCCATCCGGTTCGGCTCGACTAAAGCAAGCATCGTTTCTATTGATACCATGAAACAGGAGAGATTTCCGATAAATTTCTTCAGCGCCCTTTCGACCCGTTATTTGATGTATGAAAATAATCCGCGAGCCGTTGATAGCCCGGTCTGCGGAATTGCACCGTCCTCTCGGCCAGATCCCGCAGCGACATCCAGCGCCACGTCTTAAACTCCCGGCTCCCCTGAAGGTCAATGGCGTCTTCATCGATCAACATGAACAGAAACCAGTACAGTACCTGGCCGCGCCCTGTTTTTCCGCTCTGAAGATGCGGGGGAAGTTCATAGGCCAATGGTTCCGGATATTCGCCTATGGACTCCAGCGCGGATGCGGGAATTCCTGTTTCCTCGCGGATCTCCCGCAGGGCGGCCCGCAGCGGTTCTTCCCCGGCTTCGAGTCCTCCCTGTGGAAGTTGCCAGGCATTGGCGACATCCGCCCGCTCAAAGGCCAGAACCAGCCCTTTTCCGTCGGTGATGACCGCCCCCACCCCTGCTCTGAAATACTGTCCGTCAAATGCCATGCCGTCTCACATCCACCGAAAAAAATACAGACCGAATCCAAACTGACGACTGCTTCCCGGTTAAATAAAGCGCACTCACCATCCCATCGTCGATTTTGCCCGAAGTCAGGCTTTGCGCTTCAATTGCTTATCAACCCGCCTTTTTTCCCAGTCAGCCCCGAACAGATTAAAAACCTCAAAAACGCTTAACCCATGGATAGCGACACCAATACCCCATCCGATCGCCGGCCAGATAGCCCAAAAATGATGTGCCGACCGGATGAAATTAAGCGCAAACAAGCAACCAACCACAGCAAGATATGCAACGATATGGGTATAGAAACCCTTAATATCGCGCACATAGAGAATGGCCCGTTCTTCCTCTGCCGACATTTTCTGATCAGACATATCCGCCTCCATGGTGAGATGAGCAACATCGGCCTCAAAGACTGCCGCCAGAGATTTCATGGTCTCAAGGCTTGGCTTTTGACCTCTTTCGATACGCTGAATAGTTCGTACGCTGAGACCGCTTATTTCAGCCAGTTGTTCTTGTGACCAACCTCTTTCAAGACGAAGTTTACGAACGACCATACGTATCCCTCTAAGATTGTTAATGGAGACTTCTTATACCAATCCGCAAAGACTAACGCCACGACACCACCACGCCATATCTACGACAAAGCCCATGACACCAACACGACATCACGACATATTCAACAAAATAGAAGACGATGAAGTGTTTTCAACCCGACGAAATTGAGGATCAGGAAGACAAACCTCTTGAATAAATCCAGGGAAATTGATCCAGGCCGCCAGGACAGCGTTGACCCGGCTGACTGACCTGAAGCACGCAACTCACTACGAAAAAGCCGGACGTTTTATTTTTTTTGCAATGACCCACGGGATAGTTGCATATATCACAAGGAGTTGCCCATTTCAAAATGTTGCCGAGGCCGAACAATACCTTTTTAACTACATTGAAATCTACTACAACCGACAAAGAAAACATTCAACGAATGGTTATAAATCCCCGGCTCAATATGAACTGGAATGGTGGAATAACAGAAAAGCGGCTTGACTCCGACTCCACTTTTTTGTGGCAAGATCAAGGTGGGAAGAGTCAGGCATGATCGTGTTGACCAAGTTGAAAATCGTTCACCAAAGACTGAAGCTGCCTGGCATGTCGGGTGAGATTTTCGGCTGATATGCTTACCTGCTGTATTGAAGCGCTGCATTCTTCAGTACGCAGAGCCATGCTCTGAATGTTGGAAGAAACATCTGTTGTGCCTTGACCAAGCTGGGCAATTGATTGTGCAATGGTGTTTATGTCTTCATTGGTGCGATTAATCTTTGTTACTATGTCTGATGCCATCTTGCTTTGCTGCTCCACAGCTGAAGCAATTGATTTGGATGATGAGTTCACCTCTTTAACGATTACTGACACCTCTTGAATAATTTTCGCGGCTTCTTGGGATTTTTGTTGAATTCTGTTTATCTTCAAGGCAATATTTCCTGTGGCTTCGGAACTTTGCCGTGCAAGTTCCTTAACCTCTCCGGCGACAACGGCAAATCCTTTGCCTGCTTCACCGGCCCGAGCGGACTCAATGGTGGCATTTAAGGCGAGAAGCTTTGTTTGTTCAGTGATTTCATTGATAGCTTTAGTCACCTCACCAATCTCCCGTGCAGCATCAGCCAGTTCCTGCATAGAATCCGTTGCCAGTTCAGCTTTTTCCATAGCAAAATTGGTGGTCTTCATTCCTTCGGTGGAGAGATTTCCAATTCTTGTAATTGAGTCATTCATTTCTGAAGTTTCACCCGCTACACTGCGTGTATTTTCCGACATCTGTTCCGCTGTTTGGGAAACATTGGATGTGCTGGCGCTGATTTCTTCTGTTGCTCCGGCCACCGTAGTGGATTGCCTGGATATGTCCTCGTGGCCTTTTGCCAAATCACGCGCCACACCAGAGAGCATGTCTGCTGAATCGGCCAAGTCTTTTGATCTCTCCTGAATATTTCCCAATACAAGTGAAAGCTTTTTTACCATTTTTTGTAAGGCCATTCCCAACATGTCATTATCTGAAAGCAAAGTGACTTCATAGCGCAAATCGCCACTGGCTATCCTTTCTGCCAGTTCGGCTCTCTCGTGAAGATTATCAATCATGACGTTCATGCTTTCACATAATTCTCCTATTTCATCTTTAGACGTGACAGGAATACGATGCGACAAGTCCCCGGACGCTAATTTTTTTATTTTGTCAATTGACGTTCGCAGGGGAGATACAACCGCACGAGTTATAATATAGAGGACAATTGTGGAACAAAAAATAACAACAGATGTAAACAAAAAAATCGTATAAATCATTTTTTTTGCTTGCTGTTTTTGGTCGGTCTTTATTCCTTCAATAACTTTTTCCCTCTTGCTTCCAAGTTCACTGCCGACTTCCTTTATGAAGGAAAAATCAAGCCCCGCGACAACGGTACCGACTTTTTTCCCATCTACTGAGATATCTTTGCTTAGTACTTCATCACTTTTTTCTTTTGGTTGAGCAGTAAGAGGCTTATCGTTTTCATCAAGAAAAAGAACATAATCAATTTCCTTGTCAGAGGCGGCATTTACGGCAAGAACCGCAAGACCGTCAAAATCATAGCCAAGAATGAGGCTGCCGCCTGCCATGCTGAGCAATCCCACTAAAGAGTTGCCCTTGCGAATTAGACCTTCACGGAGCAGGTTTTCTTTCGCAATATTTTCCTGATTCATTAGTTCAATAAATGAACTGGCTTGTCTTGACAGCGCCATGTCATTCGTTTTGGAAATGACAAAAGCCATTAATATAAGCAGGACAAGAGTGGAGATCATATTGCCGAAGATGAATTTTGTAGCGATTTTATTTTTAACTTGCTGCCATTTTGCCATTCTCTTCTTCTCCATCAGACAAGTTGTTCTTATCTGCTCGCATTAACTCTATTGTGGTTATTCCCATTGACCAGTTATGCATTATTTAAGGATCGGCATCGACAGCCTTCGCAGTCTCCTTCAGGCTGTCGTAGTCACTTGGCTGTTAAGGGTGAAACCCTTCTGTAGTCATTTTGCACAAAAAAAAAACCCCTTGTCAAATTTAAATTCATCAATATTTTTCGAAACTTTGGTCTACGACTACCGTCTCCGGTTGCGGTCAGCAGATACAAACGCCGGTTGGTTCCCGGCTATGCAGATTGGGCCGGCGACGTGGTGAAATCGGGTACGACTCTTTCTTTTTCCGAATTCAAAGTATATGGTGCAGGATAATTCGAAATCCTGAATCCGTGACAGAGTTACAGCAAAAATCTCCGCAACAATGAACTACCCCGCCGCAAGCAGCGGGGTATCTTTAAAAACAATGAACGCCCCAAGGGGCGGAGTATTAAACTCAGGCTACGCAATAAAACATGCAAAGAATGCGAAGCATCAACGGAAATATTCACCCTGGCAAGAGTTCCAAGATCCGCTCAGAATGAAACGTCCCAGTCTCATCATCCGGTTTATTTGAAAATGGTGAAAAAATTCTCACCATTTCTTTCGTGCAAATCCAATATCCCTTCTTGACATACCTTGAATCACCTGCTAAAAAGTACACATTGTGGTACCGTTTACCAATATCCGGAAAAGATATTTTGATCATGACAAGGCACGATATGGGAGGTGCTTTATCAACATCTTCCTTGTATTCCGCATTGAATCTACAGGCTGAACACAGGGGAGAAAACTGTAACCTGAAAACCTGGAGGAGAAATTGATGAAGTCAGAAGAAAAAATGGAAAAAAATGGAATGTCACGCCGCCAAATGATGATCGGCACCACCGCCTTGGCGGCAAGCGCGACCATGGCCCACTTTGGTGGTCTAATGAAATCCGCCCAGGCAAAGGAAGGGCCGACGGAAAAATGGCCATGGCCCTATGAAAAACTTGACCCGGCCAAAACCGCTGAGCTTGCCTACCAGGAATGGTATCGAGGATTTTGCGGCGAAGCAGTAATAAATAGTGTTTTCAGTCAGTTGCGAGAAAAAATAGGTGAACCTTACAATTCTTTCCCTGTGGATGCCTTTGTCTTTCTTGAGGGTGGAATGGTGGGTTGGGGCATGACTTGCGGCTCCAATGCCGGTGCGGCCATTGTCGCCAATGTCATTATCGGACCGAGGATCGCCGGAGCCACAGAAGGGCATCACATCAGCGAGGATATTTTTCAGTGGTATTCAGAAGCATCCATGCCGGTTTATGTCCCGAAAAACCCCAAAATCACCACCGAGCTTGTCAAAACCACGGCCGAGTCCCCTCTTTGTCACGTCTCTGTCGGCAAATGGATGAAGGCTTCCGGTTTCCCCATTTCCAGCCCGGAACGAAAAGACAGGTGTGCACGGGTTGCAGCCAGCGTTGCCTACCGTCTTGTTGAATTACTTAACGACTGGAAAGACGGCAAGTACGAACCGTCAAGTACGCATGCGCCGGTCAAGGAGTTCGGCATCACCGCCCAGATGAACTGCATGGAATGCCACGCGAAAGATGTGCCATCCGCGCCCATGGCGAAAAAATAATAATAGAGCGCGCATATTAAAGAGCGAGCCGTTTAAGATTCCGGCTTATTTCACGACCATCTCAACGCCGCTCCAGGCAGGTTTTTTCCTGGAGCGGCGGACTTTATACCTCCAATTTTCCCCCTATAAAACATCACCATCTGCTGTCCGTTTTCTTTATCTCCCTCGTGCCTAAGCGGCCCACCCAGTTCTCTTGGCGTGAACATTTACATGCCCCCCCTTGATTTTCTTTAATTTTTTTGCGTTTCAGATGCGGGCCTTTCTTTTTAAGAATTCATCGTATATGGTGCAGCATAATTCAAGAAATCATTATCTCACTCTTCCTTCAATAAAAAGCAAATCCTGATGAACACGGAACAGATTTACAGACTGACCATTGAATATGACGGCGGCCGTTACAGCGGCTGGCAGAAGCAGACAGACGCCCGCACGATTCAGGGGACTCTTCAGCATGCTGCGGAAACACTGTTTGGCGGTCCTGTTGACATCCAGGGCAACGGTCGTACCGACGCCGGAGTTCACGCCCTGCGCTACTCCGCCCACCTGGCCGCCCCCGCCAGCAGGGAACCTGCCCGCCTGATGACGGAACTCAATGAGCTGCTGCCCCATGATATTTCGGTGCTGGAACTCAAAAAGGCGGGTCCGCGCTTTCATGCCAGACACCACTGCGTTGCCCGCAGCTATCTCTATCAGATCACCTCACGAAAAAGCGCATTCTGTCGCCGCTATACCTGGTGGATAAAAGATTCGCCGGACTTGCAGGCCATGAGCAAAACAGCGGAGGAAATGACGGGAATGCATGATTTCGCGTCGTTTACCGACAGGAAGGTGCTGAAAAATAAGTCACCTCTGGTGCTGGTTGAAAAAATCCAGGTGGCGCAGCAGGACGAGGTCATCCTGATCCGTATTGTCGGCTCCCACTTTCTCTGGAAAATGGTCCGCCGCATGGCAGGTGTGCTGGTGGCGGCAGGCCTGCATAACCTAGACCATGAAGACGTCAGGCGATTTCTACTGGAACCGGTCAATCTGGCGCAATACACAGCGCCCAGCCAAGGCCTCTTTTTTGAACGATGCTTTTACAACAGGGAGGAAACAGACGCCTTTATCGCCGATGATGCCATCAGCCCATGCTTCTTCTAAGGGAAAACCGGAAAACGGCGGGCCCCCTTTCGCAGGAGGCCCGCCGTAAGCCGATTATTCAGAAATTAAAACGTTTCAATTCTGTCGATCTTCTCAAAGACCCCTTTTTTGGGCGGTTCATCTCCTTCAGGCCCATTACCGGCCAGATTGGCATCGGCGCGGTCAAAATATTCAAAGAGATACTCGATCCAGTTCGAATCACCAACCCAGTCCAGCCCGATGTCGGAATCCGCATAAAACATGGTTGAACCGAACACCTCATCGCTTTCGTCGCTGGTGTAGTATTTGTTCCAGGTGGGCGGATACCAGATGCTCAAACCGTTGGCCGCTTTCTGCTTGAATCCGTCTTCCGGGCTTCGCTCGTAAATGATCAACTTGTCCTGCGCGTCCAGATAATCTGCAACAGCCGCTTCCATGTCGTCAAGTCCGGCAAAGGACAACCCTGCTTCATCAATGAGTCGCAGGCTTTCAACCATGAAGGTCTTTATGTCGAACTGGTAGTCAAAATCGGTAATTTCTCCAAAACCTCCCACCTCGGAAAGGTCACGGGCATGGGGGAGGATATTGTAAATTTCATCAAAAAGGGGCCAGGTCGTCGCTGCCCAATGCTTGTGTGCGTCAAGCACGTCGTCAACATGCGACATGTCATAAACCGTCATTGCCGCAAAATTAATCGATGTATCGAATTTCGGCACTCCGTTGTTGCCCTTGTCCGCGTAATACGTGATGTGGTCGTCGGTAATGGTTACCCCAAGTTTTTCAGCAGTCAGATCAGGCGCCGCACCCAGATCCTCGATGACCATCTGCCAGGGTAGCCCGTCCGGCTGAATTTTTGATTGCGTTGCCAGCAGAACCGGGGCCGTGTCCCGCAACTCATAGACAACTTCGATAAAGGCCATGATCGATCCTTCAAGAACAAGAAGGTCAATATCCTTTCCAGTTTCTTCCATGGACCGTTTAAGTGCCTCGGCAAGCTCGCCGGTCGGCATGAGCTGGTCATCAAGCTGGTCGTCATGTGTGTTGTCGCGGCCAATACCCCGCCAGGAGAGACCTTCACTTTTCACGACAACAGCAATTTTCTCCTGCTCCATCCGCTTCAACCCTTCGGTCACAAAATTCCCAAGAACAGCGCCGTCCGCAGTATCCTGCTCAGGATAACTTGCCTGGTTGACAATCTTACCGTCGTCAATTTCAAACACCTCGGTTCCAGCTGTGGACAACCTGTCAAGGAGCACCAGAATCCGCGGGTGATTGGGCACCAGACTTGTGCCTGCCATAAGCTGGGCAATGGTGGCGTCGGCATAGGCCTCCTGCTCGTTGTCAGCTGCCAGATAAAAAAGCAGCGCCCACTGAGGATCCCCCGCATCCGACACACTGATCCGGCTTGACGGATCAACGTCCCCGGAACCGCTTCCATTCTTGACCGGTTTCGCCCAACACATACCGGCAAAGAGTAACACCAGGAGCATCACCCCTGTAAAACTGAATTCCTTCCTCATGTCTTCATCCTCCTCCTCCTCCTCTGCTGCTGGTATCAGCTCATCCTCCCTCCGATTTCACAACAGAACAAACCCAAACAACCAGCTCAATTAATAAAAAGCCCAGCCTCCACAAAGGCTGCGACATTGCCATCACGAGACGAGAAAAGCAAACGCCGTGCCGCTATGCTGTCAAAATGATTCTGAATGTTTTTAAATTATTTTCATGAAGAAATTGTTCAATTCGAGAGCCGCTTCTCTGCACCATTTTTCTCAGGATAAAGGGGAGTGGTGCACAAAAAAAATGGCATGAAAATTTCTATCCGAGAAAAAGATCCAGGAAGAAAGAACAATGGAAGAGACCGGAAATTCGACAGAATGTCGCGATACAGAGACGTAACGCAGGGGAGGTGTTCAGCAGGAGAAGGTTACCGCTGAACACCTCTGTTCCTAGATAAAAAAGCTCGCTTACCTGGCTATTTTCGCATCGACCTTTTTGATGATGTCAAGAAGGCTCGCATAATCCTCCGGTTTGGTGGTGTCGGTAAACCCGGTATAGCTTTTCTGGATGGAAGTATATACTGCCGGATCTTTCCCGTTGACCAGCGCATCCTGAATTTTCTTCATGGTTGCATCATCGACTTTGGAGCCGACCACGATGACATGCTCATACACGGGGATACTCTCGGCTATTACCTTGAGGCCTTGATCCATATATTTTTCCGCCACGTCTGGTTTGAGACCACCGGCGTCGTGCACTCCTTTCAGGACGGACATGGCCACGTTGTCATGCTTACCGGTGAAGTCATACGTGATGGAGTCAAAGACCCCCGCATCCATGAGCATGGCCACCGGGAGATAGCAGGAAAGCGTGGAGTCGCGGTCACCAAGGGCGATTTTTTTGCCCTTGAGATCGGCAAGAGTATTGATGGATGAATCTTTTTTAGCAATAATAACCCCTTTGAAGGTCGGCTGACCGTTATGGAGAGTTGTGGCGACAAGACGAATCTTGTCCGGGTGCTGGCCGGAAAGTTCGGCATAGATAGAAGGCCCCATAAAGGCAATATCGATATCCCCTTTGATAAATGCCTCATTAAAAGCGGCATAATCCTTGGAACTCCGGAAGGAGAGTGTCGTGCCGGTCTGCGTTTCAAGATGCGCCATCAGAGGTTTGAACATTTTTGCCAGTTCGGCCGGGTTTTTATAGGGGTGCACGCCGAAGACGTAACTTCCGGCATGCACCAGCGGGGCGGAAAAACACAAGATGAGCAGGGCCACAGCAACAGCAATCTTGATACAAAATGTTTTCATCGAGTCACTCCTTTCTTTTTTTGATTAATACCTTGAAGATACGTTTCTCGCAATTTCCTGTTTTTACAATATCAAAATTTCCAAGATAACAACAAGGAAATCAGATACAAAATCAGAGTCATTTGCTGCGGCAATGCCCTCCTCCTCCCCGTTCTTATGAAGTGCGGACCTGATTAAGGAAATTTTCCACTTCATCATGCAGCATCCGCACTTTGCCTGACAATATGGACGCAGCCTCCAGAACGTGGGAGGATGCATCGCCGGTTACTTCGGTGGCATCGGCAACAACGGAAATATTCCTTGATACATCCTGGGTTGCAGATGCCGCCTGCTGTGTGCTCATGGCGATTTTCCGGGTGACATCACCCTGATCATCCACGGCCCCGGATATGATGGCGGCTATCTTACTTAATTCTTCAATTGTCCGGCTGATATCCTGAATCGACTCAACCGCATCATCGGTGGCGCCCTGAATGCCGCTGATCTGCTCACTGATTTCCGTGGTGGCGATGGTGGTCTGCCGGGCCAGTTCCTTCACCTCGCTCGCCACGACGGCAAATCCCTTACCGGCTTCCCCGGCTCTGGCCGCCTCGATGGTTGCATTCAAGGCCAGCAGCTTTGTCTGCCCGGCCACTTCGGTGATCAGTTGCACCACTTCCCCTATTTTATGGGATGACTCCACAAGACTTGCAATCAATCTGTTCGACCGCTCCGCCTTTTCCACCGCCTGCCTGGAAATTTCCGATGATTGGGCCACCTGTTTGTTTATTTCAGCGACAGAACCGGACAATTCTTCAGTCGATGCCGCAACATTCATAACATTGGTTGATGTTTCGCCGGCCGATGACGCCGCATCGTTTGATTTATTTTTTGCCTGCTCCGCATTGCCGGACATGACTTTGGCGGTTTCTTCCATTTCATGCACCGCAGAGGAAACATCGGTGATCAAACGGCCGATGCTTGATTCGAAATCGTCAGCCATCTTGCCCATCAGTCGTGTTTTCTCCTGCTCGGCAAAGCGTTTGTTTTCTTCCCCTTCCTTCTCCAGACGCTGCCGCTCAACGGCATTTTCCTTAAAAATCTGCACCGCGCTCGCCATTTCACCTATCTCGTCGTCCCTTTCCCGGGCAGGGATCGTAACGTTAATGTCTCCGTCCGCCAGTCGTCCCATGGCTCGGGTCATCATGACAACGGGTTTGGTGATGGAACGGGCCAGCATGAAAACAAGCACGCTTATCATCATGAGGAGCACGACACTGCCGATTGTCAGCATCATTCTCTGCTGGGACAGGGATTGATTAAGCGGTGTGAGATCAATGGTAAGAGAAATGACGCCGCCATGCTCCTTTTCCTTCCATGTGGGATGACACCTGACACAGTCCGCCGTGACAATCTGGGGAATGTAGATACACACATCTGTTTCTCGCATCTTCCAGAGTGGCTCGGAGGTGGCATTCACCTCCTGCTGCAATTGCGGCTCCATTGCCTTCCCTTTCATTCCATCGCCGGAGGAGGACAGGTTAACCACCAGATTACGGTCATACAGGGACACATCAATAACACCTGCGATTTTTTTCTGATTGAGCAGCAGTTTCTGGAAATTTTTCATCTGTCCCCGTTCCAGGGAATCCTTGACCCCCTGTTGCAGTGATATGGCCAGGGTTTTAACCGAATCCATATAGGCGTTGGTCATTTCCGTCTTCACATAACCGGTCAGAAAGAATGTCCCGGCGGCGAGCGCCGCAAAAAGCACCGCAACCACCGCAATAACCAGTTTCATTGTTATCGACAAACTTGAGAAGGGTCTCTTCACCATCTGAATATCTCCTGATCATTATCCCTGATGATTGATCCTGTAAAAAGGGGCGTCTTTTTTCCTGGCAAAAAGAGGTGAAGCGCAGCCGATGCATGGCGCATTCGCGTCAATGCACCAGGTTTTCCCGCCGTTCCACCAGCGGGATGAACAGTCGGCGTGGGTCTGCGGCCCGAAACATCCGAGCTTAAAAAGACATCCCGTGTCTCCCAGTTTCTGGGCAAAAATTTCCTGCTGGAAATCGTGATATCTCGGACAGGTTTCATGGATAGTGCGCGCATAAAACCGGCTGGGTGATCCGATCTCGGTCAATTCGGGCAGTCCGATTTTCACAAGGTGGACAATGGTCTGCCACACCCAGTCCGGATGAACGGAACAGCCCCGTATGTTCACCACTGGTTTTTCGATATTGCGTTTGGCATAAAATTCCTGCAGACCGATAGCGCCGGTCAGATTGCCCTCGGCCGCCGGTATGCCGCCGTCGCAGGCGCAAGAGCCGATGGCCACCGCCGCAGTCATGGTGCGGGACGCTTCCTCAAGATAGGCGGCAAGGGTTTTGTGACCGATAATGCAGGCTCGCGGCATTGTTTCGGGAATTGCCCCTTCCACGGCAAGAATGTATTCACCGGCCTGGCCGGAAATGAATTTTTCGATCAGATCAAGAGCCTGCTTTCCTGATGTTGCGGAAAGGTCGGCATGAAAGGCCAGTTGCGAATACTCGGTTATCATGGCCAGGGGTGAAGGAGCTTCAGACTGCAGCAGGGAAATGGAACAGCCGGTGCAGGATTGCCCCTGCAGGTAAATCAGCTTGGGAATCGCATCGGGATTGATTTTTTTCAGGGCGGCGGCAACCGGCTCGGGCAGACTGGTGATACCGAAAGCTGCACTCAGGGCGGCGGCAAGTTTGACAAACTCACGTCGATCAAGCATATTTTTTACTCCTCACATTGTACCCATTCACCGGGTGAGATAAAAAGAAGCAAAACCCGGCAAGATATACGTTCTGCAGTTCCCAATTTCTCGTCAGACTCTGCGAGCCAGCCTGATCATGCGCAGACGGGGCACTGCTGGACGGTTTCCTTTCATTAATGCACGGCGCAGGCCAGACAGGGGTCAAAGGAATGGACGATCCTGACCGCCTCGATCTGTTCTTCAGGGTTCTCGACCCGGGTGCCGATGAGAGCGGATTCCAGCGCCCCCGGATTGCCGCTGTCATCCCGGGGTGAACAATTCCAAGTGGTCGGCACCACGCATTCATACTTTTCAATTTTATGATCCTTCAGGCGGATATAGTGCAGCAGGGCGCCCCGCGATGCCTCGGTGGCCCCGTATCCCTCACCTTCGGCGCTGACGACAATCTCCGCCCCGCCAGGGCTGCCCGGCTCAATTCTTTCGCATTCCTCCAGGACGAAATCGGCAATAACCGCTGCGCAGATGGCCCGGCTCAGATGACGGCCAAGCACTGAATTCAGTTTATCAGGCGTGATACCGGCAATACCGGCAAAATGGTCAACAAGCTTTTTGACTTGCCCGTTGTTCCCCTGATGATAGTCCACCAGAACCCTGGCCGCAGCGCCAACCTCCACCATCTGTCCGCTATAGCGGGGCGCCTTCACCCATGAGTAGGCGGAAGCCTTATCCACATCCGGGACGAGCTCACCGTCTTTGACGGCAAGACCGGACGGGGAAGAGTACATGGCGTATTTGACATCCTCGCTGATGCGACCGAAATCAACGGGTGCAACACTGCCGGCGGAGAGAACACCGGAAGCAAAAAGTCGTTTACTGTCATGCTGCGGACCGAGGGGCAGCAATCCGTAAGACATGAAACCGCCCTTGCTTGCGCCGATGTCCCAGTATTCGGGAAAGGCTCCGGCCACTGTGACCAGATCGGGGATATATTTGCGGTGGATGAAATCACGTACTTCCTGAATGAGCGACTGGTAGGAAGCAATCATATCAATCTCCGGTATCTGGGAACAGCCTCCCGGAAAAATGGCGGTGGAATGGGGAAATTTTCCGCCGAAAATAGCGGACGCTCGATTGGCTTTTTTCTGCAGCTCCATTGCTTCGAGATAATGTTTCAGGGCGCCGATGTTCACTTCCGGATCTTCCACATACCTGCCAGAAAGCCGCGGCAGAAAAGGCGCGGCAGGATAGGTTTTCCCCGACGCAAGTTCCGCCTTCACCCACTCCCTGACCGTGACGAGATCGGAATCAGCTCCCTGATATTGCAGCACCGCGGTGACATCGACAAAATCAAGGGCTGAAAGCTGATAAAATTGCAGAAGATAGTCATAAAGATGGTTGGCCCCCTGGATAAGATTATGCAAGATGCGCCCGTTTTGCGGAGCGACAAGGCCATAGGCCCGTTCCTGGGCATAGGAGGAGGCAATTGCATGGGCATAGGGACAGACGCCGCAGATGCGCTGGGTGATCTGCTGCGCATCCAGCGGATCCCGGCCACGCAGAATGATCTCAAACCCTCTGAACATCTCGCCGATGCATTGGGCATCTTCAATTATGTTATTTTCGATTGTCGTCCTGACATTAAGATGACCCTCAAGTCTGGTCACCGGGCCGAGATCAATTTTCATAGATTATTCTCCGTTTTCTTTTCCGTATCTGTAGCACATGGTGGGATTATTTCATGAGCTTATCAATGAAGTCAATTTTTTTATGTAATTTTTATTATAATTTTTTTCAGTAGTTACCAATAATCATTAACATTTGAATGTTAATCTTTCAACCCCTCTCAAGCCGTTACCGCCACATTGTAAAAAGGAGTGTTTTTTCAGCTTTTTACGGGCGCGATTTTTGTCGACATCAGCCCCAAAAAAAAGAGCTGAGAGTCAATTTCGTTGACCTCCCAGCTCTTCATTCAAACAACGCCCCGCCCTGTACGCAAGGACGTGCTAACAAAAAACTTAATACGAGAATGCCATATAGCCTATCTGCTCTTTGGTGTGATAGATTTCTTTATCTCTTGATTTTTCTTCTTCAACGTGCACCCCGAAACTTCGTGTTGACGGAGTATTGACTCTGGCTGTCGCGGGATCAGCTTCATTTTTTGTCTGCATATCAACAAGAATTGCCGGAACAACATCAAATGAAGCAAGAAAGGGGATCGACGAAAATTTATCGGTGACACCGTTGCCGACATGCCGGACTTCATACGCTTTTCCATCGACTGTTCCCGAAGAAGGTTCCCAGGCAATGTACGACAATACTTCAGACGCATGTAACGACAGATTCCGCTCCTGTTCATTCAGCTGAGCCTTGAATCCTCCCGATGTCACTTCCCATATTCTTGATATCACGGCGCTCGCCTCATTAAGAGTCACCACTGAAGATGTGACAACAGGAACCAAATTAAATCCCTTGCCAAAATTAATTTGTTCCGATGTCGCAACTCTGTCGGTTGAAAAATGTCCTGCTTCAACCTTGACACCATCAGCCAGAGTATAGCTTCCTGCTTCCATCACGGTAAAAGAAACCCTCTCAATTCGATGCCGATCATCAAGATAATCCCACTCTTGGATCCGAATATCAAATCCAGAGGCATTCACATTATTAATCCTTACGACACAAGGCGTTCTATCGTTGGCCGTTATTAATTTGGCCACAACAACCGGATTGTCATACATTCCGGTAAAAGAAACTCGCTGCCATCTGGAAGCAACAGAAACAGTGCCGATTTCCCAGGAAAAGGAGGGAACCGAATCTTCCACAATCATATCCGGGTTTGATCCGTTGTCTGCCGGGTCATAGCCAAGCTCAACTTCCTCACCGTCGAGATAACCGTCATTGTCACTATCTGAATCAAGTAGATTTATGACACCATCACTATCGATGTCCGCATTCCACATCTCATTCCAGTAGGCTGTCTCAGCACCATCAGCCAACCCGTCAAAATCAGTATCAACAAGGGCCGGATGGGTGCCATAGAGATTGATTTCATCACCTGTGATTAATTCGTCTCCATCTGCATCACCGGCAAGATCAACCGGTGCAATAGCAAGATAGCCGACAGTTTCACCGAAATGCTCGGTTTCCACATCATGCGACTCTTCTTCAGCCACCTTTAACTCGATGCCCAATACGGTTTTTCTGGCATAGCGCAGGACCGCGGTATCAACTTCAAAATTACTCTGCATATCGGCAATAAACACAGGAGATGCGGTAAACTTTTCATGGAACGGGAGGGGAACCCATTGATGGGTCACACTTTCCTCGGGCATCACTACCTCGAATGCCAAATCCCCGATAAACCCGGCGGATGGCTCCCAGGCTATAAAAGAAATTGATTCGACGTCGTGCATTTGCACATTCCCCTCTGCTTCCTGCATTTCATAATCAAACCCGGAAAACGAAACATTGTTCAATCTTCCAACAACTGCGTCTGATTCGTTTTCTGTGACAATCGATGCGGCAACAAAAGGCGTGACGGAAAATCCTTCTGAAAAAGAAACCGTTTCAACCGTGCCGGTTAATTCATTTTCAAATTGGCCGGCTTCAACGGAGGCGCCGTTTTCCAGCACAAATCGACCCCGCTCCATAACGATATAGCCGACTTGTTCCACCTCATGATCCTGGAGGGTATAATCATAGTTCTGCAGTCGTATTTCAAAACCTGCGGGTGAAACATTCCTGATCCGGACAACACAGGGAGAAGAATCATTACTCCCTGCCGGTTTGGCAACAACAACCGGATGCCTGAATCTTTTTTCTAAGACAATGTGAATCCAGTTCGCACCGGCATCCACAGTTCCAGTTTCAATCGTAAACACAGGCTCCGACTCTTCAATCAATATGGACACAGTGGCGATGTTTGATTCACCATTTCCATGACTTACGACAAATCGGAACTTGTCTTCTCCATAGGAGTCTTGCCCTGGGATGTATTTATAGGCACCTGTTGCCGGATCGGTTATGGCAACGGTACCAAGCAAACTGTTTTCAACCAGGGAATATGTCAGCGACCCGCTGTCAATATCGCTGCCGACAAGAAACCCCTCTCCAGAACCGTTTTCCTGCACAACAAGGGAACCGTCGCTCGCCACAGGAGGATCATCAACAGGGAAAACAGTCACCGTCACTGTTGCCTTCTCGGATTCCCCAATTCCATCCCTGACCTTATAGGTAAAGGTGTCGATCCCGTTCATCTGCGGATCAGCCTTATAGGCAAAATGACCGGTCGAAGAATCGATAAGGGTCGCCTTTCCAAACGTCCCGTTATCGACAATCTGATAAACAAGGGGCAGTGATTCAAGGCTCCGCCCGGGAAGATACCCTTCTCCAGCGATATCCTCATCAACTGCGAATGAAAAATTTTCAGCAACAGGCAAGAGGGGAGGAGCGGCTTCAATGGAAATTGAAATGGTGGCAATATTGGAATAAAGATTTCCATCATATACCCGAAACTGAAAGCTGTCTTCGCCGCTGAATCCATCAACAGGGGTGTAGGTAAATATCCCGTTTACGGCATCTGTGACAACAACGGTGCCGTGAAGACTACTGCGGTATATCGCATAGGAAAGAGCAGGACTGTCGATATCACTGCCGACAAGAACACCGCCTGCAGAATCGTTCTCCTGTACAACAAGAGTACCGTTGCTTGCCAAAGGAGGATCATCAACCGGATTAACAGTCACCGTCACTGTTGCCGTTTCTGACTCTCCATTGGCATCACTGACCTTATAGATAAAGGTGTCAGCTCCACTCATCTGCGGATGGGGCTGATAAATGAAGCTGCCGCCGGCAGCATCAGTAAGTGTTACGGAACCAAGAGATCCATTGCTTACCAACAGATAGGTGAGAGCAAGATTGTCTGCACTCTGCCCGGCTAGTTGACCTGTTTTTGCAGTGTCTTCATTTGTCGACAGGGAAAAACCAGTTGCAACCGGCAGAAGAGGCGGGATAACTGTTTCAGAAGGCGAAGTCCAGATCACCTCCTGAGAAAAATTACTTTCAAATCCATTACTATCATATGCTGTTGCGGCAAAATAATATGTCGTTTCATCGGCAAGACCGGTTACCGCGCTCACAACCTTTCCATCAACAGGCAACGGGTTGCCCACATCAACAACATGTTCGTATTGCCTGCTGGCAGTTCCATAATAAATTTTATAGCCCGTCAGGTTCGTTTCTGCATTTGGGGACCAACTGAATCGAGCCTCCTGACCCCCAAATGCGGATGAAACAAAAACACAACAAAATACAGCCAGAAAGGAGAACATTAATACTAATTTTTTCTTCACCATACAGACACCTCCAGGTTTTCGATAACGGTCGCACCTGAAGATGCGTCCGTTCGGTAACCCCGCTACCGTATTCCCTGTCCAGGGAACGTAGGCCGGTGGCTTTGCGTCCCACTTTTTCAAAGTGGTTTGCCGTTATCGCGGAACAAATGTGACAGCAATGCAGTTACAAGCAAACTTTGCGCCAGAACAGCACAATCATCTCAACCACCTGGTATTAAAACACTTTATTGAATTGAGGCTTACAAGAAGAAAAAAATTGAACTGCAACAAGAGGCAATCATAAAAATCTCTTATCAGCGAATAAATATACGGAGAAATAATTTAACGCCGGTTGCCGTATGAGAAAAAAGGGCTATCTCCGGCAAAGTCCCATCTACCGGTCTGGCACAATCGGATGAAACAAAACTCAGTTCTTGAAAAATCCATTTTGTCGTGTAGACCCGTGCGCAATCAGCATACATCGGCAAAAGGGAGAGTGAAATATCCTTAAACGCCATCCCCCGGACGCTCTCCCCAAATTTTCCTGCAGACAGATTTTTTTTGTTCTAGAATGAAAGATATGGAACCTGTCAAATCTTTCTCACCCGCAAAACGTTTTACCTTGAGCTCATTCCTTGTAATCATGGGAATGCTTTTGCTGATAGCCGGCTGGACTATCCCCTTCCAGTTCGAATCATCTTCCATTCTCTACAAGTTTGGCATGGAGAAGGCCCTGTTGCGCGGCGGCAAGGTAGTGGGCATCACCATTGCCCTGCTGGTGTTTTACCAGATCCTGCTGGCATCGCATTTGAGGCTCCTGGAACGGATTGTTTTGCAGAAATCCCTACTCACCCTGCACAGGCTTAACGGTTTTCTCATTACCCTGCTCGCATTGACACATCCGTTCCTGATCAAGGCATCTGATAATTTCACGCCCTATACCCTTGAGAAAAAATATTTCCCTGAGTTTGTCGGCATTGGCCTGCTGTTCCTTATCCTGACGGTTTCCATACCGGCCATTTTCCGGAAATTCATCCCCATCGCTTATGGAAAGTGGCTGACTCTGCACCGCTTCGGGGCGACACTGGTTCTCTTTCTCCTGCCGCTGCACGTTCTGTGGGTAAGCGACACCTTTCAATCAGGCCTGCCACGCGCCGCCGCCCTAGTGATCTTCAGCCTCAATATGGCCGCGATTCTCGGTATCTGGCTGCGCCGTATCTTTTCCTGACAAAAAAGATTTTTCCGATAAATTTCACGCTGCCCGGTTTACAAAGAACTCTTTCGTCAATACTGTTAAATCAGTAATTATTACTGGAAAGATGACTCATTCAAATTGAGGAAAAACACCATGAAAAAACTACTTTCTTTTCTTCTGTTTTTTATTCTGATGATACCTACCCAGGTAATGGCTCAGAAATGGCAGATTGATACGGTCCACAGCAATTTTTACTTCGAGGTGAAACATATCCACGCCACGGTACGGGGGCAGTTTGCAGACTTTACCGGGGATGTGGTCTTTGACCCGATGAGTCCGGAGAAGAGCAGATTTGATTTCACCATCAAGGTTGACAGCATTGACACAAAGGTGGGGAAACGGGACACGCATCTCAAGACCCCTGATTTCTTTGATGCAAACAAGTATCCCGCAATAATGTTCAAGTCCGCCAGAGTGACGAAGACAGGTGAATATATCTATAATGTGGAGGGAAAACTGACCATAAAAGATGTCACCAAAGACGTGGCACTTGCCTTCACCTATCACGGGCAGAAGGAAAACCCGTTAAAACCCGGTGAGGTTGTCTCAGGGCTTGATGCCCGTGTGACTCTTGATCGTCTTGCATATGGCGTCGGGGACGGCAGGTTCTACAAGATGGGGGTGGTTGGCAAAGATGTAGATATCTTGATCACTTTGGAGTTGCTGCGCGACAAGGAATGATTTTTTTTGAGATTGATGATCTTTTTATGCATTTTTCCCATGCCTGGTTAAAAATTTGTCCAGGCTGTTGGAAAAAGATTGGCGGTCCTTCGGGCTTATGGCCGCGGGACCGCCCGTATCGACTCCACCGGCTCGCAACGTATCCATGAAATTTCTCATACTCAGGCACGTTCCAATGTTGTCCGTTGAATAGAGTTCGCCGCGCGGATTAAGAGCATACCCCCCTTTTGCAACCACGTCGGCCGCCAGGGGAATATCAGCTGTGATGACAAGATCCCCGGGGCTGAGCCTTTTCACTATCTCATTGTCCGCGACATCGCGGCCGGACGCGACGCGAACAAATTGAATCAGGCGCGAAGGCGGCATGCGCATCGGCTGATTCGACACAAGGGTCACCTGCACTCCGGTACGTTCCGCCGCTCGAAACAAAATCTCCTTGATCACCACCGGGCATGCATCCGCGTCAACCCATATTTTCATTTCATTCCCGACATTTTTCATATCTGCAGGAATATGAAATTAACTGTTTGAAATTGGAAAGATATATCATTATTAAATTTCTATCAGGTAAAGTGATCGGAAACAGATTTTCTTTATTCTTCGGCCCACCTGATTTCAGCAATTTCAATCGACCTTTTTTAGCTCGTTGCAGATTATGAATGTTACTGGAGGATTCTCAATTTCCCCTCATTGATTTTCTGCTGGACGGGTTGCAGGTCAATATTATCTGCATTATGAAGATCGCAGAATTCAATTTCCGCATCACCAAGATTGGATCCCCAGAGCCGGGTATTCATGAAACGGGTTGCCCTTCCTTCATCCATAAAGCTGCCGCAGAGCTTTGCCCCTTTCAGATCGGCATACTCGAGACTGCAGTTGTCAAAAAGAGCACCGCCCAGATCGGCTTCCTCGAACGAGGAGTGGGAGAAGATGATGTTATGGAACCGGCATCCCCAGAGGGAAAAAAAACGGAAATTGGTGCGGGTCAGATCCATGTCGGCAATCCCGATCTGATGAATGTCGATATTATAGGGGAAACCGTTCATATCAAGGCGTGGCATGGAAGTAAGGGAGCGGATACCGAATTCAAGCACGTCTTTGAGTTCGGCGCGGGTCGGTTCTTCCTGGGAAAATTTTTCCCGAAGAAATCCGGTTATTTTGTTTATGACCTCCTGCACTCGATAGGGGTAGGACACTCCCAGTTCAAACAGCAGAGAAAGGCCCTTCTTCATTCCGCCGGGGTCTGAACCGGCAAGCAGTCGCTCTGCCGTGCGCTTCTGGTCGTAATACTTAAAAACCCGCAGCTTCTCGCTGAAGAAGGGCTTGAGCAGAATTTCCACGATAAAGTCGATCATAGCAGTCGCCCCGTTGCCTATTTTTCAGGAGTTACGGAAAGAGGCAGCAGAATAACAAAACGAGTCATCCCGTCTTTGACCTCCAAATCAATATTGCCGTGATTGGTGTGGACAAATCGGTTGACGATATTAAGCCCTCTTCCCTTGACCGAGCCTTTGCGCATCTGCTCCAGCCGCTCAGCCGGGATTTCGCCGGTATTCTCGACCGCCAGTTCAGCCATGCCGTTCCTGACCGAGACACGCAATCCCACCTTTCCTCCCCCTGCGGAGGAAACGGCCCGCACCGCATTGCCGAGCAGATTGTCGAGGACACGCTCCAGGGCGAAACGGGAGCAGGAAACCATGATATTCCCATCCAGTTCCGGCTCAAGAACAGTTACATTTTTAAATTTAGATTCATGGATAACTTCTTCAATGATTTGCTGCCGGTGCCGGGCCACTTCGGCCAGATCGATAATTTTCTCCCGCCCTTCACCGCTCATGGCCTGTGTCAGATCCTGCAGGCGGGCCGCCTCTCGGGCCATGATATCAAGATATGATTTGAGTTTTCCGCGCACCTCTTCCAGATCATCATTGTCCAGCAGTTTTCTGGCCCGGTTGGCAAAACCGGCTACCGCGATGGCGGGATTCTTGATATCATGAAGTATGTCCCCAAAAAATTCCAGCCTGGAGGCCTTCATGATCTCCTTGCCGAAAAAGGTAAGAAGCTCGATCTCCTCACTTGAAAAGACAAACTTCTGGTTGGTGGCATAAAAGGCCAGCAGATGGCTCACCTGCCCATCGACGCCAAGCGGAATGAGCAGAATGGAATGAATCTGCTGCTCATGGGTAAACTCCTGTAGTTTCCGGCTGAGCAACGCACTGTTCGGCGGGTCCTTGATCAGCACATAGGAATTGGTAACCCTCTCATGCTCCGTATCCCCCAGGGGGATAATGCCGTTGATCGCCGCGTCGAAATAAGGATGATGGGTCACGGTGAAACTGTGGTCGGCGTCATGGTAGCAGCTGTCATGCGGGTAGGCCGCCTCCAGGTTGATATACTGCTGATCCGGGGAAACGGTGAAAAGCGAACAGTTCCGGACATCTAGCAGTTCGCGGATTTCAGGGATAAGCAGCACAAAAAGATCTTTCAACTTGATGCCTTCCCTGCGGCTCAACTTGACGAATATCTTGTTGACAATGGTTTCCTTGCGTTGGTTCAATTCCTCCAGATCGAGGATTTTCTTTTTGGCCAGCACAAAGCTGATGCGCCGGGCAAGCACCTCGGCGTGAATAACTTCCAGCTTGTCAAACTTCCTGTTGTCCTCCTTGTAATAAATCTGCAGGGAACCAAGGAGAGTATCGCCCGAGGGTTTGGGCAGCGGCATGAAAAGGGGAACAGCAAGCAGGGAATTGAAACCCCATGCCTTGACAATCTCCTTATTCTGGTAGAGGGGGTCCTTGAGTATGCTGGAAACAGTGATGGAACGGCGCTCCTGCACCACCATTCCTGAAATCGTGTTTTTAACAGGAATAATGGAGAGCCGGTTATAATCGTCGACGCCGTAGGCGCCGAAACTGGTGAGCCACAATGATTCAGGATCAAAAACCCTGATTGTCGCCGCGTCCGCGGCGAGGTTCAGCACGATTCGCTCGGCGGCAAGCTCAAGAATTTCCCGCAGGGTAAGCCTGGGATCAATGGACATGATCTCTTCGGTTTCCTGGATAATAGTGGAAAGAAACCACGATTGATACTCAGACTCGACAGCGCCGAGAAACTGCTGCAACTGCTCGGCAGTCAATTTATCGGGCTGAAGAAGAAGGTGCCGGCTGAAAAACTCTTCCAGTTTTTTATCCATGCAGGTCTCCTGACAGAGGATTTACTTTTCTTTCATCATATACCAAATATGAGCCAACGTAATAGTTTTTCTGTAATTTTTTTTAAAACCCTCGAATACATGCAGCTTCTCGAAAACAGACGGGCCGGAGGACGATATTTTTTTTCCGACGGCCATTTACTGAAATTCAAACAGCTCTTCCTTGACGGAGCCGGCAGTGAAAGATAGAGTGTCCGGCAATGAATAAAGTCACCCTGGTTGTCACCAACGACTGCAGACTGACCGGCGCCACACCCGAGCTCCTTGCCGTCCTGAAAAAAAAACTGACCCTGGTCAATCCCCAGTACCGGGATGCGGTGAAATACGCCCGATGGGTCGGCAAGAATCTAAAAAAAGAACTTCATTTCCATACCTTGCGCGGCCACGACATCCATTTCCCCCGGGGTTTCGCCAATCAAGCGGTGCTGCTGTGCCGGCAATCCGGTTTCGATGTAACCATCGATGACAGACGGCGGGAACTTGCGCCGGTGGATTTCGCTTTCCAGGGGGACCTCCGCCCCTACCAGCAGACAGCCTGCGCAGCCATGCTCTCCAGGGATTTCGGGGTGCTTGAGGCGGCGACCGGCAGCGGCAAGACGGTGATGGCCGCCGCCATAATCGCCGGAAGAAAACAACCCGCCCTTATCCTCATCCACACCAAGGAACTGCTCTACCAGTGGCGAGAACGCATTAAAAATTTCCTGGGGCTGACGCCCGGCTTAATCGGCGACGGCTCCTTTGATATCAAACCGGTGACAATCGGGCTCATCCATTCCGTACGCAAACACCTCATGGAACTCCCCCCCCTTTTCGGCCACATCATTGTTGATGAGGCCCACCGCACGCCAAGCTCCATGTTCACCGAAATCATCAAGGAATTCGACTGCCGCTACATGCTGGGGCTGACCGCCACCCCCTTCCGCCGGGACGGCCTGACCGAACTGATCGGCTGGCACATCGGCGATCTTGTCCACCGGGTGTCCGGGCGCGAGCTCGACCTTTACGGCGCGGTGCTGAAACCAGTCATCGTCCAGCGTCCCACTTCCTTCACCTTCAACTACCGAAGAAACTATCATGACCTGATGACCGCTCTCACAGGGAACCAGGCCCGCAATGAACTGATTGTTACTGACATTGTCGGTGAAGCGGCAAAAGATTCCGGCACAGCCCTGGTGGTTTCAGACCGGGTGTCCCACTGCGAAACCATCTGTTCCATGCTGGAGGAGCGAGGAGAGCATCCGCTGCTGCTCACCGGCAGGATAGCCGGCGAAGAGCGAAGCGAGATTGTCCGGCGCGTCCAGCTTGGAGACGTGCAGATACTTGTGGCAACAATCCAGCTCATCGGTGAGGGATTCGACTGTCCCGGCCTCACCAGCCTCTTTCTCTGCACGCCGATCAAATTCGAAGGCCGCCTTACCCAGGTAATCGGCCGCATCCTCCGTCCGGCCGCAGACAAGCAGCCAAAGGTGTACGACTACGTTGACCCGGTGGGTGTGCTCAAGGCGTCAGCCAAGGCGCGGCGGCAGATCTATGAACTCCTGGCCCCCTGAGTCCTCCCGTGCCTGATCTCCGTCCATTGCCCCCTGTTGCAAAAGCTCTCGCCTCACTTGCCATTCACGCAAGCCTGGATGAAATACGTTCCACCCTGGCCCATGGATCAGCGGTCCTCTGCGCCCCGCCGGGATCAGGCAAATCCACCGGCGTGCCGCTTGCCCTGCTTCACGAATCGTGGCTTGGAGACAAAAAAATCATCATGCTTGAACCAAGACGGCTCGCCGCCCGGGCGGCGGCAGCCAGGATGAGCGCGTTGCTCGGCCAGGAAACGGGTGGAACCGTGGGCTATACCATCCGTTTTGACCGCAGAATTTCCCCCTTCACCCGCATTGAGGTGGTGACGGAAGGGATTCTTACCCGCCGTATCCAGCAGGACCCGGAACTGGCCGATATCGGCCTGGTTATTTTTGACGAATTTCACGAACGGTCACTCCACGCCGATCTGGCGCTTGCCCTCTGCCTTGAGCTCTGCTCCCTGCGTGACGACCTGCGGCTGCTTGTCATGTCAGCCACCCTTGACGCCGACCCCATCGCTACACTTCTCGGCGGTGTTCCCGTAATAACCGGGCATGGACAAAGTTTTCCGGTGGAAATCGAATATCTGAACAAAGAACCCGCAGGCCGGATCGCCGAGACAACGGTGCAGGGCATCCGGCAGGTTTTGGAAAAAAAGAATGGCGACATCCTGGCCTTTCTGCCGGGGGCTGGCGAGATCAAGCAGGCTTCCGCTGCCCTGACCGGAGCCGGCGGAAAAGATATCCTCATCCAGCCGCTGTACGGCAATCTCAGTCAGCAGGAGCAGGACCGGGCTATTCTGCCCGACCCCTTGGGCAGAAGACGGGTGGTGCTTGCCACCTCCATTGCCGAAACCAGCCTTACCATTGACGGCATCCTCAATGTGGTGGACAGCGGCTGGTCGCGCCTGCCGCGTTTCCGTCCGGCATCCGGCATGAGCGGGCTCGACACGGTGCGGGTTTCCCGGGCCGCAGCCCGCCAGCGAACGGGACGGGCCGGCAGGGTGGCTCCAGGATTCTGCCTGCGGCTGTGGACGCTTCACCAGCATCACGGGCTTGTGCCCTTTCATCCGCCCGAGATCTGCGCGGCTGATCTTGCCTCCCTCCTTCTGGAGCTGGCTCTATGGGGGGTAGCTGATCCCCTTGAGCTGCGCTGGCTCGATCCGCCGCCTGCCTCGGCGCTGAGCGCAGCCCGCGCCCAGCTCACATCCCTGCACGCACTTGACGAAACAGGAGGCATCACCCCAACCGGCAGACAGTTGGCCGGATTCCCCATCCATCCCCGCCTGGCCCACATGCTGGTGATGGCCGGAAGAACCGGCCAAGGCCTGCTTGCCTGCGATCTTGCTGCGCTCCTTTCCGAACGGGACATTATCCAGAACGCATCTTTCCATGTTGGCAGCGATCTGCAATACCGCCTGCAGATCTTACAACGATTCAGAGACAAGGGCCGTGATGAAAAAGCAGACCCTGCCGCCTGTCGCCGGGTGGACACCTCTTCTCTCCAGTATCGGCGTCTGCTGGAAATAAAGGGAAAAAAATATGATGAGGACAAGGCAGGCCTGCTGCTGGCCTTTGCCTATCCGGACCGCATTGCCGGTCTGCGACCGGGTGGACGGGAACGTTACCAGCTTTCCGGCGGAAAAGGTGCGCTGCTCCCGTCCGGTGATCCCATGGCAGGCAGCCCGTTCCTGGTGGCTCCGCTGCTTGATACCGGTCAAAGAGAGGGAAAGATTTTTCTTGCCGCCCCAGTCGACATAAATGAGCTGCGTATTTCTCAGCCAGGGCTTTTTGCCTGGCAGGAAATAATCGGCTGGGATGAGCAGAACGGGCGGGTCACGGCAGTGCGGCGTGAATATCTGGGGGAGCTGGTTATCCGGGAAGAAGGGCTTGTCAAGGCCGATCCGGGCCTGACACGTGCCGCCATGCTTGAGGGCATCCGGCGCATGGGGATCGAGTCACTTCCCTGGAGCCGCGAAACGCGCCGTCTGCAGGCCCGCATCAACAGCTTGCGCTTCTGGCAACCCGAAGGGAACTGGCCGCAAATCGACGACGAACACCTGATGGCCGATCTCGCCTGGCTCTCTCCCTATCTTGACGGCATCAGCCGCAGGGAACAGCTCAAGCAGCTTGATCTCAACAGGATTCTGCTCGACAAACTCGACTGGCGCGGGCAGCAGGAACTCGACCAGGCCGCGCCGGAACGGCTGCAGGTGCCGAGCGGATCACGCATTCTGCTTGACTACCGCCCCGGCGAGGCGCCGGTGCTGGCGGTGCGCCTGCAGGAGATGTTCGGCCTCAGCGACACTCCAACCGTCTGCCGCGGCCGGGTGAAGGTGCTGCTCCATCTCCTTTCCCCGGCCCAACGCCCGATTCAAGTAACAAGCGATCTGGCCGGATTCTGGCAGCGCGCCTACCCGGAAGTTAAAAAAGAGCTCAAGGGACGCTACCCGAAACACGTCTGGCCGGAGGATCCCCTTGCCGCCCGGCCCACCAGCCGGGCGCAGCAGAGACGAAAATGATTTTTATCCGGCGCAGATGCCATACTCCGGCAGCAGCTCATTGATCACATAAACAACATGTGACTTGACCCCATCATGAAAGAGCTTCCAGTCGCTTTTCAAAAATGATTTCCGGTACGAATATTTGGGAATGACGTTGCTTGTGCCGAGCGCCTTTTCCTTCCAGGATCCGGCGCCCTTATCGACATAATCCACATCCGGATCCTTGCCGAAAGAAAACGCCCCTCCCCGGATCTCCTCAAGCCAGTAATGGTGTCTTTTTTCTCCTTTCTCCTCCTTCAGCTTGCTGAAGAGATCCTGAATTCTGTTCATGTCTTTATCCGGGATTCCCGGCACGTCGGCGCTCAGATCAGACACCCTGTAGCGCTGCATGGCCTTGCACATTTCATCCGCCGCGGTACAGAAAAGATCCGTGTTGTTGCGCCGGATCTTCTGTTTCGCGGCATTTTCATACTCCCACTGCAGAAAAGGCATGTCCGGGAAAACAAAGGCCCGTGCATGACCCAGAGGGGGCAAGGTATCATCCAGCCAATCCCGAAAAACCCTTCCCACTTTGGTGAAGACACCGGATTTGCCCGTGTCATGGGCATCCTCGACTTCATTGATTTTATCCTCAACCCCGGCAAAATTCTGGTGCGCCCAGGTATCGGCATAGACATGCATGGTCAAGCCGAGGCGATGCAGGCTGCAGGCATGCTCTTTTTCCCTAATTACTTCCCGCAGCAAATCCTGGGCGATGGGGCTCTCATTTCCTGGCCGGCAGACAATTTTCTCCACAAAAGAAAGGTCCGAATTTTCGTCGGCTCTTTGTCCGCCGTTGCCAGGAAAAAAATGAAAGGGAATCCAGACGAGATGGTTATTCAACTCGATGGAATTCCGAGGATCAAGGGTTTTATGGGCGGAACTCAGGCGATGATAAAGCGCCTTGTTGTTAAACTGCACGACTCCGCTGCTGGTGGCGTCATCCACATACTGGGCGGCATGAGCAACAATTCCGGCTTCCTTCTGATTAAAACCCGCCAGTCGAGCGGCAACATAGGTTGTGGCGTGATGAAAATCTATCTGCATACTCTCTCCTCCTTCTCTTCATTTCTAAGGTACGTAAACGCAATCCCCTCTTTCAGACCAGCTCAAATTCCTTGAAATATTGGTGCCACCCGTCAACTTCGGCACGGGTCATTCGCTTATCGGGCAATGAGGAGTCAGCCGGCCGCCCGATGTTGGCCGCCTTTGACCTGCCAAAGAAATGGTAGGGGAGCAGAGAACACTTTTGCACTCCGATTCTTTTCATTTCCCCTGCTAGCTCCGCCAGATTCTCCCTGTCCGCAGTAACCCCCGGAATCAGGGGAATGCGAACCACCACTTCAGACCCTCTTCTCACCAGTTTTTCAAGATTTCCAAGGATCTTTTCATTTTCCTGGCCTGTCACCTTCGCATGACGCCCTTTGTCTGCAATTTTAAGGTCAAACAGAACCAGATCAAGCCACGGTAGAAGATGGACGGCAAATTCACCCCAAGAAAAAAAACCGTTGGTCTCAATTGCCGTGTGGATGCCATTTTTTTTCAATTGGCGAAGAAGGCTTCCGCCAAATTTCATCTGCATGGTCGGCTCGCCGCCGGAGAGCGTTACCCCTCCGCCGGAAACCTGGTAATAAAGCTGATCACGGAGCAGCACCTCCAGAAGCTCCTCAACGGACCAGAACCTGCCGACAATTGCCAGGGCTGCGGACGGACAGATTTTCGCACATTCTCCGCAACAATCGCAGACAGAGCGATCTATCACGATCATGGTGTTCTGCTTAATGGCCCGCTGCGGGCAGATATCCGCGCACTCTCTGCACCCGATACAACGATCCGGATAAAATGCCAGTTCATGCTGCGGAACGATGAACTCGGGATTATGACACCATGGGCAATGCAGCGGGCAACCCTTAAAAAAAACCACCGTGCGGATTCCCGGCCCGTCACCGGTTCGGTGCCTGGCGATGTCTCCGATGAAGCCCGTGATCACAACTTCGGCATCATGAGTTGCAACTTTTTCGCCATGTATCCGAATTTATAGAGGTAATTGAGGTTGCCATCTGTTTTCACATCGTTTCGCAGCATGGAACCCAGGATATCCTGACGGGGCGAGATCAGGAAGTCAAGCAAAGCGCGACCGTTACGAAAACTGACGGTGATATGGGGGTCAGTGATCAATTTCTCTCCGACCTCCATCTTTCCGTTGTCAAACACGGCGGCCATGGTCACCTCCCCGTCAACGCTCCTGAACTGGTAGCGCCCGGTAAACCCCTTGATATTTGCCCGGTAATCCGGATTGATAAGAAATACCACCCGCATCAGGTTCAATAGAACCTCAAGAAACTCCTCCGCAACTTCAGACTCAAAACAGTTCCTGAATCGGCTGAAAAGAATGGCGGTCAGATCGGTCTGTATATTTTTTTCCATCGCTCTTGGTCCTTACAAAAGGGTGCCGCACGGATATGGTTTCCGCGGTCAGTCAGCAGGAAAGGGCACGGCCTCGCCGCTCATCAGGTCATACTGGGTGCGGGTGATCAGCTCATCCTTCATCATCTCGTTGAGATCCTTGAAATAGGCGGAGTATCCGGATACGCGGACCATCAACTCAGGATATTTTTCCGGATGCTTTTTGGCATCAAGCAGCATCTGGTAAGTCATGATGTTAAACTGCACCTGCTGGCCGCCCGCCCGAAAATAGGCTTCCATCGTATGGGAAAAATTGGCCTTGGTTGCCTGCACATCCTCTTCCGGGGTGTACTTGAGATTCAGGGCCCAGCAGCCGGGCACATATTTACCGCCCAGTTCGGCGACGGCGTTCAGGCAGGCAGTGAGCACGGGAGCCGCTCCGGACACCGGGGTAATGCCGCTGGCAAACAACTCCCCTGCCCTGCGGCCGTTCGGCATTGCGCCGCTGATGCCTCCCAGTCCGGCATGATTGGTCATGGTCCAGAATGCCGGACGGTACGGTCCGCCCCGGTAATTGCTATGGGATTGGTACAGCTCAAAAAGGTGACGGACGATGTTTTGCGCGTTCTTCCTGGCAACCGGATCCTCGGTGCCGTACTTGGGCGCCCGGTTTTTCAGAAACAGGCGCATCTTTTCCTGCTGCTCACCCTGGAAATTTTCCTTCATCGCTTTTACCAGTTCACCAAACCCATATTTTCTGTCGATGAAAACGGTCTTTTCAATGGCATTGAGGGAGTCGACCACATCGGCAAAGCCGATATGGGTTGCGCCGGAGGAGTTATACAGAGCGCCGCCCCGGATAAGGTCAAGGCCCTTGTCCATCGGTCCCTCGAACAGGGCGGAAAGCAGGGGACTCGGCATCATCTGCTGGTGCACGTCCCCCAGGTATTCATTGAGCTGGATGGCCTGCTTGACCAGCCAGTCGAGCTGGGTCTTGAACACCTCCCAGAACTCCTCAAAACTTTTCAAGGTTTCGGGCAGCGGGGTTGACGGGCCGATCTGCTTGTCGCCTGTGATCGGCCGTTTGCCGCCGAAGAGCGCCATTTCCATGACAGCCGCGAGATTCAGCATGATCGAACTCGATGCCGGATAATCCCGGCCGGAACTGGCCAGCTCAACGCAGCCGATGACTGCATAATCCCGGGCATGTGCCACCGCTTCTTTTTGTCCGGCCAGCACCGCAATGTTGGCGACATCGTTGAACACGGCAGGTACCGCCTTGGTGTTTAAAATCACCTCGGATACCCGGTCCATATATTCCTTCGGATTCTTGTCATAATGGTAGCGGGCATTGACATTCGGGTCACGGGTTTGCAGCAGCTCGGTGACCCGCAGCATGATATAGGTAAGGTCATTGACCGCATCCTCGCCATTTGCATCAACGCCGCCCAGGGTAATGGCCGGCACGGTCCCGGCGCCGCCGAACATCTCCTCCGACGCCTCGGGCACCATGACGACATTATCAGCAATTTTCAGCCACAAACAGCCAAGGAGCTCAATGGCGCGGCCCACATCAAGCGTTCCCTCATCCATGTCCTTACGGTAATAGGGATAAAGAACCTGATCAAGCCTGCCCGGACTCATGGCCATGTTGATGTTTTCTGCGTGGATGCCCACCTGACAGATCCAGATGGCATTGACCGCCTCCCGGAATGTCCTGGCCGGATGGGCGGGAACCCTACGGCAGACCGCGGCAATATCAAGAAAATCCTGCTTTGCCGCCCCATCGGTACAAAGATCAGCCAAGGCCTCGGCCCTGTCCGCCAGATTCCCGGCATAGATGATGATTGCTTGCAGGCTTATCTGCACTGCCTGGTAAAATGCCGCCTTGCTCTCTGCCTCGATGGCATCATCCGTGCTGGCAAGCTCGGTCTCCTTGTCAGCGGCAATTTCCATCAATCCCAGAAGACCCTTTTCCAGCATGGCGGTATACGCCGGAACACAGTGGGAAACGCAGCCCGCCTTGCCGGCTATGAAAAAGACAAGACTCTCAAAAAGCTGCAAACACTCGGGATTATGGTGCTGCTGCCGCACCAGTTCCTGGATACTTTTGTCCATCCAGTACGGAAAAATCTTGGAATTCAGTTCACTTCCATCCTCAGGGGAAAGACGCTGGGGATTTTTTTTCCTGGTGCTCACCGTGTCAAGTTCAGGCCAAAGGGTCAGGGCGAAAAACTCCGGGAACAACGGGGCGCCAAGCGGCTTGCTGGTGGTTGTGCCGGCAAGCAGGTTGCGGTCATGAAAAACAGCCTCCTTGTTTGCGAGAAAATGCGCTGTTTTCCCGGCCTGGCGCAGCTCAGGCGTATCCTGCGGCTTATCATATTTTCGCAGATACTCGGTAACATACCGGGCCCGTTCGATGCAGATCTCGGTTTTGTTGGCAAACGACTGCTGCCGCAGTTCCTTTAACCGCGGCAACGTGTCGAGAGTATACTCCGCAAGCGAAATATCAGGGAGTGTGATTGTGGTCATGTTGCACCTCCTTTTCTTGCAGCAGTCAGGTCATACAGCAGTCAAGGGTGTCGAGTTTGATTGCCAGACGATGCCGCTGCCAGGCGTTGTCAAGCAACAGAAAATATCCGAAGAGCTGATACTTGTACTCCGAGGGATCAACCGACGAATGATAGGGAATATGCAGGGCCGTTGCATAAATCAGCTGCCCGAGAAAAAGGCCGTCGGCAATTTCCACCAGCTGATCAAGACAGAAACCGATGGGAACCGGCCCGCCGATCATGGGATAGCGGTAATGGAACTGAAAAACCTTTTTCTTCTTTTCCGCTCCGTTGGAGAGGGGCAGAATCGACTCCCGATCGGCAACGCCGAGAAAAACATACCCCTGTCGGGCAAAGGGCGTCGGCCCCTGATCGGCAACTGCCTGCAGGGACGGGTCGGGAATACGGTAATTCATGTCAATGATGCGCAGCAAGTGGTCAAAATTGACGATCCGCGCATCCTGTATATTGTTGCCGTAAATCCAGTGGTTTGCCGCCTCCTGCTCCCAGAATTCCTTGTCGGCATCCGACATGCCATGGTCCCAGGATCCGCTTTGGAGATGTTTCGCGTACGGGCCTTTCTCCTTCCAGTAGCCTTTCGCATTTTTTACCACCAGATCATAATGAGGACCGCTGGCCACGTGGGTTTTCAACTCCTTCACCCTTTCCGGATAACGGCCGGCAAGATCGGGAGATTCGTCAAGCAGCATGCTCAGCCTTCGACCGCTGATCTTTTCATAGGACTTGCCGGCCCAGGGAAAGATATATTTGCCGATACTGTGCCAGGCCATGTTGAGCAGATTGACAGAGGGAAATTTTTCCTTGCCGAGAATGTCTGCCAGGCAGCTGGGAAAAAGCATACTCTTGTCAAAACGGGCATCTGTATCAGGGAGAAATGTCTCACGAAAACCTAGATGAAGATTAAGATTTGCCCCGTGATAATAGTCAAAACCGCAACTTCTCTCCTGCCGGCCATACCAGTCATGGGTTTCGGCGCTGTCCACCCGGACATTGCAGCCTTTTTTCCCGTTTCCCTGAAAAACGCCATCTCGAACCATCGGCGGAACCCCGGCCCTGAACAGCCGGTGCAGTGACTCAAAATGGATGAGATGATCATCATACCTGGACTGGGCGGAAATATCATTGCTGATGCGCTGCAGCATCTGCAGAACGGATTCACCGTCGCGCAGCAGCTCCCGCACATCACCGTCATCCGCTCCCCTTGGCGACGGTTCGGTGAGCATGGTGGTGAATTTCTGCCGTAGTGCGGGATCGTCTTTCCAGCCGTTTTTCCAGTCAATGCTCTGTCTGGCCGACGTCCCGGTCGGCTGGCCGGCTTGCGCCGTCTTCCGGCCATAACCAATTTCCTCATAGCCGCTTTCCCCCCTGCGGGGCCGGAGTTGTGGAAAGACGTCGTCCGCGTAAACCCTTTCGGCGCGGGCCGGATCCATCATGAGGAAATACCCGTTATTCTGGTAGCCGTAATAACCACCCCCGGCAAGAACCTTGTGCACCGTCCGGCCAATCCGGTGAAGGGCCGGATTGTAGGATTCGCCCAGAGGAATATCCGGCAGTTCCGGACAGAACGGCAACCGCAGTCTGCCGTAGCTGTAATGCCGGGTCGCATAGATGAGCTGCCCCAGGTAGATGCCGTCACCGATCTGCACCAGTTCATCGATGAGCCGGGTCATGGGGTAGGAGGGATTAAGCTTCGGCCAGCGGTAATTGAGTTGATACACCTTTTTGCCGTTCATTTCAGGGACAACGGATTCCCCAAAATTGCAGAGAAAGACGCCGCCGGTTCT
This sequence comes from Pseudomonadota bacterium, assembly GCA_043809085.1. Taxonomy (GTDB): domain Bacteria; phylum Desulfobacterota; class Desulfobulbia; order Desulfobulbales; family SURF-16; genus DB1. The sequence goes on along the minus strand of JAZDEG010000011.1, from coordinate 287,970 downwards.
GCTGTAAGGAATGGCCTTTTCTTTTTCCAGGTTTTCCGGAAGAAGCTTGCCGCCGAAAAGATCAAGGTCAATGGTTGTCGGCCGGTCGGCAAGACGCCATACTTCGGTGAGTACGGGAATACCAAGACTCTGCAGCAGATTGGGGTCCGCCGGTTCACGGAAAAAATTCCGGCCGATGCGGCTGACAGCGGGGTCAAAGGCGGCAACCACGTCTCCATCATGACCGCATTTTTCCGCAACCACCTCACGGGTCACAGGCTCAAAAGTCTTGCCCATCCAGAGACCGGTATCGGCAAAGGTGAGGTTCCAGGCGGTGGCCATCCATTCTATCGAAGCAATGCGGGAACGGTCTTCGCCGAGATGGGCAACCGTGTCCTTGAAATAATCGCTGTCTCGGATCGACACGGGAATGCCGATCATGGGTCCGTCGAGCAGCATCGGTTTCCCGCATTTAAAGAGGATCTCGAGCTTTTTATTGATAACGGGCCATTCGTCCCGCTTTTTGTTGTCCGCGAGAATCTTCTGAAAGTCTGCCAGCAACCTGAAGAGGTCGTGGGTCAGATCGTGGGCGAGGATCTTTTCAAGTTCCGCCGCAAGGACGTCCTTTTCCTGGGAAGTGGACGAAGGGAAATTTTCACTGCCGAGCCAGCTTGTCATTTTCTTTTCTCCTAGTCATTTGTAGAAGAAAACAGCAACGTCATTTATCAAAAAAAAATCTATTCAGGGTTTGCGACATCCATTCATTACATTTTCAATTATAATCACTGTATCACAAATAATTTTGGCGGTCTCGCAAAAAAGCCCGCTCGACCGCCAAACAATGTCAACCAACCCACTGATTTCTGTAACAAAATTCAGTAAAGATGTTACAACTGCACCTCAAAATCGAGCGTTGCGTCCGGCAGGAGCACAACAGGTCTGCGCACCTTGACCTTCACGGTACCCCCATGCTCCTTGTAAAGCAGGGCTATTTTGATGCCGTCGACGGTCTTGACTTCATGGCCGTCCACGGCGAGAATCACGTCATTCTTTTTAAGCCGCGCCTTTTCCGCGCCGCCCTGGGGAGCGAGGCCGCCAATGACAACCTCTCCATCCTGCTCATTCAGCATGACCCCAAGCATGGGCGATGGGGGCAGATCGATTGGGCTTGAAAAGAAAACATAATCAGCCTCTTCCGGAACAAGCTCTCCTTCCCGGACATTGACGACAACAGACTGAGCAACATCAATCCGCCGCGCAACCCGGGGAGGAATCGCATTATTCTTCACCACATGGCCTGATCCTGCGACAACAATCATCTTGGTTTCGGGATTTTTTTTCAGGAAATCGGCAACAGTTTCCGCCATGGTTTCGTCCCACAGCACCTGAGCCTGGACAAAATTCGTCATCTTCTCTTCGTTGAAGTGAGGACCGCTGTGGCTTTGAAAAACATTGGCAAGCCGCTCGCGGTATCCGGCCATGGAAAGATCCCGCTCCTGGGGGAGAGTCTGCCTGATTTCTTCGGAAAGCCCGGCAATGCCGTCCTGCTTGAAGGTGGAACTGACCACATCCTTATCAAGATTCAAGGCGACCACCGGCAGCTTGTTGGCCCGGGCGAACTGCAGAATATCCCGGTAAAAACGGTAATCATAGCCCCAGTTCTTGAAATACTGGGCATCCTTCAAAAACTGCCGCTCGTCGATGTCGCCCTTTATGTAAGCGTCAATGGCATCCTGGACGCTGCGGTTAAACATTTCCATACCCACTGCAAGATCAGGATGACGTTCATGAACGGCCTGCAGCACCCTGTACTGGAGCAGATGATCCGCCTGACGGACATGGGTTTCCCCCACATAAATCACCCGACTCCGGGCAATGCGCGTCATGATCTCATCAAAGTCGAGACTCTTCTCCACAGCAGCGCCCCGGGGCGGATGATCGAGAACATAAATCTGACCGATTTCTGACTCGGTGATTCTTTTGTCGACAATCTTGCCGCCAACGAAGTGCAGATAACTATATTTGCCGTAATGACGCAGCTTGTGAATCGCCGACTCGACCTCTGTCTGGCTTTCCGCCGCAACCAGCACGGCGACCATGCCGGGAGAAAGAGGATTTTCCCGCACTTCCAAGGTGAAACCTTCCCGAGACAGGTTAGGGGTGGCAAAGAGCCCCCTGCTTATTTGGGAGCCGGTTCCGAGGAATATGATATTTTTCCCGGACAATTCCTTCTCATCAAGCTCCGCTTCGCTGGCAACAGCGCAATTCATTTCCTCAAGCACCGGTTGAAATGCGGCAAACTTTTCTTCCTCTCCGGCCGCGATTACGGCAAGCTTCTCAGCACCGCCCTGAAATCGTGACCAGACCGAGGGCAGCTCATCAGAGGAAAGACGCCGCATGAGACTGTAATCCGGATCAACAACAAGATCAGAGGGCATGGTGGAAAGACTCACCGTAACAGGTGTGCGGTTTTGGGTAACATCAACATTGCGTTCAATGATCTCCTTCCCCGCTTTTATCCTGACCTGCACGGTCAACTGATATGGGATATCACCCCCCTGAACCAGCTCAAAGCGCAGCTCCGGGTTGCCGTCTTTCACCTCAAGCCGCCCCTTGTCAATCCCCAGAACCGGAACATCAGGCCGGTTCAGCCACTGATCAAAAAAAGCTCCAAGATCTTCTCCGCTTCCGTGGGCAAAACTCTTGCGCAGATCATCCCACGAGGCGCGCTGAAATTTATGCTGTTCATAAAAATTTCGCAGGGAGGCAAAGAAAACTTCATCACCAAGGCGATTTCGCAGCATGTGAAAAATCATACTCACCTTGTTGTAACCAACCGCCCGGGTGGAAAGACTGACCGTGCCGTAATCACCGGCATCCTGAAAATCCTTCACCACCATGGTGTTGTCTTTTGCCACCACGCTCTGGTATTTGACAAGCTGGCCCTTGCGAAAATCAACCCCTTCACCCTTGTCCGCAGCATAGGCCTGATCAGCAAGATAGGTGGTCAGCCCCTCGCACCAGTTGCCCTGTTCGTGGTCAACGCCAACCGCATTGCCGAACCAGGAATGGAGCACTTCATGGCCCAGAGAGGTTTCCGTGATAAAGGGCAGTCGCACCACGCTCTGCCCGAGCAGGGTAAATGTCGGCATGGCAAAACCTGTGGGCAGCCGATTTTCCACAACACTGTACCGCTTGTATGGATAAGGCCCGATGAGCTTTTCATACCGGGCCAGGTATTCCCGGGTCTTGGCAGCGTACATGCCGGCAAACTCGCGATCCTCGGGGAAAAAATAGGTGGCCAGAATGGTGCCGCCCGGCAGCAACTCCTCGTGCAACTCATAGGGTCCGGCGATAAAATGGACAAAAGGCAGGGGGTGGGCAAATTGAAAAGACACCTTTTTTGTACTCCCCTGCTCCACGTATCTGATTTCATCCGCCTCGGAAACCGCGTAAAAATCAGCGGGAATCTCGGCACTCAGACTGATCGCGGTTTCTCTCAGCGGAATGGGATACCAGTTGTCAAGCAGAACGATTGCCTGCCGGTCGATCATGGAGTCCGTCGACTGACCTGCGGCAAACTCTTTCCGAAAAGTTATTTCCACCGCCTGCTGTTGCTTTGCTGGCCCGAGAACAAGCAGTCCATCGGTAACAGCCGCCTCTTTTTCAACTCCATCAATGCGCACCTCTGTAATTGCGAGATCTCCGGCCCGCAACTTGACCTCCTCACCCGCAGACTGGGTGAAACGGGCAAGGCCCTGCAGCGCATGGCGGTCAAGATCAAAGGTGACAGCCAGATCAAGCTGCAGAGGCTGGGAGGCGGAAACAGCCTGACACATGAAAAAAAGAAGCAGGAACTGACTCCAGAAAACACCGACAACAGAATCACGTTTCATATCAAAATCCTAATTTACTGAAATAAAAAAAAGAAGAGCCAAACAGATGGAAGCTCCAACGAGTTGATTTCTTTTAAGGAGATGGTTACAATCTGAAAAGTTCCCAACAGTGGAATGATATCATTAGATGAGAGGAGCGACAATGAGCGATTTCAAAAAATCATGGGACCTGGAAATGGCCATGGCGGTGCTTGAAAACAAAACAATCGACAGCGACACCTGGTCCGAGGCCGTGGAATGGCTTCTGCTTTACGGCCCGCCGCATATCCGAGAACTGCTGGGCCAGGCCTCACATACCGCGACCAGCGCCTGTTACCCTGAACTGCAACCCTCCGGTTACACCCCGGACGGTGAACCCTGTTACGATATCAACGCCATTGCCGATAGCCTTGGCATATCAAAAGAGGAGGTAATGCGAAAAATGGCGGAGATGGAGCATGCCCATGGGGTACGCCACATCTTTGACGAAGATGAAACCACGAAAATCCAGTAGGTCGCTTCCGGTCAGGGTTGAACCGAAAAAGGCATTTACACACCTTCACAGATCTCAGGTTTTTTCAACCACCACCCAGATCCCTTCCAGGGTCTTCCGCCTTTCCACGACCCGGCCGTCGGCATAAACAACCACCCTTTCCATTCTCACCGCCTGGTCCGGGGTGCAAACGAAAGCAAGACGGACGCCGCTTTCCGCTTCTCGAAGACGTAGCCTTACGTCTTTATAGCCTGTTCAGCAATCGCCTCGATAGTCCAGATAATCCATATCAATCTGTTGAAGATGCAATGCAGCGGCTTTAGCAAGTCGGGAAGATACCAGCTGTTCAAAAACAATTCCGGTTTGTCACTCCTCATCCAGCTCCGGATAGAGCGACTTCAGACATTCAGGACAGATACTATGGCTGAACTCAGCGCTTGAGTGCTTGCCGAGATATGCCTCAAGCTGCTGCCAGTAGCCCTTGTCATCGCGTATCTTCTTGCAGGAAGCGCAGATGGGCAGAAAACCACTCAATGTCTTAACCTTGGCCAGCGCATCCTGCAGTTCACGGATAAGCTCCTCCTTCTGTTCATAGAGCCTCTGGCGTTCAACAATATCCCGCTGCAATTTGGCGTTTGCCTCAATAAGAGCGACCGTCCGCTCGGCAACCTGTTTTTCGAGGTTTTCCTGTTGATGTTTCAGTTGCTGTTCCACCTGTTTGCGCTGGGTGATATCGCGGAGCACAACAACAATAAATCGCTGCCCCAATTCGTCAACCGCCGCCATATCAAGCAATATCTGACTTTCTCCGATGAAAATCGGTTCATCTTCCCCGACGGAAAGAAGATCAAATCCAATATGAGTCAACAGTTTTTGGATCGAAGCGCGCTGCTCTTTTGAAAAAAGATCAACAAAAAGGAAAGAAAGAAGTTTTTCTTCCACAAGACCGGTCAAGCGGCAGGCAGCTGAATTGGCGTAAACCACCTTTCCCTCCGGAGTCAATTCCAGAAACGCATCGGAAATCCGGTTTAAAGCAACCTCCAGATGGCGTTTCGACGACAGCAGTTCCTTGGTGATCTCACGCTCAAAAATCCGGTCCGAACCGATAATTTCATTTGAAACAGAAGACTGGCGCTTGACTCCTGCGGCACGTCCGAGAACAGTCTGCACATGCTCCCGGAGCTCCTTCAATGGACCCTTGGCGATACAGGCATCGGCGCCGAAATCCTGATAATTGACCTGCTCCTCAGCGGCTATGGCGGAAAAAATAACAATATAAGTATGCTGCTGTTCCGGCATGCTGCGCAAAATCCGGCAAAATTTTTCTCCACTAATTTTCGGCATGACAAGATCGACAAAAATCACGTCCGCCTTGAAATCAGCAATCACGTCGATCGCGCTCAGTCCGTCAACGGCAGTGCGCACCGCATATCCCATCTCTTCAAGCATATGGGCCATGAGACGCAGAACGACTTTATTGTTATCAACCACCAGGATTTTTTTGATCATTTTGCCGTACAAGGGAATGGGAAAAAGGTACCGTTGAAAAATGAATTACTATTCAGCGGCCTTAACCATAGACAAATTGTCAATCCCTGTCAATGCAGTTTCGGGCACAGTGAAACGGACAACGTAAACGAAAAACCGTCTTCTTCATCTGGCTGCAAAGCCTAAAAAATCAATATCCATCAACCAGTGAATACCCGGCATGCCGGCTTTCGCCCTCGGAGGTTACAATAACCGCAGCCCTGCCGGGCAAGGGACACTTGTTTTCACAGATGCCGCAGCCGATGCACAGCTCATCGACGACATAGGGTTGCTTCAGGATTACTGATTCTCCCCGGTTGTTGATGGATGCAACCTCGCGAAACCTGATCGCCTTGTCAGGGGTAGGACAATGCTCCTCGCAGACAATACAGGGAATTCCCCTGGCGTAGGGCAGGCAGAGGTTTTTATCAAAATAGGCCCGGCCGATAACGGTTGCGTGCTTTTCCTTCATCGTCAGTTTTCTGATGGCCCCGGTGGGGCAAACCTGGCCGCAGAGGGTGCAGTTGTACTCGCAGTAGCCGATACGGCTATGGAGTCTCGGGGTAAAAACCCCTTCAAAACCTGCGTCAAGCCAGGTGGAATGAAGCGCATTGCCGATGCAGACCTTCATGCATTCACCGCATCTGACGCAGCGGCCAAGAAAATCCTTTTCAGCCAGAGCGCCGGGGGGCCGGACAAGCAGAGGTTCAGGGCGCCGGGCAAAGGGGCGGGAGGGCAGAAAAAGGGAAACAACAAAACCGGATGTCAGGGTGGCGACAAAGGCCCTTCTGGAAATACCGGTTGCCTGCACGCCGGTCCTTTCCCCTCCCCATGTGAAATGAATACGGTTTGTCGGGCAAAGCGCGAGACAATCAAGACAGAGGGTACAGTCGGCAGTCGCGATATTTCTTTCTTCGTCAATGGCCCCCATCCGGCAGACCTTCCGACACTGCCGACACTTGTTGCATTCAGCCGATCCCCCGTGAAGCCTGAGCACCGAAAACCGGCTGACAAGCGCCAGAAGTCCGCCCAGGGGACAGACATTCCTGCAGAAGAACCTTCTTTCCAGATAGCTCAGGCCGATAACGATCAACAGCAGTAAAAGCGAAAAAAGAGAAAGTGAGTAAACCATGCTGCGAAACGGCAGGATGTGATCTTTCAGTAGAGCATAAACAGGCTCGGTCACAGCATTCAACCAGTCCGGACCATGCTGGTAGGTGAAGGTGAAAAATGCCGTGACGCCATGATCAAGGGCGGGATAGAGGGCAAAGGTGAAGCCACGCACCAGAATGGAGAAGGGATCGACATAGCCGGCCAAAGGCAGACTGCAGAATGAGGCGGCAAGCAGAAAGAAAAGCAGATAATATTTCAGCTGTCGCCAATCCCGGGTGAAATTTTCTTTGCCATGGGGAAAAAAGAAACGGCTCCCGTCGATCAGGGTTCCCATGGGACAGATCCAGCCGCAGAAAAAGCGGCCAAAGACAAACGTCAGGGCAAGAGTGATGAGCGCTGGCAGCATGAGAGCGATCACTGTTTTCCCGGCAAGCCAGGCGCAGAAAGCCAGCAGCGGATCAATCCGGAACAGGATATTGACGGCGTAGGTCAATTCATCAGACCCGGAATAATCGGTCTTGATAAAGAGGAAGAGGAAAAGAGCAAAAAAAAGCGACTGGCCAAACCTCCGCCAGACATATGCGGGAATACGGCTGCTGCGCGACATCATCAGGCGGTCAGCACATGAATTTTATCAAGATTCATTTCGCCCAGCCCCATTCTGTAAGCAGCCATGGTGGATTCAATTTCTTCCGGTTTCAGATCAAACAGGGTTGTCGCATAGGCATCGGCTGCCACCGGGTCGGCCGAGGCGATCAGGGTATCGGTCTTTTTCACGTCCTTGACATCACCGCCCTGGGGGCCGCTGCGCAAAAGGATGCGGGTTGCGTCAATTACCGTCAGTTTCGGCCTGATGACGGTTGCCAGATCCGCCAGACTCTGCCCGAGATTCTGATGCAGGGAGCCACGGTTGCCGCCGATTACCCCCATGGTGTTTTTCAACCCCAGAGTAAGACGGGAAAGTCCGTGGTGCTTGGCCACCGGCACGTTGATATAGCAGTCGCAGTCCAGGGCGTCTTTATAGATTTCCCATTCAGTGAGCGCTTTTCCCCTGGCGATTTTCACCGGGACGAATTTACGGCGGTCAACATGCTCAACCCTGACCCTTCTGTCATCAAGTTCCCGGACCGCCTTTTCAATACCGCTGTTGGCGTAACAGCGTCTCTCCTCATTACAGGTTCGGTCAAAAACAAGAACCTTTTTTGCTCCGGCCTGCAAAACCTGGGCAACCAGCGCCTTGACCACCTGCGGATGGGTATTTGCAGCCTGCTCGGGATTACGGTCCCAGCCGATATTGGGCTTGACCACCACCTTGTCACCCGGCCGGACAAAATTCCCCATACCGCCGAGGGGAGCCAGCACCCGGGAAACCAGGGCAAAATAGTCCTCTCCTTTGGCAACGGCAAGAAGCGGCTGCACTTTTTCCGCAGCCAGTACGCTTGGCAGGACACGAAACTGGGGGATGGCCAGTGTTGCCCCTGCCGACCAGAGAAGAACATCCTTGATGAATTGCCGTCTGTCCATGCGCCCTCCTGTTTACCGGGGAATTCCGACGTGGTGTTCAAAATTGTCGGAAATTTCCCGCAAAAAAGATTCAAAAAAGAACAAATCCCAAACTCGCATGTATCAAAATCTATCTTATCAGTGGAGAACCGACGAAATCAATTATTAGCTGCACAAAATGAAAAATCCGCCCTGACACAGGCGTCAAGCATCGCGCCGTGCTTGATGCCGCTAAAACACAAAAAAACTCCGCCAACATGAACGCTGACGGAGTTTTCGGAGCAAGGAGTGAAACAGCTTGTCATTTCCGATATCTGCCTTATCAGGCATTACCCGGGAAAACAACTACCCACTTCTGCTTGTTGCCGCGGACTCCTCCCCAAAGGAAACCGGGCAACCTAACAATTACTTACGAGGACTCGTCCTCTCTCTTTCATGCTAGGCAGAAGACTTCACCAGGGTCAAGCAAAAATCCACTTTCATCCCTTCTCTCCCCTTCTTGGCTTGACGTTTTTTCCCGGCTGTGCGAACATAAAATCAATCCGGCAACGCGCTGAAATACTACCATTTTTCACCAACTCAACCGACGAAAATCATGCACAAGGAAATCACCCCAGCAGATATTGCCAAAATCATTCAGCCAGGGTCGCGTATCTTTCTCGGCACCGGCTGCAGCGAACCGACTATCCTCACGGAACAGCTTGTTCTCAAAAAAAACAGTTTCACCGATTGCGAGCTGGTTCATTTCCTCACCCTGTCGGACAACAATTTCTTTGATGACAGGGAGCCTTCCCTGTTCCGTCATCAGGCGCTCTTTGTCGGGCGCGCCATCCGCCGGGCAGTGAATGAGGGGAAAGCCGATTACATACCCATTTCCCTTTCCGATATCCCGAAGCTTCTCAAATCAGGGCGGCTGCGCATCGATGTCGCCCTGCTGCAACTCAGCCCGCCGGACAAATACGGCTTCTGCTCCCTGGGTATCAATGTCGACATCAACCGGACCGTTTTCGACTGCGCCAAGATCGTCATCGGCCAGATCAATGAGCGGATGCCGCGGACAAGCGGCGACTCCTTTGTCCGCTTTGCCGATGTCGACTACTTTGTTTATTACGATTCTCCTCTGCTTGAATTTTCCTATCCCGCACCGGACGAAGTCACGGAAAAAATCGGCAGGTACTGCGCCCGACTGATTGAAAACAGCTCAACCCTGCAGCTCGGCATCGGCGCAATCCCCAATGCGGTTCTGCGGCACCTGGACGATAAGAATGATCTTGCCATTTTCAGCGAAGTCCTCTCCGATTCGGTCATTGACCTGGTTGAGTCGGGCAGGATGAACTGCCAGAAAAACGTCTATCCCCACATCATGACCTCTTTCGTCATGGGCAGCGCAAGACTCTACGATTATGTCGACCGGAACCCCTTCATCGAATTCCACCCGACATTCCGCATCAACAACGTGGCCAACATCGCCCAGAACACCAAGATGGTATCAATCAATGCCGCTCTTTCGGTTTCCCTCACCGGCCAGGTTAATTCGGACAGCATCGGCACCACCTTTTTCAGCGGTGTGGGAGGACAGCTCGATTTTACCCGTGGGGCCGCCCTTTCCCATGGAGGCAAACCGATCATCTGTCTGCCCAGCGTCACCAGCGACGGCAGGATATCGCGTATCGTGCCCACCCTGGAACCCGGCTCCGGGGTTGTCATACCCCGCAGTGACGTCCATTACGTGGTCACCGAATGGGGTGTCGCCTTCCTGCATGGTAAAAGCATCCGCGACAGGGTGATGCAGATGATCGGCATCGCCCATCCCCAATTCAGGAAGGAACTTCTCGAAAAAGCAAAAGAGCTTCGCTACATCTATCAGGATCAGCTTCTTCCCCAGACCAAAGACGGTGTTGTTATCCTCTACCCGGACAATTATGAATGGACATTTACCGCAAAGGACAACTCATCCTTTTTTTTCCGGCCGGTGAAACCGACCGATGAACGGATGTTGCAGGAACTCTATTACGAACTTGACCAGATGGACCGCAAACTTCGCTTCTTTTCCCCGAAAAGCGCTTTTTCCCACACGGAAACCCAATCCAGCGTCAATGTTGATTATGAAAACGTTTTCGTGCTCGTCGGCCTCACAGGAAACGCCGAGAACCAGAAAATCATCGCCATCGGCTCTTATTATCTGAACCGCTCACTGAATCAGGCGGAAGTCGCTTTTACGGTCACCAAAAATTTCCGCAACAGGGGCCTGACCCGTTTCATGATGATGAAATTGATCGATGTGGCCAGGGAAAAGGGAGTTGTCGGTTTCACCGGCGAGGTGCTGAAAATCAATGATGCCATGCTCCATATCCTCAAAACCCTTCCCTACCGGACTTATTTTGAAAGCGAGGAAGACTGTCTGCTGTTTGATTTCACCTTTGACCGCCTCAAAGACGGGGATGATTGAGAACACTCACTCTCTCTTTTCCTTTATTACGTATTCCAAAAGAATTCAGCATGTCACCTGGCATCCCAACATAATAATCATTATCTTTTACCTTGAGAGTAATGATTCAATTTACTCCGAAGAAATGATTATCAGGCATTCATTTTTCTTGAAATGAGGAGGTGCCATATGACGACAACAGAACTGTTTCATGAAGGACAAACCCTGTTTATTGACGGGCACGTGAAAGAAAGCATTGAAAAATTCACAAGGGCCCATGACGAAGGCTATGATCCGGCGAGAACATATTTGAGCCGAGGCGTCGCTTATCTCAAGACAGGGGAATATGACAGGGCAATCGATGATTTCACGGCTGTCCTGGAACTCGACCCTGACAATGAGCGCGCTTATTATTACCGGGGAATCGCCTTTCTCGATGAAGGTGATTATGAGTGCGCCCTCGAGGATCTCAATCACGCCATTGGTATGAACCGTGAACGGGGAACTGCTTTTCTGGCCAGAGGCCTGGCCAAAAGCCAATTAGGCCGTGAGGACGAGGCGGTTGCCGATTTCAAGGCAGCCGTCGCCTATTCCGATGTCGAGGTTGGCAGCTTTACCAATACATTCGGCAGCAACCATACCCTGTTTGAAAGATCCATGGCCTTGCTGGAAGGAGACAGGGGCCCCCTGCGGATAGTCCTGACAGAAGAAGAAGTCAGAAAACTCGAGAAATGGATAGAAAAGTAGCACGTTAATGATTTAACCGTCTGAGTGCGGTACAAATGTGGGCCGCAAGGCCCACTTTTTTTGCCCCCTGTCACTGCACGGAGATGAATTGGCAGCCGGTAACGGCAAAAGATGCACTTCATTGCGCAATCTCCTTACGGAAACATTACGAATGTCAACTTGCGGTCTTGCTGATACGGTTACTCTTGTCGATGATTTTGATGATATTATCAAATTTCTGCGTATCATTCACTGATGAAGAATACTGGTTGGAAACGCACAGAATACCCGATATTTTATTGTCAAGAATGTTAGGTTGAAGTAGATATTAAAAAATTTGGCAATAACTTGCTAGGCAGGCTTCAGAAAAAAAATTAAGGACATCATGGAACGAGCTTACACATCTTCCCCAAACAACATTGAAAACCATAAAGCATTCCTCAATGCACTTGATCACCCCACCCTTCTAATGCAAGCGCAACCAAGGCAAGTAGTAACAGCGAATAAAAAGGCATGTGAATTATTTGGCAAAGGTTTAGGTCAAATTGAAGGGCACAGAGGAGGCCAGGTCTTCGATTGTATTCACGCTTTCACTGAAGCTGGTTGTGGGGTAGACGTAAATTGTGAAAACTGCAAAATTAAAAACGCAGTCATGGATACTTTCTCAACAGGTAACTCACACAACAGCATCCGTACAATTCTAGACATAAAAAAACATGAAGAAATCACTCCTCATGAATTACAAGTATCAACCGAGAAAATCGGAGATTTTACGCTCATAACTATTGAAAAATACATTAAAAAAGTCTAACAATACAATAAAGAACGACGCGCGAGCACACCAGTTTTTTACGGCTTCGACCTGCTCAATTACAACTCGAAAGTACTCGGCTTAAGCTAGACGCGCTTCTTCTCTTAGTCGTTATCTTCCTGCTTTTCGCCGAAGATCCGTTCACCTCTTCCGGATAATCCCGCAAATGGTCGAACTCAGTTCGTGCAGCCTGTATGGCTTGGGAACCACGCCGCAAAAACCATAATCACGGTAGTTGGCCATGATGGGGTCATTGGCATAGCCGCTTGACACAACGGCCTTGACGTCAGGATCAATCTCCCGCAACCGGACAATGGCCTCCCGGCCACCCATGCCTCCGACAATGGTCAGGTCAACCAGAACGGCATCAAAGGGACTCCCCTCCTCTTTCGCCTTGACATACATCTCAATGGCCTCATTGCCGTCCCTGGCAGGCATGGTTTCGCAGCCAATGTATCCCAGCATTTCAGCGGCAATCTCCCGGACGATCTCTTCATCGTCCATGATCAATATCCGGCCCTTGCCGTTAGATGAAGACGGAGATTGTTCATTTTCCAGATCAGGGACAAGACTTTTCGTTGAGGCGGGAAGGTAGATGGAAAAAGTTGATCCTCTTCCGATTTCGGAATCAACCATGATGATGCCGCCATGGTTTTTTATTATCGAGTAGGCAACGGCCAATCCCAGTCCGCTGCCGGTCTGCTTGCTGGAAAAATATGGGTCAAAAATCTTTGTATGGTGCTCCTGCGGGATGCCGACTCCCTGATCGATAAAGGATATCTGCACATACCGTCCCGCTGCAAGGGTAGGGCAATTTGACGGCCCGGCCTCGAAATTGTCTGCCCGGATTATCAATACCCCGCCATCCGGCATGGCCTGACCGGCGTTGATGACCAGATTCTGCGTCACCTGACTGAGTTGTCCTTCATCCACCTCCAGGGGCCAAAGGTCCTCGGCCATCTGAAATTCACACCGGATATTGGCGCCACGCAGGATGAAACTGCTGGAGTCCTTGATCAATTCAGATATGGAAGCAATCTTTTTTATCGGTGCGCCGCCTTTGGAAAAGGTAAGAAGCTGCTGGGTCAGACCTTTGGCCTGATGTGATGCCTTTTCGGTCATTTCCAGCCGTTTGAAAACAGGGTCGTCCGGCTGCAGAAACATCTTGGCAAGCGAGATGTTGCCGAGAATGGCTGTCAGCAGATTGTTGAAATCATGGGCGATACCGCCGGCAAAAACCCCCACAGACTCAAGTTTCTGGGCTTTGAGCAATTCGGATTCCATTCTCCTCTTTTCCGTCACATCACGAAAAATGCACTGGGTGGAAACCGGTTTGCCGTCCTGAAACTTGCAGCAGGCATTGCCTTCAATGATGACCCTTCTTCCATCCTTGGCCATGAAAACGGTGTTCCCGCCTATGGTATGCACCTTTTCTTCCGACATGACGCGCTGAAAGGTCTCCTGACAATGCTCACTGCATTCGGGGGAAATAAGGTCAAAAATGGAAAGATTGCTGATTTCCTCCTGACTGTAGCCGAATGTCTGCCTCCAGGAACGGTTGACCAAAAGAAGCCGCCCGTCGGGCCGGACAATCTGGATCAGATCATGGGCATTTTCAAAAAGATCCCGATATTGTTTTTCACTTTCCCGCAATGCCTGTTCATTTCTGACACGTTCGCCGATATCCCGGAAAATACCCGTCATGGAGACGGGAACACCATCCCTGAACTTGGTTGAGCATCGCCCTTCAACCAGAATCCTGCTTCCGTCTTTGGCCACAAAGGTGGTCTCATTCCGATCAAGTTTCTCTCCCTGCAGGAGGCACTGAAAGATGCTGTTGCATTTTTTCCGGCAATCCTCTTCAACAATATCCATCAATTTCAGATATTTGATGTCTTCATCCGTATAGCCGAGCACCTCCTTCCATGCCTTGTTGACATAAAGAAATGTTCCCTGTGGCGTCACGCTGTGAATGAGATCGCCGGCATTCTCCATAAGATCACTGTAGCGCGCCACCATCTCCTTCATGGCAATAACATTTTCGCGGTCGAAAGCCGCTTGTCGTTCTGGCCCATGGTCTTTTACTTCCGGTTCTTCGCACGTGGCTTTTTCTTGCATTGAACTCAATCCAATTATTTATTTTCTTTCATTCCAGCCGCCCCGGACCGAAGACAACCGGCTTTATCACGAAAAACGTCATACCCCCATGGTGGAAGCGGTGATCAGCCCAATCGTCAGATAACGAGCCAGCTTGCCGGCAAAAACCAGGAGGGAAAAAACAACAAAATTCATCTTCATCAGGCCGCCGATGAGACAGAGGGGATCTCCAACCACGGGCAGCCAGGAGAAGAAAAGAGACCAGCACCCGTATTTCCGGTAGAAACGCTGGGCCCTGGCCAGATTGTCGTCATCCACCCGCAATATCTTCCTGATCAGAAAGGTCGCCCCCCAGAGACCGATACCATAGGTGGTGCAAGCCCCCAGATAATTCCCGACGGTTGCCACCGCAACCACCGAATCCAGCGGGAAATGATTAAGAATCAGAGCGACCACGAGCCATTCCGATCCAAGGGGGATAACGGTTGCCGCGAGAAAACTGAGAAAAAACAGGGCCGGCAGCCCGTTTGCGATCAAAAAACTTTCCACCCTGCTGCTCTCATCAGACCGCAAGCCGGAGAATTTCAGCGATCGCCTTCTGCGGATAGATCCCGGCAATTCCCCACTGGGTCGCCAACCCAAAGGCGTTATCGGCGATCTGGTCGATGTCCTCCGCAGCTATCCCGGCATGGGAGAGACGGGTTGGTGCGCCGATTGCGGCAAACCAGCTTTCAAGTGCCGCAATTCCGGACTCAACCCCGTCAAGTTCGAATACTTCCCGGGAAAACCTTTCAAAACGATCAGGACACCTGGAGCAATACCATTTCATCCAGGCCGGAATGACAATCGCCAAGCCCGCACCGTGTGCGATATTGTAAAGCGCGCTGAGCGCATGTTCGATCATGTGGTTCGGAAAATTGTACTCGTCAAGTCCTGCGGTGGTCAGGCCATTCAGGGCCAGGGTCGCGGCCCACATGAATTCCGCCCTGGCCGCATAATCGGCGGGCTCTTTCATGATGACGTTATTTGTCTCAATCACCGTCTTGATAATGCCTTCAACCAGACGGTCCTGCAGGTGCGTTCCCCCTTGACGGGTAAAATATCCCTCGATCACATGGGCAATGGCATCCACCGCGCCATAGGCCGAGTAGTCAGGCGGAACGGTGCAGGTTAATTCCGGATTGAGAACGGAGACTCTCGGATAAACCAGAAGTGAGGAGATATTATACTTCTGCCGCGTTTCCTCATTGGTCACCACTGCATTCCCGTTCATTTCGCTGCCGGTTGCAGCCAGCGTAAGAACGCTGAAAACAGGAAGGGCCGCGACAACCTCCTTGCCGATGAAGTAATTCCAGACATCATCATCGGCAAGAGCGCCAACGGCAATAGCCTTGCCCTCATCGAGCACCGAACCGCCGCCCACTGCAAGCACGGCATCAACCCTTTCTTTTTTGGCCAGACCAACCCCTTGCCTCGTATGCGTGATCACCGGATTGGACACCACCCCGCCATGCTCAATATAGGCAATATTATTTTGCTTAAGGCTTGCGACAATACGGTCAAAAAGCCCTGATTTTTTAACGGAATCCCTGCCGTAAAGAAAAAGAACCTTCCCAATGCCGGCGCCCTTCAACTCTTTGCCGATTTCCGTTTCCCTGCCACGCCCGAAAAGTATCCTTGTCGGGTTATGAAAGTCAAAATCAAACATTGCGTCCTCCCGTTCCAACCTGATTTTTCAGTTGTTTCATCTCAATATTGCCGCTACCGTCCCCAAAAAACATGCCCCCGTCCGCCGGTACTTGTGCCGGTACTTATGCAATTTTCCTCTCCCATAAACGGATGATCAACTTTGCAACTTCCGGCACGTTCTCATTTTACAAGCTGAAAATCAGTATACTAAAATTCCCCATGGATGTTTAAACTGTTTTCGTGAGAATTGCCGTACCCGCAGAAAACGCACGCTGTTCGCCAATACACCTCCTGGCACACTTGTTGACGCCAATAATGCATGTTTTTTAAACACGGTTTCCAGCTTTCAATACTCTTCCGGGAGAAGAAAAAACGGCTCCTGAATCTTTCCCTTGTCCTGTCACAGGCTCAGGCGTCGCGGCCATACCCCCATGATATTTCATGGAGGCCTGCATCAGCCTGATATCACCGTAAGAACAGTCTTCACCAAGGGCTGTTTTTACCTCCTTGAGCGGGCTGTTCTTCATTTCGACCAGTTTTTGCGCGATGGCCTGTTGTTTTTCCGGCGACAGCAGCCTGCCGATTTCCAATTCGCCGGTTTCGACAAAATGGATCAGATGCCCTTCTATGGTAGCAACGGCAAGGCCGCGTTCTTCAGCAATCCGGGCAACCGTTAATCCCGACTGGAACATTGCAAAGCTGACTTGCCGGGTATTATTGATGTCAGCCGGTTTTTCTTTTTTTTCATCAACCCGTTTTTTCACAGCGGCTTCGGGCTCGGGCAGCACCACCTCGGCAATTTTGTGTTGCCGTCGATAGGCCGAAACAATATCAACCAGCGCCTTGCCGTATTTTTCCAGGGTACGCGACCCGATGCCCTTTATAATTCCCATATTCATGATATTATCAGGCAGATTGACCGCAATCTGGATCAGGACGCTTTGATGCAGAATCCGGTATTGGGGAAGCCCCTCCCTTGCAGCCATTTGCGCACGCCAGTCTTTCAGGGATTGGAACAATTCTGGATGAGCCACATCGGCAGTGGTGTATCCCGCCGCCACGGCCTTTTTGCCCTTGTCCGGCATGAAATCGATTTCAGCGGCAGACAGGGCGCGCAGATATCGCTCAGGGGAAAAACCGCTTTCACAACTCTGCACGGCTGCCGTTTTCACGGCAATTTCCTTGTTGAGTTCGTTCAGACCGTCTTTGACTCGTTTGTTTATTTCCTTGTTATCCGTATCAACTCGCAAAATACGGAGATTTTTCCCCAGGATCGTTGCGATTTTTTCCTGAAAATAAATCGATGCCTTGCTGATGCGTTCCAAAACAGCGCCATCCGTCTGAGGCGGGCCGCCATTGACAAAGAGACTGCTCAGTTGCCGTTTAAAATTTTCAGCGACAACGCAAATCTCCTCCACTCCCCTTCGTTCCAATTCACGGATATCATCCACACCCGTCACCGTCACCAGTCGTTCGTTGCTAAGCACCACTCGCACAAAACGATTCAAACGGAATCGCAACTGCCCGAAATCAAAACAGTCCATCAACAACCGTTGCTGGCTGCTGATTTTTTCCGCAGTCAAACGTTCCTGGGAGGGTTGGTTCCGGCATGCCTTGCCGACGAAATCAAGCACCGCGCCATCGCATTTCACCGCCTGCAGCGAAAGAGGCGAACTGAGCACTATCCCCTCAAATGTCCTGCAGCGGCTTAAAGCCACATAGACCTGCCCATGGGCAAAGGCTGCGGCCGCGTCTATAACGGCCTTGTCAAAGGTGAGCCCCTGACTCTTATGAATGGTAATTGCCCACGCCAGTTTCAGAGGGTATTGGACAAATTTTCCTATTTTATTTTCAGTGATTTCATGTGAGTGGCTGTCAATCGTGTACTTGATATTTTCCCAGGTAGCCTGCTCAACGACGATTTCTTCTTTGTCGCCGGGACACTTTATGCAAAGCACTTTCTTGTCAAGACGGGTTATCTTGCCGATTTTTCCGTTAAAGTAGCGCTTATCGTGCGAAGAATCGTTACGCACGAACATGACCTGGGCGCCTTCCTTCAGTTCAAGGGTGGCCGAAGTCGGATAGGAGTATTCAGGAAAATCTC
Organism: Pseudomonadota bacterium; assembly: GCA_043809085.1. GTDB lineage: Bacteria > Desulfobacterota > Desulfobulbia > Desulfobulbales > SURF-16 > DB1. Next base: position 269,625 of record JAZDEG010000011.1, on the reverse strand, counting down.
CTTCCACATCGGCGCTGAAACGATGCGTCTTTGCCGGCAAGGTTCGCAGCCGGGATTCATTAATGGCGTCAACCCCGCGATTGTGGGTGCCGAGAGTAATGAAGCCATCGTCATCTTCCGGAACAAAATTCGGAACAAAACGGCTGTTCAACTCCGAAAGTGATTCCGCATCAAGCCTGTTGTCGCGCACCCGGTTGAGCAGTTCGATGAATCGCAGATCGGATTGCCGGTAAATATGCTTCAATTCAATTGATACCAGCTCGGTTTGCCCCAAGGCATTACTGCTAAAAAAATAGCCCGATTCATAATAGTCCCGTAGGATCTGCCATTCGAAATCCTTTATCACCGGTGACAACTGGTGCAGATCACCGATCATCAGAAGTTGCACGCCCCCGAACGGCAGATTGCCGCGGCGGTAACGCCGCAGAATCATATCCACGCCATCAAGCAGATCGGCCCGCACCATGCTTATCTCATCAATCACCAGAAGATCGAGACTCTTGATGATGTTGATTTTTTCTTTGCTGAATCTGCGTTGCTTGTTGTGCCCATAGTCTTCGCCGCCGGGCACGAACGGGCCAAAAGGCATCTGAAAAAATGAATGCAGGGTCACTCCACCGGCATTGATGGCCGCAACACCGGTCGGCGCGGTGACTATCATGCGCTTATGGGTATTTTTTTTTAAATTGTGGAGAAAAGTGGTCTTGCCCGTACCGGCTTTACCGGTCAGGAAAACATTGCAGTCAGTGTACCTGACAAAATCGTCGGCAAGTTGTAATTCAGGGTTTGGGATTTTCATTAGACGGCTTCCAGGGCGATCATTGCTTTGAACTCGAAAAATAGCGCCTTCGTTTCTTCTGACATCAGGCAAATCCTCGTTCAAAAGTGTTCGAATTTACACATTATCACACTGTTTGCATTTTGGGGACCATTCTGGACCCGAAAAGCTGACAACTTTTGGCAATATTCTACATAAAAAATAGTAATATTGTATCACCAATCGAGACAAGTGCCTATTCTGCATAAGAAATACGCACACTTCGTACCCGGCAAAAGATGTCGGTAATTCGCGACAACACTTGTGAGAAGCGGCTCATTGCGCATGTTATTTGCCCTCAGCCCCCGCCCAGCACGATGTCGCCGACTTGCGACATCCCTGGCTTTTTCTCGACCGCATTTATAGTATACTCAATCATTGAGTTCATTAATCGGGTCCGCTCAAGCTGGTTTGTTTTCTTGTTTGTTTATTTTTTTCACTGCCGCTCTCTTTATACTATCAAGTGTCTTCAAAAAACAACTTGTTATTTTAGCATGTTACGCTATACACTGGGTGAACATTGCAGAATATAATTTTTTTTCACAAATCATTCCGTCTTGACGGAACGATTTTTGCTTTTAGTTTGCGGCAATATTTCCCCGACACTCTCGTTAACATAAACAGTCGTTAAATTTTACCTGAAAAGGCAAACCACTTAAAAAAAAGTGGGACGTAAAACCTAGGCCTGCGTTTCTGAAACTACAACAGAGATATGGCGGCGAGGTTGCCTGGCAAGATCATCACTTCTTTATCTGGCCTGCTGCGCGTCCCCTCTATAAGTAGTGCAACCAAAAATATGCTAAAAAAATTTCCCGTCATACGTTTTTTTCTTTTGTCCCTTTTTCTTTTTTTCCTGTTCTCAAATTCATCCCAGGCTGTGGAACTGAGTTTTTCCTGGACCCCGAATTCGGATACGAATCTTGCCGGTTATAAAATTTATTATGGCAGTGCATCCCGCAGCTATACTGTAGCAATCAATGTCGGCAACCCGGCAATTATCGACGGCAAAGTGACATATAAGGTAAAAGATCTGCCTGCTGGACAGACATTCTATTTCGCGGCAACAGCCTATGATACTACTGGCCTTGAAAGTGATTACTCTGCTGAAATTGTCTGCACATCTCCGACAGCCGTAAAAAATGATTTCTCAGGTGACGGCAAAGCCGATGTTTTACTCCGCAACACAGGATCCGGTCAGTTCTGGATGTATGAAATGAACGGAGCAACGATCACCAACAGCAACGATGTCGGAACCTTGGATTCCGCCTGGCAAGCGGCAGACATCGCTGATTTCACCCGAGACGGCAAGGCAGACATCCTGCTGCGCCACACGTATCTCGGTCAGCTGTGGCTTTACACCATGAATGGTAATGTTGTAACGGATAGCAAGGAAGTTGGCGCTTTGAGTCTTGATTGGAAGGTTTCGGCGACTGCCGACCTGACCGGCGACGGCAAGGCAGACATCCTTCTCCGCAACAGAACAACCGGCCAGATATGGCTCTATACGATGAACGGCGCGAGCATTACAGCAATCCAGAACGTAGGCGCTCTCAATCTGCTCTGGAAGATAGCCGGCGTTGCCGATTTCAGTGGCGACGGCAAGGCAGACATTCTGCTTCGCAACAGCGACACCGGCCAGCTCTGGCTCTTCACCATGAACGGCAACACCATTTCTTCAAGCCTGAATGTCGGCGGTCTGAGTCTGGATTGGGAAGTTTCAGCGTCTTCAGATATGACCGGCGACGGCAAGGCAGATATTCTGCTCCGCAACATTGCAACCGGCCAGCTCTGGCTCTACGCCATGAACGGCAATACCATTATTGCAAGTCTCAATATCGGGGCGTTGAATCCGGCCTGGTCGATTGTTAAGGTTTCTGATTTCACCGGTGACCGCAAGAGCGATCTTCTGCTGCGCGACAACATGACAGGTCAACTGTGGCTCAACACCATGAACGGCAACATTATCGTAGCCGGCCAGTCTGTAAGTGCCTTGAGCTTCAGTTGGGCTGTGCAGTAATATCGTGTTTTATGCGCTAATCGAAGTAAACCCGTCCGACCTCAATTAATCACGCATTTACAAAAGGTTTTTGAATGATGAGCGGTTGAAATGTGCCCTGGCGTTTTCAACCGCCCATTCCACCATCTCCCAACCTCGCTGATTTTTTCCCTTGCGGCTCTTGAAAACACCGGTTGCTCCCCGGATGGCCCACCGAATTGTTGTGTGGACAATACCTCTCTCTGCTGTATGGCTCGACTTCTCGCTTTACACAAAGGCAAGACTTTTCCATTTTTTTCGGCTCAATCACTTAATTAAATTTAATTTGTGGCTCAAAATGATAATTTTTTTTTAATTTATCTTTTCCTGTTGCGTATTTCTTCGCATGGAAAAGCCCACATCGAAAAAATCGTGGGCATATCACTTCATTTTTTTCACTCTCAAATTAAGCACATAATGCGCAACCTGGTCAATTATGGAGATTATTCATTATCAATGGAACGGTTATTGCTAATCTTCTAGTCATCCCTGTCTTCATGGGACTTTTGTTAAAATCAACTGTTTTTGAATTTTACTTGAAAAAGGCAAACCACTTGAAAGAGTGGGACGCAAAGCCATCGGCCTAAGTCTCTGTACTTTTCCAGAGATATGGTAGCGAGGTTGCCTGGTAAGATCAGCGCTTCTTTTCTGATCTGCTGGGATCAAAAGAGGTGCTACTATGCAGAGAACAATTTCCCCTTTCACCCCATTCCGTCTTTTTTTTCTGTTTCTTTTTTTCATGTTCTCAAATTCGTGCCAGTCTGCGGAACTGAGTTTTTCCTGGACCCCGAATTCTGATCCGAATCTTGCCGGGTATAAAATTTATTACGGCAGCGCGTCTCGCAGCTATACCGGAACAATCGATGTCGGCAATCCGGCAATTACCAACGGCAAAGTAACATATAAGGTAACAGATTTGCCTGCGGGCAAGACTTTCTATTTCGCAGCAACAGCCTATGATACCACCGGGCTTGAAAGTGATTATTCCGCGGAAGTTGTCTGCACATGTCCGAAAGCCGTAAAAAATGATTTTTCAGTTGACGGCAAGGCCGATGTTTTACTCCGCAACATAGGATCCGGCCAACTCTGGATGTATGAAATGAACGGAGCATCAATCGATAAAACCGACAATGTCGGGGCCTTGAATCCCGTCTGGAAAATGGCCGGCATCGCTGATCTTACAGGTGACGGCAAGGCCGACATCCTGCTTCGCCATGCAGATCTTGGGCAACTGTGGCTTTACACCATGAATGGCAATGTTGTCACGGATAGCAGGCAAGTTGGCGGCCTGAGTCTGGCTTGGGAAGTCTCAGCGACTTCTGATCTGAACGGCGACCAGCAAGCAGACATCCTCTTACGCAACAAAACAACCGGCCATCTCTGGCTCTATACGATGAATGGAGCAACCATTACAGCAAGCCAGAACATCGGCGCTCTCGATCTGGCCTGGAAGATAGTTAGCGTTGAGGATTTCAATGGCGACAACAAGGCGGACATCCTTCTGCGCAACAGCAACACCGGCCTTCTCTGGCTTTACACCATGAACGGCAATATCATCACGGCAAGCGAAAAGGTTGGCGGCCTGAGTCTGGCTTGGGAGATTGCATCATCTTCAGACATGACCGGCGACCAGAAAGCAGACATCCTGCTCCGCAACACTGCGACCGGCCAGCTGTGGCTCTACACCATGAACGGCAATGCCATTACGGCGAGCCAGAATGTCGGGGCGCTGAATACGGCTTGGTCGGTTGATCAGGTCGCTGATTTCACCGGCGACGGCAAGAGCGATCTTCTGCTTCGCAACAACTCGACCGGCCTGTTGTGGCTCAACTCCATGACCGGCAACATTATCGCAACCAGCCAGCGCGTAGGGGACTTGAGCTTTAGTTGGGATGTTCAGTAGTATTGGTAACAAATGAAAAGAAACGGCAAGAGCAAATCTGAACAAACAAGGTAACTAAGTCGAGTGGGCGGCGGGGTCACCCCGCTGCCTCTCACACCACCACCGAGCATACGGTTCCGCACCACGGCGGCTTCCTTCAGCCAATATTTCACGATATTAACCTTGCCGTCCGACCAACGCCGCCACCGGTCTGGTGTGTAGAGGACAGAGGACTTTCACCTCCAAGTAAGCGTGCCCGGCATGATTCAAACATGTAACCATCGGATTTGCAGCATTATCTTCAGAGCATCAGAAACATCTTGAGGCGCCGACTTTCTCCTTCCAGTTCAGCGAGACGACTCATTAGCGATGCACCCATGCCACCATATTTGGCTCGCCACTTGCAAAAAAGCAGCGCTGCTCATCCCATGTCCCGGCAAAGCTCTGAAACCGGTGAGCTGGCCTCTGCCTGTTTCAGAATATCCGGAATCCGTTTTTCTCTAAAACGTGATCTTTATCATGCAGAATCTCTTTCTGTATTTTCACGAAAAAATCCTGTTTTTGATCACCTCTATTTTTCGGGGGGGGAGATTCCCATATCAGCACTGTTTAAGACTCAAGGGAATTTACTTGAAGCAATCTGTCCGCCAACAACAGTCATACTGTTCACAGGAGACCATACCAGTTTGAAAACATGGAGAATTCCCCTCTTTTGATTGAATCGTGCGAATGAGGACAGTTTTGTTCATTTTCCCCGACTTGATGCCCAAGCTCGTCGCCTTTTCTTTGATATTGGTCATTCTCATTTGCTTTTCCTCCCGTGAATTAGGTTCATGTTTCTGAGATGAATTTCAAGAGCTCTCTTTTGGGAAAATTCAAGCTTATCGAATTTCACTCATTTCAGACTTACTCTTTGATATAAGTATGTTGCGGTTCGTTTTGCCGAATCTTTCAGAAAACGACCATGGAGTTAGATTTCCCCGTTATACTCACGAGTTATATCTGCACAGGCCATGGGCCGTTAGGGGGCAACGTTGGGAGGAAGAGATACAATGATTCATGCGAAGTCAAATCACAGAAAATAATCAAGCAGGGGATATGATCGATTCCCGACTGAAAACGCATTCCCTTTCTTTACGAAATTTTTCTTTTCATGTTATATTTTACGGTGGAGGAAAGTCAAGTCGGGAAAACTCGAACAGCCAATTTTCAAAAAACTGTTCATGAATCAACTGGTTGATGATAAGCTTCAATCTGCAGCAATCATGCTCAGAGCAAAAACATTCTGACTTAAGCGTTGACCTGTGGGCAATGAGTTTTCAGGAATATATAGCTAAATAATTGTCTGCTTGTTCCGTTATCGAGAGCCGCGAAGGAAGCTCCTGTTTCAAATCGTTTTTCCCCTGAAGATTTTGTGCGCACAACCTTGGCGACCAACAAGAGCAGATTGTCGGGGTTAAGCGGTATTTGCACCTGTACCCTTGTGCCGGGGTCAAATTCTCTGTCTGCTTCAAAAAATAATCCTCCACCGCTGATGTCCCTACTCCTGGCTTTGCAAAAAGCTTTACCGTTAAAGCCCAACTCATCCACATAGATTTCGCGGTTACATTCCACACGGACATAGCGCCGCATATCATGAGAAAACATGCAGATTGTATTTTTCCCGCCCTTCTTTGCCATATAGAGAGCCTTGTCCGCATTTTCCTGAATATTGACAAGATCTGTCGCATCATAAGGAAAAGAGGCGAGACCGCCGCTCAAGGTGACATTGATTTCTCTCCCACCGTAGCGAATCCATAAGCCTGCAACATCATCGCGAATACGTTCCCCCAGAATAAAGGCATTTTTTTTGCTGGTTTCCGGGAGCAGCAAAATTATTTCTTCACCGCCATATCTTACTGCGATATCTTCATTCCGAAGGTTACGCATAATAACTTCTGCTACTGATTTCAAGACAATATCGCCAGCCTTATGACCATAGCGGTCATTGATTTTTTTAAAATCATCAAGGTCAAGAAACAGTATTGACAGATCGAGAGAATGCCTTTCAGCCCTGGTTATTTCGCGTGCCAGGGCTTCATTATACATATGACGGTTTAAAAGACCGGTCAAGTCATCATACTTTGCCAGCCTTGCTGTTTGTTCATACTGAAGCATCTCAATCATCTTTGGGTTGCGGACAGTTTTTTTGATGCAGCAAAAATAATCGAAAAGCGCTGTTTTGATACTCACCTTTCTTCTCAGGGCAAGAGCCATAGACTCATGATGTTTTACGACTTCATGCCATTGATTTTCGGCGACGTTGTCTGGCAGATCGAGGCCCGCAAACACATGAAACAGGGCAGAATAGACCTGAGTGCCGTTTAGCACGAACAACTCATCAATCGCCCCCAGAAAACCATCTTCATCCTGAGCAAATTTATATAATAACTCTATTATCAGGGTTTGCATTTTCACTGGTTTCAGAAAGAAGAAGTCATAAGTTCAGATAATCCTGTTTTCCCGCAATCGAAATATTAAATTACGGGAACCTAATATTTTTTTCCAAAATGCGAAAGACACCGTCGCTGTTTTATTGCGAAACTCAACTGAATATTTCTTTCCAAGTCAACCATAAGGAACAAATTTTCTTTTGTAACTCAACTTTCTGACTTGAATTAAGTCTCTGCTATTCCGAACTTTTTATTATGCGACCTGCGAATTGTTTCCATAATATCAACCATTGCACCCATCATTGCATCAATCATTTTGCTGATGACATATTCGGCCAATTCTCCAGTGGACCGAATTTTATCAATCACCAAGGTCATCAACCGTTGCATGGCATCCAGCAGGGTCAGGTCCCTTACCTCCTCGCAGCAGGTCCTCGCAGCAGGCATGGAAGAGGCTGCCGGCGGTCCGCTGGGCGATCAGCTTCTTCGCCTCCTGAATCCTCGATTTCTCGTTGGCCGAGGAGCCCAAGACAAAGTCCAGGGGGATAAAGCTGAAGCCGTCCGATCAGGCCAGAGTGAGCAGGTTGAACCCCCGCAGGAATTTTCCCACGGTATGGTCGAAAATCCAGGCAAGCAATTCAACCTTTTCCGACCGGGAACGATCGTAGATGCTGCTGTCAAAGATCAGGACCTTTTCCCGCTCTTCATCGGTGAGCAGGGAGAATACGGCGGCGATTTTCACCGACAGACCCAGCATGAGCCGACGCCAGTTGTGCCGGGGGTTATGCAGCAGGGCATAAGCGGCGTCCTTGCCGAACCCCAGGCCACCTTGTTCCACAATGCCGCAGTAGAAATTTTTCCCTCGAAGGGCAAGCGGAAAATCGCAACGAAAACCTTCAGCGCCGAGGCCCCGCGCATCTTGCGCCTCAAACAGTTTCTCGCTATATTTCATCAGCCCTTTCTTCTTGTTTTTATTATGTTTTTCCCAAACACAATATACCAGGGAGCAAAGGGCTTTTCTATTAAAAATCTCGCTGTTTCAGCGTGTTAATGCATATTTTCACAAGTCAGAAAGTTGAGATAATAAAATAGACAGGGGGAATTTTGTTTTTTTTAACCGGGAATAGGCGAGAATTGGTGGGGTTTAGCGGGAATAAAGCAAAAATAAAGTAGTGAAAATTATATCTCAGAAAATTAAACAAAAATGGCTCTATTTTTGAGGGTATTTGCAAATAAAACAAGAAAAATAGTTTTTTTAAAAACACATAAAAGCCAATATGCGCAAAGGAAACAGCGCTGTTGGCTTTTGTTTTTGGTTTCAGGCGTAGGGAAAACGCTTGAAAGAACGATTGAAAGTGGGATTGCTCGGGTGTGTTTATTTAATTTTCTGATTTTATTGTATTTATGTCGTGTTACTTTTTTTCATTTTCGTGACGCCTGAAAGTGCTTACTTGCAAATGGAGCCTGTTTTTGTGGCTATTTTATCAGGTCGGCAATGTTTTGTGTGTTGTCGCGTTTGCCGCCGATTCCGAAAATTGTCGCTTCCTTGATTTCCCTTTCCGTGTATTTCGCGGTGATTTTGAGAGGCAGGGTGAAAGGGATTTTCTCTTCACTGTGTTTCTCTTTCAGTTGGGCATAAAGGCGATCTATTTCTTCCTTATTGAGGCCGCACCGCATTTTTGGTCGCATCAAGACATAAAATGGCGTAATCAAGGAGTTCCTGGTAGTTTTCTATTTTTTTCATTGTCATCCTTATATATAGATGAACGGGTAAATCACCTTGCCGTTATGGCTCCTGGTGTATTGGTCCCTGCTTAATATCACTCGTTGGCGGCCTTCTTCATTTCGTTGGTTTTTGCTAGTTTATCAAGCACTGCTTCAAGCTTCTCCTCCACCGCCTCCAGGCATTTTTCCGTGGCCACGGCGTGGTCAAAATAACGGATGTTGCGCGCTCCAGGGCATCGAACGCCAACGGGTTGTCGCTTTTCAGCACCCTTCTCGCCCCTTCCAGCAATTCCGCCACCTCAGGGTCATTGCCAATCTGACCATGGCCTGTAGCTTCATTCTGATACTTATCTTCAACGATAAAATATTGCAGATCCACTTTTTCGTTCATCGCCCAATCTATAAGAAGAGGCAACAGTGTCCCTCTTTTTTTTCTATTGCAATAATCTGTCGGAGATAAGCCCAATAGGTCTGCAATGTCTTTATTGGTTGACAGACTGGTCTTTTTCTTTAGGCGATCAATTATTTCTTCGATATCAACTTTTTCGTTCATTTTTATTTGACATGGTGAACTGTAATCTTGGTTATCCCCAACAAAAAAGCCCTTAACTCAATATGAGCTAAGGGCTTGAAATTACTGGCGCACCCGGCATGATTCGAACATGCGACCATCGGATTCGTAGTCCGGTACTCTATCCAGCTGAGCTACGGGTGCCTTTTGGAAACGATGATATTTACCCTATCAGGGTAGATTCATCAAGTCAATTTTTACGTTTTTTATCATCTTTCCGGTGGCTCTTTTTACCACACAGCCCGCAATCCCTGTTTTTTTCTCACTTGGTCGAGCCTGCGCTCCAGATCAACCCGCCAGTCGGCATGAATACGCGCGCCGGAAGGGCCGATCAGCTCCGGCAATCCGTAGACAAGGCGATCAGCGGCGCGGCTGGCCTCGATGACCGCTTCGATGGAACGGGCGCCGAATTTGTACTGGGCAATGAGCAGCCGGAGCAGAAGTCCGGATGTCTTCCGCGCCGCCTTTTTCCAGTGGGTATCCATCTGATGGGCAATGATAAAGGCCCTCTTCAACAAAATCCGGCGCAACTCTTCCAGTTCAACGCCGGAAGCGGAATCCCGCAGCAGTTCTTCCCGAATATCAATACCGTCAATGTCCAGCACCACCCGCAGCCTGCTCATGAAATCGGGAATCTTCAGGGTCTTTGCCATCTGGAGTTCTTGGGGAGTGGCTTTGCCGAGAATGTCCTCCATGCCCTGCCAATTCGTCTTCACTCCTCCGGCAAAAACGAAAATGGACCGGCCGATATAGTAGGGTATACCGTGCACGTAGGTAACGCCGTCCTGCATGGATGGCAGAAAGTAGCGGAGATACCCGAATTCATGGCCGCCGTAGCGGCAGTCAAACTCGTCCCAGAAAGTAATGGGCACCTTGCCCTTGGCAACCGAGGCCCGCACCAGATCTATGGCGGAATTGATCTCATCCGGCTCGGCGAACTGGGTCAGATTGAACTCAAAAAAATCAAAGGGATCGTTATCGAATTTCTTGCCGATGACTTTGGCAACCTCCTTGACGGCAAAGGATTTTCCCGACCCCGGGGGACCGAAGACGCCGATACAGAGGGGCCGCTGGTAGCTCTCTTTCGTCACATAGGAATCCATCACCGACTGCAGGGTGAGAACCGGCCCGATCTCAGCCGGGTCTGTGGTCCTCAGGTGACCGACATTGAACATGCGCAGATTCTGGAAACCGCATTTCCGGCTCACCTCCTCCTTCAGATAGTGCAATACCTCGAGAATGACGTCCATATAGCCAAGGGGAACAGATCCCGGCGGAGCATGCCGAGCCTTCGGTGTAACCCGTCCTGTCTGATCAAAAAATGCCCGCAGGCCCGCCATCTTCTCCCTGGTCCATTCCTGGGCTGCAACCAGCTCAAGGCTCCTGTCAAATTCCGAAGAAAAAGACGAAAGTTCAATGAAAAACGGATCATTCCGATCCAGAAAGGAACACGGACAGCCATTGGGAAAAGTTGAGGTGAAATCAAGGTTGGGCAGTTCCAGCGAATCACTGAAATAATAACCGTTTTCATAAAGCAACTGCCAGTGCAGCAGGGTTCGCTTGGAGAAATCACAGAAATAACTGCGGCCTCCGACGAGCCGCCCCAGTCGGATATAGTCCATGGCCAGTATTGAAGTGACCATGGTATCATACGCAGGCACCGATCCTTTCTGCCGGGGTGAACTCTTTTCCGGCAGACTCCCTTCCCTGTGCCGAAAAAAAACACTGTCCGGGCTGACGTAGAGCAGACCGTGGGGGAACATCTCGATCATGGTGTGACAACGGAAACGCCCCAGCCGTTCGTCCCATATACCGACCTCGGGAGAGCGAAGAGCGCGCAGCGCCATGGCGACAATTGATTCCCATACTACGGAACTGTCCATCTCCATACGGGTCGTTTCCAGATCCGAGAGGCGACCGAACAGAACGAAATTCTCTCCGAAATGTCCGGCCCAGTCGGCCCAATGGGCGACGCTGATGCCCATGGCAATCACCCAGGCATCCGGATTCAGCTCCTTCAACTCAGCGGCAATCTGCGGCGGACGTCCGCCGTCGTCGATCACCAGGATACCGTCATGCCCGCTCAATTTTTCCCGGTTTTCATCGGTTACGGTCAAGGCCGTTTCGTCCTTGCCGCGTCCGGCAAAAGGAAGAATCTGATGAACCATGAACCAGCCATGGTCCTTGTCGATTTCCGGTCGCTGCCGCTTGCGAAAAACCTGAAAGATATCCTTCTGTTCACCATAGGTGATGGTGGTGATGTGCGGGGTCAGGTTTCCTGCGGTGAGATACGAGGCGAGCCAGGTCAAAGTCTGGTCCAGACGACCGTTTTCCACCGCCACCTTGCCGGCGAGAAGCTCTACGAAATCACCTGGATTATAACCATAGGCGGGCAGGCTGCCTTCCTCGATAAGACTTACTTCCTTTATCGGCAGATTACGGATCTTGACATTTGATCCGAGAAACAGAATTCTCTGATTTGCATTTTCGTCCTTCATCTCAAACACTCCTCCATTACGACCCACGGCTGCAGCGAATTACCTACATCCATCATCGCTCTTGTCAGCCTGTTTTCTCAGCAAATTATATCAGTAATTCCCACTCAGAGTAAATTTATTCCCCCATCCCAATCCAGCTCATTGACAGTTTCTTCATTTATACCGTATCTTATAGGTTAGATAATAACATTCGCACCGTAGCATATCCTTCAGTGCTGCAAAACTTGAAGACTAAATTGCAACCAAATGAATGATGAACTTGATCCGGTCGAACTGCCCATTGACGGCATTCTTGATTTGCACACTTTCAACCCACGCGAGTTGAAGCGCCTGCTCCCCGACTACATTGCCGCCTGTCGCCAAAAAAATCTGCTGCAGATTCGCATCATACACGGCAAAGGGACAGGAACTCTGCTGCGAACAGTGCATTCCATTCTGGACGGGATGGAGGAAGTCATGTCCTTCAGACTTGCCCATGAAGACAGGAGCGGGTGGGGCGCCACCCTGGTGGAACTGAAACCCGCAAACCATACGATCCGGCCTCCCGCATAAAATTCAGGTTACCTTAAAGAAGAAACTAAGGATTTTGATTTTGACAACAGTTCTTATTTTACAGAAATAGAAATGAAATTTCCCTTGAAAGGAGAAAGCATGCATCCTGGCATACCACTATCGACCAAATTTTTCCGAATGCCTGTTTTTGCAGCGATCCTTGCTACTTTTTTCCTCCTGTCCGGTTGCGGTGGAGGCACTTACGGACGCTTTGATTTTCAGATGGCGGTGAATGAGCTTTTCGAGTCCGGAACGATTCTTGACAACCACAGCTACTACTATATTGGCCCGGATGCGGAACCGGATGCCATTATGGCACTGGACAATATCTACCAACTGGCGCCGAGCCTCTGGAAAAAAATCGACATCACCCCGGATCAGCTCGTCAGATGGATGGAGCGCATCGATAACAAGTACCGGTTCAAAAACATGTATCATGGCGCCGTCATCGATGACGGGCACGGCAACAGACTGGGTGTCTGGTATTCCCGGCTGACCAAAACCGTCATCCATCGAGGCGAGGGCAACCAGGTCATCATCTATACGCCGGACACAACTTACGGTCTTGACGATAAGGGCCCCCTGGACATCTGGGGAGTCAGATAACCTCCCGTATCGTCTCCGCGACTAAAGAAACCGGCATGGACAACTGGGTTTTCTCCGCTTTGCTGGCCCTGCTCCTTTACGGATTCTGGGGATTTTTCCCTAAAATCGCCGTCAGCTACATCGATCCCCAAAGCGCTCTCATCTACGAGGTGGCCGGAGCGCTTCTGGTTGGCTTGGTCAGCCTTTTCATTGTGGGGTTTCACCCACAGCATCACCCAAAGGGTATTCTGTATGCCTTTCTGACCGGTATTGCCGGCATGACGGGAACCCTTTTCTTCTTCACCGCCGCACAAAAGGGGAAAATTTCCGTGGTGGTGAGCCTGACCGCCCTCTACCCTCTGATTACCGTCCTTCTGGCCACGATCTTCCTCAAGGAAACCCTCACCCTCCAGCAAATCTGCGGATTACTGCTCGCTCTTTGCGCCATTCTCCTCCTTGCCGCCTAATTTCAACTCCAAATCAATCGTTTCACTTTGTCGCCTGGCGCTGAGCGCATTCACCAAAATGGGGCAAATACCCACCCAAAACTGGTCATTTACCCACATCAACACATACCCAAGAAACGGCCAATTCACCCACTCAAAAATAACGATATGATATTATTTGCTTTTTTCTCAACCGCACATCATGCCGCTTGATGGCACAATGTGTGCTTTAAGACAATAGCGAATGCGAAATTCAAATTGATAGATTTCTGAGACATTACAGGTTGGCAAGCAAAACAACCCACCCTGTCAACCGCCGAACCTAAAAAATTCTTGTCATGCAAAAACCTTACAGGAACCGCCACTCCTGTCCAGGTCAGAGTAAAGTCATCATGAAACGCCGGCACAACCAACGCCGGCAAGGAGGGATCCATGAAGGGAGTGATGGTTATGAATCGAATGGCAGCAGAATCCATCGAATATCATGGAGAAGTCGTGGGCATCAATAAATTGAAAACAAAACATTCCGTATCTGATCAACCGGTTTATTCCCTGAAAGAGGCGGCTGAACTGTTGCATGTGCACCCGCAGACCCTGCGGAAATATCAGTCTGAAGGCCTTGTCAAACCAGTCTTCCATGAGACACGATGGATGTTTTCCCAAAAAGACATCTTGTGGACAAAGTGTTTACGGTCGATGATCCACCAAAAAAAATTGAGCATTCCCGGTCTCAAAAAACTGCTGCACATTGTCCCCTGCTGGATGGCTGCCACCTGCCCGGCCGAGACTCACTGTCATTGTCAAGCCCAGGTTGACTGGAGCCAACCACGTAGACTGCAACTGGTGAGTCGCTGTTCTTCCTCAACCCGCAGCACCCAAGATGCCTGCCAAACTACAAAAAAGGACGGTGCGCAGTGCCGCATTTGACGACTGTCCCTTACACTGACAGACCATCCCTTCCCATTATTCTCCACCATAGAATCCTTATGGCAGCGCAGCAGTCTCGAGAGTTCTGCGCTGTCATCACAGTTCAAGAAAAAAATTATCCTGAAATTCATTCCTGAGTCTGTTCATTGTCGCAAATGCATTTTCATCCCCCGATTCTCGAAAAGAACCTTTCCATCAGCTGCTAATCCTGCTAGACTCCGAAAAAACGTTGTCACAAAAACATCACCGTCTTGATACCGGAAACAACATAAGGAGCATGCCATGGGAGAAAAAACCATTCTCTTTGCCTTTCGGGGCGATCCATTGTGTTTTATCCATGTTCTGTTAAACGCAATCGACCTGCATGAACATGCCAGAGAAGGAAAAATAGTGATAGAGGGGGAGGCGGTGAAACTCGTACCGGTTATAAGTCAGGAAGGACATATGCTTAATCCCCTTTACCTGAAGGCCAAGGAAAAAGGGCTTATTGCCGCCGTCTGCAAGGCGTGTTCCGCCAAGATGAACGTGACCGACGCAGTTCTCGCTGAAGGACTCCCCCTGGTTGGCCATATCGCCGGCCACCCTTCCATGGCGCATTACCTGGACAACGGTTACCTGATCATCACCTTTTGAGTCGACAGATGGATAACAAAAACCAACACAAGAGAAAACCAGATCCGCAGAAAATGGCAATACTTCGCTCTCTGCCGATTGACGTGAAACAACAGATTACCGGAGAAGAGGCAGAAGCCTTTCTGTATGGTGAAGAATTACCCGATTCCCTGCTGGAAAAGCTGAAGGATTATCTGGTCGACACCGACAAGTAGCCGTGCCTCAACTGGTTATGGTCCGATATATTTCCGGCACCCGCAGGGGAAGCTTGCGCACGTCATCTATAAAGGTGTAATTGATTTTTCCGAACATGTGGGCCATGTAATCCTGCGCCTCCCGATCTATGGTGATGCAGAATGGATGAATACCCGCCACCTTGGCTTCAATCAAGGCATGACGCGTGTCCTCAATGGCATACTCGCCCTTATAATCATCATAATCCTCGGGCTTGCCGTCGGTCAGTATTATCAGAAGTCGAACCTTGGCGTCCAATCGGGCCAGCTCTGCGGTAAAATGCCTGATGGGCGGACCCATGCGGGTATAATCAATGGGTGCAATGGCGGCAATGCGCCCTTTTATCTCATCCGAATAAGGCTCCGCAAAATCCTTGACATGATAGACCTCGCATCGGGTTCGCCGCATGCCGGAAAAACCGTAAATGGCATAGCGGTCGCCAAGGGCCTCCATCGCCTCGCTCAGCAACACCAGCGACTCTTTCAGGGCAGTCCCCACCCAGCCTTCCGTAGAGGATGACATGTCCACTAGAAAAAGGGCGGCAATGTCTCGTTCATCCCGCAGGAGCCTGACAAATAACCGCTCGGAAGGAGCATGCCCGGCCTTCACATCCGCATATGCCTCGATCAAGGCGTCCACATCGATTTCATCGCCATCCCGCTGCCGCTTGACAAACCGGTGTCGGGTCTGCATCATCTCAAATTGCCTTTTCAACTGGATGATCTGGCCGCGATACGTGGCCAGGGTGTTGCCGACAAATGTCCCCTTGACCGGGTGAATATTTTTCCGGATCAGATGGCACCAGTCTTTCCGAAAACCCTGCCTGCGGTAATCCCACTCGTCATAAAGCAATTCACCACTCAAACCGTTCCCGTCCTCCTGTTCGGCACTCGTCATGGGGTTTTTGCCCCTGCTTCCGGCTTTCATGCCGGCGCTGGCGATATAAAAAGCGGGGATTCCGCCCAGATCGTCTTCGATTTCACGAGCCAGGCTCTTTAATTCCTCGGGCAGATCAAGCTTTTCATCATCAAGACAGATGAAACGGGGTTCGCCGGCATCCTGATTTTCCAGGTCTTCCTCCTTCCCGCTTTGGGATTGCATGGGCGCTACATTTGCCCCACTGTCCAGAACATTGGCCGCGGGTTGCCGTTTTTCCGGCACCTCATCCCTGGCTTGCTCCTTTTCTCCGGTTTCCAGAGGAAGAATTGCTGCCAACCCATCGATAAATTTCTGTTTCTGTGCGGCCCTGCGGACAAGTCTTGCCCGGTTCGCAGCCTGCGGCTTCAGTTCACCCTGGAAAAGCAGCGGGGAAAGAGGAGTGTAATCCTCTGACTCGGGTCGAAGCACATGATACAGCTCAGCGGTCAGGGAAAAAACCTCCGCCATATCGCTTATAGCACTCTGCAGTTCTTCAATAATCCGACCCGGCGCTCCCACCGGCAACGCAGACTTCGTCCCACCAAGAGCGGCAAGCAGCCACAAGCGGACTTCATGGAGGGAAGCCGCCGCTCCGGCAGGAAGAGGCGAAGAAGACATCTCCTGCAACTGCTGAACAAAAAAAGGCTGGGCATCCCGCATCAAAGCCGGGAGATATGACTTCAGAAAAAAAGAGGCACGCACGCTCTGCAACAGATGATAAATGTCACGGGCCAGTTCAGGGACAGGGAATTGTCTCAGGAAAAAGTCAAGCAAATCAGCCTGTTGATCTGTTGGCACCACATTCTTTCCACTTCCGGCAAGGGCGGCTCGTGTGCTGCGTCGGTGGCAATAAAGATCCTGATGGATAAAGGCCCACTGAAAGGAAGCGAGAAGCTTGAATACCCGGAAGTTGTCCGTTTTGTCCTGAAAAATCGTTATTTCCCTGGGTAAAAAAATGGTTTCCGTATCGGTTGCAACAAATGCAGCAGGCTCAATCTGCAAATTTTTCCCTGCAAGACCACGCACATAATGAAGAAGCTTCCCTTGGGCCTCGACCAAGGTCAGACCGTTTTCCCCCCGCAGTCGGCAAAGGAAATTGAGTTCAACATCTTCCATATAGGCCCGGGCGGCACGGAGACCGTCTGATTCATAGGCGGCCAGAATGCCTTTGACCCATTCAGGCAGCTGCTTTTCATCAAGGCAGGCGAGTCCGGCATCAAGCTGTTCCAGAAAGGCAAAACAAAGTGAATGGCTGACCGGCCACAAAACCCCAATCTGGGTCAGCACAACATCTTCCCGCTGCCGGTCGTAACCGGACAACTGCTCAAGGAGGTCATCCCGCTCCCAGGAATTGAGCTCATGTTCCGGGATGACGCCATGCAGTCTTGCTGCAAGTGGATTTCCCATAAGCCTGTCCTAAAGAACCGAGCTGATCATTTCATTGATGGCGCCGACCATTTCCTCGTCGTCGGTGAGGGCCTGGGTGATGGTGACATTGCAGGCATCACGGGGTTCGATACCGTCCCTGACGAGAAGACCCGCATGGACCAGGAGTCTTGTGCTCGCTCCTTCCTGCAGACCTGAATCCTTCAGGCCGCGTGTCATTGCAGCGATTCTCACCAGGGCGGCCGCCATTTTTTCATCCACTCCTGCCTCCTGAACGACAATTTTCGTTTCAAGTTCCGGGGGGGGATAATTGAGTTCAAGGGCGACAAAACGCTGCCGGGTCGACTGCTTCATGTCTTTCAACACCGACTGGTAACCGGGATTATAGGAAACCGCCAGCATGAACTCTGGCGGGGCGTTGAGCAGTTCTCCGCGCTTTTCAATGGCCAACTGCCGCCGGTCATCCGCCAGGGGATGAATAACCACCGTGGTGTCCTTCCTGGCCTCCACCACCTCATCGAGATAACAGATGGCACCGTGACGTACCGCAAGGGTCATGGGTCCATCAACCCAGAATGTCTCCCCTCCCCGGATCAGATAACGACCCACCAGGTCGCTGGTGGACAGATCATCATGGCATGAAACTGTTATGAGTGGCCTTTTCAGCTTCCAGGCCAGATACTGCATGAATCTGGTTTTGCCGCTGCCGGTGGGTCCCTTTAACAAGAGCGGCAATCCATTCGTGTAGGCAGCCATGGCCACGGTCAACTCATTTTTCTGAACCAGATAAAAAGGCTCCTGAATGATGAGATGTTCTTCTATTTTTTTACTTTTCAACTCCATTGCAGCTCCTTAACGTTTATTTTCTTAAATGGTAATACCTGCCTGTTCAAAACGCAAAAAATTATCTTTCTCAAAAACTTATTTTTACCCGGCTTGTACATTGTCACCATTTTTTGTACATTAATCGTTATAAGTATATTTACAGATCAGCGACTCACCCAGTATCATGGAGGGACTTTCAGTCAGACAGAGCTTGCTCTTTTTCATTCACCGGTCAACAAAGGCTTGATACATGAAAAAAATTATTTTTTATTTCACGCTGTTCTCTTTCATGCTTACCATCGGCTGCCAGAAGGCGGAAGAGGCCACTCAAAAAAAAGAACTCCTGATTTACTGCGGTATCACCATGATCCGCCCCATGCAGGAAATAGCGCAAATCATCGAACAGAAACATAACTGTACAATCAAAATCACCAAACAGGGCTCAGGTGCACTGCTGAAAAGCATCGAAACCAACATGGTGGGTGACCTTTTTCTTCCCGGCTCGGAATCGTACATGAAAATCTGCCTGGAAAAGGGATTAATCAAAGAAACCGTTGATGTCGGTTTTAACCGTGCAGCGCTGATGGTTCAGAAAGGCAATCCCCTGGGTATCACCGCCGATGTCCGCAATCTGATCGACAAAAAATATCGGGTTGTCCTTGGTTCGGCTGAAAACGGCAGCATCGGCAAAGAAACGGAACGGATTCTTAATCGACTCGGCCTCTACCAGCAAGCCATCGAAAATGCCCTTTACCTGACCGCCGATTCAAAAGGAATGGTCCAGGCTATTCATGAAAAGAAAGCCGACCTTGTCCTGAACTGGTATGCCACCGCTCTTTGGGACGAAAACAAACAGTTCATGGATGCGCTGCCCCTTGATGATGACATGGCATCCCCACATAAACTTGTCCTCGGACTGCTGACATTCTCCCCCTATCCTGACATCGCCCGCAGCTTTCTCACTCTTGCCGGCTCGGATCAGGGAAAGGAGATATTTGCCCGCCACGGCTTCAAGTAGAATTCGACTCCATGTCCACTTCCTCCTCAATATCCGGGAAAGGGCTCTACGTCCTGCTGGCGATCTTTCTCACCGGCTTCAGCCTGTTGATTCTCCAGCACAATCTTTTCGCGAATCTGAAAGACAAACTGGAGATCCAGGCTGAAAACGAGCATAACCGCATGGCCATCGGGGAAATGATCATTGCCGACCTGCGCCAGGTGGAAGCCCTTTTCTATCGACTGCCCACATCAACCGACCCGGAAACACAACAACTGCTTCACGACAATATCCTTGCCACACTTGCCCGTGTCAACCAATCGCTGCGTATCATAGAAAGTGGCGGCACCATCGATTTTCATCTGCCGCTGAATCTTCCGGAACGGGATGAAATGATCACAACCGTCCATTACCAGCCGAGCCGACATGAAACATACATTCTCGAAATCATCGACCTTCGCCCGAAACTTGTCGACATCTCCGAAAAAACCGATACCCTGCTCAGGTTGGCCATGAACCGAGACAAGCTGCAGCGGCAAGAAAATATTTCCGAATGGAAAGGGGCGATCAAGGCCATCAAAGACTTTCTCAAAAATGTGTCTCCCAGCTTTGTCCGCATGAACGAAAATGCCAACCAGCTTTTTTTTAACAGCAGACAGAGCCTCTCCCGTTTCGAAACCATCGCCGACGCCAAACAAAAACAATACCGGCAAATGGAAATCGCCCTTATTATCAGCACCATCATGGCCGTTCTTCTGTTCGCTGCCAATGTTTATCGAAAACAGGAGACATTAGCGGAACTGCAACGTTCCCAGGAGGCTTTAGCAAACGCCTATCGCCGTTTTGCCGGCATAGTCGACGGACTGGACAATATCGTCTATGTGTCGGATTTTGCCACCCACGAAATCCTGTTCGCAAACCGTTATGCCCGCGAGCGTTTCGGTGATATTGTCGGCAGCAAATGCTATCAGATTTTCGGCGAAAAAAGCCATGGGGGCATCTGTGCCTGCTGTCTTGACCGAGGGGATCAATTTGAACCGGGTCAGCAAAGTTGCGGATTTACCACCGAGAGGAAAGCGGATGACAAGTGGTATGAAATCCATGGCCAGATGATTAACTGGGACGATAACCGCAAGGCGTTTCATGTCATCGTTTTTGATATAAGCGAACGAAAGATGGCCCAGCTGGAAAGACAGGAAGTGCAGGAACGCCTGCATCGTTCCCAGAAAATGGAAGTTATTGCCATGATGGCGGGGGGTGTTGCCCACGACCTCAACAACATCCTGGCAGGCATCGTCTCCTACCCTGACATGCTTCTTCTTGACCAGCCGGAAGACAGCCCCATGCGACGACCTCTGACAATCATCAAACAGGCAGGCAAAAGGGCCGCTGCCATTGTCGACGACCTGCTCACCGTGGCCCGCGGCATTGCCCAGAGAAAGGACCCTGTCGTCCTGAACAGGGTCATTGATCAGTACATGAACTCCCCGGAATTCAGCCAGCTCCGTACACGTTATCCGCAAGTTTCCTATGAAACCGACCTGACAGACAGCCCAACTCTCCTGACCGGCTCCTCGGTGCAGATCACCAAAGCACTGATGAATCTTGTCACCAATGCCGCCGAAGCCATCGACGGACCTGGAAAAATTTCCATTTCCACTTCAGTTGAACCGGCTCATGACCTGGTGGCTTCACCCAAAATCATACTCCGAATAAGCGACAATGGTCAGGGAATAGACACTGAGGATCTGGAAAGGATTTTTGAACCGTTTTATTCCAGCAAAGTTATGGGAAGAAGCGGCACAGGTCTCGGGCTTGCCGTGGTATGGAACGTCATACAGGAACATGGGGGCATGGTGGAGGCTGAAAGCAGCCCGTCAGGAACGACCTTTGAAATCCAACTCCCGGCAAGCAAGGATACCATCAAACCTCCCTCACAGGCTCAACAGGAAAGCATTGTCACCGGACATGGAGAGGAAATCCTGGTGGTGGATGATGACGAACAGCAGCGCATGATTGCCTCAAGCATGCTCAAACGGCTCGGCTACACCCCCCGGACAGTCATGAACGGAGAAGAGGCGGTTGCCTTCATGAAAGACAACAAAACCGAACTTGTGCTCCTTGACATGATCATGGCGCCCGGCATTGGTGGACGAGAAACCTATGAAAAAATTCTTGCCATTCGTCCAGGCCAGAAAGCATTGCTGGCCAGCGGGTTTTCAGCCAGCGCCGAGGTCCGACGAGCCATTGAACTCGGGGCTTCGGGTTTTCTTCGCAAACCCTATACCGTCCATCAGCTCGCCGCTGCCATCAGCAACGCCCTTTCCTGAAAAGATCAGACGAGATGGAGCCTGTCCCCTTGGGGATAATCGGCATCGCGCTCAAAGAAAAATTGTTTTTCCCCAAAAGCCGGCCGCAGCTCATCAAGCCATGTCGCCTTCTCGTCATAGGCGGCAAAAAAGGGCCGCCCCACCCAGTCAGGGTTGCGTCCCTGCAGCATCTGCAGAACAAAAACCTTTTCCCCTTGAACTTCCGCAACACCAACAATCTGCACTTTACCGGGCAAGGCAGACATGCTAGGCCCCCGAACGGTACGGGCAATTCCACTCACCTGTTTATAGGCGGTACGGAATATCTTCCAGGCCCGATGCACCGGCAGACCGAAATAATGATGGGCGCCAGTGTCACGTGCCATGAACATATAATAAGGAATACAACCGAGATTGACCTGCTCCTTCCACAACCGAATCCAATTCTCGGGCGTATCATTGATATGACGAAGAAGGGGTGACTGGGTGCGGATCTGGGCGCCTGTTGAGCGGATGCGGCTGATCGCCTCCCGAACGATGGCTGTCCCCAACTCCTGCGGGACATTGAAGTGAGCCATTATCGCCAGATGCTTTCCTGCGGCAACAACCTCCTCAAAAAGGCCAAGCAGGTCACCGGCATCTTTATCTCTCACATACCTCTGGGGCCAATAGGAAAGGGTCTTGGTACCGATGCGGATGGTCTGCAGGTGCGGCAGGTCGGCGTTAATCAACGCCCGGAGATAGTAGGAAAGAATTCCGGCTCGCATGACAAGGGGATCCCCCCCGGTCAGAATGACATCCGTCACCTCTGGATGAGCCGCCACATAGCGCACCAGAT
Source organism: Pseudomonadota bacterium (assembly GCA_043809085.1). GTDB lineage: Bacteria > Desulfobacterota > Desulfobulbia > Desulfobulbales > SURF-16 > DB1. The sequence continues at coordinate 247,036 of JAZDEG010000011.1, read as the reverse complement.
CATCCGCCTCCTTCATGGCAAAACGCAATTCATCGTTGCCGACAAACTGGGGCCAACGGAAACAAAAGGTGCAATAGGCGTGACAGGTCTGCCCCTGACTGGGAAAACAGAGAACCGTTTCCTTGTATTTATGCTGCATGCCCTGCAACACTTTGCCGTCTAACGACGGCCGGTTATGTTCAAGTTGGCCGGCGGCATGGGGATTTAATTCCAACCGAATCTGATTGGCGCAGGCGCTGATTTCTTTTTGAGAAGCGCCGTTTCCAACAAGTGCGGCCATTTGCTCGAAATGGTGAGGCAGGAGCATTTCCTTCCGGGGGAAATTAAGGATAAAGACCGGATCATCCGGAACATTGTCCCAGTCAATCAGATTGTTGACCACATAGCTGTTTGTTTTAAAAGGAAGAACACGGCCAACAACGTCAATGGCGAACTGCTGTTCCTGGGTAAGATGATGAATCTGACGGATCTTGCAGTAATTACTGAGGGAAAAAGACCTAAAATGGGATGCATCTTCTGTGGATAAAACTTTTTTTGCCGGGCACGAATACATGTTGACCTCCGTTTCTTTTCACGTGAAGCGAATCTTCATTCCGACTGGAAACGCAGAAGACAGCCGGACCAATGATGTCATTTTTTGAACTTTTCATTCTACCAAAAGGGCATTTTTTTACAAGTTTCTTCTGAAAAATCTCGTTTTTCGTCATTTTTCCAACACATTGCCCCTGTTTGACACAACGTCGGAACACTCCCATGAAAAAAATAAAACCATCCATTCTTTTTACCCTGTTCCCGCCAGAAAAAATGGCGGAAAAAAAATACCCATGAAGTCTCGGGCAGTTAGAAAAAAATGAGTATTAATCAGGAAAAACGAGGAAAATCGAGAAAAAGATATATTCAGAAAACAATTAAATACCACAACATAGCCCATCAACGCCCCCCAACCCCTGATTTCACAGCCTTTTACCCGGCAGTGCAAAAAAACGCGTTTTTATTGGCGGTTAGAGCACATACACCCGTCTTTCCCCGTCTTGCAAGGGAATACAGATTGTTGATAACTCTAACTTTTATTTCCGGAAATCACGCAGAACCGTCTTTGACAGCAGACCGTTTTTTTTTATAAAAGCTAACTCAAACGAAACGATCTCCTCATCTGATCCTTATATTTAATCCTTATTCATTTTATTTCCATACGACCTCGGGAACATTCATGCTCTGGGACAGAATTAAAGAAATTTTATCGGAAAAACTTCCAGAAACCGCATATTCGCTCTGGATTGCCCCATTATCAGGAAAAGAAAAAGACAGCTCTACCTTAGAGCTTATCTGCCCGGACAATTTCTTCTGTTCCTGGGTTTCAGAAAAATACAGCGCACCGATCCATGACGCCCTGCACCTTCTGCACCGGAACGATCTAAAAATTGTCTTCAAGACAAACGGACAGCCCGCTCCGCAGACCCTGCTCACGTCTCCAAGCCAGCCTCTGCGTTTGCCGGATATTCCCATGGTGAAATCAACAATAAGAACCCTGCATCCACGCTTCACCTTCAATGAATTCATTGTCGGCAGCTGTAATTCCATGGCGCATTCCGCCTGCACGGATATCGCCATGAATGATACATCCTTCGGCAACTGTCTCTATTTAAAGGCCGGCACAGGGCTTGGCAAAAGTCATCTGACCCACGCAGTTGCCCATCACATCATTGAGAACAAACCGTCAACCAGGCTCAACTACCTTTCCGCCCAGCAACTGACATCTGAAATGGTGAAAAATATCAAAAATAACACCATGAATGAATTCAAGAACAAATATCACAAACAATGTGACATTCTCCTCATTGAAGATGTCCATACTCTGGCTGGACGGCTGAAGACCCAGGCGGAACTCTCCGAGGCCCTTGATATTCTTCTTGAGACCGGTAAAAAAATTATTTTCACCAGCTCCATGGGTCCCAGAGAAATACCCAACATTGATTCCGGCATACGCTCCCGATTTCTATCCGGTCTGGTTACGACCATCAATCCCCCCACCATGGAAACCAGGGTTAAAATCATCCGTCGCAAAGCGGAAATCAGCAACCTGCGTTTAAATGAGGATCAGGTGGCCTATCTTGCGGAAAACATCAGGGGAGACATTCGTCAGGTGGAAAGCGCCATTGTCAGCCTCAAGGCCCAATGCGCTTTGCTCCACGCAGAACCTGATTTCGGCATGCTGAAGGAAACACTGACCAACATTATCGGCCAGAACAGGACACTCTCTCCGATTGTTATCAGGGATTTCATTGCCGGCCAGTTCAAAATCGACGTTGCCGAGCTGCAGTCAAAAACCCGCAAGCAGTCCATCTCCCTGCCAAGACAGATTGCCATGTATCTGTCCAGAAAGTATACGGATATGCCCCTGACTGATATCGGCAAGGCTTTCAACCGGGATCATTCCACCGTGGTTCACTCCATCCGGACGATTACGGACAAAAGAATACGAAACACGAGCCTCAGACGCCAGGTGGAACTCCTTGAGGACAGGCTGGAAAAAAAATTTTTGTAAGGATCACGACTGCTCAGCCAACTTCCAGTTTGACTCTTTGCGCCGGAATTCGGCCATATGTTTACAGTTTACGGCTTCCGGATATAGGATATTTTCTTTCTGAAATCCTGAAATCGATAAACCGTAAGCTGTAAACGGTAAATTTCCGGCTTTTAAAAATAAACCGGCTTCACCGGCGCCTCTCCTTCATGCCCCCGGCCACCGGCACTGATTGCAGTTGCCGCTTTTTTGGCCGATTTAATCATATCGTTGATACCGATACCGTCCCAACCGAAACCACAGATATAGAGCCCCCGGTTGTTCTTTTCTATCTCGCTGCGGTAGACCAGCATTTTCGGGTGATCCATCTCAAGTTGAGGTATTCCTCCGGATGGCCGGAGAACTTTGGCAAAGACAGGTTTCTCGGGAAGCTCCATCAACTGGGAAATATCACGGCAGACGGATGCAATAATTTCCTCATCAGACAGTTCCAGCCGCTCCGGATGTCTTCGCCCACCCACCAACGCTTCCAAGAGCACCTTCCCTTTCGGGGCACGATTGGGAAACATGTGCGACGAAAAAAGAACCCCCAGGGTAAACCTTTTTTCGCACTCGGGCGCGAGATAACCAAACCCGGGGGGCACCCGGGCACTATCATCATAACCCAGCACCACATTGCAAATGTTCGAGACCGGCACCTCCGTCAAGGGCGGCGCTCCGAAAGGGGCCAGCAGAGGCAGACTGCTGTTTACCGGCAGGGCCATGACAAGATGTGTCGCCTGCACCTCCCTGTCAGCCGTTACCAGACGCCACCCTGCATTCTCCCTGGTCAGTCCGCAGACCCCGGCGTTGAAGATGATGTCCTTCTCTCCGGCCAACACCTCAACCAGACGCTCAAGCCCCTGGGGAAAATTATTCATGGCAGGCAGCCGTCCCTTGACCTTTGATTTTGCCGCCTTCATCTTCTTGAAAAGTCCGCGAAACAAGGAACCATGCTCCTGTTCCAGCTTGCGCACCCCCGGCATCACCGCATCGATACTGAGACGATTGAAGTCACCGGAAAAACTGCCGGTAACAGCGGCATCAACCAGTGGCAGTATTTCTTTGCCGAAACGCCTTGCCGCCCAATGGCCGATCGTCTGGTCCCGGGGTTCAGGTTTGATCCACAAATCCCCCAACACCCTGATTTTTCCCCAGGGGGAAAGAAGTGGCGTGACCAGAATTTTTTGTGGTTTCTGCGGGATCTGCACAAGCCTGCCTCGATGGCAAACATAACGGTGAAAATTTCCCAGCGGCGCCTGCTGCGCCTCCTGATAAAGACCGGTATCCTCCAGAATTTCACGGCTTTCCGGAGCATTATCAAGAAAACCGTGGGGACCCCATTCGGCAAGGAAACCGTCTTGCCGAAAAGAACGGATGGCCCCCCCGGCCCGACCGCTCCGCTCAAGCAGCAGAACACGCAAACCGGGAGACTGCTTTTTGAGAAAATGAGCAGCGGCCAGCCCTGAAACCCCGGCACCGACTATGACGACATCATACGTTTTTTCCATAATGAAAAATTCCTTTTCATGGGGTACTATTCTCAGCCATGGAAAAATCAGCACCAAAAAAAATATTGATCATCTGCTTTTCCCTAAGCGGGCAGACAAGCAATCTGCTTTCCCGACTGGCAAGCGGTTTACAAACGACCGGCATATCGGTGACCATCGAACGGCTCAGACCGACCAGGCCCATCCGCTTTCCCTTCGGGTCAGTGCGGAGCACCGTGGCAATGATGCTGGTCACCTTCTTCAGGGCGCGTATCCTCATTGCGCCCCTGTCGGAGAAGTGCCGGGCGAGGTATGATCTGATCATCCTTGCCGGACCCACCTGGTCCTATCATCCCAGCGGGCCGGTCCTCTCTCTGCTTGACCGGGACGGGACAAGGCTTTTTTCCGGCCAGAAGGTCATCCCCCTCATATCCTGCCGTGGGTACTGGCGCATGCACTGGTTCGGCCTGCGCCAGTTGCTGCATAAAAACGGGGCAATCGTGATGAACCGAATCGTTTTCACTCACCCAAGCAAGGAGCCTTGGCGAACACTGGGGGTTTTCCTGAAACTTGCGGGCAAATCGCCGGAAAAATCCAAGTTCATCGGCAAACATTATCCACGATACGGACATGCCAGAAAACAGCTTGAGGAAGCACACTCTTTCGGAGTAATCCTCGGTCAGGCATTAATCAGCGGTCATGACCTGCGCCTGCTCGACTTTGCCACCCCGGTTGCCCTTGTTCCGGAAAATGACAGATAAGCCATGCCCGCCGTAACGGTCAAAATTCTATTCCCCTCCTGGCGGGAATCCCCTTCTCATAGTGATGCTTGACCATCCTGATTTCGGAAACAAGATCTGCGGCATCGATCAAACTCTCGCTTGCCCCCCGCCCGGTGATCACCAGATGCAGAACGGGGGGGCGATGCCTGATCAGGTCCAGCACATCCTTCTCCTCCACCATGCCATAGGTGATGAGATAGGTCAGCTCATCAAGCACAACCATGTCGAAACGGTTGCTCATGATTTTTTCCCCGGCAAAATCAAAGGCATCCCTGGCGAATCGGATCGCCGCTGACTTATCCTCGCTCAGCCAGGTAAAACCACCGCCCTTGACATGAAACTCAACCCTGTCGGACAGTCGGGCAAAACTCTGCGCCTCGCCGGTCTGCCATTTCCCCTTGATAAACTGAATAATGCACACCTTCATGCCATGGCCGGCAGCACGTAAGGCCTGACCAAACGCGGCGGATGACTTCCCTTTGCCGTCTCCCGTATAAAGCAGGACAAGGCCATTATCCACGTTTCTTTGCTTCTCTTCGGCTCCGTTCATTTTGGTTCCTCCGCCGCCCCGCCAAATCGCTCCATCTGCTTTTCGTAATAATGCCGATGCTCAGGATCAACCCGGATGGCCTCCCTCTCCACCTGCTGCGCTTTTTGCGGGAATCCATTCTGCCAGTATGCCATGGCCAGGGTATCGAGAATGTATCCGGCCGGTCGCTGTTCAGCCGCGATTCGGGCCAGCATCAGGGCTGTTTGCGGATCACGAAACTTCAGATCTGTTGCGGTAAGAAATATCCAGGCAAGATTATTGAGAATCTCCGGATGTTGCGGGACCAAATCCAAAGCCTTTTTATAAGCGTTGATCGCGTCCCCATAATGATGCCTTCCCTGTTGCAGATCACCGAGCAGTTGCAGCCAAAGCGGATTTTGCGGCTCTTCCACTGTTTTTTCATGATACAGCTTGGCAAGATGGTCAAGCGGCGCCCGCTCCAGCAGATCACTCGGCATTTTCCACAGGGTAAACCCGGTCAGCACGAGAACTGCGAGATATGCCACCAATGCCCCATAGACCTTACGGTGATGACGGCGAATATGAGTCGGCTCTTTCTCGCAGCGCTGCAGAAATTCAACCCGTTCACCAATGCCGAAATGGTGCCAGCTGGGCAGATCCCTGATGTCGCCTGAGAGCCAGGCAACTTTTTCCAGGGCATTTATGATCCCGCTGCTGCTGCCAAGACTCTCCATGGCATAAAGATCCGCCTGGCGCTCAAAATTTCGCATGAAAAATCCGAACACATACCGGAAATAAAGAATCAGCAGGACAAGCAGACCAAATGAACTGAAAAAAATAAGCACAGCGTCGGTTTTTTTGCCCAAAAAGGCGGTCAACTGATAAAAATAATCGGATTTCAACAACAGATACATGAAAATATAGGTGCCGAGCTGGGCGATAAGACTGAATCCGAGCAGAAGAACCATATAAAGCTGCAGATGGTATCTTTTCACATGGCCGATTTCATGGGCCATGACCCCGTCCACCTCTTCAACTGTCATACTGTCAAGCAACGCCGGCGTAAAAAGCAGATACCGAAAACGTTTGCTCATGCCCATAACCCCGGCGGTCAACACCTGCCCCTCAAACAGGGGCCAGATGAGAATATCGGCATATTTCAGCTGCAGTTTCTGGCAGAATGCCTCAACATGGCTGCGGACCGGACCGGCCTCCATGGACCGACAACCCCACAGGCGGGTAATGATGCCGGGCAGGACGACGGCAAGCAAGATAAAGAATACCAGAAAAAAAAGCGGCTCCCCCCAGGCGGAATGAAAAAACAATTTTACGCCGGGAAAGGGCAGCAGCATGAGCAGATCGGCGAGCAAGGAAAGAAGCAGCCAGGGAAGAATAATGGGGATATTGTTTTTCAGATTGATTTTGACAAATGATGAGGCAGAATAGTCGCGTCCGAAAATGCGGCCATAGTGACTCCTCGCCCCCATCCACAAGATGCTGAGATAGAAGAAAAAAAGCAGGATACCACAGACGCTGACCAGAATCGGCAGAAGGCTACTGCCCGGGATCATGGCAAAATAATACTGGCAGTCCAGAAAATACACATCGACCGCAAGCCAGGTAATGGCCATAATGGAAAGCTTCTGCTCGGCGGAAAAATAATCCGCCGCCTGGGTGATCCGCTTTCTGTGGAACAGGATCCTGGTCACCAGAAAATAGGCCGATCCTTTCAGGGAAAAAAGCAAAAAAACCGGCAAGGGGCCGAATTGTGGGATTTCCGGCACACTATTGGTTGAAAGGATGAAAATAATGACAATGAGGTATATGAGATTGTTATAAATCACTATCGTGCTGAAAATCTGCGGGACTGGATATGTATCGCATTATGTCGGTTAAATCTTGAAAGAAGGGCCAGGAGCTGCGACCGGGTCAGTATGTGGTGGAGGACAAAGAACTCACCTATCCTCCGGTGGCGACGTTTCTGCTCAAAGAGGAGAAGTTGAAGCTGGGCGCGGGTCAAGAGGCCCAGATGCAAGGCCTGCTCGCCAAAAACATGAGAGAGCCGGGAAGCAGAGCGCAACACAAGCAGAATATCTTCCCGGCGTAGCCAGCCGCGCTCCCGGGCAATTTCTCCCAGGCGGGGACGCTGCGTCCTCTGCCACAAGATGGCCTGATTGAGATCCTGCCAGGATATCTGCCCCGCATAATAAAGGTACTGCCCGAAAAGAAGCCCGCGTTCAGGAATATGTCCCCGATAGAGATTCCGCCCGTAAAAAGCCTGATGCGAGGTTTGCCTTGCCGCAAAGCTGCGTTTTGCCGATGGGGGCGATTCCTGGTGGGACTTGGATTGACGTCCGTTGTTTTTTGAGACAGAGTTCAAATGGGTTGCTGGTGAGTGGCGGCCCGGGAAACGGAAACCTTTTTCACGGGCATCAACGTAGCGGGTCAACTGCTCATAGGCATTTTTGACTGAATGAAAAAGTCTGACGCTTTTGTTTCTGGTCAACTGATCCTGTCCAGCCAAACGGTCGGGATGAGTTTCCATCGCCTTTTTACGGAAAGCGCTTTTCACCCCGGAAAGCTGAAGATACTCAAGAAACTCCCGTGATACGTCAAGATTAGACCCAAATATGATCCGGCAGGCCCGGTACAGTTCCTGCTCTGCGGCAACATCCGTCATACCCCACTCATCTCCGTTTACACAGATTCCGCTCAAAGAAGCGTTTTCAAGCTGATTGGTTAGGCCCGAGAAAAAATCGTCCAGCTATTTTCTCAACATACCACACAAACTAGCTTATCTGAATATTTTTTCAAAGGGGGAAAGAGAGAAAATGTAGAGAAAAAGAGAAGATACGAGATCAGACTTCAACTTCTATCAAAGAGGCCTCGGACGTACTGAGAACAAGATTGGATTCTCCAATGCGCAGATGGATTGCTCCGCCGAGGGGAGCACGATTGACCACATTGACTTTTACCGAGGGGATGAGGCCAAGATCAAGAAGCCTCTGGCGAACCGCTCCACAGGAATGATGCCTTTTAACGCACACACATTTTCCAGGGGAAATGTCGCTCAATGCCTGACATTTTTTCAGGCAGTTTTCCGGACCGCATTTTCCGCCGTGCCGGGAGCATTTTTTTTTCGTCCACCAGAACTTCATATCGGGTTCCTCACCACAAATCTTTTGCGATTTTTTTTAATTGCCGCACCTCTCCATGTCAAGAGAAAAAATGTTTCCTCAGATGTAACCGGGAACAATCACTCTCCAGGCAACAGCATGCGGCTTTCCCCAGTGTTATAAGCATGTACTTAAATATAAGCACTGAACCCGCCCTCTGTCACCTGGGCCGCGGCTTTTTCCCGCGCTCTGTTGCCGATAGCTGATTTTACGGACTGGGCCCGGTCTGCCTGATCGCTGTAATTCACCTGGAGAATCTTCTCACTCTGCGGGGTCTGGGGAAAGGTGGTAAAATGGGCCGCAGTCAGGCTGATATAATCAATCCTGTAATCGGTCTTCATCATCTCCTCCTTTTCCCCAAAAAACATTCCGCCTGAAATCAAAACTCCACGGCAAGCTGCATGGTGGCGGAATGAGCATGATTCCCGCTCCCATCCTCGGATTTATCATAATCTTTATCGTAAAGATATTCCAGGGCCAGACTGGTGTTTTCAAAAAGATACATACGGACCGCCGCGAGATAGCGATCTTCCGGCAACTCAAACGCCAGCGCCTCATCCGTTCCCTGGTAACCCAGGGCGAACACGGTTTCCCGATCAAGCAACTGACAGGTCATGCCGATCTCATAACTCCATGCCTCGGGCTCGGCTCCGCGGTTACCAAAAGCGATCTCGCCGGACTGAAATGCATCAAGTGCGGCCACGTATTCCGCCATGAATGAAAAAGCACCATAATCGAGCTGCAGATGGAGGGCCACCCCCTCGACATAATCGTCAATTTGATCCGCATCATCAACTTCACGCTCCGACAGATTATCACCCAGCCCATCGGTGTCAGCGATATTATTCATCCAGTCCACCCCGGCACGAAAGGACAGCCTTTCGCATTCATGAACATACCCAAGGCTTGCACCGTAAACGTCAATCGTATCTTCCTTATCGGTTTCATTGATGTCCCCGTTAAAAACAAATATCGCCCCGGAGAATCCTCGTGCCTCAAAGCCGACAAGAGCGGCGGTATCATTAATCTCGCCGATCTCCAGAGGCAACGAATCAGAAATCATATTGCTTTCATATGAACCAAAGGGGAGATACATTTTCCCCAACGTCAAATAGGCAGGTATTTTTTCCGAATCAGAAAGGGTAATGGTGCCCTCGTCAAGCAGCACATGCTCATCTTCCTCCCCACCTTCATAAAGAAAGACAAGATGGGCGTCAGACCATGAGGAGATTCGGGCGTCAAGCCCTATCTCAACCGTGGCAAGGGTAATATCCCCGGCATCCTCATTGTCAAACGACTCACTTATATTTGACTCAACCTCAACCAGGGCGCCAAGCTCGACGCGATCCCGCAGATCACCAAGAATCGACGGACCCGGCTCTTCCGCAACCTGCCCCTGTTCCTGAGAGCCAAGGACGGCAACATCCTCATCCACCTCCCCGGCTTGTCCTTCCTGGTCGACAACTGCGGGCTGACCGTAGTGTCTTTTCGCCGGGCTTTCCTGAATCTCCAGTCGCTTCTCCAGATCAGTCACCCTCTCAATCAACATCCTGTTCTGACGGACCAGTTCCCGCACCTGTTTTTCCAGATCACCGCCCTCGGCCCCCCAGCCATTGGACGCTACGGCGACCATACTGATTGCCGTAATACTCAGAATCTTTCTCATATCCTCATTCTCCTGAAAAAAACTTTACCCCTTTGAAGCCAAGCGCCTGATCAGACAATCCAACCCTGCAGGGCGGTGACAATCTTCTGCGCCTGTTCTTTGCTTGAAATATTAAACTTTCCCTGTGCCTGATAGGATCCGCTTATTTTTCTATACCGACGGATGGTATAGCGATCGTCGCTGTACTCCTCCTTTTTGCGGTCAAACTGCTGGTAACGAAAAATTATCGTCGACCAGGCCCCTTTGGAAAGAATAACCTTATCAATCTCCTTGACGATCAACACGCCATCCTCTTCATAATCAATTGTGATATCGTCTACATTTTCAGCCATATTGTCTCCCTCTTGAATTTCTAGCCTACGCAACAAAAAAGTCGGGTTCCATGAACAAGGAACCCGACTTTATCATATCAATCAAACCGTAAAGGGCAATGTGAAAATTATTTTTTTGCCCGCGCCCCTCCCTTCGTAACCATTGGATCTCCTTGATAGCCAAGGCCTGTCCAGTCCAGACGCCCTTTTTCGCCGTGACAATCAAGACAGCCAACTGTTTCGTTTTTGGCGGAAACCATATGATTAATCGGCCAGTACGTCGCGGTGGCGGCAAAGCCATACTCACCACTGTAATCGAGACCGCTTTCCTTCATGCCGGCAACGGAAGCCTTGTGCCAGTCAAAGGTTTCCCAGAACGCTGCTTCGTCACCGGCAAAGCCGAAAATTTTCGGGGTGATGAAGTATTTGTTTTTGGTATCATAAATCTGTTTGCCCGTGTGCACCTTAAAAGGGTGAATCCTGGCATTGGCATCATGGATATCACCCAGGGGATAGTTCAGATTCGTCACTTCGGACGGATTAATTTTGTCGCCCAATCTGTAAGCACCAGCGCTTCCGTTGTACCAGGCATAAGTCGGCACAACCTTTTCCTCATAGGTGAAACGCCCTTTTTTTGCCAAGAAAACTGCGTGACCATGGGCATCTTTTTCCTCGGCCTGCTCTTTTGTCGTTTTCCTGGCCAGGGACCAGTCCCAACTCATCTTGGTGGCATCCTTCTTGGCAAAGACAGGGATATGACAGGCCTGGCAGGAAACCGTGTCCACATGACTGTTCAAGAGTGCCTCGGTATGGGGTTTCTCATCATGACACTGGGTACAGGAGACCGGATTATTGCCGGCCGGAGAAACAAGCAGCGCATTGCCGCGAAGGTGGTGGCCTGAACCGGAATGACATTCCTGACAGGAAAAATTCAGGCTGTCGGTTCCCATGTGGAAATCGATTTCCTTGGTCGGCTTGATCAGCGACTGGTCAATATCGCCGTGCTTGACATTATTGCCGCCGCCACCATTGGCATGGCAACCGAGACAATCCTCCCGGCCCGGCTTGCCGACATTCCGGGCGACCGTCACCAGATCAACGGGGTTCTTGTCCATGCCAGGCTTTCCGGTGAATCCTGCCGGCATACCTGCTCCGGCGGGAGGTTTCACATATGTTCCGGTTGTATCGTGACAGACAAGGCAATCCACCCGGCTTTCGTCGCTGAAATCAAAACTCGCATCCTTCCAGCCGTACCCGATATGACAGCTTGTACAACGCGGCCAGTTCGAGTTGATGGAAATACAGAAATTATTAATGGTATTTTTCTTGCCCCTCTGCACCTTGCCCTGCCCCGGCACATTCTGTTCCAGAGTCCAGGTCCAGTGAGAAGTTACCATCACATCTTTTGCAGCATTCTCATGACACTCAAGGCATTTTTTGGTCACATCCATGGGTGTGGCAAACGGCCCGCTGATTCCCTTATGGTTTTCATCGGCATTGCCGAAACCCGGGGCAGCAAATGCCGCCACCAGAAACAGTGACAACAAAACATTGTACTTTTTCATACTTCCAATTCCCTCCTGATTTTTGAATGTTTTATGCCGGAAACAGGCACGCAATAACTTTTCAGCAGATCAAACAATTTCAAAAAATCACCCCTTCCAGTGATTCCGCCCCTCAAAAAAGCAAGTTTGACGCCAGAAGAAATAAAAAAAAGAAATAAAAATTTTACTAGACATATTGAGATGTTACACAAAACATTCGTTTGATCAATCTTTCCCGGCAGACAAAATGCAACGTTCACCAATTAACACAATTAACACCGAATTAACATGTGCGTTAACGATTAACACATGCTACAATATCGAAAATATTCGACAATTGGAGAAAGACCATGCTTGACCTGTTTTCCGGTGAGAACGGCAACAAAATCATCGAAACAATGACCGAAGGCCTCATGCTGATCGATTCATCGGGCAAAATTCTTTATATAAACAAAGCCCTGGAAGAGATGCTGCAGTATACAAAAGAAGAATTAATCGGCAAAAAATGTGATGTCCTGGAATGCGACTCCTGTTTCGGTACGAAGCAAAAGGGAAAGGGGAAATTCTGCGGCCTTTTCCAGAAAGGAGAGGTAAGAGGCCTGAAATGCTCATTTCGCCGCAAGGACGGTTCTCTGATTTCTGTTTTCAAAAATGCCGCCATTTTAAAAGATGATGACGGCAATATCCTGGCCGGAGTGGAAAACCTCACCGACCTGAGCGTCCTTGAGGAAAAGGACAGGGTCATCAATTTCCTGAAGCGCCATCTGCACCACGAAGACGGATTCCAGGGGCTAATCGGCAATGCTCCCATGATGCGCAAGATATTCGACCTCACAAGAAGTGCGGCTCAATCGGATTCACCGGCTATCATTTACGGTGAAAGCGGTACCGGCAAAGAACTGATTGCTTCGGCGCTGTACAGGTTAAGCAACAGAAAGAATAAACCATACATCAAAGTCAACTGTGCGGCGTTAAACGACAACCTTTTGGAAAGCGAACTGTTCGGCCACGCCAAGGGGTCTTTTACCGGTGCCGCATCAGACCGCATCGGTCGTTTTGAGGCGGCCAACGGCGGAGTCATTTTTCTTGACGAGATCGGCGACATGCCCCATTCTCTGCAGACCAAACTTCTACGCGTTCTCCAGGAGCAGGAAATAGAACGGGTCGGCGATCATCAGCCCATCCCCATTAATGTGCGGATCATTTCCGCAACAAACAAAAATCTGCAAAAACTGATCAAAGAAGGCCTTTTCCGGGAAGACCTCTACTACCGCATCGGCGTTATCCCCATCTACACACCTTCCCTGCGTGAAAGAAAAGAGGACATCCCCCTGCTGATTGAAGCCTTCATTGAAAGAACCTCCCTGAAGACCGGTAAAGAGATAAAGGGCGTATCAAGGGAAGCCATGGAACTCCTCAATCATTACAACTGGCCCGGCAACGTCAGAGAATTGATCAACGTCATCGAATACGCATATGTCCTCTGCCCCGGGGGGCTCATTCTCCCCGGTCACCTCCCCTCACATTTTGCCAGTCATCCCAAAATATTAAATATCCCGCTTGTCAAATCCAGGATCAACAAGACGGAAGATGAACGGCAACGGTTGCTGCAGGCCCTGAAGGCCTCGGACGGCAACAAATCTGAAGCAGCCCGAACACTCGGCATCAGCAGGGTAACCCTGTGGAAGAGGTTGAAGAAACACAAGATTGAAATCAATCGAAGCATTGATGTATAGGAATAAAGAGGATCCGGATATTAATCCACCGCCCAAAAGGGGTAAAATTTTCGCCATCGCTTTCTGCGTGTTCGGGAGGACTTAAAAAATCCCCGCACCAGTGTATCGCACCAAAAAATCATTTCTTTTTTGCTACTATGAAGGTAAAGTAACAATTTTTTTTTAAGCAAACTATTTTCACCCAGCATATCGTCACAACATTACTTTACTGACCGCAGGCTGATATTCCGACATTACAAACGTTACAAACCGCTCTGAGAAAAAGAGGAAAAGACATGGCTCTTCAAGCAGCCTCATCGCGCCCAAGGGAAGAATGCGGCATCTGTGGCATCTTCGGGCACCCTGACTCCGCCAAACTCGCCTATTTCGGGCTCTACGCCCTGCAGCACCGCGGCCAGGAAAGCGCCGGCATTGTCACCAGCGACGGAAAACAGATTTTTGAACACAAAGCCATGGGGCTTGTTTCCGAAGTTTTCACCGAAAAAAACCTGCTGCGACTGAACGGCCACATGGCGGTTGGTCATGTCCGTTATTCAACAACAGGCACGTCGACTATCGTTAACGCCCAGCCCTTTACCGCCCGGCACCGCGATTGCGTCTACGCCGTGGCCCATAACGGCAATCTGGTCAATATCCGCAGATTAAAAGATGAACTGGAGCAGAATGGATCAATTTTTCAGTCCACCATGGACAGTGAAGTTGTTGTCCATCTCCTTGCCTCAATGAGCCATCTGCCCTTCCAGCAGGCCATCGGCGAAACTTTCCGCCGGATCAAGGGCGCCTACTCCATTCTGCTCATGACCCGTGACAAACTGGTGGCCGTTCGCGACCCCAACGGCTTCCGACCTCTCTGTCTGGGCAAAAAGTCAAACGGCGCTTATGTTGTTGCATCCGAGACCTGCGCGCTGGATCTTATCGAGGCCACCTATCTGCGGGATGTGGAACCCGGCGAGGTGATCATCATTGACGAAAACGGCATCGAATCCTTTTTCCTTCAGGAAAAATGCACATCCAGCTTCTGCATTTTCGAGCATGTTTATTTTGCCCGGCCGGACAGTGATATTTTCGGCCTCAACGTATACTCCTGTCGTAAGAGAATGGGGCAGATCCTCGCCAGGGAATGCAATGTGGACGCCGATTTCGTCATGCCTTTTCCCGACTCGGGCAATTACGCCGCTCTCGGATACTCCCAGGCATCCGGAATCCCCATGGAAATGGGGGTTATCCGCAACCACTATGTCGGTCGCACCTTTATTCAGCCTTCCCAATCCATGCGGGATTTTTCCGTCCGGGTCAAACTCAATCCGGTTCGTTCTTTCCTGAAGGGAAAACGGGTAATCATCATAGAGGACTCCATTATCCGCGGCACCACAGGTCGAAGCCGCATCCGCTCCCTGCGCCAATCAGGAGTCAAGGAGGTGCACATGATGGTAAGTTGCCCGCCGACCCGTTATCCCTGCTACTACGGAATTGACTTTCCTTCACAGGATCAGCTCATTGCCGCCAACAAATCAATTGACGAAATCCGCAAGTATCTGGAACTGGACACCCTCCACTACCTGAGCCTGGAAGGACTGGTTGAAGCAACCGGCATGCCGGCTGAAAACTTCTGCCTGGCCTGCTTCAACAACCACTATCCGGTTGAACCGGACACAGGTTTCCATAAACTCGCCCTCTGCTCAGGATGCGGAGCGTAACGCAGATCATGTCCCTTACCTTAGCCAGAGAAGTTCTGCAGATTGAAGCGGACGGCATCGCCTCCCTCATCGACCAGATCGACGAAGAATTCAACCGGGCCATTGCCCTGATCATGAACTGCCCGAGCCGCATCATCATTACCGGCATCGGCAAATCAGGCATCATCGGCCAGAAAATCTCCGCGACCTTGAACAGCACAGGCACCCCCTCATTTTTCCTCCATCCGGTCGAGGCCATGCATGGCGACCTCGGCATCGTTGATCATAACGATGTGGTTCTGGCCATATCCTACAGCGGCGAAACATCCGAACTCGTGATGCTGCTGCCCACGCTGAAAAAAAGAGGGGTAAAAACCATCGCCCTGACCGGCAACAAGAACTCCACCCTAGCCAGATTCGCGGATGTGTCCCTCTCTGCCAGAGTGCCGCGGGAAGCTTGCCCCCTCGGGCTTGCCCCCACGGCGAGCACCACGGCGGCACTTGCCATGGGTGATGCGCTGGCCGTCGTACTCATTGAAAAAAAACAGTTTGCCGTCAGTGATTTCCGCCGAAATCACCCCGGCGGCAGCCTTGGCGAACGACTGAAAGTGAAAGTTCGGGAAGTGATGCTCACCGGCTCCCTGATACCTCTCGTCAGCAGCTCCGCCAGCTTGCGCGAGGCAATTGAAACCTTAAACCAAAAAAGCCTGGGGGCGGTCCTTGTGATTGATGCCGAAACTCAACTCTGCGGCATCATCACTGACGGCGACCTGCGGCGACTGATAAGCAAACCGCAACCGGTGGATACTGCAAAAATGACGGTCCGTGACGTCATGACCCCTTCCCCGAAGACAATCGAAGCAGACCTTCTCGCCGCCGACGCCCTCTCCATCATGCAGCGTTACGAAGTCACCATCCTGCCCGTACAGAACAAATCTGGCCAACTTGTCGGCATGCTCCACCTGCATGATCTTCTCGGCAAGGGCGAATTCCGCCTGCTCGTATAGCGCCGACAGGGCATTTCGCCCCGTAGAAATACCCATAATACCGGCTGGTTATTTACTTTTTCCGCAACAGGTAAGGTTGACAAATCATTTTCTTTTGAGTAGCATACCTGTTGCTTTTTTGGCCCGCACACTGTTGCAAAAGATACAATTTTAATATTTATTTATATTTATTGCATTTCAACGAGAGGAAAATAATGGGAATCGCCAGTAAAGAAATCAATCCCGCCTTCAGCGCTGAAGTGACCGACCTCCCAGGTGGCGAATATCTGAATCGATGTTTTTCCTGTGGAGCCTGCAGCGGAATCTGCCCCGTAAGTCAGGCAATACCTGACTTTGACCCGAGAAAGATCATCCACATGATCCGTATGGGCCTGAAAGACAGACTGCTTCGCTCCAACCTGCTCTGGTTCTGTTCACGTTGCCGGAGTTGCGTTTTCGTCTGCCCTCAGGACGTCCGCTTTGCCGATATCATGAACGCCTTGCGCGAACTTGCCCTGCAGCAAGGGATCATCAGCGACCAGGATCTTCTCGACAAAGGCAAGTCCGCCTGGGTGGAACGGGATCTCTGCGTCTCCTGCCTTACCTGTGTCCGGGTCTGTCCATGGGAGATACCGAAAATAGACGGGCAAGGCCTGGCTGCAATCAATGTTAGGGAATGCCGAGCCTGCGGAATATGCGTTGCCGAATGCCCCGCACAGGCCATCAAACTCAATGAGTCTGAAGACGAAAAACTAATCGCCGCCTGCGGCATCTAAAGCGTATTGGAGAAGCAAATGAGTTTTACTCCTGACATACAGGCATTTTGTTGCCACTACACATCCCAGCAGGCCATTGCCGAAGGTCGGGAAGGCCTGAAACAAGACGGAATGCCTGATAATATCACCATCAACCGGCTGGTATGCACCGGCAAACTCCAGGTAAGCACCCTACTCAAGGCTTTTGAAGAGGGCGCCGACGGAGTCTACGTTGTTGGATGTCCGGCTGACACCTGCCATAATATCAAGGGCAGCCAACGAGCCGCCAAGCGAGTAGGCGCCATCAAAAAGGCATTGGCCGAGCTTGATGTCGAACCGGAAAGAATAGAGATGTTCCATCTGGATCGCGGCTTTCATCCCGAATTCATCCAAAGCGCCCAGCTGATGAACAAGAGAATCACCGAATTAGGCCCTTGTCCTTTTAAGGGGGAGAGAAAATGATTATCGCCGAACGCAAACCGATTAATGAAATCCTCGGCATGGTTTCTGATGCCGAAAAAGTTCTGGTTCTCGGCTGCCGCGGATGCGTCACCGTCTGTTCCGCCGGCGGAGAACGCGAAGTGGAAATCCTGGCTTCACTCCTCCGATTGGGCACGCAGAAACAAGGCAAAAATGTAGAAGTTATCGAGGGAACCCTTGTCCGCCAATGTGACCGGGAATATATTGACACCATTGACACCTGGAAAGGCAAATATGATGCCATCGTCTCCATGGCCTGTGGAGTAGGTGTGAATTTCATTGCCAATCTTCGTCCCTCAGACAAGGTTTATCCAGCCGTTAACACCAGCTTCTTCGGCGGCTCTGCCGAACAGGGCGTCTGGAGCGAACAATGTGCGGGCTGCGGCAACTGCGTTCTTCATCTGACCGGCGGATTCTGCCCAGTTGCCCGTTGCGCGAAAAACCTGATGAACGGTCCCTGTGGTGGTTCGGTCAATGGCCGCTGCGAGATCCACAAGGATGTCGAATGCATCTGGCAGTCCATCCATGATCGCCTGGGCCGCATCGGCACTCCGGAGGCCATGAATGTCATTGCCCCCATCCGTGACTGGAGCAGCGCCGGCCATGGCGGCCCGAGAAAAACCCTGCGGGATGACCTCACTGTCTGATTTCATCTTTGCAGCATCATAAAATAGTGCAAACCAAGGCCGCCTTCCCATAAGCGGCCTTTTTTTATTGTCGAAACAAATGGTAAGCAAATGAAATATCTTTCTCTTTTTCTTTCTCTTCTTTTGGCATTAGTCTCCGGTTGCGCTATTAATCCCGTAACCGGGGAAAGAGAACTCGGGCTTGTCGGCGAACAGCAGGAAATCGCCATCGGCACAGAACAGTATGAACCGGGGCGCCAGATGGAAGGCGGCGATTATCTTCTTGACCCCCAGCTCAATGCCTATGTCAACGAAATAGGCCAGAAACTGGCCAGGGTGAGCGATCGCCCCCTCCCTTATGAATTCAGGGTGCTCAACAACTCCGTCCCCAACGCATGGGCCCTGCCGGGTGGAAAAATCTCCATCAACCGGGGGCTGCTGCTTGAATTAAACAATGAAGCGGAACTGGCCGCGGTGCTCAGCCACGAGATCGTCCATTCCGCAGCCCGGCATGGAGCGCAGCGCATGGAAAAGGGGATGCTGATGCAGGGGGCGCTGCTTGCCACATCAGTGGCCGTATCCGACAGCAGCTACGGCGGCATTGCCGTGGGCGGCGCCCAGCTTGCAGCAAATATCATCACCCAGAAATACGGACGTGAAGCTGAGCTTGAATCGGATTATTACGGCATGCGCTACATGTCCCGGGCGGGCTATGACCCAAAGAGCGCGATCAGCCTGCAACATACCTTTGTCAGACTGTCCGGAGACAAAAAAAACAACTGGCTCAACGGCCTGTTTGCCAGCCATCCCCCTTCCATGGAAAGGGTCGAGAAAAACAAGCTGACCGCCCAAAGCCTGAAACCCGGAGGAGAAACAGGGGAAAGTCGCTACCAAGAAAAAATACGATACATCAAAAAAACCGCCCCAGCCTACATGGCATATGACGACGGCGTTCTTGCCCTGAAAAAAGGAGACAACCGCAAGGCGCTGGCCCTGGCTGACGAGGCCATGAAAATTGAACCAAGAGAAGCCCTTTTCCCTAGCCTGCAAAGCGAGGCATTTTTTCAGCAGGGCAATTACCGGCAGGCTCTTGACAGCAGCAACCGGGCCCTTGGTTTGAATAACCGCTTTTTCCAATTTTACATCCAACGCGGCCTTATCCGGGAAAAACTGGGTGACATGCCGGGCGCAAAACAGGATCTCGAACACAGCACGAAGTTGTTGCCGACGGCAAACGCTTACAAAAAACTGGGTGACATGTCACTAACATCGGGCAGATCGGCCGATGCAAAAGGATTCTTCCAGAAGGCCGCCTCATCTCAGTCCCAGGTGGGAAAAGACGCATATATCTCCTTCCTGCGGCTCGACCTGCCTGAAAATCCCGCCAAATATCTCCGCCTCCGAGCCGAGCAGGAAAAAGACGGCACGATGCGACTGCTTCTCTCCAACCCAACTCCCTTGCCGGTGCACGGAATACAATGCGTGATCCGCTTCACTGATGCTCAGGGAGCAACCGGACAAATCAGCGTCACCCACAAAGGCACGGTCGAACCAGGCAAAAACGTCACCATTTCCCTTGACGGACAGAAAACACCGGCGAAATATCAGCATACCCTGGAGGCGAAAATAATCGCAGCCAAGATCCCCCAATAAATCCGTCTGTCACAACCGCCTGGAAGCCACCCAGACTTCCGTCGTTCTTCAGCATTAATCTTCCCGCTGAGAGCAATGGATCCTTGGCATATCTTCACCAGGAATATGCTATTTCCCCCATTGCCTTTGGTCATTATCGTTAAATGCCCAAAGACCGCCTTGGGGTGAAACTATCAGAAAAAATAAATTTCCTCTGTAATTTTATTACGTTATATGTGGAATGAGAAAAAACGACAAGATAATGGTTCGACTATTGCAAAATTGCTTCTTAAACGAATACCAGGCAATCGTGCAAAAACTCAACCTTTCCGCAGACAATGGATACCAAACCGAACTTCAAAACATGTTCCTGTTGTGGTGAGAGCTGGTCCAATCAGACCGATTTCTTTGCCGATCCATCCATTTCGTTTATTGGCCACCAGCATTTTTATGAAGAAGGAACCGAAGGATTGTATCTTTTCAACCATACATGCGGAACGACTTTTTCCATAGAAGTGGAAAATATCAGCAAATCCCCAGCAAGAGCGGTGACCATCGAAATACCCCGAAATAAACCGAGAATTCCTGTGAATGGAACTGCTGCTCTTTTACTTGCAGGGCAATGCTTCAGTAAGTAAAGAAATTTTCAGGATATTTTGAGTTTAATCTCCTGGGCGGAGACAAACTTCTCGATGGTGGAAAGATACCAGCCGATAATTTTCTGGGTAACCTCGGCGGTGTTCTCATGAAACTGCAGTCCTACATTTATCTCATATCTGCTGTTACGCAGATTTTTCACCACACCGATGATTTCCAGAGGGGTTTTTACCCCGGGGAATTTACAGGTAAGCTTGACCTTGTCGTCGATTTTATACGAAATCAGCCTTTTATTATTTTTTGCCCGGACAAGACAGTGACAACCTGATTTGGCGATATCGACAATTGTACCGTTATTTTCCTTTTCGGCCACCTCAAGGACGGCGGGAATATAACAGCAGGATCTTTTCTCGCTGCGCAGTTCGCTTTTCTGGATGAGCTTCGGATAGTAGATAAAAAGGAGTTTGACGGGCTTATCGGTCTGGGCGAAAAGCTTCGTCTGAAAAGCGTATATGGTTCCCTGGTAAAAATAGCGGACAACCAGTTCCGCCCCATCAAAAAGCTTATGCTGTATCTGATGGTAAGGGGAAGGAGGGGTGATGATGATATAATTATCAACAAACCCGCAAAAAGAACTCTCAAGGGGGATGTCCACTCCCTCAATCTCGATTTTCACGCGAATACCCAACTCAAGCGCCAGCCTCACCCCTTGATCAAACATTTTTTCATCCATAACGCCTTTCTCACCTTTCCTTTCGTTCACTCGCCGATATTGGCGGATATAATGCCGAACCTGAGCAGATCCGCCACCACCTCCGCCACCGGCAAACCAATGACATTGCTGTAGGAACCGTCAATTCTTTCCACCAGAAAGCCGCCACGACCCTGCAGGCCATAGCTGCCCGCCTTGTCACGCGGTTCTCCGGTCAGAACATAGGCGCGACACAAATCACTGCCGAAATCACGAAAAAGCACTTTCGTAGTCACCACATGCCGCAGCAGAAGTCCATCCGCAACACGGCACAGGCAATACCCTGTCAAGACATCATGCCACTTCCCGGCCATTTTTGTCAGCATTTTTTCGGCATCAGCATCATCCAGCGGTTTCCCCAGTATTTCCCCATCGAGAACCACGATGGTGTCCGCAGCCAGAATGCAGGAGGACGGGTTATGCCGAGCGACAGCTTGCGCTTTTTCGCCGGCAAGGCGAAGAACAAAACTTTCGGGATTTTCGCCCTGTTTGATTTTTTCATGAACCAGGGCAGGCTGGACAGTAAACTCAAGACCGAGATCTTTCAGGAAGCGCTGGCGCCTGGGCGATGCCGACGCTAACATCATGGGGCAAATTGTGTGAAATCCTCCCGCCATTATTTGCACACCATCGGAAAAATCAGGCCCGAACGGCGTAACCGCCGTCCACAACCAGCGTCTGACCGTGAATCATCTTGGCATAGTCACTGCAGAGAAAAAGAGCAAGATCGGCAACATCCTCAGGCGTCGTCAGTCGACCAAGCGGTGTTCTTTCTAAAGCGGTTTCCAGTATCTGAATGCGGTTGGGGAATTTTTTCAAAGCCTCGGTATCCACCGCGCCGGCACTGATGGTGTTGACCGTTATATCCTTAGGCCCCAGCTCCACCGCCAGATGCCGTACCAGGGACTCCAAGGCCGCCTTGGAAGCGCCCACCGCCGTGTAATTTTCCACCGCCCGCACCGCGCCCAGACTGGAAACCGCAAGAATACGCCCCCCCTCACTCATCAGAGGAACCGCCTGCTGGGCAAGAACAAGCAGGGCACGGGCATTAATATCCATGGCCCAGTTCCAATGTCTCGTACTGAGCTCCATCACCGGCTTCAGGACTCCCGAGGCGGCATTGCTCACCAGAATATCCAGGCGGCCGAACTCTTGTTTTATCTGTTCGAACATGGCGAGAACATCCTCATCATTGGCGACGTTGGCCTTGACCACAAGGCATTTCACCCCGGCCTTTTCAATATCACGGGCCGTATCTTCGGCATCCCTCCTGTGCCGTACATAATTAACCACCAGATTAATGCCGCTTTCGGCAAAACGCATGGCAATCGCCCGCCCGATTCCCCTTGAACTTCCGGTCACCAGGGCGACTTTTCCTTGAAGATTATACATGAAAAAACTCCTTCCGGTTTGATAGAGTCACAAAATTGAATGAACGTCTGCTACTGAATGTGATGATAAAATTTTCCAATGAAAATGTAAAGATATCTTGTTTCAAACACCCGTGGTGCCATTGATGAACCCACACCCTCTTTCAGGCAACGGAAAGCAACCTGTTAATTCTTTCGCGAATGGGGGGATGGGTGGCAAAAAGGCCGGCGATCTGTCCACCGGAAAGCGGGTTGACAATATACATCTGGGCAGTAGCCGGATTAACATCCATCGGTTGGCGGCGATTTCCCTGCTCAAGCTTGGCCAGAGCATTGGCCAGGGAATGTGGTCTCCCGCAGATGCTCGCCCCGGTTGCATCTGCCTGGAATTCCCTGCTACGGGAAATGGCCAGCTGAATAATGGTTGCGGCAATGGGCGCGATGATCATCATCACCAGTCCTCCAAGTATGCCGCCCCCTCCTTCACCTTCATCGTCGCTGCCGCGAAATCCGCCAAAAAACATAGCCCACTGGGCCATGCTCGCCAGATAACTGATGGCGCCGGCCATGACAGCAGCAACGGAACTGATCAGAATATCCCGATTTTTGATGTGCGCCAACTCATGGGCCAGCACGCCCTCCAGTTCATCGCGACTGAGAAGCTCCATCAATCCGCGAGTAACGGCGACTGCCGCGTGCTGCGGATTACGTCCTGTGGCAAAGGCATTGGGAGTATGATCGTCAATAATATAAACCCGCGGTTTCGGCAGCTCGGCGCGGCTGGACAGAAAATTCACCATCTGATGAAGATCCGGCGCCTCATGCTCGGCCACCTCGCGGGCACGGCTCATGGCAAGGGCCATTTTATCACTGAACCAGTAGGCAAAAAAATTCATCCCCAAGGCCATAATCAGGGCAAAAGTCATACCGCTGCGACCGCCCAGCGCCTGACCGCCAACGAGAAAAAGAGCGGTCAAAGCGGCCATAAGGGCGGCTGTTTTCATCATACTTGTCACGAGGCAACCTCCTGCAATATCACAAATTCATACTCCCGTGCATCTTCGCTTTATCTTAAGCATTGTCAAAAAAGAGTCAACACATGACAAAAAAGTTCTCGAACCACAAAAAGCATCACAACTGCGCACGAATGCGCTTTAAAATGCTTCTGAGAACCTGAAGCGGCAGAAAAGGGATTGGCTTTAATCTCTCCGGCACGACAAATCCCGTCACCGCAACATCATCAGGACGCAGAAGCGGATAAACAAGATCCCCATCCCGCCAACCGGCAAGATTCCGTCGTCTGGTTTCCCGCCACACCAGACTTTTTTCCGGATTGACCCCTAACACCTCAAGCATCGCACTATCGAGTGCGACGGGATTTTTCGCCCCGGCCACCACTCCAAGCGGAAAGGGCTCGCCATCCATCGGGCCGCTGCGATGCATGGCCTCGATTCCATCGATGATGCTGACCCCGTCCGGAAGGATTTCCGCCACATCAACCAGCATCCGGGCAAAAATATCCTCTTTGCCGCCCAGTCGCTGATGCAGAATGGCTTTACTGAATCCCTTGACAGTGCCGAAATAGTTTTTCACTGCCAGGGTCACCAGGGTCTGTGAATGGGCCTTGACCCTTGGCAGGTTAATGAGATGATCACAATCCAAGGCCTCATCGGCAATCTTGACAGCAAGTCCGCTCGCCAAAGTTACCATTCGGCCTTTATTGAAATGAATTTTGCGAACCGGCAGACCTTTCAGGCTCCCCGATATGCCACAGGCATCCATTACCGCCGGCGCCCGGCCAAACGCAGGGGAATCACCCACAGACACTCTGGCACCATGGTCAACAAACCATTCCGCCGCTGCGGCGACAAATTCCGGATGACTGCAGGCCAATCCCCGATGACCCATTCCGGAAACGAGATTGGGCTTCAGCAGAATCGAAGCTCCACCGGCAAAGGTAAATGGCAGGGCCTGAAAAATTGCCGTAAGACAATCCTTGATCACCTTTCTGTCGTAATGGGGGCATTTGAGGATAGCCACGCTGGTCGAGGATATATTCATTTCAGATTCACCAGCAGAAAAAGGTCGATTGTGTCGATTTTTTGAGGGGGAGGTTGTGACATAAAACGAAAAAGGCCAATCCTGGGGGGACAGGATAGGCCTTTTTCTGGAGAAAGGAGATAAGAGTTGTTATCTTGATTAATCTCTAAAGCAACAGGCATGCCACACAAGAAAAAAATATATATTTTCTTCTTTTCCCTTGTCCTGCAAGGGAAAATCCGCTCCCTTTCCCTGCATCACCATCTCCCGACAAAATACAATTTTTTTAACTTTCTTTCACAATGTTGATCTTTCACGAAAATCTTCTGCGATTTCAAGACAATATACATTGTTCAATTTTTTGAACACTCTGCATTCCCTGTAAACCAGGGAACAAAAGAGCCATATTCACTGCTTTGCCAGGTTCGCGGGCACGCAGGGTACAATTTTTTTAATTTCCCCTGGCCCAATTAAGCAGGCCACCAGCAAGGAGTATCGCCCGGTGCCGGTCGGAAACATCGAGCAACGCATTAATTTTACGGCCGGCAATTTCAACCGCAAGCCGTTCCGCACCGCTCTCCAGCAATTTTCGCAAATCGGAAATAACAACTTTCGATCCCTGTTTGACGAGATCATAATCGGCAGGATCGGCAAAAGTCAGGGGCAGAATTCCAAAATTAATCAGATTTGCCTTATGAATACGGGCAAAGCTTTTCACGATTTTCACCTCAACACCGAGATATCTGGGGGCCAGAGCTGCATGTTCCCGGGATGACCCCTGCCCATAGTTCTCTCCGCCGACAATCATACCGTGACCCGCCTCTCTGGCGTGTTTGCTGAAATTCTCGTCAAGGGCCTTGAAAACGAATTCGCTGATAGCCGGGATATTGCTGCGCAAGGGAAGGACCTGGGCGCCGGCGGGCATGATGTGATCTGTGGTGATGTTGTCCCCGGTTTTGAGCAGAACGGTTCCCTGCCAGGTTTCAGGGATGGGAGAAAACGCGGGAAAGGGAGCGATATTGGGTCCGCGCACGATTGCAACGTCACGGCCATCGGCAAGTGGCGGCTCAATACGGGAGTCGCCGGGAAGATATTTTTCAGGCAGGGTGAAAGCGGGATATTCACCCAGCTCCCGAGGATCGGTGATTTTTCCGGTTATCGCAGCGGCAACTGCCACCTCCGGACTGCAAAGATAGACCTGATCATTAACTGTTCCGCTGCGGCCGGGGAAATTGCGGGGAAAGGTGCGCAGGGAAATGGTCCCGGTGGAAGGTGCCTGTCCCATGCCGATGCAGCCGAGACAACCTGCCTGATGAATGCGGGCCCCGGCTTGGATCAGCGGCAGCATTTCTCCCATGGCGGTCAGATTTTCCAGAACCTGACGGCTGCCTGGATTGACCTCAAAACTCACTTCATGGTTGACCTGCCTGCCGGTTAATACTTTGGAGACAACCACCAGATCGCGCAGGGATGAATTGGAACAGGAACCAACCAATACCTGTGAGACGGGCTTACCGGCGACATCTTTCACTTTGACGACATTGTCCGGTGAAGAAGGACAGGCAATAAGAGGCTCAAGAGAAGACATATCGATTTCCAGCAACTCATCATACCGGGCGTCCTCATCAGCTATGATCTCAACCCAGCAATCCTCGCGCCCCTGGCTTCTGAGAAATTTCAAGGTATTTTCATCAGAAGGAAACACCGAGGTGGTTGCACCGAGTTCGGCACCGAAATTGGTGATCGATGCCCGATCGGTAACAGACAGCTCTTTCATCCCAGGACCGAAATACTCCATGATGTAACCCACACCACCTTTCACGGTTAGCTGCCGGAGGAGCTCAAGCAGCACATCACGGGCCGATACCCAGGGGGAAAGTTTGCCTGTCAGCCTAACACCGAAAATCTTCGGCATGACCAGATAGAAGGGTTTGCCGGCCATGGCCATGGCCACATCAAGCCCGCCGGCGCCAATGGCAATCATGCCGAGTCCTCCACCGGTGGGGGTATGGCTGTCTGAACCGAGGAGGGTCTTGCCTGGCTTACCGAACCTTTCCAGATTGATCTGATGGGAGATCCCGTTGCCCGGCGGCGAGAAGAACAGGCCGTATTTGTGGGCGATGGACTGGAGAAAACGGTGGTCATCCGCATTCTTGAAATCAGACTGCACCAGATTATGGTCCACATAACAGACTGAACACTCCGTCTGCACCCGGGGGATCCCTATGGACTCAAACTCAAGATAGGCCATGGTGCCGGTGGCATCCTGGGTCAAGGTCTGATCAATACGGATGCCGATCTCTTTCCCCTTGCCCATCGCCCCCTCAACAAGGTGGTCAGCCAGAATCTTTTCGGTAACGGTTTTTCCCATTGCAACTCTCCTCATATTGTGCTGATTAATATTTCTATTTTTAAAGAGCGATTTGTTTACCACAAATACCTCTGTTTGTCACCGGTGTTCATGCCGCTGAACCTTGCCGTCTTCCTTCATTCATGTCGCATTTTTGACTTTCACTTCTCAGGAAGTCAGAAAAATGACCTTTCCCCTTTGTATTCCCCACCTCATCCCTGTCCGATTCAGACACATGCAAGCAACTCTTTTAAATAAAACAAAGTGTTAACCATCGATTTACTAATCAATACAACTATGGCATAATATTTGCTAGAGACAAAGGTCAGACACTATTAACAGCGGTACATCTTTTTTCAGGGGAGAGACCACCATGGCAGACGTTGACGCCAAGGCAGCAGACGGCACAGAGCAGCCCAAAAAAAAATCAAAAATCATGCTCTTTATCATTTTGGGATTTGTCATTCTCCTGTTGGGAGGCGGCGGTTTTTTTGCCTACACCAAATTCCTCGCCCCCCCGCCCTCCGCGCCAATGGAGGAAATTGTCGACCAGAAAGCTGAACTCCTCCCTGCGGTAGGAGAAATTGTCCCCCTTGACCCATTTGTCGTCAATCTTGCCGACCCCAAAGGAAGCCGCTATCTCAAAATGACGATCAGCATCGAAGTTGAAACGGTGGAAACATCGGAACGGATAACGAAGCTCGCACCCAAGCTGCGAGACATTGTTATCATGATGCTCACCAGCCTCTCTTTTGAAGAGGTGATGACACCGGAAGGCAAACTCCGCATCAGAGATGAGCTGCTCGAACGATTCAGCCGCGTCACAAAACCGGACAAAATCAAAAACATCTATTTTTCCGAATTTGTTGTGCAGTAAGACATTGCAAGAAAATAGCAGCAATATCGCAACACCCCTGAATTCGAACACACCGGATCTTTAAACATTTTTTTGCGAGACTAAGAAAGCTCCATGGAACAGATCCTCAGCCAAGATGAAGTTGATGCCCTATTAAAAGGGATTGCCGGCGGCGACATTGAAGAGCCCGAAGAGCACCTTGAAGAAGAGTCGCTTGAATACACTATTTATGACTTCAAACGCCAGGAACGCATCGTCCAGGTCAAAATGCCGGCCATGGAGGCCATCAACGATGTGTTTTTACGCTCTATAAGAACCTCTGTATCGGCGGCGCTCAGACGCATTCTCGACATCACCGCCGTTCCCATGGAACTTGAACGATTCGGCGCCTTTGTCCGCACTCTGCCTGTTCCCAGCAGCCTGCAGATATTCAAGATGGATCCGTTTCGCGGTCATGCCCTTTTCGTCATTGAGCCGAAACTCGTTTTCGCTCTGGTCGAAAGCTTCCTCGGCGGTAGCGGCACCCGTAATGTGCGGATTGAAGGACGTGACTTCACCGGCATCGAGCAACGCTTGATCCAACGCATTGTCAATCTTCTTCTAACCGACTTGGAAAAGGCCTGGTATTCCCTGCAGCCGATCAAGGTTCAGCACATCCGCAGTGAAATCAATCCGCAGTTTGCAAAAATCTGCGAACCCGAGGACGTGGTCATCATCAACCGCTACGAGGTAGATATGGACCGCGCGGTGGGCAGCATCACCGCATGCATCCCCCTATCGAATCTTGAATCGGTCAAACAAAAGCTGATGACCACCTTCCAGAGAGAACAGAGCGATGAAGACATCAGCCTGAAACGCATTCTGACGGAGAACATCAAGCATGTCCCGGTTGGCCTGAGAGTGGAACTGGGCAGAACATTATTGCCTGCCGGTGATATCCTGAGCCTTGAACCCGGCGACATTATCCAACTTGACAAAAGAAAAGACGAAATGATGCCGGCCTTTGTCTCCGGCATCCGCAAATACATGGGCTCCCCCGGCATCCACCGCGGCAACAAAGCTTTTCTTATTAAGAGAAAAGTGTTTGACCAGGAAAGAGATTGACAGCGGGGAAACAGCTTTTACGAAAAACCACGTGACCGACAATGGAGACTGAAAATGGCTGACGATTCTTTGGACGATGCCTGGGCAAGCGCCCTGGAAGAGGCAAATCCGCAAAAAGGGACGGATAACGGTTCCGAAGCTGGGGAAGGCGACTGGGACGCACTGGCTTCCCAGAACGGAGGCGGCGCCCATCCTGCCGGCTTCGATGAATTGAACGGAGTCTCAGCCGCTGCACCGGCCGGATCCCACAATCTCGACTTCCTGCTCGACATCCCCCTTGATGTATCCGTTGAACTGGGGAGAACCAGCATGATAATCGACAAGATGCTGCATCTGACCCAAGGCTCGGTGGTGGAGCTTGAGAAAGCCGCCGGAGAGCCGGTGGAAATATACATCAACAGAAAGCTCCTCGGCAAGGGCGAAGTCATTGTTGTCAACGACCGCTTCGGGGTCAGGATAACCGAGATCATCAGTCAGGCTGATCGTATTAAAAATATGGGGTAACGGATCCATGCCTTGCATGAATGATTGCCCCGAGAGATACAAAAACCATATGGCGATTATCCGATTCATGAAAAAACTTGCCGCCCGACTTCGCTTCTGGACACCATCCATACTTGCAGCAGGGGTGATTTTCGCAGCTACGGCCTTTGGCGCGGACCAACCAGGGACAAGTCCGATTACCCCGGTGGTCGATCTTGAACAGGCCGCCTCCCTCGGGCTCACCCTGCTCAAGGTTTTCGGCGCCCTGATCCTGACGGTTGGACTCATGCTCTTGATATCCATATGGCTCAGAAAACTGGGGCTTGCCCGATCCGGAGTCTACCAGGGATCGCTTATTAAAGTTATCGACACGAAAATGATCGCCCCGAAAAAATTCGTCGCCGTGGTCCGGGTGGCGAACGAAACCTTGGCGCTCGGTGTGACGGATCAACAGATCACCATGCTCAGCCGGCTGGACAGCGCAAATATTTCTCTCGCCGATGACGAACGAAATGAGGGGCAACCGGCAGCTTCATTTTCAACGTTGCTCGGCAAGGCATTAAAAAGAGGCGACAAATGAAAAGGATTTTTCCGCTACTGATCTCTTTCCTTCTCCTCTTCATTGCCACCGAGGCCCTGGCCGTCACTCTCCCCACCGTCCAGGTCGGCCTTGCTGAAACCGAGGATCCCAAAAAAGTGGCGGTGCTCATCGAGATCCTGCTCATTTTCACCGTGCTTTCCATCGCACCCGCCATCGTCCTGATGACCACCTGTTTTACCCGACTGGTGATTGCCTTTTCCTTTCTGCGTAACGCCCTGGGCACCCAGCAGATGCCTCCGGCCCAGCTTCTCATTGGACTGGCTCTCTTTTTAACCCTTTTCATCATGAGCCCGGTGCTGAAAGAAATGAATGATACAGCGGTCAAGCCCTACATGAACGAAGAAATCAACCTGCAGCAGGCGTATGATGCGGGCATCAAACCCCTGCGTTCCTTCATGTTCAAACAGACCCGAGAAAAAGATCTGGCCCTTTTCCTCGGCATTGCCAAAATGGAAAAACCGGCCAACAGGGATGAGGTCCCCACTTCCATCCTGATTCCGTCATTTATTATCAGTGAACTGAAAACAGCCTTCCAGATCGGCTTTATCCTTTTCCTTCCCTTTCTGGTCATTGACATGGTGGTGGCAAGTGTCCTGCTCTCCATGGGTATGATGATGCTGCCGCCGGTCATGGTTTCACTGCCCTTCAAATTATTGCTTTTTGTCCTGGTCGACGGCTGGTATCTCATCGTCGGTTCCCTGGTAAAAAGTTTCGGAGTATAAACATGATCCCGATGGAAGCAGTCACTTTAGGGCAGAACGCCATTTCAATCACCCTGCTGCTTTCCGCGCCGCTGCTTCTGGTCGGCATGGGGATCGGCCTACTCGTCGCCCTTTTTCAGGCCACCACCCAAATTCAGGAAATGACCCTGACCTTTGTGCCCAAAATTGTCGCGGTTATGCTGGCGCTTCTCTTCTTCTCTTCATGGATGCTGATTAAATTAAGTGATTACACCAGTAATCTCTTCTTAAGTATCCCGAACATCATCCGGTGACAAAGGAAAAACCATGGTTGATCCTTCTCTCCTTTACTGGAGCCTCAATCAGTTTCTTGTCCTTGTCATTATCATGATACGGGTGGGTCCCCTACTGTTTTTCATGCCCATTACCGGCTCCCGCAATGTCCCCGCCCAGGTGAAAATCCTTCTGACTCTTGCCACTGCGCTGGTTCTTGCTCCTGTGGTTCCGGTCAATGCCGGCCAACTTCCCGGATCAGTGCTCGGGTTTCTGATTTTTATCGCCAGTGAGATTTGCTTTGTCGCGATACTTGCCGTTTTCACCCGCCTTATCTTCGACGCCATCCAGATCGCGGGACAGATGGTGGGCATCCAGATGGGCATGGGCATGGCCGGCGTCATGGACCCGCAGTACGGGACCCAGATCTCCCTAGTGGGTCAGTTCTGGAATCTCATCGCCATTCTTATTTTCTTAAGCATAAACGGCCACCACATCTATATCAATACCCTGCTTGACAGCTTTACCTGGGTCGCACCCGGCACCCTGCATATCCGCCAGGCAACATTTGAGGGTCTGATGCAGGGAACGGGACGCATGTTTCTCATGGCCGTTAAAATCATGGCTCCTGCCTCAGCTGCGGTCTTTTTCTCCCATGTGGCCATGGGAATCATAGCCAAAACAGTCCCACAGATTCCCATTCTCATAGTCGGCATGCCACTCAATATCGGTGTCGGCCTTATTTTTGTAGGACTCTCACTCACCTACTTTCTGCCCCTGATGACCAACCAGTTTGAAATGCTGGGACGCATTCTGCCGCAACTTGCCCGCGGTTTGGGAGGATAAGAAATGGCCGAAGAACAGAGCGGTCAGGAAAAAACCGAACAACCCACCGGGCGACGGCTGCAGGACGCCAGGAAAAAAGGCGATGTGGCGAAAAGCATGGAAATACCTTCCGCCGCCGTGCTTCTGCTCGGACTGCTGACCATCTACATGCTCAGCGGCTTCCTCCTGGAAAATATGCTGAACATGCTGCGCCATTATCTTACCCAGCTGCACACCATCAATATCATCCCCGGCAATATGGTTTTTCTCACCATGGAATCCATGCAGCAGGTGGCCGTGCTCACCGTGCCGGTCATGGCCGTGATCTTGATCACCGCGCTTTCTTCCAACTACGCCCAGATCGGGTTTCTCTACACCACCGAAAAAATGTCGCCGAAACTTGAAAAAATCGACCCGATCAAGGGAATGGGACGAATATTTTCCATGCAGACCCTGGCCAATACGGTTAAATCGATTGCCAAGCTGGTCATTGTCGGCTATGTGGCATACAAGGAAATTATGAAGAACCTTGACGGTTTCCTCCCCCTCATGGACCAGGAACCCTATGCCATTCTTGTTTTTTATGCCAAGGTTTCCTTCTGGATCTTTCTGAAAGCGGCTATCATTATCGCAATTCTTGCAGCCCTAGATTACGCCTTTCAGCGCTGGCAATTCATGAAAAAAATGATGATGACCAAGCAGGAGGTGAAGGAAGAGGCGAAAATGACGGAAGGCGACCCACACGTCAAGGGCCGCATCCGCTCCATCCAGATGCAGATGGCCCGCAAACGGATGATGACCGAAGTCCCAAAGGCGGATGTCATTATCACCAATCCAACCCGCCTGGCAATTGCACTGACATACGACAGCACCGTCATGAAGGCACCCACTATAGTGGCCAAGGGAGCAGGGGTCATCGCCAAACGGATCAAGGAAATTGCCCGGGAAAACAGCATACCCATTGTCGAGGACAAACCCCTTGCCCAGGCGCTTTACAAAAACGTGGAAATAAACGAACAGATTCCGGAAAATCTCTTCCAGGCAGTTGCCGAAGTACTTGCCTATGTGTATGGTTTGAAGAAGAAAAGTGCATAACAACAGAGGTGGCAGGGTGAACGTTATAAATTTCCACAAAAACACACCCCTCGCCCAAAACCCGCAACAATAAACCTAAACTCGAAAACACCAAAAATGGCGGAAAAAGCAGACAGACTGGGATTAAAGGCGATCAACCTGGAACCATCGAGCCTTATAGTGGCGGTGGGCCTGGTATCTGTCCTGATGATCATGGTCCTGCCTCTGCCCACCCTTATCCTTGATCTGCTGCTGTCACTCGGCATCACCATAAGTCTGGTGATACTCCTTATGTCCATGTACAACACAGATCCGCTGGAATTTTCCGCCTTTCCGTCACTGCTTTTGCTGACCACTCTTTTCCGGCTGTCGCTCAACATCGCCTCCACCCGCCTCATCCTTCTCCATGGCCACGAAGGCCCGGGTGCCGTCGGCATGGTCATCCAGTCTTTCGGCAACTTTGTGGTGGGAGGCAGCTTTGCGGTGGGACTCATTATTTTCCTCATTATGGTGTTGATCAATTTCATCGTTATCACCAAAGGTTCCGGACGAATCGCCGAAGTCGCAGCACGATTCACACTCGATGCCATGCCGGGCAAACAGATGGCCATTGATGCCGACCTCAATGCCGGATTAATCAACGAGGAAATGGCAAAAAAACGGCGGTCCGAAATAAGCCGGCAGTCCGAATTCTACGGCTCCATGGACGGTGCCAGCAAATTTGTCCGGGGCGAGGCTGTTGCCAGCATCGTCATCATGTTGATCAACATTTTGGGCGGTCTCTTCATTGGGGTTCTTCTCCAGAAAATGGCAATCGGCCAGGCGGCAGAAACATACACCCTGCTCACCATCGGTGACGGCCTGGTGTCACAGATTCCCTCGCTTATCATCTCCACATCAGCTGGTATCATCGTCAGTCGGGCCGCCTCAGATACCAGCATGGGCAAAGAACTCTCCAAACAGTTCGGCCGACAGCCCCAGGCTCTGGCTGTCTCCTCCGGCATCATTATGCTTTTCGGCCTGATTCCCGGCCTGCCCCACCTTCCCTTTCTCATGCTCGGGGCCGGCATGGGCGTTCTGGCCTGGTTTGCTTTTCAACGCCAGGCTGTTGAAAAAACAGATGAAGAATTGGAAGAAGAACGGAGAAAAGAGACAGCTCCGCGCCCCGGGTCGCCGGAAACCGTGGAGGCTCTTCTGCCCTTGGACGCACTGGAGCTTGAAGTGGGCTACGGGCTCATACCTTTGGTTGACGAATCCCAGGAGGGGGATCTGCTGGAACGGATTCGCGGCATTCGCCGCCAGTTTGCCATGGATATGGGCCTTATCATCCCTCCGCTCCATGTGCGGGACAATCTTCAGATCAGGCCGGACGAGTATGTCCTGCTCCTCAAGGGGGTGGAGGTCGCCCGGGGCGAATTGATGATGGGCTACTTCCTGGCCATGGATTCCGGCGCAGCCAAACGGCAGATTGACGGCATCCCCACCGAGGAACCCGCCTTCAAACTTCCGGCCCTGTGGATCAGTAAAGAGAAAAAAGACGAGGCTCAGCTTGCAGGTTACACGGTTGTTGATCCGTCAACAGTTGTGGCGACGCACTTGACAGAGGTGCTGCGCTCCCACGCCGATGAACTGCTGGGGCGCCAGGATACGCAAAAGCTCCTCGACAATCTTGCCAAAACGCACCCCAAGGTGGTGGAAGAACTGGTACCCGGCCTGCTTCCCCTTGGCAAACTCCAAAAAGTGCTGCAGAACCTTCTGCGTGAACGGGTATCCATACGGGATTTGCTGACCATCTGCGAAACCCTGGCCGATTATGCCCCCATGAGCAAGGACATGGATATCCTGACCGAATACGTTCGTCAAAAACTGGCGAGATCCATTCTCAGTAACATTGCCGACGATGAGGGTACCTTGTCTGTTCTGACCCTGAGCACTCAGGTTGAAGATCTCATCAGGGAATCGGTGCAAAGCTCCGAGCAGGGATCTTTTCTCGCCCTTGACCCGAACATGGGACAGAGAATCATTGAATCCCTGCAGAACGCGGCTGAAAAAGTCGTCCAACAGGGCTATCAGCCGGTTATCATCTGCGCCCCTGTGCTGCGCCGCCATCTGCGCAAACTTATCGAGAGATTTCTACCCCAAGTGGTGGTATTGTCGCATAATGAACTGACCAACCAGTCAAAGATACACTCACTGGGAACCGTTGATATAAACCGGAAAAAATAACGATACCGAACTGCTCTCATGCGCATACGAAGATTTGAAGCACCAGACAGCAAAACCGCTTTTGCCCTGGTAAAAAAAGAGCTGGGTCACAATGCCGTCATCCTGGCCAACAAAACCCTGGATGCAGGCACCCCGAATCAGCGATATGAAGTCCTGGCGGCAATGGACTATGATCTCGAAGAGATAACCGTCCCCCTCGCCGCTTCCGCCAGTCCGGCAGAGGAGAAAGTCACCCCGAAAATATACGGCTACGACACATTCCGACCAAAAAAGCACGAATCAGCCTCAGTCGCGGGAAACCGGAGCCCCAGGAGGCCCGAGCAAGACATCAGCCTGGAATCCCATGACCTTCGCGCGCGTTTTGCAGGAATTTTACGACAGAAAGGCGTTCAACCGCCGATGAAAAACAAATCTACGCCACCAGTCACCTCTCCCCCCAGTGCCAACCGGCCTGACCCTCTGGAGGTGAGCCGCTGGCGCGACCAACTGATCAGCCGACTGCAGGTTGCCCCTCCGGATTTCAAGCGTCAACAAAAACCTGTTATTCTGGCTTTGACCGGACCCACCGGCGTCGGCAAAACCACCACTTCGGCAAAAATCGCCGCCTGGTACAAAATCCGGGAAAACCGCAAAGTAGCACTGCTTTCCATGGACTGCTACCGTATTGGCGCTACCGACCAGATGAGAACCTACGCCAGAATCATGCAGATTCCCTGCGAAATTGTCCTGCGCCGCATGGACCTGCTCCGATCGGTGGAACGACATAGGGACTGCGACCTGATCATTATCGATACCGCAGGCAAAAGCCCTTATGACGAAAACCACATCCATGAACTCACCGACTGGTTTTCCCCCTTGGAACGGGTCGATTTACAGCTTGTCTTGAGCGCGCCCACCAAGAAAGAAGACCTGGAACAGATCATCAAGGTTTATTCCCCGCTGACCCCTGCCGGCCTGATCCTCACCAAGCTCGATGAAACCCGAGCCTACGCCGCATTGTGCCAGCAGGTTGCAGCGGCGGAAATCCCCATCTCCTTTCTCACCACCGGCCAGAATGTGCCGGAAGATTTTTTCGTGGCCTCCGTTCCTTTCCTTGAGAGACTTTTCAAAAAAGGATGGCCGGCGGTAATGGAAGCTGAAAATTCCTACTCCGGTAACGGCATATAATTAGGACAACAACAATGCACCAGGCAGACACTTTGGAAAAAATCATGCACCCAAGGCAAAAATCACCCCACCACCAGGCCTTCCCCACCACCAACAAGTCGCCAAGAGTTATCTGCGTAACAAGCGGCAAGGGAGGAGTCGGCAAGACAAACATTGTCGTCAATCTTGCTTATTGCCTTGCCCAAAAAGGGAAAAAGGTGCTGGTCCTTGATGCGGACCTTAATCTTGCCAATGTTGACGTGCTTCTTGGACTCACTCCCCGCTACAACCTGCATCACGTTTTTCTGGGAGAAAAAAGCCTCCGCGACATCGTGGTGAAAGGTCCGGGTGGCTTTTCCATTCTTCCCGCCAGTTCAGGCATCCTCGAACTGGCGGAATTGACCGAAGAGCAGAAACTTTATTTCCTTGCGGAAATGTCGGAATTAGGAGAACAGACGGATATTGTCCTGATAGACACAGCCGCCGGCATTAACAAAAATGTCATATATTTTACTCTGGCCGCCCAGGAGCGAATTATTGTTCTGAGTCCTGAACCCACTTCACTCACTGACGCTTATGCCCTGATCAAGGTGCTTTCCACCCGACATGATGTCAAAAAATTCCGTATTCTCGTCAACTCGTCCCAGTCGGAGAAAGAGGCCCTGGCAGTCTTCCGCCAGCTGACTGTTGTGGCCGACCGGTTTCTGAGCACCATTTCCCTCGACTATCTCGGCCACATCCCCCTGGATACAAAGCTTCCCCAGGCGGTGCGCAGCCAGCGCTTAGTCGTTGAAATTGCACCCGAATCACCTTCCGCCAAAAAATTCGTCAAACTGGCCGCAGCTCTTGCAAACGAAGAGGTACCATCGCAGCACGATGGAAATATTAAATTTTTCTGGCAAGGCCTGTTTGAATTATAATATAATCAAAAAAGTATATTTTTTTGAGCGCTTGACAGTGATGACAAGAAGCACGGGAGCAACCCTCGCGACACATGAATAAACAGCCGTCACCCAAATTCAAGGATTACACCAAGGCGTACTTCAGCTCGTCAGCCGAACTCACGCATGACAAGCGTAATGAGCTGATCCTCACCTATACCCCGCTCATCAAATATATCGCCTCCCGGCTTGCCAATCGCCTCCCGGGTCATATCTCGCTGGACGACTTGATCAGTTGCGGCATCATCGGGCTCAT
Source organism: Pseudomonadota bacterium (assembly GCA_043809085.1). GTDB lineage: Bacteria > Desulfobacterota > Desulfobulbia > Desulfobulbales > SURF-16 > DB1. Next base: position 209,529 of record JAZDEG010000011.1, on the reverse strand, counting down.
CGACGCCATCGACAAATTCGACGTCAGCAAGAACGTGCAGTTCAAAACCTATGCCGAATTCCGCATCAAGGGGGCGATGCTGGATGAATTACGCTCCCTTGACTGGGTTCCTCGCTCGATCCGGCGCAAAATCACCGAACTGGAACAGGCATACGCCGAGCTTGAAAAGAAACTTGGCCAACCAGCCACCGATGATGAAGTCGCCGCGCACCTGAATATGTCTCTGGAGGAATTCCACAAACTGCTGGACGAAACAAAATCGGTAACCTTTCTGGACATCGAGCTTCTCAGGCAACGTAAAACGGACTCACAGTCACAAGACTATATACCGGAACCGTTTCCCGGCATCGACACGGATCCTTTTGCCGCAATCAATCTTGCCCAGATCAGAGATTTGGTCGCCCAGGCCATCGACCATTTGCCCGAAAAGGAACGATTGACGGTTTCCCTTTATTATTTTAATGAACTGACCATGAAGGAAATCGGTCATGTTCTCGGTTATACCGAGTCACGCATCTCACAGATGCACAGTAAAGCCATGCTGCGTTTGCGCACAAAATTGAAAAAAGCGCTGGCAGGCTGATTCAAAACTTTACGTAACCTGCAAAATCATATATTTTTAATATGTTGCTTTACAAATATCTGTAATGCTTTTCACTTTTAATAGAATTTTAACAAGACTTGACAAAGCCTTTTACGCAAAGAGGATGACATGCCTGATACCAATATGAAAGTGCTTGTTGTTGATGATTTCGCCACCATGCGACGAATTGTCAAAAACATCCTGGTGCAGCTGGGTTACAAAAATGTTGTTGAGGCCGATGATGGAACCACTGCTGTTGATATCCTCAAATCAGAAAAAATCGACATGATTATCTCCGACTGGAACATGCCGAAAATGACCGGACTGGACCTGCTCAAACACGTTCGGGCCGACCCCAAGCTGGGTAACATTCCATTCATCATGGTCACTGCAGAAGCGCAACAGGATAACATCATTCTTGCCGTGAAGGCCAAAGTCAGCCAATATATCGTCAAACCCTTCACAGCGGAAACTCTCGGGGAAAAAATAAATAAAGTTTTCGGCAGCTGATCACTCACGTAGTTCACGGAAAGGGAAACCAATCCTGCATTTTACCCGCAGGAGGCATTCAGAAGATTTAACAGACAGAGCTGAAAAGGATCCAGCAACGATAAGTTTACATGATGGAAACATTATCAACCAAGGAGACAATTCTCCAATCCCAAAACTGAAGGCTCTGAATGGCTCCCGACTCCAAACCCAAAGACCTGTTTGATTTTGACCTGCCGGAAGGGCTGGATAAAGACTTAGGGGGAGACTGGGAATCCGCATTTCAGGCCGAAGATTTCATGCTTTCCCCTGAGGGGGATGACTTTCTTGGCCAGGAAAACGCCCAAGACATCAACCTCGCTTCCATTCTTGAAGATAGCGAAGAGACAAAGACGGGAAAAGCTTCCGCCACAACCTTCGGAAAAACGATAAACGGGATTTCAGGAAATGAGCAGGCACCGGCAACCGCACCCAGATTTTCTTTTCCGTCCTCCGCACTGATTTTTCTGGCACGAATACGCGATTGGTATAAAATCCGGCCGCCATTTCAGAAAATCCTTCTCCCCGCTGTAGTCGGCGTTGCCCTGATCGGCATAACCTCCGTTCTTTTCTTCCGCTCAACCACCGATCAGCTTGCACGCCACCAGCCTCTTCCCCAGGAAGGAGCACCATCTCAACCCGTTTCCCCACCAACAGAGAACCCAATAAGCTTACCAACCGGCGAACCTCTTCAAGCTCAAATCGCGGCAGCCGCTCCCGACAAACCGGATCTTCCGCAAAAAAACCGGAAAAAATGGGCGATGCCCGGCTTTTTTATCACCGTTGAACACGACCAGAGCAATGAAACCGCCATCATCAGCGTCGACCTGACACTCATTCTCCTTCTGGACCCCGGACAACCTCTCCCTGAACAGAAAAAGGCCTATGTCCGCGACACCATCTACCAATTCTACAACAACCGTCCCGTGGATGAATTGCGCCATTATGCCCTGGCACGGGGCGAGATGATTCGCAATCTCGAATCATGGCTCAAAAAAGCCTGGCCCGATGGACCGGTTGCCTCAATCATATTTGACCGTTATCGGGTAATCCGCTAGCCAAGACTTACAATTATGTAAACTCTTCCGCCAAATATTACATTTTTGTACCCTAAACTATCTCCAAGCAACTCCCCTTCACAGAACACCCCCATACAATCAGCCAGTTACACCACACGAACCAATTGGCACGCCCTTTGCTAATTATTGCTGAAATTCTCATTTTTCACTAACCGTCACATTGCGATGAAGAGGAAAGCCATACAATGATTTCAGGAGCCGACACAGCATTTATTCTCGTTTCCGCAGCACTTGTCCTGCTGATGACCCCGGGACTGGCCCTTTTTTACGCGGGCATGGTCCGCGGTAAAAACACCCTCGGAACCATATTACAATCCTTTATCATGATCTCAGTCATCAGCATCGAATGGGTCTATATCGGTTACAGCATGGCCTTTGGTCCCGATGTCGGCGGTTTCATCGGTGATTTATCTTTTTTTGCCCTAAACAATGTCACAAGCGCGCCAAGCTCCCATTACGCCACCACCATTCCGCAATCCGTTTTCATGATCTATCAATGCATGTTCGCCATTATCACCCCGGCACTCATCACAGGTGCTTTTGCCGAACGAATGCGGTTCGGTCCGTTTCTCATCTTCAGTCTGGCCTGGACCATTTTAGTCTATAATCCCGTTTGTCATTGGATATGGGGAAACGGCGGCTGGCTGGGAGCCAAAGGCGTTCTTGATTTTGCCGGCGGACTCGTGGTGCATCTCACTTCAGGCATGGCGGCTCTGGCCTCGGTTATTGTCCTGGGACCACGCAAAGGGCTTGGCCGGGAAAGCTTCATCCCCCACAACCTGCCCATGACGCTCCTCGGAACAGGTCTTCTCTGGTTCGGCTGGTTCGGCTTCAACGGCGGCAGTGCCCTGGCGGCCGACGGCATAGCCGCAACAGCATTTATATCAACTCATCTTGCAGGAATGGCCGGTATGGGCATGTGGCTTCTCGTGGAGTGGGTTCATCGCAAGAAACCGACAACACTTGGTGCGGCATCAGGCGCCATTGCCGGTCTTGCCACGGTAACTCCGGCCGCAGGGTTTATTTCTCCCAACTCAGCCGTCATTATCGGGCTTATAGCAGGCATTTGCTGCTATGCAGCAGTTACCTTCAAAAACAGGATCGGCTTCGACGACAGCCTCGACGTCGTCGGAATCCATGGCCTGGGCGGAGTTATCGGCACCATTTGCCTCGGCCTTTTTGCTTCAAAAAATATCAACCCTGCGGGCGCAGACGGCCTTTTCGCCGGAAACGCCGGTTTTCTCACGACTCAGCTATTCGGCATCGCCGTTGTCGGCTCCTATGCCTTTGTCGTCAGCATCATTGTATTAAAAATTACAGGCATCCTGTGCGGAGGACTTCGCATCAACAAGGAAGATGAAGTTATCGGCCTCGACCAGAGCGCCCACAGCGAAACCGCCTACAACATGTAACCAACGCTAAGTCAAAAAAAGAATTAAACCCAGGCATTGTTTGCTGTAAGATGAAAAATATTCCACCCACCCCCACAGCAAAAATGAAATAAAGGAGATTTTCATGAAAAAAATTGAGGCAATCATTAAGCCCTTCAAGCTTGACGACGTCAAGGAAGCGCTCAACCAGCTGGGCATCAAGGGAATGACCTTAACCGAAGTGAAAGGATACGGACGCCAGAAAGGCCATAAGGAAATCTATCGAGGCGCCGAATACGTTGTTGATTTCATTCCAAAAATAAAGCTCGAACTCATCGTCAAGACCGAGCAGGTGGATGAAATCATTGAAGTTATCCGCAATGCGGCTCTGACCGGAAAAATCGGCGACGGCAAGATATTTGTCCTTCCCGTTGAACAGGTCATCCGGGTTCGAACCGGAGAGATGGGCGAGGAAGCCATTTAAATGGAAAAAGGCCTGCGCGCAAAACGCGATGCCCTGGAATCACTCTGGAGACAGGGACTAAGCGGTCAAGCTCTGCTTGAAAAACATACGGTCCTTATGGATTCAGCCTTGACCGTTTTTTTCAACCAATGCCAGACCGGAGTCACGCAGAACATGTCTCTGGTAGCCCTTGGCGGCTACGGCAGGAAGGAGCTGTTTCCCTATTCCGATATCGACCTGATGCTCCTGCACGATCACTCTTCCGATGAACAGGTAGGAAAGGTGGCGGAATCTGTATTTTATCCCCTGTGGGACGCGGGACTTGAGGTGGGACATGGAGTGAGGACACCCGAAACCTCTATTGAAGAGGCGGCCAAGGACTTTTTTCTTCAGGTCTCGCTGCTTGACGCACGGCTTGTTGTCGGCAATAAAGATCTTTTTACCGCTTTAGTGGAAAAGTTTCGTAGAAAATTTATTGAAGGACGCCGCAATACATTTCTCCAGGACATGCTCTCCCATCGAAAAAAACGCCACGAACGTTTCGGCAACCACAGCTACCTGCTGGAGCCGCACATCAAAGAGAGTCGTGGCGGGTTCCGGGATATCCAGGCCATGCTCTGGTCAAGCCAGGTAATTTTCAGCTTAAACACAGCCGAAGACCTGGAACTGGCCGGACTGCTGACTCCGGATGAGCTGGTCCGTTTTAACAGTGCCAGCAACACCATGATCAAAATCAGAAACAGGCTTCACTACATCAGCGGCCGCAAAAACGATCAGCTTTTTTTCGAACACCAGGAAGAAATGGCCCAAGCGTTTGGCTACAAAGACAAACAAGGCATGCTCGGAGTTGAACGATTCATGCGCGATGTTCACGGACACCTGCAAACCATCGCCATCACCTCCGACCTCTTTTTCGAACACGCCATCGAGGTACTGGGCACAGCCAACCCAGACAGCCTTCCCCGCAACAAGAATCTGGAAAAAGCGCTCCAACTGCGCCAAGGGCGCATCCATATAACGGATCAGGAATTTATCCAGAAACGCCCGCATCTGATAATGCGGGCGTTTTTCCATGTCGGGAAACACGGTTGCCCGCTGCATTACCGATCAAAAAAAATGATCAGCAGCATGCTCAATGTCTTTGATGACAAAGCCATGAAATCCAAGCTGACCAGCCGGGTTTTCCTCGAAACCATACAATGCGCCAAAGCACCCCTGTTGGCCCTGACCGAGATGCTTGAAACCGGCGTTCTCGGCGCCTACCTTCCCGAGTTTCTCCACTTGAAGTCTCTTGCCCAGCACGACATATACCACGTTTACACGGTCGACCGCCACCTGTTGCAAACAGTTGAAGAAATGAGCAGATTGCGCAATTCCGAACATGACCTCTTTATCACCCTGGCCTCCCCCTATCTCCTTTTTCTTGCCGCACTCCTGCACGACATCGGCAAAGGCCACGGCAAAAACCACAGCGAATACGGAGCCGAGCTGACTGCTGAAATCGGCGGGCGTCTCGGCTTGCCGGGACCAGACATCAGCTGTCTCTCATTTCTCGTGCGCGAACATCTCTTTCTGGCGGAAATCGCCCAACGGCGTGATCTGGAAGACGAAGCGCTAATTATCCGTTGCGCCCGACACATCCAAGATCCCGACAGACTGACCATGCTCTACCTCCTCGCCGTGGCCGACTCCAAGGCAACCGGTCCTTCAGCCTGGTCCGAATGGAAGGCGGCGCTCCTGCTGCAACTATATCTGAAAATCGCCAACTCCCTCAACCGGAGCGACCTCACCCTGCCCGACCCCTCAAAAGAGCTGACATGGATGAGAGATCAGATAAGAGAACTCCAGGGGAGCAATTGTCCCCTACCCGACTCGATTCTTCCCGATGACTACCTGCTCGGCAATAGCCCGGACGCTGTTGTCCATCACATCAGCCTTCACAAAGAGCTGCGCAACCGGGAAGTGATCCTCCAAGCCGGTGAAGAAGAAGGCCACTGGTCAATACTGATCATGACTCAGGACCGGCCCGGTATTTTATGCAAAATATGCGGCATAATGGCCCTGCACAACCTCCAGGTACTGGCAGCACAGATATACACCTGGCTCGACGGCACCGTTGTCGATATCCTCCATGTCACGTCGTCGATCGACAATGTATTCAGCGATCATGACTGGCAAAAGCTCGAGGAGGATCTCTCCAAGGCGATCCATTTCCGCCTCGGACTTCCGCATCGACTCCACAACAAACTGAAATCCCCGGGCTTCAGCTCAGCCCAACTAACCAAGCGACCAGCGCCCAAGGTGATCATCGACACCAAGGCGTCCGACAACTACACCGTTATCGAGGTGTATGCCCAAAATCGAACAGGACTGCTTTACGACATCACACGCACCCTCTCTGATTTCGGCATCAACACCTTCCGGGCCAAGATCGGAACAAAGGGCGACCAGATTGTTGACGTTTTTTATGTTCTGGATTACCAGGGGATGAAAATAGAAGACAAAATTTTACAACAGGAAATCAGGAACGGCTTGCTTCATTCCACCGCCTGATGATCCCCGTGCAGCACCACCAATAATTTACATTTTTGTAATATTTAAAAAAAATTCGTGCCAATTCTGGGACAATAAGGCAAAGTGAAAAATAATCAGACAACAACCAGCCAATACGATGCAAACCCGAAAATCTAGTGTTAATCCACTCACAGCAAAATTTATGTAAGGAGAAAAAAAATGAGTACCGATTGCAGCTTTGGATATGAATACACGGAACAGACCCCCATCAATCTGCCAAACCTTTTTGCTTCCAATGTTTTCAGCGATAAAGTCATGAAAGCCCGGCTCCCCAAGGAAACATACAAGTCATTGCGGCACACCATCGACCGCGGAACATCCCTGGCACCTGAGACCGCCGCCGTGGTGGCAAATGCCATGAAGGATTGGGCCATCGAAAAAGGGGCCACCCATTATACCCACTGGTTCCAGCCCCTCACCGGCTCAACTGCGGAAAAACACGATTCTTTCATCGCGCCGACCTCGGATGGTGAAGTGATCATGGAGTTTTCCGGCAAACAGCTCATTCAGGGCGAACCGGACGCATCATCTTTTCCGAGCGGCGGCCTCCGGGTTACATTTGAGGCCCGCGGCTACACCGCCTGGGACTGCACCTCTCCAGCCTTCCTCAAGGAAGATGCGGCCGGCAATGTCACCCTGTGCATCCCCACCGCCTTCTGTTCCTATAAGGGAGAAGCACTGGACAAAAAAACCCCTCTGCTGCGCTCCATGTCGGCAGTAACCAAACAGGCACTTCGTGTCCTGAAGGCACTTGGCAATACAACTTCCACCAACGTCACCTCGACCGTCGGTGCGGAGCAGGAATATTTTCTTGTTGAAAAAGACTACTACCTGAAACGTCTCGACCTGCTTACATGCGGCAGGACCATTTTCGGCGCACCCGCGCCGAAAGGACAGGAACTGGAAGACCAGTACTTCGGCGCCATCAAGGATCGCGTTTCCTCCTACATGAAAGATCTGGACATCGAACTCTGGAAAATGGGCATCACCTCCAAAACAAAACACAACGAGGTTGCTCCGGCTCAATACGAGATGGCCCCTGTTTTCGTCACCACCAACATAGCCGCCGACCAAAACCAGCTGGTCATGGAAACCATGCAGAAAGTTGCGCTGCGTCACGGCATGGTCTGCCTGCTGCATGAAAAGCCATATGCCGGTGTAAACGGCTCGGGCAAGCACAACAACTGGTCGCTTTCCACTGATGACGGCATCAACCTGCTTGATCCGGGCAACACTCCGGAGGACAACGCCCAGTTCCTCGTCTTTCTCTGCGCCCTGCTCAAGGCCGTTGACACCCATGCCGACATCATGCGCGGCACGTGCGGCAGCTCCGGCAACGACCATCGCCTGGGTGCCAACGAAGCGCCGCCGGCCATTATCTCCGTTTTTCTTGGCGACGAGCTGAGCAGCGTTCTGACAAGTCTGGCCAAAGGTGAAAAAATCTGTTCCAACGGCGGGTGCCAATTTTTGAAAATCGGGGTTGATTCTCTCCCCGAACTTCCCAAGGACAACACAGACCGCAACCGCACCTCTCCTTTTGCCTTTACGGGCAACAAGTTTGAATTCCGCATGGTCGGCTCTTCCCAGTCCATCTCCGGGCCGAATGTCGCATTAAACAGCATCGCAGCGGAAGCTCTGGATGAAATCGCCAACCGGCTGGAAAAATCCAAGGATGTCAACGCCGAAATCCTCAACATCATCAAGGAAACGGTAAAGAACCACGCACGGATCATCTTCAACGGCAACAACTACAGCGCGGAGTGGGAAAAAGAAGCGGAGAAAAGAGGTCTGCCGAATGTCCGCACAACTGTTGACGCGTTGAAATCCTTCGTCACCCCGAAGGCCATCAAACTATTCGGCAAATACAATGTTCTCAGCAAAGAAGAGCTCCACTCACGTTACGATATTTACGTCGAACAATACTCCAAACACATCAACATTGAGGCCCAGACAGCCATGCAGATGGTCCGTCGCCAATATATACCGGCTGCGATTCGCTACTGCACCGAACTGGGCAACTCAGCAGCGGTCGCGGGAAAATCCGCAACCGTGCAAAATGAACTGCTCTCTGAAATCGGGACCCTGCTGACATCAGCAAACAAGAAACTCAAAAAACTTGAAGAGGAAACAGCCAAGGCCAACACCATCGACAAAGTCGACAAGCAGGCCTCAGCCTTCCGCGACAAGGTTCGGACATGCCTATTTGACCTGCGGGCAGACATTGATGCCCTTGAGCGCATTATGCCGAGTGACACCTGGCCTGTACCCGTATACAGCGACATGTTGTTCAAGCTGTAATTGCCAATTGATTCTCTTTATCCGGTAACCAAAGAGGGGGCAGATTGCCCCCTCTTTGGTTTTCAACCACCCTTATTCTTTCACACACCATTTTGCTCCATAATACCTTCATCCATATTCCCGGCATCGGAGAAAAAACCGAATCCCAGATCTGGCAGGCGGGTATTCACACCTGGGACCAGTGGCGTCCACCCTATCCGACCTCTCTCCCTGAAAGCAAAGTGAATCTCATCACCTATCATCTTGAACAATTCAAGCGGATAAACGACGGATCACCGGCATTTTACGCAAAACTCCTTTCCTCGAATCAACACTGGCGTCTCTTTCCCCATTTCCGGGAGAAAACCGCCTATCTTGATATTGAAACAAACGGCATGTCAGGGGAGGAATGTGAAATCACCACCATCGCCCTCTATGACGGCCGGACAATCCGCGCCTATGTGCAGGGAAGAAACCTGAATGACTTTATTGTCGACATTGCCGACTTTGATGTCATAGTTACCTACAACGGCAAAAGTTTTGATGTCCCGGTTATTGAATCATGGTTTCACACCAGGCTTGACCATGTCCACATAGACCTCCGCCATATTCTGGCGCGGCTCGGCTACCGGGGAGGGCTCAAAGGATGCGAGAAGCAGCTCGGCATTCAAAGAATGGATCTGGAGGGAGTAAACGGATATTTTGCGGTGCTGTTCTGGAAGGAATTTTGCAGAACAGGGGAGAAAAAAGCGCTTCACACGCTGCTTGCCTATAATATAGCCGATGCGGTCAATCTTGAACGACTGCTTGTCCACTCATACAACCTTAACATTGCGACAACACCTTTCAGGCTCTCAAACTACCTTCCTGTTCCAGAACCTCCGGAAAGCCCTTTTTCCCCTGATCGCGGATTAGTGGCCCGACTGAAAGAAACCTTTTTCTATAAATGAACAATAATGGCGCCGCTATTCTCCTTGCTGCCATTCTCCCAGAAGTAATCGGAAACGCCCAGGTCAAGTTTCATCTGCCGAAAAAGCAGTTCGACGAAATCCGGTAACACAGGCCCACTCTGGGAGTGGAGCCCTTTGCCGGTTATGATGCGCAACGACTTGAGGCCCCTTAACCGTGCAGTGAGCAGAAAATTCTCCACCTTGACCTTGGCCTCCACGCAGGTATTGCCATGCAAATCGAGTTCTTCCTGAACCGGCGGATAGAGAGGTTTCGGTGGCCTTTCGTCCTTTTCCTCTATTATTTGAACAAACTCCGCACTTAACCTGTCAAATTTATTGAAATCCAACATTTCGACAAAGGATTTCGGCCTTTTTGAATCTGCCAAACCGGCAAAAGAAAAATCATCATTCTCCAACTTTGGCAGCGCTGAACGAGTCCGTTTGCTTTTTTTACTCATTTCCCTGATTCACCCCGAAGAGCGCAAATATCATGCGCAACTGCAGCTAAAAAATTTTATCCACACTGCGGGTAATATATTTCCAAAAGACTAAGACAGCAAGAGGATCCTTGGATTTCTTCTTCAACACAAAGCATCCATTTGCGAAGAATCAAACGGCATCCCTTTCTGGATGTGAAATCAGGACCGTCGCTGTCATGGAAAGTATCAGGACAATAATGCCGATGATAAAAAACGACCAGCGAAGACCGAGCCAGTCCGAAGTGATACCGGAAGCCAAAGACCCTATGAAAACCCCACAACTCATAGCCAGAGTGAAGACACCCATCATGGATCCCTGACCATACTTCCTGCCCTCCTGGGTGGCGAGCGCCCCAAGGGTCGGCCAAATGATTGCCTCACCGACTCCGAGGATAACAAACATGCCCAGCAGCGACCAGAAACTGCCCGCCAGAGGAACCATGCACATGATCACACTGATGACCAGGCAACCGATCCGAAGAAAAATTACCTTGTTCAACCGGTCGGCCATTTTTCCGCAGGGAGACTGAAGAATGGCGTTTACCAGGGTCCTGGCGGCTATAACCAGCCCGATCTCCATACCGCTTGCCTGAAACATTTGATGCATGAGCAAGGGAAGAAAGGCCATGGTCGGCACCATGACAAGCATGGTTGACATCCGAGCCAGCAGGATCCCGCCTGTTTTTCGCCTGGAAAGCATTGATTTCAAAGCCTGCATAATCCCCAAGGTCGGAATTTTTTCCCCTCCTGATGGAGGAGACGGCATCAGGAAAAAAATCAGAAACATGGCCAGTCCACTCAAGCCCGCCATGACATAAAAGGCGGATGCCATACCCCAGGTGTCGGTAAAAAAACCACCGATCAGCGGGCCGCTGCCGATTCCGGCAAAAATAGCGATATTAAGCAGCCCCATATACCGACCCTCCATGCCGAGGGGTGACATCTCGCTGACATAGGCCATGGCAACAGGGACGATCATCGCTGAACCAACACCGTGAAAGGAACGGATGAGAATAAGACTGGAAATCGAAGTAGCCCGCGGAATCAGCAGACCCACCATGGCATAAACCAGAAGCCCGCAGAGCAGGAACCCCTTTCTTCCCCACCGGTCAGAGAGATTGCCGACAATGGGCTGGCAGACTCCCCGGGTGATGGAAAAGGCGGCGATAATCATGCCCAGCGCCAGGCCATTGGCGCCAAGACTTGCGGCAAAGACCGGCATAATCGGGACAATGATGCCGATTCCGAGCAGGGCAATAAACACCGACAAAAGAAGAGTGGCCAGAATTTGACGTTGCATGGCGTGATCGTATCCTTTTTTTCAGAGTACAATCCGCGAATTGACCTGAAATACTCCCCTGTATATTTACCAACTCAGGGTTCCGGCTCTCTTAAAATTCGACAACATTTCTTGAGCGGCGACTACCGGCTCTCATTGCGTGAAGTCTTTATCGCACTGGGGAGATTGCCATTTTCACCTGACACATGGGGTTGAATTGACCCCTGGATCTGGCATTGATCAAGAATCTCATTGATGCCACTGAAAATCACCCGAATCTCCTGGGGAAGTTGCGTTCCAGTGCATCTCCTCAAGGTTTCGCCATTTTTCCAAGCTGTAATGACCGCATGAATTTCCTCCAAGGATTTTATCACCCGGTGGGTGAGTCCCCGGATAAATATCATTCCGGCCACAAAAACTGAAACCGCCATAAAGACAACCCCCCAGGCCCCGGCATGCCCAAGTTGCCTGGCGCGACTGTCAGCGCTGATCATCGCCTCACGATTGATTTTCCCAAGATTAACAATGGCGTCAACAGTTGACTTGCGAGTTTTTATGTCCCCATGAAAGGCGGAATCAGCAGTTGCCTCGATGGACCGCAATACGGCAGGCTCTTCAATTTCCGTGACATTGTTTTTTGCACGAATAAAAGCCTCTTTGAAAATTTTCACTCTCTCTTCATTGGCAGTAATATTATCCGACAATGCCAGGGAGGCGAGCATATCTTCGCACGCCTGAAGCGATCGCTCATTCCGGTCAATAATGACAGTTATAGCCGGTGCCATTCTCATAAAAATTGCAATAGACCCTAATGCCATAAGCAGGTTGAGCCCCACGAGAGACCAGGCCCCTAACCTGACTGCCTGAACGATGCGCATATCAAATTCTCCCGGTTAATTTTGGCAGAGCCGATTCACTTGACACGATAATGAGATTATCATTCTCCTGTAAAGGATCAACCGGAGACGGCTGCAAGACCTTGCTCGGCGAACCGCGGCGGATAGCAACAACCATAATACCAAACCGTTTTGGCAGAGCAAGTTCCACCAGGTTTTTGCCGACCATTGAGGGCAGAACAGTCATTTCCGTGAGGTGCAGATCTTCACCAAGGGGCATATCGGCAACTATATGCCGATTAATCAAACGATTAGCAAAACGTTTGCCGAATTCCTGCTCCGGATTCACCACAAGATGCGCTCCAACCAATTGCAAAATGCGCTGATGCATTGAATTGTTGGCTCGGGCGACAATCCAAGGAGCCCCCATCTGTCGCAGCAGGGCGGTACAGATTATGGAAGCCTCTTTTGAGTCATCGCCAATGGCGCAGACCGCTGCATCACGTTGGCTTGGCTGCAGTCTGGCCAGTTCGGCTTCATCGGTTGCATCCACGGTTATGGCTTCAGCGACAAAAGCAGATGCCTCCTCAACTAAATTCTTGCGCCGGTCAACGGCAAGAACCTCTGCACCTTTAGCAGTCAAGGTCTGCGCCAAAGACATACCGAATTGACCGAGTCCGATAATGAGTATCTGCTGATACATACAAACAACTCCTACGTTAAAGTGATCTGTGCATCCGGGCATTGAGAATGGGAGGAGGAATATTCCTCACTTAACAGCATAAACATGGTAATGGGGCCGATACGGCCGGCAAACATTGCTATAATAATTATTATTTTGCCAATGCCATCAAGAAGCCCGGTTGCTCCGAGGGAAAGACCGACGGTACCGATTGCCGAGGTCGCCTCAAAAATGACATCGCGAGCCGGGATCTGCTGGGTGATTTCGAGCATCAGCACAATGGCGAACCAGACCAGCACGCCGGAACAAATAATTGTTATGGCGCGGATTATTGTTACATGGGAAATCCGCCGATTTTTAGCTATAACCTCAGCCCTGCCTCGGATATTGGCCCAAAAAGTCATTGCCAATATGCCAATGGTGGTAGTCTTTACACCCCCCGCAGTTCCCCCCGGACTTCCACCAATAAACATAAAACAAAGCATAACAAGAAACGTAGGACTGGTGACACCGTTTAACTCGACGGAATTAAACCCGGCTGTGCGCAATGTCACCGATTGAAACCAGGCATTGTGTATTTTGTCCGCTGCCGACAAACCAGCCAGTGCCCCGTCCCACTCCAAAGCCAGAATAAAACCGACCCCAGAGATCAAAAGACAAACGGTCGTGACCAGAGCAATGTTCGCGGCAATGGGGATTGGCCGCCTTCTGATCCATTTCGGAATAATCAGACTTGTTGCCGGAGCCAGGCCTCCGAATATAATCAACACCGAAACTGTATGCAAAATGAACGGATTGTGCTGATAAGAAATCAGATTATCACTTTGCAGGGCAAAGCCGGCGTTGCAGAATGCGGAAACGGATGTAAAAACACCTCGCCAGACTGCGGTCCACAGGGGATCCCCATGCCGGAAAAACAGTCCGGAAAGGATGATGGCGCCGATTAATTCTGCTACAAAAGTAAATTTTAAAATGGTAATCAGCGAGGCAACCAAGTCATAACGATTCGCATCGGCAATCGTCGACGCAATACGCTCATGCCGCAAACTCAGCCTTCGCCCCATGGCATGGAGAGCCACCGTGGTAATTGTCATGATGCCGAGTCCGCCAAGCTGGATCAGCAGAAGTATGAGAGCCTGACCGAACAATGAAAAGTCGCGCGGAGTGTCCAGAACAATCAGCCCCGTAACGCACACTGCGCTGACCGAAGTAAATGCGGCATCAACAAGACTGATGGAATTTATACGCGTCGCTCCCGGTAATTGCAGGAGAACAGTCCCAGAAACGCAGAGCCCGAGAAAAGTGGTGAACAGGACACGCGCCGGATGATCAAGCAGAGGTTCCCACCAGTGCTCAATCCTTTTCGATGCATAGGCCGATCCGGGCAGAAGAAAAAAAATCAACAGACTGAACACGATTGCCGCTTCCCGAACATGCCCGCTCAGGAAGGACAAGATTATTCCGATCGAAACAACTACCCCGGCGGCGCATCTCATCACAAGATGAATATGTTTTTTTTGATTCCAGGCCCAATGAAGAAACAGAATGAGGTTTATGAAGGCAGATAAGGTTATCGCTACGCTGTCAAGGATATGCCCTTCAGGGTTAACAGAAATAGCCGCAAGTACGAGCAAAGGCACCGTTAATGACGACCAGCGTGCGCGTTGCAGGCAACGATCCCGGTGCGTGCTGCGCTGTTCCTTATCGATTTCCACCTTAAAGTCTATCAATGCAAATCCGGCACTGATCGCCAAAACCGAACCAAGGAGTGCGGAAAAAGGACTGCTGACCAGATATGGGAATGCTGTAACCAGACTGCCAGACAATGCCGTACCGCCGAAAATCTTTCCCAGGAAATTTTGACGGAAAAGAAGAAAACCCGTGAGCAAGCATAAAATGGCGGCAACAGCGGCAATCACTATCCGCCAAAAAGACGGCATGCCGCTGCTGACTGCCGAGCAGGCGAGAATGAGAGGGCCTGAAGCCAATGTAAGCACAGCACCCTCAATACCGATATTCCGTAACGATGATCGCGTTGGTTGCACTCTCTGCTTCCTGGAGTTTTAAGCATGGCACACAATATATTTGCGTGTGGAGCTTGTTGTTGGATCAGGGAATAAATCAAAGGGGGAAATGACGGAAGAAAAAAACATCTCTATCTGCGAGGATATAACTGATTTGACTTTATCTAAACGCTCATTAATCCAGAGCATAACCCTTTGTCAACAATATTGACAAATCGGAACCTATCTTGATAATCCCCCAGAAAATGACAAAAAACTCCAAACGGCCAAGCAGCATACCGATGCTCTGCACCCAGAGCTGACCATCTGCCGCAGAGGATGCGGTAACACCTACGGAAAGCCCTACCGTCCCAAGGCAACTGGCAAACTCAAAAAGGCTGTCCGCCAGAGGATGCCCGAAAGCCGATATGGCACAGCCTCCGATAAGCCAGGTAAAGAGATAGAGGGCTATATATGAACAAGCTTTCCGCAAGTCGCTTTCTGCAAGCAATCGCTGATGATTACCCACCCAGAAAACATCCTCACAAACGGCTTTGGCCGGGAGAAACACTTCCGAGGCTTCCCTTTTCAGCCCTTTCAGCAGAAGATAGATCCTCTGTTGCTTTATGCCACCCGCCGTGGAGCCGGCGCCACCGCCAATGAGCATTGACATTATGATGATCATCCATCCAAGACTGTTCCACTCTGAAAAAGAGACCGTGGCGAAACCAGTTGTTGAAAGAGCGGCAACGGCCTGAAAGATTGCTTCCCTAATCTGATCCGCGGTTTCTTTTGAGTCGATAAAAGTAACGCCCAGAAAAAGTAAAAGTGCGGCACCGGTCAACAGAAGAGTCATGACGCGCAGCTCGCCGTTACGAAGGGCAGATCGCCACCTACCCTGCAACAGAGTGTAAGCGGTAAGAAAATTCACGCTGCCAAGCAACATGAGAACGATCAGCACCGCCTCGATTATAGGGCTATTCCAGAAAGCGATTGATTCCGTACGTGTCGAGAACCCCCCGGTAGACACTGCACAAAAAGCGTGATTGACCGCATCGAACCAATCCATGCCGGCAAATTTCAAAGCCCCCACACCCAGGAAAATATAGCCGCAATAAAGGATAACCACCAGGCGAGCAGACTGTCTGACATGAGGAACCAGCTGCTCGCTCCGGCCCTCGGCTGTCGCCAGACCTGCTCCTGCCGGACCGGTCATGGCGCTTATCATAAGAATAGCTAACCCGGCGCCGCCGGCTAACTGCATGAGGCTGCGGAAAAACAGCAGCAGAGGTGAAACAACTTCGACATCGACCACCGAAAGTCCTGTGGTTGTCCATCCACTGGTTGCCTCAAACACTGCCCGTGTCAAATCAAGCCCGGCCCAGAGGAAAGGTAGAGCACCCATGAAAATGGCGGCACCCCAGGCAATAACGACAAGAGCTGCTCCTTCTGTAAGCGAAAGGATTTCATTTTGCTTTGGTCCAAGAAAAAGACGTACTGCGAAGCCGAAAAGAGTCAACCCGCTGCCCGGCAAGAGAAATCCGACCGCCATATATTTTTCAGCGGGGAAAAACAGCACAAGTCCCGCAGGGGCAAGAATAATCAAACCAATAAGAATGAAAAGAACACCTGCATAGCCGCAGAGCGTGCGATACCGTTCTCGCAAATACACACGATATCTGCCGTCGCTCATTGTATTTACTCTCCAGTGAGTATATGCATGACCTGCTCAAGGGCCTCGTGAGTCGCAATAACAATCAATCTATCCCCACCCTGTAATTTCGTCCCTCCCCGGGGGATTAAAACCGTTTCACCGCGGATAATGCCGCCGATCAATGACTCTTCCGGAAAATCGATGGTTTGAATAAAAGCGCCATCCACAGGGCACCCTGCACGAAGAACGATCTCCGACACAGATACATTTCCTCCGGCAACAGCAATCATTTTGCCAATTTCCTCAAACCCCGCCTGCTCTTCCAACAAAATTGACAGAATTCGGGTTGCAGAAATGGCCACGGAGACATTGAGCTTATGAAAGATATCCTCATTTTCCGGATCATTAACCAATGCAATAGTCCTGGGGACATTGTACATTTTGCCGGCAATCTGGCAAACAGCCAGATTGTCTTCGTCATAGGGAGTCAGAGCCAGAACCGCATCGGCCTGATATGCCCCTGCCTCCTCGAGAATCTGCGGATCGGTTGCGTCACCACCGAGAACCGGGACTCCAAGTCTTTGAGACAGCTCACTGGCTTCCTCAGGCTGAGGGGTGACAATCATGGTCTTAAATCTATTTTTGGCAAACTGCCGTGCCAGGTAATAGACAATTTTTCCACTGCCGACGAGAATAACCTTCATGACGGGACACTCCCCTGGCGGATAACCCGCAAAAACTCCTGACCTGTCAAACTCGTTGGGCAGATGGTTTCAATACCGAACTTTCGATAGAGACTTTCCCGTTTAGGATCATAAACCCGGGCCAGCACGAGAGGAACCGAGAAAACCACTTTTGCCACCTGCGCCACCATCAGGTTTACTGTGTCTTTTTCAGTTGTTGTCAGAAAACAATCGGCTTCCGCAACATTGGCCGACCGCAAAACATCAACCTCAACCGCGTCTCCCGCCAACTGGAATCCGCTGAACCGGGCATCAAGCAGCGAAAAGGATTTCCTGTCACGATCGATGATCACCACTCGGCTCCCGGCTTGACTCAGTTCACTTGCCAAAATTGATCCCAGACGGCCACACCCTACGATGACGAATCTGGCAGAATACACTCTTTCCGGTTCATTCATCTGCTTATCCCAAAAGTCTCTTTTTATTTATTTAAAACAAACATTTACCAATAAGGTTTGGCATTAAGGAGGTATCCAGTCGATGCGCTCAAGCGCCTCCTCTTTCAACGCCAACATCAATTTTCACATCATTTTCTTTCGGCAAATTGCAGGCCAGCTCATCCACATTGATGAACAGCTTGTGGCCGAGGAGCAAAAATTCTTCAAGCCACCCCTGAGCGGCTTCATCTCGCCTTTCCGCTCTTTCCCGGGCCAGATGATATTTGGCAGCCATGATTTCATGATAGATATTCTGCACTTCCCAGAGATTTGTTTTAGCCGGGAAAAGAAAAAGCACTGTGAGAAATGTGTTCATCCTCTGCAAAACAGCTCTGCCGGAATCCTGCCGCAAGAGTCCGGCTTCCCGGCTCAGCCTGCTCAGCAAAACATTATCGAGCCATTCCGACTCCAATTTTATATCCCATCGCGCCATTTCCCTGATGAGTGAGTCAATATCATTCACATCAATGGTTTTCCTGTCCAGAATGGTGATAATCTCTCTTTTTAATGCGATCTCCGCAGCTGCCCTGAATGTGGCTGGAACCCGATGACCAAGACTTTCCAGGAGCCCCATAAGAAAGGATGTTTTTTTGTATGCCTCCTCAAATGTCATCTCAATGGTGGTGATCCCATCCTGAATAATTATTTTCAGCAGCTGCTGCTGTTCGTCCCTGAAGATATCCTTTATTGAATAAAGCGGAGTTCCAAAATTTCTCTCAATGATTTTAATGGTTTCCGAAACACCTTTCTGTTTGAAAGCATCGCCGATCTCACTGGCGATGCTTTCATATACAACTTCACTCTCACCGGCAAGAGTGAAGTTTGGCGAAATGGAAGAAATTTCAGAAGGAGACAGCACCGCACACTTGAAATCATGCAGATTCTGTTGAAGAGCGGCGTAAAGATAGATTTTTGTCGAACCGGTAACGGCGCACGAGATTTCCAATCGCCCGGCAGCTGCACTCGCCTCACTGTCGGCAAACCTGAAATACTCCTGACGGGCAATTTGAAAGCATCCCAATCCCCTCTGACCCTGCGATTCGGCAAAAAATGAGCTGATGGCGGCATGGGCAGCCACTTGCCGCAAGCTTACTTTTGAAGGGAGAACAAATTTCCGGTAGACGTCAGCTCCATTGCCCATGGTGCCAATATTGCTCACTGCTCCGGAAAGCTGCACAAGAAAATTTTCTTCAAGAGGCGATCCGGCAAAGTGCCCGGCAAGATCCATTGCCCTGGCAGCGTAACAAAGAATCTGTACAGGTTCTATCCCGGAAACCTCATCGAAAAACCAACCACAGCTTGTAAACATCAGCATGGCATTTCGTTGCATTTCAAGAAGTATCCAGCCTTTTTTTTCTTCGTCTCGACCGATGTTTTTTCTACCGTATTTTTCCCAAAATGCGTTTTTACTTTCCTGTGACCGATCCATCACAACATCAAGATATTGATCCCGTGCAGTCCAGGGATCGAAAAACAATGCCTCAGCTTCTCTGCGGTAAACGGCGATCAGATTATAGCGCAGCCAGTCGAGACTTTCCCGCAAAGGGGCGCGCCAAGACTGGTTCCACCCGGAGTTATAGCCCGTATTGCACCCGCAGTTACTGCGCCACCTCTCAACGCCATGCACACAACTCCAAGAGCTGTTTTCAATAATTTGAACTTCATGAAGGGGAGGGTGCTGAGCAAGATACTCTGCGTAATTTGTCAACGTGACCTTATCATTTTTTTCGAGAAGAACATTGGCATAGGCCAGAGCCATATCGCCGAACCGATGATGATGGCCAAAAGTTTCACCGTCAGTGGCGATATGGGTCAGGAGGGGCTGATCAGATTCCGGGGGGATGGTGGAAAGAATTCTTGTAGCCAAATTTTCTCCACTTGCAAGCAGATCACCAAAAGCGACTTCATGAGCAATCTGGGCATTATAGAAAAAAACGACAATTGAATCCCCTCCAGGCAAACGAACGAGATAGGGCTGTCTGGGATCTATAGTTCCCCCGGCCGTTTTTTCCCATTTGCGATTACCACGAGTGCGAATGTGACTGGCCTGGCTCGGGGCGAGTATGGTGAAGGCAATTCCCTGCTCAGCCAATATCTCCAAGGTTTCCACATTTACGGCAGTTTCCGGCAACCACATTCCTTCCGGTTCGCGACCGAAATGTTTACGGAATGACTTGATGCCCCAGATGACCTGCGTTCTCTTGTCTCTGCGGTTCGCCAGAGGCATGATCATATGGCTGTAAGCCTGGGCAACGGCATTGCCGTGCCCCGACCTTGTTCGAATACTGAGCCGATCAGCAGCTATGATTTTCCCATAAACATCGGCAGCGTTTTTCTCGAGCCAATCCAGCAGGGTCGGTCCGAAGTTGAAGCTTATTTTCTCATAATTATTAAGTATCCGATTTATTCGCCCATTGGCGTCAAGGATACGGGCTGAAGCATTGGGACCGTAACTCTCTGCATTGATTCGCATGTTCCAGTCATGATACGGATAGGCGGAATCCTGAATTTCGATTCTTTCCAGCCAGGGGTTTTCACGGGGCGGCTGATAGAAATGGCAATGGATGCATACATAGCTGTTCATACTTGTCTTCCCAGGGGAAAATCATTGATCGTTGTTTCAGTATGGCAGCAATAGATGATTCTGTAAATTGACTTTTGACGGACTCGGGAAAGATGCGCGCGGCATAAGGCAAGACAACTCAACGAGTTATGATCAGGGAATACGAAGTCAGGAATTTCCGTAAAACCCTTGACCCCCAGCAATCAGGCTTGAGAGTCAAGGACTCGTGGTTTGAAAAAAGATCAAACGGCAATCTGATCAATGCGTCCCTGAAAAACAACCGGGAGAATGCCGCGACTTGTCACAACTCTTTCTTCCTCCTTGCAGATTCTGGCCATGTAAACCTGCTGGCAATCCGCGATTATATCAGTAATCCAGTCGCACATATCCCGGTCAAAACAGCCTGAGGGTAAAGGTTCTGAAGCCCGCTCCCCGACAAAACGCAACACCTTGCCATTCTTCTCATAGATCAAAAAACGGTCCGCTTTTCCAAACCGCCCATTCACCTCAACCCGGTCATTGGAAATAACTGCTATACGCATCGTCATCCTCCTTAAAAAAACACCCCCTTACAACAGTTACGCCGATTGCCCAGTCCAATGCAACATGCCTCACTTTATTTCTACAAGTTACATGCCAGCTGAAGGTGTTTTTTATTGAACAGAAGTCAACGGCTCGATTTTTCCGGATAAGTTGTTTCGGTCGTCTTTCCATATGTTCAGGATGACAAGTTTTTTATACAACAACATCGTGGCACAATTCAATTTTTTAAACTTCCATTAAATATTAAACGTCCATGTGGCTGTTTCCCTTTTCAACTTGACCGCAGGCTTCTTTATTAATATGTTTTTGGTCATGGTCGTCGATATTTTTTTTCGTATCCTACCCCACCGTCGCGCATCCTTAACCTTAACCCGAGGAAAAAAAATTGACTGAAAAACTTAATGCTCAAGAAGGATATGTCAAAAAAGAGACAACATGGTTCATCGCGTTGTCTGCGCTTGCTTTCGGTTTTCTGGCTGGAATCGTTTTCAGTGTTTATAAGGCGGCGCCGCTGCCTGTTACAGCACAATCACCCCAGCAACAGCAGCAGAGTCAGTCTCCACAAGCCGACGCGCAGACCACGGCGACAATTCTCGCTCTGGAAAAAGAGGTTATAGCAAACCCCAACAACCTTGAGGCATGGACTCAGTTGGGAAACTATTACTTTGATACGGAAAATTTCACTAAAGCCATCGAGGCATACAACAAATCCCTCTCGTTAAACCCCAATGACGCCAACGTTATGACGGATCTCGGCGTTATGTACCGACGTATCGGCAATCCGAATGAGGCAATCGCCACCTTTGACCGCGCCCTTGCCATCGATCCCGACCACCCGACAGCCAGATTCAACCGTGGTATTGTCCAGCTTTACGACCTGAAAGACAAGGAAGGGGCGCTGCTGACCTGGGAAGAGCTCGTTAAACTCCATCCGGATGCAAAGGCTCCCAACGGGCAGCCCGTTTCCGAAGTGATCAAAATCGTCAGAGAACAACAGTAGCCGTCATGTCGGCAACATCGAGGCTTAAGCGTGTCGGGGGAAGGCACGCTTAAGCCCCTTTTTCTTCTCCCACCCTGTCTCTGCATACTTGCAGTTTTTCGTGCAAATCTGTAATGTAAATTGTAACTTTATTTTTCTTTTGAAACTTCAGACAATCTCCTGTGCCTCACAATAAGGGATTTCAAACAGTGAAAATATCCCGCAACTATCCCCTCACTCTGCTGTTTACCATCGTAGGTGTCTTACTTGTCGGTTCCATCTTTCTCATATTCACCCATGGATACTTTCACTCCCTGGAAGGAGAACTCCAGGAAAAAGCTTCTTCCCAACAAGCGAAAACACTCATCGACGAAGAAATTTCAAGCAATCTCCACAAGCTCAAATCCTATTTTTATCAACTCATCCCCGAAACGCGCCGGGAAAGGCGGCTTCTCACCAAAAATCTTATTGAACAGGAACTATCCAGTGTCAGATCGGCTTTTACCGTGCTGGAACATGGCGGCGTTTTTCATAAAAAACTCGCATCAAACACCTCCAGTCAAAATGACTTCCACGCCCCGATAACATATACCCCTTTGGTTTCAGAAAAATATAATCTGGAAGCCCTGGAAATACAGCCTCTTCTGCTGGAATTTGAAAAAAAAATCGCCACACTTGAAGATCTTCTCAACCAACGTGAGAATCTGCTAATCCATCAAGAAAACAATCTTCACCAGGAAAGAAAGGAAATCCTGCGTTTCCTGAAGATAACCGAACCATTCTTCAACTCCCTTACCGAAGAGGGCGATGTCATTCACCTTAACAGCTCTGCGGAGCTCGCAGCAATTGAGTTCGAGGGGAAAGAGCTATTACACAAATACAGAATTTTTGAATTCTCGGCATTTTTCATTATTCTCCTGACAACATTTTCCCTTTGCTTCATCCTGGCCCGCAAAATCGTAATTATCAACAATCAATTGCACCAGAAAATCCAGGAAAAAAGAGATGCGGAAAACAAAATAAGCCGGGCAAAACAGGAGTGGGAACGCACTTTTGACGCAGTTCCCGACCCCATCGTATTACTTGATGAAAACCATCGCATCCTTCGCCTTAACCGCTCGATGGCCGCACTCGTCAATAAACCGGTCGAGCAATGCATCGGCATGTACTGCTATCAACTGATGCACCAAACAGACACCCCTCCTGCCTATTGCCCCCATTCCCTGCTTCTGGACGATCATCACGAACATAAAACCGTCCAGTATATGGAAAATTTCAGCGCCTTTTTCGAAATCTCAGTTTCACCTCTCTTTAATGGTAGGGGTGAACTTTTCGGTTCCGTCCACATCGCCAGAGACATCAGCGTCCAGAAAGAGGCCGAAACAGCCCTGCAGAAGGCCAATGAAGCACTCGAACTGAAAGTCGACGCCAGGACACGAGAACTGAAAAAATTCATCGTGGAACTGCAGACCGAAATATCCGGGCGCATCAAGGCCGAGGAGGCCCTTATCCAAACGCAGCATCAGTTGCTTCATGCCGAAAAACTCAGCGCCATCGGCAAGCTTTCCGCTTCCATCGCCCATGAATTCAATAATCCCCTTTTTGCCATCACCAATATCCTGCTCACAATCCAACAGCAGGAATCGTTTTCTCAAGAAAATGAAAAAATGCTGCAACTGGCAATTCAGGAATGCGACAGGATGAAAAACTTCATAAGAAACCTGCGGGATTTCAAACGTCCCACAACGGGTATCGCGTCTCCCACCGATATCTATCAAACCATCGACAGTATGCTTCTGTTGTGCAAAAAGGAGTTTTCCGACAGAAAAATCAGGGTGGAAAAAGATTACGAAAAAACAATGCCGCAGGTCACACTCGTTGCAGATCAACTCTGCCAGGTCCTGCTCAACCTGCTTACCAATGCACGTGATGCCTGCGTCAATGGGGGGACCATCAGAATCGCCACGGAAACACACGATGTCGGGACGATCGCTATTCATGTGGCTGATACCGGCTGCGGTATTGCCCCCGAGGAAATAGGAAATATTTTCAAACCATTTTATACAACAAAACAGGAAATGGCTGGAACGGGCTTAGGGCTGGCGATTTCACTTGGTATCATAGAAAGGCATGGCGGCACACTTTCAGTGCAGTCACAACCGGGGGAAGGCAGTGTTTTCTCGATCATTCTGCCGCTGAAAGCAGAAAATTGGACAATTGACGGGAACCAATTAATTCGTTAGACAAAAATGATGAAATCAGAAGCCGAACTCGGCCAACAGATCATCAACCAGATCCTGACTTAACGGACCGTCAGGAATTGACTGCTTTGCTTCTTTCAGGCGCTCTTTCTTTTTTTCCAGATTTTTCGACACACTGTTTTTCCCCATATTCAAGACCACCAGCGCTTCCACCAGCCAATCCCGCATCTGGTTCAACTCCCCGATCAATGCTTCCATTTTCTGCCGGGCAACATCCTGGTAGGACTGTGAGGCGATGATGTCATAAATAGCAGCTTTCATGGGAGTAATCATCGCATTTGCCGCAACGTTGCTCCCATTTGTATCACCCAGCGACCCCTCAAACTTGTCCGTCAATTCCGCAAGTTTGTCCGCCTTGCTCAACACCTCGCCGGTTGCCTGACTCATCAACTCAATAACGTTATAGGCACTGCTGACAACGGAAGGGGCATGCATTCCGGCGCTCGTGAGGGGCGCCTCAACGCTTTTCATGTTGACAACCATCTTATTAATCTTCTGGGCCAGAGAGGCAAGCACCCCTTCTGCATCCAGAACTTCCGAAACCTGTTTATCAAATTCGCCCCGCAATATGGCGTCCGTGATTTCCACGAGCGAAGCGATTTTAGCATCAACATCCGAAACCGTCATGGTATACCTTATTTTCTTCATTATTTGGCTGGCATACGTGCCATGCGAGTCGCCGAAAAAACATCATCACATGTTAGTATACTTTGACCAACCGGCAAAATCAACGTTTTCAACTCCACCAACCAGATTTGCCAATCAGAAGATAAAATGGCTATCGATAACGAAGCTCCTTCTGATAAAATTGTTCTTTTGCCGCATACATTTCCTTATCGGCTTTCTGTATAAGCATATCAATCGCACAGGTGTCCGTTGCAGCGCCACCGAAACTGACCGTTACCGGGAACTGCTCGTTTTCCCCCACTTCGATGAAAACTCCCTGAAAAACATCACGGGTCAACCGGTCAATAAACCCGTGAATACTGCTTGAGGCGCAGTCCGCAAGTAAAATGATGAATTCATCCCCTCCTGTACGGGCAAGGATATCAGTTGATCTCACAGTCTTCCGTAAAAGTTCACTGACTTTTAAAATCAGCCGATCCCCTGCCTCATGCCCATATTCGTCATTGGCTTTTTTCAACCGATTGACATCTGCCACGATTACTGCAAAATCCATGTTGAATCTTGTAAATTTCTCCTGTTCCTCAAGAAAGGCCTGTTCCATGTATCCACGATTATAAAGCCCGGTCAGAGGATCGGTGTTGGCCTTCTCTTCAAGCTTTCTGGACAATAGCCTGTTGTCGAGATAGATTCCTAAAGGCTCAACGAAGAGATCGGCAAGTTCCTTTTCATCGCGATCCCGCACCTTGCCCTCCAGGAGCAGCAGACCAACCAGCCCGCCATTTCTCCCTCGCAAGAGAATCTGACCTGTGTCCGGCCAGGGGAGTATATCGGCAACAAGATCACTTTGCCGCAATCCCTGAAAATCGCGGGACAGATAGGCCCGTGTCATCCGATTCAAAGCATCATCCAGACAGTCCCCTCGCCGGGAAACCATCCAGATCGTTCCCGGACGAATATCGTTAATCACCAGCAGTGCATTTTCTCTTTTTACTACATTGAGGAAAAGATCCCAGAAATGATCGACAACGGCTTCAAGATCGGACTCCTTCTGCATCACGGAACCCAGTTCGGCCAGACTGGTCAGGGTTTGTCGCTGCTGTCTGATTTTCTCGATAAGCTGGATCTGCCGCGTGGTATCACGGAAAAGGAGGAGCCCCCCTTCACCCAAGGGGGATTGGCTGATGCTTTCCGTAATATAGCGATCCCCCAGTTGGTGCATTTTTTTGACGTCATTAAGATATGCAAAACCCTCTGCAGCGGGGCAATTCCGACAGGGGGCGTCGCATCCGAGAAGTTGGTAGCATTTTTGCACAACTTTCGGGCTCAGCATTTCAGCCACAGTCCGATTTTGTTCCTCAATGACAAATTCGCCATCCACCATCAAAAGCGCTTCCGGCAGGTGATCGATCAATCCCTTTATTCGTCGTTGCTCATCAAGCACCGCCTGGCGGCGCCTTTCCAGCAATACATTTTTTGCCTGCTGCTCCTTTCGATTCAGATCAATTTTTCGCAGCAGCGAAACTTCACGGGTAATATCAATCAGGGTAATGACATGATATTCACCATAAGGAGACTCCTGATATTTTATAAAAACATCACTCCCGTCATTTTTTTTTATAGTGGCGGATTTCTGCTGAGTAGCAAGAGAATCACTCTTAAAAAAGCAGTCGTCGCATGGTTGCGACCGTCCGAAAAGATAGGAATAACAGAAGACGGCAGATGCATCAGCCAGCCAGGGCTTATCAATGATCTCCACGGCCGCCTGATTGACGAACTGTACCCGGCAAGCAGCGTCAATGATCACAACGCCTGTTTTAACCGATTCCAACACATCCCGCACATACAGTGAATCCTTCAATTCAATATTCATATATACTCAAGTAGCACGGCCTCTTTTCCACTGTCAAGATCAAAAGCAGACTTGGATTGCTTTAACATTCCGAACTAATTTATTTACGCGGAAAGCCATTTTACAAAATATCCGAAATGAGAGGTTCTGTTTGGTTCGGCGATCAAGGCTTGACCTGCCAACTGAGCAAAGTGGCGTCTCAATCAAGATATTTTTGCCGGCACAACAGAAGAAGCAAAAATTAGATCGGATATTCCTGCACAGCAGAAACTGCAATGTCAGATCAGAAAAAAAAGGAAAGTGTCAGCCACCCGAGAACCTCGCCGAACTCACAACTGGCACCGAGCACGTCGCCGGTGATGCCGCCCAACAATTTATGGCCATAATGGCGCAACACAATTGAGGGCAAAATGACTGCGCCGAAACAGCCGGCAACAATCATCAATCCGGATGGATCCATATTGCCGGCCAACAAACCAGGAACCAAGAAGAAAAAGCCCAAGGCCACATGCCATCCCTTTGTTTTGCCGACAAAGGCATGACCGGTTCCGAACTCCCGAGGATAACAACTTCGCCATGCCAGGAAAGTAATGGCAAATCGTGAGGCAGCAGGCACAAAGGCTAGACAAAAGCCAAGAAAAAAAGGAAATCCCTCTCCTTGCACCGGTACCGAGAGCACCGAGGTGAGGGCTGCGGTTTTCAGAAGAAGAACCAGCACCAGTCCCACCACCCCGAAAGTTCCGATGGCGGAATCCTTCATGATGGCAAGCCTTTTTTCCCGATCAAAACTGCCGCCCAATCCGTCCAGCAGGTCGGCCACGCCGTCAAGATGAAGCCCTCTCGTCAGCCACGTCTCAAAAGTAACCAGCACTACAGCCGCAGCAAAAGAGGGCATGCCGAGGACAAGCAATCCCCAGCCCGATGCGGCCAGCAAAGAACCGATAAGCCAGCCGGCCACCGGGAAAAATGCCCCGCTGCGCGGCAATTTTTCCGGAAGAACGTCGCCGGAGCGCAATGGCAGGATGGTCAAAAAAGAAAGGGCAAACAGCAGTGAACGCAGCATATACCGTTCCTCCCTCACATTATTTCGGGCATTTTTTTCATGAACGCCTTTCCCGATCCCGGGCGTAACGGGACCACACGCTTTCAAGGTGCTCCAATGAGTCATGCAGGTCTTGAATGCTATAAACTTCAATGGTGACAACACCCGCAAAACCGCCGGCCAGAAGAGCCGTCCCGATCTGCGCCGTTACGGATTGTTCAGTAGCGAGGAGAGACTGATGATCTTTGCCGTTTCTGATGCCGTGGTAATGAACATGGCGAGTGCGGGACAGATCAGCCATTAAGGAGGAAAGATCGTCAGCAAAAAACAGGGCATGACCAACGTCAAGGCATATGCCAAAACCATGACTTTCAACAAGTGGGCGGACCCGGGAGAAAGGATAGTTGATGTTTTCGATACCCACCAATCTGCTCAGAAGGCCGATTTCTTTTTTCAGCATGGACAGAAAATCGTCAAGATTATCAATCCACTCTCTCTGGGAAAGGCCATCCTCCAGAGGCAGATGAAGATCATAGCAGCGAGGATTGAGCGAATCCAGTTCATTCATCAGTCCGGCGATTATCTCCACCCCATTCCTTCTCTGCCTGAGGCGACTGCTGCCCGGCCTGATATCAGTCGGAAGATGAACGGTAAAACCTGCATCATTTTCCCCTGCGAGTTTTTTCAGGACATCTTTATTGAATGGATTTTCTCCACGCCGAGCACACGGTGATTCAAAAAAAAGAAGCTGAATATCATCAACCTTACCGGCGAGAAAGGCCACATTTTCCTCGATGGTTGCCGGCAACACATACGAAGTGGCACCGATATTCCAGGGGAAACGTTTTTTAAAGATCCTCATCGCTCCGACATCCCGTCAGATCAACCACTTCACCAGCCCTGTCCTGCCAGGCCAGGGAAATAATGGGAGAGGCCTCGCCGGCGGAATTAACGGCAGACACAACCGTTTCAAGGGCCAGGAAAGGATCGTTATTTGTTTCGCTGATATGGGCAAGCACAACATGCTGCAAACCGCCATGAAGAAGATCCGCGACAAAACCGGCTGCCTCCTCATTGGCGAGATGTCCCTGGGAAGAACGAACCCGCTGCTTGAGAGACATGGGGTATGGACCGTTTTTCAGCATTTCGGGATCATGATTGCATTCGATAATCAGACCGTTGCAACAGGAAAGCCGATGCCTGATCAGGCGTGAAACCATTCCGGTGTCAGTGCAGTAACCAAGGGAGCAGCGGCCACTCTGAATGACAAAACCAACAGGATCAGCAGTGTCATGGGAGACGGCGAAGGGATGAATCGAAATGCCGTGAAGAAAAAAACAGGCGCCGGTGGTGAATTCTTGAATTCCGTGAACCACACCCAGTATTTTTGCCGCAGCAGTGACCGTTCCGGCATTGGCATAAAGCGGCAAGCCATATTTTCGGGCCAGTACGGCGGCGCCTTTAATGTGATCATTATGTTCATGGGTAAGGAGAATGGCGGAGAGAGACGCGATTTCGACTCCGATGGAAGCCAGCCGTCTCTCTATCTCCACCCCGGAAAAGCCGCTGTCGATAAGAAGACCCTGCCCCCCGACCGAAACATAAGTGGCATTTCCCTTGCTGCCGCTACCAAGCACGCAAAACCGCATTCACTCTCCTCAAAGACCGGAATGACCGAAACCGCCTTCTCCTCTTGCCGTGGCATCAAGGACGTCAACAACATCGATCCTTGCCCGACATACCGGAGCAAACACGAGCTGGGCGATTCTGTCGCCCCGTTTTACGGTAAAAGCCTTACGACTCAGGTTGATAAGACCGATTTTCACCTCTCCCCTGTAATCGGCATCAATGGTTCCCGGACTGTTGACCACGGTGACTCCATGCTTGACGGCAAGGCCGCTGCGCGGACGCACCTGTAACTCATAACCCGCTGGAATGGCCACGGCAAAACCGGTGGACACAAGAGAGATTTCTCCTGGTTCCAGAGAAAGAGGTGAGGTGACTGCCGCAGCAACATCCATACCGGCGGCAAGATCAGAATGATAGGCAGGAAGCGGCAGATCTTTACTTTTTTCAGGCTCCAGCCAACGCAGGAACAAGGAAACAGGATTGAGTGTCATGAAAATTCACAGGGTTTACATATTCAAGAAAAATGCCCGGGACATCCAACGTTAAACCGCTTGTCTGGTGAATCCCGCAGGAAAATGGAGATCGACATCAGCTGCCGATAACGGACCTAGAATTGCGGCAGTCATCCCCTTGGCAAAAATCCTCCGGGCAAGCTGCCCCACACCATCCGCAGAGACCTGATCAAACTCTCGCAACACCTCGTCATAGGAAACATCCCTGCCGAAGTAAAGTTCATTTCTGGCAAGCCTCGTCATCCGCATTTCCATGTTTTCAGCCGCGAGAAAAAGCCCGGCTCGCGCATAATCACGGGCGTTGGAAAGCTCGGTTGCGGTGACGGGGTCATGGCAGAGCTTGCAGAGTTCAGCGCTGATCACCTGGAGCGAATGATTGACATTAACAGGATTGACACCAAGATAAATACCGACGTATCCGCTGTCCTGATAGGAGTCCAGGTAGGAATGGACAGAATAGGCAAGTCCTCTTTTTTCCCGGATTTCCTGAAAAAGACGCGAACTCATATTCCCGCCCAGTATTACATTAAGAATCATCAAGGTGTAGCGGTCAACCGAATCGACATTCAGCCCATAGGTTCCCAAAGTCACATGCGCCTGCTCAAGGGGCTTGGAAAACACCTTCTGCACCACGGGAAGTTCCTGGGGCGCCTTACGCTCACTACGAAAAAGTCCGTCTGCCCTTTTCAGGGAAGAAAACAGGGCGGTAAGCTGCCCGCAGAATTTCTCATGATCCAGGTTGCCCGCTGCTGCAAACACAACCTTCCCGGGGGTATAGAAGTTTCGCATGTGTTCGAGAAGTTTCTGCCTTTCCATGCGCGACACTACTTCAAGAGAGCCGAGAATGGTGTTGCCAAGTGGATGATGCCCCCATAGCAGCCCTTCAAAGAGATCGTGAATCTGTTCTTCGGGGGTATCCTCCACCATGCTGATCTCCTGCAGGATGACCTGCTTTTCCCGTTCAAGTTCTTCAGGATCAAAAAGGGAATGGAGAAAAAAATCGGCAAACAGCTCAAGCAGACGCGGAAGCTGCGTGTCGAGCACAGTGGCATAGTAACAGGTGGCATCCTTGCCGGTAAAGGCGTTGGCCGTGCCGCCCAGCACATCAAGCTCCATGGCAATTTGGCCGGCATCACGCCCTGGTGTACCCTTGAAAAGCATGTGCTCGACAAAATGGGAACAGCCATTGGTCAGATCATGCTCATCACGGGCGCCGACATCCACCCAGATGCCGACGCTCACTGTACGGGCGTGGGATATGTGTTCGGTGACAACGCGAATCCCGTTGTCTAAAACCGTTTTACGAAGCATGGACACGTAGCGCCGCTTACCCTTCCATCTCAGCAATGGCTGCTTTGCGACTCAGACGAATCTTGCCGCGCTGGTCCACATTCAGCACTTTCACCGTGACTTCATCTCCTTCCTGCAATACATCGGTGACTTTTTCAACCCGTTTATTGTCGAGCTCGGAGATGTGAATCAGGCCGTCGGTTCCAGGGAGGATTTCAACAAATGCGCCAAAATCGACGATTTTCTGAACCTTTCCTGTATAAATCTTTCCGACCTCTACCTCAGCGGTTATTTCGCTGACCCGGTCATAGACCTTTTGGCCGACAATGCCGTCAGGTGCGAAAATCATAACCTTGCCGGAGTCTTCCACGTCAATTTTGACGCCATACTCGGCGGTGATGGATTTGATCATCTTGCCCCCCGGGCCGATCAGATCACGAATCTTGTCAGGATTAATCTGCATGTTGAAAATTTTCGGCGCATGTTCGGGAAGTTTTGCCCGGGGCTCCTTGATGGCCTCGTTCATTTTTCCAAGAATGTGCAACCTGCCGCCCTTTGCCTGCTCAAGGGCTTTTGTCATGATTTCCTTGGAAATACCTTCAATTTTTATGTCCATCTGCAACGCGGTGATACCATCAGCCGTACCACACACCTTGAAATCCATATCACCGAGATGATCCTCATCACCAAGAATATCCGACAGCACAACAACATTGTCGCCATCCTTGATGAGTCCCATGGCGACACCGGAAACAGGTTGCTTGATAGGTACACCGGCATCCATCAGGGAAAGACAGCCGCCGCACACAGTGGCCATGGAGGACGAACCGTTAGATTCGAGTACATCCGAAACAATCCTGATCGTATAGGGGAAAGTGCCGTTATCCGGCAGAATGGCCTGAATAGCACGGGTTGCCAGGGCGCCATGACCGATATCTCTCCGGCTGGGGCCGCGCATGAAACGCACTTCACCAACACAGAACGGCGG
Organism: Pseudomonadota bacterium; assembly: GCA_043809085.1. GTDB lineage: Bacteria > Desulfobacterota > Desulfobulbia > Desulfobulbales > SURF-16 > DB1. The sequence continues at coordinate 177,309 of JAZDEG010000011.1, read as the reverse complement.
GAAATTATAGTGGAGCATGAAGGGCATATTTTCCATACCCCCAAGGGTTTCAACTCTTTGCTCGTCTTCGCCGCTGCCCAGAGTTGAGGTGACAAGGGCCTGGGTTTCCCCCCTGGTGAACAGAGCGGAACCATGGGCACGGGGCAGAATAGCTATTTCGCTGCTGATGGGACGAATATCATCAAAACTTCTGCCATCAATACGCTTCTGGTCATGAACGATCATATTACGCATCATCATTTTCTGCAGATCATGGAGCAGAGATTTCGCATCCGACTGGGCACTGAAGTTTTCGTCTTTCCCAAGTTCACCAAGAACGTCTCTTTCCAATTCATGGTAGAGTTCGGACCGCTTCATTTTATCAGCAGTGGTGATGACCTTTTCCATTCCGGCAGAGGCGATATCAGCTATCTTTTTCTGGAGAACCTGGTCGATTTCAGGAACAGTAACGACCATCTTCTCGCGGCCAACCTCCCGGCGCAGAGTTTCCTGAATATCAAGCAGCGGCTGCAGGCCTTCATGACCGAAATAGATACCGGAAAGCACTTCCTCCTCGGAAAGATTATCTGCTCCACCCTCTACCATGACCACGGCATTACGGCTGCCTGCAACAATCAGATCCAGACGGGAACCGGTCAACTGCTCTTTGGAGGGGTTGAGAACATACTCACCGTTGATATACCCTACTCGCACGCCTGCGATCGGCCCCAAAAAAGGGATATTGGAGACAGTCAACGCGGCTGATGCGCCGACCATTGCCATGATATCAGGATCATTCTCCTTGTCGGCGGACAAAACGGTTGCGATAATCTGCGTTTCGTTCTTGTAGCCGTCGGCAAAGAGCGGGCGCAGAGGTCGGTCAATAAAGCGGCACGTCAATGTTTCCTTTTCAGTCGGGCGTCCGATCTCCCGGCGGAAATAACTGCCGGGGATTCTGCCCACAGCGTAAAACCGCTCCTGATATTCAACGGTCAAGGGGAAAAAATCAATATCAGGACGGCCTTCCTTGGCAGCGGTCGCCGTTACCAGAACGACACTTTCGCCGTAGGAGACAACCACGGATCCATTGGCCTGTTTGGCCATTTTCCCTGTTTCAATGGTAAAATTCCGCCCGCCTACTTCAACTTCAACTTTTTTATACATAAATCACCTCTTAACGGCCCGGAACCCACGGGCATGCACCTGTTCTCCATAGAAATGGTACTTTTCCCGGCGCACGCAATTTGTCCCGCAACCGTTACTTTGCCGGATTACGAACTACGACTGAACAATTATCCTGGACGGTTAAATGCTCAGTCCTAATTCGTAACCCGTATTAAACAATAAAAGTCCAGGGAACGCATGGGAACCCTGGACCTCTCCACATTATACAAAAACAACCTGAAAATCGGGCATACTGTATGCAGATATTTTCCTGCCGCACAAGACATCCCGGCAAACAGAATAACAATTTTCTGTTTGCCGAATGGTCATTTACCCGATCCAACAACAAGGAAAAAATTTACTTTCTAATACCGAGTTCCTTGATGACGTTCCGGTATCTGTCAACGCTTTTCCCTTTGAGGTAATTGAGCAGTCTTCTTCGCTGTCCAACCAGTTTCAACAGGCCGCGCCGGGAGTGATGGTCCTTTTTATGGGACTGAAAATGTTCGGTCAAATAGGTGATGCGGGCGCTGAGCAACGCCACCTGCACCTCAGGTGAACCGGTATCGTCTTTGTGGGTGGCAAATTTTTCAATAATTTCTTGCTTCTGAGCTGGTTGCATTGTCACTTCTATATCCTCCTACAAAATAATAACTTTGATTTTTTTACATTATGCCATGATTTCTAACATCCTGCGACAATATCATCCACAGGACGCAAATATTGCAACAAAAGTTGATATGCCTCTTCCCGTTCACCGGCAAGCAGGTCACCGTGAAGGGCCTTATCCACTGAAAATAATCCGCTGCGCAACCGTCGCAACTCGACAAGATGAGCACCGCAGCCGAGCTCCCTGCCGATATCGGCTGCCAGCGTTCGGATATACGTTCCTTTTCCGCAAACAACCCTGATACGCAAAAGGTCATCATGCAGAGTAAGCGCCTCGATCTCCCGGATAAAAACGGTTCGCGGCTCTTTTGTGACCTTTATGCCCTTTCTCGCATAATAATACAAGGGTTTTCCCTTATATTTCAAAGCGGAAAAAGCGGGCGGCGTTTGCAACTGCTCACCGACAAACGATTCCAGACACTTCTCAACCTTGTCGATGGTTACCTCTGAAACTTCATGGCGGCCGGTTACCTCGCCGGTCAGATCCTGGGTATCGGTTTCAATGCCGAGTTTCAGGGTGGCGCTATACTCTTTTTCGCCATCCATCAACTGAGAAATGAGCTTGGTCGCACTTCTGCCGACGCAGACGACCAGCAGCCCCGAAGCAAAAGGATCAAGGGTACCGGCGTGCCCCACCTTCTTGATCTGCAGAACCCGCCTCACCAGATGCACCATTTTAAATGAGGTGGGACCAACGGGTTTATCAAGCAGAAAAAAGCCGGACGGCGGTTGCTCCATCAGTTACTTTTGAACCTGCAACAGAAGATGCAGTTCTTTCAGTAACTCATCACGAATCTGGGCAACACTCTTGCCACCCACTTTGAACCCGGAGGCATTTCGATGTCCTCCGCCGCCAAACTTGCGGGCCACCTGGGCCACGTCGTACTCTTCCTTGGAGCGCAAGCTCACACCGACAACATCCTTCGATTCCTTTATAAAGGCGGCAATTTTCACTGTTTCAAGTGATCTGGGATAATTGATAAAGAGTTCCGTGTCCGCAGCGGTTGTTCCCGTTTTTTCGTACAGTTCCTGGGTTACGGCAATGACCGCCAGCCTGTCCTCTTCGAAAAGAGTCAGTGAAGCAAGGACTTCCTGGAGCAACTGCAGCCGATTCCGGGTGAAATTGTCAAATATTTTCCCTGATATTTCAGCCGGTTTGACACCACGGGCCACCAGATCACCGGCGACCCGCAATGTGTCGGCGGATGTCGACGCATACTTGAACGAGCCCGTATCAGAAACAATGGCCGAATAGAGACAATAGGACGTCTCGTAATCAATTTTTTCCCCCATGGCCATAATCAGGTCATAAACCATTTCACCGGTGGATGATTTGCCGGAATCGACCCAGCGGTAGTGACCGAAATTTTTATGCCCGGTGTGATGATCAATCACCACGAAAGGATCAACTTGCAGCAGAGTGTCTTTTGCCTTGCCGAGCCTGAAATCATCACCGCAATCAAGGGCTATACCGCAATCAAAACTGCCTCCCGGCGGCACACCGATATCAAGCCGATCCGAACCGGGAAGAAACTCGAGAATGTAATGAGCCGGTTCTTCGCTGTAGAGATAAACCTGTTTCCCCATTGAACGCAGCACATTCCCCAAAGCCAGCTGTGATCCCAACGCATCTACATCAGGAAAAACGTGGGTTGCAATCAGGATTTTCTGCGCATTCCTGAAAATCGAAATTATTTCAATCAGTTCCTGCTTCATTTTCGGCGGATATCTCCTGAAACAGCTTCAGCATCTTTTCTTCATGATCAACGGATTTGTCATGGAAAAACAAAAGTTCAGGCACATAACGCATCTGCAGCTGACCTGCGAGGTGCGTGCGAAGAAATCCTTTCGCCCTTTCCAGCCCCGTTTTTACCTGCTTGGTTTTTTCCTTGGCACAGCTATAGTAAATTTTCGCCTGTTTCAAATCCTTGCTCACAATAACATGAATTATAGTCACTTCTCGTAACGCAGGATCATTCACTTTATATAGAAAAAGAACGGCAATTTCATTTCTGATGGCTTCAGCCACCCGTATCGGCCGTCTTTTAGGCCCGGAAACAAGCCCCTCAGGCAGGGTGAACCGAGACCTCTCTCTTGCTGCAACCATAGACATTCTCCGCAAGGCAATTACAGCTGTGCCTCGGTTTTCTCCATGATGAAGGCCTCAAGAAGATCTCCGACCTTTATATCATTGTAATTCTCAATTCCCGCGCCGCATTCATAGCCAGCCTGGACTTCCTTGGCATCATCCTTAAATCGCCTGAGAGACGATATTCTGCCGGTATAAACGACAATACCATCACGCAACAAGCGAACATGCGCGTTCCGTTCTATTTTTCCGACCGTCACATAGCAACCGGCAATGGTCCCGATCTTGGGTACAGTGAATGTATCCCGCACTTCCGCCGTGCCGATTACCTTTTCTTCGAAAGTAGGCTCCAACAGACCGACCATCGCTTTTCTGATGTCATCCAGGGCATGATAGATAACATCATAGAAACGCAGATCAACATTTTCCGCTTTTGCCATATCGGTTACCTTGCCGCTGGGACGGACATTAAACCCGATTATCAACGCATCAGAGGCGGCGGCAAGCAATACATCCGATTCAATGATGGTTCCTGTGCCGGAATGAAGTATTTTGACCTTGATTTCATCGGTACTGAGTTCTTCGATAGCCTTGCCGAATGCCTCAAGTGTGCCCTGAACATCGGCCCGCAGCACAACCCGCAGCTCTTTTGTTTCTCCCTGCTGCATTCTTTCAAACAGGTTATCCAGAGATATTTTCGTACTGCTGGCAAGTTCACTTTCCCTGCTTTTAAGCTGCCTGTCATTGCTGACGCTGCGCGCCATTTTTTCATCAGGAACGACAACAAATTCATCACCTGCTTTCGGCACACCGCTGAGACCCTGAATTTCAACCGGCATGGAAGGGCCCGCTTCATCAATCTTGCGGCCTTTGTCATCGGTGAGGGAACGAACCTTGCCGCTGTATATACCGGCGACAAAATAATCGCCAACTCGCAGCGTTCCATGTTGAATCAGCACAGTGGCGACAGGACCGCGTCCTTTGTGGAGCTGTGCTTCAATTACCCAACCCTTTGCCCTTCTTTTCGGGTCTGCTTTGAGTTCAAGAATTTCTGTCTGGAGCAGGATGTTTTCCACCAGCTCATCGATACCAATCCCTTGTTTGGCAGAGGTTTCGCAATAAATCGTCTCACCGCCCCATTCTTCCGGCGCAAGATTTAATTCAGCCAGTTCACGTTTGACCCTGGACGGATCAGCATCCGGTTTATCGATTTTGTTGACGGCAACAAGAATCGGTACTCCCGCAGCCTTGGCATGGTTAATTGCTTCCTTGGTCTGATCCATAACACCATCGTCTGCAGCAACAACCAAAACAACAACGTCGGTTACCTGAGCTCCCCGTGAACGCATTTCCGTAAAAGCCGCATGGCCGGGTGTATCAAGAAAGACCAAATCGCCCTTGGAAGAACGTACATAGTGGGCCCCGATATGCTGGGTGATGCCGCCCGCCTCACCCGCAGCAACATCGGTATTACGGATCGCATCGAGAATAGAGGTCTTGCCATGGTCGACATGGCCCATTACTGTAACGACAGGAGGACGGGGAATCAGCTCACCACCGCTTTCCGCCTGATCAAGATTGAGAATAGATTGCTCTTCCGTCAAGCCCTGCTCCACTTCAAAGCCGAAATCATTTGCCATCAGCGTAGCGGTATCGACATCAAGGGCCTGATTCACCGTTGCCATGATGCCGAGACCAATCAGTTTTGCAATAATTTCGTTGGCCTTGACACCCATGCGGTGGGCAAGATCACCAACCGAAATCGTCTCAAGCACTTTAATCCGTTTCTTGATCGCCTTTGTTTCACTGACCGGCTGCTGTTCACGCTCACGCTTCTTCTTTCTGGAACCGCGAGGGCCACGCATAACACGAACTCCGGCGGCAATTCTGGCACCCAGCTGCTCTAATTCATCAGCATCAACATCAATACCATCCTGCCGCTTTACGCCCTTTTTAATGCGATTAACACCTGGTTCAGGAGCAAATTTCACAAAACGTTTGCCTTTTTTCCCTTTTTTCCCCTTGTCCTGGTCATCACCACTCACCGGTGTCGTGTCAATCTCATCGACTACCGGTGCGACCTGGATTTTTTTCGGCTTCTCAATTTTTTTCGGTCGCGGTTTTTCCTCCACTACCGGCAAAGGAATCTCCGTGCGTCCAATAATTTTGGCCAATCCTTTTTTTCTCTTAACAACCGGCGGCACCGTTTCGTCCCTCTTTGTCACGGGAACAGCAACGTCAGGAGTGCTTATTCCAGGAGTTGTTTCAGCAAATTTTTCAGCGGCCGAAACATCTATTGGCGTTTGCTGCATGCGAGCTTCCTCATCTTTTTCATGAGGCATGCTTGCCACCTCATGGGGCTCGCCAACCTGTTGCCCGTCAGGACTCGTCATTTCAGATCCGGTTTGCAATGTCGCCCTCTCCTCTTCTGAAGTTGACATCTCCACCTTTTCATCGGCAACATCCGACACGACAATCTTTGTTTTTTCTGTCGAAACGGGAATGGCTTCGAGGGTCGCTTCTTCTTTCTCAAGGGACGAAACAACAACCTCTGACACCGCAGGTTGCACATCTCCCGGTTTTTCTTCAACGGTTTCAGACTGGTCAATTATACGCTCAGGGGACTCCTCAGCGGTCTCATGCTCCATCCCCATCTCTTCTTCGCCAAACTCCAAATGATCTTCCGGCTCAATCTCAACACTTTCCGGGACAGCCTGCGTTCGTCGTCTGATAATCGTTGTACGCCCTTTTTGCTCAATACGTTTTTCTTGCACATCTACCTTTTTGAAACCCAGTTTATTTCGGATTTCCTCAGCCATCTCCTCATCAATAGACGAGTTATAGGCACGCACGTTATATCCCATTTCTATGAGTTGAGCGGTCAACGTCTTACTTTCAACACCAGCTTCCTTGGCCAACTCGTATACCCGGATTTTTCCCATCATATGCTCCTGAAACCACCCTTCCGCACTATTTTACTGCGCAACTATGCAAAACAACAGTTATCATGATCAAGCACCTCATCACCCAAGGAAAATCCTTCGGTATGCAGTGCCTTATTCAATCTTTTTTTTATTTTCCGCAGGCCGGCAACACATTCATGCCGTTTACAGCAGTAAATTCCTCGACCGTTCTGCAACTGTTTTTGATCAGTCACAATAAAACCGTTACAAGCAGCCAAACGCAACAGGGAATTTTTTGCATATTTATTCCCGCAGGCAATACATGTTCGTATCGGAATGTGTGTCCTTTTGACTTTCGTGGATACCAATATCGAAGCGCCCTTTCAGAGTCTTTTTTTCTCTGCCGGAACATTAAAAACTCGGAAAAACTTTTTATTATGATCAGTTATCGCTGTGATACCGTGCGCTCAATTGCAAATTATACTATTTGTGTACTTGCATTTTTTATGCTACCGAGGAAATGCAGCTCTTTTACTCTTGAGCCTGACTCTCGTCACCAGCCTGATGATCCTCAGCAATGTCGGATGCCGATTCCGACTGAACGTGCTCAGCGGCTTTATTTTTCAACGTCTGAGCGTCATCAAGACTGCAACCGAGAAGACTCGCAATCTCTTCGCTGCCTGCAGCTGCAAGCTCCTGTCCGGAATTGATACCACCATCGTAAAGTGATTCCACCATTTTTTCATTTAATCCTTTAATCTTCATCAAGGACTGAAATCCGACTTCCTGCATCTTAGCGTATCGCTGTTCACTTTTCACATCAATTCGCCAGCCGAGCAAAAGTGAGGCAAGCCGGACGTTCTGACCCTGACGGCCGATTGCAAGGGAAAGCTGATCATCAGGCACAACGACAAGCAATGTTTTTTTGTCCTCATCCACAACGACCATGGAAACCTGGGCCGGAGCAAGGGCATTGGACACATATTTTGCAGGATCAGGACTCCAGGGCACTATATCAATTTTCTCTCCCTGCAGCTCCTGAACAACATTCTGAACTCGCGATCCCTTCATGCCGACACAGGCGCCAACCGGATCAACATCAGCCTCCGAGGAAGCGACCGCAATTTTAGCCCGTGATCCTGGTTCACGACATGCGCTTATGATCTTAACAATACCTTCGGAGATCTCCGGGACTTCCATTTCAAAAAGTTTTACCAGAAACTCCTTGCAGGTACGACTTAAAATAAGCTGCTGATCACGAACATCCTGCCGCACATCCAGCAAATAAGCCCGCATCCGATCACCCTGTCGGTAGGACCTTCTGGGCATCTGTTCCTTTTTGGGAAGCACCGCATCAGTGCGGCCGAGATTTATGATGATATTCCCCCGCTCAAACCGCTGGACAATACCGTTGACAATTTCTCCCTTACGGTCCCGATACATTTCAAAGATAACATCTTTTTCAGCATCCTTCATTTTCTGAATGATGACCTGCTTGGCGGATTGCGCGGCAATACGGCCAAGATCCGAGACATTCTCCATTTTCGAGCCTAATTCATCACCCAGCTCAACTTCCGGGTCAAGCCGTACAGCTTCGTCCAAAGAGACTTCAGTCTGCTCATCTACAACGTGCTCAACAACCTTTCGAAACTGAAACAACTCAACTTCGCCGAAATCTTCGTTAAACTTGACTTCAATATCTCGCCGCGCACCGTACCTTTTCTTGGCGGCTGAAAGAACAGCCTCTTCAAGGGCCTCAACAAGCAATTGCCTGTCAATCCCTTTATCGCGACTGATCTGATCTATTATTCTTTTTAAATCTGATAGCATTCTTCTTCTCCACAATTTCAACCGGAAGGCTGTTAAAGCGGGCCAAGCCGGAAGTAGACCCAGCTTCGCATTTTTAAATTCTTAACTCATGGGCCTGAGAAATTATTTTTCAGACTCATATCATATTGAAATTATGATTAGAAAACCTATTTTATAATTCCATCCAAAATCTGCCATGTCAGAATTCTATTTCAAGTCTTGCATTTTTAATATCTGCAAGAGGTAACGCCATAGAGCCGGAATTTGTCTCTAACATCAGGACATCCTCTCGGACCTCTTGAATAATTCCGATTATTGTCTCAACATCACCATTTTCACCAAAAACAACCTTAACTTTTTTCCCAAGATTCCGGGCGAAATCCCTCCCTGTTTTCAGGGGCCGGTCAAGACCGGGTGAAGAGACCTCCAGATGGAATTTCTGTTCAATCAGATCTTCAACATCAAGCAGATGACTTACTTCACGACTGACACGAGCACAGTCATCAATACTCACACCACCATCCCGGTAAATAACAATTCGCAACACCCAGCCAACCTGTTCCCGGCGGAACTGAACCTCAACAACCTCAAGTCCCTGATCAGTAACTATCGGCTCAATTAACCGACCTACTTCGATGGCAATGCGGTCCCTGTAAGAATCCATCTGTTAGAGTATAAAAAATACCGGTAGAAATTGAAGGCGCTCATGAAAAATCGCCCTGCAGAAACGGAGCAAAATATCTCTATCCCATGGAATAAATTATCAAAACTTCCGCTTTCTTGCTCTCTGTGAAATGAAAGACTATAAAACAAATTTCCCATTGTTGCGAGTCTATCAAGTTACAGTGTTATGTAAATAAAAAAAGCGGGCATAGCCCACTTTACTGCGGATGGCAACGATAACCATCCAGCCAAGAATTGCCTCTGGGCAAAACTCAGCCTCTTAGCTTCTTAATCGCCACTTCAGTTTAAGTATGCTGAAAATGGCACACGGAAGACTGTCAGAACGATTCAAGCATGCAGCTCGTCATCCCGTTGTAATACCAGCAAAGTTTTACTCTCCGCAACCGCAGCCTTGCCAAAAAAACCAAGAGGCTATCATCCTTCAATATACCTAAAGACCGGATCAAGCAGAAGGTCTCCGAGCAGTCTTGGAGCGGACAACGGGATTCGAACCCGCGACACCAAGCTTGGGAAGCTTGTACTCTACCAACTGAGCTACGTCCGCACTTAAAATAATATCACATTATACATTGTTTTTTTATCTTGTCAAGCAGAGTATCCATCTACAAAGATGGTAACAAAAATTACAGTTTAGCTTGATAGAAAAAAGAAGAAAGAAGGGGAAAATCGGCCGAATTGATTATTGATTCAATTCATGTCAACCCGGCCCAATCAGAGATGAGATTATTATGGCCTATTTCACAGAATTGTACGAACTGCGTTGGTCGCAATCTGAAGAATCTGTTTGGGAGCGACACCCATGACGATGATAACTACTATTAATGAAATACTGACGAATCGGGTCATCAGGTCAACGGAAACATCAGGTCGTTCTTCGGGAGCACTGCAGAATGCCACGCGGACAACGGAAAGATAATAATAAATAGCGATAGCGGTATTAAGTGCGGCAAGAATAACAAGGGTCAGATGACCGGCTTTCAAAGCTCCTGTCAGCAGCATGAATTTCCCCATGAACCCAACAAAGGGAGGTATTCCGGCCAGCGCCATCATGCCAACCAAAAGAGTCAAAGCAAGCAAGGGGGATCGCTTGTAAAGACCACTGAAATCATTAATTGCTACATTTTCACCATTTTGTGAAACCTTGCAGATAACGAGAAAACATGCAAGATTCATAAAAAGATAACCTGAAATGTAATACATTGAAGTGGCAAACCCCGTATCATCCAGAGTAAGAAGACCGAGCAGGACAAATCCCGCATGTGCTATACCTGAAAAACCAAGCATGCGCTTAACGTCGGTCTGCACAAGTGCTGACAAATTTCCATAAAACATTGAACAGACAGCAAGTATCATCAGCATCATCACAACTGATTCACCCGCGTTCGGCGCTACAAGAGTGGTGACACGAATGAGCAGGGCAACGGCGCCAAGTTTTGGAATTGAGGCGATAAAGGCGGTGGTCGCATTTGATGCGCCCTGATAAACATCAGGCACCCAGAAGTGAAACGGAAAGACCGCAAGCTTATAAAAGAACCCGGTCATGAAAAGTGCTATAGCCAACATTGCTGTAGGTGATGACGACAACATATGAAGTTTGGGAATTAATTCAGCAATGTAAGTGGTACCGGTAAGACCATAAATGAAGCTCATTCCGTAAAGCATGGTAGCTGTTGCAACCGCACCGAAAAGAATGTACTTGATTGCCGCCTCCATCTGCATTCGCAACCCCCCGCGATCATCACGCATCGGCACCATGAGATAAAGGGAATAGGATGACAACTCCAAAGCGATGAAGAGGGTAAGCAACTCGACGCTGCTGACGAGCATGACGAGTCCAAGCATGCTGAGTATCATGAAGAGATAGTACTCAGGCCGCATGGATTCACTTACTCCTTTCAAATCACTGCCGAACACTATCACAGCAACAAGTCCTACGGACATGGCTAATTTGAAAATCTGTGAAAAGAGATCAATCTTATAGGCATTAAAGAATAAACTTCCCTCGAGTTGAAGTGTAGCAAGGCTCAAAAGACCTGTAGCCACCGCTAAAACCAAGGCAATGTTTTTCGCCATCTTTCCCTTTCCCTGTCCGAGGGTGAGAAAGAAGAGGACGAGACTTCCCATCAGCAGTAATAACTCTGGTGCAAACAACATGTTAATTCCTTATATATGTTCTATGCTTGCCTTATTATTTAGCAAGAGGGCACAACCCTACCCTGCTCGCCGTAAATAATGTTACGGTATCAAGTTCATGGCGACATGCGCTGACTTAGCCAGATTCACCTGTTCAAGCAGAGAATCGACACTGGCATGCATGACGCTTATAAAAGGTTCCGGTGCGAGTCCAATCCAGAAAACGAAAAACAGAAGAGGAGTCAATGTAACAATTTCCCTTACATTCAAATCGGCAATATCAGGTCGCCCTGGTCCCTTGAAAAGGACATACTGGAGCAAGCGCATCATATAGGCAGCGGCAAGAATTGCTCCGGGGATTGCCGCTCCGGCAATGATTTTATTGACGCTGAAGGCCCCTGCCAGAACCATGAACTCCCCGACGAAACTGTTCGTCGCAGGAAATGCCAGAGAGGACAAGGAAAAAACAGTTAAAAATGAAACAAATATCGGCAGGTTCTGCGCAATACCGGAATGATCCTTCAGTTCACGGCTGTGTGTGCGTTCATACATCATGCCCACACAGAGGAAGAGCGCACCAGTGGTTACACCGTGGTTGATCATCTGCAATATAGCGCCTTCAAGTCCCTGGCGGTTCAAAAAGAAAATTCCCAGAGTGACAAACCCCATATGTCCGACACTGGAATATGCGATAAGCTTCTTCATGTCAGACTGGGCCAAAGCGGTAAATCCGCCGTAAAGAATGGCAGCCACCGACAACCAAAGAATATAGGGGCCAAGACTCAAAGTTGCCAGTGGAGTGATGGGCAGACAGAATCGCAGGAATCCATAGGTGCCCATTTTGAGCAGGATACTGGCAAGAATCACACTTCCCGCAGTCGGCGCCTCAACATGAGCGGCAGGAAGCCATGTGTGGAAAGGAAACATGGGAACCTTGATGGCAAATGCCAGAAAAAATGCCAGAAAAACCCAGAGCTGAAAGGTTGATGAATATTCCTGCCCCATCATCATCGGAATACTGAAGGAACCGGTCTTGAGATAAAGAGCGATAATGGCCACAAGAAGCATGACGGACCCGGCCAAGGTATAAAGGAAGAACTTGATGGAGGCGTAAATTTTTCTCGGGCCGCCCCAAACGCCGATAAGAAGATACATGGGAATCAGCATTGCTTCCCAAAGTATGTAAAAGAGAACAAAATCAAGTGCCATGAAAACACCGAGCATAGCGCTTTCCATGACCAGCAGGCAAATCATGAACTCCTTTATCCGCTTCTGGATATAGGTCCAGGACCCAAGAACACAGAGAGGCATTATAAAGGTTGTCAGTAAAACCAGCAGCAGACTGATACCGTCAATACCAACGGTATAGTTGATATTAAGAGATGGTATCCAGCTGGCATGTTCACCGAACTGATACCTGGCAGTAGTTGAGTCAAAACCGCTGTACAGAGGAAAGGAGATGACCGCGGTGACGGATGTCACCACCATGGTCCAAATCCGTTGCACATTTTCGCCCGGCAGGAAAAGCAGGATAAACGCACCAGCCAAAGGGAGAAAGATAAGGGCACTTAAAAGGGGAAACCCTTCATTCATTATTAGAAAATCCATTCCCACTATCCTCTGTTCACTCTATTAATATTCTTAATTTTCCTGAAAGCGCTTTAGAGCCCTGATCAGGCAAAAACAAAGACCAACACACCAGCAGCTGCCATTGTTGCCGCAAAAAATATACTGTACTGGATATTACCGGCCTGAATCCTGCGAACAAAACCACCAATATTTCTGACTGAACGTGCTGTTCCGTCAACAACGCCATCAATGGCGTTCCAGTCAAACCAAGACCAGAAACGGGAGATGGTCATCAGAGGGAACAATCCGATATATCTGTAGATTTCACCGACAGCACCATCAATGGACTGAAAAATTCTGGAGTCAACCCACATGAATGCACGCCCTCCCATCCTGTAAAACCAGTCAAGATCGAGACTGATGGTAGCAGTGGGTTCCAAGAATCTTTTCAGGAGAAAGAACATCAGGCCGGTGCCGCCGATAATCTGCAGCGTTTCCGACAGATGGTAGGCAGTGTAAGGATGAAAATCAACCTGAAACGGCAGCATGTTGTAAAGGTACGCTGTATAACACCCGATAAAGGCGCAAAGTACCGAGGCAATAGCCATTGCAGCCTGCATATTCCATGGAGGATCAGCGGCTTTCTCCCACCGTTCGCTGGTGCAATTGTTCTTGCCGAACCAAATGTAGTAGGGAACCTTGAGTCCGGCCAAAAGAAAGGTGCCGGCCGAGGCAAGCGTCAAGGCGAATGCCGCCCAAAGATTATGCGATGAAAATCCGGCGGCGATGATCATTGATTTACTGACGAAACCGCTGAAGAGCGGAAAGCCTGCTATGGAAAGTCCGCCAATCAGAGTAAAAATAAAGGTCCGGGGCATTTTTTGGTAGAGACCGCCAAGTTCCGTTAATTTCGTCGTGCCGGTCATGTAAAGAACGGAACCGGTTCCCATGAAAAGCAGACCGTTATAAAGTATATGGGCAAAGGCGTGCGCACAGGCGCCGTTTATTGCCAAGTTGGAGCCGATTCCAACACCCACTACCATATACCCAACCTGACTCACCGTATCCCAGGCAAAAATCCTGCGACTATCGTTTTCAATCACACCATAAACGACACCATAAAGAGCCATGATTGCTCCCAAGGGAATGAGGATGTCCATTCCGGCAAAACCACGAGCCAGCACATAAATTGCCGTCTTAGTGGTAAAGGCGCACATGAAAACCGCACCGGCCACGCTTGCCTCGGCATATGCGTCGGGAAGCCATGAATGGAAAGGCGGCACAGCGGCATTGACGATAAAACCGATAAGGATCAGATAGGTTGCAAGACTCGGCATATCGACGCCCAAGGGGCCGAAACTCAGGTCTCCACCGGTGTTGTAGTAACGCAGGACAAAGCCTGCCAGCAGGAATAAACCGCCGATGGTATGGATTAATAGGTAACGGTACCCTGTAGCAATTGACTGGGGTCCTTTCCGATACCAGACGAGAAAGACTGAGGCGAAGGCCATCAATTCCCAGAACAGGAAAAGCACAACGTAATCACCGCAGAGAATGACTCCGAGGGAACCTGCGACATAGTACCAGGCAGCGATAAGCTGACCATCTTCTTCAACATTCAAGGCAAAGAGAGTGCCGATAATGCACATGAGCGACATGATATATGCAAAAATCTGACTCAAACTATCAACCCTGGCGAAAGTCAAATGCCAGTCAAGAAACTCCACAATCCCATAGACACCTTTGTCCATGAAAAGAACAGACAAAAAAGTAAGGGTCGGTATAATCAGCAGATATGCCTTGCGCACCACTCCGCGCATGCACGGTATAAGCAGTCCGCCTAGGATAAGAATAAGTGATGGATGCATCCAGAAATTATTCATCGTAATAATCCTCACGGGTCATTATTCCTAAACTTCCAATAAATCTGGAAAGGAGAATGAGCACTGCTCCTCCGAGTAAACCAAAGAACGTCCAGAAAAAAGGAAGTCTTTCCATGTCGGTGTGGGCATGGCTGGTATCAACCATGAATGATCCCCAGAGAGCGATAAGACCGATCAAGACGAGACAGGCAATAATTGTCGTCTTCAAACGATCACGGAAAAATTGAATCAACGAGGTTATCATCCTATCACCACTTTAACGAAGTTCATGAAAAAATCCGGATAAATGCCGATTATGACAGATATAACCGATGCCGTGCAGAGTGGAATAACCATGGCGAGGGGCGCTTCCTTTACGCCAACATAGGGCTCTCCTTCAGGAGGCTTGCCGAAAAATGCCTTGTACGCGACAGGCGCGAAGTAACCGACGTTGAGCAGCGTGCTTGCAAGAAGCACCAAAAGAATTCCCAATGATCCTGATTCAATGGTACCAACAAGCAATTCCCACTTGGTGACAAAGCCGGCAACAGGTGGCGCTCCGATCATACTGAGCGAGGCAATGGCAAAAGCCGTGAACGTAAAGGGCATTGTCCGGGCAAGTCCGCTCATTTCGGAAATATTCTTCTTATGTGTTGCGACATAGATCGCACCGGCACAGAAGAAGAGCGTGATCTTGGAAAAGGCGTGATTGGCAATGTGGATAAGCCCGCCCTGAATACCATGGGGCGTGAGCAAACAGACACCAAGAATAATGTAGGAAAGCTGACTGACTGTGGAATAGGCAAGACGAGCCTTCAGGTTGTCCTTGGTGAGTGCTATAACGGAAGCCATGACGATGGTGAACCCGACAAAATAGGCAGTTGGAATGCCAAGGTTCAAGGCGCTCATGGTGTCGACCCCGAAAACATAAAGCATAACCCGGGTGGTACTGAAAACACCAACCTTAACAACCGCAACAGCATGGAGCAGAGCACTGACTGGAGTCGGTGCGACCATGGCGCCCGGGAGCCAATGATGAAAAGGCATAACGCCGTTTTTGGCAAAACCGAAGAGACAGAAGATAAAAAGCATGGTGACAATTGCTGCACTGGCGTCATCCGGCAGGATACCTGTGTAGATATTATGCGGGAAATCCAGCGAACCGGTCAGTACGTAAATAATGGCAAGCGACGGAAGGAGAAAACCCTTGGCGGTGGTAGTCAGGTAGACAATATACTTCTTCGCGCCCTCATACGCCTCTTCATCCTGGTGATGAGCAACCAGCGGGTAGGTGCAGACACTGACGATTTCATAAAAGAGATAAAGGGTAAAGAGGTTGTCGGAAAAAGCGACACCGATGGCCCCGAAAATGGCGATGGCAAAACATGTGTTGAAACGGGTCTGCGCATGCTCATGCAAACCTCGCATATAGCCCATTGAATAAAATGCCGCAGCGATCCACAGGGAAGAGGCCACCAAGGCGAAAATCATGGAAAAAGCGTCTGCACGCAGGCTGACTGTAATTCCCGGCAAAATTTTAAAAATCTGATAATAAAGAACTTTTCCGGAAAGAACCGGCGAAATCAGGGTGGTAACCAGAGCAAAAAGTATGACAGCCGAAACGACCGACCAAGTTTCCCGAAGATTCGGTTTCTTGCCGGACAGAGACACGAGAAACGAACCAACCAAGGGTACGATCAGTGTCCAAACTAATTTACTCGTGGTGACAATATCGCCTGTGACAGCGTTAACGGTTTCCATGGCAATCCTCGATATTATCCGTTCAGTTCAACCAGATCTTCAGTTTCAATGGATTTGTAGTTTCTATAGACGGCCAGCACAATACTCAGCGCAATGGCAGCCTCGGCCGCTGCAATGGCCATGATGAAAAGGGTAATTATCTGCCCAACCGTAGGGTCCGGCGCAAGAAAATGGTTGAAGGCCATGAAATTGATCGATGCGCCGCTCAGTATAAGTTCGACAGCGATAAGCATACCGATAAGACTAGGCCTTCTGACCAGACCGAATATGCCGAACCCGAAAAGAATGGCGCCGATGATGAGATAGGTGTTAAGCTGCGTACTGAGTGTCAACATTATGCTTTGCCTCTTCTTCCGCTTCTAGCCAATGCAACGGAACCGACAATGGCCACAAGCAATACGATTGAAATGAGCTCGAAAACCATGCTGTAATTGGTCAGCAGGCTATAGCCTATTGCCTTTAGAGATCCGTCGTTTACCTTCGTGGCGGGCGCCATCCACTGTGCGTTTACTGCGGCATAGCCAAGGGCAAAGGCAAAACCACCACCGCAGACCGTAGCTAACCCGCCGCTTAATCCGCTTAACTTTCTTGCCAACTTCGCCTCATCGGGCTCGGCAAGCATGATGGCAAATGCAATGGTTACACAAACCGCACCTACATAAATGAGGAGCTCCATCATGGCGACAAAGGGGCTGTTCAGGAAATAATAGAGCCCGGCAACGCCCAGGAAGCAAACGGCAAGTCCACTGACGCTTCTGATCAATCTTTTTGTACACGTCGCAATTATCGCCCCGATCACAGTGACGCAAATTAGGATCAGGAAAATAACTCCGGCTAAACCTTCGGGTGATAACAGTGAAGGACTCATCAGCTTTTTCCCTCTGCTTTTGATTCCCCGCCTTCCTCAGCAGGTGCTTTTTTGGCGGCTTCTTTCTTTGCCTCAGCCGCTTTTTTGGCAGCTTCTTGCTTCTCGAGTTCTTTCTTTAATAATTCAGGATCAACTTCTGGTTCCGGAACACCTTCAGGATGCAGCCTTTGCAGCAGGTCGAAAATGTAATCTTCACGCCTGGTGCTGGCCAGATTGTATTCATTGGAAAAACCAATGGCACCTGGCTTACAATTTTCCACACATTGACCGCAGAGACTGCAGGTGGTGAAGTTAAGGATATAAGCAGTCAGCACCTTGCCCTTCACTCCGGGCCGTTTTTCTGATTTGACGGTGATACAGCCGGACGGACACCCCTTTTCGCACATGCCGCAGGATATACACTGGTTCAATCCGGTTTCAGGATCCTTGAGCAGTTCAATGTGCCCTCGATAACGGGGCGGCATTTTTACTGACTCATGGGGATACTGAAGGGTGATGGGTTTGGTCAGAAATTCTTTATTAGTAATCTGCAACCCGACGGCCAGACTCTTCAATCCTGTGATGATATCTTTAAAGTATCCGGACATAATCAAAATACCTTTATAAATAAGGCTGTTAGAAGCAAGTTAACCAAAGAAAACGGTATGAGGTATTTCCAGGAAAGATTGAGGAGTCCCCAGAATGTGGTGCGCGGATATGTCCAACGTATCCAGACAAAGCACCAGATGAGAAAATACATCTTGAGCAGAAACCAGTGCGGACCCGGCCATATGCCGATGGGCGACTGCCAGCCCCCGAGAAAGAGGATGGTGATCAAACTGCAACCGATAACAAGGTTGGCATACTCAGCCATCATGAAAAGACCGAACCCCATACCTCCGTATTCAGTATGATAACCGGCAACCAGCTCGCCTTCGCACTCCCCCATATCAAATGGTGTACGATTTGTCTCCGCAACGGAACAGATAAAGAAAACCAGGAATGAAACGGGCATGAGAATGGATTTATCCAGCCGGAATATATTCCAGTTCCAGATATATCCCCCCTGCTGCCGGACAATTTCATTAAGGTCCATGGATCCGGTGATCATGACGATGGTGATGGCCGTGATCAGCATGGGTATTTCATAGGCGACATTTTGTGAAACCGCCCTGGCTCCGGCAATAAGTGAATATTTGTTACCGGAACCCCAGCCGCCGATGAGGATGGATAAACCACCCACCGAGGCAAAAGCAAACATCATGATCAGCCCGAAATTAAATTCCCGGGGGACCAGATGCTCACCAAAAGGGATGGCCACAAACAACAGGACCGCGGGAACCATGATGAGAATCGGTGCGCACATGTAGAGCGGTTTGTCTGCATTGGCCGGTATAATCAGCTGCTTTGACATCAACTTGAGTCCGTCGGCAAGCGGTTGCAGCAGACCATAGGGGCCAACTTCTTTCGGTCCGGTTCTTCGTTGAAAATGACCGGCGCCCTTTCTCTCAACCCAGCCAAGATAGGCGAGATTCAGACCAAGAAAGGCCGCGATGCCTATCATGTAACTGAGTAATCGAATTAGTTCATTCATCGTGCTTGCTCCTTACCGGTCCATCTCGGGTATAACGGGATCAAGACTTCCCAAAAACGCCAGGGCGTCGGAAAGCAGCATACCGCGGCTTGCCTCCTCGAACAGACTGACATTTGAATAGGTTGGAGACCTCAGTCTCATGCGGTACGATGTATTGGTGCCGTCACTGACTGTCCTCATTGAAAATGTACCGCGAGCAGCTTCGACCGCATAATGATAATCACCTACGGGGGGTTTTATGGCCTTCGGCACCTTCTCAGCCATGACCGGCCCTTGCGGCAACTTATCCAAGGCATGTTCTATGATCCGGCAGGACTCCAACATCTCATCCATTCTCACCATGTAACGGGCCATTGAATCGCATTCTTTATACACAGGGATATCAAAATCCAATTCAGGATAGACACTGTACGGTTCATTTCGCCGAATATCATAATTTACCCCTGAACCACGCAGAACAGGGCCTGTGGCGCCGTATTTCCGGCACATTTCAGCGGATATTGGGCCGACGCCGATAAGCCGGTCCATCAGGATGGCATTGCCGGTAACCAGTTTGTGGTACATGGGAATCTGCGGACGAAACCGCTTGAGAAAGGCGCGGGTTCCGGTAATAAAATCATCATCGATATCGTTATAAACACCACCAAAACGGAAATAACAGTAAGTCAGCCGGGAACCGGTGACAGCCTCCAACAGATCGAGAATCTGCTCGCGCTCATCCATGGCATACATCAGCGGGGTAAAGCCGCCAAGATCCATGATATAGGCACCGAAACCCAAGAGGTGGCTTTGAATCCGGTTTAATTCCGCAGTAATGACGCGTATGTATTCAGCCCGCTCCGGCACTTCGATCCCCGCAGCCCGCTCCATAAGACCGGCATAGCAATGGTTGTATGCCATTGCGGACAGATAATCGAGGCGACCCATATTGGGCCAGAACTGGTTCCAGGTTCTATTTTCTCCCATCTTCTCGTGCATGCGGTGAATATAGCCGAGGATTGGCTCCGCCCGGTCGAGATACTCTCCATCCATGACGACCTTGATTCGGAGTACGCCGTGGGTTGCAGGATGCTGGGGACCTATATTCAGCTCAAAGGTCTCACGCAAATGGCTTTGGGCTAATGAACTCATGGTTTGAAATCCTTACGTAATGGATAGAAATCAGCATCTTCCGGCAACAGGAAATGCTCAAGCTGCGGATGACCGACAAAATTGATGCCCAGCATTTCCCAGGTCTCCCTTTCATGCCAGTTCGCGCCGCCATAGATATGGCAAACAGTGGGGATTTCAGCATTGTTCCGGTCAACCCGCGCTCTTACCACAACCCGGAATAACTGTCCCCCGGAATA
The DNA here is from genome assembly GCA_043809085.1 of Pseudomonadota bacterium. Classification (GTDB taxonomy): domain Bacteria; phylum Desulfobacterota; class Desulfobulbia; order Desulfobulbales; family SURF-16; genus DB1. The sequence continues at coordinate 156,897 of JAZDEG010000011.1, read as the reverse complement.
GGAGTAATCATAGATGACCTCAAGCTGACCGTCCTTGAGCCAGTCAACGCCGGTCACCATTTCCAGGGTCATTCCTTCACCATCAAGTATTTCCGCTGCTCTGACAACCTGATCCGGGTTGACCTGCACATCAAGATGGGCGCCCCGTTTTGCATATTCCGTTTCGATCAGTCCATTTTTACGCGGGGCAACCTCTTCCTTCTTGGCTTTGGCTTTAGCCTCACCCTCTCCTTCTGCTTGAACTTCAACCGGAGCCTCTTCCTGAGACGGCTCGGCAGGGAGACCTTCAGCAGCCAAATTTTCCAGTTCTCTTTTTATTTTAGCTTGATCCATAACGTTACCATGAAGGTGGACTCCCAAAAATCGGCACGGGAAATACATTACCGTATTTGAGAGTGGTAAATGCCGGCTTGGCTTAACCCTTGACCATAGTTTCCGGTTTAACCCGCGGCCAACGCCGATTACCGGTAATCTTTTCCTCAAGTTCCAGCAATCCCTCAATCAAAGCCTCTGGACGAGGGGGACATCCGGGAATATAAACATCAACCGGGAGAAAGGTGTCCGCGCCTTCAACTACATTATATTGGCCGGGATAGACAAAAGGACCACCGGAAATAGCACAGTTTCCCATGGCGATAACCCACTTGGGTTCCGGCATCTGGTCATAGAGGATTTTAACGGCGGGCATCATCTTTTTATTGATTGTACCGGCAACGATCATAACATCACTTTGACGCGGTGACGGTCGGAAAACCTCTGCTCCAAAACGCGACAGGTCGAAACGAGCGCAGCCGCTTGACAGCATTTCGATGGCGCAGCAGGCCAAGCCGAAGGTCATGGGCCACAATGAGTTTGCCCTGGCCAACATACGCAGTTTATCCAGTTGATGAAACTGCACCAATGCTGAGGGTATAGCACTCTCTACTGTTGGTATACTTTCCGTTCCCACTTGAACACTCCCTTATTCCATGCATAAACAATCGCCAGTGAAAGAATTCCGACAAATAAAACAATCTCGACAAAACCCCGCCAGCCAGGAAAATCGTTATAAACAGCGGCCACAGGGAAAAGAAACAGCACATCAACATCAAAGGCCAGAAACATCAAAGCATACAGATAATAGAGAATCCCATAGCGAATCCAGGCAGGTCCAATGGTCTCCATGCCGCACTCAATGGGAATTCTTGTCTTGTTAACGATTTGCCGGGTTCCACGGGGTGCAAAGAAATAAACAATGAGGAGGGGGCCGAAGCCGAAACCGAGACCGCAAATTGTAAAAGCGGCAATATAGAGAAGATCCAAGAGAGATTGCTGTTCCACGAAGCGGCTCCTTTGTTCGCCCTATAAATCAAAACGGACGAATCACAAATGCGGGAATACTTTACCCCACACCTAAAATTTGGTGGATTTGGCCTATGCAGGCCGACTCTTTTGGTCGCACACAACATGATTGTTGCATACTTCTCGCCGTTTTTATCCCATAGGCAACCCTATGTCAAGCAAAAAATGAATGACTATTCACACATTACTGAATAGCCGCTCATTGCCGGCAACAGATTCGCCAATATGGCGCAACAATCTACAATCACTAAAAATTACACAGAAAAAACCACAATGTTGTTTTGTGCAAAGACACAAAACAACATTGTGGTAGCTCACATGAAAACATCGGAATTACAAGGACAGGATAGGTTATTTTTCAGGACGTAAAGATTCGAGTTGCAACAAGAGGCGTTCGTGAATGTCATCAAAGCCACCGTTTGATAAAATGGCAACCACATCGCCGGGGCGAAGGGCAGAGGAAAGATAGAGAAGTATCTGCTCGGTACCGGGAAAATAATGTCCGTCCACACCGCGAACCTGGAGGTCACCAACCAGTTCACGGGCGGAAAAACGCTGCTCTTCCGACACAGCGGCCAGGACATCGGGTTCCTTGACCAGCACCGCATCAGCAGCATCAAAGGCTTCCACATAATCCTTCTGAAAAACCCGCCTCCGACTCGAGTTGGTCCGGGGCTCAAAAACCGCAATCAAGCGCTGATCCCCATAAACAGCCCGCAACGCACCAAGGGTTTCCCGCACCGCAGTTGGATGATGGGCAAAATCATCGATCACCGTTACACCGGACACGATCCCCCTGACCTCCTGTCGCCTTTTAACCCCTGCAAACGACCGCAACTCCCGCTGAATAATGACAGGAGAAAGCCCCAAGCGATCAAGGACGGCAATCACAGCAAGTGCATTCAGACAATTATGGCGCCCCGGCATGGATGTCACAAAGGAACCAAACTCTTCCCCTTTATACAAAACTGAAAACGATGTTCCCTGCCGCGAACACTGCACATTAACGAGCCGCCATTCATTTCCCTCCCCCTCGCCATAACCCAATACCGGACAGGGAGCGGCAGCGACAATCTCACGGACAACAGGATCATCAAGACAGGCAACCAGGCAACCTTCAACTGGCATAATGGCGACAAGTCTCCGAAAGGAGTCTTTCACCGCCTCAAGATCAGCATAAATATCGGCATGATCGAATTCAATACTTGTGATGATGGCAATGTGCGGCTGATAATGAAGAAATTTCGGCCCCTTGTCAAAAAAGGCGGTATCGTACTCATCCCCTTCGACAACAAAATATGGCCCTGAGCCAACCTTGAAATTTTTACCAAAGGCCTGGACAATGCCGCCGATCATGAAACCAGGATCAAGCCCCGCCCCATGCAACATAGTGGCGAGCAGAGATGAGGTCGTCGTTTTGCCGTGGGTCCCTGCCACAACAAGAGACTTTTTATCAGACAGGAAAAGATGGCCCAGCAATTGAGGAAAGGAGAGATAGGGAATCCCAAGCCGCTCAAGCTCTAGCGCTTCGGGATTTTTTCGGGTAATCACATTGCCGACGATCACCAGATCAGGTCGCGACCCCAGATTTTCAGCCCTGTACCCTTCCATGATCGGAATATCGCACCGGACAAGAAAATCGCTCATTGGCGGATAGACATGGTTGTCCGAACCAGTGATGGTGTAGCCCAGACTTTTGAGCATACCGGCCACCGCAGCCATGCCGGTACCGCAGATACCCATCAAATGGATATGAGAGACATTGTCCGGAAAATGATTCAGCGCGGATGAGAGATCAGCGGTTTCCTTCCCGTGACTCATGAACGAACTGCTCGCTGCACCGTCTTGTGCACCTGATCAAACGTCTCATCAAAATTGGCGGGTGACAGTCGGCCGACCTCGATAAATTTGACAATAATCTCTTTGGTCACCTTGAGGATCGCCTCATCGGTTACCGGTTTATTGAGATTTTTGGCAGCACAGTCTGGGGAATTTTGATTCGAAGACATGAAAAACTCCGATAAATAGAAAAAAAAAGCCTCTGCGGCGGAAAGAAGGCCAATTCTTGAGTACCGGCAGAGGCTCTATCCTCACTATAAGGAAAAACTTTAAAAAGCCCTCCCCGAATGAAAGATCATATGCAGAAGTGCACGACAAAAACCCTTCCCCGTATTAAGATCAACACTCCGTGAACCGGAGCCCGACATGAAATCAATATTGGTGTAAACGGGGACCAAGTACAGCAAATGAACAATATCAAGCCGACAACCTATCAAACCAAAAGAACGATTAATTCACGAATATAACCACTAAATTTCACTTTTTTCACTCTTTTTTTTACTCCAATCTCAGATTTATTATCTGGTACCGCAACGCCCGTAACAACCGTTCAAATCTACAAATACAATGGTTTCATCTGTTACGCTGTGTTTTCTTGTGTTACAACTGACGTAACACGCCTGAGAACCGAAGCAGGTTTTTTGGACGACAGTTCATCAACAAAAGAGACAATAACGCTATCAATGAAGGCCATTGCGGAAATGACCAAATCCATTGGGCCTCTAAAATTTTTACATTGAAAAGATTTGTTGCTGTTACAAGAGTTTTTCACCGCTATTAATTTGATATTCATGGTGCATTTATGTTTCAATGAAAAGAGGGTTCCCCTATTTCTTTTTTACGGCGCGATTAAGCTTAAAGGTACCCTTTTGAATTCCCTCAGTTTTTAAAAATTCTCGTTGTGCCAGTTCAACTTGCCGCAGCTAAACAGACAAGAACATGGAAACGCTCCGCTCTATTGTGGCATAATTATGGCATATAACCAGATGGACGTCGCTCTTACAGTAAAGAGTTCAGTCTTTCCACAAGAAAACATTGGCGAGTAACGGCGCAATTATTTATGAGTTAACGTAGGGGAATTTAAAAAAATGAAAGGAAATACTCTTCGCTTCCTGATCTGCTTGTCTCTATTCTTCGTTTTTTCAGAAAAAAACGCTGCAGCCCAGGAAAGCTTCTTTTTAGCAACAGGAGAAGCTGAAAAGTCTGCCTCAACAGGTCAGAACCGTGTTGCTCTGCCGAAAAATTACATCGTAACACTGAATCCGGATCTGGTCAGCTCGCCGCTCAATACGGAATTTGTTTTGGAGCTGCCAAATGGTGAAACTCACACTGTTATTCACGATAATACCTGGCACCATAAGGGAAGATCTTCAACATGGGTTGGCTACCTCCGGGAATACGGAAAAGCGTATCGCGTATTTTTATCATTGAAAGGCAATACCGTAATGGGACAGATACGAACCCCTGGTGCCGATTATCGTATTCAAACACGATCCGGACAGGTCTGGTTGACTGAACGTCCATTTCAGGGAAAAACCCGCGGTACGCTCAATGAAGATGCTATCATACCACCAGCCGAAAAATCTCTTCCCGCCATGGAAGAGTCCTCAGTTTCAGCACTTCCTTTTGAAGCAGCTTCCGCCTCTGGGAACACGACGATTGACCTGATGATTGTTTATTCTCCGGGAATTGTTTCGGCCTACGGGGAATCAGGCGCGCAGACCCGCCTCGACTACTTGGTCGCATTGACAAATCAGGCTTACGCCGATAGCGCTGTTCACATAACCTTACGTCTTGTTCACACAGCTGAAATTAATTACACGGACGCCACTAATAATAGTACCGCCTTGACATATCTGACGGAAAACACCTACCCCTTTCAGAACATTGACGCTCTTCGTGAGCAGTATGGCGCCGACCTGGTTTCCCTTGTCAGGGATTTTGACGTTACACATCAAGGCGGATGCGGTATTGCCTGGCTAAATGGAACCTATGGCGATATCAGCGATGATGGCGATTATGGCTTTTCCGTGGTGAGCGACGGCAGCGATGGTTTATACTACTGCACTGACTACACCTTTGCCCATGAACTGGGGCACAACATGGGCAGTGCCCATGATCGCGACCATTCTTCTTCACCAGGGGCGTATTCATACTCTTATGGCTATGACCAGTCTGGCGCATCTGCCTTCGGCACCATTATGAGCTATGACGGCCCGGAAGTCCCTTATTTCTCCAATCCCGATATCAATGCCTGTAACGGTTTCCCATGCGGAGTAAGCGCGACAGAGCAAGATGCCGCCAATAACGCCCTTTCTCTCAATAACACCAGCGCGGGAATTGCTTCTTTCCTGCCTTCGCTTGACACCGATGGTGACGGAATTCCTGATTTCCAGGACGCCTTCCCCGTCGATCCGACAGAATGGATTGACACCGATGGTGACGGAATAGGCAACAACGGAGATCTTGACGACGATAACGACGGCATGCCGGACACCTGGGAGAATGACAACAGCCTTGATGCGTTGCTGAGTGACGACGCCTCAACAGATGCGGATGACGATGGTTTTACCAACCTGGAGGAGTACCTCTCCGGCACCGATCCGCAGGATTTCGACTCCAAACCACGTGGTCCGGTTTCCAACGACTTCACTGGCGACGCCAAGACCGACATCCTGCTTCGCAACAACAGCACCGGCCAGCTCTGGATGTATGAGATGAACGGGGCAACCATTACCCAAAGTACCAATGTCGGAGCACTGAACCCCGCTTGGCAGACGGCGGGGATTGCAGATTTCAACGGTGACGCCAAAAACGATATTCTGTTCCGCAACACCACGACCGGCCAACTCTGGCTCTACACCATGAACGGAAATGTTGTCATTGCCAGCCAGAGCATAGGCGGACTCAACCTTGCATGGGTGGTTGGGGCCGCTTCCGACCTGACCGGCGACGGGAAGGCTGATATCCTGCTTCGCAATACAGCAAGCGGTCAACTCTGGCTCTACACCATGAATGGAACAACCATTTCGACAAGCCGGAACATTGGTGGACTTAATCCCATCTGGAAGATAGCCGATGTTCGAGATTTTACGGGAGACAGCAGGAGCGATATCCTTCTTCGAAACACCTCGACCGGTCAAATCTGGCTTTACACCATGAACGGCGCAACCATCACCGCCAGTCAGAATGTGGGTGGGTTGATTCTTGCCTGGGAGATTGCGGCAACAGCCGATCTCACCGGGGATAATAAAGCAGATATCCTTCTTCGAAACACAACAACCGGCCAAATGTGGCTCTATATCATGAACGGCGCAACCATTGCCGCCAGCCGGAATGTAGGCGCATTGAACCCTGCCTGGTCAGTCGAACAGGTATCCGATTTCAGCGGTGACGGTAAGAGCGATATCCTGCTGCGCCATGCAGATCTCGGTCTTCTCTGGCTATACACCATGAACGGCAACACCATTACAGCCAGCGAGAAAGTCGTCGGGCTAAGCCTGGATTGGACGGTCCAGTAGTTTTTTGACGACAACCAAGATCTTTTTCATTTCAAGCTCCCCAAAAAGAGTAAACACCTGCCCAGTAAGAATCTTGGCACGTCTGACAGCGACAGACCTTTGCCCGGTTCCGAGGGTTTGTTTCACCGCATGTTGGCCGATGACATGGCCGACATGCGTGGGAAGAACACGGCAACGGAAATGCCAAACGCCGTGCTTGTTTCGTGAAAGGTATTCAGGCATAAAAAAAGGCTCCGTGTGTACCACCTGTGTGTACCAGTGGTGAAACGGAACCTTTATCAAACGCGAATATTAAGTGATTACAAACATTTACAACAAAATTGGTGGAGCTAAGCGGGATCGAACCGCTGACCTCTTGAATGCCATTCAAGCGCTCTCCCAGCTGAGCTATAGCCCCACTCCGACGGCAAAATTGTGTTCCCATATAATCTTTATGAAGAGGGGCTGTCAAGTTTTTTTTCCGCCCACCTGACTTCCACATAACGCCCAAAACAAATTGCTCCCCCTGAGGCATTTCTCTTGCTAACAATATTGTTTTTTGCTAAACATTAATGTTTAAAGATCGGCAACAGCTCATCTTGAATTTTTTTTCGACATGAATTAATGGATTCGTCAAACTTCCCAAAGGTTAAGACCCCTTTTTCCTCTATTTGGTGAGCACTGCAGTGAAGCATGCGACTAAATGGCCTGAACCTGCGGTCGAGCTGTCTTATTCCAAGACCGGCAACTGTTGATTTCATTCTCCTAATTCATTATTCATATTTTCACCCCATGGGCAGCAGCAGGCCGCACATGAAGATTTCTGAAACTCAACCCCTTTGGGAGCAATATAATGTTTTCTCCTTTTGACTCATTATTCGGATGGCTGTCCAATGACCTGGCCATTGACCTTGGAACCGCCAACACTCTTGTTTACGTCAAGGGCAAAGGCATAGTCCTGCGAGAACCGTCTGTTGTCGCGGTGCGCAAGGACCACCGCAGCAACAAGGTTCTGGCGGTGGGAAAAGAGGCAAAAATGATGCTCGGCCGGACACCGGGCAACATAGTTGCCATCCGGCCCATCAAGGACGGCGTCATAGCCGACTTTGAAGTCACCGAAGCCATGCTCCGCTACTTCATCAACAAGGTCCACAACCGGAGAACCCTGGTCCATCCACGTATCATTATCAGCGTTCCGTCCGGAATAACCCAGGTTGAAAAGAGAGCGGTGCGTGAATCCGCCGAATCGGCCGGAGCTCGCGAAGTCTACCTCATCGAAGAACCGATGGCCGCAGCCATCGGCGCCGGGCTCCCTATCACCGAACCGACCGCCAACATGATTGTCGATATCGGCGGCGGCACCACCGAGGTCGCCGTCATCTCGCTCGCCGGCATCGTTTACGCCAAATCCGTCCGGGTGGCGGGGGACAAGATGGATGACGCCATCCTCCAACACATCAAGCGCAAACACAACCTGGCCATCGGCGAACATTCTGCCGAGGTGATCAAAACAACCATCGCCGACGTCATGCCCGAACCACCTTATGAAACCATGGATATCAAGGGACGAGATCTTGTTTCCGGTGTACCCAAAACGCTGACCATCGACTCCAGGGAAATCAATCTGGCCATTGCCGAACAGGTAGATGCCATTATCGAGACGGTAAAAATGGCCCTCGAACTCACTCCCCCGGAACTCTCCGCCGACATCGTCGACCAGGGAATCGTGTTGACCGGGGGAGGGGCTCTGCTCCGCAATCTTGACAAACGATTGAAACAGGAAACGGGTCTGCCGATTATTATCGCCGACGACCCGCTTTCGTCGGTGGTGCTCGGTTCCGGCAAGGCCCTGGAAAACATCGATGTCCTCAAAGAGGTGATGGTCAATTGATATCCTGATGAGAAAGAAAAAGAATACATCAAAGCACCTAAAGATATACATCCTCTTTGGTTCCATCCTTACATTCATCCTTATTCTCATTGCCTCAACCGTGGGTCGGCAAGAATTAAACGCTCCACAGCGACTGGGGCTTGACCTTATAGGCAAAGGCCAGTATGTCATTACGACCATCGCCGACGGCATTTCCGGAATCTGGTCCAACCACATCGCTCTTTTTGATGTCCGCGATGAAAATGAGAGACTTAAGGCAGAACTTGACAAATACAAGGCCATGAACATCAAACATCGCGAAGCAGTGGCAACAAATGTCCGTTTAAGCAAGCTGCTGCAGATGAAGGAAACCCTCCCCCCACCGACCCTCACAGCCCAGATCATCGGCAGAGACCCATCTCTCTGGTTCCGTACCATCATTATTGACAGGGGAAGCAGCGAGGGAGTGGAAAAAGGAATGCCGGTGGTTACAGTGGAAGGCGTTGTCGGCCAGATCCTTGAATCGTCGCCCAACTATGCGAAAGTCCTTCTGGCTAATGACCCAAACAGCGCAATAGATGTTCTCGTTCAGAAAAACAGAGTCCAGGGAATCCTCAAAGGAAACGGCGGTAGCGGCTTCAACCTGCTTTACGTTTTAAAAAACGCGGATGTGGAAAAGGGAGATTTCATCGTCACTTCCGGCCTTGGCGACATCTTCCCGAAAGGTTTGCCGGTGGGCACGGTTTCCGCAGTAACAAAAAGCAAACGCGGCATGTTTCAGAAAATCGACATAGCGCCTGCCGTGGATTTCTCTCAACTGGAATTCCTTTTGATCATCATGCACGAAAACTCCCTGGCAGGCCAGGACCTCAACAATCAATACCATTAAACCATGGCTGTTCTTTCCTACTTTATTATCGCGATTCTGCTGCTCATTCTGCAGACCTCGCTTCTGCCGTCCCTGCCCGACTGGATGGGCCGCCCTGATCCGCTTTTCGTGCTCATTGTCTGCGTTTCTCTTCGTTTCGACATTTACAGCGGGGCGATCCTTCTCCTGCTTCTCGGTTTGATCATGGATATTTTTTCCGGCATCTTTCTCGGTATTTACCCCATAACCTACCTGCTTCTTTTTGCCCTTCTGAAAGCTGTGGCGAAAAAACTTGCCATTAACGAATCAGTCCATCGCCTGCCCTTGGTGCTCATCTGTTACCTTTTTGTAAACACGGTGCTTTTCGCCTTTGCCACTTTTCTCGCTCCAGAAAACGACCTTTCCTGGAACTGGATAAGGATGCTGCTGCAGATGCTCATGATCTCTCTTTTCGTGCCGCCCCTGTTCTCCCTGTTCGATTCTCTGGACTCATGGCTCAGCCCCCGTCGGGCGGTCATCTTTTTTCACCGCCCGAAATCAAAAAACACCTTCAGGGAATAACCGGACTCTCATTGGCTTAACATCATGCGGCGAATACGCAGACCTCTTGACAAAATAAACAAGCTCGACGAGGAGGAACTTCTCGTCCTGAAAAAACGGGTTGATGTCGCCACGTCGATTGTCATTGTATTCATCGCCCTGCTTGTCGCCCGCCTCTGGTTTCTGCAGATAAAAATGGGTGATGAATATGTCAAAATGGCTGAAAACAACCGGATAAGGGTTCAGAAGATACAGGCACCGAGAGGCAATGTTCTTGACCGCCATGGCCGCGTCATCATCACCAACAGACCTTATTTCAACCTCTTGTGGACCAAGGAGGATGCCCCGAATCCCGACGAGGTGATAAAACAGCTGGCCCAAACCCTCAATGAAGATATTTCCTCCCTGCTCGACCGCGTCCGCGAAGCGGCTGATCAGCCTCGCTACATGCCCATCCTGATAAAAGAGGATATTGACTGGAAAACCCTCGTCTACATCGAGAACCATCATTTTGATCTACCCGGCGTGCGCATTGACGCGGTCCCAAGCCGTGACTACCTATACGGCAACATGGCGTCGCACATGATCGGCTATATCGGCCAGATCAGCAAAAAAGAATTACTGGAACCCGAATACGCCGATTACCGGGGAGGTGATCCGGTTGGCAAAATGGGCATTGAGAAGATTTTCGAAAAAGATCTGCGCGGCGAAAACGGGCATCGCTATCTGGAGGTTGACGTGCTTGGATTTGAGCAGCAGGAACTCAAGCACCAGGAACCCCTGCCCGGCAACGATCTGAATCTGACAATCGATATCGATCTGCAGCAGATTGCGGAAAAGGCCCTCGAAGGTCTCGGCGGCGCAGTGGTGGCCATGGAAGTGCATACCGGCAAAATCTTGGCGATCGCAAGTTCACCGCCCCTCCAGTTGTCAGAATTCATAGGCGGAATTTCCAGCAAAAACTGGCAGGAGCATCTCAATGACCCCCTTCGCCCCCTGGTCGACAAAACCATCCAAGGCCAGTATCCCCCAGGATCGACGTATAAGCTTGTCACGGCTCTGGCCGGACTTACGGAAAAAATCATCACTCCAGACACACTTTACTACTGCAACGGGGGGCTGCATGTTTACAATCGCCGTTACGGCTGCTGGAAAAACAGCGGCCATGGAGCAATCAGTCTCAACCGAGCCATCGCTGAATCCTGCGACGTTTATTTTTATCAGGTGGGGATGAAACTTGGTGTTGACAGACTGGCCGCATATGCTGAAAAACTTGGCCTGGGTCACCCCACAGGAATTGTCCTGGAACATGAAAAGGGAGGGCTTATCCCCACGTCCACATGGAAAAAAGAGAAAAAAAAGGAACGCTGGCAGGACGGAGAAACACTGTCCATCGCCATCGGCCAAGGGTTCAACCTGACAACTCCCCTGCAGGTCTGCAGCATGACCGCAGCCCTCGTCAATGGCGGCAAGCTTTACAGGCCACAGCTGATTGAGACGATAAAAAACCCGGACGGCACCGCCATAAAAGACGTTGAGCCGGAATTGCTGGGGGAGTCTTTAGGATCCAAAGCTTCCCGAGACCTGATCATAAAAGGAATGATTTCAGCAGTCAATGATCGCCACGGCACTGCCGGCAGCGCCAAACTTGACAAAATACTTGTCGGCGGCAAGACAGGTACTGCCCAGGTTGTCCGCATGTCAAAATTCAAAAGCCTCCCCCAGGACGCCATGCCCAGAAAGTACCGGGACCACGCCTGGTTTACCTGTTTTGCCCCGGCCGACAATCCGCAAATCGCGCTGACAGTTCTTGTGGAGCATGGAGGCCACGGTGGATCTGCCGCAGCTCCCATTGCCAAAAAAGTACTGGACGAATATTTTAAGGAAATAATCACAGAAGACGGAGAGGCTTCACCAGGCCAAGAAAATTAATGACTCATCCTCTTCCTCAACAGAGGTTTTTTTAGATTATGTTACGCTTTGACCGCCGACTCCTCCAGCATTTTGACTGGGTCATACTGCTCTGGCTGACACTTATTGCCGGCATGTGCCTGATGAATCTTTACAGCGCCATCTATCCTGGTAAACCCGTGGGCACACCTGTGTACCTGAAACAACTCTATTATTTCATCATGGGGATGGGGTTGGTTCTGGCCATTATCAGCATCGACTACCGCCACTTGATGTCATGGAATTACACCATCTATGGAGGCATCTGCCTGTTGCTTCTCTATGCCTTGATTCTCGGCAAGACCCAGATGGGCGCCCAGCGCTGGATCAATCTCGGCTTCTTCAATCTGCAGCCGTCCGAGCCAGCCAAACTTATGCTGGTCATCACCCTGGCCAGTTATTACTCCCGCAAAGACACCGGCAAAGGGTTCACCTTAACCGAACTTGCCGCCCCCATCATGCTGACCCTTGTCCCCTTTCTGCTGATTCTCAAGCAACCAGACCTCGGCACGGCGCTCATGCTGGGCTTCATCTTTGTGTCTCTCACCCTTTTTGTCAAACTGAAATGGCAGACCTTGAGCATTCTGCTGGGAGTGTGCGCCTCCCTGATCCCCATCGCCTGGAAATTCATCCTGAAACCTTACCAGAAACAGCGCATCGAAACATTTCTCAATCCCGAAGCGGACCCGCTGAGCAGCGGCTATCACATTCTTCAGTCAAAAATCGCCGTCGGCAGCGGGTTGACCTTTGGCAAAGGTTTTCTCGCCGGCACCCAGGGTCATCTCGACTTTCTGCCCGAGCGCCACACTGACTTTGCGTTTTCCATCTGGGCGGAAGAGTTCGGTTTTGTCGGCTCGGTCATTTTCCTGTCAGCCTACTTCTTCCTCATTCTCTGGGGATTAAACAGTGCCGTCTCCTCTAGGGACAAATTCGGCACACTGCTCTGCATCGGCGTCGTGTCGCTCATCTTCTGGCAGGCCTTCATCAATCTCGCCATGGTTATGGGCATGCTCCCTGTTGTCGGAATGCCCCTGCCACTTTTCAGCTATGGCGGCTCCTCACTACTGACCACCATGGCCGGAATCGGCATCCTGATAAGTGTCCGCATGCGACGATATCAGTTACCAGGATAAATCATGCGTCTGACGTGTCGAGGAAACGACCGTCTCCGGTTTGCGGAATGAGCCCGGCCGGCGAGATTCCCTTGACCAGATACTCCTCGCTGTTGATAAAATTAGCAAAAACAATGAGAAAAGAGATGGCAACAAGACTCATCACCCGTTTGTCGGCATAAAGATCAGCCAGATGTTTCTTTTTCATTTCCGGATTGTCAAAAACAAAATATTTCCGAAAAATTCCATCGAGCACGCTCGGCCCGTCCCCGCTGATGCTGTCCATTCCACCTGCGTGTGAATATTCCATCGCCTCAAAAAGAACGGCTCGCTGTTCATCCGGCCCAGTCAGATGATAGGCAAAAATATGCAGCATTATGGTCTGAGCTTCCCGGATACTCGCCACCGCAAGGGAATAAAAAAGCCTGCGGCCGGCTTCTTCCATCGGAACCTTCTCATGGCGCAGCATGGAAAGAAAGACCACATTCTTATACAGTTGATAAAGCCGCATGGCGCCGTTTATTCTCCCGGCCACGGGATGCGGCTGTGTCAACTTCAGACCCTTATAGGAATTAACAAAAAGAATATCAAAAATCACCTGAAAGGTGTGGGGACGGCCGGACGAGTCCTGCAGGTCAACCCGGAGATCAAGGGTATTGTCCAACCGATCGGCCAGTTTCACCACCGCAAGCTCCGGGGCCGTTCTCGCCTTGGCGAGCAACCGCCCCAGATATTCCGTGTATTTCTGGCCCTTCGGCTTGGCGAGATAGGCAATTCGTTCATTAAGAAACCAGTTTGCCTTTGCGTCGATTTTCTCCAGCAGGTGACGAAACTTTGTGTCAAGTCGCTCCCAGTTCTCCGGGCTGTACTTGTCTGAGGTAAGATCCTCGTCTTTATCATGAAAGAGGGTGCAAAGAAGATTGAGGGTGCTTGGTTTGTCATAAGCCTTGGCCAGCAGGGAGGTTGCTCTGATCGGATGAAGGATTGCCAGGGGCCCCAACCGTCGTTTCTGTTTCCCGTAAGCCTCCCCGAGATATTCCAATGCTTCCATGAGAAAACTCCCGGACATTTCATCAAGAGACAGGGAATCAATCCCCATGAGATTGAGGATCCCCTGCCAGTTGACGGGTTCGCCGGCGAGTTGATAGTTAAGAAAAGACGAAAGAGAAAGAAATTCCTGGGTGTCGATAAGCGGCTTCATCAATTGTACTCCTCGGACGAACTGCTTCTTCAAGCAAACCTGTTTTGCGGAAACTCTCCGTGAAAAAATCGAATCCTATCCGATCATACCACTCATCAGAAAGAGCTCAAACAGTAAATCTCATTTTTCATTTCCCTCTGAATTCAGCGCATCACGGCAACAATATTTGACATTTATGACTGTTCACGTCATTCTAATCAAATGGAGAATTTTTCATGCAGATAAAATACACGCCATCCGATTCTGACAGAAAAGGCGGGGCAATTACAGATGCCCTGCGCGACCTGGAACTGCGTCAAAAAACATACCGTGAACAGGCCCTGAAAATCCACCCCTGGGTATGCGCCAAGTGCGGAAGGGAATTTTCCGGCAAGAAACTGAAAGAACTGACCGTCCACCACAAAGACCACAACCACGACAACAATCCACCTGACGGGAGTAACTGGGAACTGCTTTGCCTTTACTGCCACGACAACGAACACTCGCGCTCGCTGGAAGCCGAGTGGCAGGATGCGCCGAACTCGCCTGCTGAGCGGAAAGCATCCGCCACCCATAACCCTTTTGCCAAACTGCAATCACTCTTGTCGGGAAACACGAAAAACCAAAAATGACTTTCGTGGGTGAGAAGTAATGCGACCACCGTCTCATGATAACCAATGCGGCAGGACACTCATCCGAGGAAAAAAGCCCTACTTCAACGTTCAACCGCTAAGAGGAATTGATGGTGACAAGTATCGCTTCAGACAATCTGAGATTTGTCAAAAAATTTCTTGCCTTGTCGATAACCATAGTAACTATTGTTGTTGTAACAGTTTTTATAAGTTTTCATATCAGAAACGAAAACCTCACTGAAAATATTCTTCTCCAGCAAGGGAGAGCTTTGTTCAGCCAATTGATACTGACACGGGCATGGGTTTCCCAGCACGGAGGTGTCTTTGTGAAGGTAAAACCAGGGGTTGATCCAAATCCATTTCTTCTCAGCCTTCCCAACCTTAAAGTCAACCTGAAGGACGAAAACGGCACCCAGTATACCCTCAGAAATCCCGGGCTTGTTGTTCAAGGAATTTCTGAACTGGCTGAAAAAACAGGACAGTACCGTTTCCATGTTGCGAGTTTAAATCCGGTTAACGCGAAAAACAGCACCCCTGATGCCTTCGAGCGAAAAGCCCTGGAAGACTTTACATCGGGAATAAAGAAAGAAGACTTTACCATCGAGGAGACGGAAAACGGACCTTTTTACCGCTATATGGCCCCTCTTATTTTCACAGCGGAATGCAACAAATGCCATGCCTCCCAGAAACTTGCCATTGGTGACATTCGCGGTGGAATCAGCATCAGCATCCCGATGCAACTGGTAAACGAAAAACTCAAAGCCAACAGAACGTTTACCGTTACTTCGGCGATAATTATTCTTGGCGTTCTCTTTACCTTCCTCTTTGTCTTCTCGCAAAAATTTATTGCTGAATTAAACAACGTCCAAGGACAACTCGTTCTGATGGCAACAATAGACGACCTGACCAAACTCTTCAATCGCAAGGTCGCATTGATGCGTCTTGAGGAAGAAGTTTCCAAGCACAATCGCCTGGAAATTCCCCTGTCGTGCCTGATGCTTGATGTCGATCATTTCAAATCTATAAATGACAATTTTGGTCATCAGGGCGGCGATGCTGTTCTGAAATCAATAGCAGAACTTTTGCAAAAAAATTCCAGAAAATATGACATCGTCTGCCGTTATGGCGGAGAGGAATTCATGATGGTTCTGCCATCGACTGATCATAAATCCGCCATGACCGTTGCGGAAAAAATACGGGAGAAAATCAACGAAAACAAAGTTGCCTATCACAACGAACTTATCAGTACGACCATGAGCATCGGGGTATCGCAACTGCATATTGATGTTGAGGAAAATGCAGACAATCTCATCAAGCGCGCCGATGATGCTTTATATGAAGCGAAAAACTCCGGACGGAATAAAGTGGCAGGGTAATCTCGACAAAATCATTAGGATCTCAATGTGCGGAAAAAGGATTTAAGGTACTACAGTTCGGGTTCATGATTGCGAGAGAATCCATCATGCCGGGCCCGTTTCCCCTGACTTCCTTCAATTAATATAGTGCTGCACAGAAAACGGTTTTCGATCAAGAACACCACTTCTTTTGCCAGACCGCCGCCATTACCAGGTTTTTCAGGCCTGCGATGAAACGTGGCATGATATTAAGAGACTCGGTGCGTTTCAGCTCAATGCCCATTTCCTCGGCAAGTTCCCGGTACTGAATGTCGATTTCATAGAGAGTTTCAACATGGTCCGAAACAAAACTGATGGGCACCATCAGCACTCTTTTACAACCATGGTCGGCAAGTTCCTGCAGGGTATCCGGCGTTGACGGGGCGAGCCATTCAACCGGCCCGCTGCGGCTTTGAAAACAGAGTCTTCCGGTTATACCGGTCAGGGCTTCCACGGCGTTGATGGTTTTTTTCAGATGGTCAAGGTAGGGATCACCCTCCTCGATAAAGGAAACCGGAAGGCTGTGGGCGCTGTAGACAAGCTGAACATCGCCTCCCTGGAATTTCTTCATGCCATCGGCGACCGTATCGGCCAGGCAGCAGACATAGTCGGGTTGATCGGGCCATTCGGGGATTTCAACAATGTCAAATGAAGATGGAAGCAAAGAAGCCTCCTGGTATAGGTCTTCAAGGGAAGAGCCGGTGGTGGCCTTGGAGTAATGCGGATAAAGGGTAAGGGCGACAATACGGGTGATTCCCGCGCCGGCAAATTCCTGTAAAACCTCCCGGGCAAAGGGCTGCCAGTAGCGCATGGCCATGACCACCTTGAATGAGCCATGTGCGCCGAGCTCTTTTTCCAGGGCGGCGCCCTGCTGCCGGGTCAAATCGGCAAGGGGGGATCCGCCGCCGATGAGTTCATAGGCTTTCCTGCTTTTGGGAGCCCGGCGTCTGGCGATCATCCAGGCGACGGGTTTCTGCATGAACCAGGGGCCGAGGCGGATAATCTTGCGGTCGGAAAAAAGATTATAAAGAAACGGCCGGACATCGTCGAGCCGTTCCGGGCCGCCGAGATTGAGCAGAATAACGCCGACGGTTTCTTTCGCCATGTTTTCTTTTTTCATACGATCCATCCGGTATGGGCAAGAAGAAGGGCGGGCACCTCGTCCGGCGAAAAGTCCAGATAGTCAAAAATTCTTTTCTCCATCTGCCTGCACTTGTGAAAGTTCTTCATAATCGACTCATGCCGGAAAGCATCATTACGTCCATACCGATCGAGGATATAATCGAGCCGGTCATGAAGGCTGACAACCTGATCATGGTTGACCCGTTTGTCCGAGTAATAGACAATCTCTTTTTCCGTTATGGGGCCGCTGCCGTTGCTGTTGATCAAAACATGCTCGGCAACAATAGCGGCTATTTTATCAAAGCCATGGCTGCGGCAGATCTCCCCCCCCACTTTGGCATGATCACAGCGGCTGTCCAGACACTGGGTTTTAGCGATGTCGTGCAACAGCGAGGCGGTCACCACCAGATCAATATTGATGGGCTCGCCCCGTTTGACAAACCCTGTTGCGATTAACTCAGCTACCCGCGTAACGACCTTGGAATGCTCCTTGATGTTTTCAAGCATTCCATAATTATCCATCATCTGCAGACAGGTTTCAACCGTAGGAATCATGGTACCGCTACTTCCTTTTTTATCCGGCCGACAGGCGGTGCACGGTGTCCACCACAAACTTGGCCTTTTCCGGCGGAGTCTCGGGAAGAATGCCGTGGCCAAGGTTGAAGATATGGCCCTTGGCTCCTTTCCCCCCTTCCAGGATTTGCCCAATCCTTTTTTCAAGCTTGTCTTCGGGCAACAGAAGGGCGCAGGGATCAAGGTTACCCTGCACGGCAAAATTCGGACCGAAAATTTTGACCGCATCGGCGATATCCACCCGCCAGTCAAGGCCGAGCACGTCTGCGCCGCTTGTTTTGCTCATCGCAAGCAAGGTGGCTCCGTTGTTGGCAAAATAAATGAGCGGCACCCCGGAAGGTTTAAGGGCCGCGATGATCCGTTTCACATAGGGGAGGGCAAATTCCTCAAAGTCACAGGGAGCAAGAGCCCCTGCCCAGGAATCAAACACCTGCAGAGCCTGTGCTCCGGCCTTTACCTGGGCCTGAAGATAGGTAATGAGGGACTCCGTCACCTTCTCCACCATGGCCTTGTAAAGTTCAGGCGCGGAGTACATCATCTTCTTCGTGTAGAAAAAATTTTTTGACGAGCCCCCCTCCACCATATAGGTTGCCAGGGTAAAAGGCGCGCCGCAAAAACCGATAAGCGGCACCTTCTGGGCAAGCTCCCTGCGCAGGATACGGATGGTGTCCATGACATACCCGAGTTTTTCGTCCGGATCCGGAACAATGAGCTTGTCCACATCCTTCTTGCTGCGGATGGGCTTGGGCAGCACCGGACCCTGTTTTTCCCGGAACTCCAGCGGCATCCCCATGGCATCCAGGGTGACGAGAATATCGGAAAAGAGGATTGCCGCGTCAACGCCGAGTATATCAACCGGCTGCAGGGTGACCTCGGCGGCCAGTTCAGGGGTTTTGCACAGTTCGAGAAAAGTCACCTTGCCGCGCACTTTATGATAATCGGGCAGGTAACGGCCTGCCTGCCGCATGATCCAGATGGGGGTGTGGCTGACCTCTTCTCCTCTGCATGCCTTGAGAAAATTCGTGTTCATTCTTTCTTCCTTACATTGATTGGTGGATGGTTGATTCATTGATCGGCCCATTTGTTAAATCGTGGACGAATAGAACGCTTCGTCCACACTAACCACGTAACCCATCATCAAAGTTTTTTCAGCTTCACCGGGACGTGTGAGCAGAACGGCTCTTCCGCCATATAGTCGCCGTGCATGGCGTAAGCCCTGGCGCGGCAACCGCCGCAGACGCTCACGTATTCGCAGGAGCCGCAGCGGCCCTTGTATGACTTGAAATCACGCATGTCGTGGAACAGTTTCGAATTTTCCCAGATATCCTTGAAGGACTGCTCGCGGATATTTCCGGCACCCATGGGAAAATAGCTGCAGGGCAGCACATTGCCATCCACGTCGATCAGGCAGATAAGCTGACCGGCAAGACACCCTTTGGATCCGCCGGTGGAGAATTTCAGGCTGCGCCGCTTAAAATCATCTCCGGTCTCCTTTTTCTTCTGCAGCACGATACGATAATAACTGGGCGCGCAGGTGGGACGCACCAGAATATCGTCTTCCTCCCTTTCCATATCATAGTGCCATTCAAGCACGTTTTCATAATCCTCCATGGAAACCAGTTCTTCCATGATTTCCTCGCCCCGGCCGGTGGGCACGATCATGAACATATACCAGGCGGTGGCTCCCAGCTCCTTGGCCAGTTTATAAATTTTGGGGATATCCTCCTGATTGCGCTTGGTGAAGGAGGAGTTGATGAGAAAAGGGATGTCGTGCTTTTTAAAAAGGGCTGCGGCATTAAGAGTTCCGGCAAAAGCCCCTTCCTGGTTGCGGAAATTGTCATGCACAGCGGCGGTGGAACCATCCAAACTGAGCGACACCATCTTAATTCCCGCTTTCTTTATATTAGCGCAGATCTCCTCGGTGACCAAGGTGCCGTTGGTGGCGAGACACATACGCAACCCTTTCCCCGTGCCGTACTCGGCGATTTCAAAGACATCCTTGCGGAGCAACGGCTCCCCTCCGGAAAGCACCATGACCGGATTGGCATAGGAAGCGATATCGTCAAGCACCCGGGTTGCCTCCTCGAAAGAAAAATCAGGATGCCCCATCACTTCAAGCTGTGACGATGACCGACAATGCACGCATTTCAAATTACAGCGCCGGGTGATTTCCCAGGCAATCCACTTTGGTTCAAATTTCATATTTTCCTATCCTTTCCATGTTGCCCTGCTTGGAACCGCAGCGCGCAGCAGTGAAATTTTTAGAGATAATCAGCAGCCACGCCGGCCAACTGGCTTCGTTCACTCTTCCGCAAAGTGATATGACCGTGAATCGGCAGTTCCTTCAATCGCTCCACCGTATAGGTCAAGCCGTTGCTGCTGGAGTCCAGATAAGGATTGTCGATCTGATAGGGGTCTCCGGTCAACACCATCTTTGTCCCCTCGCCCGCCCGGCTGATAATGGTTTTCACCTCATGGGGAGTAAGGTTCTGGGCCTCATCGACGATGACATACTGGCCCGATATGGAGCGCCCACGAATATAGGTGAGCGCCTCCATCTCCACAATATGATCCTTCAGCAGTTTTTCCGTCTTCAGCCGGAGCGACTCATCATTTTCCTTGTTTTTCGGCCCATGCCCTATGCCCATGAGAAAGGTGAGATTATCAAAAATAGGCTGCATCCAGTGGGCCAGCTTCTCGTCCTTATCTCCAGGCATATACCCCAGATCCTTTCCCAGGGGAATGATGGGACGTGATACAAGGATCTTGTCATACCGTTTGTTGATCACCACCTCTTCAAGCGCAGCTGCAAGAGCAAGCAGAGTCTTGCCGGTCCCCGCCTGTCCCACAAGCGTTACAATTTGGACACCTGGATCTAGTAAAAGTTCCAGACACATGCGCTGTTCCTTGCTGCGGGAACGAACCTGCCAGGCGGTGTCGTACTGAGGGTTCAACCGGACCAACCTGGTTTCATTAACAGCCCTGGCCAATGCGGTATGTTTGGGGTCGGCCTCGTCCTGCAGCAGAATAAACTCATTGGGAACGAGCTCAAGACCCTCGGTTTCCACCTCCCGCTTGTCATAAAAGGTATTAATCAGTTCGCCGGGGACTGGAAGCTCACGGTAGCCGGGAAAAAGCTCATCAAAATTGATCTTCTGCTTTTCAAAGTCCATAACTTCAATTCCCAAAGCATCGGCCTTCAAACGGGCGTTGATGTCCTTGGATACGAAGATGACTTTTTCACCTTTCTTGAAAATGGTATAGGCTACCGCCAGAATACGGTTGTCCGGCACTTTCATGTTCAATCCGGGACAACTGGCAATTTCCTCTCCCTCAAGATATATTTTCAAAATTCCGCCGTTTTCCATTTCTACGCCCTTTGCCAGCTTGCCGCGGGCGCGGAGGTGGTCAAGCTCCCTGATGACCTTACGGGCATTGCGGCCCAGTTCGTCGCTGCGGGACTTAAACTTGTCGAGTTCTTCGATGACCGACATGGGTAGCACAACATAGTTATCGGAAAAGGACGATATTGAATCCGCGTTATGCAGCAGAACGTTGGTATCAAGGACAAAGTATTTTCGCATCGAACAGTTCTCGTCAGGTTTCAGGGTTATTTGGTTGGATATCCGTTCATCAAGATTAGTATGAAACCGCCTGATTCCGCAAGCAAAACTTGCCGCAGGGTCGAATCGGAATCTAAGTGAAGCATGAATTATCCCTCTCCCGGAGCCGTAGCCTCCTTTTCGCACTGTCATCTTCCCGAGGTCATAGGCGGGCACCGACATTCCCTGATTCTCCGGCAAAAAAATGATGCGGCAGGCGCGTTCTTATTATGCTATAAATAGCAGCCATGAAAATCGCCATGATCCAAACAAATCCTGTTATCGGAGATTTCGAGGCCAACACCGCCCGCATCATCCGTTATATCGAACAGGCCGCAAGCTCCGGATGTGATCTTGCCGTTCTTCCTGAACTTGCGGTCAGCGGTTATCCGCCTCAGGATTTACTGGAACACGAGGCTTTTCTCGCCAGACAAGACCTCGCCCTTGCCCATCTTATTTCCGAAACCTCCGGCATCGGGGTGATCTGCGGCGCCATCACACGCCACACCGGCGCAACCGGAAAACTTCTGCACAACAGCGCCCTTCTTTTTGAGGACAGCCGCATTCTTTTTTCAACCCATAAAAGACTGCTGCCCACCTATGATGTATTTGACGAATCCCGGTATTTTGAACCGGGACAGACCAGCATTCCTTTTTCCTATAAAGGGGTACGCCTCGGACTCACCATCTGCGAAGACATCTTTAACGACGAGGACAGCTTTCCCCATCCGCTTTACCCGGCTAATCCGGTGGCGGATCTAAAAAAGGCAGGGATGGATCTGCTGATCAATATCGCCGCTTCGCCTTTCACCATCGGCAAACAGCAGCTCAGGATGTTTATTTTTTCCCAGCTCTGCCGCAAGCATCGAACCCCGCTCATCTATGTCAACCAGGTGGGTGGCCAGGATTCCGTTCTTTTTGACGGCGCGAGTCTGGTGCTCGACGAAAACGGTCTCCTCTGCCGTCAGGCCCAGTCCTTTCGGGAAGAAATGCTTATCATTGACACCGAGTTGATCAAAGGTGAAACCACTCCAGCTTCCCCGGATGAAACAGGCATTGTTTATCTAGCCCTGGCCATGGGTTGCCGGGATTACGTCAGGAAATGCGGTTTCAGCCAGGTACTGCTCGGGTTAAGCGGCGGCATCGATTCAGCCCTGACCTGTGCCATTGCCTGTGAAGCCCTGGGCAGGGAAAACGTCATGGGGGTGGCCCTGCCTTCACCCTACACTTCAGAGGCAAGTATTGAAGATGCCAGGCAGCTTGCCCTTCATCTTGGTATACGTTTTGAAATTATCCCCATCTCCGATTCATTTGATTCTCTCCGCAACACACTTTCCCCTCTTTTTGCCGAACGTGACGAAGATGTGACGGAACAAAATATCCAGGCCCGTATCCGGGGCACCCTGCTGATGGCTATTGCCAACAAATTCTCAGCCCTGCTGCTGTCCACCGGCAACAAATCGGAAATGGCGGTGGGTTACTGCACCCTATACGGCGACATGGCAGGCGCCCTTTCCCTGCTTTCAGATGTCCCCAAGCAGCTGGTCTACGAACTTTCCCGTTTCGTCAACCGTGAGCGGGAAATCATTCCGCAACGCACTATCACCCGTGCCCCCAGCGCCGAACTTGCTCTGAACCAGAAAGATCAGGACGATCTGCCTCCTTATGAAGTGCTTGATCCGATCCTCAAGGCCTATCTGGAAGACCACCTCTCCATTGGGGAAATCGTTGCCCTGGGTTTTGAACACTCAGTCGTTGAAGACACCGTACGCCGCATCAAGCGCAATGAATACAAACGCCATCAGGCCGCCATGGGGCTGAAAATAACCTCCAAGGCCTTCGGCTTCGGACGCCGCTACCCGGTGGCGCAGAATTTCAAGGAATAAAATGTCACCCCGGCTTGCCCTTTTTTTCGTCCTGCTCTGCGTCCTTCTCCTGGTCATCCGGGAAAACCTGACTAACCGGCCCGACCGCCTCTATCAAACCACAGCAGGCCACGTGGAGATGTGCCTGAGCTGCCACAAAACGGAAAAACTCGATCCGGCCCACGACAGGCTCGTGGTTGGCTGCTCACCCTGCCATCTCGGCGATTCCCTGGCCATTGACAAAGATCAGGCCCACAATGGTATTGTCAAGAACCCCGGAGATCTCCGGGTGGTGGAAAAAACCTGCGGTATTGAAGGATGTCACGCGCCTGACGTGAAAAAAGTCAAAAATTCGCTCATGGCCACCAATCGCGGCATTCTGGCCACCCTGCTCTATTACTGGGGCGAGGCGCCGGACCAGAACGGCGACTATTCCGTGGAAAAATTGCTGGCAAGCGGCGAGACCTCACTTGCCCTCGACTATTACCGCAAATTGTGCGGCACCTGTCACCTCTGGAAACAGAAAGGTGATCTTCCCGGATTTTTTGGCGAAAAAGGCGGCGGCTGCACTGCCTGCCATTTTATCAAAGATGAAAGCCTGAGTCCGGAAGCCGCCAAAAAGGTGCATCCGCAGATCATCAAAAAAGTGCCGGTCGCAAACTGTGTCCGCTGTCACAACAGGAGCGGGCGCATCGGCATCTCCTATACCGGGGTTTATGAATCCGAAAACTACGGGACCCCTTACAAGGATGGCCAGATGTCGGAAAAAAGATTGCCCGGCGACAGATTTTACCTGAATCTGCCCGCCGACATCCATCACCAGAAGGGCATGTCCTGCATTGACTGCCACACCAGAAACGAGATCATGGGTGACGGGACGAGTTACGCCCACTATGAAAACCAGCTTGAAATCACCTGCAAAACCTGTCATGTTCCAGCCAATGAGGATGGGGAACCGACAGGACTGGGACTGACGAAAAAGGGCGACAAACTGACCAACATCAGTTCCAGCGAAGAAGGCTGGTTGTTGACGAACAAGATAACAGACAAAAAACATCCACTCCATCCGCCCAAAGCCGGTGTTTGCGATTTTGCCGGCCATAAACGAGTGGGCTGCGAGGCCTGTCATTCCGGCTGGGTACCGCAATGCTACGGCTGCCACGTCAAACAGGACAAAGGGGAAACGGATCTTGACAAACTTACACTCAAGGAAACTCCCGGCTGGTGGATCGAAGGCCGCTCCTATCTGCGTTATGAGCGCCCCATGCTGGCCGTCTGGGCCGACAAGGTGGTCATCGTCACCCCCGGCTGTCAGGACATCGTCTCCCTGATTGACGAAAAAGGCGGGCCGGACCGCCAGTTCAACAGTCTCACCATGGCCGCCATCAACCCTCATACCACCCAGACCAAAGGGCGAAGCTGCGCGGATTGCCATCTGTCAACCAAGGTGATGGGGTTGGGTGAAGGCACGGTTTGGAAGGAAAAAGGCGAATGGCGATTTGCCGGCACCGATCAGGGGATTGTCACTGAGGTTGGCACCACTCCGGGGCTCGACGCTTTTGTTTCAATCGACGGCGTACCGCTGCAGAAATCCTCCAGAATGGACCTACGCCCTTTTAATAAAGAGGAGTTGACACGCATCCTGCGAATCGGGATTTGCCTCGAATGCCATAAAGAATATGGTGATTCAGCGTATAAAAATTATTCATTGCAGACCAAGTGCACGGTTTTTAAAGAAGAAGAATAGATTGCATGCAAATCAAGAAATTCCGGATTCCGACTCCTGAATTCTTCAATGTGAAGCGTATATTTGAGGAACAAAAATGATCATTACCCCCTACACCACGAATTCCAAGGAAGGAAAAGAACGGATGGCCCGCCTTGCCTACCGCTTCCAGCTTGCCGACACATCCTGCCGCCAGGCGGTGAGCGATATTCTGAAAGCGATTCATGAAGGAGGAGACAAGGCGCTGCTTGACTACACCCGCAGATTTGACGCTCCGAACATGACCGCCGATCAGCTGCAGGTAAAGGAAGAGGAGCTCTCCGATGCCTATCGCCATGTGGATGATCAGTTGATGGCAAGCATCCGACTGGCCAAGGAGAGGATTTACACCTTCCACCAGCGGGAGATGCAGCAATCCTGGATCACGACCCGTGAAGACGGCACCATCACCGGACGACTGGTGAGGCCGGTGGAAGCGGCCGGTCTCTATGTTCCCGGCGGCCAGGGGGGCAAGACCCCGCTGGTCTCCTCGGTTTTAATGAACGGTATCCCGGCGGCCATTGCCGGAGTGGAGCAGCGGGTCATGGTAACCCCGCCCAATGCGGAAGGAATGGTCAATCCCGCCCTGCTGGTGGCGGCACAGGAAATAGGAATCCGGGAAATTTATAAGTGCGGCAGCGCCTGGGCAATTGCCGCACTTGCATACGGTACTGACACGATCCCCGCAGTTGACGTCATTGTCGGCCCCGGCAACCAGTTTGTGGCTGAAGCCAAACGCCAGGTGGCCGGTCGGGTTGGGATAGACATGATCGCAGGCCCGAGCGAGGTGCTGATCGTCGCTGATCACAATGCCAAACCTCCGTTCATCGCAGCAGACATGCTGGCTCAAGCAGAACACGATCCACAGGCTTTGGCCATTCTCATCACCACCAGTCCCGAAATTGCCAACCGGACCGTGACCGAACTGGAACGCCAGCTCAAACTGTTGAGCCGCGAGGATATCGCCCGCACGTCACTGGCTGAACGGGGAACGATCTTGATCTGCAATTCACTTGATGAAGCCATGGATATGGCCAACAGAATCGCCATCGAGCATCTGGAACTGATGGTGAACGACCCCTTCAGCTGGCTGCCGAAAATCCAGCATGCAGGCGCCATCTTTCTGGGTGACTATTCCCCTGAAGCCTGTGGAGACTATGTCGCCGGCCCCAACCATGTCCTGCCCACCATGGGTACTGCACGCATCTCATCGGCGCTCGGGGTGGAAACCTTTCTCAAGAAAAGCAGCATTATCTTTTGTTCCCGCGACGCCTTTCTGGCTGACGCCCCGCACATTGACAATCTGGCCAATCTGGAAGGGCTCACCGCCCATGCCCGTTCGGTTTCAGTACGACTCGACCCGGAAAAAGAAGCCGGATGACCAGCAGGGATCTTTTACAGGAAGGATGCGGCAAGCTCGGCATTACGTTAGAAGAAAAGGCCACGGAAAAGCTTGATCGCTACCTTCACGAACTGGTCAAGTGGAACAGGAAAATGAATCTGGTGTCTGCCGCGCCGACACGGGAACTCATTGAAAGCCATTTCCTCGACTCCCTTACCCTTTTACCCTTCCTTGAAACTATCGAAAACCCGATCCTGCTCGACGTAGGCACGGGGGCCGGTTTTCCCGGCCTTGTGCTCAAATGCGCCCTGGAGCAACTCATTTTGACCCTGGTGGAACCAAGGGAAAAACGCGTTGTGTTTCTGCGCCATATGATCAGACATCTCGCACTTACCCATGTGGAGATCCTGGCCCAACGCCTTGAAAAAAACAATGAAGGGGACTGTCAATACGGACTTATCACCAGCCGGGCGCTCTCGACAATTCATGAATTTCTTGCACTTGTCGCCGACTGGAGCCCTTCCGGCGGAACTGTGATCTGCATGAAAGGACCAAAAGCGGAAGATGAAATCAAGGAATGGATGGCATGCTCTCCAACAAGCCCTTTTGCCAAAAAAGAACACATTTCTTTCCAACTGCCGTTCAGCAAGGCGACCCGCAATCTGCTCATTTTTAAAAAAATATAATTATTCTCTGCCGTGAATTCTCTGAACAAAATCGCCTTTCTGCTTCTCCCTCTTTACCCTCACCATAACCAGCTGTTTTTATACATTTTCCTACTTTATCACCGAGGTGCGCCTCTTTTTAACCGGCTTCACCCCATCACGCAAGGGTAGCCGAAAATCCTCATTATCACCATTTCTCCCCAAAATACTTGAGAAAAAATAGTGCATGGCATTCTTGTTTTTATTGTATATTCCTGATAGTTATTAACGAGATTGACGTTTTTCCCACCCCACAATCCGCCACATAAAAAACTGGCAAATTATTTTACAATGATCACCGGTAATATTTTTCTCATATATGCGACAGGCCTCACCCTTGGACTTGTTGCCGGATTTTTCATGCACCGTTCAGACTACTGTGTCGTCGGCATGTTTCGTGACGCCTTTCTTTTCGGCAACACGTTCATGCTGAAAGTCCTTTTTTTCCAAATCGTCGTTACCATGGTTCTTTTCGAGATTGCCCGGATTTCGGGTTTTCTGCCTCTTTATCCCTTTCCCCTGCTGGGCTTCCCTTCTCTCGCCAATATCGCAGGGGGATTCCTGTTCGGTATCGGTATGGTGCTGGCCGGCGGCTGCGTGGTGGGCACTCTTTACAAAATGGGCGCCGGAAGTATCGTCAGCGCCACCGCCTTTGCCGGACTTCTTATCGGCAGCGGTATTTATGCTGAAATTCATCCCTGGTGGTCTTCCGTTTCCAGAGCCACAACTCTTTCCCGGAGCTCCATTACCCTGCCCCAGGCATCAGGCCTTTCTCCAACAATTTTCATCGTGCTGGCAGGCCTTGTTGCGGCATTTTTTATCACCCGATGGCAAAAACATAACCTGTGGCACAGACCCTCTGCGGTGGCCGGTTACATACAGCCCTGGAAAACGGCAATTGTCATGTCCGTTATCGCCCTTCTGTCTTACATCCTGGTTGGAATGCCGCTTGGCATTACCACGACATATGCCAAACTGGCCGCCATGATTGAAAATATTTTTATCCCGGACCATGTCAGCAGTCTGACTTTTTTTCATCTTGCGCCCCTTGATGTCATACACCCTGCTAGCGGCGCGGTAATGAGGGGGGGGCCAGGGCCCTGGCCCGATACCATCTGGGCGATTCAGTTTCCGATCATTGCAGGAATAATATTAGGAAGCATGCTTTCAGCGCTTCTTTTGCGTGAGTTTTCTCTTCACGCAAGGGTGCCTGCTTCACAATATGTTATGGCTCTTGGAGGGGGAATTCTTCTGGGAGTGTCGTCACGCATGGCGCCCGCATGCAATGTCTGGCATCTGATGGGGGGGCTGCCCATTATGGCCCTGCAAAGCATTCTTTTTCTTTGCGGACTTGTTCCCGGATGCTGGTTTGGCAGTAAAATCATATCCCGTATCATCCTGCAACAGACCGTTTCTGCGCCAGGGAATACTCCATGAACGACAAACCCGAACAGAAAAAAATCGATATTGACATGCGGGGCCAGGTCTGTCCGGCCTGCCTGCTGGTTGCCATGGCTCAAATGAACACAAACCGGGATGTCCTGCAAAGCGGTGCTGCAAGACTCTGCATTAAAACGGATAACAGAGAAGCGATCAATACCATCCCCACCACCGCTCAGAACATGGGATATTCGTGCAGAGTGAAGAAAAAAGAAAATTATTATGAAATATGTCTTGGTATCATCCCCCCTGAAAGCACACAAAAATGACAAATGATGAAAAATCACGATCTTCTCGCTGCAGCCCAAGAGTATCTGAATAACCCGGACTCCCCTGAACCCGATTTTACCGAACAGGGAGAAATAAACCCTTTAGCCAGATTTGTTTTTGGCCTTATCGAAGAAAACCGGGCAATTAAAAATGATCACGCCAAGACAATCGACTATCTGCGCAAGAAAATCGATCAGCTTCTTGTCGTCATCGGCACCATTCCCCTTCGTCCCGAAGAACTTGACAACAAATCGTTGATCAGCATTGACCCCATCGGCATCATAGCCGAATCTTTCACCCAGATTCTCGACCATTTACGGCAAACCAACGAAAAGCTGGAGCTTGCCATGGAAGAAATCCACGCAATTTTCGAATCAGTCGGCGGCGGCATCCTTGTTCTCGACCGCAACAAACAGATCCTTTCCTACAACCGCCAGTTGCTGGAAATGTTCAGCCGACCAGGGGAGAGCTTGCTTGGCAAAACATGTAAAGACCTGATCTGCAAAGGCAACCCTCCTCAAGGCTGCGTTATAGATGAAATGAACAAGTCCGGCAAAATAACCGTGGTAAGTCATTGTGCCGGAGCCGACCATCACTACAATATTGCCGCAACCCCGATTAAAGACAAAACCGGAGAAATTGCCAGAGCCGTCCTGCTGTACACCGACATTTCGGAAACGGTTGCAGCCAAATACGCCCTGGCTGAGGAAAAGGAACGACTTTCCCTCACTTTGGAAAGCATTGCCGAAGGAGTTGTCGCCACCGACACGGAAGGCAACATCGTCCTGATGAATCGTGTGGCGGAGAAACTCTCCGGCTGGAGCTTCCACGAGGCATTCGGCAAACAGGTATGCGATATTTTAACAGTTTTTGAAGAGAAAGAAAAAAAATCCTGCTTTGAGCTTTTCAGAGGCGTTTTACGGAAAAAGGGCAGGACGGAAAGAATTTCAACTGCCCTTCTACAGGACCGTGAGGGACACACATTATCTATCACGATAAGTGCTGCTCCCATTCGGCACCGCCATAAGGAAGAAACAACCGGCACCATCTTTGTTTTCCGTGATATCACCCACGAAAAGAAAATGGAGGAGGAACTTGCCAGGTCATCGAAAATCGAATCCCTTGGTGTTCTTGCCGGAGGAATCGCCCATGATTTCAACAATCTTCTCACTTCGATTCTCGGGAATGTTGCGGTGGCTAAAAGATACACGAAACCCGGTGAAAAAATTCATCAGCTTCTTTCCGATTCGGAAAAAGCATCAACCAGAGCGAAAAACCTCACCCGGCAACTCCTGACCTTTGCCAAAGGGGGCTCTCCCATAATAACGCTCACCTCCACCCGGAAACTGCTTATCGATTCTGCCCATTTCGCCACCATGGGTTCAAAAATAAAATGTGAATTCTCCATTTCCGATGATCTCTGGAATGTCGAGATCGACGAGGGCCAGATTGGTCAGGTCATCCAGAACCTGGTCATCAACGCCGACCAGGCAATGCCCAAAGGAGGGATCGTCACGATCAGCGCTGAAAATATCGCCATTTCCTCCAGCGCCACCCTTCCCCTCAAAAAAGGAAAACACATCAAGATCGGCATCCATGATCGAGGCGAAGGAATTGACGCCAGGTATCTGGACAAAATCTTTGATCCCTACTTCACGACCAAAGAGACAGGACACGGGCTGGGCCTTGCTATCTGCTATTCAATCATCAAAAAACATCAGGGGCACATAACCGTCGAAGCAAGTCAGGACGGCGGCTCAACCTTTTTTATCTACCTGCCCGCCACTGATTCAGAAGCCGCAGCCATCGAGGAAAACCCTTTCAAAACAATGCAGGGAAAGGGGAAGATTCTCGTCATGGACGATGAGGACATAGTTCGCGATGTGGCGGTGCAAATACTGGCGATGCTCGGCTACCAGGTGGATGAATGCTCAGACGGTCACGAGGCCATCAAGCGCTATATAAACGCCTCAAAGGACGGACACCCCTATGATGCCATCATAATGGACTTGACTATTCCCGGAGGAATGGGTGGGAAAGAGGCGATTGAAAAACTGCGTGAAATTGATCCTGAAGTCTCTGCCATTGTTTCAAGCGGTTATGCCAATGACCCCATCATGTCCGAATACAGGAGCCACGGTTTTCAGGGGGTTGTCCCGAAGCCATACGATATTGAGCAGTTAAGCAGCATGGTTTTCCAGATCCTGCAGGAAAAGAGGCAAAATCAGATATGACCTTTCCGCAAGTTCCGGCTTCACACAGGATGCTGAAAAATGCTGTGATCCACAAATTTTTCCCCTCAAACACCTTTCACTTCTTCCCCATGGTCTCCAGGGCGGCAAGATAAGGGCCGAAAAGCTCTTCATAATCGCGCAACCCTTTCTTCAGAACAAGGGGAAAGGCTGATAAATCGTTTTCATTAATAACGAGATTGGCGCTGTTTGCCAATGCTTCAAGATTATAGAGGGTATGAAATTCCGACCCGACGAGAACATAAAAAATATAACGTCGCTTGTTCATGCTCAGGGACTGCATATGGGCGTGAACAGAAGATTCCGCCAGAGTTCCTTCAAAATTCGAGTGCAGCACCACTGCGGCAACATTGGTGAACCGCATCCGTTCCAGTGCATCTTCCGCAGTCTTCGGGAGAACCGGCTTATAACCCATGTCATCAAAAAACCGGGCCATGTCAACCTTGACCTCTTCATCCTGAACCAGAATAAGTACCTGGGGAACGTCCTCTATCACCTCGCCGCTGCCAAGATCTCCCCTGTCCAACCATCCGAGATCCGGCGGTTCCGGGGGGCCAAGCGCCCCGGTTTTCGCCAGAGCCGGAGAGCCCCCTGCGACAGAAGCATCCTTCTCAGTGCGACTCACCTCAATCGGTTTCTGGCAATGGGGACAATTAAACTTTATTGATTTGCCTGGAGGTAAAGAGGCAAGCGCATTTTCAATTTTCTGTTGTTGAGCCTCATTCAAGTGAAGCGCTCTGCCACAATTGTTACATGCGGAAATCATCGGTTCCCTCTTCTATTTCAACTTTCTTGATGTGGTGACAATCAGGAAAAGGCATCATATTTCCCTTTCTTTTCCTCCTCCATGGATAAACCGGTAATCCCCGAAGTCGTTTCTCCCTTGGCCGCCTTGATCAGGTCAAGACCGCGTCCCATGGCACTACGGCGCGAGCAGTAACCCATGGCTGTTTCTTCAGTGACCAGTCCTTTTTCATAGAGGTTAAGGATGTACTGATCAAATGTTGTCATCCCCATGGCTGTGCCGTCACTGATGATCTCATAAAAGGTTTTTCCCTCTGATTCACCGTTGGAAATGACCTCTTTGATCCGCAGATTCATCCCCATCACCTCAAAGGCTGCAACCCGGCCGCCGCCGACTTTCGGCAGGAGCCTCTGGCAGACAATCCAGCGCATGGTATCCACCATTCTGTTTCGTATCTGGGGCTGTTCATCATGCTCAAACATGCCCAGACAACGGTTGATGGTCGATCCTGCATCCACCGTATGCAATGTGCTGAGCACAAGATGACCGGTCTCGGAGGCGGTCAGGCCGATTTCCATGGTTTCCCGGTCACGCATCTCCCCGACCAGTATCACCTTCGGCGCCTGCCGCAGGGCGGCACGGAGTCCATTGGCAAAGGTATCAAAGTCATTGCCCTGCTCCCGCTGGTTGAAGGTGGCCTTCAAATGGGGGTGGACAAATTCGATGGGATCCTCGAGGGTAACGACATGGACTGCCCGTTCATGATTGATTTTGTTCAGCAGGGCCGCAAGGGTGGTTGATTTACCGGAACCGGTGGCGCCGGTTACCAGTATAAGCCCGTTTAACTCATCGGACATTTTGTTCATTACCTGCGGAAGGTTGAGTCCTTTGATGGTGGGAATTTCAGTGGGCAACCTTCTCAATACGGTTGAGAGATTGTTTTTCTGGGAAAAGACATTGACCCTGAAACGGGCCTTTTTCCCCAGCCAGTATGAAAGGTCACAGGAGCCGGTATTAGCCAGATCCTTCAGCAGCCGCTTGTTGCCGCCAATCACATTCAGAGCGAACACTTCGGCCTGAAAAGGGGTGATTTCCGGCACATCCGGCACAACCCGCACCGGGGCAAGCACGCCGGATGTTTCCACCTGTAACGGTTTGCCCACCGTAATATTAAGATCGGAGGCATTTTTATAGGTCTCAAGCATACTGGCGATCCAGTAATCTGTTTCAGGTTGTTTCATCCAAAATCCTCCGTATCAGTTTCCGAATACTTTCGTGAAATCCTTTCCATCCTTTAAAAGAAAAAAAGAAAGCGTGCCGGGCTGTTTCATGACCCCTGCCGCCTGTTCTGCAAATTTATCCCCGCCAAGAAAGAGATCCACCCGGCCTGGGCCCTGGATGGCGGCGCCACTGTCCTGATTCACCACAAAACGATGCATTTTACGCCATTCGACCAGATTGCCCTTTTCATCAAAGAGGGGCATCTCCGTTTCCAGATACCCCACCATGGGCGCAGGAAAACATTTTTTATCAACCGCCATGGAACGACCGGGAGTGAGGGGCTGCCCCATGCTGCCCAAAGGCCCTTCCTGCAGACTTTCTTTTTTCACATCCACTAATGAAAAAAAGACATACCTTTCATTGTAATGGAGAATTCCCTCCAACTCATCGGGATGCGCGTGGAGATAATCAATAATCTTCGGCAGTGTTACCTCTTCCATGGTCATGACTCCCCGGTCGACCAACAGGCGGCCGATACTGCGATATTGCCTGCCGTTATTTGCCGCATAACGCACCTTCCTGACGGAACCGTCCTGCAACCGGACTCTGCCGGAACCCTGAACCTGCAGGACAAAAACATCCACCGGATCGGCAAGATAGAGTATCTCTCCTCCAGGCGGCAGCTTTCCCTGCTCAATCTCGCTTCTTGTCCAATAGGGAAAAAATTCTCCGTTAACTATTCTCCCCATTTCATTATTCCCATCCACCCGTGCCCTGTGGACAAGATCATCAGGAGGACGATAAAGGGGGTATATATACGGCGCTTTTTTCTCAAAACTTCCGGACAGCAAAGGCTCATAGTAGCCTGTGACCAGCATCGTTCCCGTACCAGTCGTCCCCTTTGCCCGGCAGAGAATAAAGTTATTCAGCAAAAAACGCTGAAACTCCCTTTCATCCCGGAAAACAGTCAATCCCCGGGAAAAGAATTCAAGGGTGAGACGAAGGTGATCAGCGGAAAATGTCCGGCCACAAAATTCAAATTCTTCATCCTTTTTGATTTTACTCAGAAAAACAATACTTCTGTCAACACTTTGTTGCAGATCGACAAGGGCCAGATCATCAAGCAGAAAAGGAGTCTCTTCGCTTGCCCGGCTGATCAGTCCATCACAGGCAGCTGCGGACCCGGACTGCTTTGTCACAAGAAGACATGACAGAAGCACCACGATAAAAGCTGTCCCAATTAACCCTGAAAACGTTGGTATGAATTTACTTCTCATTATGACAAATTGATCTCCTTGACTCCGGTGAAAAAATAATCAAAAAAAACATATCACAAATATCCACCTCTTTGCCATTTTCCACCATTTTAATTCCCATAAAAATTTATGCTTGACATGCCCTAAAAGCTCATTCAACATTAAAAATCATTCGCAAAACTAGCAAAAATCGGAAAAATAGCATATTACTTTATTTTTTAGCTTGACCTCGAACAAGTCCATTGATTATCAAGGAAGGCATTTTCTAGGTATGTTTACCTTCGGTAAGATTACCGGTGATTTTTTTCCACTTTTAAATCATATCTATTCAGGAGGCAAAATGAGCACTGAAGACAGTAAAATTGAAAGCCATATGACCGAGGATCGCATTTTTTATCCCCCTGCCGACCGCCAGGCATCCGCCCATGTAAAAAGCATGGATGAATATCACGCCCATTACAAACGATCAATGGAAGACCCTGAAGGATTCTGGGCTGACAGAGCCGAAGAGCTTATCACCTGGGACAAAAAATGGGACAAGGTGCTTGACGCGGATCTGCATAAACCAGAAATACAATGGTTTCAAGGCGGCAAACTGAACATCTCGTATAACTGCCTTGATCGCCATCTGACCGCCGGACGCCGCAACAAAGCCGCTCTCATTTTCCAGGGAGAACCGGAAGAAGACGTCAAGATCTATACCTACCAGATGCTCCATCGTGAAGTTTGCCGCTTTGCCAATGTATTGAAAAAATACGGGGTAAAAAAAGGTGACAGGGTTGCCGTCTATCTGCCGATGATTCCCGAACTCGCCATTTCCCTCTTGGCCTGCGCCAGGATCGGCGCCGTTCACTCCGTTGTCTTTGCCGGATTTTCCGCCCACAGTCTGCGCAGCCGCGTTCAGGACTGCGAGGCCAAGGTACTGATCACGGCCGACGCCGTACTCCGGGCCGGAAAAACGATCCCCCTCAAGCCAAATGCCGATGACGCCCTTGATGAATGCGACACCGTTAAAACCAGCATCGTCGTCAGGCGGGCCGGCAATGAAGTCACCATGAAGGAGGGCCGTGACGTCTGGTGGCATGAAGAGATGAGCGCCCCCGAACTCACCGACAACTGTCCTCCCGAGAGCATGGACGCCGAAGACATGCTCTTCATTCTCTACACCAGCGGCAGCACCGGCAAGCCCAAAGGCGTGGTCCACACCACCGGCGGCTACATCACCTATGCGGCCCATACCTGCCAGTGGGTTTTCGACCTCAAAGACGAAGATGTCTACTGGTGCACCGCTGATATCGGCTGGATCACCGGCCACAGCTATATTCTCTATGGACCGCTCGCCCTCGGGGCAACCTCGCTCATGTTTGAAGGAGTCCCTTCCTATCCCGGACCGGACCGTTTCTGGAAGATTGTTGAAAAATTCAAGGTGAACATTTTCTACACCGCTCCCACCGTTATCAGGGCTCTGATGCGTGAAGGCGTCGAATGGACGGAGAAATACGATCTTTCCTCTCTGCGTCTGCTTGGCAGCGTAGGCGAACCGATCAATCCGGAAGCATGGATGTGGTACCACGCCCATATCGGCGGGTCCAAACTGCCGATTGTCGACACTTGGTGGCAGACGGAAACAGGCGGCATCATGATCTCCGCCCTGCCCTACGCCACACCTCTGAAACCCGGCTCCGCCACCCTGCCCCTGCCGGGAATTGATGTCGATATTTACGATGAAAAAGGTAAGTCTGCCGGGGTTAATGAAGGTGGTCATCTGGTGGTCAAAAAACCGTGGCCGGGCATGCTGCGCGGCGTATTCGGCGATCCGGCGCGATTCAAGAAGACCTATTTCGATCGCTATCCGGGAATTTATGATCCGGAAGATGGTGTCCGCCGCGATGCAGACGGTTACTACTGGATCATGGGCCGCCTCGACGACGTCATCAATGTTTCAGGCCACCGCCTTGGAACCGCTGAAATCGAATCAGCCCTGGTGGCTCACGAAGCAGTTGCCGAAGCAGCGGTTGTCGGCGCGCCCCATCCGATCAAAGGGCAGACCATATACTCCTATGTCTCTTTGAAGTCTGGATTTGAGCCCTCAGAAGAATTGCGACAGGCTCTCCGCACCCATGTCCGCAAAGAAATAGGACCGATTGCCACCCCGGAAATCATCCAGTTTTCTCAAGGACTGCCCAAAACCAGAAGCGGCAAAATCATGCGCCGTATTCTGCGAAAAATTGCGGCAGGCCAGGATGACTTCGGAGACACATCAACCCTCGCGGATCCGACTGTTGTCGATGACCTGGTCACCGGCAGCAAGACCATGGGCAAAAAATAAACCGTTTCACAAAAAAATACACATCTGAATTCCAGAACGGGCGTCCTCTTCAGGTCGCCCGTTTTGTTTGGGGTGTTCAAGGAACCCCACGATTTACTCTTGACAGAGGAAACCCTCCTTGACTAGTTTACAAGAATACAGTCGAATGACTGTATTGTCCCTTTCACACGAGCAGATCCATCTCATCACCCTAAATCAATCAGGAGCGTTATGTCTGAAGAAAGAAGAAAACAGGCCCGATATGATTCCCTGAATCTTGCCTATCTGTGCGAGGATGAAAACGGTTCCGTTATCCATGAAGGTATGGGAAGGACACTCAACGTCTCTGAAGGAGGCATTCTTCTTGAGACCAATTTTGCCATTAGCCCAAGCAACGTCATCATGACGCTTATCGCCCTTGAAGATGACCTGATCAGCTTACGGGGCAAGGTTGTCCACTGTCACGAGGAGAGCGCGACTACTTTCCGGACCGGTGTGGAATTTTTTAAAATTTCAGAAAATGAGCAAAACATTTTGTGCCGATTTATCAAACTCTTTACCGAACAGCAAAGCTCGCCTTGAAAACGGCCCGGCATGCAACGAGTTAACCAATGACTGGCCCCGATTCCCTTAAAAACAAACTGAAACAAAGCATCCGGAGTGACAAACGCCGACTGCAGGCAGGCATCGGCTGTTTTGCCATGCTGTCGATCGGCACCCTGCCGACCCTTTTCACCAACCCCTTCCAATACATCATGGGACTCGTCTACTGCCTTATTTTTTCTGCGGCAATCGCCTGGCTGATATTTTAACGAATATGGACTAATGTTTCAATTTTTCAGAAAGCTCGGTAACAGCCATTGCATAGCGGTTTGAATTGTTCCAGGCTGTAATCGCCTGAAAATTGGGATAACCCGCAACATAGCGCATGCCACCGTCTTCGAGTTCAAGCCCGACAATGGTCACATCTTTATTTTCCGGCGAGGCGGGCAAGCTGACCCCCTGGATCCGGGCAACTTCTCCAACAGGCACTAGCCCTTTTCTCCCTTTATCATAGGCCGCTTTCAACATGTCGTCCTTCAAGTACGACCCGATTTCATGATAAATGGGCCCCCTGAATACCCAGCCGAACCGGTGCAGATAGTTTGCTATGCTCGCCAACACATCAGGGGTGGAACTCCACACATCCCTGCTGCCGTCCTTGTCAAAATCCACCGCATACTCCCGGAAACTTGACGGAATGAACTGGGTTTGGCCAAAGGCGCCACCGTAGGATCCGGTAACGGAAAGAGGATCCACATTATTTTCCTTGCACAGAACAAGAAAGCTCACCAGCTGACCACGGTAGAAATTACTGCGCCGTGGGTAGGCGTCAAACATGGTGTTCAAAGTCTGAAACAGGTTGAAAGCCCCCTTGTGCTGGCCGAATTTGCTCTCAATGCCCCAGATCGCCACAACGACCTCCCGCGCCACGCCGAGTTCCGCTTCAACCCTGTCGAGCAGCTCCTTATTTTCGGCTAATTTTTGCCGCCCCTCGGCTATCACTCTAGGTGTGATGAACCGTGGGAAATAGAGATAATAGGGTTTGGCTTCCCATTGGGTATCCATGAGCTCCAGAACCCTTTGCTTGATGGCGACGCCTGCAAATATCCGGTCCAATTCCTCCTGGGTAAAACTGTGTTTTTCCCGCAGTTCCTTGAACAGTTCCTGGTAACGCTGTGACGCAAGATTTATAACCTGCCCGTCACTCACAAGCTCGGCAGCCTTGGGTGGTGTCCCATCAGCCGCCTGCACTTCAGGCAAAACTGTTGCCAGCAAAAAGACAACAACCAGAGTGAAGAGAAATCTGATCATAAAAAAGTCTCCTTTTTCCTTTCGAACTTCAGGGGAAGGTACATACCTTTGACAAGGTATCCTACTCATGCCAGTTATGCTGGAAAGCCGCAATAAAATCCTGGAACAATCCGGCCGGCAGGGCATTGATGCCGGCTGCGGCTTCCCGTCCACCGCCGGTGGGAAATTTTCGGCAAAGGGTGGCTGCGCCCTGTTTATCTGCAAGAGGCGCCCGAACACTGACCATGAATGTACCGTCGCCATTATCCACCAGAAGAGCGTGGGCCTTATTTTCAAGCTCCCTGGCCTTTTCATTACTGAAGACACCGGCCACCCGGCGGGACCATGGCTCGTCCGGAAAAGTGAAAATGCGACCGATTGGGTTTTCTCCATAGGGGGCAGACCCGCGAGCCAGCTTCATATCATCAGCAAAACCCATACGGAGGGTATTGAGCACCGGTGATTCCCGGTAGAACCGAAACGGATCCTCATAGGGCTGGACAGCGGCAAAAAGCTCTTGCGGTGTAAGGTGGAGATCCTCAGGTTCCCGACCATAACCGTTATAATTCATCAACTCACCCAGCTCCTGAAGAATTTTCAGCTCAGCAGGGGAAAAGTTCAGCTCCCGGCCAACCTTATGTGCAATGGCATGCAGGTTGTCGCCAAACGCAGCGACGACGGCCCAGGGCCGGTACCGGCCATCAAGAAGCCGATCCACAAGAAGCCCGGTACAGACGTCGGGACTCGGATCGATGGTAGCATGCAACAAGGCTGAATCCGGAATCTCTCCGGCAAAATGATGATCAAGGTAATGTACTGTATTACCCCGAGCCAACAGCGTTTCGAGTGACGCCCTGTTGCTGTCCAGGGAAATATCCAGAACCGTGATGGAATCTCCGGAAATATCAGGGTTCTCGGCCAGCCCGTCAAGCAGCCTGATATCACGCTTCACCCCGGAAACAAGCTGCGAGAACCTCGGTTCCGCCAAACGAAGCTGATGCAGAGCGCAGATGCCGTCGGCATCTCCGTTAAACACATCATAGTACTTCACGAACATTTCCTCCACAGAACATTATTGACTGACTCGCGAAAAAGCATCAAGATATTCAACCAAAACCCGTTCAATACAAGTCACACAAAGTGAGGAAGG
Organism: Pseudomonadota bacterium; assembly: GCA_043809085.1. Lineage (GTDB taxonomy): Bacteria > Desulfobacterota > Desulfobulbia > Desulfobulbales > SURF-16 > DB1. The sequence goes on along the minus strand of JAZDEG010000011.1, from coordinate 117,223 downwards.
ATACTGAGTTATATGCTGCAACGACGAATGAACTACCCCGCCGCAAGCAGCGGGGTATCTTTATAAGCAATGAACGCCCCAAGGGGCGGAGTATTAAACTCAGGCTACGCAATAAACTGAACCGAATTTATTCAGGGCTTTTTTCTGCGTTGCCGTCATTCTTCAAAATCGAGACCACCGCTGCCGGTGTCCAGGTCGACCGCCTTTTCCATCAGATCACCCGTCAGACCGAAGCCAAGAGCCTGTCCAAGCCCAACCAGAGAAAACATGACAGCGATCCGCTCATCATTCGTGCTTTTCTCCGCCAAAAATTTCACCGCCCAACACTGGGGGTGGTAGATAAGGCCAATGGAGGAACTGACGATTTCGTTGGTATCCAGGGACTGTTTGAAGTCACCTTCAAGATAGAAGGTATCCGTGAGCCTGGTTTTCATTGCCGCGTTGAGCTGATTTATTTCGGTCCCTTTGGTGTACCGGTAATCAAGAGACAGGCTGTCGCCGCGCTCAGAAGTATATTCGGAAAACAGATCGTACCGCGTCATCCCCTCTCCGTAAACACTCATGGCGGTTGTGTATCTCGTCTGCCAGCGCGGCAGGGGATAGGCGTTTATCCTGAGCAAGATATCGGAAAATGGCCGCCGTTCATCATCCGGGCCGACCAGATCACGCCGGGCCTCGTCGATATTATACGCTTGCTCCAATTTCAGATAACCGGCGTAACGGTTATAAAAATCCCCGTCCTTGCCGCCTCTTACCCGGAAATAATTATTCAACCCATAGGAAAGGGCATTTCCCCGCTCAAGAAGATCGATTTCATCAATATCCGGCAACTCGTCCTCCCGGTTGACGGTAAGATAGGAGTATCCTACCTCGGGACGGAAGGAATGGTTCAAACTGGAAACCGAACCGACATCAAGTGCAAAATCCCGCTCCAAGGTGGTGGCGATATTGGCGTTTATATCCCAGGCGGAGCGAGCCTGTTCATTATCGTGCTCCCAGCCCAGCTCGGACGGACCGTTCGCTTCAATGGAATAAAGCGTCTCCCGCACCCCGCTGCTGATGGTTCCCTCAAAAAAAGGACCCAGGGGCAAAGGGGCGATTAACTCAGGATAGAGATCAACCCGCTGTTCGCCGACTCCGTCCTCCCGCCAGTAATGAACATATCCAGAATCCCAACTCAGGCCAAGGGGCATGTCGGCCAGCTCGAAAACACCGCTATAAAGAAACCGGGGCAGCGTGTTGACTTGACTCGGACCGTCATAGCCGCCCACCAGCTCGTCAATGGCGGCAAACTGACCACCAACAAATGAAGAAGACCAAAACTTGGTCAGCTGCATCTGCGAGGTCCGATAGGGCCGGGTTTCCTCCTCAAGACCCCGATTGTAATTCTGCAGAAAATTGTCGTCACTCTCATCAAAACCATTTGCAAACCCGCCAAGCTCCTGAAGATAATCTCGATCTGATGCTCGATCGAGATCAGCCCGCGCCCACAGATTATTACCGAAATCATGATCAATCTTACCCCGCAGCCAGTATCGATTATGCTCGCTTCTCAGATAATCATCGGAATTGTAGTCATTCGATGCGGTATCCACTGTTTTGTCGTAGACATAAGTCCCGGCAATGGTGCCCCTTGACTTGTAATTCACCGCATAACGAAACTCCGCTCCGGCCACAAGTCCTCTCTCAGAGAGGTAGCCCGGATAAACGGTGATATCACTGCTGGGGGAAAGATCGACAAAGAAGGGGGTGATGAGTCCCGTGCCGCTCAGACTGGACTGGGAAATTTCCGGCAGCAGGAAACCGCTTTTTCTTTTCGTATTTGCGGGAAAAATAAAATAGGGCACATAGAGAACAGGAATATCCCGCACTCGCAGAACCGTGTGCTTGAGGGTCACCACCTTTTCCAGCGTGACCGTGGCTTCGGCGGAATGAAACTGCCAGGGCAGCGTTTTCCCCTCTTCAACCTTACAGGTGGTGAAGTCGCCATCTTTGAAGCGGTAGGTGACGGCATCGGTTTTTTCCACTTCCCGGCCAGAAAAGTGGAGATTATTTTGCGGCACGAAAAGCGACGTGTCAAGGAGTGTCGCTGTTTCCTTCTGCAGGTCAATCAACGCCTCTTGGCCTACCACATCCTGATTGGGTGAGTGCATGGAAAGAGCGCCCCTGGCCAGCACCTCGCCGTCCACCAGATTATAGCGCATCCAGTCAGCCTTGATGACCACCGGATCAGCGCTTTTATCATCCACCCGGCGGAGAACGACATTTCCTTCGGCAACCACCACCTCCGGCTGGGTGTAGCGGCTGATTTTGTCAGCGCTGATCTCCCAGGGCTCGGAAGTATAATCCTTGGCCCCGCTGTGGACGGTCCACAGGCTGCAGCAAACAGCAACGATAACCGCGAGTCTTTTGGGGCTTATTTTCTTTCTCATATGCGAAACGCCGGGATTCCCTTCATCCTCTGAAATCAGGCAAGAATAGCTCCGGAACTGCCGGAGCCGACCATTCTGGCATAGCGGGCGACATAGCCCGTAGTAATTTTAGGCTCCGGAGGACGCCATGACTCACGACGCCGCGCCATTTCCACTTCATCCACTTCGCAATGAAGCCGCTTATTGGTGATGTCGACGACAATGGTGTCACCCTCCTTGATCAGTCCGACGGGACCGCCTTCCGCCGCCTCAGGCGACACATGACCGACGCAGGCGCCCTGGGTGCCGCCGCTGAAACGTCCATCAGTAATGAGTGCAACACTTTTTCCGAGTCCCATGCCGATGATCGCCGAGGTGGGGGAAAGCATTTCCGGCATGCCGGGTCCGCCTTTCGGACCACAATACCGGATGACCACAACGTCTCCGGGCTTGATCGCTCCATCCAGAATGGCTGCCTGCGCCTCTTCCTCTGAATCGAAAATCCGGGCAGGTCCGCTATGACACATCATTTCGGCGGCTACGGCGGACTGCTTCACAACTGCCCCATCAGGGGCAAGATTCCCGTACAGCACAGCAATACCACCTTGTTTATGGTAGGGATTGTCAACACTGCGGATGATCTCGTCATCCCGCACCTTGGCTCGGTTAAGATTCTCGCCTAGGGTAAATCCGGTAACCGTCTTGACATCCTGATGCAGACCGGATTCCGTATTCAACAGTTCCCGCATGACGGCCTGAACGCCGCCTGCCTCATTAAGCTGCTGAAGGCTGTGGGGACCGCCGGGAATAAGACTGCAGATATGGGGCACCCGAACACTGACTTCATTGAAGGTCGCAAGGGGCAGATCCACGCCCGCTTCACGGGCTATGGCCGGCACATGGAGAACGGTATTGGTGGAACAGCCGAGTGCCATATCCACCGCCATGGCATTCTCAAATGCTTCCCGGGTGGCAATGTCCCTCGGTTTGATGTCTTCATGAAAAAGATTCATCACCGCCATGCCCGCCTGTTTGGCCAGTCTGATACGGGCCGCGGCAACAGCGGGGATCGTGCCATTACCGGGCAGTCCCAGCCCCAGGGCCTCGGTGAGGCAGTTCATGGAATTGGCGGTGAACATACCGGAACAGGATCCGCAGGTTGGGCACGCGGCATCTTCAAGTTCATCGAGTTCCTCCATGGTCATGGTTTTGGCCTTGACCCTTCCCACTCCTTCAAAAACACTGACCAGATGGACGTCTTTTCCTTGAAACCGGCCAGTGAGCATGGGTCCGCCGCTCACCATGATCGCAGGAATATTCAATCGCAGCATTGCCATGAGCATGCCGGGCACAACCTTATCGCAATTGGGAACAAGAACCATGGCATCAAAAGGATGAGCCTGACCCATGATTTCCACCGAATCAGCAATGATCTCGCGGCTGGCCAGGGAATATTTCATTCCCTTATGGTTCATGGCGATTCCGTCGCAGACGCCAATGGTGGCAAAGGCAATCGGGGTGCCGCCCGCCATTCTCACACCGGCCTTGACCGCATCAACGATCTTGTCAAGATGGATATGTCCGGGGATAATCTCATTATGGGCGTGGCCGATACCGATCAGGGGACGCCTTATTTCCTCATTGGTATACCCCATGGCCTTAAACAAAGATCTGTGGGGAGATCTTTCCAAACCTTTTTTTACCGCATCGCTTCGCATAGCAATTCCTTATCCAGTGTATTAATTCAACATGATAGTATCATATTATTGAGACATATTAAACTGTTATAAAGCAGGATTCCGATCTTTCCCCTGTCCGGCAAAACCTTGAAACAATAAGCAGTAGGGAGAACTGCTGAAATTATTGAACCTACCGCCTCCCAATAAAGCGTGTCAAGGCAAAACTTTCTCTTGCCAAGTCGGGCTGATTGTTTTTAACTGTATAAGATTATTTTTTTAATTACGATAAATTATGATGAACCCGTAAAAATTCATGAATGCGGTGGACTCGTAGAAAAACACCGCCTCCCAGGAACTCAGGCAAGCGAGAATTAACAGACTCCTGATTCGTTCAATGCGGGAATAAAGGCGGTGAAGAATTTTTACAACGCCATCCAATCATCCATATATTTTTTAATGAAATATCTGTTCGGACCCGTCAACTCCCGCCGCCTCGGCCTGTCACTCGGCATCGATCTTGTCCCGGCTAAAATATGCAATTTCAACTGCATTTACTGCGAAGTCGGTCCCACCACGGTTTTCACATGCGACCGCAAGGAATATACTCCGACCGCCGACATCATCGAAGAAATCGACAACTTTCTCGCGACAGTCAACCCCTCCCGCCCGGTCGATGTCTTCACCATTACAGGAAGCGGGGAACCAACCCTGCACACCGGACTGACTGAGATCATCCGCCACCTGAAAGACAAGACCGGCAAACCGGTGGCAGTACTCACCAATGGGTCGCTGCTCCACCTGAAAGAGGTTCGGGAAGCACTGCGGGACGCGGATATCGTTATCCCCTCACTCGATGCGGCCAGAGAGGAAAGTTTCCGGAAAATCAACCGGCCGTCCCAATGCGCCCGGCTGAAAGAAATTATAGACGGGCTTTCGCTTTTTTGCGCGGAGTTTAAAGGAAAATTATGGCTTGAGATCCTGCTGGCAAAGGATATCAACGATTCACCGGAAGATATAACGGCTTTACAAGAGGCTCTTGGCCGGATCAAACCCGCCAAAATCCAGCTCAACACCGTGGTGCGACCGCCACTTGAGTCTTTTGCCAGAGCCTTGACGGAAAAAGAACTGAACGATATTGGATGTCAGTTACCCGGTAAGGTGGAAATCATTGCCGATTTTCACAAACGGGAGCGAACGGACGTCCAGCCGGCCAAAAAAACTGAGCTGCTTGAGATGCTCAAAAGAAGACCCTGCACCGAAGCGGATATCTGCGAGGCTTTGAATCTCGACGACAAATCAACCGCCAAGCTCATTCATTTGTTGAAAAAAAGCGGAGAAATCATCCAGACGGTTCACCAGGGTAAAAATTACTACCAGACATTGCAGACATCTTGATTGAGGAACGGCCAAGACGCCCTCGCAGACCCTCTTTGAAGCTGTACTGCCTAACAAGGAATACAATGAACGACGAAAAAACAACTGAACCAATCGCGGAAGAAACAGCAGAAAAAGCGGCAGAGAAAAAACCCGCCCCCAAAAAAAGCAAACCGCGCCGCAAAAAACCGGCAGCAAAAACCAAAAACAACGAAGCCCCGAAAAGCAAGCCACAGGAAGAGGAAAAACCTGAAGCCCCGGTTTCCCTCAAGCTGCTTATCAATTCCGAGGAACCGGAGGAAGCCCGCATTGCTTTGCTGGAAAACGGCAAGCTGGAATCTTTTCACCTGGAGACCGTTTCCCAGGCCCAGACCAAAGGCAATATCTACAAAGGTATCATCACCGCCATCGAACCCAATCTGCAGGCGGTTTTTGTTGATCTGGGCATTGAGCGTAACGGCTTTCTTCCTTTCGGTGACATCCATCCCGAATATTACTGCAAGGATGTTTCCCCAACCACCCACTGGAAGGATCTGAAAATCCAGGAAGTTATCCGCAAAGGCCAGGAGGTGCTCGTTGAGGTGGTCAAGGAGTCCACCGGCAACAAAGGGGCCGGCCTCACCACCTATCTCTCCATGCCCGGCCGCTATGTGGTACTCATGCCGGGCAGCGACAGTCATGGCATCTCGAGGAAAATAGAGGATGAAGAACTGCGGCGCAAGCTGCGGGAAATCGTTGCATCCGCAAACCTTCCTGAGGAAATAGGCTACATCGTTCGTACCGCCAGCATGGATGTGACAAAGACCGCCCTGGCTCAGGACATCCGCTACCAGCTGACCCTCTGGAAAGAGATCAAAAAACGCGGCCAGACCATGACCGCCCCGGCTCTCGTATACAAAGAACAGGACGTTACCGCCCGCTTTCTCCGTGATCATTTCACCACCGACATCAAGGAAATACTGGTTGACAACCAGAACACCCACGATCAGGTTGTCAACTTCCTCAATCTGTTACCGGCACGGCAAAGAACGGCAAAAGTCAAGATGCACAAGGGCAATCGTCCCATTTTCAATCTCTTTCAGATTGAAGAGCAGATCGAACAGATCTACCAGCCCACCGTCAGCCTTCCCTCCGGCGGCTCCATTGTCATCAACCCGACCGAGGCCCTGGTGGCCATCGACGTGAACTCAGGCCGCACATCAAAAGACAAGAATTTTGAAGAGACGATCTTCCTTGCCAACATGGAAGCAGCGGAAGAAATGGCGCGCCAGTTGCGCCTGCGCGACCTGGGCGGACTCATTGTCGTTGACTTCATTGATATGCGTGACAAAAAACACATCCGCGAAGTGGAAAAGCAGGTTAAAAACTGCATGAAACGCGACAAGGCAAAGGTTGACATCAGCCGCATTTCCAAATTCGGGCTCCTGCAGATTTCCCGCCAGCGACTGGGGCCTCCTGTGCAGAAAGGCAGTTACATTATCTGCTCACACTGCCAGGGCTTGGGCATGGTGCGCTCGGTGGAAACCATGGCGCTCTCATTACTGCGCCGTGTCCAGACAGGTGCCATCAAACAGTCGACCGACAAGATCACCTGCCGCTTCCCTCTGGCAATCGCCCAATACCTCCAGAACCAGAAACGGGCCGACATTCTGGAGCTTGAACAAACCTACAATGTGATCATCCATATTATCGGTGATCCCGACATGAATCCGACCCAGTCGGAAATAGATTTTCACCGAACAGCGGAAGAAACCACTTCCGCCGCTTAATTTTTCACTTCAGGGCGGAGAAGAAGCATACTCCCATTGGACTCTTTCTGCTTTTTCTCCGCCTTCGCCTCTTGTCAATCACCCCTTACGCCTCTTCCAGGACCTCGCTTTCTCCATTAAAATCTTTTTTCATTCTTCTTGTCTACCAAGCCAGTCCTTTTCCCACTGCGACAATTTGCCGTATTGCAAAATACACTCTCATTGTTATTAATCGCCCTGAAGAATTTTCTGAAAAATTGACCGAGAGAGAAATCCTGAAAAATCATGGCAACATTCCCATTTCGTCGAAAAAGCGTGACGCTCCTTCTTGCAATCACATCCGCTTTTTCACTTGCCTCTTATTCCCTTGCTTCAGCCAAGGTAAGCGGCGCATGCGGCAACTGTCACACCATGCACAATTCACAGGATGGCGTACCTCTGGTACACAGCGGAGCCGGGGTGGGATGGTCAGCGGACGGGGTCCTGAGCGGCGGCAGCACATCGACCACGCCGGTGGCAAACCTGCTGGTTGCCGACTGTATCGGCTGTCATTCTTCAACAACCGATCAGACCATCGTCGATCTCGGCAGCACCAGAATCCCCATCGTCTTTAATACAACAGCCGACTATCCGCCAAACGCTCTTGCCGGCGGCAATTTTCAGAAAGTTGCCCGGGGGGAGGAATTTCACGGATACGGGCACAATGTATACGGAATCGCGGGTCGAGACATCAAACTCAGCGAAGCGCCCGGCAACACCCGCTGCGGCGGCCAAGCAAATTCCTGCCACTTTACCCTTGCTGCGGCGCCGCAAGCGCAGAACGATTTCCGAGGGGGCTGCCGGGGATGCCATTACAATGTCTACCATCACACGGACAACAACCAGTACCGTTTTTTAAACTCCCATGCCGAAGACGAGGGCGGATATGTAACAGGAATCGAACATGAGACATGGGAACATCCCGGCACCACATCATCTGCTGACCACAATTTCTACAAGGGCTATGACAAAACGTCCTTTTACTCAGGCGGCGGGGGGGGAGGAGGAGTAGTGCTCAAAACAAGTCATAGCATTTCCAGCTACTGCGCCGGGTGTCACAATGCCTTCCACAACAATGACGGCACCGGCACGGATGTCTGGCTGCGCCACCCGACCGATATCGCTCTTCCTGATGAAGGGGAATATGCCCAGTACGATCCGCTGAATGCCTATGAGATTCAATCGCCGGTGGCCTGGATCAATCCGGGGAGCCCGGATCGGGATGAAGCCATCGTCATGTGCCTCTCATGCCACAGGGTGCATGGATCGGAACATGCCGACATTCTTCGCTGGGATTACAGTAATATGTTGGCCGCTGACGCAGGGGAAGAAGAAGGAAACGGCTGTTTTGTCTGCCACAGCACAAAAGATGATTAACCGAAACCAGAATTAAAACCGACAAAACGATTCAGCAATAATTTCCCCTGAACCGTTTTTTTATTCCCAACTCCCAACATCAGCATTTTCCTTCTCCCCGCCTTCCCTGTTGTCGGCACCGAAAGAGACGATATCAATTTCACCATGCTCTCCGGGATTGAGATACTGATATTCATAGTCCCATGGGTCGGCAGGGACACCTTTTTTTAGATACGGCCCATCCCATTTATCCTCACCGGGATTCACCACCAATGCCTCAAGCCCTTCATCCTGCGAGGGATAATGGCCGATATCGAGCCGATACGCGTCTAAGGATGCCATCAACATACCTATCTGGGTTTTTGCGGTTTTTGTCTTGGCCGTGCCGAGTTTCTTAAACATGGCCGGTCCCACCAGGGAAGCAAGCAGCCCCAGAATGACCATGACAATCATGAGTTCCATCAACGAGAAACCACGCCGGCACCGGAGCAGCCTTGCTGTCATTACGGTTTCATCTTTATTTTCAACATGTTTCGACATAAAATCCTCCGTTATTAACGTTCTATCAACTCGGTATTCTTCAGTATCCTACCCGACGGGATCATTTTTTTCCAGTCCGGATTACTTGCCGCCAGAACTTCTTTGCTGCTGGAAACGCTGTACCGCTCTGTTGTGTTCCTCAAGGCTGCGGGAAAAACAATGACTGCCGCTGCCGTCATTGTTGGCGACGAAATAAAGATCGGCCGTGTCGGCAGGATGGAGCACAGCGGACAGAGACTCCTTCCCGGGATTGGCAATGGGGCCGACAGGCAGACCGGGAAGAGTGTATGTGTTATAGGGCGAGGGAGTCTGTAGATTCTCCTTGGTGAGATTGCCGTTGAAATCGTTGATGCCATAAATAACTGTCGGGTCGGCCTGCAGCTTCATCTTTACTTTCAGGCGGTTGAAAAAAACCGCGGCAATAAGCGGTCTCTCCTCGGCCAAAGCCGTCTCTTTTTCAACAATGGATGCCAGAATAACCAATTCATGCCTGCTCATCCCTTGGGCTGTGAATCCATCAGAATGACCGGCCTTGGAAATTTCGGAGAAAACCAGCTTGAAGCGTTGTACCATCATGGCGATAACCGCATCAAGACTCTGACCGCGGGTAATATGATAGGTATCGGGGAAAAGATACCCCTCAAGGGAAGGGACACCAAGGCCAAAAGATTTAATCAGATCGGGATCCCGAACTCGCTGCAGCACTAGATCCCGGTCATAGTCAAAGCCGCGGGAAAGCAGGTCAGCGATCTGGTTGATCGATGAGCCCTCGGGAACGGTGAGAGGCCGGTAATACACGTCGCCTTTGGCCAGTTTTTCAATGATCTGCCGATGGGTCGACTCCGGGGGAAAAAGATATTCACCCGCCTTCATCCTGCCGGCGGAACGCATCCAGCGGGACAGGATACTGAAGCGGATGTCATCACTGATTACCTGACTCGAGACCAAGGCCTTCTTCACCCCGGAAAAGCCGCTTCCCGGAGGAATAAAAACCACGATGGGATCTTCCCCTGCCGAATGGGGCCGGGCAGCGGCATAGAGAAAAAGCCAGACGAAAAAAAGGCATAGCAGGAGAGCGGTTCCTCCCCCTGCAATAAGCCATTTCTGGGGGTTGGACAGCATCCTCCATCTGTTCTTTTCCGGCTCTCCCGGGGGGGCTTTTTCCCCGCCCGTCTCTTCCTGTGGCTCCTGCATCACACGGTTAAAAAAACCTTAAAAAATCTTGCTGAGCAACTGGTTGACATTTTTCACCGGCACAAAATTGATCTGATCCCTGAGATCTTTCGGTATCTCAACAAGATCAGTCTTGTTCTGATCAGGAATGATCACCGTTGTGATCTTGGCCCGGAGAGCGGCCAGTGCCTTTTCCTTTAAGCCACCGATGGGCAGCACCCGGCCGCGCAATGTTACCTCACCGGTCATGGCGACATCCTGCCGGACTTTTTTCCCGACCATGGCCGAGTAAAGCGCAGCAACGATGGTCACCCCGGCGGAGGGACCGTCCTTGGGAATAGCGCCGGCCGGCACATGGACATGCACATCCACCCCGTCAAAATAATGTTCATCCATGCCAAGGGCCGCCAGTCGGGAACGGCAGATTGTCATGGCCGCCTGGGCCGACTCTTTCATGACATCGCCGAGCTGGCCGGTCAGGGTCAGGCCGCCTTTGCCCTTGAGAAGTGAGACTTCGATGTACAAAATTTCACCGCCGACCTCGGTCCAGGCGAGACCTGTGGCCAGTCCCGGCTGATCAATGGTGTCAATTTCCGCCTCCGGCTGAAACTTTGGCGGCCCCAGATACTTGCCGATTGTTCGAGGGGTTATTGCATAAGGGCCTTTACCACCTTCGGCAATGCGATGCGCCGCCTTCCGGCAGACTTTGCCGATCTCCCTCTCCAGATTCCGCAGCCCCGCTTCCTTTGTATAATGGGTAATAATCTGGACCAACGATTCATCATCAAGGATGAGATGCTTTTCCTGGATGCCGTTTTCCTTTATCTGCCGGGGAAGGAGGTAGCGTTTTGTGATTGCCAGCTTTTCCTCCTGGGTATAGCCGGAAAGACGGATCACCTCCATGCGGTCAAGCAGGGGCCCGGGTATGGTGTCGGTCATGTTGGCGGTGGTGATAAACATCACCTTTGACAAATCAAAGGGCTGATTGAGGTAATGATCGGAAAACTCGAAATTCTGTTCAGGATCAAGCACCTCAAGTAAAGCAGAAGATGGATCGCCCCGATAATCGGAGCCCACCTTGTCAATTTCATCCATCATAAACACCGGATTATTGGAAGCAACGGTTTTCAGTCCCTGAATAATCCGGCCCGGCATTGCCCCGATATAGGTTCGACGATGGCCGCGAATCTCCGCTTCATCCCGCATGCCGCCCAGGGACAACCGGTGAAATTTCCTGCCCATTGCCCTGGCGATGGATTTACCGAGCGAAGTCTTGCCGACACCGGGGGGACCGACAAAGCAGAGAATGGGCCCCTTGGTTGAACGGTTCAGCTTGCGCACCGCCAGATATTCGAGAATGCGCTCCTTGACCTTTTCCAGCCCGTGATGATCCTCATCCAGCACTTGCCGGGCAACTTTCAGATCGAGCACGTCTTTGGTGCTCTTGCGCCAGGGCACATCAAGCATCCAGTCAAGATAGGTGCGGACAATGGTCGCCTCGGAAGAATCAGGATGCATCATGTCAAGACGTTTAAGTTGCTTCAGACTTTCCTTTTTCACATTGGAGGGCATCCGCGCCTTCTCGATTTTCAGACGCAACTCCTCGATTTCCTCGGACTTGTCATCATAGTCGCCAAGCTCTTTCTTCAGGGCCTGCAACTGCTCCCGCAGGAAATACTCCCGCTGGGTTTTCCCCATTTCCTCCTTGGCCTCGGATTGAATCTTGGCCTGCATGGTGGAAACCTCAAGCTCTTTATGGAGAAATTCCGCCACTTTCTTGAGACGCTGGATGGAATCAACGGTCTCGAGCACTTGCTGGGATTCGGAGGTTTTCAGACGAAGATTGGACACAACAAGGTCAGCAAGCCTTCCCGGTTCATCTATTTCATTTAAAATCACCATCAACTCGGAGGAGACAACTCCTTTCAACGACAGAATTTTTTCCGTCTGTTCCCGCACCGTGCGCATCAGCGCCTCGGTTTCAACCGATACATCAACGTTTTTTTCCTCAGGAAAAAGTTCAAGCCGGACGGAAAAATAAGGCACCTCCTGCACCACTTCTTTCACATGGGCCTTATGGAGCGCCTGGACCAGCACCTTAAGCCGCCCATCCGGCAGTTTCAGGGTGCGCATGATCATGCATACCATACCGACACTGTAGATATCATCGGCTCCAGGCTCGTCAATGGTGGAATCCTTCTGGGTCACCAGCAGAAGCAGCTTGTCACCCGACAGGGCTTCCTGGATGGCGTTTACCGATGCCGGACGGCCGACGAAAAGGGGAATGATCATATAATTAAAGATGACCACATCCCGCACCGCCATCATCGGCAGGATTTCCGGTATTTCCGGCTCTTCAATATCGGCTAATTCATCCTTGTCAGGATAGATGGGATCATCATTTTGCACAGGAAACCTCCGTCTTATGCATGCAGAGAGCAGTGTCCGGTCGAAAGAACAGCGCCGCTCCCTTTTGGTGAATTCAAGTTAAGTTGCTGTAAACTAAACATTGGTGAAATTTAAGTCAAGTACAGGCTCGAACTCCTTGCCCTTTTTCAGATAAAATCTGTTGAAGTTCACGTTAATTTGCTCCATAGTGGACATGTAAACGGCGGGATCCACCCTTTGCCGACTGGGCAAACCACTAAACAAAAGCAGGAAAAAAACATGCTGCAACCCGATCTTTTTTTCGATCTTTCCATTTTTGGGCACCGGGATCTTTTCTCCGGAGCGGAATATGTCTGGGATGGCCTCAAAAAATTAAAAACTTACATGGACAGCCGCACGTATCATTCCCTGCCCGACTGTGCAAAAAAATACGAACCTTTGCTCAAAACGCTTGTCTATTATGACAATGCATTTCTGGACGGACCGGGGTTGACCATTGAATTCGGCGACGCAACCAAGGGGGGCCTGAAAGTCTGGGAAAATGGCGAGTTGCTCCACGGGGCAAGTGTCATTATGGCGGGGGCTGTGCTTGCCGGCGAAAAAATCCTGCTCGGCAAAGGGGTAAAAATAGAACCGGGCGCTTATGTCGGGTCGCCGGCCATTATCGGCGACATGACCGAAATCCGTCAGGGCGCCTACCTTCGCGGCTATTGCCTCATCGGCAGGAAATGCGTTGTCGGTCACGTGACGGAAGTGAAACATACGATTTTCATGGATGAGGCGAAAGCCGGCCACTTTGCCTATCTTGGCGACAGCATCCTGGGACGTGATGTCAACCTCGGCGCGGGAACGAAACTTGCCAATCTCCGTTTCACCCCCGGCAATGTTCAAATCCGCACCCCGGAGGGAACCATTGATTCAGGACTGCGGAAGTTCGGCGCAATTCTGGCCGATTTCGTCCAGACCGGCTGCAATTCCGTGACCAATCCGGGCACAATTCTCGGCCCGAAAAGCATGGTGCTGCCGAATACCACGGTCCCTTCAGGCCTGCATGGAAAAAACAGTATAATCCGGTGATTGTCGCCTCCGTTTCCATTGGAACGGGAAACACAATCCGCGTCAACCTCTTCCAAGAAATGGGGAATTCGGAAAAATTCAAAACGGGATGTCACATTAAAGACCTTCATATCCAGGGTCCAGGGCAAGAGAGCTCATGGAACTCCTAAATTCGGGAGATGAACTTTTAAAGATATCATCGAGGTGTTTTCATGTTGAAACTCAAATTAATATTTCTGACAGTCGGTCTTTTTCTGGCAACATATTCCCCTTTACTGGCCGATGAGGGTTCAGGAACTGAAATTCTTGCGTCTGTCGGCGAAACCACCCTGTCAGCCACTCGCTTCAACATGATGATTGACATGATGCCGCCGCAAGTGCAAATCATGCTTCGCTCCAACCAGGAGATGAAAAAAGAACTGATAAACCGCTGGGTGGAAATCAATCTTCTGGTCCAGGAAGCGCTCTCCGAAGGACTTGACAAGGACCCCCTTGCAACGCTTAAGATTGAGGAAATGCGAAACAGAATCCTCGTGGAAGAACTGGTTGCAAAAAAAGTGGACACCCGGTCGGGCATCGAGCAGACGCAAATCGCATCCTACTATACCGATAACAAGACTGAATTTGTCCAGGGAGAACAGGTTGAAGCGCAACATATCCTCATCAGAGTGGACGCAACCGCTTCCGACGAAGACAAGGAACAGGCCAGGAAAAACATTGAAATGATCCGGGAAAAGCTCAAGAAAGGCGAATCGTTCGCAAGACTTGCCCAACAATATTCTGAAGATCCCGGATCAGGAAACAAGGGAGGCAACCTCGGCTTTTTCAGTCGCGGCCAGATGGTCAAAGAATTTGAAGATGCCGCTTTTGCCACCAACCCCGGAGAAACAAGCGGGCCGGTATTGACGAATTTCGGCTGGCACCTGATTCATGTTGTCAGCAAAAAAGAACCCGAACAACTGCCGCTTGAAAAGGTGAGCAGGCAAATCGAAGCCAAACTGAAGGCGGAACGCAATGAGAAAGCCCTGCAGAATCTGGTTGAATCCCTTAAGAAAAAGTATCCCGTGACAATCAAATAAGCGGAACTCGCAAAAGGCACAAGGCACCCAGAGTTCACAGAAAGATCTGATGAAAAATAAGATTTCTCTGTGATCCCGGTGTGCGCTGTGGTAAAAAAGCGAACTTATGGGTTGATCAAATTAACCTGTATTGAAAAAATATCCGTTCCCCTATATATTCCCTTGATTGACGTAATTATATATGCCATAAAAAACCTCACCGATCAGTCCGAAAGTGAGGTAGATTCGGATGATACGGTTTAGCGGCAATTTTGCCCCGGCCATCTTCTTGAGAATGGATACGGAGAGAATGGTCAAACCAATAATAAACGGAACTGATTCCAGCCAGTGACGCAGCGTGGCAGTCAAGGTTTCAAGGGGACGCCCGGGGAAATACCTCACCGTGACAAGCAGATAAACAGCCATAAGCAAAATCAGTGAAATCTTTTCTTTTGTGCTCATTGAACAAAAAACCTCTGCAATCTTTCAAATTAAACCCAATTACGCATATGACATCTTTGCATGCCCTTTTTCTTCCCGAAACATTACTTTTGCCGGAAATGGTCCGCCAGGAACTGTTTTTTTTCGACAAAATATACCATTACCAACCATGCGAAGAAGATGCAACTGTTGCAACGGACCCATGGAAAGATATCTGCGAAGGCTACCCGCCGGTGCCCTTCCATGACGACCTGAAACGATTCAAGCAACTTATAACAGAGCTGAAAGGAAATGAAGGGGAGTTCTACAGCGGCCAACTTTCCGACCTCTCATCCCGGTTTTCCGCAAACCGAGATGAGAAAAGTGTCCGCAGTCTCATCTCGTCCATTTCCGGCAAGGACGAAAACAAAGAGACAGAAGCAGCCGGAAAAAAGAAGGAAGATTTGTGGCAGGCAAGACTCCTTCTGAAACTTTCCGAAATTTTATACGAGGAAGAACTGGAGATGACGCAGGCACTGACAGCCATCTCTTCCAGAGAGAAGGAACTTTTTGAGGCACTCAAAGGGGAGGAAGAGGAAATTCCTTTCTCTCTGTCCCCGATCCAGCCCCCCCCCGCCGCCATCAAACCGGAACTGATGCTGAAAGCCTGGGCAAAACTTTTTCTTGCCGACAGCCGCCTTGAAAACCAGCAGGTTCTTGCCTGCGGCCGGGAGGAAATCGCTGAACGTCTTTTTGACATCAATGAATCGCTCAGCAAGCAGCGACCGGTCAGACTTCTCCGTATTCCCCTCCCCACTCTCAATGAAATGACACCAGCAGAGTATCTCGATATCAGGCACGCCTTCCGGCGGGAAGCCCTTGTGACGATCGACGGCTTCACGACATTACTCTCCGAAACAGGGGTCAAGGGCATAGGACCCGATACCCTGAAAAACTTCACCGGACTTGCCGCTGACTGGACCAGAATCCTTGCCGCCTTCACCCCCTTGCAAAGCGGGAATAATTCTGTCGGGAATCCGGCACAATGCACTCCTCTGCCGCATTTGGAGATCTATCTTTGCAACAGAAGCGCCCCCGCCCTGATGCGGCACCTTTTGCGCCGACCCCTTGACCAGGCGGAAGATGAAAAAAACCTTGCCCTTATCGCGGTAAAATCGATCAGGCAATCTACCTGTAAGGGTTAATGGTCAGAACGGGACAGGGCGACATTTTCACCACCTTTTCGGCGATGCTGCCGAACAGCACCTTTTCCAAACCCTTATACCCATGCGTTCCCATGACGACCAGGTCAATATTGTGCTCTTTGACGTATTCAAGAATGGTTTCTGAGACATCGCCGGAGAGTACAACCCCTTTGCAGCGTGCAGCAGCATCCAGGTTTTCCTTTAAAAAAGACGTCATTCTTTCCTTGGCGCCGGCGACAAGGTCTTCTTCAAACTGAACAATGGGCATGTGGGGTTCGAAAAATTCCGAATAATCCTGAAACGTCTGGGCAACGAATATCGCTTCCAGTTCCGCCTCAAACTTCTTCGCCACGAAGGCGCCATACTCGAGGACATGATTAGCGTTCTCTGAAAAATCGATGGGAACCAAAATTTTCTTTACCTGCATGACACCCTCCTCTTCATTTGTTGTTGACCCTCATCACGAAGAACGTTATGGATGGTCCGCTCATTGCCGGGATAATCGAAGGCAATCCGGAAAGTGCGGAGCTTATAGCTCAGTCCCCTTATTTTATTCTTTATCTTCCCCATACACAAAACTTTTTTCTTTGTATCTTCAGATATTAAGAGTAAGAAATGTGCAGGATTAATTTCACGATGCATGATCTTCTTGCCAAAATTGAAAAAATATTTTCCCCGCAAGGCGTTCTGAGCTCCGGACTCGCCGGCTATGAAACCCGCAGCGGACAGCTGGATATGGCCCTTGCCGTGGCTCGCTGCCTGACAGGATCTGCCGGAGACCACTCCGCCGCCCAAACCGACCGCCTGCTCGCCGTTGAAGCAGAGACCGGAATCGGCAAAACCCTCGCCTACCTCATCCCCGCCGCCCTGAGCGGCCAGAAGGTGATCATCTCAACCGGCACCTTGAATCTCCAGGAACAGATCCTGCACAAGGAAATCCCTTTCATTAAGGAACATGTCGACCCGGACCTGTCGGTTATCTGCGTCAAAGGCAGGCAAAACTACCTCTGCCTCTATCGCTGGCGGCAAATGTATCATTCCGATCAGCTTTCTCTTTTCGAAAACGAACAGATCGACGCGGTGGCGGAGTGGCTTTCCTCGACCATCATGGGCGACAGGGCCGAACTGGAATGGCTGCCCGACAACTCCAGATTCTGGCGGGAGATAAGCGCCTCTTCCAGCCAATGTCTCGGGACCGCCTGCCCTGACGGCGCCGAATGTTTTATCAACCAGCTTCGCAAAAAAGCTGCCCGCTGCCGTCTGCTTATTGTCAACCATCACCTCTTCTTTTCCGATCTGGCCTTGCGGCGCTATGGGTTTGCCGAAGTACTTCCCCGATATGAATCAGTTATTTTCGACGAGGCCCATCACATCGAAAATATCGCAACCCGCTATTTCGGCACCAGCGTCAGCCATTTCCAGCTGGTCGACCTGGCCAATGACATTGAAAGGATGTGCGGGGAAGACGGTGCGGCGAAAAAACACGAACAAGTCATTGATGCGGCCAGAGGAATGGCAGTTGCCGCAAACCGCATTCTCGCCCTTTTCCCCGAGGAAAAGGGCCGTTTTCCTCTGCATGATGCGGTATCGAAAAAAGACGGCTGGGAGGGAGAGTGTTTTCTTTTAACCGAATCTCTTCGCAGGCTTTCCGCGGCAATCGAGCCTCTGGGCATCCAGAATGAACTATGGAACGCCATGCACCGCCGCACCCTCGAACTGCTGGCAGATCTTGACTGCGTGACAAAAATGCAGCGCAGCTCCCATGTCTACTGGTATGAAAGGCGGGAAAAAACGGTGGTTCTGTCTGCTTCCCCCATCGAAATCGCAGAGGATCTTCGCAAATCCTTTTATCATGAGGTGAAAAGTGCGGTCTTCACTTCAGCTACCCTGACTGCGGGGGGCTCTTTCAACTACTTTTTCGAACGTCTCGGTCTGCCGAATGAAACCGACAGCCTCCAGCTTGCCTCGCCCTTTGATTATAAGGGCCGCACCCGTCTTTTTATTCCGGACCGCTTCCCTGAACCCGCATCGCCGCATTTCCTGCCGGAATTGCAGGAGCGTGTGCTTGATCTGCTGCTGGCATCTCAGGGCCGGGCGCTGGTTCTTTTTACCAGCTTTAAAGCCATGCACGCACTGCACGGCTTCCTTGCCGACCGCCTGCCCTTCCCCCTTTTCATCCAGGGAAGCGCGCCGAAGCAGGCCCTGCTTGACCGCTTCAGCCGTGAGACCCATTCCGTTCTCCTGGCAGTTACAAGTTTCTGGGAAGGTGTCGATGTGCCGGGCAACACCCTGAGCTGCGTTATTATCGACAAACTTCCCTTCGAGGTGCCCAACGATCCGGTGATCATGGCGCGAATCGATAAAATCAAGGAAAACGGCGGCAATCCTTTTATGGATTTTCAGGTTCCCCGCGCCATTCTTACCCTGCGGCAGGGGGTCGGGCGCCTCATGCGCTCATCAACCGACCGCGGCCTGCTGGCAATTATGGATATACGCCTGTTCAGCAAACAATATGGCCGCTCCTTCCGGAAAAGTCTGCCGGACTGCGAAATCATACGAACCATGGAAGAGGTGCAGAATTTTTTTGTCGAAATAATGGAAACAAAATAACGGATTTTCTCCTGTTTTGATTTTTACAGTCCATCTCATGTTGAGCAATCATATCTGAATCTGTTATATGAATTTTGCAATTGATAAATTATCGGAGAATAAAAACGTGAATAAATCAGAACTCCTTGCTCAGCTTCAACCGGATATGGATGCGATCAATGAAGTCATGCGCCATGAAATTGCCTCTGTCGGCAATCCCCTGCTCCAGCAAATCCTTGAATATGGAATTTTCAACGGCGGCAAGAGAATCAGGCCCCTTCTGACTGTTTTAGCGGCCCGACTCTGCACTTTTGCCCGCATGCCGCAAGGTCTTGCCGCAGAAGATGAGTTGCAGCCTCCCATTAACCTGTACCGGCTGGCCATGGTTTTTGAATTCCTGCACGGGGCAAGCCTCCTCCATGACGATGTTATTGATCACGCCGAGAAAAGACGTGGGAAACCAACGGCAAACGCTGTCTGGGATAATAGTCACGTTATCCTGGCCGGGGATTTCCTGCACACCCGGGCGATGACCCTGGCCGGAACCCTTGGTGACGGAAATGTTCTTTCCCTGATCGGCATCGCCACGTCGGCCATGATTGAAGCGGAATTTCAACAGATGCAGACCGCCAAGGAGTTGAACCTTTCGGAAGAAAATTATTTCACCGTGCTGCGCGGCAAGACAGGTTCACTGATCAGCGCGGCGTGCCAGGTCGGAGCGTATTTTGCCGACGGCAGTGAGGAGCAGCAAGAGGCCCTGAGAAATTACGGAAACGCCCTCGGCCTTGCCTTTCAGGTGGTGGACGACCTGCTCGATTACCTTGGCGATCCGGAGAAAACCGGCAAGGCGGTGGGGAATGACTTTATCGAGGGCAAGCTGACTCTGCCTCTGCTGCATGGTCTGCAAAACTGCGATGAGAAGGCAGGCGCCGCCATGCTCGCTTTGCTGAAGGGCACACCAGAACAACGCGTCCTTCATGTTGACGACGCACGACGGTTCATCGAGGAGTTCAACGGTTTCTCCTATGCCCGTGAAGGAGCGGCAGCACTTGTCGAGGCTGCGATTGAATCCCTTGCCATTTTCCCAGACTGTCAGGCCCGCAGCATCCTGGCCGGACTTGCCCAATATGTTCTGACCAGGCAAAAATAAATGGCCCGCAAAAAGGCTCCCCGCAAAAAAAAAGGGAAAAAGGCGTCTTATTGGTGGATCGTTCCTCTTCTCCTCCTGATGGCAAGCCTGGTTGCCACCCTTTATTTTGTCTTTCTGCGTCCCGGAACTTTTGACAGGAAGGCAAAACCCCACCCGGAAGCACGGGGAGCAAAACCTCCTGTCGCCTATGAGGAACCGCATCTGCCACCGACCATCGTCGCTTTGCCCTATAAAAAAAGGGAAGATACCGGATTAGTGCAGGCTGCAATCATCATCGACGACATGGGCTACAAAGAACAGATCGGACGTGATCTCATCCGCCTTGACTTGAATCTTTCTTTTGCCTTTCTCCCCTCCGGACCACATATTGCGACACTGACGGAGATGGCCCATAACAGGGGACACGATATTCTTCTTCACCTCCCCATGGAACCCAAGGACAGCCGCTGGCAACCGGGACCGGGAGCCTTGTTCTCCTCCATGACGGAAAGGGAGATTGCTTCAAATCTCGAGAAGAACATCAAGGCTATTCCCTTTGCCATTGGCGTCAATAACCATATGGGTTCACGATTTACCGCCGATCCCCGCAGCATGAAAATCTGCCTGCTGCTGCTCAAAAAGAAACATCTTTTCTTTCTGGACAGCGTCACCGCCGCAGATTCCGTCGCTTATCGCACCGCTGAAGATGTCGGCCTGCCCAGCGCCCGCCGCGATGTTTTTCTCGACCACGACACAAACCCCGCGGCCATTGCGAAACAATTTGACCTTTTTATTGGAATAGCCAAGAAAAACGGATCAGCCATCGGCATCGGCCATCCCCATCCGGAAACGCTTGCCGTGCTCAGGGAATATGCAGACATCCTGAGGAAAGAGGTAAAGCTTGTCGGCGTAAGCCGTCTCGTCAGATAAAGGAGGAATCATCATGCCGCCTCTCATCACCCTGACCACGGATTTCGGATTAAGCGATGAATATGTCGGCGTGATGAAGGGGGTTATCCACAGCCATTGTCCTGATGCCGTCATCGTTGACCTGACCCATAATGTCCGCCCGCAGGATATCAGACAGGCCGCGATTATCCTTGCTGCATCGTACCGTTTTTTCCCAAAAGGCTCAATCCACCTTATTGTTGTCGACCCCGGTGTCGGCACATCGCGCCGGATCGTCCTCCTGCAGACGGACAAGCAACTTTTTCTCCTGCCGGACAACGGTACAGCGACTCTTTTGCCTCCCCCGGAGGCCGCCTACGAGGTGACGGAAAAACATCTCTTTCTTTCCCCCGTGAGCCGCACTTTTCATGGACGCGATATCTTTGCCCCGGTGGCGGCACATCTTGCCTGCGGACTATTGCCCGAACAAACCGGTTGCCGTATCGATCCGGACTCTCTTGTCCGACTTCCCTTTCCTCCCCTGCAAAAGAAGGGCAAGCGACTGCGCGGCTCGGTGATTGACATCGACCACTTCGGCAACCTCATCACAAATATCGACAGAAAGACCGCGGAAAACTTCTTTCCCGACAGCGTTCACAGACTGATTGTTTCCATCGGATCTCTTTCACTTCAGGGGATATCTTCCTCCTATGGATCGGTATTACCCGGCCGGCCGGTTGCTCTTTTCGGCAGTCGCGATTATCTTGAAATCAGCATCAACCGTGGAAATTGTGCCCAAACCATGCAGGTAAAACTGGACAGCAATGTATACTTAAGCATACAATGATTTACTAAACAGCATCACAACAACAAAAGTCTTTACAAATTGAAGAGCAATCACTAAGGAATGCAATTAAATACTTAAACATTTGGTTACCAGATGCAGAACGAACATATAGATTCCATTGCAGGTTTGCTGAAAACCATGTCCCATCCCATCAGGCTGAAAATTCTCTGCCTGCTCCAGGACAGGGAAATGACGGTGGGTGACCTGCGGGAAGAAGTGAAGACGACCAATGCAAATGTCTCCCAACATCTGTCAATATTGCGCAATCAGGGGATTATCTCTTTCCGCAAGGACGCAAACTTCATTTTCAACCGCATTAACGACCCACGCATCCTGCAGCTGATCCAGACCATGCGGACACTTTTCTGTACTGAGAAAAACATGTAAGATATTTGCGGAAGATTTAACCGCCGAAAAAGATCGGGGCGGATATTAAAGAAACGAATTGACGGGACAAAAATCCGGGATCGCTTTCTTACAACGTTTCAGTCTGGAGAGATTTACAACGAGGAGATCAACATGATTATTATTGACTGGGTTCATGTCATTGCCGGCTTTTTTATCCTGCTGAGCCTTGCCCTGGGCGTCGAAGCCAGCCCGATTTTCATGAGCAAGTACTGGTTGTGGTTCACCGCCTTTGTCGGAGCCAACCTCTTTCAGCTCGGTTTTTCCAAATTTTGCCCGCTAGCCATGATCCTCAAGTCGTTCGGAGTGACGGAGAAGCGTTAACAAGAGCTGCTTTTGGCGCCGCCATCAGAAATTTTTTGCAAAATACGCTCACCGATCAGCGCAAACTCCTTTTTCAGAATACCATACTCTGCATTACGCCGAAGACGTCCGAAAACTGCCACCCGGCCAATCTCCCCGATCGTGCGCAGATTATCGGCAACCAGCGGATCATCCACATCCATGCCGGCCTCCTCATCGGAAAAAACCACCCCAAGCAGAGGGATTTTCCGCTGCCGCAAAGCCTCGATGGTGAGCAGGGTATGATTGATGGTTCCCAGCCCGCTGCGGGCCACAATCAGCACGGGCATCTGAAATTCAGCCAAAAAATCACAGAGCAGCAGATCCCGCCGCAGAGGCACCATCACCCCCCCCACTCCTTCAACCAGCAGCAGGTCATTTTCCTGAATTGATTGAAAAAAAACTGTTTTTATCAGTTCCGGATCAACCTGACGCCCTTCCCGTTCTGCAGCCAGATGGGGGGAGGCCGGCATCAGGAAGCGAAACGGCACCTGCGTTTCAAGCTTTTCCCCGGAATAAGGCAAATTATTCTTTTCCAGGCAGTATAACAGATCCTCCGGCACCTCTCCACCGGTGCTGACCCATTTCTGATACGAAATCTTTATCCCTTTTTCCAGCAAAAAACCGAGCAACAACGAACTGACCACGGTTTTTCCCACCCCGGTGCCGGTCCCCACAATGAAGAGGGCCTTATCCATAAAATTATTTGTCATTTTTCGCCGCAAACACTCCTCCTATCCCCTTCGCCCTGAGGCTTTGAGAAAAAAAACCTGATAGGTAACGTCATATCCACCCTTTCCGTTGAACCAGGTCTCCAACTGTGCAATTTTTCTGCCGGTTAACGGCGGCAAAGAGGGGTGGTATCCTCCTGTCCCCGTCTTGCTGATATGGTTCAACAAACTGCGAAACGTCGGATAGCTGCGACTGTAGATTTTTTCTGAAACCATGACATCATGAAAACAATTCCGGGCCAGTCGGCTGATTTTCTCTTTACCGGCAAAGTACCCGGCAGCAACCAATACCTCTTTGCCCAAAACGGCTGAAAGTCCTGTTGCCAGCTCGCGCAACGATTCCGGACCAAAAAAAGATGCAAGAAAAATCCCATTTTCGCCAAGCGCGCGGGCGGCATTGCCAAAGGCCTGTTCGATATCATCAAACCACTGCATGGTGGCGTTGCTTGTTACAAGATCATACTTTCCCCTGTTCTCACGGAGAAACACTTCACCATCCCGGCAACAAAAGGAAATATGCGAGCGCCCGCCGAACTTCCCGCCCGCCTGGTTAATCATGCCCTGGGCAAAATCAATGGCTGTTATCCGCGCCTGGGGAAACCTGTCCGCAAGCCGTGCGGTAAAGCCCCCCGTTCCGCAGCCGATTTCCAGAATCTCCCGGGAAACAAAATTCTCCGGCAGCAATGAAAGAAGTCCGACACCGCTTTCTTTCTGCACCAGGGCGTATTCGTCGTAGGTTGGCGCGGCTCTTGAAAACCGCCGGCTGATTATTTCCTTTCCCTCTTTACTCATCGCATTCGATCAAGCAATACCATATGCCCGCCATGGGCAATCACATCACACTCCATTGCCCCCAGTTGCACCATTTCGCCAACCGGGGCCACAACATCCTTGCGTCCATGCAAAACGGAGACCGGCACCGCGTCCGGAACCGGGGAAGGGACACGAAAACGCTCAAGATAGTCAAGTCCGGACCACAGGGTTTTCAGGTCCAGACGATTCAAATAATCATCTTCAAGCACAGCGACAAATTGCCGGTATTCCTTTTTATAGCCAAGAAAACACTTTCGATAAAAGCCCCGCATGAAATCCCGCCAGTCTTCTTCAAGCCCCTTTCTGATCTCCTGTATTTCAGCCAGTGGCCAATACTGCCGCATGGAGACAAGAGTCAGACGGTCAACCAACTCGGGATGGGCACAGGAAAAATCAAGGCCGAGCTGGGCCCCCATCGACCAGCCGACGATGGAAATTCCCGCGCCATGATTACCTAAAAAAGCGAAGAGATCTCTCTCCAGGGTTGACGGATGAAGAAAAGAATCAGGCATGATGATTCTCCGGGCGGGAAAAAGGCGGAAGAGAGAAATCAACCGCCCGTCAAAACCCCATCCGGGAAGGAAAACCAAGGGCGAAACATCTGAATGCGATAGGCCGGCAAAAGAAAAAGTCATGACACGCAAACTAAAAACGCAATGAAAGCCAGGAGGACTTCTTTGTTTTTTTGCCGGAAGACAAAGTGTCATCCCCATTTTCCTTGGCACGGGGAAATCCTTTACCACCATTCTCCGACACAAACAACTTCAGCCTCTCCTCCAGTTTTCCATACTCACGCAACAGATTTTCATATTTGACGCGCTCCTGCTCCAGTTGCGCGGTAAGCTGACGAATCAGTTCATCTTTAGCGGCAACGACCCGTTTTTCAAGTTCATCATGCTGTTGATCGGCCTGTAACCGCAACTCATCAATCGCTTTTTCTAGGGAGAAAAGCCGTTGTTCGAGGCCCCCCCCTTTTTTTTCTGCAACAGGCAACTCCCCCGGAGCAGAAAACGCAGTCTCAGGCGCGGCATGGGCTTCAGCCCCGAACATATCGCCTTTATCCACCAGAACCTGGGCGACTGTTCCCACATCGATTGTTTTCAGTTCATCCGCAAAACCATAGACCAGCGACGAGTCACAAAGAAGATTGATAGACCGGGGAGTACCGAGGGAAGCACGAAAAATCTCATCCACCGCCTCGCGGCTGAACAAACCGGGATCGCCCCCCACCTTTTTCAACCGGGAGGCGATATAGGCTCCTGTTTCCTCACGATTAAGGGGCATCAGATGATAGTTGACCCCAATGCGTTGGGCAAGCTGCGCCAGGCCGGGACGCTTCAACTTGGCCTTTAACTCGGGTTGCCCGACAAGCATGATCTGCAGCAGAAGATTATCATCCACCTGGAGATTGGACAGCATGCGAACCTCTTCAAGCGCCTCCTCGGAAAGATTCTGCGCCTCGTCAATGACGAGCAGCACCCTGCGACGGCGGGAATATTTTTCAATCAGAAATTGGTAAATCAGTTCAAGATTACGCGTTTTGTCATGGCTTTCGCTCGTCAGTTCAAACTCCCTGAGAAGGAGACAAAGAAGCTGGTCAGCTGTGACATTGGTGTTGAAAATCACCGCTACTTCAACCTCTTTATCAAGCTGATTCAAAATATGACGAACCAGGGTTGTTTTTCCGGTGCCTATTTCACCGGTGAGCAGAATGAACCCCATGCCTTCCCGAATGCCGTATTCAAGATAGGTCAGGGCGTGCTGATGTTTTGGGCTGAGATAGAGGAAATTGGGATTGGGGACAATCTGGAAAGGTTTCTCGCTCAATCCGTAAAATTTTTCATACATACGCTGTTCCGGCTTCGCTCAAACAGAGAGCCAATTACTCTCCGCTTCGATCATTGAACACGAAGCCGAGAAATTTTTCCTTGGGAAGAAGCTCAACCGCCTTTTTCACATCATTCAGGGAGGTGGCCCCTTTCTCCACCACCATAATGATACAGTCTACAAGGGGCGCAAACACCATGGCATCCGCCCCGTCGAGCACAGCCGGGACATCAAGCAGCACATAACGGTCATCATACCTGCTTTTCATTTCAGCAAGCAGATCCTGCATCTTCGGCGACCCAAGCAGCTCGGTGCTGTCAGAGACGGTGCGGCCGCCGGAAATAACAGTCAACTTCTCCACCCCCGGCCAGATAATACAATCCTTTAACGGCCGATTATACTCAAGGTAATCGATAAGCCCTCGGTCACTGGCAAAACCAAGATAATTGCGGATATCCTGTTTTTTCAAATCGCAGTCAACCAGCAGGGCGGTCTGCTGATATTCACGGGCAAAAGTCAAGGCCAGATTGATGGCGGTCACCGTCTTCCCCTCTCCGGGCCTGACGCTGGTAACCATGATGGTATTCATCCCCCTGTCCCTGGTATATTGGCGGATGCGGGTACGCAAAACCTTATACGCATCAAGTTGAGGAGCATCTGGAGAAATGCAGATACACCTGTTGCGCAGCAGTTTATTTGGATCAAGCCTGACTGAAATAGACTCCGAATAAACAGGAGCCTGCCAGCTGATGGGAGAAATTTCCACCGCCGATGCGGGCTGCTCTCCTTCATTCCGGTCCCGGCTTGAGACTTCTTCATCAGGCGAGTCGAGAACTTCCATTCGCTCTTTATTCGCCTTATCCAATGCTTTCCGTAACTTCATGCCTTTTCTCCATCCGGCAGGACATAAGGATTTTACTCCGTGCCGGCTTTGCCCTTACTCCGAAAGCAACTCACATGACTTTTCTCATCAGTTCCGCCCAGAAAATATGCAAATCCATCACAAGGTAATGAAAAGCGACAACTGCTGCGGCAGCGAGGAGAAGAACGGTAACGCTCCAGAATAGCCGACGGTTTGTCCGCTGCCGCATGTCGTCATCGGTAATGATTGCCGGTATGACCGCCAGAACGGGAAAAGACGTTTCCCGTACCAGAACTTCCGGCCGCCGGACAGAAAAATCAAGGAATTCCATCAACGCTGCAGAGGCACATCCTACCCCAATCCCCAATACGATTCCACCAAGAAAAAGAGCCAAACGGTTCGGCTTAAAAGGTTCTTCCGGCAGACGCGCCGAATCAATCAGAGTGAACCGTTCGTTTTTCTGCTCCTTCTCCAGTCCATAGGCAACATTGGCCTCCATCAACTTCCTGGACAAATCATCAAATTTTGCCTGCGCATTCCGCCTTTCGGCAAGCAAGGCATCATATGACTCCTCAACAACGGGGATTGCCTCAATCCACCTGTTCAGCTTTTCCGTTTTCTCCTGCAGGTCCGCCATCTGTCGCATGACAGATTTCATCTCAGCTCTCACACTTGAGAGCTGAGATGAAAGGTTGATATAGGCGGGATTATCAGGCAATGAATTCGGGTTTATCACCTTTTTGCCGGCTATATTCTTATCGAGTTTCTCAATTTCCTGACGGGTTTTGACAACACCCGGGTAATCATCAGTGTAACGGGCCTCAAGGCTTGCCAGTTCTAGTTTCAGGGCAGCAAGCCTTTTCGTTTCCTCCATTTCCACCTGTGGAGCAATACCGGCAAGATCAGCAAGAAGTCCGCTTTCTCGCTCCTGAAGAGTTCGCAGCTGATCATTGAGCCTTTCAATGGTGACCTCGGCAGCATGGCGACTCTGCAGGTTTACTTGAAGAACTTCCGGCAGTTCATTGATATGTTCTTTTTTGAAAGCGGCAATATCGTGGGCGATTTCTTCAAGACGTATCTTTATTTTCTGCAACTCCTCCTCAAGATAGGAAGTCGCTTCAAGGGCCTGCCGCTCACTAACCTGAAGGTTTTCCTCAAGAAAAAGAGCGGCGAGAATATTGGCCACCTTCTGTACTTTTTCCGGCCCCTCCTTCGCCTCAAAAGACAGGGTGAACGCAATGGTCGCCGTGGCCTGCTGTCCGGTGCGCCGGTCAACAATTTCCGTGCTGATATACTCAAGTTTGATATTCTGCCGCATTTTCCCGACAATTTCTTCCGTGGAAACTTTCCCCATCAGATCCGCATAAAGATCCTGCTGCTTGATGATTTCAAGCAGTCTGTTCGTGCTCATAATGCGTTGATGGATTGACCGGAGACGCTGCTCGGCATAGCTTGTCACTTTACTCATAGCGAAATCAGCCGGTATTTCCTGCTCTTCGATGAGGATCGTGGAAACGGATTTATACACTGGCGGCAGCGTCAAAGATACTGCGGTTGCAATCAGCACCACAACAAGAAACGGAACAAAAAGGGAAACTTTCCGGCGTTTCAGCAATGCGAGATATTCGTTCGGCGTTCTTTGATGTTCCCCCATTCTCTCTCCTGAGCGCATCATAATCAAAGTGATAAATGGCAGTTTTTCCCTGTGTCCTTCCGTATAATACTGATTTTGTCGCGTTTGGCAAAGGAGTAACGTCCACGGGAAGCTGAAAAGTATGGATAACTCATTCACACCCACAACTACCCGAATATCCATTTCACACTTCATGACCATCAATAAACCCCGTTTTTCGTCTGCTTTCATGAAAGAGGCTTGAACAAAAACAAACTACACGGTAATTTTCAGCGTATAATCCATGATCATTCTGTTTTTGAAAACATTGGAGCGTAATCACCGGACAACTATTTAATAATACTTGTAATTACCAAAAATTTCACCTCCAGCGCCGATACGACAGAGGCACCATGGCAACCACATGACTCAAGACGATCCCAAAATTGTGCAATTCTTTCGCCCCAAATCATTTCTTATCCTGCTTCTGGCGTCCTTTCTTTTCATCGCCGTGCCGCTGCTGGCAGCCTTGGCCGGTTCCGCCTATTTCATGGACAAAATGGCGGCCAAAAGCACACAGACGGTTTTCCGTTCCGCCGATTCGGCCCGGGTCAGCCGCATGCTCCTGGAGCAGCTTGTCGCACAGGAGCGACAGGCCCGTCTTTATGACATTCTCGCAGAAGCGGAAAACCTTGCCGGTTTCAATGAAAAGCACCAAAGCATCCAAATCCTTCTCGAAGAACTGGCGGAATTCCCCTTTGCCCCGGAAATCCAGAACAGCATCACCACCCTGCAGGCCATGGAAAACGAAGTTGTTGCCGTACTGACTGAAGAAAAAAATGCCGAAAATAGGAAAATTGCCCTGGAGCGTTATCAGGAAATGAATGACCTGGCCCGTTCGGTTCAGAGTGCAAGCCATAATCTGATGATGCATGAAACCGAATCCCTGCAGAAGGAAGCCCTTCTGTATCAGAAAATGATGTTCTGGCTCACCTGCATTCTCTTTATTGCCTGCCTCCTTCTCATTTCCTTTTTTGCCTATCTGCTCGTCCGGCCAATTCGCCAGATTGACAAAGGAATACTCAGGCTGGGCGAGGGCGATTTTGTTACCCCCATTTCCGTCTCCGGCCCCCAGGACCTGGAATTTCTCGGCACCAAGCTTGACTGGCTCAGGGACCGCCTGGCAGAGCTGGAAAGAGAAAGAAACAAATTCGTTGCCCACATATCACACGAACTAAAAACCCCCCTTTCCTCCATCCGGGAAAGCGCAGGCCTGCTTGGCGAAGAGCTTGTCGGACCGCTCACCGCCCAACAAAAGGAGGTTGTCAGAATTCTCTCCAACAACAGCAGACTGCTCCAGACTCTCATAGAAAATATTGTTAATTTCAACATGGCCCAGGCCCGCCACGTCCCGCCCATAAAAGAGCCTTTTGCCCTTGATCAGATGATTTTCGAAGTGACCGAAGACCTCAAACCCATCCTGCTGGCCAATTCACTTTCCGTGCAGCAGAATCTTGAACCGGTTTCAGTCAACGGTGACCGCAACCAGATAAGAACCATCATAGACAATGTTCTCTCCAATGCCATAAAACACTCTCCACCGGAAATGGTCATCGAAATCAGCCTGAAGGCCGACAGGGACAAAGCGATTATCGACATCATCGATTCCGGTCCGGGCATTCCAGTTGAAGAACTCTCTAAAATCTTTCTGCCCTTTTTTCAGGGGAAGAGCGGCACAAAAGGCAGGGTAAAGGGAACCGGCCTTGGTCTGGCCATAGCCCGTGAATACATGACCAATCACAAGGGGACCATTGCCGCTTTGCCCGGCGCCCATGGAGGTGCTCATTTTCGACTTGCGCTTCCACTTGAGGAAACAGCATGAGGAAAAAAATAAGCTCTGCAACATTTCTTGCCCTGCCAATCCTCACCTTGTGCATGATTCTTGCAGGATGTTTACAACATCCGGCGGGAATCACTATTCCGGAAAACAGGACTGAAAAAGTCAGGGTAAAGGCTCTTCATCCTCCAACAGAGCAGATCCTCACCTGCCTGGAAAACAGCTCAACTCTCCCACCGGAAGAGCTGAACACGGAATTTGCCAGAACGAGAGAGGATTTTATTGCCGACAGAAGTGATGAAAAGCGAATCAGGCTCATCTGCATGTGCCTGTCCCGACTTGACGAGCCGAATTCTCTGGAATACGCACAGGAGCTGATGAAAGACATGGAACATTTCAACACAACCTCTTACCCGGATATCCGGGGGCTTTCCGCATTACTTCATTATTTCGAGCATTTACAGAAAAAAAGAGTTACAGAAATAAACAGGGCTCGGCATGAGGTAAACGAATTGAAGAAGCAGCTCGAGCATTTGAAAAACATTGAAGAGATAATCAGCGAACGCAACAATGGCAATTAAACCACGAATACTGCTTGTTGATGACGACACCGACCTTTTGAGCCTTTTCAGCATTCGTCTGCAGAGTCATGGCTTTGATGTTATGACGGCGGAAAGCGGCGAACAGGCCCTGTCCCGCATACCCATTGTCAATCCTCACCTTCTCATTACCGACCTGCGGATGGGCGAGATGGACGGCATGGCCCTTTTCGATGCCGTACACAAGATCAACAGCTCGCTGCCGGTCATCGTCATCACCGCCCACGGCTCTATTCCAGAAGCGGTGGAGGCAACCCAGAAAGGGGTTTTTTCCTTTCTCACCAAACCGGTGGACAGCCAGAAACTCCTCCAGGAAATCAATGCCGCCCTGACCATAGCAGGCAATCCCGCCGAGGAAAACGAGGATGACAAAAACGATGACTGGTGCCGGGAAATTATTTACAAAAGCAGCTCCATGGCAAACCTCATGCACAAGGCCAAGCTTGTTGCCCAGAGTGACGCCGGCGTTCTGATCCTCGGAGAAAGCGGAACCGGCAAGGAGCTGCTTGCCAACGCCATTCACCGGGCCAGCCCCAGGGCTTCATGTCCTTTTGTTCCGGTCAACTGCGCAGCAATCCCCGAAGCGCTTTTGGAATCAGAACTTTTCGGCCACGCCAAGGGCTCCTTCACCGGTGCCGCGACAAACTATCCAGGTCTTTTCAAAACAGCGGACACCGGCACTCTTTTCCTCGACGAAATCGGCGACATGCCCCTTTCTCTCCAGGTGAAACTGTTACGGGTACTTCAGGAAAAACAGGTAAGATCCATCGGTTCACCCACGGCTGTTGACGTGGATGTGCGGATTATCTCCGCCACACATCGCAAAATAGAAGAGGAAGTGAGGGAAAAAACCTTCAGGGAAGACCTCTATTACCGCCTCAACGTTGTCAGCCTGGAAATCCCCCCCCTGCACACACGCCGCGAAGACATCCCCATCCTCACTCATTATTTTATCAAAAAACTGGCAACCCAGAATAACAGGGAAATAAGCGGGTTTTCCCCTGCCGCCATGAAACTTCTCATGGAAGCTCCTTGGCCCGGCAATGTCCGACAGCTCCAGAACGTTATCGAGCAGACCGTGGCGCTTTCCTCTTCCCCGCTCATTTCTGAAAGCCTGCTTGCCGACGCCCTCAAGGATAAACCAATGAAAATCGTTCCCTTTGCCGATGCCCGCCGTCAATTTGAACAGGAATATCTTGTCCACCTCCTCCAGGCCACCCGCGGCAACGTAACCGAGGCAGCCCGCCAGGCCAAACGCAACAGAACCGACTTCTACAAACTCCTCAACCGGCACCACATCGTCCCCAGTCTTTTCAAGGACTGATCTCTTTCTTTTTGCTTTCTCTTCCTTCCTTGGTTATAAAAGTGTCTGCACGTTCACCGGAACGCAACAACCTGAAGCAGCAGAAACTCTAAATAACCAGCTATTTCCGATGCTTGACGCGCTTGAAGCAGGCAAATGAGCTGGAACACCGCAGACACTTATCATGAATGAATACTCGGAAAGCCTTCTCGTCCATTTCAGGCGCAGCGAAACGTTAAAAAAAGAAGCGGTGGATATCCCTTCCCTTGACCTCAATCTCCGGCAGCTCTGTGATCTTGAGCTTCTGCTGAATCGCGCTTTTTACCCCCTTGACGGCTATCTGTCCCAGCAGGATTACCAGTCCGTCCTCGACCGGATGCGGCTTGCGGACGGCACCGTCTGGCCCATGCCGATTTGTCTTGATGTCCCGCAAAAAATCGTAAACGCACTAAAAAGCGGAGACAAACTCGCCTTGAACGATGAAGAAGGCTTTCTGCTGGCGATTCTCACCGTTTCCGACATCTGGCAGCCCGACAAGAAAGCGGAGGCGCTTGCCGTATTCGGCACGGAAGACGCAACACTGCATCCAGGAGTCGCCAATCTTTATGAGAATACCGCTGATTGGTATGTAAGCGGCACCCTTGAAGGACTGACCCTGCCCGTGCATTACGACTTCAAGGAAATCAGGCTTACACCGTCTGAAAGCCACCGGCTTTTTTCGCTTAACGGGTGGCGGCACGTCATCGGCTTTCACACCGACGCCTATCTCCATTGCGCCCACAAGGAGATGATTCTCAAGGCGGCCCGCGAGGCAGGGGCCAGTATCTTCCTGCAGGCCGTTGCAGGTCTTGATCACCCCGGCAACCTTGACCACTACACCCATGTCCGCTGTTACCAGGAATTTATCAAAAAATTCCCGAAAAACATGATCAGCCTCGGTCTTCTGCCGCTTGCCAGCCGATGGGCCGGGCCGCGCGAGGCCCTCTGGCAGGCCGTCATCAAAAAAAATTACGGCTGCTCCCACTTTCTCGTTTCCGCCGACCACGGCGATCCCTTTGCCAGCAGGCTTGACAAGGAAAATTTCTACCCGGCCAACGAGGCACAGAAACTGGTGCAGGCATTTGAGGAGGAAGCAGGGATCAAGATGGTCGCTGAAGAAAAGATGGTGTATGCGGAAGACAAGGCCCAGTATGTTCCGCTGAATCAAGTCTCCGACGACGTGGCGGTCAAAACCATTTCCTCCAGTGAGCTGCAGCGGCGGCTTGAAAACGGCCTGGAAATACCTGAATGGTTCTCGTATCCGGAAATCGTCTCCGAATTGCGACGGGCATTTCCGCCACGTTCCAAACAGGGTTTCACCATCTTCATCACCGGCCTCTCCGGCTCCGGCAAGTCCACCCTTGCCAAGGTTCTGATGGTGAAATTCCTGGAAATGCGGGATCGACCGGTCACCCTGCTTGACGGCGACATTGTCCGCAAGAACCTGTCAAGCGAACTCAATTTCTCCAAGGAACACAGGCATTTGAATATAACGAGGATCGGTTTTGTCGCCAGCGAAATAACCAAAAACGGCGGCATCGCCCTCTGCGCTCCCATAGCCCCCTATGAGGAATCACGCCAGGCAAACAGAACGCTGATCAGCAAATGCGGCGGGTATATTGAGGTTTATATGGCCACCCCTCTTGACGTGTGCGAAAAACGCGACAGAAAAGGTCTCTACGCCAAGGCAAGGGCTGGAAAAATCCCCTCCTTTACCGGCGTTTCCGACCCTTACGCTCCGCCCGCAAATCCCGAGATCATCATTGATACCAGCGAAATGACCCCGGCGGAGGCAGCCCAGGAGGTTATGCTTTACTTGGAAGAAAAGGGATATATCCGATAATAAAATACAGCTCGGAAAACTAAATCCGGTTCCGGCGACGTCGCGGCTTGACAAAGCGACAACGTGTCGCAATTGGGAGACGCATTCAGCGCGGAAAATTCCAACCTTTGAAAATCCTGCCCGCTTCCCTTTTGGCTATTGATCATACTGTCACGAAAACAATCAACACCATGAAAACGGGAACACGAATTTTTCTGCACGGCCTGGAAAGCAGCAGTCACGGGACAAAGGCCCGATTCTTCCGGCTCAACTTCAGCCCCATGCTGACCCCGGATTTTACCGGCAGCCTGAGCGCGAGGATGACAAAGCTTGAAGAAATACTCGCGGCGGAACAGGATATCGTGCTCGTCGGGTCAAGCTTTGGCGGTCTGATGGCAACGATCTATGCACTCCGGCACCCGTTAAAGGTCCGGAAGATAATCCTTCTTGCTCCGGCACTTAATTTTCCCGAATTCAGCCGCTGGGAGACAAAAACAACCGACAGTCCATGCACCCTTTTTATCGGTCGCCATGACACCATCACCCCGCCTGACATCGTCGGAGAAACAGCCCGCAATACCTTCACCCGCCTCACCTTTCATCTGCTTGAGGATGACCACCTGCTGTCGCAAAATTTCCCCAAAATAGGCTGGGCGGATTTGCTCTGATTATTATCGATCAGCCCAAAACATAGTACCGACGAGACCGGTGTTATTTATTGACACTGGCATTTTTTTGTGAGATAATACCCTCTATCGAGATTCAAAAACACAACTCAACAAGAGGTCACAATGAAATACGATGCTGGTAATTTTTCTGATTTGGCAGATCTGACTTTAGGCATTAAATTATGGGAATTCTTAAACCGGAAAGACAACATTGTCCGGATGGAAACGGCTACCGATCTCGGCCGAACCGCCGCCGAAGCTATTTCAAAAAAACTACTAGAAGAATTTGGAGACGACATCAAAGTCAACAGAGTAAAACAAATGATAGGCCACATGATTCGGCAGGTCATGGAAAATAGAGGATATCAAATAGGCTCCCAAAACGTAAAAGTCGACGATAAACGCTTATTCGTAAAAGCATCCAAATATGTTGATGGAACGAGCACTACAACACAGATCGGATATACAAACAAGAAAAACCAAAAAAACATGGGTCATAGACATCAGCCGGGTAATGATTACGGTCAGCTTTCTTATAAACTTCAGTGTCTTTTTTGTGGTCATGAATACGGAGTTAACGGGACAGACATTTTCCAACGGAAATGCCCTAAATGCCAAGGTGGTAAGCCCGGTATTCCTTATTAATGAAGTCGGAAAAAACCGAACGAAAAACAAACCTGATCGAGTTATCGCCTGCGGCGCTAAGCTAACGCAAATCTCCTCCGTGGCCCGGAAGGTTATCAGGACCGATCAGCTAATTTGCCTTTTCGCCGCTCCCGCAACACAACAAAAATCGAGGAAACATCCGCGCGCCATTTGGGAAGAAGGACGGTAATACAGATCTCTTCAATCTCCGCACAGAGGAAAACCATGGTGGCCAGACGAAACGGCCATGACGGGCCGTTGAATATCAGAATCAGGATGCTGCTGCTGAGCAGCACGGCGGAAAGTTTAGCCCCCCATGTATGATAACTGGTAAGCCGCCTGAACTTCAAAAACCCGAAAAGCACCGGCACGGCAAAGCCGATGAAACAGACAGCAATATAAACCGCTTCACTTCTGATAATTTCCGGCCACAACCACCAGATTGAGAGGGGAACGGCCATGTAAATCGCCAGATCGCCCCAACTGTCAAGTTTTGCTCCCAATTCCGATGACTGATGAAACTTTCTGGCGAAATAACCGTCCAGGCAGTCGGTGAGTAATGCAGTCACACCGAAAACAAGAAATAACCCCCGCCTGTCGGACCAGGCAAAATAAAGCAGAAAAGGAGCGATTACCAGCCGCGTAACGCTGAGGATATTTGCAATATTTACCATAAACGTATAATAATTCAGAAAGAGGCGTAAAATTCGAGACGGAAGCCCCGTCCCGCACCAGAAGAAACAGGCAAACGCCAGTTTACTATACCAGTTTTTTCACTCTTGCTCTCTCATTTTTAACACCTAGCGGCGACCATGATCTGTCGATGTGCGTCGCGGCAACTTTTCTACCATTCCGCATTGGAGGCATCATCCATGGCAACAACAGGGAGGAATATTTTTCAAGGCAGAATGATCCTGCTTTCATCCGGTGTCATTCTATCATGCTCGATTTTAAGCGGTTGCCTGCCGACTCCGCCCCCTGAGACAGGAGTTGTTCCCGGCTCTGTTTCTTTTGCAACTGCCCAAAATTTCAAACAGGCTCCAACGTCAATCTCCCTCAGCAAACCGCAAAACACCAAACCGGCCATCAGGCTCGGCGAGCCGCTGACAAACTTCACTGAAACGAATTTTATCGGGTCGAACCGCTGTTCCCTCTGCCATGGCAATCTTGTCGATCGGGATGGCCGGGACATGTCAATCAACAACCACTGGCGCTCTACCATGATGGCAAACGCGGCAAAAGACCCCCTCTGGCAGGCAAAGGTTACCTCGGAAACGGCGCGCAATCCGGCAATCAGGAAAATCATCGAAGAAAAATGCGTTGCCTGCCACATGCCCATGGCCTGGACCCAACTGAATGCGGATAAAGCAATCTACGGCCCAGAGGTGGGTGAAAATCCCTATGAAGGATTTCTCAACAGCACGACCCGCCTGCACAACGCGGCCATGGACGGTGTTTCCTGCAGCCTCTGCCATCAGATCCAGGACCATGAACTGGGCAGCAAAACAAGTTTCAGCGGCAAATATACAATTGACACTGCCACTCCCCCGCCCCATCGCGCTATTTTTGGACCCTACCAGGAGACCGTTGCAGAACCCATGCAGACAAGCATCGGCTTCACCCCGCTTTACGGCAGCCACACCAACGATTCGGCCCTCTGCGCCACCTGCCACACGCTCTATACCCCATTTCTCGACAGCGCCGGAAATATCGCCGGAGAATTTCCCGAACAGACCCCTTATCTCGAGTGGCAGCACAGTGAATTCGGCGAGCCCGACGGAATCCGGCACAACATCGATGAAACGGTCGGCACGGTCCGCCTCTGCCAGGAATGCCACATGCCCCATTCCACCGCAGGCGGGGTCATGATTGCCAAACCCGCACCCAGACAATCAACGGAAAAAGACCATTTTTCCCAGCACCATTTTGTCGGCGGCAATCTCCTCCTGCTGAACATCATGCAGGACAACCTGGAACCGCTTCAGATCAGCGCCTCAACGGCAAAAATTGAAGCCACAAAGGAGCGGACCGTGAGTCTTCTGCAGAAAGAGACGGCGTCTCTTTACCTGCTTGAGGGGAACGTTTCCGGCAACACCCTCACCGTTACCGTTGGGGTGGAGAACAGAGTGGGCCACAAATTTCCCACCGGCTTTCCCTCACGCCGGGCCTGGATTCATTTCTCGGTTGTTGATGCCGGCGGCGCCACCGTTTTTGAATCAGGCCTCCCGCAGACCAACGGCGCCATTGCCGGTGACGATGGTGACGAAAAAATGAGCTACGAACCCCATTATGACCTGATCAACTCCCCGGATCAGGTGCAGATTTATGAATCCGTCATGCACAACACCGACAACGAGGTCACCTTTACCCTGCTGCGCGCGGCGGGCTATATCAAGGACAACAGACTCCTGCCCCGGGGTTTTGACAAAAAAACCGCAGACAAGGACATCGCCGTGCAGGGCAAGGCCGGCGTTGACCCGGATTTTATCGGCGGATCTGACCAGGTTACTTATTCAGTCGCCCTGTCCGACCGCAAAGGCCCTTACACCGTGACGGCGGAACTGCTCTATTCGACGGTTTCCCATGCATTCATGCAGGATCTGGGCAAGGATACGGCTGCCATGGAAGTGGGACGTTTTGTCGGATATTATAACCAGGCTGACAAGACACCGGTGGGAATTGCGGCAGTGCGGGGAATGATCGATTAATACACTTCGGGCACGAACGGAACCGCTGTTAATAAGGGACCAACACCAGAAGCCAGACAACTACGGCAAGAAGAAGAACGACAAAAACAGCGGCTGAACCGAGGTCTTTGGCGCGACCGGAAAGGACATGATATTCCATGCCTATCCGGTCAACCACCGCCTCGACGGCGGAATTGAGCAACTCAACGATCAACACGAGCAGAAGACTGCCGACCAGCAGTGCCCGCTCAACCCCGGTCTGCCCGAGGAAAAGCCCCAGCGGCAGAAGTATGATGCAGAGAAAAACCTCCTGACGGAATGCCTCTTCATGCTTGAATGCCGCCTTCAAACCAAGGCTTGTGGAATTCATGGCATTGACCAGCCTCCTGAATCCGCGGGCGCTGATTTTCTCCACCATTTCCTGTTCTTTTTTCTTCGAACTCATCGTCATCGTTTCCCTATTGTCCTTTCCGCACCCGCAGGAGCAACTTTTCCATTATCTCGGAAAACCCACCGGCTATCGAAACCGCAGCCTGCCCGCCCAGAACAGGAGACAGGTTGATTTCAATCACCCCTCCGCCCTGACGCGAAACCCATGACGGGATAAAGGAGGCAGGCGCCACCTCGCATGAGGTCCCGGCTACCAGCAGGAGATCAGCTCCATGCACCAGTCTTTCCGTTTCCAGTAATACACGAGGTGAGATCTGTTCGTCAAAAAAAATCACATCCGGTTTGAGAATATCAGCGCACACCGGACAATGGGGTGGGATCATCATCAACCGCACCCGGGAAAGAGGTGCCCTGTTGCCGCATTTCGGACAGGTAAAGGTAAAAATACTGCCATGAAATTCAACAACATTAGCGCTGCCAGCCTTCTGGTGCAGCCCGTCAATATTCTGGGTGATGATCCCCTTGAGCAACCCAATCTTCTCCAGTTCCGCCATCGCCAGGTGCCCTTTGTTGGGCTTGCAGTCGGCAAAGGCAAGCAGCTCCTTCAACATCTTCCACACCTTTTCCGGATTTTTGCGAAAGGCGCCAAGGGTGCCATATTCAAATGGGTCGAAACGGGACCACAAGCCGTTTTTACTGCGAAAATCAGGAATGCCGCTCTCGGTGCCGACACCTGCGCCGGTGAGGGCTATGGCTTTCCGGCTCCCACGCAGCAACCTTATCGCCGCTTTAATTTCTTTATCCATCGCTTCCGGGCCGTTCATGTTTTCATTTTAGACAAAATCCAGATATTTCCACTTCACAACACTTTCCATCAGTGTATTATATAATGACCGTATCGTAAAAAAAACAAACACAGAGGCAACAGCATGGATCCTTTCAAGAAACACCGGATGAGCACTTTTGATGAAATCGAGCGAGAGTTCGGACGCATGCTCCGCAACATGTCAACCCACCGCATGTTTCCCTATCGGTCGGAAAACCTGATCCCTTCCTGTGACGTCTATGAAACAGTGGGCGAGTTTATCATCTACATGGAAGTCCCGGGTATCGACCCCGACAAGCTGACGGTCATTGTCAACCATTCCAGTGTTACCGTGTCAGGAGAACGGACGCAGCCGGTTTTTGACCATACCACCTGCATTCACCAACTGGAGGTGGAGTACGGCAGATTCAAACGTACTCTTAATCTTGAGAGTCCCCTCGACGCCGAAGCGGCCACATCCACCTGCAAAAACGGATTTCTCCTGATCCGTTTGCCAAAGAAAAAATCATCGAACCAGATTAAAATTTCCATCAAAGGCGAATAACGGGAGTGATGACTTCATGACTGAAGAAAAAAAAGATATAAAGGGACCACACGACGCCTCCAATGTTGATCCGATGCAGCTCGACATACCCGATGTGCTGCCCATCCTCCCCTTGCATGGGTTTGTTTTTTTCCCGGGCATGGGTTTTCCCCTGCAGGTCAAAAGCCCTTCTTCCAAGCAGCTTATTGACGACATTCTCCTCAAGGACAGACTGCTCGGGCTCATTGCCCATCACCCCATGGAGGGCGAGCCGCAGCAGGTCAGGGGAGAACATCTCCACTCCATCGGTGTTGTCGGCTACATTTACAAACTGGTAAAGGGCTCCGAAGGGGCCTACCATGTGCTGACAAGTGGTTTCAAAAAAATCAGAATTCTCGAATATGTCCAGCAGGAGCCCTATCTTACTGCAAAAATAGAAGTCATTGAAATGGACGAAACCATGGACCAGGAGATTGAGGCCATGGATCTGAACCTGAAAACACAGTTCAAAAAACTGGCGGAACTGGTCATGCTTCCCCCTGAACTGGTGATGACGGTTGAGTCGCTGACCAATCCCTTCCATGCCGCCTATCTCATTTCCTCCCAGTTGCACATACCCCAGGAGGAAGAACAGGCGATTCTTGAGCTGGCAAGCCTGAAGGACGTGCTCAAGAGAGTTACCGCCGATCTGAACAAAAGGCTGGAAACAGCCCAGATGAGCCAGGAAATCCAGAAATCCGTCAAGGAGGATATTGACAAGAAACAACGGGAATTCTTCCTGCGCCAGCAACTGCAGACCATCCGCAAAGAGCTTGGCGAAGACAATGAAAACCTGGATCTGGATGAACTGAAAGCCCGGTTTGAAAAAGCCAACTTAAGCGAGGAAGCCCGGAAAGTGGCAAAAAAAGAGCTGGATCGCCTGGCGAGAATCTCGCCTTCCTCCCCTGAGTATACCGTGTCCCGCACATATATCGACTGGATTCTCGATCTCCCATGGGAAACCTCGACCGTTGACACCCTTGATCTGAAAAAAGCCAAGGAAGACCTGGATCAGGACCATTACGGACTGGAGCGGATCAAAAAGAGGATTCTCGAGTTTCTGGCAGTCCGCAAGCTCAAACAGGATATGCACGGCCCCATTCTCTGCTTTGTCGGCCCTCCGGGGGTGGGAAAAACCTCCCTTGGCCAGTCCATCGCCCGCACCATGGGCAGAAAATTCGTCCGCCTTTCCCTGGGCGGCGTCCGCGACGAAGCGGAAATCCGCGGCCACCGGCGCACCTATATCGGTGCCCTGCCGGGCCGCATTATCCAGAACTTGCGCAAAGCGGGAGCCAAAAATCCGCTGTTCATGCTGGATGAAATCGACAAGCTGGGCATGGACTTCCGCGGCGATCCATCATCCGCTCTGCTTGAGGTGCTTGACCCCGAGCAGAACTTCACCTTCAGCGATCATTACCTGGAAATCACCTATGATCTTTCCAAGGTGATGTTCATCACCACCGCCAATATGCTTGATACCATTCCCGGACCCCTGCGTGACAGGATGGAGGTGATCACCCTCTCCGGCTACACCGAGGATGAAAAGCTGCATATCGCCAAGCGCCACCTGATCGAACGACAGGTGGACGCCCACGCATTAAGCGAAGATGACATTGTCTTTACCGATGACGCTATCCGCACCATTATCCGCTCTTACA
Organism: Pseudomonadota bacterium; assembly: GCA_043809085.1. Lineage (GTDB taxonomy): Bacteria > Desulfobacterota > Desulfobulbia > Desulfobulbales > SURF-16 > DB1. The sequence continues at coordinate 75,695 of JAZDEG010000011.1, read as the reverse complement.
CCCGTGAAGCAGGGGTACGGAACCTGGAAAGGGAGCTTGCCTCGGTCTGTCGCGGCGTTGCCAAGAATATCGTGGAAGGAGAAACAAAGCAGGCGACCATCGATGCCGGTGATCTGGAACGTTTTCTGGGTCCCATAAAATTCTTCCCCGAAACACTGGCCCATTCATGGGGACCGGGACTTGCCACCGGACTTGCATGGACTCCGGTGGGGGGAGAACTGCTCTTTATCGAATCCGCCAAGATGAAAGGCACCGGCGCCTTGAAAATGACGGGAAAGCTGGGTGATGTCATGAAGGAGTCAGCCAGCGCCGCCCTCACCTATATCCGCGCCCATGCCGGATATTTCAACATAGATGAGGATCTCTTCGCCCAGAAGGATATCCACATCCATGTTCCGGAGGGGGCAACCCCAAAAGACGGGCCTTCCGCCGGAGTGGCCATGGTTGTTTCCCTGACATCACTTTTTACGGATAAGCCGGTGCGCAAAGATGTGGCCATGACCGGAGAAATAACTCTGCGGGGCGATGTGCTGCCGGTGGGCGGCGTCAAGGAAAAGGTGCTGGCCGCCGTCCGTTCCGGCATCAAGGAAGTCATCCTGCCCGAACTGAACAAAAAAGACGTGTCCGAAATACGTGAGTCAGTGCGAAACGCCATGACCTTTCATTATGTCCGAGACATCAAAGACGCTCTCAAAGTGGCCATAGTTGAGTAACGGGTAACAAGGAGCCGGAAAAACTTTTTTTGTTTTCCTGGCTCCTGAATGCAGAGATCTTTCCGGCTTTGCCGATTTGAGGCACTCGTCTGTCTCTTCACTTTTTGCAGCAATGCAAAATTCTCAGAAGTCAGCGTGTCTAAACATTACCCGTTTCGTTTCGTGCCCGCAGAGGTAAAGGCCTTGGCAATCATTTTGTAAAAACCGCCCTTGTCGATGCCCACATCCTTGCCGCACAGGCATTGAATCTTGTGCCCGTCAGTCTGCAAACCATACATTTTCATAATCCGCGTTTTGTGGCAGCGTAACACCTCGCCCGACCCGATTTTATCATACCGCCAGAGCTTGCGTTTGCAGGCCGCGCATTTCAAAACCAGCATCTTCCTTCACCATGGAACAAAAAAATTCGATCCACCTTCACAGATGTGATCTCACCCAGCGCAGGAGAGTTGCCTGATCCATGGCGCCGGCCTGCCGGACGACTTCACGGCCGTTCTTGAACAAAACAACCGTCGGGATGGAACGGATGCCGAATTGCGAGGCCAGGACCTGCTCCTGTTCCGTATTAACCTTGGCCATGCGCACCCGCGGCTCAAGCTCGGCCGCAGCCTGGGCAAAAACAGGCCCCATCATCTTGCAGGGACCGCACCACGGCGCCCAGAAATCGACCACAACGGGAATATCATTTCGTTCGATATGCCTTGCAAAGGTGTCATCCGTCAACTCAACCGGACTCCCGGTAAAAAGCCTGCTCCGGCATTTGCCGCACACTGGTCCATCCGCTGCTTTTTCATAAGCAAGCCGGTTGACGCTTCCACACACAGGACACACGATATGAATAGTACTCATTTTTCTGCCCCGACTCTATCCTTGTCTTTTATCTTATCGCAACAACCCAAAAAAGCTTCCTATGGCATATATAGTAACCCGGTCAATGAAGAAATCAAGCCGCTTGTTTTCCACCCACTTGCGCTCCGCTATTATATGCGTTACAAAGAAATCGTTTCGCCACAGCTTTTTTAAGATTTAATCAAACTTCCATGACACCCGACATGTTTGCCAAACTGCTGCACCTCTATAATTTTATCGACCAAACAATGGTCATGCTGACCTCCAAATTCACACGGGAAGCGACATGCCGCAAAGGATGCACGGACTGCTGCAATGCCGTCTTTGATCTCTCCTTTATCGAGGCATCTTTTCTGCTCCTCAAATTCCGCCAAGCTCCGCCAGCGGTACAAACAGAAATCCTTGACAGATGCAGCGAGACAGAAACGCAATGGCAAAGCCTTTTTCGCGATCACACCGATCCTTCCACGGCCAGGATCCGCTGCCCGCTGCTGAACGAACAGGGAGAATGCAGCTGCTATGAAGCGCGCCCCATCAACTGTCGCACCTATGGAGTTCCCACCATTATCAATGGGTCCGCCCATGTCTGCGGACTGAGCAATTTTTCCCCTGGAATTTCCTACCCCACCATCGACTTGGCGCCGTTGCAGAAAAGCCTGTATGAATATTCCATCGCGGCTGCAGGTAAGGATTCGGGAAATAAACGATGGCCGATTGCAATTATCCTGCTCCACCCTGATCAACTTGCACTTCGTGAGGAATGATAACAAGCCTTTTCAGCAACTATCATTCTCTCTTTTTTATTTTTCATTGAAACATCAAACTTTGTTATAATAAGGCGAAAAGAAGAGCATAAAGTATCCGGACCGGCGACAGAACCCGGCGGCTTTTTTTGTGCGACAAGATACCGCATTTACAAATATGACGCGGATGAATTAGTTTATAAAAGGAACAGGTATATCTACCTACCAAGCCACAAAATATGTTTTGATCCGACAAAGAAGGCCGGTTTCTCTCCAAAGGAGATGCGATGAAATATTTCAAGATGGTGTTCCTCCCGTTTTTCGCCACAGCCGCCTTGATGACAGTCTACCAGGTCGGCAAATTCTATCTACTCGAAGGCCATTACACCATCTGGCAGTCGCATATCATGACCATTTTTTTCACTTCGCTGATCGCCACCACCGTCTCCATCTCCATGGTCAACTGGGTTGAACGGATCGAAAGAAGCAAAAGGGAACTGGCTATACGGGAAGCCCGACTGAAAACCCTGCAGATCACCATGCACACAGTGCATCATATCGTCAATAATTTCTTAAACCGACTGCTGCTTTTCAAACTTGAAACCGAGGAACATGGAACGATTTCACCCGCTTCTCTCGAAAAGCTTGAAGCGGATATTTCCGTCATCAGCAAGCAGCTGGCTGAACTGAGTGAACTTGAAAATCCGGGAGATTCCGAAGAATTCGACAAGTTTTTCCCCATGAAAGCGAACAAGGACCAGAGGGAATAGCAGCTCCATATACTTAGCAGACCTGGACCATTTGCTGTTGATGCGACTTTTTGCCGCATTTACTTCACCATATGGGCGCGATAAGGTATTAATATCTATTAATTACAGATTATCATTGAACAAAAATAAAATGAATGGCTACTCATTCATGAGCGGAGACAAATCAAAGCACTCGTAAATGCATACGACATACAAGCCGACTTCCTTCCGTAACGCCATTTTAGACCCAAAAAGGTTATTATGAAGCAGGATTGGTTTTCATCTTTTTTTGCTCGTGCAAAAACCAAAAGATCCCCCTACTGGCAATGGAGTCTGAACATGAACCTCCTCTGTTCCGAAAGATTCGAGAAACCAATTACATTGCTGATTTTACTTGTTTTTTTCCGGCTCCTCCCCCTCCATCAGGCTGTCTGCTCCGCCCAGGATACCACTCATCCCTCGGCAACCTATGTCGGATCCCTCAAGTGCCAACCCTGCCATGAAACGGAATACGATAACTTTTCCAAGCATGCAAAAAAAAGTAACTCATACCGCAGTATCGAGCGCCTCCAAAAAGGATTGAGCGAAGAAGATCTTAAAAAGTGTTATTCCTGCCATACAACAGGGTACGGCAAGCCGGGTGGTTTTGTCAGTATTGAAAAAACACCTGAACTGAAAAACACCGGTTGTGAAGTATGCCATGGACCAGGTTCACTTCATTTAGAAAAAAAGGATCCAACTTCCATTGTCAGACTGCCGACACTTGACCTCTGCTATACCTGCCATACATCAGAAAGGCTGAGGGCCTTCCGGTTCACTCCGCTTATCCATGGAGGGGGGCATTGATATGAAGAGCTCTCCAGGATTCATCCGCAAACATCTTGACCTGAAAACCCTGATCACCATCGGTGTCACCTTCATCATGGGAGGAATAATCTTTTTCAGCATTGTCAACCAACGGGAGCACAGCAGGGAACGCATGATGTCCTATGGCCAGGACATGAAATCCCTGGCCTATGCCGGCATCAAACATCCCATGGCGGTCGGCGACAGTCCCTCCATCGAAAAACAGCTCTTCGACATCGAAGGAGAGCTGGAAAACACTGAAGTCGTCATCTGTGACTTCAACCAGCGCATCGTCTTTGCCACCCATGTCAACTATATCGGCAAGGATGTTTCATTTGTTACCGACAACAAGGAAACATTAGTCGCTCTCACTTCACTGCTCGAAGAATCCATCCAGCCAAAGACGGGATATTTTGAAGAAAAGGGTGATGGGCAAAACTTCCTGACCACTCTTCACATTATAACCAACGAGACGGAATGCCATCACTGCCACGGCGACACCCGGCAGGTCCTTGGCGCATTACTGGTCCGGCAATCCACCAATGCAACCTATGCAACCATTGCAACCTTACAGAACCGTACTCTCATCATCTGCATAATAGGAATCGCCACGCTCATCGCCTTTATCTCTTTTCTTCTGGCAAGGCTTGTTACCAAGCCCGTCACCGAACTTGCGGCCAAGGCAAAACAACTGGCTTTAGGAGATCTTTCCGTCTCCGTGCCGGTCACCTCGGATGACTCAATCGGAGTGCTCAGCAATTCCTTCAACTATATGGTCCTCAGCATTAAAGACCAGATAGAATATGCCAACAGTCTGAAGGAAGCGATAGCGGACCCGCTGATCACCGTTGATACCGACATGGTGGTGACCTTTATCAATGAAGCGTGCGCATCAATTACGGGATTCAGCAAACAGGAAACCGTGGGAAAACTGACCTGTCGCGACATTTTCCGCAGCGAGATATGCAGAAATGACATCTGTGATTCCACCTGCCCCTTGAAAAAATGTCTTGTTTCCGGAGAACGGGTAACCGGAATCAGAACAACCATCATCAACAAACGAGGCCTAACGATTCCCATCATCACCAGCGCCAGCGCCCAGAAAGATGCGCACGGAAACATCACCGGCGCGGTGGAAATATTCAGGGACATCTCCCTTGTTCTTGAGGCGGAAAGACTGGTGTACATAAAAAAAATCGCCGAGAAGGAGGAGGAAGAGCGAAAACACCTTGAGTCCCTGGCTGAAAATCTGCTGAGCATCCTTTCCCAGGTCTCCAGCGGCAACCTGAAAGTCCGCGCCATCTGCTCCAACGACCATGACGTCATGGATAAAATAGCCCAGCATATCAATTCGACCCTCGACAACCTGGAAAAGCTCTATCACAAGATAGCCACCTTCAGCAAGGAAATGGAGCTTGAAGTGGCAAGAAGAACCATGATGCTGCGCTCCAAAACCCTTCTGCTCGAAAGGGCGAACAAGGAACTGCAGGAACTCGACCGACTGAAATCGTCTTTTCTTGCCAATATGTCCCATGAACTCAGAACACCGATGAATTCCATCCTGGGATACACGGATCTCCTGCTGGACCGCGTGGATGGCGAAATAAACGAAGAGCAGGAAAAGAGCCTGCAGAAGGTGGAAAACAACGCCAAACACCTGCTGGAATTGATAAATGACATTCTTGACATGTCCAAGATAGAATCCGGCAAAATGGAGCTTGATATCAACAAAACAGACCTCAAGGACTTCATGGAATACCTGGCGGTTTTTTTCCAACCGGCCTTGCAGGCAAAAAACCTGTATCTGAAATTTAATTTTGTCGATAATCCCCCTCCTGTTTATATAGACAAGGACAAAGTTCGGCAAATTTTCAACAATCTCCTGTCAAATGCCCTCAAATTCACATCCCACGGCGGAATCACCGTCCACGTGAAACCTTCAACCCTGACCGGCGCGACCGGGCAACTGCCTCTTTTCGTCGAAATCTGCGTGGAAGATACAGGAATCGGTATCCAACCGGAGGACATGGAGAAACTTTTCGACAAATTTACCCAGATCAATGTATCCGCCTCCCGGCAATATGAGGGAACCGGACTCGGACTCAGCATTGCCAGAGGACTTGTGGTGCTGCATCGTGGCGTCATATGGGCGGAAAGTGAATTCGGCAAAGGCAGCAGATTTTATTTCACCCTGCCGGCCCAGGAAAAAATTCTTGAAAAAAACGAAGAACCGATCATCGAGCAGGAAATGGCGGAGGCCCTTGCCCAATACTTTGACAAACCGGTTGACGTCTTTCTCAAGAATCCGATCTACGGAGGGCAGAGGGTCAAATGCTGGGAATTTCAGCACTGTGGTCAATCAAGTTGTCCGGCATACGGCAACAAAGAACTCCGATGCTGGCTTATTGCCGGAATTCATTGCAAAGGGGTAAAAGTTGTCAAATTCCCGGAAAAGGCTACGTTCTGCAAGGGATGCGACATCATCGAAAATCTTGTTATTGAAGAGTGCAAGCTCCAGGACACCAGAACTCTGCTGGAAGACACCGAACAACCGGCAGCAGTCCATGAAAAAACCGTCATGGCCATTGACGACAATCCCGAGGTTATTGAACTGATCAGAAAAAACATAGGCTCGGACTACACCGTCGTAGGACTGTTAAGCGGACAGGGCGCCGTTGAAACCGCCAGAAAAATAAAACCGATCGCAATTACCCTGGATATCATGATGCCGGAAAGAAACGGCTGGATGGTATTGCAGGATCTGAAACGGCACCCTGAAACCCAGGATATCCCGGTAATCATACTTTCCATCGTTGACGAAAAACAAACAGGTTTCAGCCTGGGCGCAGCGGAATATCTGGTAAAACCGATTAACAAGAAAATCCTGCTGCACAAACTGAAAAACATCGAAAAACTCACTTCGATTAAAAACATCCTGATTGTCGACAACGAGCATGACACCTGTGAGCTCCTGAAAACCGTGCTTATGGCAGAGGAATACCAGGTACGAACCGCCGTAACCAGCAATGATGCCATGAAAGCCATTGAAGCGTCTCCCCCGGACCTGATCGTCCTCAACCTGATCATGCCTGACGCCCACGGTTTTGACCTGATTGAATTTGTCAAAAGCAGGAAGGAAATAAAGAGCACCCCGCTTATTCTGATCACCAATAAAGATTTAAGCGAAGAGGATATGATTGAACTGAACGGGCAGATCCAGGCCACTTTGAACAAAGGCATTCTCTCGGAGCAGAATCTGTTGGAAGAATTGAAAAAAACAATCAAGAAAATATAAATCCAACGATGCAGATGATTCCTTGCAGCTGAGGTATCGAAGGTGAGCAAATGACCCAGAAAAAAAAGATATTAATCGCTGATGATAACCAGGACAGTCGAGAACTGGTCAGAAAAATCCTGCGCAAGGATGATTATGTTCTGCTTGAGGCAATAGACGGGGAAGACGCTTTGCAGAAAATCATCGCGGAAAAGCCGGACCTGGTACTGATGGATATCTCCATGCCAAAAATCAACGGTTACGATCTTACACGCATGGTTAAAGAATCCGGAGAGCTGCGCAATATAACCATCATCGCCCTGACCGCCCATGCCATGAAGGGCGACAGAGCCAACGCGCTTGACGCGGGCTGCAACGGTTATATAACAAAACCCATCAATGTTCGCGAATTTGCTGATCAGATCAGAAAATATATTGACGATACCGCCACAAATCGCGCACCGGACGGTTCAGGGATTGCAATACCCTGAAGATCGTGTGGCACTCGAATTCCCGCAAAACTCTTTTCTGCTTGGTTTTGAGACTTATTGAGAATCCAGCGTTTTTTTCATCTTGATCACGAGCTGAAGTGCCATGAATTCGAAAGGCAAGATTTTAATCATTGACGACAATGTCGACACCGTTGAACTGCTGCGGAAACGCTTCCTGGCCGAGGGTTATTCTACGGATGAAGCATACGACGGCCTGACCGGACTGGAAAAATTTCGTTCTTACGAACCGGACCTTGTCATTCTGGATGTCATGATGCCCAATATGGATGGCTATGAGGTCTGCAGAAGACTCAATCTCGATAGCGCAGCGGCTCGTATTCCGATTCTCATGCTCACCGCCAAAAGCGAAATTCCGGACAAGGTGAAGGGCTTTGATATCGGTGCAGACGAATACATCACCAAGCCTTTCGATTTCAAGGAACTGGCAGCCCGTGTTCGATCGCTTCTCACCCAGAAAAACCTGAACAAACAACTGGCGGAACAGGAAAAGCTGCATGCTCTCGATCATGTGGTGGATGAAATATCCCATGAGGTGCGGAACCCCCTTGTCGCCATCGGCGGCTTTGCCCGCCGGGTCAGAAAAAGTTTGCCGGAAGGAAGCCCAAACTGCCAGTACATGGACATTATTCTGCGCAACGTGGAAGTTCTGGAAAAGATGGTCCACCAGATGATCACCCTGAAAAGCACCACCATGAGCTTCATCGAACCGGCCGATATCAACGAACTGGTGTCGAAGGCCCTGAACGCCAGACGATCGCGGATAGAAACAAAACAAATCAAAGTCGTCACGCGATTCATGGACAATATCCCGCTGATCGCGGTCGACCGGGACAACATGACCCAGGCGATTGGCCATATCATTGAAAACGCTATTGAGTCAATGGAAGGGGAACTGAGACGACTTGAAATATCCACCAACATGGATGGAGGCCATGTCGAAATAGAGATTACGGATACCGGCAAAGGCATCCATAAGGAAAAGATAAAAAACATCTACGATCCTTTTGTCAGCTCAAAGACATACGGACCGGGCCTGGGTTTGACCTTTGTTCTGAAGACGATCCAGAATCACAAAGGGCAGATCACCGTGGAAAGCAAGGAACAGCGGGGATCGACATTTTTGATCAGACTGCCCGTCAATACCAGGCCGATTGATTCGACCGCATTCCCATAACAACATCCACCATTTCCAACACCAAATCTTCCCTCCGACAAATCAGCTTTATTTGCAGAAATGGAACCATCCGGACTCCAGCCGATTGCAGTTTCGCAATACTTCCCGCATCGCCATCTCCTCCACCATAGAATAACCAGTTGATATAAAAAGAATAAAACCAAAAACCGCATCTGGCACACTAAATGCTTTTTAGCATACTTGGAGACGTAACTTCCTCAAGAGAAAAAGTATCTCTCTTGCCCTTTATTCATCCGACTTTTCACCGAGAGGTTTGTTCAAACATCACAGCACATTGCTTATTTTCTCTCATATATGGGTAAAATTGTGACCGTTAAGAAATCAAATAACTGTAACGGATGCGAATCCCTTCATTCGACCACAGCAGACCGTTGTGCATCCTCTCCAGAGAACTATCTGGATCAACTACAGCAAATCCGCCCGGAATCAATTCTGGACAGTATTTCCGACGGCGTTTTCACCGTTGACAAGGATCTCCGGATCACCTCCTTTAATCGCTCGGCAGAAATAATTACCGGTATAGCCCGCCGCAACGCAATCGGCCAGCCATGCTCGAAAATATTCTGTTCCAGTCTGTGCGGCAGCGATTGTCCGATGCTGACAACTTTTGCAACCCACAATCCTTCTCTCAACCTTTATGCTTTCATCATAAATGCCGCGGGTTATCAGATACCGGTCAATGTTTCCGCAACACTCCTCCGCAATAAAGATAACGAAATTGTCGGAGGAGCTGAAACGTTTCAAGATCTCAGTCAGATCGCAAAACTGCCGAGAACATCGCAAAATTCGATCCATGTAAGCGAAATGATAACGCGCAACCCGGCCATGGGTCGGGTTATTAAGTTATTGCCCCGAATTGCCGCCGCTGAAAACCCGGTGCTGATTGAAGGAGAAAGCGGGACAGGCAAAGAGATGATTGCCCGCGCCATCCATACTTTCAGTTCCCGCAGGGATAAACCGTTCATTCCGATAAAATGCCTTGTCCTCAAAGGGAACATCCTCATGCCGCAGTTCAATGGTGATCTGGCAGAAATTCCCCGATCACTCCACAAGAAGCAGGAAAACTGTTTAGGTTTTCCTGCAGGAAGCACGCTTTTTTTTGACGAAATAGGTGAAATAGACCTAAACTTGCAAAATCGCTTACTGAAGGCCATCGAGCAGAAAGTGCAAAAATCGACGGATTCTTCCGATGCAACCAATGATGGTGTTCGCGTTATTGCCGCCACCAGTCTCAACCTCCCGGAACTCGTAAAGGAGGGGGCATTCCGCAGCGACCTCTACCAGCGTATTCATTTCGTTACCCTTAAACTGCCTCCTTTAAGGCAACGAAAAGAAGATATTCCCCTGTTAACCGATCACATCATCAGCCGGGCAAATCTTCTGCAAAACAAAGCAGTCCACGGTGTCAGCCCGGAAACAATGGCCCTGCTGACGGCATATAATTTCCCGGGCAATATCAGCGAACTGAAAAACATCCTCATTCATTCATTTAATACCTGCAATGAGGGGCAAATTGGTCCGTCACACCTGCCTGCGGAATTAAGAACAAACCCTGGCGCCAAGCTCAAATCGTTTGACATGGAGATCGCGGTTCAGGCAACGGAGGCACAGACAATTATCGCCGCTCTCAAACGAAACAATTATAACCGCAAGGCTGCGGCACGGGATCTCGGCATCCACAAGAGCACATTTTTTCGCAAGATTAAACATCTCGGTATCATCCTGCCGCAAATGGATGGCCGCTTCCGTCTTTCCACAACCGACAGCTATAAAACCTCCTGAAATCCGACGGTTTCAGCAAGGCAAAACACTATACGTGCGCCCACCAAATTGATCATTGCAAAACTGCAATCTTTCTCACATTGCACCATTGCATGCACGCAAGCCCGTAAAGCTCGGGCCCGCACTGAAAAATAAACCAACATATTGATATTACTAGATAAAAAAACGAGTCGCGTTTATGGCACACAAGATGCATTTACATATTATCAAACACGAGCTTGATCAAGGGTCCAAAGAAGATCAAGGCGTGCAGAGGCGGGATCAGGGACGCCTGATCCCGCAGTAAGACCGCGGCCCCAAATGAAACATAATCTCAGATTTGATAAAAACGGAGGTACGCCATGAGTCAATATCTAATTCTCCTCGCAATCATTCCTTTGGCCTGTTTTCAACTGACAAAAATTTACAAGATGAAAAACAGATGGCTGTTAAACGGAATTTCAATGGGATTGGTCATTGCTCCGGTAAGCTTCGGGCTTCTGCAATTCACCTATATCCCTATCATAGGAAAAATGCTTGGGTTTGTCGGACTTATCGCTAATCTGACCCATGGATCGATCGGTTATTTCTGTCTTGTCGGAAGCGGGATCATCGAATCGACCGCCCTGATCACGGCTACCGAGCTTGTCATGATAAACCTGGTAAATGCGGTTCTTTTCTCATACTGCTACGGCATGATCGGCTACGCCGTTGATCGGAAACTGGAAGAAGAAAGCGTCGAAACAGAGCATGTACGGGTGCACATGTAATCAGGAGTGGCTCGACACCGACAAACATAAGGCAATACCATCTTTGAACAAAATGGATGGTGTTGCCTTTCCGATAAACACGAGTGCTAAATGAGAAAATTACTATGACGAATTCAAAATATTCCCACCGAGATGATGCGACATCACTTCAGTCAACACCTGATATAACCGAAAGATACGACAGCGATCGACTGCTTCTTTCCATCATTATGGGCATGGCGGCTCTCATCGGCGTGTGGTCCCTCTTATGCATGATAGCCGGGGTGCTCAACATGGGTGGAATCTCGGAATTGGGCGCGAGTTGGTTTTCCGCGATAACCGGCAGATAAAAAAACAGGCTGCTTCCAGACAACCCGTAAATGGAGGGCACGTAATGTTTTATCAGCCGCAATTCATCGTATGCATGTGGTTTATTCCGGTCCTTTTCTTTATCGCTCTCCCCCTTGCTTTGTTACTATGCAACATGTTTTCCGGCTTGGCTGCAGGGGCAACAAGATTTACGGCAGTCCGGTCAGGCGAGAAAAAAGTTGCCTGCAGCAACGAGGGATCGGCAATACAACAAGCCGAATCGCTTCTTGACAAAAGACACTCTCCTCGATTTCGCCTGGCCGGCATTTCGGCCGATGTATCGAATGGGATTGATTTATGCAAAGGGCTTGCCTGCAACATATCCCGTTCAGGAATAGGGTTTATCGATTTACCCGAAAAGTTTTCAGAAAACTCAAACAACCTGTCCGTGGTCATCTCCGGGCGCGAGAAAATTTTCAGAATGGTGATACAACCGAAATGGCATTACGCGAAAGGAGCGAAAAGACGTCTCGGCGGCGAAGTGGTATACTCCCCTGCAGGATGGCCTGAGTTCATTCAGCAATATGAAAGTATTTTTGCAAAATTTGAAAAAAACGTCACAACCACTGGTTTTACCAGCTTGTCACCCAGTTGATTGTGTCCATGAAACCCCGCGTGTTCCTTTCCTTTTGTCGCCACAGCTCCAACTGTATTCAAGCAACTCCCAGTAATTTCTTTCCTCCTCCTGTGCTGGCCACAACGTTATTCAGATCATTTCTCCCGGTTCAATGAAAAGCCGAAATCTTGCTGTTATTCAGATTTTCCCTTGCAGGGTTGCAGAGATGCAACCCTCCGACACATGCAGGGTTGCATCTCTGCAACCCTGCATGTGTCGACACCCGTTGATTAACATGGCAACATGCTGATAACAATGGAAATATATCACACAAAAGAAAATGGCACACATGATGCATCTACAATTTATAACTGCGCACATGTTTACACCTTGATCTATGGCAACAAAGATCGAACACTTTTTAACAAGGGTCTGGAGATAAATAACCCCTGCACAGGACGCGCAACACGCTGCTGATGTATCCGTTATTTATTGACATGCCAAGTCTACTGGAGATGAAAAGACCATGAAAAAAATGACGAAATTACTCCTCCGTTATGGCTTATGCATTGCTTTCATCTGCTGCATCGGGCCATCCCCCGCCTTTGCTATTGAAAATTCCGAATGTATGGAATGCCACAGCGACACAACACTCTCCAAGGAAAGCACGGACAACATTTTACAGAGCGCAATCACTGTTGAACTGTACGTTGACGAAGAAGCGTTCAACCGTTCCGTCCATAACCAGAACGGCATTACCTGTGTTGATTGCCACTCGGACATCGAAGAACTCAACTTTGATGAAGAGCTTCCCCACAAAGCCTACCTGGAACCCGTCTGCTGCAACAACTGTCACGAAGAAGAAGGAAATGCCTTCAAAAACAGCGTCCACATGGAAATACTGAAAAAAGGCATCACGATGACCTGTTACGCCTGCCACGGGTACCATGACGTCATGCCGATGGAAGCGGCGTTGCTGGCGGAACGGGAAAACAATTACTGTTTGAAATGCCATAACCCCTATCAATTCCACGAATGGCTGCCCGCCAGGGAATCACACTTCGCCTTTGTTGAATGTATCGTCTGCCATGCCCAGGACGTTCCCCAGCAGATTAATCTCACTTTCATTGATCTCGTCACCAACAAACTTTCCAAAGGCGCCGAAATAATCAAAATACTCGGCGTCGAGTATGACGAATTCATGCCCCTTATTGACATCAACAAGGACAACATCATCAACCAGGCTGAGTTTGATACCCTTATTTTGATGCTCAGACAAAAAAACATTCACGCCAGTTTCCACGCAGAGCTGGTAGCCGATTTAAAGCCGGAGGCCCATCAGGTAAAAAGAGGTATGGCGGAAAAAACGTGTGAAAAATGTCATATCGCCGATTCGCCCTATTTCAATGCGGTTTTTCTTCCGCTCATTCGGGAAGACGGCACTGTAGACCGCCATGAAGTGGACCGTGAAGTGCTTGGAAGTTACAACCTGAGCCATTTTTACCTGATGACCGGAACCAGGGTAAAACTTCTCGACATGATAGGGTTTCTTCTGATTGCCGGTGGAGCCGGAGTTGTCCTTCTCCATTTAGTCATCAGAATTATGACAACAGCGAACCGCCGGAAAAATGATCACTGAAGGACAACTCTGACGAAGAAGACTCTCCCTGCAAAGGGTCACGCAAAAAAAACAAGAGGAGGATACATAAATGAGCAACGATAAACTTATATACGTCCATCCGGCCCCGGTCCGTATATGGCATTGGATTAATGCCGCAGGCTTTGTCATCCTGATTATTACCGGTTTTCAAATCCGCTACGCCGATATCCTGAGCTGGATGCCCCTTCAGGATGCGATAACCATCCACAATTATGTCGGCTTCGGTGTCATTATCAACTATTTCCTCTGGCTTGCGTACTATGTCGGCTCCGGCAAAGTTAAAATTTATATCCCTGACTTGCGGACATTTCTCGCCAAGTCCATAACGCAGATGACATACTATGGGTATGGTTTTTTCAAAGGGGCCCCCAATCCGCATTCCATGACACCGCAAAACAAATTCAATGCCCCACAGCAGAATGCATATCTTGTCATCATGATGCTTCTTCTGCCGGCGCAGATGATAACCGGCGTTTTTCTCTGGAAGATTAAGGGCTATTCAAATTACATCAATATACTGGGCGGGATTAAGGTTATCGACACCATACATGTCGTCCTGTTTTTCGTCTTTACTTCCTTTATCTTGGTGCATTGTTATCTCGCGACTTTAGGCCACACCCCCCTTGCTCATTTCAAGGCCATGTTTACCGGTTACGAGGAACACCATTAACAATGCATACACGATGCTACCCGCTGCTTGCGTTGCGTTCAACTATTTCATCATTGCGGCGTACCTGGGTACGCCGCAGTCAAAGGAGTAAATTACATGACGCAGAAAACCGAACACGGAAACAGGAGAAAATTTCCCCGATTCACGGCGACAACCGATCTTTTTGTTATACATGGAGATTTCGGCAAAATCCTTGAAATAGGTATAGGAGGAGCGGCATTTACATACGTGGAAAAGGATTGCCAGCGCAATGGCCACTCGGTGCAAGGGACGCTCTTCTCGCGGGAGGAGGACTATCTTGTGGAACTCCCGTTTCGAACCATATCCGACACCGTGGTCAGTCAATCAACCTCCCATCGATTAAATATCAGAAAACGGGTCGTTGTTTTTGACGAACTTTCCGACAACCAGCTGGAAAAACTTGAAAAATTCATACTGGACAATGTCGCGCTTCCTGTCACAGATGCCTGCTGAGCGGGTAAAATTATTGCGCAAGCAACCATAAAAAAAGGTCCTCCGGGAGTTGACAACTCCTGGAGGACCTTTTTTTTGTCATTGAATGTGTCGCTGTTTTCTTTCCGGCGCCATCACAATGAACGGCGCCGGAAAATCAAACAGGATGTTGCGTTCACCGAATACTAATTATTTCTCCACTTCCCGGTAACAGGGACATCGGAAGCATTTCCAAACGTGTAATTCACATCAGTCGGCGCTCCGTCCCAGATCCCGTTGCCGTTCAGGTCAAGATACCAAACTCCACCACGAACGACCCCAATCTCTGCAGCACCATCACCGTTCCAGTCGCCGGCAACGGGAATATCGCCAGCGGCACCGAAGGTGACCTGCCTGTCGGTTACAGCTCCGTCCCAGACGCCGTTGCCGTTCAGGTCAAGATGCCAGATTCCCTGATTGAATACGCCAATATTGGTGATTCCATCACCGTTCCAATCACCGGTAACAGGTACATTGCCGGGTTCAACGCCGAAGGTGAACTGCCTGTCGGTTACAGCTCCGTCCCAGACACCGTTTCCGTTCATGTCGAGGGACCAGACTCCTTGATCGAATGCGCCGATTTCCGTGATTCCATCACCGTTCCAATCGCCGGTAACGGGGAGGTAGCCGGCCGGCAGCCCAAACCTGAACTGTCTATCGGTTACCGGACCATTCCAGACGCCATTGTCATTCAAGTCAAGATTCCAGGTTCCGTTCCGGTAATAACCGATTTCCGTATATCCGTCACCATTCCAGTCACCCACAACCGGCTTGTCTGTCGGCCTGCCGAAACCGAAACGGACATCAATTCCCGTCCCGTCCCAGTTGCCATTGCCATTGCTGTCAAGCAACCACACGGCGCGACTGAAAACACCTACCAAATCCGTCGGAAGCAGAGAATCCCCCGCCGCATTGACAGCAATAACGCGATATCGATAAGTGTTACCGGCAGTTGCCGTGGTGTCACTGTAACTGGTCGCATTGGCCAGAGCATAGTCAAGAACGGTAAAACCACCGTTATTGGCAGCACGCTCGATGCGAAATTTAATCTCATTGGCATGATTGCCAAGTGTGGCGGGAATTGCTGCGGGAGTCGGATCCGTCCAGGTGAGATCAATCCGATTCAGACCGTTCGGAGTTGCGGTTACACCGGTAACAGCAGACGGAAGATTTTCCGCAAACTGAAAACTGATGGGACGCATCATGTCGTTTTCTTCATGGCTGAGGATATGACAATGCCATACGTATTCCCAGTCAAGATTAAACATGCGGTTAAGGTTCGGTTCAAGCCAAGCCTCTCCGGTGACAGGATCCACCAGCGAAAGTGCGGTAGCGTCGCCGATCGGTTTTGCCGGATTCAAGGGTCGGATGCTCTCCGGCACGCCAAAATCCATCTTCGGAGTTACCGGTTTCAAGGCGACGATCGTGTCTTCGAGAGGGCTGATGCGAACCGTGTCTTTCCAGCCGAGCTCGGTCGGATCAGGCAGCCGGAGGAAACCGTCCCAGCCTACCCGGTTAAGCACCTGGACATCAAAAAGGTGAAAATGAACCGGATGGGTGTCAACACCGTTATGGGTGATCTTCCAGACCTGGATTCCATCCTCCGCGAGTATCTCGGATGACGGGTCGCTGTATGACTGGAGGATGAAATTCACCTGACCGGCTCCGGGATTTGATACAGTAAGACCTAAGCCTGCCCGCATCCTGCCGAACTCATCAAATGTTTCCCCCTGCTCGTCCTGAATGGCCTTCTTCTGCATAGTCACAGTCTGAACAGAGGCTGTCGTAGGATTGTAGAAGCTGATGGCTCTGTCATTAATGCGGCCAATACCCCAGTTGGGATATCCTGCCGGGAAGGTCGTGTTATAATTTTTGTTGTAAGCGCTGAAATCAGTGCCGTCAAAGGCAAATGCCTCATACAGTGCAGGGTCGCCGGTCGGGTTCATGTTCCCCTGACCGACAATGATCGGATCCTGGGCATCGCGAAATACACCGGGGGACGTGCCATCTACCGGATCAAAGGCCTCGATCAGGTTGACCATATTGAAAGCCGGACCTGCACCGGCGGCAACCTTGATCTGCATGATGGTACGGATATTCGGCCCGAATCCCACCGGGGTGGTGTCATAGCCGCCCATTTCACGATTATCCGGAGCATCGGTATAGTAATCATAATGAGGGTCAAGCGCCGGCCATGGGGCGGGTGCGTCGTTGTAAAGAATCAGGGTCTTGCCGGCATAGGCTGAGAAGTCGACGATGACGTCGGCCCTTTCAGCAGGACCAAGGATCAACGAACCACTGTTGACGTTACCGGCGTTAAAGGTGGTAACGTCAGCGTTCCAGTTCACAGGATTATTGGGAAGCACCACCGGCTGCGGCAAGAAGCCGCCTTCGCTGCCGATCATGATCCAGCTGGGTCCGGCCCAGCTCCAGTCCGGAACGCCTCCAGGTCTGCCGTCTTCAGGCCAGGTAGCCGGTCTTACCAGTACGCTTCCCCCGGGAGGAGCTGTACTGACTGCAGTTGCGGTGGCAGGGATCATCCGCACTTCGGTCTCCGTTGCTAAAGTATTAGCAAAACCAGCATAGCCATTCCCAGAGAATGCAGGATCCAATACATTTGGTGGATTTTCCGGGGTATTGACCGGGACTGGCGGCGTTCCATCCGCGATGTACATCTGCAGATTGAAAAAACGGTCATGCGCTGCGTTCAGAATTCTGAAACGATACGCCTTGGGATCAACATTTAAAACTGGATACGCAGTACCGTTGACTGTCGGGGTATCCATGAACGCTTCAGCACCCCACGAAGGGTTAGGTGAACTTGGAATTTCCGGAGCCTGACAGAATCCGCCGAAACTACCCGGGGTATTCGGGTCGTCGGGGTCACAGTTCGGGTCGTAATAAGGATTTGGGATCGGCTGGAAAAAATTGTTGGTTGCCGGCCAGAAATACGGTCCGTACGCCCAGCGGCCCATGGGGGCAATACCGCTGAAGTCAAAGGGGTTCTGGGCCGGCATATAGACATGCGGCCACCAGAAGTCGCCTTCAACAGGCGTCATGGCTGCCCCGGGAGTTCCGTTCCAGGGCTGTGTTCCCCAGGCCCAGGTCGGGTCGGTTTTAGCAATTTCGCTGGCGTCAACGTAGGTTTTGTCCTGAATCACCAGGGGAATCTCGTCAGCCGGAATTATTCCCCCGTCAATCAGAGCCTTTTCAGTCTCATCCCGGATCAGATAACCGGCGGCCTCGCCGATATAGACATTAAGCCGGGTGATGCCCCAGGAGTGATCATGGTAAAACATCATCCTCGAACTCTGCTGGTTGGTCCAGTAGTAAGTCTGGGCGCCCGGGCCGGGATCCGGCATATCGGGAACGTTTTCAACGCTCACGCCGGTGGGGTAGTTCGTCACCTCGCCGGCAGGAGTGATCCATTGATGGGGCGTACCGTCACTGATCCAGGGGGTACGTCCGCCATGCAGATGGAGAAGGCCGCGATTCTGGGTGAAATCACCTGTCGTCAAATCGGTAGTTTCTTTGGTCACCGGATCATAGTCGACCTCAAAGGGACCAGCGCCCATGATCGAGGTATCCACCGGGACAAACAGATTTCCCCCTGTTCCAGTGGGAAGGGTGTTTATGAACTTGACCCGCACGGGCCGGTCTTTCTGGGCCACAATGATGGGGCCGAGAAAATGCGGCTCCGTCTGGGCCGTTACCGTATTATCGGCGGAGGTGCACGGGTCGGCAATATTGAGGGATGGGTCGGTACAGGCTCCTGTATCCGTACCGGAATTGACCTGCATATACTCGCGCACCGTCGTTGCCGGCAGATCGGAATGCATCTGTTCGGTGTGCTGCCGCAACTCGATCTCGTAATAATCAGATCCGGGATAGGTGACAATATCAGGCACTGCCACCGGGATATACTGGCCCAGGTTGTTAACGTTCGCCGCTCCCAGCCCGGGCAGGAGATCAACGAATTTCCGCAAGGGCGGGCTGTAGGCCCAGTTCGGGCTTGTCAGATAATCCGGAATACTGCCCGGTCCGATGACGTATCCCGGAGCCGCCGGCGTAACATAATCCCCGATATAGCTCGGATCCATGTATTGGACCTGGGCGGGAGGAGCGGTTAAAACGTCGGGATTGCTCGGACTGAGATATGCCCCCGCCGGCCCTACCCCCCATAACGGGACAATGACCGACAATGAGACGGCCGTCAAATAACGCAAATGCTTTCTGTTCATAAATTTCCCTCCTGATTAAACACGAAACGCGTAAAATCCCTTTGTTTGATTTTCATTTCGTTAGGCATGATCGTCATCGGCATCAGGAAGACCCCTATTTCTTCGCAAATGCCGCCACCGATCCGCCGGTTTCTATTGTCCAGTCTGTTGCTCGCCGGTATTCCCCGGCCCCAGTTTTCTCAGCGTTTCCTCCCGTACAGCCAGCATCTCATCACGCCGAATTCGCGCCTCTTCACGCTTTTTCATCAAATCTATCTGCGCCTGGGATACCGCCGATCTGTTCTCTATTTTATCGGTTGGTGTCGAATCAAAGGGACGCGGATTTTGATAATCCGTGGCGCCGGGCTCACGATCGCTGATGACGGAGTCCGATTGGGGCTGAACCGCTGCCTTCCTGGTCGCTCTCACTCCCACATCCCCAACTTCCTCGCTCCGCAATAGCACCTCTTCACGCTTTTTCATCAAATCCATCTGCGCCTGAGACATCTCCGCGCCTTCCTGCATTTTCTGCGGGTCAAGGTCGCGCTGATCTTGAGAAACCGTGACGCCGATCCGGGGTTCTGTGCCGCTTACGTCCGTCTTTGCATCGACCGTCTCTTTGCCGCTCGTTTCAACCCGCACATCCTTCATCTCATCACGCGGGATTTTGGCTTCTTCCGACGTTGTCGTCACATCTGTCTTTGATTGAGGTACGGTCTTTGCGCTCCCCGTGCTTACAGAACCAACGTCACGCTGATTCTGAGAAAACTCAGTGGCTGATTGAGATGACACCCGGGAAAGGGAATATCTTCTTTCACCGACCACGAGGAGGGCGGTCAGCAACAGCAGGAAAAAAAAACCGTATAACAACAACTTCATCTGTTTTGTCATTTCTCCTCCTTTTCTTTCAGTGAAAGCTGATCGGAAAATTGGTTGATCTGTCCAACGGGATATGGCGGTTATCCTTTCAAGCAATAGACCATTCAACAACTTTCATTTTCTTGTTCCGGCGGAGCAGCATAATGCTGAACTTCCTCCACCGATAAAATTTTCATTTCGACATATAAAGATCGTTAACCTTTATCAAATACTCGTCAACGATACAGATACACTTCCCGTCCAGAAAGGGATTGTTCAGGTCAACCACCAGTTCCCGGTTGCCGGAAACCTTGATCATCCGCCACCCGCCCGGCATCACGTAATTGAGATAGTCCACGGAGATTGAGTTGCAGCGAGTGCCGCAGAGGGACTGGCCGATGTCGGGATCGCCCCCGCTCTCACCCGGTTCATACCGATATTCGCTGACGATGAAGGCCCGTACCATTTCGTCCTGCACAGCAGGCGTATCCTCTGCCGCTGCAGCACAAAGCGGCAGCACAAAGGAAACAAGTAAAAAAAACATCACGCTCTTTTTCATTTTTCAATCCTCAATCTTCTTTTCCCGGACATCACCGCGTTACCCACTCGCTGCGCCGTTCCAACTGCGGTTTCTCTCCCTTGCCAAGCTGCACGATGAAACACCCTTTGGATGCATAGCGCTGACCGGGCCCAAACCCGACCCTCTCGTACAGCGGATAATACTCATCAGCCATCATACCGATGATATCGAAGAAAAAATCCCGATAGTATTCGCCGCGCATTTCCATCAGGGCCTTGCTCAGCAGCTCATTGGCAATATATGACTGCCTGATTATTTTCGGGTCATAGGCGTCTGCTTTCTTCCCGGCCAGCACTCTTCGAGCAGCTATATCATAGCGGACATCGTCCTGCGGGAGCCGGTAGGGATAGGTGAAAGAAAGCAGGTCGCGCAGCGGCTCGGGGACCGTCCACAGGGCTTTTCCCACGTAAGTTCCCGAGGCAAGAATAACCCCCGGGCGTTCCTTATTGTCGGGCAGCCCTTCAAAGGCCCCAAGCGCCGCGGCATCGTCCCAGACGATGAGCGCTGCCGGCTTTAATTCGTTAATGATCTGCTGCAACCGTTCCGGGGAAAACAGCTCTCCTTCTTTAAGAATGATGTCAACAGCGGGCGAATGCCCCGTGTCTCCCCATGTTTGCCGAAATCCTTCGGCCAGCGCAAGTCCCCTCCTGCTGTTCCGGCTGACCTGCACGATCGCTCGACCGGCAAAAAGATCATACATGCCGTGCAGGTAACGGGCTGCCGCCTCACCCTCCTGCCGCATCCCCCGGGAAAAGTAGAGGGTGTACCAATCCTGATCGCTGATTACCGGGTAGTCGACGATGGGCAAAATATTGGGAATATGGTTCTCTTCGCAGAAACGATGAACCGGTTCCCAGTCACCGTCAGAGATTCCCCCAAGCAGGGCAAACACCGGCTCGGCCTGATAGTAAGCATCAAGTTGGGCTCGCCAGCTGGAAGAAGGTCCCTTCAAAACCCAGCGGGACAAAGAAAAATTTTTCTGCAAAAGGTCGGGGCCAAGCATGTTATAAGCCATACGCGCCACCCGGTCGTTCTTCTTGGAGGCAGTCGTCAGGCTGTTTTTCCGGGCCACCCCGAACTCCAGGGGAACAAGCATTGACTCAACAGCAACCGGGTCTGCGCCCTCGACAATCACGGTCGCAAATTTGATCTCGGCTTCGCTCACCCCCGGAGACTGCTCAACGGAAAGCGTCTTCAGGTAGGCAATGAGAATTTCCATGTCGCGATCGCCAAGATCATAGATAGGCATAACCTTGATGACCGACCGCCCGGTGGGGTCATTGCCGCCGGCAATGAGTTCCGCAAGGGTTTCGTCGGTATAGGCCGGTCGAGGCGGAAAATAGACGGCGTAATTGTGGAAGGATGGAACGTGCTCGTAGCCTTTTATAAACGATTCCCGGGGCTCATAGAGAATCCTGCCGTTTGTCGGCGGGGTGGACACCTGCCCTTCGATGGACCCGAGCCCGCTGCGAAGATGGCAGCTGACGCAGGTAAAGGCCGTCCCCGAAACGGGAACGTCGCCGCTGACAAACGCCTTCATGGGTTCTCCCGAGGGAAGAATCCCCTCCCGGTACATTCTTTCCCCGAGTTTTTGTATTGCGTCGGCGGAAAGAGCCGGTTCGTCCTTCGCGCCGTAGGCGGGGCAAGCTCCTGCAACAAAAAACAGAACCGCGAGATGCAGAATGGCAATCTTTGCCATGAAGGCCGAGACATTTTTCATGGAAATATTCATTGTATCCTCGTTTGCTGAAATTCGTTCATAAGGTCACTGGTGCTGATAAGCCCATAGATCCTGATCCATTTGCCTTCATCAGGCGCACGGATGAAGCTCAGGGGCCGGTGATCCATTTTGTCGCGGAAATAGGCGTCAAAAGCCCTCATCACCTGATCAACATCCTTGCGGCTCCCGCTGAGAAATTCCCAGCCGGGTTGCGCCTGGTAACGCTCCAGATACTCTTTCATGGCGCCAGGCGTATCGTTTTCCGGGTCAATGGTGATCGAAACAAGGTGGACCTGGTCAACTTCCGGGCCGAGTTTTTTCTGAAAATTGGCAAAGCCTGCTGAAAGAACGGGACAGATGGTGGTGCAGGTGGCGTAGATAAAATCGAGGATGACGGGCTTGCCTGATTCCAGCAGGGATTTGAGACGTACCTTCTCCCCGAGATGATTGACAAGGACAACATCGGGTACTGCAACAGTCTCGATGGATCGCTCATATTTAGAGGCCCACACCGCTGAACTGGCCAGACAAAAAACCATCCAGAAAATTGCAACAATCTTTATTTTCAAACCGATACGATTCATCATTTTTTTCTCCTCGAAAACAAAACACCACAATGTGTGCCTTAATAATAACACGTGAATAGCAAAAATCAATAATGATTAGTAACTATTTTTAGCATACTGCCGTTTTTTTTTACGAATCAGGAATACCGGGATACCCAAACAGAATGTCAGGTTAATCAATCTGGGAAATTCTATCACAACAAAATCGCCCCTTCCGGCAAATCCTTCCCGGTCATTTCCCCCTGCACCGCTAACTGTTCCGCTCAATAAAGATATCCATTGAATATTGCAGAAATTTTACACATAAGGTAATATTTAAAAATATGGGTTAAATCGGCATCATGATGCCGATTTAACCGCCGTCTTGATCAGTCGGCAAATACCTGCCGGCTGCTTCGTTATTTAACCATTGCAAGTGGATGAATAACAGGTATTTCTCATGGCCCAATTTGCCCAATCCCCTAAAAAAGGGGAACAGAGAAACCTCGGAATCGACTGCCCCAATTCGTCCTCCAGTCAATCCGTAAAAAGCGATGAGAAAGCAATCGCGCCTCAAAACGACATGCGTCCCCAGCCCCGGGGCAAAGGCAAGGAGGCAGTCAGGAGCATCAAGGCAACGTATTCCTCCGACCCCAAAAACATGGTCCACAAAGGGGTTTCATTCAGTGAAGCGATCCTCGAGTCCATCCTCCATGGCGCCTTCACCGTTGATCTTGATTTCAACATCACCTCATTTAACCGCTCCGCTGAAAACATAACAGGATTCAAACGAAGCGAAGCGGTCGGCATGAAATGCTACCATGTCTTCCGGGCCGACATCTGCAAATCAAGCTGCGCCCTGAAAAAATCCATGCAGACCGGCAGGGATGTCTGCAATCAGCTGGTCACCATCAAGGATATTGACGGCGACGATGTTCAGATCAACGTCTGCACTTCCGTGCTGCGCAATGACAAAATGGAAATCATCGGTGGAGTGGAAACTTTCCGGGATATCTCGTCGATCATGCGTCTCAGCAATGCGATATCCAAAAAATACAGCTTCCAGAATATCATCAGCAAAAACGAGAAAATCCAGAAAATCTTCTCCACTCTCCCAAGCATTGCCGCAAGCGACAGCACCGTTCTCATTGAAGGGCCGAGCGGTTCCGGCAAGGAACTTTTTGCCAAGGCCATTCACACCCTTGCCGAACGGGAAGGCAAATTTGTTGCCCTTAACTGCGCAGCCCTCCCGGACACCCTACTGGAATCGGAATTATTCGGCTACAAAAAAGGGGCCTTTACCGGCGCCAACACCGACAAACTCGGCCGTTTTGCCCTGGCGGAAAAAGGAACGATTTTTCTCGACGAAATAGGTGATATTTCCCCTGCGCTGCAGTTGAAGCTTTTACGCGTCCTGCAGGAAAAAGAGTATGAGCCCCTGGGAGGCACCGAAACACTCAAAACGGACGTCCGGGTTATTGCCGCTACGAACAAAAACATCAAAGAACAGATTGACAAAGGCGCTTTTCGCGAGGATCTTTTTTTCCGGCTTAATGTCATAAAAATCTCCCTTCCGTCTCTTGCTGAAAGGAAAGAGGATATTCCCCTGCTGGCCCATCATTTTATTGAAAAATTCAATGCACTGAAAAAGAAAAACATTGAATCCGTCTCGCCAAAAGTGCTTAACATTCTGATGAACTATGATTATCCCGGCAATATCAGGGAGCTTGAGAATATCATCGAATACTGCTTTGTTCTCTGTCAAGGCAACATCATCAACCCGGAGTGCCTGCCTGACGGGATCAAGGAATCAATGCAGGCGACTTCCCCTCACGACAATCTGCCCGAGACGGCGCAACCTCTCTCCTCGGCCGAAGCGGCAACAATAGTGGCGGCCCTGCACATGTTCAACGGCAACAGAGGGAAAACCGCCGAACATCTCGGTATCGAAAAGACCACCCTCTGGCGCAAAATGAAGAAGTACAAGATTCATTACCCGGTCAAGAAAAAGCAGACTACTGAGCAGGAGGCCGCGCGTCAGGAGCCGAGGGTCGAAAAAAAACCCGAAGCAAGCGCCCTCAACAGAAAAAAAATACTGATCGTTGACGACAACCAAGACAGCCGGGAACTGGTCCAAAAAGTACTTGCAAAAGACAACTACATCCTGCTTGAGGCGGTTGACGGGGAGGATGCCCTCCATAAAATCATCAAGGAAAAACCGGACCTCGTTCTCATGGACATTTCCATGCCCAAAATCGACGG
The DNA here is from genome assembly GCA_043809085.1 of Pseudomonadota bacterium. GTDB lineage: Bacteria > Desulfobacterota > Desulfobulbia > Desulfobulbales > SURF-16 > DB1. The sequence goes on along the minus strand of JAZDEG010000011.1, from coordinate 50,372 downwards.
ACTGGAACTGACCCACCGGGTAAAAAAAGATAAAGAACTTCGCGACATCAAGATTGTCGCGCTGACCGCCCACGTCATGCCCTCAGACAGGGAACGGGCCCTTTCTCTCGGTTGCCTTGACTATATCGTTAAACCGATCAATGTCAGGGAATTCGGCAGCCAGATCAAGCGTCTCCTGACAGAACCATCATGAAATAAGCCATGACCGCAAAGGAAAAAATCTTAATCATCGATGACAATCTGGATACGGTCGAGTTGCTGCGGAAAAGATTCCGCGCCCAGGGATATGTGACGGATGAAGCATACGACGGTATTCAGGGGCTGGAGAAAATACATCATTTTGAACCCGACCTGATCATTCTCGACGTCATGATGCCGAAGATGGACGGCTACGAAGTCTGCGAGGCCCTGAGTAATGACGAAACAGCCAAACACATTCCGATCATCATGCTGACCGCCAAAAGCAATGTCCCGGACAAGGTCAAGGGGCTTGACATCGGCGCTGATGACTACATCACCAAGCCCTTTGACTACAAGGAACTGGAAGCCAGGGTGCGGTCACTGCTCGCCAAGAAACTTGAAAGCAGCGAAATGGCAGAGCAGGAAAAATTCACCGCACTTGATCATTTCCTGGATGAGGTCTCCCACGAGGTGAGGAATCCTCTGGTGGCCATAGGCGGCTTTGCGCGGCGGGTCAGAAAAAATCTGCCGGAGGGCAGTAAAAACCAGGAATACATGGATATCATTCTGCAGAACGTGGAAGTGCTTGAAAAAATGGTGCACAAGCTGATTTCCCTGAAAAGCGCCACCCTTTGTTACCGGGAATCTTCCAATATCAATGAAATAGTCACCAATGCCCTGAGCACTTTCAATCATGAAATGAAGACGAAAGGAATCACCCTTGTCACCCATTTCATGGAAAATCCCCCCCTGATCTGCGCTGATCAGGAAAACATCACCATGACCATTGCCCACATCATCGAAAATGCCATCGAAGCCATGGATGGAGCGGCAAAAAGGACTCTTACCATCACCACCGGAGTCAATGAGGGTTATTTCGAAATTCTGATAGCCGACACCGGCAAAGGCATCAATAAAGAGAAGATCAAAAACATCTACGACCCTTTTTTCAGTTCAAAAACCTATGGCCCGGGGTTTGGGCTTACCTTCGCCCTGAAGACGGTCCGCAGTCACAAGGGCATCATCGATGTTGAAAGCAAGGAAGGAGAAGGGACGTCATTCATGATCAGACTGCCCATCCGGTCAATGATTTCCTGATGAATCAAAATACTCTCGCGTAAGCTCTTTTTTTACAGCAACTCTCCTTTGTCAGGGCAAATCCGATTCGTGCAGATTCCGGTCAGCGCCATGGTCCCGGGCCACCAGCATATAGATCGACGGCACGATAAAAAGGGTGAAGAGAGTGCCCACGGTTATACCACCCACAAGCACCAGTCCAATGGAATTCCTGGCAGCGGCGCCCGCGCCTGTCACAAGCGTCAGGGGGAAATGACCTGCCGCCGTTGCTGCGCTGGTCATCAGAATCGGCCGCAACCTTGTCATGGATGATTCGCGCACCGCGTCAAGCTTTGACATCCCCTGCAACTGAAGTTTGTTGGCAAACTCGACGATGAGAATGCCGTTTTTGGCGACGAGCCCCACCAGAGTGACAAGCCCGACCTGGGAATAAATATTCATGGTTGTCGTCCATCCTTTGGTCCAGAACGGCACGTTCGGATCGGGCATCTTCAGGAAGGTGAAAATCAAGGCGCCGAATATTCCCAGGGGAACGGACCCGGCAAGAATGACGAAGGGATCTCGGAAGCTGTTAAACTGGGCAGCCAGCACAAGAAAAATAAGCACCACGGCAAGCATGAAAGCCGGCAGAAATTTGTTGCCCTCCGTGCGCAACTGACGTGATTCTCCCGTGTAGTCAATGACATACCCCATGGGAAGAATCTTTGCCGCCTCATCTTCGAGAAATCGCAACGCCTCATGGAGCGGCCTGACCGATACCCCGCTGATCTTGACCGCATTCAACTGCTGGAAACGGTTCAAGGAACGCGGCACGGTGGAGTTGCGGATGGTGGCGATGGTGGCAAGGGGCACCAGTTGTCCGTTTGGCCCGGTTACATAAATATCCTTCAACTGATCCGGATTCAGTCTGTCAACCCTCTGGATCTGCGGAATAACCTTATAGCTGCGTCCCGAGATATCGAAACGGTTGACGAAATTTCCGCCGATCATTGCCCCGATGTCCCTGCCGACCTCTTCAAGGTTGAGCCCCAGATCGGCCACCTTCTCGCGATCAATGATAAACTCTGATTGCGGCTGATCGATCTTGACATCGATGATGGGAGGAAAGGCAAAGAGACCGCTTTTCATCGCCTCGCCCTGGATCTGCCGGGCAAACTGCAGGATTTCACCGGTCTCCGCCGTGGATGCCAGAATAAATTCCACCGGGAACTGTCCGCCGCCTGGAAGCGAAGGACGGAAAACAGGAAACATCTGGATGCCGGGTATGCCATGCAGCTTCTGCTGCACCTCCGGCATAATCTCAAAAATCGTGCGCTCCCGCTGATCCCAGGGCTTTGCCACCATGCCGCCGAAGCCGGAATTGGGCCGGGTAATCTGAAAGGTGAAATCCGTCTCCGAAATACTGAGAAACATCTGATTTGCCGCAGCGGCATACCGGCTTGTCTGGTCAAGAGTCGAGTTGGCCGATGCATCGAGAATGCCGAATATGACGCCCTGATCTTCCGTCGGGGCAAGTTCAACCGCGGACATCCTGAACATGGGAATGGTCAGCAGGCTGACGGTAATCCAGACCAGATAGACAGCCGGCCGCGCACGAAGGGTGCCGTCAAGCAGACGACCGTACCAGCCCCGTAATTTCTTGAAATCACGGGATATTTTCCCGGCGAGCCCATGCTCTTCCTGTCCCCGCTTCAGTAATTTAGCCGACATCATGGGCGACAGGGTCAAGGCGACGATGCCTGATATGGTGACGGCTCCGGCCAGGGTAAAGGCAAATTCACGGAAAAGCGATCCGGTCAGCCCCCCCTGAAATCCGATGGGCGCATACACAGCGGCCAGTGTGATGGTCATGGCAATGATCGGCCCGACCAACTCCCGGGCGCCGACCAGTGCTGCGTCGAACGGGGAAAGACCTTCACTTAAGTGCCTTTCCACATTCTCAACCACTACGATGGCGTCGTCCACCACGAGACCAACGGACAGCACAATGGCCAGCAAGGTGAGCAGATTGATGGTGAACCCGAAAACCTGCATCAGGAAAACCCCGCCGATGAGCGACAGGGGGATTGCCACCACGGGAATGAAAACAGAGCGGAACGAACCGAGAAAGAGGAAAATGATGACGACAACAATGAGCAGGGTATCGCCAAGGGTCTTGATGACCTCATGAATTGCGTTGTTGATATAGGCGGTGGCATCATAGGCTATGCGGGACTGCAAGCCGGTGGGCATATCTTTCTGGACCGAATCCATGACAACCCGCACCCGGCTCACCACATCAAGGGAGTTGGCATTGGGCAGCGGCCAGATCCCCATGAAAACCGCGGTCTGCCCGGAAAAACGAACCTCGGTGTCATAATCCTCGGCCCCCAGCACCACATCCCCTATATCCGACAGGCGGATAAGGGCCCCGTCCTGTTCACGGACGACAAGACGCTCGAATTCTTCAACCGAGGTCAGATCCGTGTCGGCGGTGAGGTTCACCTGAATATAGGACCCCTTTGTCTGGCCAAGGGCGGAAAGGTAATTGTTGGCCGCCAGCGCCTGATAAACCTGGGCCGGACTGATATTATAGGCCGCCATGCGGTCAGGCTTGAGCCAGATGCGCATGGCAAAGATTCTCGCCCCAAGGATATCCGCCCGCTGCACGCCTTCGACTGCGGAAAGACGCGGTTGAACAACCCGAACCAGATAATCGGTTATCTCGTTCTGCTTGAGAACTGAAGAGGTGAAACTGATGTAGGCGGCAGCGAAACGGCTGTCTGCTGACTCAATGTTGATAACCGGCACCTCTGCTTCAGGCGGCAGGTCACGCCGGACCTGATCGACTTTCGAGCTTATTTCCGCAAGGGCCTTGGTGGCATCGTAATTTATTTTCAGCCGCACACTGATGTTCGACACGCCCTGTGAACTCTGCGACTCGATATAATCAATCCCGTCGGCTGCGGCAATGGCCCGCTCAAGGGGTGTGGTGATAAAGCCGCGCACCAGTTCAGCGCTTGCTCCGACATAAACCGTGTTGACGGTGACCGCAGAATTTTCGCTGATGGGGAACTGGCGGACATTGAGGGACCGGATTGCCTGGAGGCCTGCGATAATGATCACAAGACTGATCACCAGGGCGAGAACGGGACGACGGATAAAAAGATCTGTGAAGTTCATGAGATGGCAATCACAATCAATTATTCCCAGGGCTGGGAGCAATCTTGAAATCAGGCGCGAGTTCGTTGTTGATCACCGCAGCCTGACCATTCCGCAACTTGAAAACGCCGGTGCTGACGATTGCCTCTCCCTCTTGCAGCCCTGACAGAATGGCGACAAAATCTCCGCGTTTTTCTCCGAGCTTGACAAACTGCTGGTTCAAAATCAGTTCATCCTTGCCGTTTTGTTCGTTTTTCGTCTGCTTCACAATAAAGACGGAATCACTGTATGGCGCATAGAGCACTGCTGTTGCGGGAATAACGACAACTTCACGCCGCCCGGGTTGCACCACCTCGACATTGACGAAAAGCCCTGGCCGCAGCTGCTCATGCGGGTTTGCCACTGTGGCCTGCACCTTGATATTGCGGCTGGCAGAGTCCACCACCGAATTAATGGTGGTAATTTCCCCTTCTATTACCTGGCCGGGCAGGGAATCCGTCTTTATCCGAACCACAAGTCCTTTTGCGATTTGTCCCAGATACTGCTGCGGCAGATTGAAATCAACAAAGATGGGGTCAAGGGATTGCAGGGAAACGATGGGTTCCCCTTCCTTGAGAATCTGCCCGAGGTTGATTAACCGAACCCCCAGGACACCTGTAAAGGGCGCCCTGATATTTTTTTTACTGATAACCGCCTTGAGGTTGTCCACCTGGGCCCGGGTCTGCTTGTACTGCGCGTCGGCATTGTCATAAAGGGATCTGGCGATATTATTCCGGGCAAGAAGGCCGGCATAGCGATCAAGATTCAATTTGGCAAGGTCGGCCGCAGCCTCTGCAGACCTTAATTGCGCCTCCTCGGACGTCGTGTCCTGCCGGACGAGGAGATCACCAGCTTTGACTTTTGTCCCTGGTGTAAAGGCGATATGGTTTATTTTCCCGGGAACCTCGGCTGAAACGGTTACCCCCTGAACAGCGGTGAGGGTCCCCACCGCAGGAAGAGTCGTTTCCCACCACTCCTGCTGCACCTGAGTCGTTGTCACAACCTCGGGGGGGAGTGAAAACCGGCTTTTCTGATCAATCATCTTGCGGATCTGCAGGAATTTTATTCCGCCGAGTGTTCCGGCCAGAAGGAGCAAACCGATAAAGGCAAAAAAGAAACGTTTTTTCATGGCGGCAAGAGATATTGACTGTCACACAGAAAACCGGCGTGACAACTGATTAATTTTATAGTGGCCGGGCAGCTGTTCAAAAAAGAAAAATACTACACCAAATAACAGGGAAGTCAATCAACAGATAGGCGGGAAGGAGAAACTGTTCGCGTAAAGAACAAAACAGAAACGGCAGGAACACAAAAATGACGGCCTTCGGCAGACATATTTTCCTGCCGAAGGCCGCGTGACCAGCATATGATAAAAATATTACAGGGGCCGCATCAGCCAGACACCACATGGACAGGTGTTGGCGCAGAAACCGCAGGCAATGCACGTGTCATCATTTGACACATAGCGAAAATCCTTCTTGTCGTCGGAAAACTTTTCACGGGTAATGGCCCCTGTGGGACAGATGGTCTCGCACAGATGGCAATCACGGCATGAACCGCAGCTCATGCACCGGTCCGCCTCGTGAACATCGGAATACTGTCCGGGACAGGTTTCCGGCTCATAATGGGCCGGAGTCAGGTTCTGGAGATTGATCACCTGTTTGGTGAACGGCTTCCAATCCTCTCCTTTGATTTCCGCGACAATGGCATGGGCGGCATTCTTGCCGTGGCCAAGGGCATTTGTGGCCAGACCGGGGCGCTCCACATCACCCACCGCATAGATCTTCGGATCTGATGTCCGGCAGGCCTCATTCGTCTTGATCCAGCCGGCACCGCCCACGGTCAGCACTTCAACGCTGTCGGGCAAAAAATTAAGCGCAGGCACGTCACCGATGGAGATAATGACCGTCTGGGCCGGAATCAGCTCATCAGCCGCATCGATCAGTCCGTCATCCGTTATTTCCTTTGTGGTGACCGGCCATTTAAACTTGGCGCCAAGGGCCTCGGCTGCCTTTCTCTCCTTGCCGAAGGCCAGCGGTTTCTGGATATCAACAAGGGTCACCTCTTGGGCGCCGAGCCGATAACACTCACAGGCCACGTCACAGCCGACATTGCCCGCACCGATGATGACCACCTGTTTCCCCACCTTGGGTGGCTTGTCGCTTTTGGCAGCCTTGAGAAAATCAAGGGCGGTCAACACCCGCTCATGACCCGGGAAAGGAATACGGCGCGGTTCATGGGTACCGACCGCGACAATCACATAGTCAAATTCATTTTTGAGTTCCGCAAACTTATCCTTGGTCATACTGACCCCGAAATGAACATTGATATTCGGAGTATTCATGAAGCGATTCATCTCTGAATCCCAGATCGCCTTGGGCAACCTCTCCCAAGGAATAACCTGGGCCAGCTTGCCGCCAAGTTTATCGTCACGTTCGAAAATATGGGCCTCAACCCCGCGCAGGGCAAGCTGCCAGGCGGCATTCATACCGGCCGGGCCACCACCGATGATGGCAACCTTCTTGCCGAGAGAATCCGCCACCGGGGGCGCGGGAATATCACGGCAGGCGCGTCCGAGCATGGCCACGTCAATACTCTTGTCAACCATCTGGCGCGAACAGCTCTGCATACAGAGGTTGGGACAGATGGACCCGCAAATCGACGCGGGGAAGGGAGTATATTCAAGCACCAGCTCATAGGCTTCCTGCTCTTTTCCCTCCCGCATCAGACGCAGACGGTCGATGGTGGGTATGTGAACCGGGCAGTAATAAGCGCAGGGTGCGGCTGACTCCTGGTTGGCCCAGAAAGGTTTTCGCCGCCTGAGATCGCCGGTTTCAATGAGACCGATGGGGGACCGGTCAAGTCCGGGAGCAAGATCACGGATCGGATCGCCGCCAAAGGCCTTGTCCCAGATGTTTTTACGGAACTCATGCATCGGCATGGGGCCTGAAAACATGAGCGCCCTGTCCTGGGGCGGAATAGTGACAAGCATCTTCCACTCATCCCGCACGGAGAGGGTCGGAAGCAATTCGCTGCGGCCGATTGCCGCAAGATAGGCCGGCATGCGTTCGATCAACCACTGCCACTGTTCGTCATTCGGCAGCAGGGCCTGCACATTGGTACGGGAATAGGATTGATCCGTCTGGCCGCGATAGTATAACCAGCCGCCGACCATGCCGACGCACGGCCGGTAACCGAGCACGTTATCCGGTGTTTTGGCGTCGATGCCGCAGACGACGGCAATGCCGCCGCAGTTGAATTCGGCAAAGGTGTCTCCCACGGAGCCGAGCACCCAAAGCTCAGGGCGCTGGTATTCGGGATTCCACTTGGTCATGGTCAGTCCGCGGGAACCGATGGACCCGCCGATCATCACCCGGCCTTGGGCCATGGCGTTACAGACACCGTTGGTGGCGTCGCCATGAATAATGATGTCCGCGCCGATGTTGAGATAACCCACATCGTCTGACGCCGAACCAAGGCAGGTAATGGTGGTGCCGGGCATACCCATGCACCCCAACCGTTGCCCCGCCGGCCCCTTGATCTGGATATCAAGGGAAGCACCGGCAGAATTCAGCCGCCCGCCGACATTATGCTGGCCATATGTTTCCAGGATGAGATTTTTCGACTTTTGGAAAGCCGCCTGCACCTGTTCTTCAAAATCCTTGGAACTGATGCGGTTGCCTTTCTCATCCAACCCTTTGATGGTAATTGCTTCTGTCACTTCCTTTTCCTCCGGAAGGAACGGGAAAGACACCCTGTTCCCGCGTTCTTATCTTTCAGGCGAGCAGACACAGTTTCTGAAAAGATGCTGTATCCGGCTCCTGTCTTCTGACTCCTGACTCCTGTTTTTCTTAACAGATGTATTTGATATTTAATCTTTTCGCAGCCGCTTCATCGCCAATACCGAGAGCATCAGACATGCCGATGGGCAGACTCTGGGATCGTCCCAGGGGAGCCATGATCTTTTTCATTTCGGTGCGGATCGCCATAAAGGTGTCAACCACGCGCTGAGCAACCTGATCCGGATCAAGACGGCGGTACAGTTTCGGATTCTGGCTTGTAATGCCCTTGGGACAGAGGCCGACATTGCAGACGTTGCAACGGTTCTGTTCACTGCCCAGACAACCGGCTGCCGCCTGCATGATGTATTTGCCCATGTGGACGCCGCTTGCGCCGAGCATGATGAGCCCCATACCGTTCTGGGTGACGTTGCCGGTCTTGCCGACGCCGCCCGCCGCAAAAATGGGGATCTCGTTCTGCTTGCCCTGGGCGCAGAGATCGAGGTAACAGTCGCGGACATTGGAGGCAATGGGATGTCCCATATGATCCATGCTTACATTATAGGCCGCGCCGGTGCCGCCGTCGATACCGTCGATCAAGAGACCTGCGGCATAGGGATTGCGCACCAGATTGTTGAGCACCGATTTTGCTGAATTGGAGCCGGATATCTTCGGATAGACCGGCACCCGGAAATTCCAGGCCATGGACATTGTCTGGATCATCTTCATGACCGACTCCTCGATGGAGTAGAGGGTCTGGTGCACCGGCGGAGAAGGCAGGTCAACACCTTCCGGTACGCCGCGCAGGCGGGCGATCAGCTTGCTCACCTTGTACCACATGAGCAGTCCACCGTCACCCGGCTTTGCCCCCTGGCCGTACTTGATTTCAATGGCCGCGGGATCACATTGCATGTCCGGAATTGCGCGGATGATCTCATCCCAACCGAAATAGCCGGAAGCGATCTGAAGAACAATATACTTAAGGAAGGGGCTCTTCAACACCCAGGGAGGACAACCTCCCTCGCCGGTCGCCATGACCACAGGGATACCGAGCACCTCGTTACAGTAAGCAACTCCCTGCAGAAGGCCGAGCCACATATTGGGAGACAGGGCGCCGAAGGACATGGAGCCGATGATAAAAGGAAATATCTCCCGTACCGGCGGAATCCACTCCCCGGCCAGTTTTCTTCGCACATATTCCTCAGGGGACAACACCCGGCCGAGCAGGGTGTTGACATAAAACTCATGGCGTCCGGCATCGAGTGCCGGATCGGTGAGCATTGAAATACGGGTAAAAATCAGCTGGTCAAGCAGGCCGGGGCTTGGATCATTGCGGCGTCCGCCACGTTTGACCGGCTCGCCTCCCTGGGTATTCTGGAACCGGTAGCGGTCGGTCATGCTGTTCGGCAACGGCTTGATGGCCGAGTTCGGGCAGACCATGGCGCAGCTGCCGCAGCCTATGCAACGGTTGGCAATCTCGGTGCGCTGGCGGATACCGACAAATGTCCGGTATGAACTGCCTCGTTCATTTGAGGTCAGAACCAGTTTCGGCATGCGCTGACGCATGTAGGTCAGCTTGATGGCATTGACCGGACAAACCGCGGTACAACGACCGCAGAGGGTGCATCTGTCTTCCCTGTGTTCAATGACCCAGGGAAGGTCCCCGGCCGTTAAGCTGCTTGGGGTAGAGGGAATTGACTGAATTGAGACCATATCTTAAACTCCTGTCGATCTGGAGGAACAATAATCGTATGCTGCCGCATGGGCTGAAAATCAAGGGATTGATCGCGGTCGGGAATCATGGCATCGACTCCGCACATCTCGGAAGCGATGGCCCATTCGCCGGGCTTGCCGCCGATGGTGGCCGGCCGCATTTTCTTGGCATCCATGACCAGAAGACATGTTTCATCCGGTAAAGTTCCGATTACCGCATTGGGACCGTCGATAATCAGGCGGCGGCAGGCATCGCGCAACCCCCTGAGGAAATCGCCCTGGGGATGAACCAGCATTTCTTCGGTTTTGAGGGGCGTAATAATATGCTTGTATGCCTCAAGGGGCAGTTTCAACTGCTTGACCACATAATGGAGAATATGGGCAAAAACCTCGCTGTCCGACTGATACCCCATGTAGCCGGGGAACCCCTTGCCGGTCAGCCAGTCCTTGATCGGAATAAAGGCCGTGTTCTCACCATTGGTCATGGTGGCGATGCCCTGAATAAAGAAGGGATGACAGGCGTAAAGATTGATGCCCCAGTTGGTGTTCTGCCTGCCCTGAGCCATGCAGACCCGGGATTTGATGCGATGGCTGTCAAGCCCCAGGGCCTCACCCACGCCAAGCGGCCAGCCCACTTCCTTGATCATGGCCACATCCGGCCAGAAGGAAAAAACAGTGAGATCACCGCCTTTATCCTCGCCATCCTTGCGCAGGGCGAGTCGAATCATCATCATCTCATATTCGACCTGCTCTTCGCTCAAAGCTTCCCAGGCCGCAGGTTTTTTATAAACCCGCAGGAGATATTTAAATCTGTCCCTGGATTCAACCTTGCTGAGATCCGCCTCAAACTCATGATCATACTTGAGGGCAAAACTGCGGTCCTGCATAAAGGCATCAAGACGGTGCAGAGCGCTCTCGGTGTGAGCGATACCGGAAAGGACCGGATCCCCTGCCTTATAGCTGTAATCAGTAAATTGCAGGCCCCGCAAAAGGAGCCCCAAACCGCTGCCGTCGTATCCTTCCTGCATGGCCTCCATGGCCTGGAGCACGGTGAAGGGAGAAAACGGTTCACTGGCGGTTTTTAAGGCTAACCGGCACATCTGTTACTCCTTAAAATATATTTTAGTCTGATTGGCCTGACTGGTCCGACTGATTCTGATTGGTCCGACTGGCCGGCCTGACTTGTTCCGATTGGTCCGACTGAAAAGGCTAATCAGACGCGGCGGAATACGCTAGTAAAAATCTGTTAGCGAATACAACGAAAGTCTTTGCTTGTCAAGTCGGAAGAAAAGGATAACTATAATGCAAAAGGCTCTCGAAAACAATTTTTTTCACCCCTCACACCGCCTTTTCGTCTCTTCATTTATAATATAACCGCCGAGGAAACATCCATTCTGCACATTTGAATATCTACATTGAGTTGAAAAGGCCAATATTCGCAAACGAATAAACCTATTTCCAGAAACAGAAAATTATGCTGAATTATTTGCAATTATTTGAGAAGTTGTTATAAGAAAAAACTCAATTTACGAGTCTCACACCTGATTCATCCAACTTTAAATTCGCAAACAGTGGTGTGTTATGACAGAAATCGATCTTTCCCCATTACGGGCGGAGTTGAAAAAACATTTCCGGAAATCAATGCCGGATGCGAAACTCGACTACTGCCTCACCTGCGGCCTCTGTGCCAGCGGTTGTCCGGCCAGCGACATCGAAGGCATGGACCCCCGCAAATTCATCCGCTATCTCGTTCTCGGCCAGGATGATGTCCTGAAAAAAACCAACTGGCTTTATACCTGCTCCATCTGCCAACGCTGCGAATACGCCTGCCCCATGGGTATCCATGTGGGACGCTTTGTCTATGTATTGAAGGGAATGCGGCCGATTGAGGAGCGTCCCAGAAATCTCCAGAAATCCTGTGATCTTCAAAAACAGAGCAACTCCACCGGCATCCCCAACGCCGACTTTGTCTGGGTGGTGGGCGACATTCTGGAAGAGGTGCATGAAACAGAACCGGAATGGGCCGACCTCAAAGCACCCATGGACAAGGTTGGAGCCCAGTTCTACCTGAACCAGAATGCCAAGGAACCCACGGTTGAACCGGAAGAGATGGTTTTCCTGTGGAAGATCCTTCATGCTGTGGGTATCGACTGGACCTACTCTTCCGAATGGTGGGATGGGGCCAACTACTGCCTGTTCAGCGGAGACCCGAAAGATTGGGAATTCGTCACCCGCAAGCAGGCGGAAACGGTGAATGCGCTAGGGTGCCCAACGTATATAAACACCGAGTGAGGCCACATGCTTTTCTCAACCCTGGAAGGGTTGAAACGATTCAAAATCCCCCACAACTTCGAAGTTGTCAGCATCATCAGCCTCTATGCCCAGTGGATTCGCGAAGGCAGGCTCAAGGTTGACTCATCCTGGAACACGGAAGGCCTGAAATTCACCGTACAGGATCCGTGCAAACTGGTGCGCCAGGGTCTTGGCGACCCGGTGGCAGATGATCTGCGCTTTGTTATTAAAAAAGTATGCGGCGAGGAGAACTTCGTCGATGTCTGGCCCAATAAATCCAACAATTATTGTTGCGGCGGAGGTGGCGGCGCTCTGCAGGCCGGGTTCACCGACAACCGGCGCAAGCACGGCAGGATGAAATTCGAACAACTCCATGCCACGGATGCGGACGTGGTCATCACACCATGCCACAATTGCCACACCCAGGTAAAAGACCTGGCGGCCCATTACGGGGGCAAATGGCAGACCACCCATCTGTGGAACTGGATTGTCAAGGCGCTTGTCAGATAGCGTAAAGACTGATTAACGCTGAATCGTTCACATAAAACACATAGTTACGGTAGGGAAAATGGCCAAAGGATCGGTATTAGTTGTTGGCGGCGGCATCGCAGGAGTTCAGGCTGCACTGGACCTGGCAGACAGCGGGTTTCTCGTCCATCTGGTTGAAAAAACCTCGGCAATCGGCGGCAGGATGTCACAGCTGGACAAGACTTTTCCCACCAATGACTGTTCCGCCTGCATCCTTTCGCCCAAGCTCGTCGAATGCGGCAGACACCGCAACATCAACCTTCTCACCCTTTCCGACCTGATTTCCCTGGAGGGTGAGCCCGGCAATTTCAAGGCCGTTGTCCGCCAGCGCCCCCGATACGTGGACCAGGACAAATGCATTGCCTGCGGGCTGTGCGCTGAAAAATGCCCGAAAAAAGTCTCCAACGAATTCAACATGGGAATCGGCAAACGCAAGGCCGCCTTTCTCAGCTATCCCCAGGCCGTGCCGCTCAAATACGCTCTTGATCCCGATCACTGTATCTGGCTCAAAAAACCGGGGCGCTGCGGCGTATGCGCCAAGGAGTGCCCGGCCGGGGCGATTAATTTCGACGATCAGCCAAGGGAACATGTCTTTGAAGTGGGCTCCGTTGTTCTGGCCCTTGGTTTTTCCCGTTTCTATCCGGACAAACTTGACTTTACCGGCTACGGCCGCCTGCCCAATGTCGTTACCTCCATGGAGTTCGAGCGGCTGCTCAGCCCCTCCGGCCCATGCATGGGCCACATGGAACGCCCCTCGGACGGCAAAGAACCGAAAAGAATCGCCTGGCTGCAGTGCGTCGGTTCCCGCGATATCAATCGAGCCTGTCACCCCTACTGCTCCTCGGTCTGCTGCATGTTTGCCATCAAGCAGGCGTTCATCTCCAAAGAGCATGCCCATGGGGAATTCGAGCCGTCCATCTTTTATATGGACATGCGGACCCACGGCAAGGGCTTTGAAAATTATTACAACCGGGCCAAGAAGGGAGGAGTCCGATTCAAACGGGCCAGGGTCCATTCGGTTATTCCTGCCGACGATCAGGGCAACCTGAAAATCCGCTATGTGGATGAACAGGGCAAGGTCAACTTTGAAGAGTTCGACATGGTGGTTCTTTCCACCGGTCTTGAGGCAAGCCGTGAGACCATTGAGCTGGCCGAAATGCTCGGAATCGAACTCGACCCTGACAACTTCATCAAAACCGACAGCTTCAATCCGGTTGCCACCAGCAAACCCGGCATCTATGCCTGCGGCGCGGTATCGGAACCCAAGGACATTCCCCAATCGGTAATGGAAGCCAGCGCCGCCGCCATGGAGGCAAGCAGCATGCTTGCCCCCTATCGCTGGACGGAAACACAAAGCAAAGAATACCCGCCGGAGAAAAACATCTATTCCCAGCCGCCCAGGATCGGCGTCTTTGTCTGCCACTGCGGTATCAACATCGCAAGTGTCGTCGATGTGGCGCAGGTTTCCAAGTACGCCCAAACCCTGCCGGATGTTGTTTTCTCCCAGACCAATCTTTTCACCTGCTCCCAGGACACCATCAACCAGATGGTTGCTATCATTAAAAAGCAGAATCTGAACCGGGTGGTTGTCGCCTCCTGCTCTCCCCGCACCCACGAGCCGCTTTTCCAGGAGACCCTGCGCGACGCAGGCCTCAACAAGTTTCTTTTTGAAATGGCCAACATCCGCGACCAGGATTCATGGGTGCATCAGGGTGATCCGGAAAAAGCCACGGCAAAAGCGATCGACCTGGTGCGCATGGCCGTAGCCCGAGTTCGCGGCGAAGGCGCACTTCCCTATAATACGGTGCCGGTTACCAAGGCAGCGCTTGTCATCGGCGGCGGCGTCACCGGGATGACTGCGGCCCTCTCTTTTGCCGCACAGGACTACCCCGTCACTCTGGTAGAGCAGAGCGACATGCTGGGCGGCAACGGCCGCAAGGTGTATCGCAACTGGAAAGGCAATGAGTTTCTGCCCTTTGTCACTGAGCTTGCCGACAAGGTGAACAGTCATCCGAAAATCGACGTCAAATACAACTGCGAGGTGCAGGACGTCGCCGGGTCTGTCGGCAAATTCACCACCACCTTCTCCGACGGCCGGACATTCGATCATGGCGTGGCGGTGATTGCCGTGGGTGGCGAACCGTATAAACCTGAAGGCAAATGGCAGTTTCTGCACGGAAAAAACCCACAAGTACAGACCCTGCTCGAACTGGACAAGAAATTCATCGAAAAGGACGGTTCCCTGAAGGCTATGAACCAGGCCGTCTTTTTCCATTGCGTCGGCTCACGCATTCCCGAACGCCCATACTGCAGCAGGGTCTGCTGTACCCACGCCATTGATTCGGCGGTGAAGCTCAAGGAGCTTAACCCGGATATGGACATCTTCATGTTCTACCGGGATGTCCGCACCTACGGTCAGCGGGAACGCCTTTATCAGGAGGCCAGGGAAAAAGGTATTGTCTTTATCCGTTATGACCTCGATCACATTCCCCAGGTTAGTGAAACAGACGGCCGGCTCGTCATCAAAGGGCATGACCCGATTATTGACGCAGATATCACCATCCAGCCGGATATGCTGGTTCTGGCTACAGCCATTCAGCCCCGGCGGCAGAGCGGCAATCTTGCCAAATTTTTCAAGTGCGCCATCGATAGCCAGGGCTTTCTGCTTGAAGCGCACATGAAACTGCGCCCGGTTGATTTTGCCACGGAAGGAGTTTTTCTCGCCGGACTCTGCCATTACCCGAAATCCATGGAAGAGTCTCTGGCCCAGGCCAAGGCAGCAGCATCACGGGCGTCGATTATCCTTGCCCATGACGCGGTTCCTGCGGAAAGCATTACCGCCGTGGTTACATCGGCCAAGTGCACCGGCTGCGGGGTCTGCGTCGAGGTCTGTGCCTACAACGCGGTGAGCCTTGATGACAATAATATCTCCGTGATCAATACCGGCATGTGCAAAGGCTGCGGCGCCTGCGTGGCGGGATGCCGCTCCGACGCGGTGACCTTGAAAAATATTGGTAATGAAAATATCATGGCCGCCGTTGATGCTGCCTGGGATTAATAGTCCTACTGGTCCTACTGGTCGGATTAGTCCGACTGGTCTAACTAGTCTTACTGGTCCGGCTAGTCTTATTGGTCTGAGGGAGAATGGCTCGAATTAAAGAATTTGAAGAGTTGACAAGCTGGCAGGAGGCGAGACGGCTGGTTAACTCAATTTATGAAATTACCAGGAAGGACAAATTTGCAGCAGATTTTGAACTGAAATCACAAATCCGCAGGAGTGCAATTTCAGTTATGGCAAATATTGCCGAAGGATTTCATCGCAACAGCGATAAGGATTTTTCGAGATTTCTCGACTATGCCCGTGCATCCCTGGCCGAAACCATGAGCCACAATTACATTGCGTTGGATCAGGATTATATTGACCAGGAAGAACTCCTCGCAATTAAGGAAATTTGCAATTCAGTAGGACAAAAAATAAATAAATTTATCTCGTATCTTAATCAGACTAGTCGGACTAGTTAGACCAGTTGGACAAGTAAGACTAGTTGGACCAGTAAGAACAATGAGACCGAAGAGACTCACATGACCAATTCGACCAGCAAGACCAGCAAGACTAGTGAGACCAGCAAGACTAGTAAGACTAGTAAGACCAGTCAGACTAGCCCGACCAGTCAGACCAGCAGCTACGAACCAAAAATCATCGCCTTCCTGTGCAACTGGTGCAGCTACGCAGGCGCAGACCTGGCCGGAGTAAGCCGTTTCCAGTATCCGTCCAACATCAGAATCGTCAGGGTACCCTGTTCGGGAAGGGTAAGCGCCAACATGATCCTTTCCGCCATCAAATCAGGAGCGGACGGCATCCTGGTTTCAGGTTGCCATCCCGGTGACTGCCATTATATCAGCGGTAATTACTTTGCCCGCCGCCGCTTTGCTCTGCTCAGCAACCTGCTCGAATTTGCCGGCATTGAGCCGGGCCGGGTGAATTTTTCCTGGGTATCGGCATCAGAAGGCGAACAGTTTGCCGACGTGGTCAAGACCGTGACGGAAAAGGTCAAAGCATTGGGTCCGGCAACCCGGCTTGTCAAAAAAATCGATGCTCAGCAGGCAGCTTAGCCTTGGGCAGCACTATTGAATCCCTTAAGTGGAACCTCGTTTTATGCCGACAATCAATGAACAACTGACAGAAAAAATCAGGGAGCAGGCAAAGAAGCTGCTTGAAGAAAATACGGTCGCAGCAGTCCTCGGGTACGCAAAGGGCAGCCTGCCCATGACGGTTAAGCCGACAGTCATCCGCCGTCCGGAGGATTGCGAAAAACTGATCTGGAACACCTTCTGTGTTCTCAATCTGGCTACCTATCTGCCGGAAGTGCTCAAATCCGTTGAGCCGCCACGCGGCCCCCGCGACCCCAAACCCGAAGGCCCGCTCCCTAAGGTGGCGGTGCTTGCCACCGGCTGCTGGTCGCGGAATATTGCGGTGCAGATTCAGGAACATCAGGTGGAACGCGAGAGAGTCGTTGTCATGGGCGTCGGCAGCCGGGGAATGGTGAGCAGACGTAAAGTTGAAACCCTTTTTGCGGGTAAAGAAATTCTCTCCGTTGACGAAGGCGACCATGATCTCGTTATCAAAGGAGCGGATTTTGAAGAAAAGATCAACCGCTGGAGCGTGGTGCGCGACAACTGCCAGACCTGCACCCATCCTGACCCGGTGATTGTCGATGTCCGCATCGGCGAGCCGGCTTCGGAACGAAAAAACCCGAACCCGTTCAAGCAGGTTGACGAAATTGAAAACAAATCAAGCGACGAGCGCTGGGCCTGGTTCACCTCTGAATTTGCCGACTGCATCCGCTGTTATGCCTGCCGCAACGCCTGCCCGCTGTGCTATTGCCCGACATGTTTTGTCGATGATGCCAAGCCGCAATGGGTGGGCAAAAGCATTGATGCGACGGATACCGGCCTCTTTCATCTCCTCCGCGCCTATCACTGTGCCGGGCGTTGCACCGATTGCGGCACCTGCGAAACCGTCTGCCCCATGGGGATCAACATGCGGATGCTGACCAAAAAGCTGAACAAGGATGTCTTGAGCCTGTATGGCATAGAAGCCGGCATGCAACCCGACTCGCCATTGCCGCTGACAACCTACAGGATTGACGACCCGCAGAAATTCATTGTAACCGAATCCGCGTCCGTCAAGGAGGGGGAGTAACTGTGAAAGTTTTTACATTATCACAAGCTGAACTTGACACACTGATTCAGTCCTGGCGTCAGAAAGCTCAGGTTTATTGCCCCGCAGTCGCGAAACCTGCGGCAAAAGAACCTGATTGCGCGCCGGGCTGGGGACGGATCACCGATCAATTCTCCCTGGCCATTCCGGCCGGTCCTTCCAAAACATCGGTCAAGACCTTTCTGTTTCCCCAGCCGGAAACCATGCAGACCTATACACTGAAAAACGATGCAGATGAACAGGCTCTGATGAAGGAACCTGCTCAGCCCAGGGAAAGGCAGATTATTGTCGGTGTCCGGCCCTGTGACGCCAGAAGCGTTGTTTTAAACAACCTGCCCTTTCAGGATGACCCCTTTTACCAGGCGAACATGGCCAGAACCGTGCTGGTCGGCTCCACCTGCAGCGTCATCTGTTCAACCTGCTTCTGCCATCAGGTTGGCGGCTCGCCCATGGGGACCGAAGGTCTGGACATCGCGATCAGCAACATAGATGAAAAATTTATCGTCGAAGTCCTGAACCACAAAGGAGAAGAACTGCTTGCCGAGCATAACCTTTCTCCGGCAGTGGAAAACGATCTTGCCGCACTGAGCGGGCAAAGAGCAAAAAGCCCTCAAGGAGACGGGGCAAAACTGGACGCTCTCAAGGCGCAAGACCTGAACAAATTGTACGAAGCACCATTCTGGCAGGGACTCGGCGAATCATGCATCAATTGCGGGGCCTGCACCTTCATCTGCCCCACCTGCTATTGCTTTGATATTCAGGATGAGACAGCCCGGGGAGAAGGGCGACGGATCCGTTACTGGGATTCCTGCATGTTTCCGCTCTACAGTCTGCACACATCAGGCCACAATCCGCGCGGAAAAAAAATGCAGCGCACCCGCAACCGCTTCATGCATAAACTGAAATATTTTCCGGACCGTTTCGGCCCTTTTTCCTGCGTGGGCTGCGGCAGGTGCGTCCAGGATTGTCCGGTTAACATTGATATACGCGAGGTCATGAACGACCTCCTGACGGTGGAGTAAGATATGATATCCTATTTGCCCTATCCTGTCCGCATCGACGACATTGTGGTTGAAACGGAAGACGGCAACCTGAAAACATTCAAGCTGATTCTGGAAAACGAGGAGCAGCGTCAGGCCTGGAAACATGTGCCCGGACAGTTCGCCATGCTCTCACTGGCAGGCCAGGGGGAAATCCCCATCGGCATCGCTTCTTCCCCCACCGAGGAAGGCCATCTGCTCTTCACCGTCAATCGGGCCGGCAAGGTGACAACCGCCCTGCACCAGATGCACAAAGGAGCACGAATGGGAGTTCGCGGCCCCCTTGGCAACGGTTTCCCGATTGATACCGAGATGAAGGGAAAAAATATCGTCATCATTGCCGGTGGCTTTGCCGTTACCACCCTGCGGGCGACGCTTCTCTACCTACTCGCCAACCGGCAGGATTACGGCAAGATCACCTTTATTTACGGGGCACGCACACCCGGCATGCTTCTTTACCGAAACGAAATGGCGGAGTGGGCCAAACGGGGCGACATTGACCTTCATGTCACAATCGACCGCGAGGCGCCCGGCTGGGATGGACTTGTCGGATTTGTTCCCACCATTGCCGGCGAAGTTGCGCCCTCACCGGAAAACAGCGTGGCGCTGATCTGCGGCCCGCCCATCATGATCAAATTCACCATGCCGCCCCTGGAAAAAATAGGCTGGACCGATGACCAGGTCTACCTCTCCCTGGAAAACAGGATGAAATGCGGCGTCGGTGTCTGCTGCCATTGCAACGTCGGGCCGACCCTTGTCTGCAAGGACGGCCCCGTCTTCACCCGCACCGAAGTCAAAAAACTGCCGATTGAATATTGATGAAGACCGCTCTATCATTCCGGAAAACGACTCAATGTAATCAACAAGATGCCGACAGATCCTGAAACTCTCAAAACACAGCTTTCCCCTGTTTTTCAGAAACATCAGGAAACCCTTGTTTTCGGCTACCTTTTCGGCTCCAGAGCAACCGGGGAAGAGAGAGACAGAAGCGATATCGACCTGGCTGTCTTTGTCCGCAATCCGCATTCTTTCTCCTTTTCCGACAAACTCATGCTCCATGGCGATTTTTGCCGTCATCTCCAGCGAAATGATATAGACTTAATCATCATCAACCAGATCCAGAATCTGGTGGTCCGCGATGAAATCATCCGGGGGGGTATCATCCTCTGGGACAATGACCCTGTTCAGCGCGAAGAATTCGAACTTCGCGTTCAACATTCCGCTATCGATTTTAAAGAGCAGAGAAAAAAGGAGATGGGGATTTGAAAGAACGAATCTCCCAGAAAATCGGAAAAATCCGTGAATACCTGAGCCTGGTAGAGCAACTTGCTCCGGATTGTGGAAAAAAATTCCTTCCCGACCCGATTTATCGCGGCGCCCTGTTGCACTATCTCTATCTGATGGCTGACACCTGCATTGCCCTGGCTGAGCAAGTGATCCGCCTGCATTCCTTACGACAACCCCAATCATACCATGAGGCATTTGACATTCTCGGCAATGCCGCGATTCTTGACCCGCAATTTGCCTATTCCTTTGCAAGGATTGCCGGATTCAGGAATTTTCTGGCCCATGACTATGAAGAAATAAAGGCCTCAATCATTTGCAACGACATCCTCAAACAACTTCCGGAAGTAAAGGAATTCCTCAGCCAGATTGAAAAAACAGTATAACCGACCAGAAACACATCAGAAATGCCGCGCAACGAAATGGACTTTTGAAAAATCCAAGTTATGTGGTAAAAAAAATCTAACTGCGACAATTTGCCATATTGCAAAACCACTCCATCCTCTTGCAAAATATTTCATAGTGTCACAAATCTCTTTACACCTATCAAACCAAAAGGAGAAAACTATGAAAAAACTGTTTCTTACCCTGTGCATGCTGTTTTTCTTTGCCGCATCTGCTCTGGCTGGAGTCAACATCAATACCGCCGACGTAACGGCGCTTGAGGCACTGCCCGGTATCGGTGCGGCTAAAGCAAAGGCCATCATTGATTATAGGGCCACGAATGGCAATTTCAAATCCATCGATGATCTGAAAAATGTAAAAGGCATTGGCGAAAAAGTTCTGGAACAAATACGTGCATTGGTTGAAGTATAAATCTCCCTTTTACCAGAGGCATCAATAACATGATGCCTCTGGCTCCTTGCCCGCTCCTCTGAAATTCAAAACACTGCCAAACTGCCTGATTCAAATCAACTCTTGACCAATCCCACCGAAGACCGTACATTCCTAGATTCAAATCAAACTATCATATGCGCTTACAATGGCGCGAAAAAACAAACAAATAATTCAAAAAATCTGATGTTAGATAAATTCCCCCCCGGTTTAATTGCAGCACTGATTTTTCTCAATTTACTGGTTATTGTCACACCTTGCGTAGATGCTTATTGGCTTGAAAGTAAACCGGAATCATTTTCCCTACGTGAACGGGAAAACGCCCCCATATCACAAAAAAATGTTTATTTTACCATCCAGGACAATTTCGATTTATTCACCGATAAAATCAATTCCCCCCCGTTGCTTTTGCCTAATTCTGACTATTTTGTCCCAGCAGATATTATTGACGTCAACCTCCCCCTCTTTGGCGTCTTCAGTCACCCTGTAAAAACAGTTAAAGACCCTATAGCCAATCTTTTATATGCAAATTTAAAGATTAAAAAAATACTTGATGAATATACTGAAATCCAAAAAAAAGCTGAAGAGCTCTTGAGAAATGAATCCCTCAATTCCCCGGAAGGAAAAATGAATGTTAGTGGTAATGAATCAGAGAAGCCCCTTGATGGTGAGGCACAGGAAGAAAGCTCTATCTATGAAAAATTACAAGAAAAATCAATTAGCCTATCGACATCAAATCTAAACGAAATAAATACCCTTGATGTTGATCGGGAGAACAATTCCCAAACACCGTCAACTCGAGATTCCTTGCTTTCTTTTCAACATCTTCAAAAAAAAGCAGAAAACCCATTACCAACATCAAAACTAACAACTTATAAATCTTCCCAAAATAGCAAAATTATCACCGAAGAAAACCAATCTCAATCCACTTCAAAATATACAACCAAAAATGCCCCAATCAGCAAACAAGATCAAAACCACTATTCCGGTGAAATCACTCTTCCCTGGTTGCTGGATCTTCCCTTCAAAATATTTAGTTATCTTCTTGCTCATAAAATCCAGGCTCTCTTCATTGCATTTTTTTGCTTGATGATCATAAATGTTGTTTTCGGATCCCGCCATTGATCAAAGTCATGAACAGTGAAAACAAAATAAATAGAATATGGTATCTTGCCATTTCCCTGTTATGCATTTTCAATGCATCCTGCACCGAATCTCCGGACAAAACTTTCCAGCGCCTCAATAATACCGGCAACGACTACTTCAAAGAACATAATTACCAAAAGGCATTAGAAGCGTGGGAACAAATAATACCCATCAAACCTGATACGCCTGAACTCTATCAAAAAATAGGGGATTGTTACTCTTTGCTTGCGTCCTACCACAATGCCCTCCAGGCATATGGAGAAGTCCTGCGGTTACAACCTGAGAAATGGGAAACCCGGCTTGACATTGCCAAAATTCAACTCATTCTCATGGATGTATATTCTGCTGAAGAAAGTTGGGATGCCATCAAAACTCATCTCAATACACCTGAAGCACTCATTTTCCATGGAGATCTCCTTTCATTAAAAAAATCCCAAACTGAGGCTGAGCAAGAATACCGAAAAGTATTGCTGGCGCAACCAGCAAACCAAAACGCACTTATCCGGCTGGCTTTGTGCCTTTTAGGGCAGAACAAAACTTCTGAAGGCCAAAAAATTTATAAAAATTTAATCCAACTCAATCCACAGTCCCCAGAAATCCTGCTGCAAATGAGTAATTTTTTGTTTTTACAAGGAGATCAGCAACAAGCAGAACTCCTGCTCCGAAAAGCCATCGAAACTGCGCCTGATGATCTCTATCTCCGCATCAAACTAACAAATTTTCTTATTGAATCCGGCAAATACAATCAGGCGGCTTCGGTTCTGCAAGATTTGCTGCGCACCTCCCCAAAAAATCGTTACGCAAAAAAAATGCTGATAGAGGTTTTCTTGCTCAACAACAATAATGTGGAGGCAAAAAAAATACTTGATACCCTATCAGAACCGGAAGGGAAAGAAATCGACTTCACCCTGCTCAAAGGCAAATATTTTCTTAAAACATTAGCTTATCATGCCGCTCTCTCCCAATTTCAAATGGTACTGGAAAAGGAACCGGACTTCCCACTCGTATACTACCTTCAGGCCATTGCCTACCTCGCAGGGGGGCAATGTAATTTAGGAGAGAAAAGCCTTATTAAATGCCTTACTTTAAACCCGAATTTTACAGAAGCTGAACTGACCTTGGCGGATATATATTACAAAAATAGTAATTATGAACTCGCAATGGAATATGCCGAAAGGATCAAAATAAAAGAACCAGGGAATTTCAGGGCTCAGCTCATTATTGGCAATATCTATTTAGCTCAAAACAAATATGAAAAAGCATTGCGTAGTTATATGGCTGCGCAACAACTTCATCAGAATAATGCCTCTCCGATTTATTACATTGCGGCAAGTTCCTTCATGCTGGGTGATACAGAAAAATCTCTCAAAATGTACCAAAAACTGATGGGAGGAGAACATCAACTGGCCGATGCTGCTTTGCAGTACTCCCGAATTCTTTCTACCAGCGGAAAAAGCAAGGATGCCATCCATTTCCTGCAGGATTTCATCAAGAAGGACCCGAGCAACCCCTATCTCCACCATATACTTGGCGAGATATATCTTGCCGCCGGCAACAAGAAAGAAGCGACCGATTCTTTCCACCAGGCTTTATCCAATAAACCTGACTTAAAGTCTACCTACCTGCAACTTTTTTCACTTAATAGCCCAGAAGCGGGAACACAGGAAGAACTCCTGAAAACTGCGATTTCCAAAATCGACAACTTCGAGGAAGCTCAAATCATACTGGCAAATCTCTACTGTCAAAAGGGGAAAACAGATCAAGCCATCGCCCTTCTTGAAGAAGCGGTATCTTCTTATCCCAAATCGCCTTTGCTGGCAAACAACCTGGCCTGGCTCTATCTTGAATATCAACAGGAAGATATCGACGAAGCCATGCGCCTTGCACAGACAGCTTATGAATTGCTGCCTGATAATCCTGCCGTGGCAGACACCCTTGGCTGGATTTATTTTATCAAAAAGATGCCAACCAGGGCTTCCTGGCTTCTCGAACAAGCCCATGATCGAGTCCCGAATAACCCAATAACAAACTACCATCTCGGCATGGCGCTCGCTGCCGGTGGAGTTAATGCAAAAGCAAGGCAATATCTCACCCGTTCGCTTGACTTGGGGCTTGATTCGCAATTGGGCCAAGAGGCCGTGAAAACTCTGACCACCCTAAAATTACGGAAATGAATTTGAAATTGAAAATAGTGGTTGTGGACAGGTCAAACTTCAGTTTCTTTTAACTGAAAATGAACGAGTGTCAGAATGAAGAGGACTCTGCAATAAAGAAGTCCTATTAATGAAGTACCGAGAACGCTGCAAATTTTGCAAAAAAACAACCAATCCACATTCTGCTTAACTTGATCAGGAACTATCAAAAAAATATCCTTATCTCGTGATTAACTAAAATTTATTTACATTAAACTGGTTTCGCATAAGCCAAAACATAATTTTGTAATTTCCCTAATAAGCTCCATACGAAATATACATTCGCCTTAACTCTCAACCCGGCAACAAAACGATCAACGCCAACACCATTGGCACGAAACATGCTAAGCTATAGTGCAGGCTAAAATTAAATTACCGACCTCTCTTCACAATAAAAGCTGGAGGAAAGCATGAAGAAAAAATTATTTTTATCATTACTATTAATTGCTATTACTGTACCAAATATCGCTTTTGGAGTGACGAAGTCGATTACAATTGCCTGGAGCTCGGCAAATATTTCCAGTGCAACAGGTTACAAAATGTACTATTCCTATAATACCGATATGGAAGGAAAAACGATCGCCTGCGAAACAAATAATCCAGCAGCAACATCATTAACGTGCGACACTGTCAACATCGAAGCATATCCTGTATTTTTTACCATCGGTGCAAGCACAGCATTGGGAGAAATCGAGTCATCTCCAAAATCATACGGAACACCCATTTCTATAGTAACAAATTTCACACTCGCTACTGCAACAGTTGCCCCAAATTTACCAAGTTATTCCATAAATTTTCAGCCATCTGCCTCTCCAGTTCCAACCGGATATATTGTTGACAGTGGCGATTCATACAATGACACGAGAGGATATGGGTGGATCCAGCAATCTCTTGACGGGACAAGGGACAGGGACAATCCAGCCTCTCCTGACAATGCGTATGACACCAACATTCGCGTATTGCCTGATGCAATATGGGAAATCAAGGTACCAAATGGCACATACTCAATAACCGTTTGTGCAGGTGACCCTTCTTACCCATCAGAAATACAAGCAATTCAAGCTGAAAATCTAGCAATTATCAACCGAGAGGCATTGAGTTCCACTGTACTTTGGATAGAACGATCCTCAAAAGTCACCGTAAACGATGAGCGACTCACTCTTACTTTTACAGGAAGTGCCTTGATGAGCAAACTATGCTGGCTGAAAATTCTCCCGGCGGCTATCTAACATTTTTTTTGAGCACACTATATAAGGAGAAATGTCCATGTATATTAACAATGAAATTTTCAAACATTTTAGCAGAATCATCCCCTCTGCTTTTATCAGCACAATCCTGTTTATGTTATTTATCACTCCTAACAGCTATGGCTCAGAATATGATGTCGGCGGCGGGCGAAATAACTTCCCGAGCATAACAAATCTTCTTGCAAGCGTTACTCTTTCAGGAGGTGACGTAGTCAATATTTACCCTGGAATTTACAATGAAACCTGGGACGTTGGCAGCAATCAGGATGGAACCGCCTCGGCACCTATTCTTATTCGAGGTGTTGACAGTGCCGGCAATCCTGTTCTTTCTCCCCAAGAGACGGTAATTTTTGACCTGACCGGAAGAAATGAGATCGATGTTTTTGGCGATTATGTTACAATACAGGGGATATGTATACGTAAGGCAGCTATAGGATTTCAAAGTAATAGTGCAATAACAATTTTACGATATATCTTATTCAAGGATAACAATAATAGTTTTCAATCAAAAGAAGGAAGCAAAGATATTATCATAGAATATTGCGAATTTGATGGTGCCAATAAAGCATCATACAGTCATGATATTTATGGGCTACATGCGACAAAACTTACTATTCAATTCTGTTATTTTCGCAACGCACCAAGTTCTACTTTTAATGTTATAAAATCAAGAGATTACGAAGTGCACATCCTTTATAATTATATTAATATGGGAATTGCTCCTTACGCAATAGATTTACCTCATCAAGGGAACACCCCAGGCGTTCCTAATCAGCATGCTTATATTATAGGTAACATTATTGAGCGAACTATAACAAACAATGGCGGCGGGTTTGCTTATGTTAAATATAACCAGGAAGAATATCCCAGAAACGGAAATGTAATCATAATCAACAATACCTTTGTTGACAAAGTGAACATTATAGGTGCGGCATTTTCGATGAAGCTTGAACCAGGATATGAATGGGAAGTAGATAACAATATTTTTCTTGGCATCAAAGATTTAACACGTGATTCAACTCACATAGGCGCCTTAACAGGCAATAACAATATTATCCCTCTTGGTGTATCTTCTGATGGCTTGACTAATTCTCTTTATTCTTCCACACCAAATCTTGATTCAACGTACCGACCTCTTACAGGATCGATTGCCATTGATTCTGGCTCTAACGATATCAGTATTATTCCAGCATATCAATATCACACATCGGCAAATATGGTTGACACCCGCTCAATAATTAATGGCGTGATTGATATAGGGGCCTATGAATATAAAACGTCTGGGCCGATAATTACAATAGATACGATCTCCGTTCAATAGAAAATTAATATATTAAACCAGTAAAAACACATTTTCTTCTTCGCAAGTGTTTTTACTGGTTTTCAATATTACATATTATGTACCTGTTTTTCCCTGAAGGAGAAGGTTCAATTTCATCAACGTCCTCTATCGTTACAGCGATATCGTCTTTATAAATTGCTTTTATTCCTTTTATTAAAACATTCTTTTCTAAGGATGAAAATTGATTTGAAGAAACAATTTTTATAAGTAATTCCTGGAACGAATTTTGAATAACCTGATAGCGCTCAATTTTTTCATTGGTGATAAGAATATTAGCAAGTGAAGGGCCATGAACTATAGACCCATCACTTCTGAGCAAATTATCGCACTTTCGCCCCAAAAGAGTCCCCATAACTTTCAGATTAACGCCACAGGAGCATTTCTTTCTCGATATGGAACCATAATCTCCAATTTTATACCTCAAAAATGGCATTACAGAATTATCCAAGACCGTCACAACAACTTCCCCTTCTTGTCCGTCCGGCAATGTTCGCCCTTGTGAATCCACAATCTCAACCAAGACACCTTCTTCAAAAATATGAAGTCCCCCCGCTGGACATTCGTGAGCAATAAATCCGCCATCACGTGCACCATATTCAATACCAACTGGGGCCTGAAACACCTCTTCTATCAACTTTCTCTGATAAGGATAGAGAGTATCGGCTGTTGTAAATATTGCCTTAATCCGAGATGATACTTTTAAATTTTTTTTATGAATTACCTGAGCGAGAAAAAATACACAACTTGCGTAGCCAAAAAGATAATCAGCTTTATAATGATTCAATAGCTCAAGATAGAGAGGAACATCTGATTCACGCAAGTCAAGAGCCTGAATCATATGATAATTTAACAGCTTATCACGTATTTTTTTAAGACGATTTTGCGTTGAAGCTTCAATCGGTGAGGCCCAGATTGATAACATCTTGTCGCCAATATCTACACCCCACCAACGCCGAGCCCGCCAATTCGCTGCCCATTCATTGCTTACCCGCAAATTATCTACAAAAAATTTTAACGGTTGGCCAGTCGATCCGCCTGTAGTGTAGGGTATTCGCTTGCCCTGATAAGCCGCTGACAATAATTCCGCTGCATGATCATGAATCAGTTCTTTTGTAATAAAAGGAATCTGTGAAAAATCTTGCGTTGATAGGATTTCAGCAGGAGAAATACCGGCTTCAGCAAACATTCTTGTGTAATAAGGAACAGTATTATATGAATATTTTACAAGTTGAATCAATTTCTTCAGTTGTATTTTCTCAATTTCCTCTCGCTGATACCACTGGCTTTTTTCAAACACTTCCAATAAGGATATGGTGCAATTCCCTTTCAACCATTCATGAACGGGATAAAATATATATTTAGTCAACAAGGAGTGCATTCGTAGCTCTATTTCTATTCCACCAAGATAAAAGGAACATATGTAAAATTAAGACGTCTTGAAACTTACATACAAAAAAGTTGGAAGATTGAAATTTAAATTAACCGGGAAAATCTATTCCATAAGCAGCAAAAACACGCGGCTTAACAGAATCCCACATTAATGAATCAGCGTAGCATTTGGCATTATTGACTAAATCACGCCCAATTATTGGATTATCCAGTATGCTAAGGGCACTTTTTGCTAATTCATCATGATCGTCTATCTCAACCAATAAACCAGTCACTCCATGTTTCACGAAATGCGGAATACCCATGGGATTTGTTGTTACAACTGGCAAACCTGCTGCGTATGATTCCAAAATACTTATCGGCATATTATCTCGTCGCGATCCATTGAGAAAAATGTCAGATTTTTCATAAATTTGTACAAGATCTTCTTTTTCTAAATACCCTGTGAACTCTATATTACTTTCGATATTTAGTTTACTTGCAAGCTCCCTTAACTCTTTCATTCTGTTTCCATCACCCGCAACAATAAGAGTTGCATTTGGATATCTATTTATAATTTTAGCGAAAGCTTTTATAACAACATCGACGCCATAAACTGATCTCAAATGACGAGTTACAATAAATTTAGGTTTAAAAAATTCACGATGCCGAAAATGAAACCTCTTAAGATCGACTATATTTGGTATTTCTTTAATCCCAAACCCAGCATATTGAAATTCATTTTTTAAGTAATCAAGTGGGGTAGTGATACAATCTGCTCTTTTCAAAATAAAATTAATCAATCTCTTATTGTAGTTGTCATAAAAATCTTTGAAATATCCTGCATGATAATTAACAATAACTCTTTTCCGGAAAAATCTTGAAATCAGTACGGCTGGGGCAGTTATCACAAAAAAACCTACCCCAGCAATACTAAAAACATGAACAACATCGCATGATTTTATATTTAGAAACATTCTCCACAACAACATTGGAAGTTTAACCAATATTTTAAACAGTAATTTTTTTTCTAAATTATGAAAAAAAATCGGCATTCTTATATTAGTATCGCATTTTTTCACATTAACATTTTCACTTATTAATAAATCAAACAACAAATTTGCTTGTTGAGCCATACCTCCAGGTGGAGGAGGAAATTCGCATATTAAACAAACTCTCTTTATTTTATGATCATTTTTCTTTTTAAATATCATCTTCATATCACTATAGTCGAAGTATACGGGATAATTTCAAATCAATCATGGAAATTGCATTTATATAGATTCAGCAATTCATTTAATCAAATTATTGTAAAATAATGTTTCCAATACTTCCCTATGGGCTTCACATAGGACAACATTACGAACCGACGTCAACAATTTATTTGAATTAATCCTTGATCCAAT
This sequence comes from Pseudomonadota bacterium, assembly GCA_043809085.1. GTDB lineage: Bacteria > Desulfobacterota > Desulfobulbia > Desulfobulbales > SURF-16 > DB1. Next base: position 20,543 of record JAZDEG010000011.1, on the reverse strand, counting down.
AAATCCTATTTTGTTGAGATAAGTTAAAATACGACCATGGCCTCGAAGATAACTAACGTATTCATTTCTTTTTTCTAAACAAAAGTCAAGCCACCGATTATGCAAAAAATCATCATCAAGAACACGTTGACTGCGCTCTTCAAATTCCCGAAAAAACATTTCCTTATCCTCAGGGTCCATTTCACGTACACCAAGAGCTTGATAAGATTGTTTAAAGGGAATGAAGTCAATTTCAACATCTTGATTTTTTGTGTTGAGTGAAAGTTTTATTAAGATTCCCTCAAAAAAACTTTTTTTGTTACATTGTGAAAAAAAAACAAAATTCCCTTGCCCATATACTATATGGGTTCCTTTAAATCTCTCGTAACAACCCACGCAATGTGTGTGCTGCACAATAATCGCATCAGCACCATTTTCAGCGAAAAAATGACAAATATTTTTCAATCGAGGGCTTGGATACGGATAATGCTCATTCCCTGCGTGCAGCAAAACAATTAAATAATCAACCTTTTTTTTATTTTCTGATATTGTTCGAGAGTTACATATTAGGTCAAGGGGAGCAGCTCCCCACGAAAAACGTGTAGCCACGGAAAATTCGTGTTCTGCAATCCCAATAAACCCTATTTTTTTCTTTTTAATATTTGCAATAAATACTTTCGAGGCTTCAACTTCGTTTCTTCCTACTCCAACAGTAAAAATATTATTCTCCTGGCATATTTTTACTGTCTGCGCAATACCACCAACGCCATGATCTAATATATGGTTATTAGCAAGATTGACCAAATCAAACCCAGCTGATTTCAACCCATTAATACAAGTGCTATTAGCTCCCAGAATTGCACCACTTTTAACAATAGGACTATTTTGTGTTATCAATGGACTTTCAAGATTAACAACTGAAAAATCAGATTCATCAATTTGTTTTAACAGATCTCCGAAAATACCCTTACAATTACCATCAGAAAATAATGATGAATATTGAGAACCTGGGTATACGTCACCACCAATCAATATTTTCACTAAATTCTCATCCGGCATGTCGCGATAAATATCCATATATTCTCACAGCTGAAGTACAATTTCATCTTCGAAATAAAGGCCTTTTTGAACTAATTTCAACATCGTTCAATTTTTTCAAAACGGCTGAGACACCTGCTAAAATAAAAATAAAAACAGTATATTGTTTAGAGCCAAACATCAGCGATGCTCCCAATGGCCCATAACAGCATAAAAATATTTTGTTCCATTTGGTAAAAACCATGTTTTTTTCACCTACCTTTCCAATGCGGCGATAGGAAAATAAATTCAAACATGACAGCAATAAAATTAATAGCCAAAGCCCTGCCCCAAAAATACCATTCTCTGCAAATATTTCTAAATAACCATTATGTAAGGCACGACCTTCTAAACTGCCATCTGAATTCACCCTAAAATTGTGTTGCATTATATTATTTGCCCCAACTCCAAAAAAAAGATTCGACTTAATAATATCAAGGCCATTTGCCCAAGAGTTTAATCGTTCGCCTGCGGAGCCTTCAATTTCCCCTGTTTCAGTTTCACCAGCCATCTGGGACATTCGTGTATAATAATGAATATTGCCCCTCTGAAAAACAAAAACACCTATAACAGTGAGAGCTAGTAAAATTATAATGCGCTCTTTCCCCTTGAGGAAAAAAAACAATAAAAAAACGGCAAGCGCAAGACCTATTGTTCCACCACGAGACATGCATAGCATATTATCATATAATAAGAAGAGAATGCATACTGAATAAACTCCTTTCATATAGAGCTTTGCTGTTGTAACAAAGAGAAAACTCGCGAAAATCACCCCATAATTAAGCCATACGACAATCGCATTAGGGTTCTCCAATAATCCTTGCCCATAAGGTCGATTTTCTCTCCAATAAATATAATCGCTCCCTCCATAATAATAGGCTTTAAACAACATGAATGCTAAAAAAAGTATCGTTCCAAAAAGTGCAAAACCGTACAATTCCATTTTTTCTTTAGAGCGGATTAGTGCCACTAGAAGAAGTGCATAGTACGCCTTACCAAGGTGTTCCGAGTATCGCGTCACCTCGATGCCCTGCAATAAAGGAGCAATGCCTATTACAATCACATACAGCAATACAACGAGCGAAATGTTACTTAACCCAATGCCAGCAAAAGCCCCTTTAGCAAAACCTACTATTGTCGTTAACAGCAAAATGAGTAATGCCAGGGGAAAACCTTCCAATTGAGGCAAATAGTCCTGGAAACGAAAAAAAACGGCCACCAAGTAAATGACTGTTCCCCAGAAGGGATCTTTAATTATGAGGAAGCAGGAGATGAGGCAAAAAATGACAAATAGAGTCAGACTCACGGAGTAAGCCCCCTTAGAATTTTTATTATTCGGGGCCCGAAGCCGGTTTTCCGGAGCCAGAACCGAATCCGAAAATGTACGAGACTAGCCAACATTGACAGAATCCGTGGCTGCCAAATTTGGATATAGGCCAGATTTACCGCATCACTTGCCCATAGTTTTTTGTAAGGCTCATCCCCACGAAGAAAATCATATATTTGCCGATGGTGGTGAAATGACTCCCGGAGCGCAAAAGCGGTTAAGGTGGAACCCAATGACCGATGCTTTACAAATTTTTCACTATCTTGACAATGAGCCAGATTGTAAACATAGGTGACATCGTCGCAGCAAAAATTCACACTATGGGCTAGGGCCTCGCCTCTGTAACGCAATACCCATACCTCCAACCAGCCTAGCTCCGCAAATCTTTCAAAAAAAGCGGAAAAAAAAGCCCTTCCTTTTCCTCGAAACCGTGGGTTACCTCGTTCTGATTTCCAACTCCTTGCTTCGACTTGGGCTAATTCAGAAATGAGTTCTGCCTTATACGTCTTTTCACAAGAAATGGTGATTTCGCTATCTGACTCTACCTGCCTTAGTTCCCGTTTTCGATTTGCTCGGCTTTTCCTTGACTTAGTGTTAAGATATTCTTCCCAGGCTCCCGGCATAATTACTCGAGGAGCGACATCTCCTATAATGGCCTCCGCCTTTAAGCCGACTGCGTTAGCTGCTTCTATAATTTCTAACGGCTCAAAGTAATAATCGCGAAGATTAATGAGGTGCAAAGATACCCTATTTTTAAGATATTCAAAAAAAATTGAAAAAACCGCGTGCCGTAATTCTCTGTCGACTATAAAACCGAGGTAATCCGACCTTCCGGTCCCTATAAATTCACATATATTGAACCCAGTTTTTGACGAAACCATCAGTGGAGCGATACCGACAAGCGCTCCTCCATTATTTACTGTGATAATAAGTAATTCCTTGTTTTCTCCGAATATTTCCCACCAGGAATACAACCATTCAAATGATAAGAACGGGTTAAAATATTTTTCATTTTTTCTGAGCAAATCATTCCATTTCACTCGCACATCGAGCCAATTCGACTTATCAGAAATTACCTCAACCTGCATTTATTCTCCTAACAATTCAGAAAGAGTGACGAGGCGAAATCCTGCCCTCCTTAGAAATTGTATAATATCAGGAAGAGCCATAGCTGTTTGCATACAACGGTCATGTAAAAGAATAATACTTCCTTTTTTTATTGGTTCACGATGCAGATTTGTTATTATTTCTTGCCAAGATAACGTCTTATAATCTTTTGGGTCTACATCCCAGAAAATAATTTTTTTAGGGCACGAGAGGACACAACGCAACAGTCCCAAAAAAGAACATTCACCTTTGGGGGGTCGAAAATATTTTATTGTCCCACCAGAAATCTTGTGAAGGAGTTCATCTGTCTTTATTAATTCTTTTTGTAAAGTGCCCCAGCACAAATCATGAGTAGACTGATGACTGTAGGTGTGATTTCCTATATCATGACCATTTTCCACGATACGCCTTATTATTCCGGCATTATTAACCAATTTTTCACCAATTACAAAGAAAGTGGCTTTGGCTTCTGCTTTTTCCAGGATATCAAGAATCAAAGGGGTAATATTTTCATCCGGACCATCATCAAACGTTAATGCGACTTCTCTTTTTCTGGTTTTGCCATACCAATAAACTCTATGTCCATTTGCCAATTGGATTATCGTGTGTTTGATAATATGATTCAAAAGAATTTATTCCTCGGAGACATTCCCTTTTTCTATACACTTTAATTTATTATACAATTCATAGGGCGTCACATAAAACAGTTTGTATTTTTCCCCATCGTTATATTCATCCTCAAGATAACTATACATCTCATCAAGATAACCACTCAACAACGGTTCCAAATTACCCTTGGCTCCATGGGTGTGCACCTTAACAAAAATATTTCGCTTATCACCCTTTACTCTGATTCTCTGCTTTATCCACAAGTCAATCCTATCCGTAGTTGGCTGATTATTCGCTGAAATGTCACCATTTTCAATACGTGGAAATATACCAAACTTTCTTTTCTTCCAATTTAACGCAAGCGGCCCCTGTATCATAAGGAGACCTTCTCCAGGTGGTGCCTGCCCAACTTGCATAGAAATTCCAGTATCGTGGGATTTAGGCCGACGAGGGTTATCAATAGCGTAATATATCGAATTGATAGTTTTCGTCTGTGTTGAACCTGTCCCGGATGGCATTGTTAAATCGGCATAGCAACCACATTCTCGCAAGATATCTATTTCATTATTGACGCCACACCATTTGCCGTCGGAACGAGAATTATCCAGGCACCAATTCCCGTGTATAAAGGAAAAAACAATATCTTTTGTCACAGGATCTTTTCTAAGAAATCCGTGGCGCAAGAACATTAGTTCTTTTTTATTCTGCAATACTCTCATAAGGTTTTCAGAGCTATCATCATTGTGATGCAAATGTATTTCAACATCGCCGTATCCCTTGTGACACATTTCCGCCAAAAGACGCCATGCTTCCCCATTATACTGCTCAATAGGCAAAAAAAATGTATGCTTAGGATGTACTCCCCGCCAATCACTATGTCTTTCAGCTATGGTCGGCCATCTGTGACACCACTCATTAAGAGCGGACATTGGGACAACGCTATCGAATTTCGGCTCAAAATGATCAACTATGCAGAAATAAATATTTTGAGGAAATTCTGATGGAGTAAAGAAATTCTTCAATTGATGCCCTAAATATGGCAGAAACCAATGAGATATTCCCTTTAACCTTAAGACCATATAAAGAAAAAAAAAGAAGATGATGAAGGGCAAACAAAACTCGAATAATGTCATTTTCTTATCCACAAAAACTAATTGAGGAGATTAATATGAGATCATCCAATCTCGCTCTCAAGTTCCGGCTGCTTCGATAAATAATCATCAAAAAGGGCATGATATTTGATTAATTGAGGAATATACAGGGAAGATATCTGCAAGTATTTATCAAATTCACTCTTTGATATTCTTTTTCTCCAGCTCGTGTCTTCACGAATTTCAGTAATGCCGCTTAAACGCATCCTATTGCCAATAACATGGTGCTCAACCTCGTGGAATGATTTCACAGGGATTGCTGCAATATTCAAAAAATTATATATACCAGCAAGTATTGTTTCTGGATTCCTGCACAAATCAGAATATTGAACGGTTATTTTGTTTTTGTCCGGGATCTCCTTGAGTAAGCGGCAAATTGTCACCTGTTCTTTAAACCAACGGTGGGTTGCGTTTACAATATCACGTTGAGAATGTTTCATAAAAGAGCTAACACCTGCTATACCATCTTTAATTAAATAAATAACTCTTAAGTCAAATTCTGAAGATTCAAAAAGAAATTTCATTCTATAAGGGTCTTTACAAGCATCAAGGAAAATACATGCGCCTGATTCCTCTAAAATGGCAGAAAAAAATGCGGCATTTCTTTGCCGCATGATATTTTTTTTTCTTATTACGGAAGGCAACAAATTTACAACGTAATCTCGATATTTTTCCAGGTAATAGCTTTGCAATTTTGGAATTTTCTCAAAAAAAATATTATTGAGTAAATCGCTTTGAAAAAAACGAAACATCATATTCATATCATCAATTTCGAATGCAACACATTTATCGTTTAAACGCCTTTTGATTCGGGAAAAAAAATTACACTCTCTTAATTTTTCTCCACAAGAACACAAAAAATCTGGATCATTCACAATGTTATCCATGATATCAAATTCGCTTATCGTCCCAATTTCAGGATGAGTATTGAGCAAAAAAGATAACAACGTGGATCCAGAATATGATGAGGATACAATATAAACTACTTTTATTCTTTTCTCTGGATTTAACATGTTAAGTTTGTAATGAATAAAACTGATTAATTTATTTAAGTCTTTGCAGTTACATTGCATTGACATACATATAATGAGATTAAGACTTCTTGTCCATCTTGTGTATTCTTATATCATGAATCTTGCTTTTTTTCTTGCCAAATCTCGGAGTATATTTTTTGATAGCTGTCAATCATTGCTCCCATACTCCACTTGCTTTCTACCTTTTGCCTTGATTTTTCACCAAATGACTTACATATTTCTGGATTTTCTAACAAATAGAGAATTTTGTCGATCAAGGGCCGTTCTTCATTTTTGGGAATAATATATCCATTTTCGCCATCACAAATGAGTTCGCTGTTAGCACCTACATCTGTCGCGATAATCGGCTTTCCACAACTCATGGCCTCCAAAATAGAATTGGCCATTCCTTCGTTAAGAGAAGGAAGCACAAAAATATCCATTAATGAAAGCATAGCTGGCACATTATCTGTTTTTCCGGGCAAAATAAAATCGTTAACTAGATTCTTTTCCAGTATCTCTTTTTTGAGCCTTGAGAGGCCTGATCCATCCCCCACAACCAACCATTTAACATTTGGAAATTTCTTCTTTATTTCAGCCGCAACTAACGGCATGATCTCGTAATTCTTTATTGGCTCGACCCTGCCAATGCTACCTATAACAAAATCACCTTTTTTAATATCGAGCTTTTTCAGCAAAATATCATCTTTTTGACTTCCTTGGAAAATATTTGTATCAACGCCGTTTGGAACAATTTTAATTTTTCCCCAACCGACACCTTTTGTTTCAACAATTTCACAACCAAGAGATTGAGCAACCACGAATAAGGCGTCCATCTGCCGGTAGCACCATTGATAAATGAGCCTCCTTTTCAAATTATAATGAAATGGGGAGCCATGTTCTCCGTGTATAATTATTGGGACTTTAGCAATCTTGGCAGCAGGTATTCCATACACAAGAGTCAGGTGATTATGGGTATGAACAATATCGATTTTTGCTTGCCGCAATAGTTGTGCAAGTTGAAAAACAAGACCAAGCTTAAAGCCTGGTTTTTTGTTCATTATGTGAACTTGCACTGCCGGATTTGCTATTCTTTTCTGAAATGAACCGGTGTTTTCCAAACAACAAATATGCCCCAGGAAAGGTTCTTTATGCCCATTGACCAGATTCACGACTCCGTTTTCCATTCCCCCAGGGTCAAGAGAAGGAAGTAAATGCATAATCTGTAATTGCTGGTTAATCATAATAAATTCATGCTTGAAAGAATAATTTCTCTAGCTGCTCAGCTTGAACTTTCCGATTATATTGTTCAATATTCTTATATTGAAAGTTTGAAATTAATTTACCGTCCATTTTCAGAGCAATAAGATGGAGAATTGCCTCTTTTATGGCAAAAACGTCATCCGGATTAACAACGAGTCCGGAATCTGTTTCATATATAAGATTGGATGTAGCCCCGGGTGGGGATAGAGATAAGATAGGTTTTTTAAAAAATAAATATTCAAAGGCCTTCCCAGGAATTTGCATAGAGGCTTCAGGACTATTTTGCATCAACAGCAGTACGTCTGTTTTTGCCATCTCAGCAATTGCTTCCTGATGGGGAAGATGACCACGAGTTTTCACAATTTCTGACAATGAATATTCAGTAATCAGTGATTTAAAATCCTCTTCATCAACTAATTCTCCTCCCCCTATAAAAATCAACTTCAACATGCCGGGCTCAACCTTTCCAGTCGCCACCAGCTCCCCAACTGCCACTAAAAGAGAGTGAGGATTTCGAATTTCAGGATAAAATTTTCCAGTATGGATAATCGTCAAGACAGAACTTTTTTCTTCATTTGTTATCAGATCTTTATAATCATCCGGGTCATAGCCATTATTAATTATTACAATTCTTGCCGTCTTATATTTTTTTCTGAATCTGTCAGCCAACTCATCAGTATTTGCAATAACAATATCTGCTTTTTTTACAACATAACTTTCAAAAAAACGTTGGCAACCCCGCTTTATTTTTCCCCAATTCAAATGCGGATTATCTGCCCATGGATCTCGAAAATCCACAATAAATTTTGCCCCCGTCATCTTACTTAAAATAAGCCCTCCAATTAATACCGAATATGGGGGACTTGAAGCAAAAATAAAATCAATTTTTTGAGTAGCAAGTATTCTTCTTCCTTCAGGAAGCAAAGACAGCATCTTAAAAATATAACGATCAGGGAAAAATTGACCCTGGAAAAGGCCAAGAATCTTTTTACAAAATATATTCACTCTATTTTGCGGTTTTATCACAGCGATTTTAAAAGTATGAATAGTTGCATTCGGAGGTACATCATGCAGCAATGATTGATCTTGCTTTGTAGAATAGTTTAAAGGGAGGACATGACACTCCCATCCTAATTCAGCAAGATATTTAACCATTTTTACTATTCTAAAGACACCGGCAGAACAAAATGGAGGAAAATTACCTGACATAATCAGGACAGATTTTTTCATAAAAAATTAATACTCTAATTAAGAAATCATTAATGAATTTTATTTCCAAATTCATTAATGATTACAGGGGTAAGTTTGAGGATTTTTTGATCAATACTCCTTTCAACATCATTACTAATTTCACCATGCCTTATCCTTTTCACTAACTGACCAACCCAATAAAGTAACGCAAAAGCACGCTCCAATGCTTTTGCTATATGCATTGATTCAAAATACCCCCATAACAAATCTCTGTGCCAAGCTTTAAATTGAAAAGGGAAGAGCTTTTCGGCAAGGACATCAACACGATTTACAGCACTAGGGCCAACAATTTCATCGGACAATAAAAGATGATAAAGGTCAAGTACGGGGAGACCTCGCAATTCGGCCATATCCCAGTCAAATACTCCAGTTAGTTTTCCTGAGACGGCATCAAATTTCATGTTTGCCAATTTATAATCTCCGTGTTGACAAACAAGAGGAATCATCTGTCCCCGTAAAAGCTTTACAACATAATTCTTGACCTGCAAAAGAAAGGCAACGTTGACAGAGCACTTTGAGAACTCAATGATACGGTTAAAGGGGGCCTCAACATAGAGTGACATAATCCCATTATCCATGCTCACTAATTCCACACTTTTTTTGCTGAAATCCAGCAAAAATTGAGCGGCATCAGAGGTCATAGTTTGCACTAAAGTCGGATTCTTGGCTACCACTTCAGCATTCTCCCCTCTAATCTTCGACTCTGCACAAAAACTACACAGCCCGAGTTTCCCAGAAGCAATTGTTATGGGAATCTTTTGGCGCAAGACGCTATGCCCCCCCATTAATACTTTATTAATATTTTCTGCATTATTAACAACCCGTTTATTTCCAGTGGTATTGAGGCCCATTCGGACAATAAGTTCCGGAAATTCGATCACAGCTATTCCTGTCTTAGAAATAAAACATCCTTCGAAGCTCCCATCAAAACCCTTTTGCTCAACTAATTGAGTAATTGATACAAGAGGAATATCAAAATCTCCATTCCGGGAAGCCACAATTCCCTGATAAGGCATAAATGGCTGAAAGAATCGGCTTGAAAACAATGAATTCTTAATATCTTTCAGGTTACCCGAGACCTGTAATTTTTGAGTCGGAAGATGATCCAAGAGAAATATTCTCTGACATTCTCCATCGCAACTGAATTTTATTTGGCAATGAAAACCATGCCTCTTTAATTCATGGCTTAATGAATTTTTTTTCCTAAATATTGTAAATGGATTTTTTTTGATTGCTAAATAGCTTAAAGGATTTTCCCAAAAAACAACAAATATCCCTGTTTCCTTCACTACACGACAAAAGCCCAAGAGATCAAACCCGAGGCTGGTTGCCACAGCACAATCCACAACCTGCCCTTTTGTCGAAAACGCTTTAGACGATTCTTCCCCAACCCATATTATCTCTGCCCCAGGGCTCTCAGGTATAAACAATTTTAGGAAGTCAAAATCCATAATTCTTTTTTGGATAAATCATAGTCCAAGAAGCTCCCGGTTTCACAAAGAATTGGCTGAGACAATTCAAAAAAAATTACCCCTCCAAGGCTTCCTTGCTTTCAAGTTCTAATCCTGGTAAGAGAGCCTCAAAGCCCTCATGACCTGTTCGGCCTTTCTATGCCAGGTGTGATTTTCAACAATTTCTTCCTTGGCTGCGTACCCAAGTTTTTTCCTTAAGGATTCATCCGTCAGTACAGTAATTAAGATTTTTTTTAAACCTACAAAATCACCAACTTGAAAGAGCAATCCAGTTCGGCCATTTGTCAAGACATCTGTAATAGGATCTAGCATGGGTGCTATTACAGTTTTTGCCATTGCCATAAATTCAAACAAAACAATAGGTGAACCAAATTTATTTGAATGAGGGAGAACACAGATGTCTATTGCAGCAATATAGTGCTGCACTTTATTCCTCTCCACAGGACCTGTGAAAATAACATTTTTTTGTAACCTTAGATCTGTAACCTGTTTTTCTAATTTTTGCCTAATGGCTCCATCCCCAACCAGCATTAATTTGCTGCCTGTGTGAGATGTATGAACTTCATGAAATATTTCAATCAGCTTATCGAGCCTGTCCCAATCCGCAAACCAGCCCACGAACCCAAAAACAATATCGTTGTCCCTGATATCATATTTTTCTCTTATTGAACGGGCGCTTGACGTTTCAGATTCAATGTTAAATTTTTCCAAATCAACCCCATTGGGCAACACCAAGATCTTCTGGGCAGCAACGCCTCTTTCAACTATCTTACTTTTTAGAAAACTTGATACAACGACAATAAGGTCGGCTTGGGATAGGATCTTTTTCTCAAACCAGTTTGTTAGTGAGATAAATGCCTGGCCCCTAAAACGCTCCAACCCACTGGTTTCATTGACTTCAAGCACAAAAGGAATTTTTCTTCTCTTAGCAAGGCATCCGGTAATAAAACCGAAGAAAGCATATCGTTCATATATGAGGTCAAATTTTGCATTCCGCAACTTTTTACCCACAGCAAAAAATGCATAAAAATTATAAATAATTTCGAGCAATTCAAACAAAAACTGCGGAAATTTACGGGAAAATACCTTCAGAAAAAACCCGAACGAAAAATGAGTATCCTTGTCCTTTTTTTTCAATTCAAAAACATCTTTTCCAGCATCATTCCGGGGATCTACCCCAGGTGGTGATATGATCGACACTGAATGGCCACAACACTCAAAGGCATTTACCATGTTGGCAATATGCACACCTTCTGCTCCTCGCCCCATGGTCCTATGATGATAAAGAATATTCATTTCAATTAACTTGACAATACAGTGAAAATTACTCAGTTCGAAGATTAGCAATAAATTTGCGAGGAGAGCCGATCGTAAATTTTATAATAATTGCCCCTGCCATTACAACTATTATCATATTTACAGCTAAACTGATCCAGACATTATTGAAGCTTAGGATTCCGGAAAGGAACCACGCACTTACCCCGGTAATAACAATCCACAGATTTATATTATGTGCATACTTTATGTAATATAATTTTTGCGCCACAAAATAAGTTATTGCTGCCAAAAACAAATTGGCTACAAAACGAGCTTGTGCTGCCCCAATAATTCCCAATGACGGTACCAAGATGAAATTTGCCAGAACATCGACAATAGCCGCGCCCCACACAATCTTAGGTACAATCTTCGTCTCTTTTTGCAAATAAATACCGGTTTGAACGAGATAATAATAGACCCGAGCAATAGCGGCCATAACCAAAAAGGGAATAGGTTGATAGGCGCCAAAATACGCTGGCGTTGTCATGATTTTGATCACATCATTCGCCAAGAGAATGATAGCCAAGCCAATGAAGACACAAATTGCAAACATTCCTTTCTGCACTGTTGCATATACTTCCTTCGCATCCTCTCTTTTCATAATCGAAAAACGATAGGGCCCATACATTTTCCAAAAAGGACCGATTACCAGGAGGGGAAACACAGAAACAAACCTATCTGCCAGGCTGTATAAACCTATATGATCCAGAGTCAGATAATGTTTTAAAAAAAACCGATCCGCAGATTGTATGATAAAAAAACCAAATCCTGAAAAGATTAATGGCCACCCATACCTCATTAATTTTTCCAATAAGTTACGAGAAAAGGAAATGTTTGTTTTGGAAACGGTATAAATGATCATTGCGCAACCAAAGAAGCTTGCAGTAAGAAGATTACTTAAAAGAATTCCCTCCAAACCCATTTGCAAATGAACAACAAAATAAATATTTAGGCTCAAGCCTGCCGCTAATGCACCCACTGATTGGATCAGAAAAATATGCGACAATTCCTTGGCACGAATATAGGTTAAAGGAATCTCCATGGCGAGCTCAAATGCCATAGATATGAGAATATAGGTAAACAAATGGCCGTATTCCGAAGTATCAAAACACAGTATTGACAATTGGTCTCGAAACATATGCCCTATATAAGCACCACAAAAAGAAACACAGACACTGATAATCAATGCAGTACTTATTACTTTTTTACGGATATCATCTTCATCATATTCAAAATAATATCGCAATGTAGCCGAGCTGAGGCCAAGTGAAAAAAACATTGTCAAAATTTTGCTTGTCAGAATCAACAATTCATAAATTCCATAGTCTGAGGGAGAAAGAAATCTTGTATAAACCGGGATCATAAAGAACCCTAATGTTTTACCAAGAACATCCCCCATCCCATAGATAACAGAATGTTTTGCAATATTTTTGTAATGATTTTTCTTCACGAGATTACTATTGTAGAAGATAATGGAATAGGGCTTGAACAACTACCCTCTCTCAGCGGTATGGAAAAATTCTTTGGCAAGGATAGAAATTATTCTATCCCCTGCCATTCCATCCCAGTATTGAGGTATTTGAGAAATCTTCCCTTGCCCAGACAAAATCAGGCTAATTGTTTCCAAGACATCACTACCCTTGGTGCCAATTAAGTAGTTTGAACCTTCTTTAACGGTAACGGGTCTTTCGGTGTTTTCTCTAAGTGTTACGCATGGGATCTTCAGAAAAGTAGTTTCTTCCTGGATGCCACCCGAGTCTGTTATCACCAATGTAGCATTTGTGATGAGATTCAAAAAATCCAGGTATCCGAGGGGTTCACTTAGGGTAATATTTTTTGATTGCTTTAATTTGTTGAACAAACCAAATTCTATCAATTTATTCTTAGTACGTGGGTGAACAGGAAATACCAAAGGAATTTCCTGTGAAACGCTCATCAAGCAATCAATGATCTGTCGCAAAACACTTAAATTATCAACATTTGATGGTCTATGGAGTGTAACTAATGCATACTTGTTGCTGACTCCCAAACTTTGTAATATGGAAGATTTTTTTGCCTGTTCCAAATGACGCTTAAGGGTGTCAATCATTACATTGCCGACATAATGAATTTTTGCCTCCGAAACTCCTTCCCTTTGCAAATTCGTGAAAGCGCTTGGTTCTGTAACAAAAAGGATATCACTTATTGAATCCGTTAGGACCCGATTAACCTCTTCCGGCATTGCGATATCAAAAGAACGGAGTCCTGCCTCAACATGAACAATAAGAGGTCGCGTCCGTTTTCCTCTTGATGAATATTGAATTTTTGCTGCGACCAAGGCGCATGCTATCGTTGAATTGACATCACCCACCACCAGCAACACATCGGGTTTTTCTTGCAATAGAGCGTGCTCAAAACGCATCATGATCTCAGCCGTTTGCCTTGCATGAGAACCTGAACCAACTTCAAGATTAATATCGGGTTTAGGTATCTCTAATTCATCAAAAAAACTTTGAGACATTTTTTTATCATAATGTTGACCCGTGTGAACGATAATGTGATGAATTGAGCCAAGCCTTTCTTTTGTGAGGTTGTAATTTGCTACAGCAGCCGACAATGCCGCTATTTTCATAAAATTAGGCCGCGCTCCAGCAACTGATAGTAACTTCATACGCGATAACTCCCTTAATAGTAAGAAATGAGATCAACTGTCACGCCCTAGCGCGCCCTAGGCCGGTGCCAAATATTTTTTAATCGTCCCGTTGCCCATAGCCAAAATCCTACAACTGCAGCTAAATTTAATACCATAAAAAAATAACATAGATTAACAATACGTATTCTTCTAGTATCAGGGATAATTGCCCCAAGAATAGCAAAAAAATAAAAGAAAATTTGCGCGCAACCCAGAATTTGATAAAAGCCCAATCCTGCACAAAAGCTTGAAATCAAGAGACACAATAAAGCATATGGAACCAATAGTCGAAAAATCTTATGTGACAAAAATCGCCACCAGATTTTATTTTTGCTAGGTACACAGAGAGATGGCCGGAGACTCAATAATTGCCAATTTCCTGCTAGGGTTCGGACTTTTCTTCTCCATTCTACACCTAAATTTTTTGAGATTGTATCAAATGCTTTAGCGCTTTCTTCAAAAACCACCCTTAGATTCTGAGAAACAACATTAAGTGGAGTCAAGACATCATCCAATAATGTATCGGCAGGAAGCTCCATATACAAATTTGCACGAATTGCATATATGGCCCCTGTCGCTCCAACTACGGATCCCGACCTACTTTCTCTTTTTCGTATATATTTTTCATAGGTCCAATAGGCCCCCATTTCCGCATTGATCTGGCCTCCAAGATCTTCAGCGAAATACAACTCCCCACTTACGCATCCAATGGCAGGATCAGTGAAATTAGTCACCAGTTCACGAATTGCCTGATGTTCGAACTTTTGCCTGCAATCTGCAAAGACTATAATTTCTCCCGATGCTCGTCGAACACCTTGATTAATAGAGTACGGCTTACCTCTTGTAGGACTGTGAGCAATAAATTCTATGGCATGAGCGACATGGTTGATTCTCTCCTTTTTCTGGATATTAATAAACTCGATTACAAGATCATTCGTGCAGTCTGTTGATCCATCGGAAACAACAATAATTTCTAGACAATGCGCGGGATAATCTAGGGAAATTAAGTTTTCTAAACGGGGTATAATTGTATCCTGTTCGTTTAATGCGGCAAGCACCACACTCACGCGAGGCAATTTACTGTACTCTTTTTTTCGAATTGGTTTAGGCCGGAAATAGGCCAACAGGGTCAATGCTAATGGGTAACCAATATAGGTGTATAGCACAAAAAGAAATGAAACCCAGAAAAGCAATTTCATAATTGATTTCTTTCGGTAGTTCCAAGCAAGGTGATCGCATTATAATTTTTATTAATAATTCTTGCAGGATTTCCAGAGACAAGACAATGTTCTTCAACGGATTTTTTTACTACTGCCCCAGCTCCAATAGCAGTATTGTCCCCGATTGAAACGTCATTCTCAATTATAACATGTGCTCCAATCCATACATTATTCCCAATCACAGGTGGGTGCATATCTTCATGGTTTGCGATCGCGGAACCAATTTTAGTTTGCTGATGAACAGAACAATTTTTACCAATACGACACGGTCCTATACAAATACCTCCAAAATGCCCAATATAAAAACCTGCAGCAATTGAGGCTTCACTGCTAATGGAAATACCATACATCTTTTTCATAAGATAATTTAAAATCTTATAACTAAACATCAGAATCCCTTTAATCGCAGAGAGAAAATCAGGAACAGAAAGCGATTGTAGCCACTGGCCATATCGGTAAATTGCTATAGTATGAAACCCATAAGCTTCAATTATCACCCGAATTTTTTGAACAAAAGGAAGGTATTCCCTCCCGCCTTCAATCACATAATAACGCTGTGCATCTTTTCTCAGACTTTCAAACATCAACATGGGGAATTATAGATTATTACGAACATTGAATCCATCCACTAAAGTCTTTTAAGTTTATCGATATCCACATTTAAATCTTTAGTATGCAACAAGGTAGAGTTATCAATATCTCTCTTGATAATTCGTCCAGGGTTTCCCATGACGAGACAATTCGCAGGCAAATTCTTATTCACAACTGTTGATTCAAGAATTGTTACTCCGTTGCCAATCTTAATATTCCCGAATATTAAAGAATTTGGACCAATCCAAACGCGCTCACCAATTTCTGGCTCTTTTTTTTCTTTACCAAGTCCAATTGTAACATTATGGTGAATTGTACACTCGTTACCTACGCTTTGTGCTCCGAGAATAATATTTCCTCTACTAGACAAAAAAACTCCATTACCGAATTTTGTCTTTTCAAGAATTTGGATCTTTACGAGCAAAATAGATATATATGAACCAAAATAGTAAGGCAACTTTAGCAGATACCGAATAGCTTTATTCGTAGCGCCGAAATGTGAATTCACATAAAGGCCATATCGATGCACAATAAGGGCCAAAAGAGCAGGGGATAATACTAAAATTCCCAGCTTTGTCCAAAGATTCAGTTCACACTTCGAACTGTTTACACTCAGACATCTTATAATATCACTACGCAATTGGGCTAACACTTCGAATGTGCTTCAGATTCTATTTAACAGAAAATTCTTGTCGCTCGACCAAATCAACTAAAAATACGAGTAACTTTTCTGCCACAATCCTACGCCCATTATTATTCAAATGTCCGCCGTCATCGGTATATTCTGGAGCTAACTGAAGATATTCTTTTCCCTTATGGCTAAAAGTCTTGAGATGTCCATTTTTTTCAGTAGCTTCTACTGTAGCAATGTCAAAAATAGGCTCTCTCCCTTTGTATTGTTTATCAAGAAGAGTATTATATTGACTTCTCATCACATTCTCGTTTTCACCTCCGACAGGTTTCCCCAAAATTTTTTTTATCCAGGCTTTTGGTCCAGTCTGAACAGTCGTCACCGGCATTGTCATATGGACAAATTGTACTTCAGGATATTTCTTTTTAAGAGATACAAACATTTCCTTATAATCGAAAAATATTTTCTCAACATCGGAACTTGAATCAATATCAACATAACAAAATTTCATAAAAACAATATCACACTTATCCGCCACCCCATTTTCAAGCGAATTGGCAAATGCAGAAATTTTACTATTTGGCACTTTATTTTTCCCAATACGGGCGTGAGCAAAGACGCCCGTGCCAAAGTCTTCAGAATTACTTGTTTCAAGAATGTTTAGTTTTATATGAGGGTTGTCTTTCATCAGTTGCTTTATTCCGTCAAGAATATTAGAGCCAACTGACTGATGGCCAAAATATATATTTTGCTCACTTAGCCTATCCCACTGATGCGACGAAATATCACTGATAGAAGACTTCGACATACCTACTTGTTCTCCCATATCTTTACACCCTATCAACAAAAAAAGTCCGAGCACCCCAACACAGAAAAATGAATACATTTCCCTGCTAGATATTGCTTGTAACATTTTCATATAAGCCCCTTCGAAAAAAATGAAATCAAAATATTACCCTAGAAGCATAGCTCGCTTTTCTGTATCAATAAGTTCAATATTTAATCCTTGCTTAGCAAAAACAAAAGCTATATTCTCATTCTCAAATGCTTCGCCTGGTTGGGGAGGGCAAAGCAAGCGTAATCCAAAATTCTGAAGTTTTATTAATTCCTCAGCCAAATTATTACACTTAAAACATAAATGATGTAGCCCTCCCCCTCTTTTAGCTAAACCATATATTGCCGATCTTTCATCTATTGGTTCGACCAATTTTACAGAGAGAGAATTCTCTTTTCCCATAAATACCACTCTTACTTTCTGACGTGTATTTATGATTGGTTCTGTCATTTGACGATATCCAAAAATTCTTTGCCAGTGAATTATCCCTTCTTCTATTGTCTTAACAACTATGCCAATATGATCAATGTGCATGATACCTTTTCACCTTTTCTTGTTTTGATTTACAATTAGGATCAAATTCATAGGATCAAATTCATACGTAAAACCAAATAAAAACAATGATAAGAAAATACAAAGTTATAGGGGAAGATACAAATTAATATTATCTAATAAAATAGTGATAAATTCCTTCTGGTGCTCAACATCAGCCGGCAAATCATTCACTGATCCTGTAATACGAATCAGTGCTCCGTCAGACCTTCTCTTTAAAATTGAATCAAGTACCATATATCCCCTATCCCAATATTCATTAGCAACAATTCTGCCCCGACCTTGATACCAATAAAAAGCAAGCTGTTTTTCAAGCCCTTTTTGCAGGAGCATCTGGTTGATTACAATCAATGAATTTTCGTTCCGAGGATCGGGAAGAGAGACTTCTTTCGTCTGAACAGGATTCCAGCCACTACCGGGCATACAGTGCTTTGGAGAATGAATCATTTCTCCTTCTGACTGAGACTCATAGTAGCCGATATAGAGCCAAATGGAATAACCTTTTTGGTCTCTGTATTCGCGCATGATATAATTATCAACACCCAAAATATTCATTATTGTATCGTTGAATTCTTGCTCCCCGACCATGGAAAATCCACCCAGCTTGTGAGGAAAATCACCAAGAGGGCGCAGAAGAGGAACGGCATGTACTGAGCTTAAAAAATTCACATAAACGATCACTGAAATGAGAAGTATCGCTGAAATGAAAAAATGTTTCATAATCTGGTTTATTGCCTGATGGAGATTAGCTCATCCCTGATGGATGACGGCTGATATCTGATGGTACTTGGGGCAATTTCGCAAATAAGAAAGAAATTGCCCAGAGAGCAACAAATGAAAAAACAAATACCATCCATCCAGAAAATTCATGCCAAAATCCTGTGCCCCAAGCCGGATTATATTTTGTCAGGATGCCATTTAAAGCAACACGGACGGCATTGGCCAAAACGGCAATGGGTATTGCCATGGCCATTATCAACAGACGTTTGAAAATTTTTTTGTGCATCACGCATGCAAGAAAAAAGGCCAAGGTGATTAACGTCATAAGAGATCTTATACCGCTGCATGCATCTACCACTTCTAGTGTTGTATGCGGCAGATGGACGATATTCCCCTCCCTGAAAACGGACATTCCAGAGAGATGTAAAATCCCTACCGCTACCTTTGTGGCAATGATTTTCAAAGGAAACGCAACAGCGTTATACAAAATGTATGGCAAAGGAACCGCGAAAAACAAGATCAGAACTGGAAACCGTAAAATTTTAGCAACTTCTTTCCCCTCAAGAAAACCGATCAGTCCATACAAGACTATGATGAACGAAATACGTTTCGAAAAGAATTCTCCTCCGATCGACCCAAGAATAAAAAGAAACAAACCGACAAGAACTATCAACAAGGCTGGACTGTTCGAGCTGACTTTCGCTTGTTTTAGAGACGCAAATTGTATTCTGAAAAAATATAAAGAAATAAAAGGAATGAGCAATCCATGGGAATAATTGTCATCATTCCATAGATCCAGCCCCCATTTCAGCAGAACATTTCGGTAAAGGACAAGCAGCAAGACGGACAAGATCAACCATTGAGCTTTTCTGGACAGAAAAATGATTGAAGAGGGTCGGCTCTTGGCCTGTGGTTGACGGCTCATTGGGGTTGGCTCATGGGGTTTTGGCTCATTGCTCATGGCTGATGGCTTGTAGCCGATGGATTATTTTCTGAGGAAATGGCCTTACGAAGATTTTTCTCCAGGATCGGCAGATCTTCAAAAACTGTCTTCCACACGACTTCGAGATTAACGCCTATGTAGTCGTGAATAAGCTTATCTCGCATGCCTGCCATTTCTCGCCACGGCAGATCCGGATATTTACATCGTGTGTCTTCCGGTATCTTTTTAGCAGCTTCCCCAATTATCTCTAATGCCCTGATTACGGCAAAAACGGTTTTATCATCTTGAAAAAACTTTTCTTTTGTCATTCCGTGAACAAAAGATAGCGATTTTGATATCGCATCAAGAATGTCTTCAAGGTAATCAATTGATAGCCGGCCATTTCTCATAGCATAACCACTTCTTTCAATATCCTTTTTCCTACATTGGGCTTGAGAGCTTCTTTCATGACCAGATCAACTTTTGTATGCAAAATATCAGACAAATAATTTTCCAACTCCATGAATTTCAACAGACCAGGAGGCTCGGAAAAACTTACCAACAGGTCAAGATCACTGTCTTCCTGTTGCTCATTCCGAACATAAGAACCAAAAAGGCCAAGAGTTTCTATCTTATATTTCGAAGACAATAGAGGCAATTTTTCTTTCAACTGTTTTGATATTTCTGTGATGTCTTTCATAATGGCTCTTGGCTCTTGGCTCTTGGCTCTTGGCTCTTGGCTCTTGGCTCTTGGCTCTTGGCTCTTGGCTCTTGGCTCTTGGCTCTTGGGTATTGGCTATTGGCTATTGGGGATAGGAGATTGGGTATTGGGGGT
>JAZDEG010000010.1:0-151311 GCA_043809085.1 Pseudomonadota bacterium | reverse complement strand
GTATCCAGAATCCATGATCCGAGGGATATTGCCGAATTCGTTGAAATGGCAAGTTGTTGGTCAAGCCAGGTGACACCGGAATTTTCATCAATGGCTTTGAAGGCACGGCGTACGGCATCCTCGCTCAACACTTTCTCCATTCCTAAGAGATCTGGATTGACCGAATCAAATCGGATGGAAGTAATGTGGGCGTAACGATTGTGGCCGGCAAGAATTGACATCAGTATAGTACCAAGGACATCCCGTTTCGATGGTGCATTCGGACTAGTATACTGTAAAGGGCAGGTTTCCACGAAATTGTCATAGAGGCCTGTTGTCTTGAGAAAAGAGATAAAGAATGGTAGTTGACCCAAAGGGGTGACTGCTGCCTGTGGATCCCATTCCACATGAATTTTACCTGCATAAGTATCAAGGCCAACGGGTTGTTGGAACTCGCTTCTGGTGGCTAAAGTAGTCTCACCCATTTGGTGAACTCCTTAATCATGGTTTTTGGTTGATTTGTTCTGTGGTTAAGGCATATTACAGCAAAATCAAAACGGTTCAACTGCCGTTTTTAGGATCAATAGTTGCGGGCAAAAAGGTGAATCCGTGAACACACAATCGATGTGCAATTATTGATAAAACGCTATTCTCAATATTCTCAATATTCTCAATAGCTTGACCTTTTTGATGGCGGGAAATTGTTAGACGTTCAGTGTTTTATACTCTAGCGGAAGTCTTTATACTGCTATTTTCTGATATAGATCGGGTTAGGAACTGAATGTCTTTTTCTTGCTGAACCGCCGTGTCTTTTTTGAATGTGGAAATGACCCGGAAAGTGTCCATAGTTGGCGGATAAACAGAATTTTTCTGAATTGGGTTCAACTCAGGGAGTGTCTTCAGAAATAGTTTATTCAATTTCATTTTAGACTACCAGCAGCTTGTTTTGACTCATCTGAGCCCATCGTCGTCATATCCAGAAAAAATATATAAAGTTTAACGATGACTCTTGCTGTCCATTAGGGTATTGTGTACTAGATGATACTTAGAAAGCGACAAGGGGTTTTATATGATACGAACAGTCCGATCAAGAGAGAGTTTTCCTGCTGAAGCTGCAAAACTTATCTCGCAACTGGGAGAGAGGATCAGAATTGCCAGGAAACGACGCGCTATAACCATGCAAGATATGGCTTCCCGTATGTTTGTCACAAGAAAAACCCTGTCCCGATTGGAGAATGGCGACCCTGGAGTATCGCTTGCGGTGTTTACTTCTGCTCTCTGGGTGCTGGGTCTTGAGAAAGACCTGTATGAAATTGCCCTTCCTGAAAATGATAAAGTAGGAATCTATCGTGAGCGACAACGTCTGCCAAAGAGAGTGCGCCCAGCAGAAAGCAAGGATGATCTGGATTTTTAACACGGGAGGCAAGACAATATGGGAGAAAGAAAAATAGCTGTATTTATCTATTTGCCCAATGAGACAACATCTGTCCCCGCCGGCATTTTCTCTCACGATGCTGATGCCGGTATCGGCAGTTTCTCATATGGGCGGAGATACATTGAGCGCAGTAAGGCCCTGCCGGTTGATCCCGTTGCTTTGCCACTCGGCCCGAGTCCTCGTGAGGTCATAACAAATGGCGGAATCTATGGCGCTTTCCGTGATGCCGCTCCGGATTACTGGGGAAGATTGATCATTGCCACAGAAGCCGAGGTTCCGGCAGAAGCCATTTCCGAGCTTGATTATCTTCTGGCATCAAACGCTACACGAGTCGGCAATCTTGATTTTCGACTATCTCCCGATGATCCCGAGCCTGACCTTAAGCCTCCCCATTTCAATCAATTGGCTGATGTCCTTCTTGCCGCCGAAAAAATAGAGAAAGGGGAGCGAGCTGAAGATCACCTTTTACAGCTTCTCCGCCAAGGCACAAGTATGGGTGGAGCGCGGCCCAAATGCACCGTGGAGTGGAATGAGGCATTGTGGATCGCCAAATTTCCAGCCCGGGGGGATACCCTAAATATTCCCCGTATCGAGTATGCAACTATGACGCTTGCCGGGAGCTGCGGGATAGACATTCCCGAGATGCAGATAGTCACGGTCGGCACTAAGGATATTTTCCTCAGTCGTCGTTTTGATCGGGAAAAACTTGAGAATGGATGGAGGCGATCAGGGTTTGTCAGTGCCTTGTCACTCATGCAGTGGGATGAAGGCGACCGCCTCCGCTGGGATTATGCGGCCATCGCCGACACTATGCGACGCCAGGTGCCGATCGCAGACATTCATGCCCTTTACCGTCGGATGATCTTTAATATCCTTGTTCGGAATACTGATGATCATCCACGAAACCATGGTTTTCTGGTGAATGATCGGGCCCAAATATCGCTTTCTCCGGCATACGATATAGTTCCCTCGCCGTCTTTCCCGGGTGTTGGCACAAATTTTCGGCTGGCCATGGGTGTAGGAGAAAGTGGAAGAGAAGCAACCTTGGAAAATGCCTTGAGCAGGGCTGAACGATTTGGTCTGTCTGTGGATGAGGCGAGTGAGACTATTAAACTGATTGTAGAAACCATGCGAAACTGGCGCGAAGTATATGCGGAGTGCGGCGTCACAGGCCGCGAAATAAACCTTCTTACGCCATCTTTTTTCAGTGTGCCTGATCTGATGTCGATCGGAGAAAGGATGAATGGTAAGGTTTGAAAGATTCTTTTGGAGAGTGTGCGTGATTCCACTGTGCTATTATAAATAAACTTATATTATTCATACCTATGGCATTTCCTCATGAAGGCCAACTTGAAAATGGTTGTTTCTCGAGTTTCATCTTACCGTCACTGTCCATATAAATGTTGATCCACGCCTGCCAGTTTTTATAATCCAACTCGGGATAATCGAGTCGATAGTGGCTGCACCGACTCTCTTTACGCATGAGCGAGGCCTTGAGCTTCATTTCAGCGCTGATAATCATGTTGCCGGTCTCATGGGCCAGTCTGAGCTCATGCATATCAGCCGCCCTGAGCATTGGCATGTGGTGATCACGTAATTCTTCGATATAAGCCAATGCCGCCTTGAGCAGGTTCTCTTTTTTAATGTATATGATGAAATTTGGGATCATGATGCCTTGTAAGGTTTGTGTCACCCAGGCAGGACTGTAACCGGCTTTTCTTTTCAAAGGTGCAAGTATCTCGTCCTCTACTTCCGTGAGCCTGGCTTTTGAAATAGTGGGCATTTCTATTTCTTGGCAGTATTCAGCAGCAGCCTCGGCAGCGATTGCACCTTGCACGGCAGAGCCAGCTAACGATGAGCCAATCTGGGTATAAATGGCACCGGCCATGTATGAACCTAATGCATCACCTGCAGCATACAATCCAGGAATGGTTGATTCGCATTTATCGTTAACGGGCACTAATCCCTCCGACTTGTGAATCGACATACCGGCAGAGGATCCGCCAACAGGTACTCCTCTTCTGCCCGGAGGCGCTCCGCCCTCTTTGGAGCCCTTTGGAGGTCCTTTGTCCGGGCCATGTTCTCCTTCTGGAGATCTGCTTTGATTAAATTCAGCAGGTCTATACGGTCCTCCCTCAATGGCATTATCTCTCTCCATACCCGGAGGTCCCCCGGCAAGTGGTCCTCCTGACATGTAGGCCATATAATTCAAATCCACACCGAGATCATGGTGTACTTCAATACCGGTTATACCGGGTTTTCTTTCAAACATACCATGCCATCCGTCAAAACAGGCTGCCGCATTTACAGCTTGACCAGGATGTCCGTCATTCCACTCCTTGCCGGTAACTTTAGCGCCAATATTATAAGCCATAATAGTGCCATCGTGGGTCAGGTCGCAGATGGGAAAACCGTTTGGTTTAAATCCTCCTGCCCCAGTACACAAAATAACACTCTTTGCCGTGAAAAAATGAATCTTCGCCTCATCCATACTGAAACCTGCAGCGCCTGTGATTCTATCTTTTTCTTTGATAAGATGGGTCAGCATCACCCGTTCAATCACCGGAATTTTCCGCTGGATGAGAGGTTTGGAAAAAGAATCATGATAGAGAGGGGAATCAAAAAAGCCCCACTCCTTTAATTCATTCACCCGGGCCAGGGAGTGCTCTGCCATCTGCCGTGTGAATACTGGATTATTCGTACCCAGGGCAGAGCGGGAGACTGTTTCAACAAATTGATCAAGGCTCATTTTAGCATTTTTCGGATCATAGGCGAAAATCCCCTTGGCAAACGGTGTCTGGCCGGATGAGCCGAGTCTGCCTTTGGAAACCATGAGTACCCTGGCACCGGCATCATGGGCCTTGACCGCGGCAAAAAGGCCGGCGATACCGCTTCCCACCACAAGTACATCTACTTCGTTTTTGTCATATGTCATTTTAGCTATATCAACTTCAGGGATATTGGCCTTGTACCCTTCGTTCCCCGCAGATACGCCCATGGCAGCTAGAGCCGCAAGCCCCGCTGCCCCCCCGGCAACCGCCATGAATTTTCGGCGGGATATGTCTTTAGAATTATTAAATGTATTCATTGAGTCCTCACTGGATTTTCAGATTTTTTAAAAAGTAGGTCTGCAGAAGAAGCAAAACTCCAGCTGTAGACAAAATGATAATAAAGGCTGCCATGGCTGGAGATGTATGGCGGCCAAGATCGATGACATGCCATGTGGCAAAAAAAATAAACAGCATGGCCAGAATGCCGTGAAAAAACCGCCAGGTCGTGTATTTCATCGGCAACTTTTTACGGGCAAGGGAAGTGACGCCAAGTGTCAGCATGAGACACCAGGCAATGATGCCAAGGACAACCCCCTGGCTTGTAAAGGTGGTAATGATTGTAAAAAAAGCATCTGCAGGGGCAACACCTGACTCAAAAAACCGTGGGACCACCAGCAGAACAGGGTGGATAAGGAGAGCTGTTGCGAATATATAGCCGATGATTTTATGATATTTTATGACGTTTCTCATCGTAAGGTCCTGGACAACGCCTCTGTTCGTCCGTGCCCAAAAAAACTGGCCGATCATCTGGCAAAAGGCCAGAATAGTCATGATGGAAAGTGATTCCTTCAATAATGAGCGCTCCGGAAAATTACCCATTGCCCTGATAAGCAGAGGCATGCCTGTAAAAGCCAGTACTGCCTGTCTAAAAAAAATGCTTTTGATATATGCACTCATTTTTTACCCCCAAGAAACAATCACCGGAATCGATTTATCCGGTGTTATTGTGATTGCATCGACAGGACAATACATCCTGCATAAGTGACATATCTGGCAATCTGCCGGATACTTGATGAACGCTTTTTTCGTCTTTGCATCCTGACGGATAACATCTGTGGGACAGGTTAGAACGCATATCCCGCAGCCGATACAGCCTTTTATACTTTTTATGGGCATGATTTTTTTTTCTTCCTCAAATTTACTGGCTGCTTTTTTGATTGTAGCCGCCATATCGATTACGATTGATTCCACTCTTGTCTTTGAAATTGACCAATGGCGTCTTTACCGGCATCCTTGATGGTGAACAAGGCCTGGTCGGCCGCAGCAATCAGGCCGTTTAACTCCTTGGCATCTTGAGGCCAGGTTGCTATGCCAAAACTGGCCTGCAGGCGGACCTCAATATCCTCTTCCAGTACATAGACGGTATCTTTTATCCGGGACCGGATTTCAGCAGCTTTTTGTAATGCCTGGGACTGATCCATTCCCGGCAGGACCACCACAAATTCGTCCCCGGCAAAGGCTACGGCATAAGCCGGTTTTGCCAGACAATTGTCGATGGTGAGCGCTACCTGGCGGATTGCCCGACTGCCATTGAGATGACCGTGAGCGTCAACGATCTGTTTGAAATGGTCCAGATCTAAGAAAATCATGGAGATTTGGGTGCCATTGATTTGAGCACCTTCAATTAATTCAGCGAGAGACTGGTAGAGATAACGTTGATTGAACAGGCCGGTTAAATTATCTCGTAAGGCCTCATTCCTAAAGCGGTGCTCGCTTTGCCGCAGGGTCTTTTCCGCCTTTATTCGCGGAGAGAGGTCTACCAGGGCAACCACCATCCGTTCCATGGTCTTCTCGTGACCGGAGACAACCAGTGATTTTCCCAAAACAAACTTGGACTCGCCTGTGGCCGTTACCAGTGTTAATTCCCGTTCGTTTGCGTTGCGTCCCTCGGCAATCACCAGGATGATCTCCAGAGCCATTTCCCAAAAAGCCTTTGAGTCGGTTGGCAAAAGGGGACCGCTGGGCTCATCACTGTTCGTAAGATCCATTAGTTCCAAGTAGGCCGGATTATAATCGCCGCTTTTTATCAATGACCAGCAATGCTGTACCTGGGAGGGATTTCGTTCCAGGTATTTTCTGAAATCAGAGATCCCGGATGCGCGCAGTTGTTCGAGATGAGCCTTCAGCTGGGAAGCATCTCTTTCGACCAGAGCGATGGGTGCTGATTGAAACAACAGGCGATACCGCATCTCACTTTCCCTGAGCGCCTTCTCCGTTCTTTTCAGATTAGTATAGTCTTCAACCATGACCATAATTTCACTGACAGAGCCATCGGCTCCAGTTAGAGGACTGAGATAGTAGCGCAAGTAAGCGACGTCCCCTTGGGGAGCGGTGTAAGGATGTTCGACGATGATCGCTTTCTTTTGATCAATGCAGCGCTGAATATCGGTAAAAACGTCTGAAGAAACCATGGTCTGACAATCGGACAGTCTCATTGATTTTGGGTCGTCGACAGGGGGCCAGGAGAGCATTTTCAGCATTTTCCGGGTGATGCCGGTTATGCGTCCCTGGGTATTAAAAGTGAGAATTCCGAGCGGAGAGCTGTCACCCAGAAGCCGGTTTCTTTCTTCGAGTGACTTGAGTGCTGCTTCGGCCTGCCGGCAGCGCTGTTCAATCCCTCGCAATTCGGCAATTTTCCGGCGCAATACTTCGATCTCAGCCATGAATTGCTCTGTGCTCTCAAGTTCTTTCAGCATGGGTGGTTCCTTTGAAGAGATATCTGGATTTTGTATCTTCAATAATTACTTTCTTGAATGTTTTTTGTTGACTGCTCAGCCCCGTGATGGGGTCATGCTTCCAGCATATTTTCCATTCATTGTCGGAAGCAAGATCTCATCATTTTTTTACTTCCGGCCGCCAGGGGGCATGCCTTCAGGAACAGCAACCAGTTGACCATCAATTTCCTGGCAGGTGGCCTCCAGTGACTCACCTCTTCGTCCGGTGAACTTTACGCTGTCACCTGCATTTTTATTTTCACATGCCTCAATCGCCTCAGGTGGTGGTCCCTGACGACGGCCATTATTTTGGGCACAGGCGGCTAGTGGCATAACGAGCAAAATTGTCAGCACTGCGGTTACCGTAAAAACTTTATTTGTTTCCATGTCGCGTCTCCGTTTTGGTCATTCGACCTGTTTGTTGTTAGGGGTAGCATTCCAAATATTCAATCGGTCTATGCTGTGTGGTTGTTTTTAAAAATAGTGAACAAATGGGCAACAAATAGGGAGGAAATATGGAAGTTAAGGCTGAACGGGGATTTTGTTATTTTTTGTAAGATTAAAAGTGTGAGCAGGCCTGTCGCCAGGTCGTTGATGATTGAAAGCGGGATCATTGGGGGATGCCGGATTCCCCGGTAGCAGGAAGAGAGGAAGGACTACTTGGGAATCCGGCAAATTTGTTTGGTTTAAGAATATGCCTTGATACCGCATTAAATCCCCTCATGGGATTCAGGGGTTTCCCGGAATCAGGACAATGACATAGTGCGAAGAACAGCAAATGAGGCGAAAATTCAGCAGTGGCCAGGTCGGGATAGATCGTCTCCTGAATAAAGCTCTTTATATGAAAGTCTGCCCGGGTTCGAAATTAGCCATGACGGAGCGCAAGACTTTCATGGTTCGTTGTGGCTGGCCAGCCTGGACCAGCCATGCTGGTTAGTTTACGTTCGGCAATATCATCTCGAAATGAGATCCCGTTAAGACATTACGTTAATCGGAACGTACTCTTCATCACTGTATTTACTTTGTAACAACTCAATTAATTGAGCTATCTGGTCATAATTACTGCTTTGCTCATAGGCGGACACTGCCTGCCCCCTGGGTGGCGGAGGGGGCTTCATGCCAAAGTCAGTCCCTTCACCTCCCGTCATATTGGGAGGGGCAAGGCCGTTACTGGTCATCATGAGCAGCAATTCCTCTCCACTCAGACCACCGTCTTGATTGGCATCAAAGCTGCTGAGAGCCTCATCAGCATTAATGGTGGTACCGGTTACTTCTTCGATTCCTGCCGTCAGCACCTCAAGCTCGCTAAGGGAAACCACCCCATCGGCATTGGTATCCGCCACCTGAAAGACATCCTGATCCCGGGGTGGCGGTGGCCCCTTCATGCCGCTGCTGGGCATCATCAGCATGGAACTGCTCATGTTGCTTATGCTGTTGATCATATTTTACCTCCTTTATTCTGTTTGCATATGCCTTAAAAGAAGACGACTATCCCATTTCCCGCTAATCAACCCCATACTCAGTTAAGATTTTTTTTTGTGCATCTGTTCTTGTATAAAAAAAATAGCGATGAAATGAGGAACAAATAAGGAAGAAATGTGGATATTGACTTGTGCCGAGAAAATATGTTGTCTTTGGATGAAAAGTATCTTTTTCCAACTGTTTCATATTTCTTCCACATTTACGTTTTATTATGGTTTTATTGCCCCAGAGAGATCAACCAACACTAGGAGACGGGGAAAAAACGTTTTAAAAACGGTCGTTTCCCGATGGGGAGCTAAAGAATCAATGGTCAGTTTCTGTCTTTCTTATTCAAGGTGATTATTTACAGAAGAGGTTCATGTGAAACCAGGTATTCGACACAAACTCTTTTTTACTCTTTTATTAACCAGTACCGCTGTCGCTGCCGGTCTTTTTCTGTTCCTCCAATGGAGCTTTGATCGCGGCTTTCTCAATTACGTTAAAAGCCAGGAACTGGCGCAGATTGACCAGCTGGCAGAGCAGTTGACCAGCTATTACGCAAAACAACATGACTGGCAGTTTATTGTCCATAATCATCCTCTTTGGCGTAGCCTTCATGAAGACCTGTTCTCGGTACACCCAGAAGGGGCGCCCCGTCTGAGAAAAGGAGAAAGTGAACAATTTTCTCATCCCCCCCCACCAATCGATCCAAGAGGCATAGGCCCGAGGATCATTCTTTACGATGCAGACAAACAGTGGGTCATTGGTGGACCTGTCGACCATAAAGGCAGTCTCACCCTGCGCCCGATTCATTACCAGGATGAAGTTATCGGCTATTTGGGCCTGATACCGGTCACAGATCTTACACATTCGGGAGATCTGCTCTTTGTTGAACAGCAAACGGAAACTTTTTTCCTGGTAACGCTCGCTATGATTGGATTATCAATGCTCCTTACTTTTCCAGTAACAAGTCATCTGCTGCTCCCCATCAAGGAATTGGCCAAGGGAACCCGCAGGCTGATTGCAGGGAAGTTCAAAACTCGTATTCCTGTCCGTACTGGAGATGAGTTGGGGCAACTTTCCGCTGATTTTAATATTTTAGCTATGACTCTTGAGAAAAACGAAAAGGCTCGTCAACAATGGGTTGCGGACATTTCCCATGAACTGCGCACCCCTCTTTCAGTACTGCGAGGTGAAGTTGAAGCTTTGCAGGACGGAATCCGCCAGACTACACCCCAGAACCTTGAGCTGCTCCATGGCGAAATCATGCATCTGCAACATTTGGTCAATGATCTCTATGAGCTTTCAATGTCTGACATTGGTGCTTTGACCTATAAAAAAATAGAAGTCGATCCACTGGGTATCCTGAAGGAATCTGTTGAGCTGTTTGAAAAACGTTTTCACGATAAGGGACTTGTTTTGAACGTAACGATGCCGTCAAACTTTTCTCATTTTCTCCTTGCCGACCCTGATCGCCTGCAGCAGCTTTTTACGAATATCCTGGAAAACAGTTTGCGGTATACTGATGCTCCCGGAAAACTGGAAATAGCTGTCAAAAAGGATAAAGATCATATGAAGATATCTTTTCAAGATTCAGCTCCGGGCGTAGAATCAGAGCACCTGTCAAAACTTTTTGACAGGTTATTCCGGGTCGATTCTTCTCGTAATCGCGAAAAAAGCGGAGCAGGGCTTGGTTTGGCTATTTGTAAAAACATTCTAGATGCCCACCAGGGAACCATCACCGCTCATCATTCAACCCATGGTGGTCTTGAGTTTCAAATCAAACTGCCGTTGAGTGCCTAAAAGGGCTTTGTAATGGAAAAGACAATTTTGATAGTAGAAGATGAACCACGGCTGGCTGATTTACACCGTGATTATCTACAGCAGGCAGGATATGCAACAGAGTGCATCAGTGACGGAACTGCTGTGGTTTCCTGGGTAAAAGAATATACACCTATTCTTATTCTTCTGGATCTGATGTTACCCGGAAAAGACGGGCTTGAGATCTGCAAAGAGATACGCAGCTTTTCCAGTGTGCCGATAATTATGGTTACTGCCCGGGTCGATGAAATAGACCGGTTGCTCGGCCTTGAGCTGGGCGCTGACGACTATATCTGTAAGCCTTTCAGCCCCCGCGAAGTATTGGCAAGAGTAAAAGCAGTTCTGCGGCGCAGTTCAGCTACTGTGCAGAACAATCAGGTTCTGGAACTCGATCCAGAGTGTTATGTTGCAACCCTGCAGGGCCGGAAGTTGGATCTGACGGCCGTGGAATTCCAACTGCTGAATATTCTTTCCAAAAAACCAGGACGAATTTTCACCCGTGACCAACTTATGGATAGTATTTATACTGATCGACGTATTGTCTGCGACCGAACCATCGACAGCCATATTAAAAAACTCCGCAAAAAAATTTTCACGGTAGCTCCTGATCTTGAGATAATCCACTCTGTTTACGGCGTTGGTTATAAATATGAAAGCCCATAGACTAATGCATTACCGTAACAGCTGATCAAAAAATTAATTCACGAATTTAAGGTTGCCAGAGGGCACTTAGATCCAATTAACCTAAAAACGGCAGTTGAACCGTTTTTAGGATGAAAGGAGTTTCTATGAGAAAGAAAAACGCCAACTTGACAGAATAAGGAAACTGACGGTAAAGGAAAAAATACTGCGTCGCTCCGCTCCGGTAAGGGTGGCCGGAATCAATGGAACAGGTGGCCCCGACTTCAATGGAATAGGCACAATTCAGGGAGGTTCGGGCGTCGCCGTTTTTAAGGTAAACCTGAGCGATGTCAACGCAAGCAGCCGTGGACAGTTTGCCCCAAGAGGCGATTCGCGTTTTTTCAAACAGCGGAGCATCCTTGATCTGCCGGGCAAGGGATTCAACGAGATGGAGCCAATGTCGTTTTTGATATTCCTCTTTTTCCTTATCAGCCAATCCCTGAAGCTTTTGAATCATTACCCGAATATTGGGTTCGGGAAGATACTCCACCGCGCAATCGATCAACGTGTCCCGTACTCCGTAATCATCCTTTAGGCTCAGCTTAATCACGAGATTGGCGAGCCAGTCTTTGGCACCACAACATTGGGCATAACCGATGAAAAGCTCCTTGGCGTCGAATCGGTACACATCACCGACATGACCGCTGGAATCATCGCAGTTGCCCAGAACCCCTTTGTCAGTCTCGTAAAAGGCGACTGATAATTCCGCTCCCAAGCAAGGATCATCCACGCCCGTCTTCAAATCCTGCAGCAGAGTTTCCAGCTCGTGGGCAAAAGCAGCGGATTCGCCCCACTGAATGAACCGCCGTGAACGTTTAAGGCTGGAGAGTTTCTTCTTGAATCTGTTAATGTTTTCCTTGGGAGTGGCAATCAGCCGTTCCACAAGGTCGTCGGCTGCATCATCATGGGTTGCCAATTCGAGAAAAGCGTCTGCCAAAGCCTCCGCCCCCAAATCTGCCAGTCGTCTCTTTTTATTGCTTTCTTTCATCCATCACCGTCCCGGCAATTCGGTGCCCTCGCTCATGATTTTTACATACCCTGCGTAACTGAAAAGCCGATTACGCTTTTGTGCGGTAAGCTCCCCTACGATGCCCAGTTGCTCCAGGTGCCCCAAGGCTTTGTTAACCGTGGCCGGCGTGATACCGGTTTTCTCCACCAAGGAACCAGAGGTGGCAATAGGATGCTCCATCAACGCCCTGTGAACCTGCAACGTGGAAGCCGACGCCCGCCCGAGTGTGCCAATTTTTTCTCGATCCTTGTTCGACAAGTCAAATAGCCGCTGTGCTGCTTCGACGGCCTGTGCAGCAGTGACGATGACCGCTTCAGCGAAAAAATCGAGCCAAGCCTCCCAGTCGCCGGTCAGACGAACGTTATTGAGTAACTCGTAGTAGTACTGACGGTGTGTCTTGAAGTAGAGGCTAAGATAAAGCATTGGCTGGCGTAAAACTTTCTTCTCACACAAAAGTAACGTAATCAATAAACGACCTAGACGGCCATTACCATCGAGAAACGGGTGGATTGTCTCAAATTGCACATGTGCCAAGGCTGCCTTGAGAAGCACAGGACTCGGCTCAGGTTGGTCATGCAGAAATAGTTCGAGTTTGCTCATGCACTCTGGCACCGCTTCGGCCGGAGGAGGAACGAAGGCTGCGTTGCCCGGTCGAGTGCCACCGATCCAGTTTTGGCTGCGGCGGAATTCGCCCGGAGTCTGGTTACTGCCACGCCCCTTGGCCAGCAACTTGCCATGTATCTCCCTGAACAACCTCAAAGACAGGGGCAATCCGTCTTCCAACAAGCGCAAGCCATGATCCAGCGCCGCGACATAGTTGCTGACCTCTCTCACGTCATCCAAAGGAACTCCCGGTGCCTGATCCAGTTCGAACAACAGAAGATCCGAAAGAGACGATTGCGTTCCCTCGATCATAGAAGAAAGTACAGCTTCCTTGCGAACATACATATAAAGAAACAACGACGCGTCAGGCAGAAACGTTGAGACGCTGTCCAGCCTGCCCAGCTCCAGTATCGCCCGGTCGAACTTATTGCGAAGTTCGGGCGTCCAATCTATAGCCGGTTGCGGCGGCAGCGGCTTGGGAATAAAGGCCCGTGCTTTTTCAACTACCGTAGATATGGTAACGTAACGTCCCTGAAGTTCTCGTTTCATTCGGCGTGCCTCAAACCTCAAATAAGATCTTTTGTTATTTTAACTTAAAGGCTGATCTTAAAATAAAACACTGGGGGAAAAAAACAAGAAAATTCAAGGATTGGTCTTTTCGATTTACAAAGACCAACACTGATCGTCTCGGGGTAAAAAATGAACACGTATCAGGGAAAATTTGATTTTTCTATTCCCTGCTGTTATGCAGGATATTCTAATTCATCGTCACAAATATTATCCTAACGACCTCCCATATCATATTGGTTCCCATGATGCTCAACAAGATTTTTTCTCTGACTTATCGTTTAGACAGACCTGAAGGCTTTCAAGGCGCTGGGGATAAATACCTGTCGAAAATTATCCAGGAAATATCCAGGTTGATACGAAACAAGCAGAAATTGTTTGAGCATAACACATTTCGTCTTTCCGCCAGCCAAATACACAATGTCGCTCAGATGTTAGTTGAATTCGGTGAAGACCTGCACAATAGAATTGGAATATGGGAAACCATGGAAGCCTATAACCTGCAGTTTTTCGAGACTAAGCTTCCATTGATTCTTGAGCCTGGGTCAGATATGCCAACAGAGGGCATCAATCCACTCCGTATCCAGTACCTGCTTTATGTCTATTATAAACTGCTCAAGCCGGAACTCATTTGTTCACCCCATCATCGTGATCTCGTTTTCTTTGCCGGCGAACTTTCACGATTTTTGAGAGATAATTTTCAGACCATCCCGAAAGACTCCAGCATCAAGGCATTATTAACCTCTTCAAATGAATACGGATGGGATGTCAAAAAGAAGCTGATTTGGCTGGGGACGCATTCTTATCTCTTCAGGCAATGTTTCAAGAATTACATTACTGACCAGGGGGGAGGGAAGGAAGTTGCAAATATCGATGACTTCCTGAATCAGGAGACGACCATTTGGTCAGGACTTGGCGCAATTGACATCCTGTCAGAAATACTCGACATCTCAGCTAAAGAAAAATCCTGTATCCGGAGTTGGTATGAAAGGCATACCGCTTTCTATAAAGTTTCGGGAATTCCTGGCAGCGTCACGGAATTTTTGAACCTGATCAATGATCAAAAATATTCTGTCAGAATCGGAGATTCGTTTAAAAGTTTCGACAAGGATCATATCTACTTTGGAAGTCTGGTTCCGTACAAAGGGGAATGGTATTGGTCTGGAGCACAACAAAGATTTGATAACGTTTCTGTGGGCGATCTCAAGAAACTTAAAGCGGATTTCTTATTGTCCACAAGAACTATTGCCTATCGATACTGCAAGGAGCTCGCCGACAAAGCCAGGCGTTCCAACAAGGATCAATACGAACAGTTCCGAAAATTTGCCGGTGATGACTTGCTTGCGTTCCCTGATGGAAAATCCATGGCAGAAGCTATGCAGAAACTTTTACAAGAATCCTTTGAGATTCGAATGAAAGCCATTAAGTCTGTTCCTGCAGAAAGAAAAAAGATCAAGGTTCCTGATTTTTCGAAATCCTTGCCGAAAGAAATCCTGAAGTCAAAGAATGGTTGTTGTGTGTATTATAACCCAGACGAAGGGATGGAAATCTGGATCGAATTTGATTCTCTTCTGAGTGGTCTCAAAAAGAAAGGGAAGGATTTGTCACAAGATGAGCTTCACGCGGTTAACAGCTTGATTTTTGAAAACTCTATCAGTCCGAATTTCATCAGAAAACTTGTGCGGAAGTACGGTGATGAATCGATAAGGGCGGCCTTTTTTTTGCGGGACTCAATCGGCGGGCACTACTTTCTTGATTATCTCTTGCGCCAGAACAAAGGGTATTATTTCAGAAATCGGTATCCCAGTATTACTTTTGTTGATATGGACAAAACGAACAAGGTTAGATTGTGAGAGCGCAGCGAGCCACAATCTGAACCGGTGGTTGGACGAGCCCGGTGGTCTATATAGAAAAGAACTTATTGGTGCTGAGGGGATCGGATCAGGCTGTGAGGCGGCAGGGGGCAGGATACCGGCCTTTCGATGTTCTTTGAAATGGATTTTGGTGTTGTATCATGCTGTTTCATGCCGATTTCCGGCTTGTTTCGGACGTAGGAGTCCCGTTCCGGCACAATCCGGCTTTTGTCCTCGGCAATGTCATGGTTTTCGTTTACATATCGTTGCCTCTTGCTAGTCTACTTCCGTAACGGGACGACCATGGTCGGTGGTCGGGCAATCATCGTCGCGGTGATCTCCATGGCGGCCCCGCAGGCCGGGCAGATGATTGCCGGCCGTTGTTTCAGGCTACGGACAAGGGCGCGCCATGGGGCGACCCGCAGAAGCAGTTGCAGGAAGCGGACGAGTTTTTTGCTGCATGCATGGAGAAAGCCATACGACCTTGCCCGCCGAAATCCTCGGGGCAGCACATGGAGCATGAGCAGGTAGAGGAAATACTCGCCCTTGACGGTTCTGTTGCGGTCTTTTCCGCTTTTGGCATGGCGATAGCGGAAGGTGACCATGCCGTCCCGGCAGTGCAGGATGTCTTTTTCCCGGATGACGCCCCGGTACAGGTAGCGGCCGAGATAGATCAGTGCCTCCTCTCCGTTGCCTGCGTCCTTGCAGTCGACCACCCACTGTTTGGGGCAATCATGGGGAACCGGCAGCTTGTTTTCGACCAGGGCCTGGAGCAGTTTAGCCCGGAAGCCCTTGGCAAGGGCCTTGTGGCTGAAGAGATATTTCCCGGATTTTTCCTTCCACAGCCTGGTTTGCAGGTTGATGCTTGCTCCGGGCATGACAACGTGGATGTGGGGATGATAGTCCAGGGTCCTGGATTGGGTGTGGAGGATGGCGGTGAATCCCGGTGATCCGCCCAGTTTTTTGTCGTTAGTGGTGAAGAATTTCAGGAGATCCTGCCCCGCCGTGAACATCAGGGCGTAGACGGTTTTCTGATGTTTCCATGCCGGATCCCGCAGCTGTCGGGGCAGCGTGAAAGTGATCAGGTAGTATTGACATGGCCGCCGTTTGTCAAGCTGGCTTTCCATCCACATTGGCCGTTCCTGTGGTCAGATGGGTGTATCTGGCGGTGGTCAGAATGCTGACATGGCCAAGGATCTGCTGCAGCTCAAGCAGAGCGACTCCGGCTTCCAGCATGTGAGTAGCATAGCTGTGGCGCAGGGAATGGCATGAGATTTTTTTTATGCCGAGATTTCGGACGACGGACTGCATGGCGGTTTGTATGCCTCTCCTGTCCAGGGGCAGATCAACAAGGTGGACGTTTTTCAGACCTCTTTTCCTGCTGGGGAAGAGAAACCGGGGATGCTTGTGCATGGCCCAGAAGTCCCGCAGCACCTGCAAGGTCTTGTCGGGCAGCGGCACCAGCCGGTCCTTGTTGCCCTTGGCATCACGAATATGGACCCGCATGTTGTCCGCGTCGATGTCGCCGACAGTGAGCCGGATGCCCTCGCCAAGGCGCAGGCCCATGCTGTAGCAGGTAAAGAAGAAGACCTTGTAGCTCAAGATCCTGGTAGAGGCAAACAACTGCCCTATCTGCTCGACGGAGAGAATATCAGGGATTCTGGATGTCTTGGGAGGCTTGATCAGGGGGATGTTCCCCCAGGGTTTGTGCAGCACCTCGGAAGAGAAGAATTTCAGACCGTAGAGGTCGAGCTTGACCGTGCTCCAGGAATGTGTGTCCAGAAGTTCCGTGAAATAATCGAGCAACTGCTCAGATGTGAGGTTGTCAATTCTGCCATCGAAATAACTGCCGATACGCCGGATCGCCCTGGCGTAGGCGTCGATGGTCTTTGGCTGTAAACCGCCCAGTTTGAGGCATTTCAGGTGTTTCTGGTATGCTTGTTGTGCGGCATGGTGGTGTTCATCGTAACCTCCTTGGTAATGGTTGATGCGGCGGCCTTGCCTTTGCTCCGCCACTCCCTACCTATTACCGTATACCGTGAGATTACAACATGTTAATGATGGACAAACAAGCTCACTCGGGGCTCGTCTGCCGCGTAGCGGCTTCGTCCAACGATATCTCTTACCGGCCAGCAGGGCGATAAACGGCGAGCCGCTACATCTAACAAAGTTAGGCCAGTATGAGATGAAAAATCCAGAAGTGTTTTTCACTTATGGCTGGCGTTATAAAATTCCCGAGCATCATCTCCCCGCAATTCTTCAGTCAATCCCAATAGACCTCCCACCAGATATTTTGCCTGATAGCCTTGCAAAGTGAGATAATGGCGAGCAATGGACGCACGATCATAATGGGGGCAGGCCGTGACGATGATCTTACTTTTATCCAGTTCAGCAAGTCGATCCGGTAGTTCGTTTAAAGGTATCTTCGTGGCAAAACTGACACCCCAGAGAGCCGTTTCCTCGGGAAAACGGATATCAACGATCTGCACCTTGCCTTCCTTAAAAAGTTTTTTCAGTTCATCCGACTTTATTTTCATATCCTTTCGTTCCTGATAATCAAAAGCCCGCAGATAATTGCTGAAATCCTTTACTGAATCTCCAATCGTCCCATCAGCGGCAAAAAGGGCGGTCGTTGAAAACATGGCAAACAGAAAAAATATGATCCAACGTTTAATCAGCATGTCACTCTCCTTGGTTCATAGTTGAATATTTTTGACAAAATCACGAATCTTATCTCTGATCCGACGGCAATGAACGAGGGCATCTTCTTTACATTTCTCCCCTGCGGCAAGTTTGGGAGGATCATCGAAAACGTGATAATGTGTGACTCAAGTCGCTCAGGGAAACAAAGGGCAGTTCTCATCGACATAACCGTCCACCGTGATCACCATATCGAAATCACTGTACAGAGGAGAATTTTTTTTCCAGGCATTCTGCTCCTATTTCAGCCAGGACAGTACGTCTTTTTTGGACGGCACCTTGCCTGTGCATCTGATCGTCCCGTCAATTACCACGGCCGGCGTGGCAAAAATCCCGAGTTTAGCAATATCGCTGAAATCGGATATTTTCTGTACCGATGCCTGGACGCCTGCTTCATCCAAAGCTTCCTTGACCACTCTTTCTGTCTCATGACATTTTGCGCAGCCAGGGCCGCAAACTTTGATGTCCATGATGATCTTCTCCTTGTTCATGTTGTAATTTATACTCAAACCATACGGTGAAAAATGCCCGTCAAGAGTCGGTCGTAAAAGGTGCCTGGAGAAGGCCAAGCTGGAATGTTATGGCCATGATAGCACCTCTTTCAATAGTCTAAATAATCAGGTTAAAGAGAAAACCAGTAAAGAGGATACCTGCACCCACAACGGCGACAAAGACACCTATCAGTTGCGGTTTCAGAACTTTGCGCAAAATCACCATCTCCGGCAATGACAGGGCGATAACACTCATCATAAATGCCAGCACCGTGCCCAGAGCCGCTCCCTTGCTCAACAAAGCCTGCACCACCGGGACAATGCCGGCGGCATTGGAGTACATGGGAATCCCGACAAGCACAGCGGCAGGCACTGACCACCAGGCACCCTTACCCATGATGGCAGCCATAAAATTCTCCGGAACATACCCGTGAATAAGAGCGCCAACAGCGATACCCGCCACCACATAGATCCACACTTTGCCGACGATGTCTTTTACGGCCGTTCTACCCATCACCATATGGTCATACCACGTGAGTTTCTCTTCCAGGATGATCTGCTCCCCCATGCGTATCTCCCGTACCCAATCTTCAATATAGTGTTCGAGATTGAGACGCCCAATGACCCAGCCTGCTATGATGGCCACAGCAAGCCCGGTAGCCATGTACAAAGCGGCGACCTTCCAACCCAACAGACCGTAAAGCAGGACCAAGGCGATTTCATTGACCATGGGGGCGGCGATGAGAAAAGAAAAAGTCACCCCAAGGGGAACGCCGGCCTGGACAAAACCGATAAAAAGCGGCACCGCGGAACAGGAACAGAACGGCGTGAC
Organism: Pseudomonadota bacterium; assembly: GCA_043809085.1. Lineage (GTDB taxonomy): Bacteria > Desulfobacterota > Desulfobulbia > Desulfobulbales > SURF-16 > DB1. The sequence continues at coordinate 132,334 of JAZDEG010000010.1, read as the reverse complement.
AATGCCTAAGAGTGCCGACAGAACATTTCCCGCCGATTCACGCCTGCCTGCCAAGACAGCACGTGTTCGCTCCGGAGTGAAAAAAGAGCGGATCATCCCCACCACAAAGACGATGAGGGTAAGAAGCAGCATGACCTTGGGTGTGTCATAAACAAAAAACTGGATGGATGATCCAAGATGGCTGCCCGGGTCAAACCTCAACAAATGGTAAGTAAAATAATTAGAGAACGGCAGCAACTGTTTGTAAAGAACATACCAGGCAATAAGGCAGATAAGACCGATGCCCAGGTGTCGAGCGGTTATTTTTCCCAGCTTGTCTGCGGCGGCACCCTGGCAACATCCGCTTTCGAAGGAGCAGTTATTTGTTTTAACTTGTGTTTTCATGTCATTCTTTGTCCTTGCGCCTCGTCATCAGGCGGCGCAGACACGCTCCCTGTCAATCTGAGGCAATTTTTCCATGATTTCCTGAATATGGTGATCATTATCAAGCCAGTCTTTCATGTTTTTCAACATCACTCCGGCGTAATCAGAATCTTCACCAGTGCTCAATCGGTAGACAATCCATAAGCCTTCCTTGCGATAGTCAACCAATCCCGCCTCTTCCAAAATTTTCAGGTGCTTTGAAACAGTGGGCTGAGCCAGACCGAGAAGCTGCCGCAACTCGCAGACGCAGAGCTCTTGAACCCCAAGCACCTTCAGGATCTTTACGCGGCCAGGGTCTGACAAAGCCTTCATCACACGGATAAATCGTTTCATCCTTTTTCTCCTATTTACTATATATTCCCATATGGCTATATATAGCTATACCTTTAGGCGATGTCAAGAAATGTTTTTTTGGCGCTAAGTTGTTTGACCAATATCCGCTTAATCAAATATCAGACCACCTGATCTCGACAACTTACTACGGTTAAGCTGTTCGCTCGTAACATGTTGAAAATATTTAAAGATAAAGAGAAAGAGCAGCATGGCGTTCAACCTGATTGCAGTCGGATCAAGATTTAGATAAGATACCAATTTTGCCGGAATCGCATAAAATATTCTTATCAACGGACCAACGCCATGCCGCAATTACAGTTACCGATATTCCCGGAAGGGACGACTTTTATTAACCAGAACATTGGGTTTACGAGAAGAGACAGGACCATTACTTACATTTACGGCAATCTTCCGGTTTTTTCTCACGATGTTGATGACCGGCGATCATTCCGCATGTTCACCAGTCAATTGTATGTTAACGGCAGCGTCAGTCAGGCCGAGATATGCCGGGCATTTGGCGTGAGCAGGCTCAGCGTCATGCGTGGAGTAAAAATATATCGGGAGAAAGGGGTGGCTGGTTTTTTCGCTGAACCGAATCGTCGCGGATCGGCGGTATTAACGGCGCCGGTCATGGAAAAGGTTCAGGAGGCGCTTGACGCGGGGCGGTCCATTGCCGAGATTGCCAGTGAGATGTCACTAAAAGCTGATACCCTGCGGAAGGCAGTAGTGTCCGGCAAACTACACAAACCACAAAAAAAAAGACACAAGCCGGCAGAATCAGCAGATTGGCGGGACAAGTAAGAGCGACAGGAACAAGGAAGATGCCGCATCACCCATAGGAATGGGGGCAACCGATATCGAAGGGAGACTGCTGTCCAGCATCTTCAGATCCGGTCCGGTTGAACCGATTTTCTGCAATTGCCTTGATGTGCCGAACGGCGGTGTCCTGCTCGGACTTCCTGCCCTGTTGAGTATGGGCCTTTTGCGTCACACGGGAAGATATTTTCACCTTCCGGATGGATACTACCGGATTGACAGCATCTTTTTGCTTCTTTCCTTTATCAGGCTGTTGAAAAACTCAGAAACCAGCGCTCTTATGTGGCAAGGAATCTAAGTTGCAAGTCGTAACTGCCTGAATTTACGTTAAGCAAAAAGAGGACACCGAGGATTTCTCGGGTCCGCTGCGAAAAATATTCGACGACGCCCTGGCCTTTATCATGCGCAATCTGCACAAGGTGCAGGCAGGACGCGGCGTGAATGCGCCGGGGCTCCCGGAAATACCGGAGGCGGTTTTTGAGGAACTGCTGGTTAACGCCCTGGTGCATCGGGACTATCTGGTGAGCGCACCGATCCGCCTGTTTATCTTCGACAACCGCATCGAGATTATCAGCCCCGGCCACCTGCCAAACAACCTGACGGTAGAGAAAATACTGGTCGGCAACTCCAATATCCGTAACCCCATTCTGGTTTCGTATGTTGCCAAGGGTCTGCTGCCTTATCATGGCCTCGGCTCAGGAATTAAACGCGCTCTGGATGAATGGCCGCAGATTGATTTTACCGATGATCGGGATGGGTGCCTGTTCACTGCCACGGTTCACCGGGAGAAGGGAAAAGGTACGGGGGAAATGATTGGTTCGGAGAAAAGTTCGGAGAAAATCCTCAAGCTTCTAAAGAACTTTCCTGGGCTTTCCGCACGTGAAGTGGCGGACCGAATGGGTTTGAGTCCACGAGCAGTGGAAAAGCAGATCGCGAAATTGCGCGAAGAAGGCCGACTCCGACGGGTCGGCCCTGCCAAGGGCGGGCATTGGGACGTCCTCAAATAGACTGCGGTTTTAAAAGAAATGATCAAATACAAATCTGATTTGGGATAGTTCATCTGTCGGCAAGAGGCGAGGCTGGGCTAGACACGGCAAGTTCTGGTGACGCTGCCGCTTATGCTCGACAACCTGCTGTTCCGCAAAAAAGAAATTTAAATAACTATCATGACCACAAATCCTCAAAGCTTCTTCCGTTTTGCTGATCGGTATTACTCTCTGCTGATAGATCTCTTCTACCGCAGCGTGGGGTTGACGGAAGCGGATTTGCGCGATTTGATTGAGGCGTCTCGTACCGAAGGCGATCCGGTCTCCGCCACGATCATCAACCAACTTGCCTCCCTCGGCATCGTTGAACCGATTCCAGATGCCACCGCCACCTTTGAGCTTACCTCCCCTGTTCGTGCTCTTCTTTCTTTTCTTCTCCGTGAGCACCGCCTGACATCCGCCAAAGTCATTCAAGGATATCTGACCGATCTGGAAGACCTGCGGGGCGAACTGGATGGTGCCTCTCTCCACAAGTTGAATAATCAGGCAGCCCGGGCGCTTGCTGACATCTCACAGGTAATCGAACGTATCCGGCAGGATTCCCACGCGAATCATGAAGCAATAGTGGCTGAGGTGCTTAAACTAAAAGCCAACCGAGATCAGCGCAGTATCCGTGAGCGTTTTGAGATCATCAATCGTCTGTGGAGCCGCCATCTTGAACCCCTGCGTGATTTGATTGATGTTAAAAAAGCGATGGATGCGAGCCTTGATGACTTAGAGCGTAGCCTGATAACAGACGGAAAAACATTTGTTCTCGACGGAGCGCTCACCCGTGAATTCTCTCGCTGCCGTGCTCGATTACTGCGCTTGCGCCGGGAAGTTGCCGAAAATTTTTATGAATCGCTGCGAGAGGTGGAACCCCTTTACGTTTCGCTTAAACGTGAAAGTGCGCTGGTGCGTGGGGCATCTCTTGCCCTTGAAAGGATCGATCGCGCTGGTCTTGCAAGCCTCCAACTTGATGCATTGCTGGCCATTCCGACCTGGCGCATCGAAGGTACTTTTTCGGATACCTCTCTGGAGTCGTTTTTCCATGGGGTACGGGGATACGAGCCAGCTGCCCCTGAACCTCTTCCTGATCCCGATGAAGTGCCCCTGGATGAGTTCATCCTGCCGTCGGAATTATTTTCCCGTCTGGAATCGTCCTTGCCGGTTCCAGACCTTTTTGCCTGGCTGTTGAACCAATACCCGGAAGCACGAACCGGAGAATTGGTGAGAGCGTATGGCCGCATTTATCTTGGCGATCTGGGGAAAATGCAGTTTGCCGAGGAGGAACGACGATATCCCCTTTCCGACATTTTCCTGGTTGCTCGACCTCTCCGCATAGAAAAATCACTATGAACAAGAATAGTCCATTTGACCTGCCTCACTTAAGTGAAATCTTCGATGCCCTCCGCCGGGGACGCCACCTGTGTGCCGAGGACGGCGCACTCTACTGGTCATTGCGGGACAACCTGGAAGCGTACCAGGATCTTTTCCACCATCTCGGTTTTCGATTGGAAGTGCATCCCCGGGATTTTTTTTATTTCCGGGGCAAAGACAGTCTGAGTCCGCAATCCTCACGCATGGCGTTGTTCGTTCTCATCCTCATTGAATCTCTTGCCGACCATGGCAAACCGATTGTCGACACCCTCATGACCCTGACTTTTGCGGTCCCCGATCTGCCCCATCTCAAGGCGGCCCGCTTTCGCAATTATCTTAAAGAAGCCGGAGTGCTTGATGACGACGGTTTGCGCGGGATTGTCCGCCAACTGGATCGTTTTGGTTTTGTCAAACGTCTTACCGACAACACATTTCGTTTCCGCTCGCCGGGGTATCGTTTTTTCGACCTCTGCATGGAAGCGGTGAAACAGGATGAAACTCCGCAGACCGAGGAGCAGACGTCATGAACATCGTTGGCCCCTCGCGATTGGTGTTATTACGCTCCGGGAAATATGACTATGGCGAAGTCGAATTAATCAACCCGTTGCATTTGATCGGCCCAAACAATGTCGGCAAAACCTCCCTGATTGGTGTTCTCCAGTTTCTTTACATCGATGACCAGCGCAATATGCATTTTTCACGGGAGATGCCGGAGACGCGGAAATACTACTTCCCCGATCAGAACAGTTATATCTTGTTCGAATGTTTGACCCAAACCGGCTACCAGGTCGTCGGCGTCCAGGGGTTGGGGCCCATTCGCAGTTATGAATTCCAGCGTTTTTCCTACCAGGGGATGTATGATCCCGCCGATTACCTTGACGATGCGCGATGCGTCCGCCCGCCTGACGAAGTGCGGTCCCGGCTCGCTGCCAGGGATTTTCGCTTGCTCGAACCGCGCCATTTGCGCGCCGCCCTCACCGGATTAGGGGAGAATCGCGGCGTAAACCTTGGACTCGTGCCGATCCGGCAACGGGATCATTACGAACGGTTCCGCGCCGTGTTCGGCAATCTGCTGCGACTTGCCCATCTGCGCCAGAATGAACTGAAAGAATTTCTTCTGGAAATTAACCAGGGTGAATTTCAACAGCGTGCCATCGATCTGGAAGTCGGTTATTCAAGTCAATACAGTAAGGTCTGCCGGGAAGCAAAAGAGTTGCTGGAGCTTCGAACAATTACCGACGACGTGCGGCATGTTCTTGCACTTGCCTCTGACCGCGATAATTTACGCCGGTTACTCCCTGGCCTTTGGGAAGAGATTACACTCTCGTATGCTCAGGCAGCGGAGGAATTTCGTCAGCAGGAAAATAAAATCAAAGAACGCCTCGATCAAGCTAGAGAAGAAGAACAACTTCTCGCCAATAATATCAACAACTATCAGGAGGAACAGCGAGGCATTCTTCTGTCCACCGGAAAAATCATCGGCGAAATTGAACGGCATGAACAGGAAACAGCAGAATTCAAAAACTACCTCATTGACTTTGAAGAAGCCCGGCGGCATCACTTGGAGATGCAGATGGGACAGCTTGACGCATCTCTTGGGCAAGCTTCCGACATCTCCCTTCCGCAGCTTCGGGCAAGAATATCAAGGATGGAAACAGAACTGACAGGGCTCCAAAGACAACATGAACACTTGGCACGTCTTGTCGCCGCAAAAATCATCCCAATGTTTTCCAAGGATGATTTGCAGAATGTATTCCGGTTAATCAACCCGGAGATTTTAGGATCAGTTCAAGGCGTGGGAGGAGTTGAACTTCTCAGTGAACCAAAAATTCATGAAGCCTTGTTGCGAATTATCGAGCGGATACAGGAAGGCGTCTATCAAGACGACCTGGTCCGCATCGTTCTCTCTTCCTTGAGCCCGCCGGATATTTCCTTGTATCACGATGCCGATGCACTGAGCCAACGTATTGATGATCAGAGAAATGCACTGGAGCGGGAGCAACGGCTTTATGCCGCTGCAGAAAACACAGAGAAGATTAAGAGTGAAAAAAAGGCGCTGCAACATGAATGGCAAAATGTAACCGAACGCCTTGGCCGTTATAAAAATTATCAGAAACGGCTGCCTGAAATCGAGCAGAGAAGAAAAGACAAGTGCGCCCTCGAAAATCAGCAGGAAGAACTGGAAAAGACGGTTCAACACTTTACTTCCCGTCGATTGACCCTGACGGAAGAGAAGCGCACCCTTGCCGAGCGGTTCAAAGCACTTGAGTCAAAGCAGAATACTCTTTTGCAAAGGCTCAAAAAATTACCCAAGCCCGACCCCTCATGGCCGCTTGAATCATTCAGCCATGATACCCGGAATTTGGAATCGCTTCTTGAGTTGTATGAACAAAAAAGCAGGGAACAAAGCGAAATCTCGCGAAGTTTCAGCGAATATTTCCATCGTGTCGAACAACACACTTATGGCAAATATCTCGGTGAAGACGAATCCGGCACATTGGCTAATCTGCAGGCCGAAGTCGACGCTCTGGAAGAACGGGAAAATGCCGCCCAGGAACTCTGGAAAAGTCTGGTCGCAGGACTCCAGAGCGCATTCAAGGGCCTGAACCGCGACCTGCAGACTCTGATCATGCGTATTGACGAGCTTAATCGCCGTCTCGGGCGTATTTCCATCTCCAACCTGGCTCGTCTGCGACTGATTCTGCGTGAGCATCCAGAATGGACCAAGAGGATTAAAACCATGATCGATGCTGAAGTCTCACCCCTATTTGCAGACCAGGCTGCAGTCAGCGAAGCTCACAGCCAGCTGGGCGATCTGCTCAAAAAGCACCAGCGGGTGGAACTTGCGGATCTTTTCGATCTGCATTTTGAAGTCACCAGTATTGACGGTCAGATTCGCCGATATGCGCACCTTGACTCCATTGAATCCAACGGCACGACGATCACGATCAAGGTATTAATCAATCTGCTTCTCCTCAAAGGCTTACTTGGCGACAAAGAGGTTGCCATACCTTTTTACCTCGATGAGGCATCCAGTCTTGACCGGGAAAATCTGGCCGCTATCGTTCATGAAGCACGCAAAATGGGTTTCGTTGCGGTTCTTGCCAGCCCTGAGGCAATGGAAGCTGCTGATTCTCTCTATTTCCTGCGTGAACGAAAAGGCCGGATCATGCTTGATCCGAAAACCGCCCTTGTCCGCATTGAACGGAGAAATGAAAATGGCGGTTGATTCGCTTGCCGAAAAGCTAGCGCTGCTGCTGGAACAGGGGTATCTCCCAGAAAGCCGGTTGAGTGCGCGGGACCGTTCCCGCCTGCAAAGCTTGTATGATGCAGGAGTTCTGCAGGTGGCGCGTAGTGGAGCGGGAAGACGTATCATTTTGCATGATGTGGGGGCCCTTGCATCCTTTATTGCCAAAACGTACCCCTCCGGCCTGCAAGGAATTGACAAAACAACATCATCTCGCAGCAAAGCCGTTGCCGAACTGCGGGACGCAAAAAAAGCACGGGAAATTCAGCCGGTTGCCGTTTTATTGCGTGGATTCCATAACAGTGCGCTGCACTTCGGTAATAAAGTTCTGCCGGTTGCAAGCTGGACGGAAATTGCCGGCGTTGCCGCTCTCCGCCTCGACGGGGAAACAGACTGGGGATTTTCAGGCACTGTCGCCTTTGTGGAAAATCTAGAAGTTTTCTGGGATTTCGAAAAACTGGAAATTGCGGCGGACATAGCGATATACGCCCAAGGACGCTTGAACAGTAAAGTTCTGCGCTGGCTGGCTTCCCCAGCAATGCAACATGCCCGCATCATACACTGTGGAGACTATGATCCTGTCGGCTTGGATGAGTTTTTGCGTTTGAAGACTGCGTGCCCTGGTCGGACGGAAATATACATGCCGCCTGACCTGGAGGGTTTATTGTCCCGATATGGCAAAAAAGAACTTCTCCGCGACAGTACTGCCATTCTGGAAAGACTTAGAAAAGACGACGACCCACAGGTTCGTTTTGTCTTGGAACTGATGAACCGTTGGGGTGTTGGACTTGAACAGGAAGTGCTATTACTGAAGTAACTTGCAGAGGGAAAACGAAAAGGGAAAAAGATTTGACAGCAAGGCAGGGCAAAAGGTGAGTTAGCTGAAATGAAACAGCGGATTGCCTGTCTTAAGAAAAAATTGGTCGAAAGCAACTGTCAACTAAAGAAATCCGCGTGAAACTTTCACCGGATCAATGGGAAAGAAGTGAGGACGGGAAAATTGTTTGGCCGTTCAAGATTTATTAACGCCACATAAAAACATAACAGGCTAAAATAAGACTCCTGTCTAGTTAACATGCTACCAAAAGCCCTTTTCAAGCCTACAATATCTCAAATCTTGACTTCCCTGCCATTGTGGTGAATAATAGCCTAAATACAGATTATTCATTAGCGGAAACAATCACAATGGACTATTAATGTACTATTATGAATTACTATGAGATGACAGATAAGGCGATAGAGGCCGAGATAGGAATGCGCATAAAATCGCTTCGCCTGCGAAAAAATCTGACCCAACAGCAGGTTGCCGAAGCGGCGGCAGTTTCACTTAACGTAATTAAGGCTCTGGAATCAGGAAAGGGAAAACTTTCATCTCTCATTTCCGTGCTTAGGGAGCTTGGGGCCCTGGATGAACTGGACCGGTTTATTCAGGACCAAGTGGTCAGCCCATTACAATTGGCCAAGCGACAAGGCAAAAAGAGGCAACGAGCGTCAGGCACACGGAAAAACATTTCCTCCGAAGAGAGTTCTGAATGGTAGAACAAGTCAGTACCGCCATAATCAGCTTATGGGGCCAAAATATCGCTGCGGTATCCTGGCTTGCAGACAGGGGCTATGCTGTTTTTGAGTATGAGCCGAGCTTTCTCAAAAAGGGGCTTGATATTTCTCCTATCCACATGAGCTTGGCAGAAGCAGGACAAGGTGATGGCCTCTTTTCGTTTCCGACATTGAACAAAAATACCTTTCTTGGCCTGCCCGGACTCCTTGCCGATGCACTTCCAGATAAATTCGGCAATGCCGTTATTGATACCTGGCTGGCTCGAAATGGCCGCTCCCCCGGGAGTTTCAGCCCAGTCGAGCGCCTCTGTTACACCGGAAGCAGAGGTATGGGGGCCTTGGAATTCAGCCCTCCGGCAAACAAGGAGCTCGACAATCCGGTTCCGGTTGAAGTTGCTGAATTGGTCAGACTGGCCCAAGAGATCACAAACAGCCGCTTCTTCCTGAATGTCGATTTTTCCGGAGCTAAGGGAAATAATGATGCTATTATGGACATCTTACGAGTCGGCACCTCCGCTGGCGGTGCAAGACCAAAAGCCATCATAGCCATGAACGAATCCGGCAATGTCATATCCGGTCAGGGTAAGGCCCCGGCAGGATATGACCACTGGATATTAAAATTCGACGGAGTAAGCGACCTCGAACTCGGAAAACCACAAGGGTACGGTCGGATCGAATATGCCTATTATCTGATGGCCAAGGAGGCAGGTATCGAGATGACAGAATGCCGGCTCCTTGAAGAACATGGCCGGGCCCATTTTCTCACCAAACGTTTCGACAGGCAAGGCAGCAAAAAGATACATATGCAATCATTGTGCGGCATAGCCCACTATGATTTTAATATGGCCGGAAGCTATGGTTACGAGCAGGCCTTTGCAATTATGCGCAGACTGCGGCTAAGCAAGGCTGAAGCTGCCCAACAATATCGGAGAATGATTTTTAATGTAATTGCCCGCAATCAGGATGACCATACCAAAAATATCGCTTTCCTGATGAATCAGGACGGGAAATGGCGTCTTGCCCCTGCCTTTGACATGACCTATTCCCATAACCCTGCAGGTATCTGGACCAACCAGCACCAGATGAGTATCAACGGTAAACGGGATCATTTCCAACTGGACGATCTCACGGCAGTTGGAGAGAGTATCAGCCTGCCGAGACCAGGCGAAATTATCGGTGAAATTGTAGATGCTGTGCGCAAATGGCCCATATTTGCCGAAAAGGCGGGGCTGAACAAAGAAAAAGCTTCAGAGATTAGCCGTTATCATCGCCTTGACATGTAATTCACTTCATGGAAGATTCGATGTTGCGTAATGTCTATGCCGAAATCTACCCATCGCTTTTAAAAATATTAACCTTCAAAAAAATATATGGCATCAGGGCAACGCCGGCTGCGGCCAGTGTTCCCTTAGCCTTTTTGCAGGTTACTCAAGCCGGGTTTCCACTGTGAAAAACGGTTAATGTCGCCATAACGACCTCCTTCAAATCATTTATTTTTTGTTAGTTTTGCGAGCAGGAAAGACGCACCACTCTCCGAAATACCCATTTTATCAGCAAGATTTCGAGGGCCAGCGTCTGGGTTTGTTTTCAAGAAATAAAGCACTTCCTCTTCAAGTTCATCCAGCCAACTTTCAAAAAGTATAAGAATGTCCGGATCGGCAACCGCCATCAGCTGTTTCGACTGAGCTATTTTATGAACCAGACTTTGACACATGGTTGTTGGATCGACACCTTCGTCCATGCATTCAGCCAGTCAGAGGTTGACCATGCTGGAAATTTTATCAGTCCCGCCATCTCCCATCAAAGACATAACGAACTTGAGGCGGGCCTCATCACCGGCATGAGAAAGCAACTTGTTGGCAATTGTGGCCAAAGCTGTCAAAGCGGCTTCAGGCTCCATGCTGTCAATGATTTTTCCAATTTCACTCATATGAAAATGTATCCTCTCGGAATGACAACTGAAAATTGACCATCTGTGATCACCGAATTTTGACCACCCTGAGTTTTGAACGGAAGTCTGGGTGACAGGGGGATCAACCAGTATTAATCCTCTGTTTATAGGGCTGAAAGAAATGGAGGGGGCATAGGATGACAGGAGTTTCTCCCAGCCCAGGCATTCGCTTTCAGTTTTGCTTTTACAGCAGAACCCCTCTCAAGAGGTTACTCGCTCTTTTCTGGTCGTAACCGACTGATTCTCTTGACATATCACAGAATATCACCGGATAGTTTCTGTTGTTCTCGCTGACCAGCAGGTCTCCACCGAAATCGGCAATCATTGTGATATCGTCGGAGACCCGGCATTTATCAAACCATGTGGTATTCTCTGTGGTAAACTCCACGGCAACTGTTTCCAGGCGACCCTTTTCCGGATTATAAACAGTCATTTCCTTCAGCATTGAATCTCCTTTGCCCGTCGCTCTTTTGTTTTCAGGCTCTGTTTGAGGCGGTAGCTTTCCCACTGGCAATTGATGATATGCGCCTTATGGGTCAATCGGTCAAGAAGCGCTGCGGTCATGACCGGATCTCCGAAGATCTGGGTCCAGTCGGCAAAGCCAAGGTTGGTCGTCATGATCACCGATCCTTTCTCCTGCCGTTCGGCAAGAACCTGAAAGAGCAGTTCCGACCCTTCCCTGGAAAAAGGAATGTAGCCAAGCTCATCTAAAATCAGCAGATCAAACCGGGCATACCGCCCAATAATACGTTGCAGATCTTTCTCCTGGCGAGCTTCAATCAGTTCGTTCACCAGGCCATAGCAGCTGACAAACCGGGTGCGGTAATTGTGCCTGCAGGCTTCAACTCCCAGGGCGGTTGCCAGATGGGTCTTGCCGGTGCCGCTGCGGCCAAGAAAAATAACATTTCTCCGTTCTCTGATATAGTCGCATTCCGATAATTCTCGCATCACCCGGATGTCGAGATCAGAGGCTGCTTGAAAATCAAACCCCTCCATGGTCTTGAGCAGCGGAAATTTCGCCTCACGAACCCGGCGGGTAAGTCTGCTTTCACTCCTGGCCTGGAGCTCGGCTGTCGTCAGATCCAGCAGGAACTCGTCGTATCCAGGCCCGCTTTCCTTTGCCTGGCGGAGATGTGATTCCAACCCGCGAGCGATGGTCGACAGCATCAGTGACTTGAGATTCTCTCGCAATTCGACAAATGTAGCATCGTTCATTGCACACCTCCCAACACTCCATAAACGGCCACATCGGGAGACGGCAGACTTGGCCAGCTCGAAAGCGGCGCAATGATGTTACCGGCCTCGTTGGCGTAAATCAGAAGGTGTTGCACCCCCTCGCTGGTGCTGAGATTCTTTTCCAGGGCAAGCTCAACCGCAGCCTCTATCTCGCCGGGCTGATAACGGCTATAAAGCATCAGGACGGAAATAAAATCCTTGATCCCTTTGGTTTCTCCCTGACAACGACAGAAACTCGCCAGCAGTCGGTGCAGTGATTCCGGCCACTGTTCGCGCCATTGCCGGATGGGCCTCGCGCTGTTAAACGACATCGGACGTTTCTGGATGAGTTCCAGGTAATGATCCGGCGCAAGACTCCATTTGTTATTCCCGAACAGTCTTTCATGGACGGCCAGTTTCTTCCCACCGAAGAAAATCTCCACCCGCTCCACATGTAACAGTATTTTCAGTTTGCGGCCCGCATACCTCCATGGTACGGAGTAGCGGTTCTTGTCCACCGTCACCGTGGCGTATTTGCCGGCGCGGGCCTCATGGGGCTGGATATTGCTGTAGATTGCCTCCGGCTGCTCAAGAAGATGAATCTTCTCTTCTTCGTAAAGTTCGGCCACACTTTGCGAACGCCCGGCCATTTTGTGGGAACCGTAGGCCATGCATTGTCTGAGAATCTTTTCGTTACCGCTGTCAGGATTGCAGAAACGGGATGTAAAATTGTGGTAGGCCTTGAATTTGCGAAACCCTTCCTGTTCAAGCCGTTTCTTGCCCTGCAGGACTTTGCGCACCGCCGTGGTCAAATTGTCATAGATCAGCACAGGAAAGATTCCACCAAAAAACTCGAAGCCCTTGATGTGAGCATCAAAAAGGGCCTGCTGCCGCTCACAGGGATAGAAGCGGACAAAGTGTTTGCCGGAATATTTGCTGCGCATGCAGAAAAACTTCAACCGTACCGTCTCGCCGGCAAGAACCGCCGCCGCACTTCCCCAATCCACCTCCGCTTCTTGATCTGCATCAGGTTCACACGGGATGAAAACCTGGCAGGAAAGATCAAGCCCCAGATTCAGCCTGGCCATCCTCACATAGCGACGGACATTTGACTCACTGCCTTGATAATCATGCTCAGATTGCAACCGGTTGTAAATTCTGCGTGCCGTGTGTCGTTGCTTTTTCGGCTGTTCCTTGTCTTGCTTCAGCCATCCCTCGATGATCGAAAGATAGGAACCGAGTACTGGAAACACTTGTTTTTCCCGTTCCTTGTATCCCCACGGTTCACCGCGTATGGCCTTCTTGACCGTATTCCGCGAATGTCCGGTTGCTCGAACCAGTTCGCTGATGTTTTTCCCATAAACCCTATGGGCTGTCCTGATAAATTCATATTGATCCATCGTGAGCAACTCCTTCCCTCCAGGTAGAATGTTTAAATAAAAAACACCATACATGGATATATATTGCTCAGGGTGGTCAATTTTCGGTGATCACAACCCCTCTTCTCTGGTCAAATTTACGTTATCACAACCAGTAGTTTTTCAGCTGACTGGACTCCCCCGTTTTCTCTAAAATACAGACACGTAGAAGAGATATTTTTGGTACCTGAAAATAACTCCATTCGTTGAAATCTCAGCCACTTGTATATCTGGGGTAAACATTTGACCTTCCCTCAATATTTTGCCGTTGATGCTTGCTAACCGCTCGGCCGGGTTATTTTTGTAGAGGTACGCACCAATGTGAATGTCCGGCAGCTGCTGTCTTATGGCCCCGGGAAGCTGATTAATGCGCAAGGCTTGTTTCCTTAAACTGTCTTTTGGCTCATTAGGTCTGGAATCTGCTGTTTCGACAGGAAGGAGATGCGGCGATTGATCTTGTTCCGGTTTTTCGGGATATTCTTCGGCGGGAGTGGCCGTTCGCGGGGATACAGATTCGCTGGCAATGGCAACATCTTTCCGGGGAGCGCTCTTGCTCGCCACTTCTGACCCGTTTTCTTGTTTATCCTCCACATACGCATCTTCTTGCAGTTGCGGATCTGCGGCTTTTTCTTCTTCTGATATGGGCGCTGCGGCATGATTTTGTAAGGAACCACTCTCTTCCGCCATACTTGCCACAGCGCTTTCATCCTCGGACGCGGCAAGTCCGGATTGTAAGGGCTCATGGCTAACAGGCGAGGGTGCCGGCGTTGCTTGAAGAGCGCTCTTGTTCGCCACTTCTGATCCCCTCCCTTGAGTATTTTCTCCATACGCTTCTTCCTGCAGTTGTGGACCTGCTGCTGTTTCTTCATCAGACATGGATGTTGCTGCGGCAGAATCTTGCCTGGAGGCAGTTTTATCTTCTGTCATATTTGCCACAGTGTTTTCAGCCTCTGCGGCGGCAAGTTCGGATTGGTGTGGCTCGTGGTTGACTGGCTGGAGTTCTGGCGTTGACTCGAGAGCGATAGCCTTCTGCCTCTCCTCGACCTCTGTCGGATCAGAGCCGTGGACGATGGCCTGCGTTTCTGTGGCCGGCTGTTTTTGCAATTTAACAAAAAAAAGGATGAAAATCACATTCGCGAGCACAATCGCCGCAATGGTTATGGGCCACCAGGCTTTTTTCTTCTTTGACGCAGCAAGTTCCAGCGGGGTAGTGTTCAGGTCAGGGACGGGCGTCTGCTTCCGCTGCTTATCCGACTTCTTGAGGGCGTCGAGAATATAGGACATGTTATTTCTCCTCGCCTATGGCAACTAATTTGGGCACTTTGCTGTTATATGCCGAATTGAGATGAATGATTGTTAAAGGGCCGACGATCCCGTCTGGGACAAGGTTTCTTTCAAATTGAAACCGCTTTACCTGACTGACCAAAGCGTCATCATAGAGGACGGGTGCCCTGGTGCTGGCCGGCCGTTTTTGGATGAGGGCAAGTTTCCTATCGAGCCACCCCACCTTAGCGGCATGATCTCCCGGTTTGATGGCCGTGACATATTCTTCCGGTTTTTCCCACAAGAGGTAATATTCGCCTTTCCAGTGTGTTTTGAAATCTTCGATGGAGACACGTCTGTGTTCAGTGCCGAAGACCAACTCGGCGGACTGGTCGTCGAAAGAGATAATGGTTGCGTAAAAGCGTTCACCAAGATTGTCATAAAAGCTTAATATTGCAGGTCTATTGAGCTCAACAAGGCTGTTAAAACTGCCTTGTTGTGAGAGGTGTCGTAAGTTGTGTGATTCAGCAATGGCACTGGCGGCGGCGAGACTTGTCGGAACATCAGTAATTCCCCAGCTGGCTAAAAGTGCCTGGTGGGCCATCACCATGGTCGAGGCAAGGGGCACATCCTCAGGACTCGTTAGTGGAGAAAGCGGCAATGGCGGCGGTGTGTTGCTGGCCGTGGCATCGATTTCTTCTGCCAGGGCTTCGTCATCAGGGGCAGCACTCTGCTGACGAATCGTTTTAATGTCTTCAGTCTGTGGTGCCTCCTGAGACTGCTGGGAAGAAGGAAGCGATTCTGTTGCAATCGGAGCGACGTCTTCCTCCGGTTGGATAAGTTCGACCAGTCGCGCCATTGGGCCCTGCACAAATAAATTGTCTGGTTTTTGTTTAAGATAGGCTGCTGCCAATACGGAACCAGTCAAGAGAAGAATAACTCCTGCCATGAACATACCTGATTTTTTTACTCTATGCGCCGACCGGTCAGCGGTTTCGCCAAAAACTTCGCGCGCCGCCTTATTAATAGTCGCAATGTCCACCATGTCATGATCCTGCACGTACGCTCCAAGGAGGGCCCTGTCGCAAATAATATTGAGCAGGCGTGGGGTGCCGTTGGTTAACTTGAAAAGGGTTTTAATGGTTGATTCCGGGAAGATTTTTTTGCGGCAACCGCTTATTACCAGTCGGTGGTCAATATAGGCGCCTACCTCGCTTGCGGAGAGTGGGGTAAGGTGATATCTGGCGGTGATTCGTTGTGCGAGTTGGCGCAACCCCGGCTGCTTCAGCATGTTGATAAGTTCCGGCTGGCCCAGCAAAATGATCTGCAGCAGTTTGCGCGTATTTGTTTCCAGGTTGGTAAGCAGTCGTATTTGCTCCAAAACATCGCTGCTGAGATTCTGGGCTTCATCAATAATGAGCACAGCTTTCCTGCCGTTTGCATGGGAATGGAGCAAGAAGCTGTTTATGTGATCAACATAAAATTTAATACTGTTTTGTTCTTTTTGATGGGGGATGCGGAATTCATCGCAAATTGTCGCCAGCAGTTCTTCAACTGTGAGTTTTGGATTGAAAATAAACGCTATGTCCGTATTTTCCGGAACTTGTTCAAGAAGACAGCGGCAGATGGTTGTTTTTCCCGTGCCCACTTCACCGGTGAGCATAACAAAGCCGCCGTCGACCCGCATGGCAAAGAAAAGATGTGCCAAGGCCTCCTGATGGCGTTCGCTCATATAGAGGCTGTGCGGGTCTGGCGCAATGGAAAAAGGAGCTGCAGTTAAACCAAAATGTTCTTGATACATAGGCGTTGTTAAACCAAGGGGGCTTTTGTATATTGGAACTTACTCGCTGGAGATACTGGGGCCTTTTACTCCATTTTCAATGAAAAAGGAGAGGAAATGCTTTCTTTTTTTATGGATGCGGCATCACGCCATTAAAGGTATCCGCCAGAAAATTGCAGATCGCCAGGCCATTATTGATGAATTTTCTGCCGGTGGAGAGGCTCTGTTTGCCGCCCTCCGGGAGCCCCGTCTCATCAGCCAGAACCAGCACCGGGCAACTCTGGTTTTCCTGGCCCAGGAGTTTAACGATCTCTTCCCGTGGTCTGGGAAAATCCACAGAAATGATCTCTATCTCGGCGCGGATTTCAGGAGAATAGTGGAGAAAACCCTCAACCACGGCGCAGTCTGGACAGTAGTATGGCCCTTTGCCGTTTTCGAACCAGGGATTCAGCGTAAAGAGGATATGTTTTGTTGTCATAATCAAAACCTTTTTCATGAAAATGTTTCAATACCGCAGGTTGATGCGTCATAATCTAAATACCAAAATCCCCGACAATCCCATACTACTTTCTTTGCTTGGCAGATACACGGACAGATCTTGATAACACAACCAGATGTCCTCTTTCACATTTTCGTGGCAGGATCTGTTTACGTTTAACGCTGAACAGGTTTTTTCTGTCGCAATAAGGGCAGGAATTTATGATTATTGAGTTGTAATCCCGCAATGGAACAATTTTTTGCTGATAATATGTCACGACAGCAACGACATTGTTTTCAAACAAAAAAATGAAAGATTCCAGAGTGTTATTATGGATAAAGAAATTCCTGAAGATATCAAGAAAGATATAGAGAAAGCTAATTTTCTCCATCAGCGGGCAACATCTGACTACCAGAAGTGTGTTGAGTTCAATAAGCTCATGTCGGATATTCTGGGTCGCCTGGAAGATGCAGGTTGCTTCAGGATGGCAGATAGAGTGATGAGTATTCTCCTTGATTGCAATCCCAAGGAAGGCTCAAGCTGTGATAACGCCACCCGTATTGGCGATAAAGTTAAAAAGCTGGGTTCATGATCAGTCCTGTTTTCCCTTGGAAATATGTCATGAAGATGCCATGAAACCGGACTCTTGATTTACTGGATATCCGTATTCGGTGAAGTGGGATTTTTGGATGAGAGGCAAACAAGGTCGAAGCAATGCTGGTCAGTGATCAGCCAGAGCTTCCCTCACCAGTTGCTGAGCAAGGGAAAAATCAAAAGGTTTGGTGAGAAAGGCAAAAGGGCCGATTGCGTCGGCACCCTTTTCATGCTCCAGAAAGTCTTTCTTGGTTCGGTATTTTCCGGTTATGATGATGAAGTTGGAGTCGGGATGCAATTCTTTTAATTGCGGAATGAGATCCAGGCCTTTCATGTCAGGAAGGTACAGGTCTACAATGCAGAGATTGCAGTTTTCAATGTCAGCTGCCTTTGCCAGGGCATTTCCCCCGTTGACTGCGGTCGTGACGGCAACCGAATCATTTTCCAGTGCCGCCACGAGGCTGAAAAGAATCAATTTTTCATCATCAACAATAAGAATCTTTTTTTTCACTTGAGATAACCACTTGTTGTATAGTGTATTAGTTTTAATCCTTTCAGTTCTGGGGAGTTGCTCGTTTCGTCCTGGCTGATAATTGACCGACAAGCAGAGCGAACTGTATCAGCATATCGAATTTCTTGCAGATAATGAAAGTTTTTTTAAATTTAGCATGCTTGTTTCTTTAAGGAAAGCAAAGATATACATTGGAAAAGACGATTTCGTGAGTTCGTAAGTCTTCAACCATTCACGGTTCGCAAATCTCAGCGGGTATCATGGATTTAAAAACTCTTGTCAAAAAAGCCGACGAGCACCGTCATGGCCTGCATCTTCTGATTGTCTGGAGTATTCTTATCGCGGCCTCCGCGGTCTGGAATATCCACGAGAATTATAGCGGCACTTCCAGTAAGGCCCTCATTGAGGCGAAAACCATTTTTCAGCACAATCTCGCCTACCGTCGCTGGAACGCCATGAACGACGGCGTCTATGTCAAAGTCAGCGAAAGAACCCCCCCCAACCCGTATATTCTTGACGAGACTCGGGATTTAACGACAAAGGAGGGAGTGAAACTTACCATCATCAATCCCTTCCAGATGACCCGTCAGGCCTATGATTTGCTGCGTATTCAATCGCCGGAACTGGCTGTTTTGAACAGGACGGTCAGCCTGAACCCGATTAATCAAGACAACGAGCCGGATGAGTGGGAAAGAAAGGCCCTTCTTCTATTTGAAAAAGGGAAGGGAGAGATGAGCGATATCACGACCATTAACGGAGCTCCCTTCATGCGGTTGATAGCGCCTTATGTCACCGAGGAAAGATGCTTGAAGTGTCATGAGTACCAGGGGTATCATATAGGCGATATCCGCGGCGGCATGAGCGTTGCCGTGCCGATGCAGCCCTATTGGGATGCCGCCGGATCGGCCCGGAAGATCATCGTCATGACCCATCTTTTGCTCTGGTTGCTGGGCACCCTGGCCATAACTCTTTTCTTTGCCAGTTTCAAAAAATATAAAATCGCCCTCAGGCAAAACGAGGAAAAATTCCGTATCGTTTCAGAATTTGCTTATAATTTCGAGTACTGGATAAACGAAAAGAGGGAAATCAGTTTTATCTCCCCCTCCTGCGATCGAATTACCGGATACTCGCGGGAGGATTTCCTCAACAGTTCCCAACTGATGTACGACCTGGTGCATCCCGACGACAAGGTGCTTTTTAAAAAACACCTTGCCGATTTTGGGGACCCTCCCCACGAGGACATCGAATTTCGCATTATCACCAAGGATGGCGATGTTCGTTGGATGGCCCACACCTGCACCCCCATTTATGTGGATGGCAAGTTTCTGGGGCGTCGGGGAAGCAACAGGGATATCACGACGAACAAAAAACTGAAGGAAGAGCTGCAGCAGGCAAAGAAAGTCGAGGAAATCGGCCGTTTTGCCGGCGGCATCGCCCATGATTTCAACAACGTGCTCACCTCGGTTTCAAGTCTGACCTCACTTTTAAAGGGCCAGATAAACCACGACAAGCCCCAGTTGCAGAAAATCGTCAACTACATTCTCATCGCCACCAAACTCGGACAGAATCTCACCTCCAATCTGCTCATGTTCGGTCGAAAACGCACCACCAATCTGGAAAAACTCAAGCTCAACGGGACCATCACCAAGCTTGAAAACGTCATCGGCTCCCTTCTGTCCGACCTTATCGCCTGTTCCATAACCTTGGACGACAGTGAGAGCTATGTCATGATCGATCAGCATCAGGTTGAACAGATCCTGATCAACCTTTCCATTAATGCCCGCGACGCCATGCCTGCCGGGGGAAGTCTGGGGATTTGCACCAGTCGGAAGACGATCGGGAAGACATATTTATGCCGCTATGGAGACATACCCCGGGGTGACTATATGGTGCTTTCGATATCTGACACTGGACACGGAATTGCCGAGGAAATTCTGGACAAGATTTTCCATCCGTTTTTTTCGACAAAACCGGACAACAAGGGAACAGGACTCGGCCTGTCGATCATCCACGATATCGTCCTGCAGCACAAGGGCTATATCGATGTCAAAAGCGTTCTCAAGGAAGGGACTGTTTTCAGCGTTTATTTCCCGGTTGTTCAGTCCTGAAAAGACGGACTGATGCCCCTAAGCGGGATAACTTCTTCCCGATTCGGCAACTAATGCCCCATTCCAAAAATCCACAGGGGAATCTGACCGGGCGCGCCGATTATTCGTTTTTTTGGAGAAATGAACTAACCTGCTATCTTTTCCTGAATGTTTTTTTTCTATGGAATTCTAAATTATCCTGATCAGGCCAATAAGTATTACTCTGCGGTCTGAATATGCCCCGGCCTGACAATGTTTCCATATGGCCTGGGAAATTATTGTCTTGCCGAACGGCAGGAGAAATCAACACCTCATACTCCTTGCCGACCCCCATCAACCCTTCATCAAAAGACCAGTGACAGAGGCGACATAACGCCATACCGTTTTGCGGCTTATCATTATGGCTTTCTCTCCATGGGACAATATGGGCAGCTTCAACGATGGTGCCCCCTTCCGGGGTCCTCATCCTGATTCCACACAAAGCGCAACGATGTTCATAGAGTTTGACGATAGCCTTACGGAACCCCTGATCACGCACCTTCTTTCTGATGGTTTCATCTAGGTCGATTCCTGCATTGTATGCAGGAATCGGCTCAGCCGTTGTCAATATGCTGCTGTACTTTGAGGCATCACGATTGATAATCGCCTGCTCGGTCAAAACAGATTGAATTTTCGGCGAAAAATATGTTGAAATCAAGGCTGTCCTAAGTCTCTGTCGTGAACTCTCCATGACCAGGAGAGGAAAAAGATCATTATCAAACCGCGCTCCGAGATATAGCTCCCGCAAATTTTTCACTGAACTTATGGTGCGTCCTTTTTCATGAGGAACATCCGGTTGATTTATAAGATGCCAGAATCCGGAACTTTCCAAATGATAAAAGGGATAAGACATGGAGCCTGATGTGCCGATCGGCATCACTCTGGACCAGTAGTCAGCAAATGTCTCAGCCAGCTCAAATGACGGTTCAATGAAATTCTTTGTAATGGAGCCCGATGCAATTAAGTCGAGAATGGAAAGAAGAAGGAAAGGTTTATGTGGTGCCTGAAAACAGGTGTCTTGCGACCACCGTTTCCGGTTTTTATCGGTTCGAAGAGAAGAAAAGTCCTTTAAATAACAGTCTATCCTGCCGCACATCTCAGATAGTCCCTTCATTTACCAAAAGATAACTAAGCCACACGTCATTCCGGTTCACAGCTGATATGTTCCTTGCAAAATCAATAACCGTCAGCTTTTGATCTCTGAAAATATTTTCCAGCGGTTCACGCCGCCATAAGGTAAAGATACGCCCATCCTTGCTGTGAAATTCCCCGTCACCTTCTTTAACAGAGAGGAACAAAAGCCCGCCACTTTTCAAGGCACTGCATATACGGTTGAGCACAGGAGGCAATTCAGCATGTTGAAGGTGAACGAGAGCCCCCACTATTACAACGGAATCAAACTTAAGGCTGGGAAAATCATAGCAGGAGAAATCCCCTACTATGACAGGGCAGCCGGAATGTTGGCGTGCCAATTCTGCTAAAGGTGCTGACCGCTCAAATCCTGTTGGAACATAACCTTTAGTTTTTAACCAGAAAATATCTCTTCCAGACCCACACCCTACATCAAGCACACTTGCCCCTTTGGGTAGCTTCTTAGTCAACGGAGCAAGGAAATATGCTGAGTCAATATTGAAAGTCCTTTCATGATAATCTTGAAAATGGCTTTCATAATAATCTAAATTCCCATCACGCTGAACGTTTATTTGTTCTTGGAGGATCAGAGATATAGTGATGTCAGCTGCCGCTAAGTCAATCATGGCTAAGTCATTGATTTTCACCCAGGATATTTTTTCATGAACTGTAAGTGAAAAATTTCCGGAGATTACATTTACGTTGTATGCGAGGAGCCTGACATTCTTATCTGGATAATTGAAGACACTTTCGCCAATATATTCACCTACCTCAACAGTGATACCGAATTCTTCTTTCAGCTCTCGACGTAAACATTCTTCCGGCGTCTCATTTTCTTCGATCTTGCCGCCAGGAAATTCCCATTTATATTCAAGATGTTGCCCCCTGGCGCGCTTAGCGACCAGAACAAAAACATCTTTTCTTAAAACAGCAGCAGCGACATCAATAAATTCCGCCTTTTCTATGGCCATAATTAAACCAACTCCAGCCTTGATATTGCTTGGATGAGCTTACCAGGGCAACGGGAAAAAGTTTTGGAAAATCACTATTTAAGAATAAAAATTCCTAAAAAATTCTGGTGGGGAAGAATATTGCCTTTTCCCAAAAAAATATCGGACCATATTATATCCTCACCTCAATCCATTTGCCCTCCTGGGTGCGAATTCCGTCCAGCCTGTTCCAGCATTGAAGAAAGATATTGATATCAAACCGAGGCAGCCGTTTGAATCCCTGCCTGGTCGCGGCATAGAGGGTTCCTTCGGCAAAGAGTCGGTGGAGTAATTCGAACCCCTGTCCGGTCCTTTCATCGGGCGGGACCATTGTGAGCACCTCGGCAAGGGGTGTTTTTTCTGCAGTCAGCCGCAGTCCTTTCAGGAAATTGATAATCCGGGCGCTGAGAAAAAGGGTGTACAGGCTGTCACGGCTGCAGGCCGCCGAGGTGATTGCCATGGCGGTGGAGCGGGCGAGGAAAAAATCGTGTTCAGTCATGGCTGGAAACCCTGCGGCAATGGGCGCTCCGGGGGTGAGGTAGAAGACGCTCACCCCGATCAGTACCGGCAGCCGGGCGAGAAGGACAAGGGTGTCGCACATGCTTTCCACGCTTTCATCCGGCAGTCCGAGGATCTGATGGGCCAGGATTTCATAGCCAAGACTGAACGCATCGGCCACCACCCGGGGAAAATCCTCCACCGGGTGCGGACGTCTGACACTGGCCAGTACAGCGGGGTCGGCGCTCACCAACGCAAGGTTCAGGTGACTGAATCCCGCCTGCCGCATCAGGAGAAGGGTTTCGTGGTCAAGACGGCGGTAGGAGACTCCGTTCATGGCAAGGAGCTCCACCTCTTTTCCCCGAAATTCCCTGATGATGGCGCGGCACAGGTCGCGAATCGCCTCGCGGTCAAAGGTGAGGTTGTCATCCTCGAAATCAAAGACCCGGTAACCCTCTTCCCAGCGCGCCCGCATCTCCTGAAGAATGGCCCGGTTTGATCGTCTGCGGTAATGGCCAAAGGTGGTATGCACCGAACAGAAAGAGCAGCGGTGGGGGCAGCCCCGGGTGCTGAGCAGCATGGCAACCGGTTTTCCTTCGTACGCATAACGGTCAGGGGGTAGATCGCTCATGTCCGGCATGGGCAGATCGTCCAGGGGAAAGTTTTCCTCCGGATCGTTCAGCCTGTATTGGTCGTTCTCCTTCCAGCCCAGGTTGGGCACCGTCTGAAAGTCCCTTCCCTCTTTCCATGCTTCCAGAAAGGAAACCAATGGCCGCTCTCCTTCGCCACGGATGACAAAGTCGATGGCCGGATGGGAGAGAATTGACAGCGGGTCGGCCGAGACATGGGAACCGCCGGCGATGATTGCCGCCCCTGATCCGGCGCGGATGGCTTCTGCCGCGTGCAGTCCTTCCCGGTAATAAGGGGTGAAGAGAAAGGAGATGCCGACGAGGTCCGGGGCAAGTTCGGCAACGGTTCGGCCTATGGTATCGTAATCAGCGCCGAAGCGGAAATATTGATGAAAGGTGCGAAATGGACCGGCGTCGGGATGGCCGTAATAATCCTTCAGGTAGCGAAGCTCCCTTGGAAGAGGAATGGTTGCCCGGCCATGCCCCTTGTGAAAATCGAGAACCAGCACCTCCATGTCCGGATGATGCTGCAGAACCGCGCTTTTAAGTGCGCAAAGGCCGATGGGCTGCAACCGTATGTCGGTATCGTAAAAATCCTCGATGGGCGGCTGGAGAAGGACAAGACGGGGCATGATTTTTCCTTGAAAACGAAAATGGAGCAACCCGGTCACATTAGCGGAAAGCGCCTGCAAAAACAAGACATGTTCGTATCGTTCCAGCATGCGTGAACGAAACCACGATCCAGGAACTTTGTCGCCCAAGGGGTGTGTGGGGCGATTTCCGGAAAAGCAACCCCTGACTTTTCCGCTCTCTTCAGACTTTCTTCAAAAAAAACTGGACATAATCATAAAACTATGCAAAATCATAACGTTGTAGTATATACACTTCGTGTATTTCTCCGAGGGGGATTGTACACGTAAGAGAGAGCTATACTCAGGCAAACAATGAATCCTGTTTTGTGATCCGGTTCCCCCTGCCGCTCTGCCTGTCATAAACTACGAACTTTCCGTTCTCTGCGGTATGTCATTGACAGCCCCCTAATATCATATTGTCGCTTCAGTTGATACCGGTCCTATGGTCCGGTTCAATCATCTGGGGCCGGCGCACCGGGCTACATCGGGAAGTCAATCGGGAAAAACGATACGTGTTCGTAACACCTAACCATCATCGCATAAAGAAACGATCCATAATCTGGCGGATAGCTTTTACATTATCGTTGCTTTTCATTATTGCCGCGATAGGGGCTCTGGCTGCATTTCTGACAACTGAATTCACCACTTCCCGCTTCCAGGCGAAATATCTGACAGAGTTTGGCAACAAACTCACCTTTCAGTTGGAGGAGGGGCCGAGTTCGTCCATTTACTATCCGCAATATGGAATCTATGATACCCGCATGGGGTATGTGCGCCTTCCTGATTTCCTCAAGTCGCTTAGTGGAAGAGGGTATGCTGTTGAGAGGCAGGTCCGTTTTTCTTCCGATCTTTATGAAGCGAGCCGGTGGGGAATTTTCCCTCCCTATCATGAAAAAGCGCAGGGCGGACTCACAATTTTCGACGCAACCAGCAAGCCGATTTTTTCCGTGAGCTATCCGGAAAGGGTTTACCCGGATTACGCCTCCATTCCCAAGGTATTGGTCGACAGTCTGCTCTTCATCGAGAACCGGGAATTAATCAATACCAAGCATCCCACCCGCAACCCGGCCATTGAATGGGACCGGCTTGCCAAGGCGGTGCTCGACAAGATTATCCAGATTTTCAAGCCCGAGCATAATGTGCCGGGTGGCAGCACACTGGCCACCCAGATCGAAAAATACCGCCATTCCCCGGACGGAATGACACGTACGGTGGCCGATAAGCTGCAGCAGATGGTGTCGGCATCGGTGCGGGTTTATATGGATGGGGAAAACACCGAGAATGCGCGCCGCCGCATTGTGAACGAGTATATCAATACCGTGCCGCTGTCTGCTGCTGGCGGGGTGGGCGAGGTTAACGGTATTGGCGACGGCATGTGGGCCTGGTACGGGGTGGAATTTGACGCATTCAACAAAGGGTTGGGTGCCGAGGAAGACGGGCCGGGGCTGCAGAACAAGGCGTGGATGTTCAAACACGCGCTGAGCCTGATGGTGGCCCAGCGCCGTCCTTCCGGTTTTTTGCGGGAAGGACCGGAGCAGCTCGAGGGACAGACCAATGGGTTGCTGCGACTGCTCGCCCGGGATGGAATGATCAGCAACAGGTTGCGGGATGCGGCTTTACCCGTGAAGCTTCGATTTGATGTCGACAGGCCTGCCCAGGAAACCAGTTCTTTCATCAACCGAAAGGCTTCCAGCATGGTGCGGGTGCAGCTGGGTGAGCTGCTTGGTATGCACCGTTTCTATGAACTGGACCGCCTTGACCTGACAGTGTCCACCACTCTTCATGAACAAACGCAGAAAGCGGTGACCGAATTTTTGTTGCAGCTCAAAGACCCGGAATTTCTGCGGCTGAACGGCCTGACAGCTGAGCGTTTGCTTTCCAAGGGAGATCCCGCAAAAGTAATTTACAGCCTTAACCTTAATGAACTTGGGCCTTACGGCTCCATGCCCCGGGTGCAGGCGGACAACCTGGATCAGCCCTTTGATATTAATGTCGGCACCAAACTGGACCTGGGTTCAACCGCCAAGCTGCGCACCCTGGTCACCTATCTTGAAATTATTGCCCGCCTGCATGAACAGTATGCCGAATTGGACAATAAAGCACTGAGTGCATTACAGATAAGTCCCAATGACCGGCTTGCCCGCTGGGCGGTAGATTATCTTCTGACAAGCTCTGACCGCGGCCTTGGAACCATGCTTGATGCGGCTCTGGAGCGCCAGTATTCGGCCAGCCCCAAGGAAGTGTTTTACACGGCAGGCGGCAACCATACATTTTCAAACTTCAGCAAGAAGGATGACGGGAGCATCATGAGTGTGCGGATGGCCATGCGCCATTCGGTGAACCTTGTCTTTATCCGCTTGATGCGGGATATTGTCCGTCATTATGTGTTGCAGGTGCCGGGATCCACCGCCCGCATCCTCGAGGATATGGACAATCCCCTGCGCCGGGAATATCTTGAACGTTTTGCCGACAAGGAAAGCAAGGTATTCATGAAACGTTTTTATGACAAATACAAAGGGAAGAACAGCGAGCAGATTCTGGAAAGCCTGGTCTCGGGCATTCGGGCCACGCCGCGCCGGGTGGCATGTATTCACCGTTATCTGGTGCCGGGCGCAACCTATGAACAATTTACCGCTTTCATAAAGGCAAATATGGCTGTCTTAAATGAGCAGCCGGGCGCAAAGACCCTGAAGAAGTTTTATAACCAGTTCGGTCCGGATAAATTCTCCCTTGCGGATCAGGGGTATATTGCCCAGGTGCACCCGCTGGAGCTGTGGCTGACCAGTTATCTCTCATCCCATCCCCAGGCCACATGGACGGATATTGTTACCGACAGTCAGAAGGAGCGGCTTGCTGTCTACAGCTGGCTCATGCGCAGCAGCCGGAAAAATGCCCAGGATCGGCGCATACGCAGTCTGCTCGAGGTGGAGGCTTTCCTGGAGATTCATAAGGACTGGAAACGGCTTGGGTACCCCTTCAACTCTCTGGTTCCTTCCTTTGCCACCTCAATCGGCAGCTCTGCCGACCGGCCTGCCGCCCTTGCGGAACTGATGTCAATACTTGTCAACGATGGGGTGCGCCCGCCCGTCGCCCCGATAGAATCCTTGCATTTTGCCAAATCAACACCGTATGAAACCATTGTCCGCAGGCTGCCCTCGGAAGGCGAACGGGTCATGCCTGCTGAAGTCGCCCGAGCAGTGCGGGTTGTGTTGCGTGATGTCGTCCAGAACGGTACGGCCGGTCGGATTAATCAAGCTCTGCTGCTCCCCGACGGCAGCGAAATTCCCATTGGCGGCAAGACAGGCACCGGTGACCATCGTTATGTAACTTATAAGGCAAGGGGTGTTGTGAAAAGCTCCAAGGTTGTCAACCGGTCGGCGACGTTTGTTTTTTATATCGGGGACAAATTTTATGGCACTTTGACGGCCTTTGTGCCCGGCCCCGATGCGGCGGGGTATGAGTTTACCAGTGCCTTGCCGGTCAATATCCTCCGGCTCATGCTGCCCCGTTTGCGACCTCTTGTGGCTCCTGATCATTTTGCTCCTTTCCCGCAAGAAGGGACAGATTCCCCTGCCGCTGAAGCCGTTAAATCCGTTGAGGTGGGCTCGCCAGACGAACCCGTTTCGTCGGCGCCCCACCTCAACGATGGTGTTCCTGCCCGGGTTATCGAACCGCTGAAGAGCAAAAAAGCGAAACTCCAGGCAAATAAGGAAACCCGCTTCATCCGAGAGATTCTTCCGGGCATGGCGCAAAAACGGAAAATTGGAAAAGAGTTGCAGCGTCACTGAGTATTTTTTTCATGAAAAATTCATCGCATAGACGCGTGAAAAAAAATGATCGTCGCAGCAGACCTCGCAGGATCATCTTTTTTCTTGGCCGCATCCTTTTCTTGGCCGTTTTTCTTTCCATCGCAACCGTTCTCTTGTTACGCTGGGTTCCGCCGCCAACCAGCGCCTTCATGGTGGGGAACCATCTTGCCGTTCTGTTCAGCGTAGAAAAACATACTTCCATACGCTATCAATGGTGTGACTGGGACGGGATTTCGCCGTATATGCCCCTGGCCGTGCTCGCTGCGGAAGACCAGAAGTTTGTCCACCATTCCGGCTTTGATTTTGACTCCATAGCCAAGGCGGTGGAGTCAAACAAAAAGGGCCGTCGGCTGCGAGGGGCGAGTACCATAACCCAGCAGGTCGCCAAAAATCTTTTTCTCTGGCCGGGCCGCAGCTATCTGCGCAAGGGGTTGGAGGCGTATTTCACCGTCCTGCTGGAGTTGATGTGGCCGAAGAAAAGAATTCTTGAGGTTTACGTCAATATTGCCCAGTTTGGAGAAGGGATATATGGTGCCCATGCTGCGGCGGAGATGGTGTTCCGTAAAAAACCTGCCCACTTGAAAGAGGGGGAGGCTGCCCTGCTGGCCGCGGTTCTTCCCAATCCGCTGGTGCTGAAAGCGAAAAAACCGTCCCCTTATGTTCTGGAAAGAAAGCGCTGGATCACTGGGCAGATGAGACAGTTAAACGGAACCAGCTATTTGCGTGATTTGTAAAGATCAGCTTGCCGTGAACGGCAAACAAAAATAAGGATAAACTCATGACCATGGCTTTTTTGGCCGTTGTAGCCGGCCTGGCCCTTCTTGTGTGGAGCGCCGACCGTTTTGTGGAGGGTTCTGCCGCCACGGCGCGTCATTTCGGCATGCCGCCTTTGTTGATCGGTATGGTGATCGTCGGTTTCGGCACCTCGGCTCCCGAGATGGTTGTCTCGGCCCTGGCCGCATCCCAGGGCAACCCGGGCATTGCCCTGGGTAACGCCTATGGCTCAAACATCACCAATATCGCCTTGATTCTTGGAATGACCGCCCTGATCAGCCCTATCAGCGTCCATTCCCAGGTCTTGCACAAGGAACTCCCTATTTTGATGGGTGTCACTGGGCTTGCTGTTTTTCAGCTGTGGGATTCAGAAATCACCCGTGCCGACGCCTGGGTGCTGCTTGGTGTTTTTGCTGGATTGATGTCCTGGACGATCCGGCAGGGGCTCCAAGGGCGGGGCGACGCTTTGGGCAATGAAATCAAGCAGGAGCTTGACGCACACCCCATATCGCAGGGGAAAGCCCTGTTCCTGCTGGTTTCGGGGTTGGTGCTCCTGATCGCAAGCTCCCGTATTCTTGTCTGGGGCGCAGTTGAGGTCGCCTACGGTTTCGGGGTCAGCGACCTGATCATCGGTTTGACCATCGTGGCGCTGGGTACTTCCCTGCCGGAGCTTGCCTCCTCCGTTATTGCCACCCGCAAAGGTGAGCATGATATTGCGCTCGGCAATGTGCTCGGTTCCAATTTGTTCAACACCCTGGCCGTGGTGGGAATTGCCGGGGCGATTCATCCCATGGCGGTGTCGCCGGAGGTTCTTTCCCGAGATATGTCCGTCATGGGCGGCCTTACCCTTTCACTCTTTGTCATAGGCTACGGATTTTTCAGAAGGCCGGGACGGGTCAATCGTTTAGAGGGCGGTCTTTTGCTCTGCGCATACATCGGCTACAATTTCTATCTGGTGAAACAGGTTCTTGGTGGAGCCGCCTGAACGGTTTTTATCCTGGCCGCTTTGGCATGAATGGAATTTCCGAGGCTGAGACGAGAAATTCCGTTTTACAGACCAGACCGGTGGTTTGGCAGACATGGTCTGCGTAACCGGCGCCGGCCTCGGAGTAGATATTATAGGCGGCAATCGCCCCTGCTTCCAGGAGTTCCACTTTTTCATCCTCAAAACGGGAGGTGGCGGTCACCGGCCCCTGGAAACCGGCCGAGCGGATTTCCTTTAAAGCCAGCATGCTTGCCTGGTGTTTGTTCATGGCGAGCATGATCAGTTTGATCTTGCTCAGATTGATCTTGCGCCAGAAATCATAATCAGTGGCATCTCCCCAAATCGCCCGTCTTCCGATCTGTTTCTGTTCAGCAACCTTTTTTTTGCTGTAATCCACGGCAAGAATTTTGTCACCCTGTCTTTCCCGGATGGTGTCATAGGCCATGGTGCCGAAGGCTCCCAATCCGAAAATAAGAATATCCGCCGGGCCAAGGTTGATTTCAATATCACCGGGGTGGCGGGTTTTGGTTTCAAATCGACGGAGGGGCGCGGCATAGCGTTCATAGATCGCATTGGCTTTGCTGTTTAAAGGAGCGGCGATCAGGAAGGAAAAGGTGAGCGCCAGGGCGACGATGATCACCCATTCGGGCCCGAGCCATTCTTTTTTCAGGCCGATTGCCGCAACCAGCAGCCCGAATTCAGAGTAGTTGGCGAGAGACAGGGTGGCCAGCAGGCTGGTTCTGGCGCGCAGGCGGAATCTGGTCAGGATGAAGAAATAAAAAAGTGATTTGACCGCAAGAACTGGAATCAGGCCCAGGGCGATGAGCACATGTTCGATACCCGGCATGCCGGTGAGGCCGATCTGGAAAAAGAAGCCGACAAGAAAAAGATCCTTGAAGCTGTAGAGAGAGCTGGACAGCTCGGTTGAACGGGAATGGGAGCCGAGCAGCATACCGATAAGCAGGGCGCCCAGATCAGGCTTGAGGCCCACCAGGGAAAAGCTGGTGGTGCCAATCGTGAGAGCAATGAAAAATCCACTTAAGGGAAGCAGTTCGCCATGGCCGATATGGTCGATGATGTACATGAGAAGGGGGCGGACGGCGAGGAGAAATAGCGGCAGGGCCAAGGCCCAGAGGGAGGGGAATTCGCCCTTGGAGATAGTGAGAAAAAAGACGGCCATAAGATCCTGCATGATGAGAATGCCGATGGCGGCTTTTCCATGCAGAGCGTTCATCTCTCCCTTTTCTTCAAGGAATTTGACGGCAAAGACCGTGCTGGAAAAGCTCAGGGCAAAACCGATCAGCGCTGCCTGGGCAAGATTAAGGTCGGTCAGATGAGCGATGCCCAGGGTTCCCGCGCCAAAAATCACTCCGGATATGAGAAATATGGTCAGTAATGCGTGGACGGTTGCTCCGCCCCATATCTCCGGTTTGATCAGTCCCTTCAGGTCAAGTTTGAGGCCGATGGTGAAGAGCAGCAGTATAATTCCCAAATCGGCAATGGCGTCGAGATTCAGGGTACCCCCGGTGAGCCCGAGAAAATTCATGAGAAAGCCGGAGACGAGAAAGCCGAGCATTGGCGGCAGGTTGAAACGTTTGAAGCCGAAGCCGAAAAGAAAGGCGCTGCCGATCCAGGCGCTGTTGATAAATGTCGCTGAATGTAGAAATTCCATAACCTTTGCCTTGGTAGAAGTTCATATGAAAAAAAATGAAAGTGCATCGGTTTGAGTGTCTCTTTCTGCAAGGGAACAATAAGCTTTTTTAGGGAAAAATTGAAAGGGAAAAAGGCAAATTTTTTTCTTGACCCTAGGCCAAAGGGAGTATCGGTCCTGCAAAAATTATGTTACGCTGATATTCATTCCAGACAGACTCCGATGCGCCCTGAAAAGGCCGTGCCGGTTAAATTATTGATGACTTGAAACATGCAGGTGCGAGATGGGAAAAACGGTTTGCCAACTGTATCGGAAAATAAATGACAGGATGGAGTACAGCTTTAATATAGAATCATCCGGACCATTGTCCGGCGAGGAAGTGACCCAGCTGAAACTGCTCCTGGCTGATGGTTTTATCGAGGAAACAGTAAGCGAAATTCCCCATTTCCATGGGGACAGGGTTGTGGAAGTGGGGCCGCGTCTTAATTTTGCCACGGCCTGGTCCTCCAATATGGTTTCCATCTGCCGGGCCACAGGGCTCGACAGGGTGAGCCGGGTTGAGCGTTCGCGCCGGTACGAGGTCGACGAAGGTATTGACATCACCTCTTTTATTGAGGCACATCACGACCGGATGACGGAATGCCCCTATCCTGCCCCTCTTTCCACCTTTGAGACCGGCATTGTCCCGGAGTCGGTTTATGACGTGGATCTGCTCGGCAAGGGGCCGGAAGCCTTAAGCGAAATTCCCGGTATTTCCATGGATGACTGGGATCGCAACTTCTACTATGACTATTTTGTCAAAAAACATGGCAGAAATCCCACCATCGTCGAGATCATGGATCTCAACAACGCCAACAGCGAACATTCCCGGCACGGTTTTTTCCGGGGAAAACATGTGCTTGACGGCAAAAAGCAGAAAGAGACGCTTTTTGAAATCGTCCAGGCCACTTTCCAGGCCAATCCTTCCAACAGCGTCATCGCATTCAAGGACAACTCGAGCGGCATTGTCGGCCGCAGTATTCAGACCCTGATCCCGCATACACCAGGCGAGCCTTCCCCCCTGGCCATGCAGGACGTCAAATATCATATCATTTTTACCGCTGAGACCCACAATTTTCCCACCGGCGTTGCCCCTTTTCCCGGCGCGGAGACCGGCACCGGCGGCCGTATCCGTGACGTTCAGGGCACCGGCAAGGGTGGTTTTGTCGTGGCAGGCACCGCCGCATACTGCGTGGCAAATCTCCATATCCCCGGTTATGAGCTTCCCTGGGAGGAGAAATATGAGTGTCCGGCAAATCTTGCCAGTGCGCTGGAAATAGAAATCGAGGCCAGCAACGGCGCCTCTGATTACGGCAATAAATTCGGCGAGCCGCTCATCGGCGGTTTTACCCGCTCGTTTGACCTGCGACTTGAAAAAGGCGAGCGCTGGGGTTTTCTGAAGCCCATCATGTTCACAGGCGGCATCGGCCAGATTGACAGCCGCCATACGGAAAAGGAAGAGGCCAAAAAGGGCATGCACATCGTCCAGGTGGGCGGGCCGGCCTACCGTGTCGGGTTCGGTGGCGGCGCCGCTTCCAGCATGCTGCAGGGCGACAATGTCGCGGACCTGGATTTCAACGCCGTGCAGCGCGGTGACGCGGAGATGGAGCAGAAAATGAACCGGGTGATCCGGGCCTGCAACGAGATGGGAGATAAAACCCTCATTGAGGTCATCCATGACCAAGGTGCCGGTGGGCCGGGCAATGTTTTGAAAGAGCTGGTGGAAAAGGCCGGCGGTCGGATCGGCATCAGGAAGATGAAAGTGGGAGATCCCACCATGTCGGTGCTGGAGATCTATGTGGCCGAATACCAGGAAAGAAACGGCTTTCTCATCAGCGCGGAAAACATTGAGAAATTTCAGGCCATCTGCGACCGTGAGAAGGTCAATTGCGAGGTGTTGGGCGAGGTGACCGGCGATATGCGTTTTGTCGTTTATGACGAGCTTGACGGCTCTACACCGGTTGACCTTGAACTGAATGAAGTTTTGGGAAACATCCCCCAGAAGACTTTTACCGACAAACGCCTCGATCCACAGTTGTCACCGGTCACGGTGCCCGTTGATCTGACCGTGAAGGGCGCGCTGGATCTGGTCCTGCGCCTGGTGTCGGTTGGTTCCAAACGTTTTTTGACCAACAAGGTTGACCGCTGCGTTACCGGTCTTATTGTCCAGCAGCAATGCTGCGGACCTCTGCAGCTCACGGTTTCCGATGTGGCTGTGATCGCCCAGAGTCATTTCGGCAGAAGCGGCGCGGCAACGGCCATCGGTGAGCAGCCCATCAAGATGCTGGTTGATGCCAGGGCAGGCGCGCGCATGGCGGTGGGTGAATCGCTGACCAACCTTGTCTGGGCAAAGATTGACGGTCTGGACGGGGTGAAATGTTCGGCCAACTGGATGTGGGCGTCCAAGCTTCCCGGCGAGGGCGCGGCGCTTTATGACGCGGCGGACGCCATGCGTCATGCCATGATTGCTCTCGGGGTTGCCGTTGACGGCGGCAAGGACAGCCTTTCCATGGCAACCAGGGTTGGTGCGGAAACGGTCAAGTCGCCCCGGGAGCTGGTCATCTCCGTGTATGCCACCATGCTTGATATCGGCAAGATTGCCACTCCGGACCTGAAAGCCCCGGGGGAAAGTGTTCTTTGTTTCATTGATCTGGGGGGTGGCAGAAACCGTCTCGGTGGTTCAGCCCTGGCTCAGGTGTTGAAGCAGCTCGGCAACGAGTGCCCGGACATGAATGATCCGTTGCCGCTGAAAAAGGCCTTTAACGCGGTGCAGGATCTCCTGGCCCGCGGTCTGATTCTTGCCGGTCATGACCGCAGCGACGGCGGACTCGTCACGACCCTGCTCGAGATGGCCTTTGCCGGGAACTGCGGCCTTGAGATTGAACTGAAGGGCATTCATAGCGTCATGGAAGCGCTTTTTTCCGAGGAGCTGGGGCTTGTGCTCGAATGCCTTGCAACGGACCTTGAAGCGGTGCAGGAGGTGCTTAGCCGGCGCGATGTTTCGGCTGTCGTGTTGGGAAAAACAAGAGTGGAAAAGCAGATTACCATCACCTACAACCATGAGGTGGTGCTTGATGAGGATATGAGGGATCTCCGCGGGATCTGGGAAGAAACCAGCCATCAGCTCGAACTTTTGCAGGTTGATCTACAGTGCGCGGTGGAAGAAAAAGCCAACATTTTTGACCGGCAGGGCCCACGCTATCATCTCAGTTTTAATCCTGAACCGACCTCTGCAGAAATTCTCGCCGGAACGGATAAACCAAGGGTGGCCATTCTCCGTGACGAGGGCAGCAATTCCGACCGGGAAATGTCTTCGGCTTTTTATGCCGCAGGTTTTGAGCCCTGGGACGTCAGCATGACCGACCTGCTCAGCGGCCGCATTTCCCTTGACATGTTCCGGGGGCTTGCCGCGGTGGGAGGTTTCTCCTATGCGGACGTGCCGGAAAGCGCCAAGGGCTGGGCCGCCACAATCAGGTTCAATGACCGGTTACGCCGGATGTTCAATGATTTTTACAACCGGCCTGATACTTTTTCCCTTGGGGTATGCAACGGTTGTCAGTTGTTCGGACTGCTTGGCTGGATTCCCTGGCAGGGTATTGACTCGGCCAATCAGCCCCGTTTCGTGCGCAATACCTCCGGTCGTTTTGAATCGCGCTGGACCACGGTAAAGGTGCTTGAAAGCAAGGCCATCATGCTGCAGGGAATGGAGGATCTGGTCTTCGGCATTCACGTTGACCATGGTGAGGGCAGACTTGTCTTCCCTGATGCGGCCATGTTGGATGAGGTAAAGAAAAAAGGCATGGCAACTCTGGTCTATGTCGACGATAACGGCCAGCCCACGGAGAAATATCCCTTCAACCCGAACGGCTCTCCCGAGGGGCTCACCGGGCTGTGTTCGCCTGACGGCCGTCATCTTGCCATGATGCCTCATCCCGAAAGGACATTTCTCCCCTGGCAGGCCCATTGGCTCCCCTACGACATGAAAAAGAGCCTGCAGGCATCTCCCTGGCTGCGCCTGTTTCAGAATGCCTACGCCTGGTGCATGAAAAAGGAGTAATTTCGCTTGCAATAATCCATAAAAAAAAAAGGATGGTATCCTTGCCGCCCTCTTTTTTCGTTGTTCGTCTATGACCTTGAAGCGGAAGAAAAATTCCCTCGAATGCGGGAAAAGGTCAGTGCAGGGATGGACTCAGGGCAACCTCTTCTCCTTCCAGTTCATCGATGAATTTGATCCATTCCAGCGAGGGAGAAATTATCTTGAAACCCATCTCTTTGAGTTTCCCTTGTTTTTTCGACCATCGGGGATTGATGTAAAATTTGAAATTTTTTCCGTTTTCGGTAATGACGGCCGTATTTTTGGAGGAGTAAAAGTCGAATTTGTCCGGGATGCCCTTCATCTTCAAGCCTTCCCGGGAAACGTTCACAACGACCCCTTCGAAAACATGTTTTCCGTCGGCAATATTGGCAATCATCCTGGTTTCTGTTCTTGTATTTCTTAGTTTCATCGTTAGGGTATCCCTTTTATGCCAATTTGACTAATCCCGAGCTTTTTTACCGCTCTTTCGTTAAATTTAATTTATTTCGGCAAGGTACAGTTGTCAATACATCACGAAGAATGTTTTTGTTGCATCCCATTGTCCCTTGAGAGATATTATGTCAGTTTTACTTTGTTTCGGAATTATTAATCAATAATGGAAGGATCTGCCGATTCTTGTTTTCATGGGGGAATATTTTTGACGACATGAAGAAAAAAATTATTTGCATTCTTTTTCTCTTTCTGACTGCTTGCGGGGCAAGCCCGGAAGAGCTGTTCGAAACGGCTGAGCTTGAGCTGCTGCAGACCAATTATCCCCATGCCGCCCTGCTGTACCAGGAAATCATTGATAAACATTCGGACAGCGAGTTTGTTGAAACCGCCCGCAGGCGGCTGGCCGAGATTGCGGCTCGGCCCGATCAAAAGACCGTTCCGGCACCGGCAAAGTGATTGATTCCATTCCCTCCCGTCAGAAAGGAAAAGGCCATGAGCAACTGAAAACAGAGAACAACAGTATCTCCGGATGAGATCAAAAACATGTGGCATACGGTAAAGCCCATAATTCTGGGCATAGCCGGATTATGCCTGCTTGCCTGGCTGGTGAGCTTTTTATAAGGGTGGGGCAAAACCGACAACTGCGGGCAGGCTGATGCGGGCAGGAAAAATAATCTCCTCACCCGTTTCGCCTCCAGTAGCGATGGCCGCTCGGATCCGCTCCATTCCTCTTGCAAAGTCCTCCTCCGACAAGAGAGCGAGCTGGGAGACCCCGTTTTTGTGTAAAACGGGGTCTGCGAAGACCTCTTTCCCCCTGAAATCATATTGAAGTGATGCTCCCTGCATGAGGGCGCACCGCTCCATGCCCTCCTCCTGCATGACCTTGGCAAGATTATCCGCAGAGGGGTAGCGCAAGAGGTCTGCTTCATAGGTTCCGGCAAAGTAATCGTAGACATACCAGTGGCCCCTGTTGCCGTGGGGGTCCATGCCGATGATGGCGAGAGCCCCGCCGGGCCTGAGCAGGCGATGGACTTCCTTGATAAACAGGGATGGTGAGCTGAAGTGCTGTACCGCATGGATGCAGTAGATGAAATCAAAGGATCGGGGCAGAAACGGCAGTCGGGTGGCCTCGCCCCGGACAAGATTCATTCCGGCTCCTTTCTTTCCGGCTTGCATGAGCATGCCTTGGGAGAGATCGAGGCCGAATTTTTCCGGGATACCCTGAAGCTGATCCAGCCAGTGGCCGGTGCCGCATCCCGCTTCCAACACAGCCCGCGCCATTGTTTTTTCTGCGAGGGATTGGAGTATTTCCGCAACCCCGGTGGGACCCGCTGTGTAGCGGTTGTCGTAGTCCGCCGAGCATGCGTCGTAATTTGTCAGGTTTTGTTGATTATTGGTCATGATCTTGAAAGGGTCAATTTTCCTCTGGACGCTATCCTTTATTTCATATGATATAATTTTCTGTTTGCTGCCATTTACTTTTTTTAACAGGGAGAAAAAACATGAGAAAAATTCAATCATTGTTGCCCGCTTTTTTGCTTCTTCTGCTTTGTGCTCAACCCGTCACCGCTGCGGAAGAAATTCTTCAGTGGGAGCTTCTGGAAAATCTGCCTGATGGTCGAAGTTACAATTATTCCCCGACATCGATACGAACGGTCAGTGCTTCCATCAAAGAGGTATACGATGGGGTGGCCAGTGGAAACGGCGAGGATGTCCGGCAGTTGTGGATTGATTGCGCGGAAAAGAAATGGGCCATCGGCGAGACAAAATCCTGGCGGAACGGGGAACAGGTTGCCTCTCCAAACTTGAGCGAAAAGGGCTGGAACTGGCTTCCGATGGAGGGAAATCTCAATGTAAAACTGATCTCCATTGTCTGCGGTGAGGAAAACAAGGGACAAGAGACTCAGAAGCCCTAAAATGTTTGTCCACACTGCAAATGTTTTCAGTAATAGAACAGGGCAAGAGGGGTTCCCCTTTACAGCCAGTTTTTCTTTTTGAAAAGCAGAACCTGCAACAGCACGATAATAATCAGAAAAAGAATGAAGGTCTGAAAGGCCCAGGGGTTTTCCGCCCCTGGGATGCCCGGCACATTGATCCCCAGTAACCCGGTGAAAAAACCCAGGGGCAGGAAGATGGCAGCAACCAGCGACAGGACATACATGCGCATATTCATCTGCTCTGAAAGCCGATTGACGATTTCTTCCTGGGTCACCATGGCCCGGTCTCGGATGGCGTCCAGGTCCTCGATGTACCTGATCAGGCAGTCTATCACCTCTCGCAACCGTAATCGGTCATTGTCGGTGATCCAGGAAACCTTTTCCGCCTGCAGTCGCGTCAACGCTTCCCGCTGAGGTGCCAGATAGCGCCGCAGAGCGATGGACTCACGGCGGATGGAGGATAGAGCTTTCCGTAAAGAATTGCTTGCCGTGGAGAGCACCTCTTCCTCCAGTTCAGCCACTTCTTCTTCAATATTTTCCAGAGTGTCGCCCATCCGATAAATAAGGCGGGAGCAGAGATCGACGATAAATTCGCCGGCCGATGCCGGGCCGTCACCTTCTTTCAGGTTGTGAACCATATCCTCAATGGAAAGAAGGCGTCTTTTTTGACTGCTGATGATTCTGTGGCCGTCAAGCCAGACCCGGATGGCGACCATGTCTTCCGGGTTTGAGCCCGGACTGAGGTTGACACCGCGCAGGGCAACGAGAAGACCTTCATGGAGAAGCGTCGTGCGTGGCCGTGTCTCCTCTGTCAGCAGGGCCTCAATGGCGATGTCGTCAAGATTGCTTTCATCGGTAAGCCACTGCCGGGCCGCTGGATCTGTATAATCCAGGTGGAGCCAGAGGCAGCCGTCCTCATGTTTCCAGTCCTTTATCTGTCGGCTTGATAAAGGTTGTGCTCCGCCTTTTCCGTCCAACAGCAAGGCGTAGATAAATTCATTGTCTGTCATCATGAGTACCCATTAGATTTTATTCTATTTTTTGTTCCTCGCCTCTTTTTATTGGGAATAAATATTGTCAATTGATTCCCCTCCATGCTTTTAAGGTATTTGAAATTTTATTCTTTATCAATGAATTATGGGGGAAAATGAGCCGAATCAGGTGGTTAAGCCTGTGAGATCATGCATGTTGGAGGATAAAAAGGGCGTTATATTGTCGATGATGGTTTTTTCAGAGTGAGATAAATCAGGGGAAAGAGGGGAGGCGTTTTTTTTGCGGTGGATTTTTTAAACGGGAGAATCATTCCTGATCGACGGTGGGGATTACGTTGATTACCATAATATCTGCCTGTCCAAAGAATGGTTCATCATCAACCGTTATTCCGTCAAGGGTGAGAGAATTGTAATCATTATAATAGAGGGGCAGAGTCATGATATCTTCCATTATGAATTTTGCGACGAAATTACCCCTGTTATCGGCCTTCCAACTGGAGATCTGGACTCCGTTCAGATAGACTGTATGGGCCTCGACATCCTCATAGGGTAATGATGTGTGGACCGTGACTTCCTCTTCATCGCTGTGGATGTTGAGGACATAGGGGGCTACATCAATGGAAATTTCGAAAGCGGACGACGCAGCAGGTGTGACCAGCATAAGCAGCATTAACGCCAATGCCGCCAGCAGCGCATCTCTTTTCACGTGGTTACGGTATTTCATTCCATTCCCGTTGCCTTTTTGGGGAGAAACACATCCCCTTTTTTCGTTTCCGCCTGCAGAACCTCTTATTTTAAAGAACGCAATTTTTATCGTAAAAGTTTCATTGCTGGTGAAATAATATTCCCCGGCGTCTTGCTTGACATTCAGACTTGTTGTTATTATATGTGAACATATGCTCAAGTGTTTCAGGGGGAAATGTTTTGGAAATTGAAGATCGATGCCAGTTGCGGGTAATTCATAATGAGCGTGTTGTCGCTGCTAGAAAAGATATTCTCGACGCCCATGAGATTGATGGCCTTTGCCTTTTTTTTAAGGCAATGGCCGATCAGACCCGTTTAAAGATCATTCTTGCTTTAAACGAAGGGGAAATGTGTGTTTGCGATCTGGCGGCATTTCTTGAGATTTCTGAATCAGCGGTCAGCCATCAGCTTCGTTTTCTCCGTCAGCTTACACTGGTGACCAATCGCAGGCAGGGGCCG
The DNA here is from genome assembly GCA_043809085.1 of Pseudomonadota bacterium. Classification (GTDB taxonomy): domain Bacteria; phylum Desulfobacterota; class Desulfobulbia; order Desulfobulbales; family SURF-16; genus DB1. The sequence goes on along the minus strand of JAZDEG010000010.1, from coordinate 92,420 downwards.
ATTTTATACTACCGGTTGACCGATGATCACGTCAGCAGGGTGGCTCATCTCGCTCTTGAGCATATCAGGGAGTAAAAGGGACGGCCGAATTTTACAGAGCATCATTTGTTTTTAAGGAGCAAGAGAATGGATTTCTTTTCTTTTCTTTTATCGGTTCTGCAGGCCTCATGGAATATGCTTGTGGAATCATCCGTCTATATTCTTTTCGGCTTGCTGGTGGGAGGGTTGTTGAAAATGTATCTTTCTCCTGCCTATGTGGCTCGTCATCTGGGTCACGGGAAATTCCTCCCGGTGTTCAAGGCGGCCCTTTTCGGTATTCCTATTCCACTTTGTTCATGCGGCGTGCTTCCTGCCGCTGCAACCTTAAAAAAACAGGGTGCCAATAACGGAGCCACCACCGCGTTTCTCATCTCGACTCCTGAATCCGGTGTCGACTCCATTTCCATAAGTTATGCCCTGCTTGACCCTATCATGACTGTTGCCCGGCCGATGGCTGCCTTTATTTCGGCCATGGTGGCCGGAGTATGTGAAAACTTCTTGAATCCACCGAAAGAGACGTCTTTTTCCCCTCCGGATAACAATTGTACCGGCGAGGCCTGCTGCGGCGATGAGGGTGAAGGCTGTCGGGTTGTCAACTCCTGGACGGAAAAGGTTGGCGCGGCATTAAAATATGCCCATGATGAACTGTGGGGTGACCTTGCCGGTTGGTTTTTTCTCGGCCTCATTGCCGCAGGGCTCATAACCGTTCTTGTTCCGGATGAGCAGATCGCCACTTATTTCGGGGGAGGTCTCTCGTCAATGCTGTTGATGCTGGTTGTCGGCGTGCCTCTTTATATCTGCGCAACCGCCTCCACCCCGATTGCCGCAGCAATGATTCTGAAGGGGGTGAGTCCGGGCGCCGCCCTCGTTTTTCTCCTGGTCGGGCCGGCAACCAACATTACTTCCATGTCGGTTCTTCTCGGCATCCTCGGCAAAAGGGCAACAGCGCTTTATTTGATGTCAATCAGTCTGGTTAGTGTAATTTGCGGTCTACTGCTCGATTTTATCTACCTGCAGCTCGGTTTGTCCGCAAAGGCGTCCATTGGACAGGCCGCAGAGGTGCTGCCGGGCGAGTGGAAGATATTTGCCGCCGGAGTATTGCTGCTCCTTTCCGCCAGGATTTTGTTGAAAAAAATAAAGAAGGTTATGTCGGGAAACAGGAAAAGCTCAGGGTGCGGTTGCGGAAGAACATGCGCTGCTCCTTCGCTCGCCTCACCTCATGGGGAAAATAAAAGGAAATAACAAGGGGAAAAAGAGAGAAAATAGAAAAAGCCTGTCGACCAGAGTGGTCGACAGGCTTTTTTGTCTAGCTCAGTTAGATAGATGGAATACTATCAATGTCTTTCGGTTGCCGAAATAACCGCGACAACGCGGCGATTCTCCTGGCGTCCTTCTGCTGTTTTGTTGGTTGCAATCGGTCGCGAAAATCCATATCCCTGGGTGCTGAGGCGCGCAGGGTTAATATTGAACTTTTCAATCATGTATTTCTTGACGCTGTCCGCTCTGCGCTGTGAAAGACGGATGTTGTATGCCTCAGAACCGTAGTTGTCTGTGTGGCCTTCCAGAACGGCGTTGGTGTTGGGGTATTTATTCATGAATGCGGCAAACTCAGCCAGTCGATCCTGAGCTGACGGTCGAACGGCATCTTTGTCGAAATCAAAAAGAACTTTCAGATCCATGGTGACGGTTTTTTCCAGAACAGGGGCCGGAACCATTTTTTGTACAACAGGCGCGGGTTGTTTCTCCAGGAAGACCCGTTCAACAAAATCGGCCATTCCTTCGCTGGTTGCAACCGCAGCTTCGGTGGTGGCAAATCCGCAATTTCCAGCTGCGGCAACATCTTCCAGGGTTTTTTTACCCACCGGGCTATTTCCGACGAGAATCGTATAGATGCAGATCCTCTCGCCATAGGCGTTTTTCAGGTTCTGGGCAGCCTCAACCGGAGATTTTGTGTTTGTGTCCACCCCGTCGCTGACAATGATGACGGCAATTTTCCCCTGGCTCGCTTTCAGGTCGTCGATGCTTTTGGTAATCGGCTTGGCAAGCGGGGTAAGTCCGCCGACCTGAACGGTCTTGGCGGCTGCGGCCAAACCCTGTTTGTCATACGCGGTCATGCCGTAGATGAGTTTGCTGTCTTCAAGGTTAGGACCCGTGGTGGGGCCGAAAACATGGAGCCCTGCCTGGATGCTGATGGCAGGAATCGTCTCATTCATGTTCAAAACGATATTTTTAGCCCGCCGGTATTTCTGTGTTCCTTTTTCCGTGTCATACATGGAAGAAGATGCGTCCAGAATGATCACGGCGTTGTCCACCTTCTGCTTGTATCCCTGGGCAAGCTTTGCCGAGAGGTCTACCGGTGTAAAAGAGGTTTCGCCTGAGTGCATGGCGCAACCGGCCAGGAAGCCTGCGAGTAATAAAATCCAGAGTGATGCCCATTTCTTCATTTTTTGCTCCTTTTCTTTAGGTGTTAGTGTTGTAACCTCGTTCCTGCGAAAACATTGATTGTGTATTTTTGCTGACAGGACAGGATATTTCAGGTCGCTGGTTGCAGGGGTCATCCGCTGCCGGCGAGGGTGTTTCTTCTTTCCGGAATTAATGTAGTTGGGGTTAACGGCATGTCGAGCCGGATCGTAGAATTGTCTGGTTATGTGTTAGGGGAATGTGTATTATCAAGGATCATCAGCGGAGGGAATGTTGCAAATATCTCGAAAATGATCCTTTCTGAACCTGATAAGAATTATTTGTATTTAGTCTATAAGTATATATTGGCAGGAAGCCGGATGTCAAGGGAAATAGCTCAGTTACCCCCTCCACACCACGATGTGGTGCCTTCCCGAATTGCGGGGAATCAATCGCGGAGAATGTGACAGTTGTAACCGGAAGGATTTTTCTGCAGATACTCCTGGTGGTATTTTTCAGCCGGGTAAAAAGGGCTGGCAGGCGATATTTCCGTTACAACGGCATCTGACCATTTGCCGGAACGGTTGATCTCATCTTTTTTACGTTCCGCCACTTTTCGCTGCTCCCCGTCATGGAAAAAAATCACCGACCGATACTGGCTGCCCACATCATTGTGCTGGCGGTTCAAGGTGGTGGGATCGTGCAGCCTGAAAAAATAATCAAGAATGGTTTCATAGCTCACCTTTGTCGGATCAAACTCTACCTGCACCACCTCGGCATGACCCGTTTTTCCACTTGAAACCTGCTGATAGGTGGGAGTTAGGATGGCACCGCCCGAGTATCCCACTGTTGTCTTGATCACTCCCGAAATCTGGCGGATTATGTCCTCCACTCCCCAGAAGCAGCCTGCTCCGAGCAGAGCGGTTTCGGTCCGGTTGGCGCCATATTCCTTGGAGACGGAAGAATCATCAAAAAGGTTCCGATAGCGATCATATTTTCCCCCTTGCAGATTTTCCGCCGGTATAAACCGGAGGGAAGCCGAGTTGATGCAGTAACGTTTTCCGGTGGGCGGCGGCCCGTCTTCAAAAACATGGCCAAGATGGGAATCCGCATGTTTGCTTCTCACCTCGGTGCGTTTCATGAAGAGACCAAAATCATTTTTTTCGACGATGTTGTCCACTTCAAGGGGTTTCGTGAAACTCGGCCAGCCCGTACCTGAATCGAATTTGTCCAGTGAACTGAAAAGGGGCTCGCCGGAGACGACATCGACATAAATCCCTGTTCCTTTGTTCTTCCAGTATTCATTGCGGAATGGCGGTTCCGTTGCTTCCTCCTGGGTAACCTTGTACTGCAGGGGGGTGAGTCTGGTTTTCAGGTCATCCTTGTCGCTTGGGTTTTGTTCTCGGGGTTTTTCTGCCATAAGCGCACCTGTTGAAAAAGTGAAAAAAAGAAGAAACGGGAAAAGAGGCGAATATCTGTCCATAAAATGTACCTGTCGCAGCTTTTGCTGCTTGGGTTTTCAGTAAAAAAAAGATATTGTTCATTATTCTATACAGAGTCACTCCCGGGGAAAAAGTTCATCCAAGAGGCATGGCATGACCCTGCAAAGCGATACGCACAGCAAGACCATCGGCTATATTTTGTGGATATTCGGTTTTACCGGCTCGCACCGGTTTTATTACGGAAAGCCCATTTCCGGCACCCTCTACTTCTTCACCCTGGGGCTGCTGGGCATCGGCTGGCTGATTGACCTTTTTCTCATTCCTTCAATGGACCGTGAGGCAGATATCCGTTTCAGGGAAGGGAAAATAGATTATACGGTTGCCTGGATTCTCCTCACCTTCCTTGGTCTGCTCGGCATCCATCGCCTTTATATGGGAAAATGGTTCTCCGGGCTGATCTATCTCCTCACCGGCGCCCTGTTCGGCTTTGGGTATATCTATGATTTCTGGACATTGAATGAACAGATCAGTTTTACCAATCTGCGCCACGAAGCAATTTAAAAAAGCCTCTGGGGATCCTTTTTTGCGCTTATGAACCCGCCTGATTTCCCTTCCAAAAGGAGAACAATTCACTACGGCTGGTTCATCGTGGCGGCCGGTACGTTCTGTGTCTTTGCCGGTCTGGGGTTCGGCCGGTTTGCCCTGGGTATGCTGCTTCCTTCCATGGGACAGTCTTTGTCGTTGACCTACTCGCAGATGGGGCTCATCAGCACGGCAAACTTCATAGGCTATCTGGTGGCAGTCCTTGTCTGCGGTAAGATTACAGCTCGTTTCGGAGCGAGGAAAGTCATAACCTGGTCGCTTTTGCTGGCAGGAGCATCAATGATTTTGATCTCTTCGAGTCACGGGCTGTGGGTGATCATACTGCTGTATACCATCACCGGCATGGGGAGCGGAATGTCCAATGTGCCGATGATGGGCCTTGTTTCCGCCTGGTTCACCAGCCGCAAACGAGGCAGGGCGGCAGGTTTTGTCGTCATCGGCAGTGGTTTTGCCATTATCATCTCAGGAAGACTCATCCCCTGGTTAAACGGGGGCGGTACGAGTGGCTGGCGACTCGGTTGGTTGATCCTGGGAACCGTTGTTATCCTTATTTCTCTGGTTTGCTATCTCATGCTGCGCAACAGACCGCAGGACCTCGGCCTTGAACCTGCGGGGGCGGGGGCTGGTTTGAGTAATGGTATCCCTTTGCGCTCGTTTATTGAAACAAAGCCGGTCAAGGCCCGGACTCTTTATCACTGCGCCGCCATTTATTTTCTTTTCGGCTTTACTTATGTGATATATGCTACTTTTATTGTCACGGCCCTGGTTCAGGAGCGGGGATTTTCCGAAAGTGTGGCCGGTAACTTTTGGTCCTGGGTCGGCTTTTTAAGTCTTTTTTCCGGGCCTGTGTTTGGGATTTTTTCGGATAGGTTTAGTCGCAAGGCAGCCCTGATGCTGGTGTTTTGCATCCAAGCCCTGGCATATTTTCTGATTGCAGTTAATTTGCCAGGTCTTGCCCTGTATCTCTCCATCGGTTGTTTCGGTATCGTGGCGTGGAGTATCCCGTCGATCATGGCGGCGCTGATCGGTGATTATGTCGGACCGCAGCGGGCAGTTTCCGTTTTCGGCTTCATTACCTTTGTTTTCGGTATCGGCCAGATTTCCGGCCCCTATCTGGCCGGGGTGCTGGCTGAAAGAACCGGTAGTTTTTCCGGCAGCTTCTTTCTTGCCGCTGTCCTGGCCCTTCTGGCCGTCATACTTTCGGCTTTCCTGCCTTCTCCCGCTCAACCGGAGAGTGTCGAATGATGGCTTTGTGATTCCTTGCGAGTTAATGGAACAGTGTCAGTGGTAAACCGGGAGGGAAATGTTTCCTGGGAATTAGCGGCCGGGCAAAATGGGAAGGGTGATAATCTGCTTTTTAAGATAGATTGCTATGCCATTTTTGTTGCATAACCGGAAATAAAGTTTAGCAGGTTTTCGTTTTGTTCTTCAGTGAGGTTTTCAAATACAATATGGCATTTCCGCATAAAAACATTGAAAATAGATTCCCCGGGTGTTCTTTCGCTTTTCAGAATGCGGATATTGAATTTGCTTAATGCTGAAGGCGAAGGATGTTTACGGAAGATATCAATCGTTCCCGTGGCTTCCGGGACAAAATCTTCATGTATACATGAACAACAGAACCCGCCAAGACTGATATTTTCAATTGTTCCGATGTTTTTCGAATGAATGACAAAATGACCATCTTGCAATTTAAATCGCTGATATTTCCTGCGTTCAAGCATCTTTTTTCCTCACTGGTAAAAATTATTTTTACGCCTTTTAAAATGTTTGCTAGGAAAAGAAAATGTGGCAAATTGTCACACTGGGACGGATTTTGTTTTTTTTACTTGGCTGCGGGGAATCCGTTTGAATTATTTTGAAATATGGCTCATTGCCATGGCTGGGAAAATATCGGTTATTTTCTCTTTTTTGATACGTCTTTTCGAATGCATCGATGCTCTTTTAACGTTGAAAACATGAAAAAATTATTTGTTTTTTGGGTAATTTTGTCGCTGTACGGCATGATCTTTCCCTTCATGCCCCGCGCAGGCGGAGGGGCGGTGGACAAAACAATGGAAATATTCGGCAATGTTCCGGGGATAAGCGTCGAGCAGCTTGATGCCGGTAAAGGCGTTGTGGAAAATATGGACTACACAAGCATGCGGGTCTTCCGGGCTTTGTGCAGCCTGCCGGACATGACCCCGGTCGAGGCTCTGCGGTTGCTGCCAAGTATCAAGGAGGATGCTCTCGGTTATGATCATCTGTTGCTTTTCGAGCAGTTCTGCGCCCTTGAAGGCGTTACCGTCCATATGGCCTTATCCGCCCTGCCGGAGATAAGGGATCTGGGCTATACAACTGTCTGGTCAGCCACAAGCCTTTTTCTCGTTCCGAAGATTAAACGGGAGCAGGCGCTGTCCGGCCTTGCCGCTCTGCGTGACATGCGGGATGCGGGGCGCTGGTCGGCCAAGGCATTTTTTGAGACGATGGGCCAGACGGGCACATCAATAGCCCAGGGACTTGCGCGGATCAGCGTGATGTCCGACCCGCAGAACAGGGCGGCTGAGGCGGGCCATAAAATTGGAGGCATAACGGCGCTGCAGGCACTATCACTTATGGATGATATCAAGGTAATCGGGCCGGATGACATCGCTAATGTCCGGGCCCTGCTCGGCCTGCCTGAAATGACACCTGCTGCTGCCCATGCTTGGCTCACCGGCTATTTTGTTCTGTCGGAAGATGATCGCGATACGGCCTACATGCACCTTGCATCTGATGAAAAAAAGATACTGCTTCGGGCCTTTTTTAATGCTTCCGACTATTTTGTCCGCATGATCAATGACTTTCATTCCGTCTGCAATCAGGATGGGGATGAAATTTCCGAGGGAGAACTCCGGTCCTATTCTTTTGACGGATTGTCGGCGCTTTTTTACCGTCTGCCCGGGGGAGCCAGGGTTAAATTTTCCCAGGCTTTTTCCGCGGCGTTGCAAAAAAGAGACAAGGGGTCGGTAATTTACGTGCTGCGGGACGCGACCGCCTTTTCTCGAAAATATGCTGCTACACAGCTATCCACCGCAAATATTTACGCACTGATGACCAGGGTGTCGGTTCTCTACGACAGCTCCTTTCGTCTTATTCTCATTCCTGAGCTTCAAAAGAGAATTGCCTCCCTGTCTGGCGGCCGTCTGCTGACCTTTCTGCAGGGGGTTGACCCGGAAAATATATTTGTCGCCAATTTCGTTTCAAGTCTTTCTCTGAAAGGAAGGCTCGGTGTCTTCTTCCCGTCCGATCTGGCCGGGCAGGAAGAAATTCTTGAACTTGTTGCGGCATCGGCCTTTCAGGACGAAAATAGTCTGGTGCTTTTTGCGGCCACATTTGAAAAACTTCTCATCGCCATTCTTCCCGGCGCTCGCGATTTCATGATTGACAAGATGCTGGCCAAGGCATCGGATGAAAATATTTTTGCCAAGCAGGTGAGGACCATTCTGCAGTATTTTTTGGCCGAACAGCCGAAAATACTTGGTCAGGAAAATAAGGAACGAATCGTTTCCCTCCTGGGGAAGCATGCGCCGATCAATCTGGGAAAATACTGGGAAACGCCTTTTGCGGAGTGGCGCCAGGATGGAGTGTTAAGCAGTTTGTCGGTTTTTCACGGGGATGATGACGGGCACAGTTCCTTTGTTGCCAATTGCAGCTTTCTGGTCGACAAAGGGTATGGGCTCAGGTCGAGCGTGCGTTTTCGGTCTGAGGGGGTCTCACCCGTTGGCAATGAGATGCTGAGAGGGATTCTGTTCAATGTCGGCCAGAAAAAAAGTGGCGGCATTGACAAATTGTTTACTTTTCTGAAGCAAAATGAAATGGTGGTCGATTTTTTTAAACAGGTCGGACCAGTCGAGGTTTCCCACAGTATCAGTGTTTACCGGGGGGCTGACAGCCAGCAGATTCTGCTTGAGCAGTTCATAAACGACAGACATGAGATGTTTGCCCACCGGGGGCACAGTTACTGGCTCAATGAGCATATTCTTGATCCGCTGCAGAAACTTTTGGAAACCGGGCGGATAAAGAAGGAAAATCTGATTGGCAAAACCAGATTTCTCAGCATAGGGGCCTGCGGCGGGGTGAACATCTACGCCGATCTCACCCGCACCTTCTGCGGAACGATTGATGTTCTCGGCAGCCTTGGAGCCGGCAAAACCAGGATCAACAATCTGTATAACTGGTTTCTATTCGAAACGGTTGCCGGCGGAAAAGAAGAAATGAGTTGGAAGGAAGTGGATAGTCGTGCGCAGCCCCTTTTTGCGGAGGATCCGGAAAAGGATTATCAGTTGCCGGGCGAATTGCCGTCGATTCTGTATAAGGTTGTGGGTGAGGAGCGGTGCTGGTTTTAAGGCGCCCTCAATTTATTGAAAACTGCGCGTGAGACCGGTGATTTTTGGCCGTTTCAGCGTACTTCTGTTCAAAAACATATTTTTTGTTTTTGACACTCGCCACAGGGGGAATGGAGTTCCGTTCAAAAAGGTCATATCCTTCTTTCAAATTTCTCCAGAATTTCATCCAGGGGGAACGTTTGTGGAGCGCCATATTTTCCGCCGTCATTCTGAAAGGGAAAACATCGACACTGAAAGAGGACTGGCCGTTTTTCAGCGCTGCCTCAGCCAGGGTGTAAATTTCGTCCATCTGGCGGTTGGTCATGGCAAAGCACCCCACGGAAACGCAGGCTCCATGCACCATCAGGGCGCTGCCTGAGCGGCCCATGGCTTTATCGTAGTCATTGGGGAAACCGATGTCGAAGGAAAGATGAAAACGGCTGAACGGGTTAAGTTTGTCCTCTGTGACATAATAAAAGCCTTCCGGACTCTGGCGGTCACCCTCTCGGAGTTTCGGGCCAAGGTCACCGGAAAAAGCGCATATTTCATATGTTTTGAACAGTTTGTACTGGTCGTCACCCTGCACCCATAATTCCAGTTCATTCGACTCTTTAAAAATGCGGACGTAAATAGGATTGCCGAAATCAACCCCGAGTCGGGAAAGTTCCAGTTCCAGGGTGGGCGCCATGTTCTGACAGACGGCGGTGGATTTTGCGCTGGCCATCATGCCGGCGAGGGCGGAGGAGAAAGACCCGTAGAAAAACAACATGGTGAGGGCAACAACAAAACGACATGATGGGAATTTCAGTATTGTTCTGTTGCGGGAAAGTTTTTGGGCGGATTTCTTCATATCGGTTTTCCCATATTTGGATTCGTCAAATGCCTGAATGGAATCGTGAAAAATTGGCCTTTTGCCCGATTAGCGGGCATCTCTAACAAAATGATGCTTCCGTTTCCCTTTTATGTTGATGTTTATTTTCAACGCAGCTTGCCTTCAAGCAAAATGTCTTCTTTTTTTGACACTCTCTGATGAACAGAACAGGAGCGGCAACAGATGAAAATCATTGAGTTATACAGCTGAAGCGAATGGTCCGTTGTTTTTACGAACCCTTCATAACGTGACTCCAATTTCTATCATTAGCACAACTTGTATGGTGAAACAAATATTTCCATCTTTTTTGAATAAAAACAGCAGTTTTTCCCTTTCGCACTGATTTTGAGGTTTGCAAAAATAATACCATTGCCAAGCGAAATTTCATATCCTGTCATTTTGAGGATCATAAATCCCTATTGACATCAGATCTAATTGTGGCTTTGATGAATCATCGTGAACGATTTTTTCGAAAAGATACCCTTTCCTTTTCTCCAACCCTTTCATAGTTATATGCGCTCATTACTGATATCCTTTACGCTCCTGCTCTGTTTGATCATCAGTCCTGCGATGGGAACAGCTGCAACCATCGAACTTCCGCTGACGTTACGAACATCACTGCTGAAGCGCGCCCTTTTGCGCCATCTGGACCAGAAGGAAGGGCAGCCCGTTGTTTTCTATCAGGAAGGGCCATACCGTTTTCTCAACTCCGAACGAATACAACTTTTTATCAAGGATGGAATTCCTCATTTTACCTGCCATGGCCGCGCAGGGCTTGGATTCAAGTTTCTTGGCGTTTTGCCGGTTGCCGTGCGGTGGAGCGGCTCCATCGACTTGACCCTCGCTCCCTATGTAGACAGCCAGTGGCATTTGCGCTATCGCATCCTTGATTCGACCATATTTGACGATGAGGGAAAAAAGCCCGTAATCACCGGTTTTGTCTGGGACCTGGTAAAGAAATTCCTGCATCCCCGGCTGGAAAATTTTTCCCTGGATCTTTCTTTGCCCCAGCAGGAAATTGTTGCTGTATTGAAAGCCTGTGCTTCTCCCGAGGAGGCCGAACAGCTAGAATCGATACTCCGCACACTGACTGCCGGGTCGATCCGTATCGACTCGTTCGGCATCGTCGTCCCGCTTCTGTTGACCGTTGATGAAAGCCTTCTTGCTGCTGCAGCTCCTGTAAAGGAAATCCCGGCGCAAGCCCCGCTTGCGCCTGAGGAAATTGAGGCTTTTCAGAAGGTGATGGAGCCCTGGGATGCCTTCCTTGTTTTTGTCGTTAAAAATGCCGCCACGGACTTTGTAGATGCGACAATGCGCGAAGAGTTGTTTGATCTTCTCATCAACAGTCGCTATCAGCTTTTACCCATTCTTACCGGGGATGTGCCCGTGGAGCCAGGCGATCCCCTCCGGGTGCTGTTTATTGACGCTTGGGAGGAATTGCGTGGCATCATAGAGCACGCAGAGGAGCGGGGATTGGTCCAGGAGCAACCTTTGCGTTATGTGACATTCGTCAACGCAGGAGACGCCCTTATTGCCTTGGGGAAAGCTGTGCCGGGGCTGGGAATGAGGATCAGCAGCGACGGACTGCGTCGCTGGGCACGAACCCTTCAGCCGGCTGAAACAGAAGATCCATTGCGGTTTGACTGGAAAGTGGATCCCCTGCTGAGGGATTTGTTTAATTTTGAACCTGAACCTGAATCCTTGAAAGCGGTGCCGCCTCTCAGCAGGAATTTTTTTGATATTTTTTTCCCCGACGCCTATGCTGCGGAAGCAGAGTTGCAAAAACAGCTCGACCGGTGGGTCCCGGATCTGGATGATTTGTTGGAATTCCAGATGTTGATGGAGCAGCTGATAACATCCACGGCAGTCGAGGAAGTAGAGCGGGGCAAACTTGATTCCCGCTATGAGGCAATTTTCCAGCACCTTCTCCCGGCAACGGCATTGATCGAAAGCTGCTGGCGTCAGTATGTCCGCCAGGGCGGCGAAATTTCCTTCCTGAAGTCAAGGGCCGGCAGTATCGGCCTGATGCAGGTCAATCAGAATGTCTGGCGCGGTTTTTATGATCTGGAGCGGTTGCGCTGGGAGGTGGGATATAACACCCGGGCCGGAGCGCAGATTCTCATGCGTTATCTGAAGAAATACGGTGTTGCTGCGGAGGAAAAGAGCAAGGATATGAATAATGGTATCCGCGCCACCTACGCAGTATACAATGGAGGCCCCCGCGCCGCCCTCCGTTTCATGAAGCAGAAGGGAGGACGGCCAAGGAACGCCTTGTATGACAAGTTCTGGAAGGTCTATCAGGGGATTGCCGCCGGAGGGACTGTCAACCTCTCCTCCTGCAGCGTTGATTTACCCGATGCGTGATGGATTTGGAACGGAGGGTTGAGCCGGTTTTATGGATTCAATATCGGCTGGTCATGGCTCCGGGAGAAGAAAAGGGCGGCCTGCTCGCGGGCTTCCGTCACCGAGCTGCTGGACTGCACAGCCGAGGCAAGCCGAAGTCCGAAAGGATAGGTCTTGCTGAAATAGTGGGTGAATTCCTTTAACCGGCCGAGTCGTCTTTCTGGACGGAAACGTTGCTCCAGCTGATCAATAAAAGAAAAATAGATCCCGGAACGGTCAATGGCAAGCGGCGGCAGATCTATGCCATACAGCTCTGTGGCGAGTTCGTGAAACAGCCAGGGACGGATTACCGCACCCCGGCCAAGCATCAGCCCGTCCGCCCCGGAAAGTTCCAGGCAGCGGTGTCCGTCTTTCACACTGAAAATTCCGCCATTGACCACGACCGGGATGGAAAGCCATCTTTTGACCTTGCCCACCCATTCCCATCGAGGCTTCCTGGTGAAAGGCTCTTTTCTTAACCTGGCATGGACCGTGAGGAGGTCAATTCCCTCACCCTCGAGCATGCGACAGAGATTTTTCAGCCGTGTTTCATCAAGATCCTCGCCCAGTCTGATCTTGGCAGTCAGGGGCAGTTCGGTGCGGGATCTCGCTTCGCAGACCAGCTCCCGCAGATAATCGGCATCATCGACCAGTTTACTGCCGCCGCCGAATTGGCGGACCTGCGGGGCCGGGCAGCCCAGATTCAAATCGATTGCGTCGCCACCCAGCTGATGCACGCGGTCAATGGCCGGCGCAAGATGCGTTTTGTCGGCCACCAGCAGCTGATAGGAAAGCGGGTGCTCTGATTCGGTGCTGACCAGAAAGGGGGAAACGGAGGCATTTTCCTGGGGCAGTCTTTTGGCGGAAAGCATTTCGGTGGAAAGCAGCCCGGCTCCCCCAAGCTCCAGCAGCAGGCACCTGAATGCGGAATGGGTAATGCCTGCCATGGGGGCCAACAGGAGTGGCGGATGGATGCTCAGGTTGCGGACTTTCAGCATGGGGGACGCAATTCTCTTCACCAATTTTTTTAATCAGGCATTTCCATGTCACTATGCTTGCACTGCGAGCAGCGCAGCATGGGCTCACTTTTCTCAAAGGCCACTCGCCACCCCTCACCCTTGATCTCTTTTTCAAATTGTTTCCGACACTCATCGCAGAGCCACCGGTCGCCTTTCGGGGTTACCCAAAGTTTCATGATTTTCACCTGTCCAGTTAGGATAATTTTTGCTATTTACATGCAACGGGCGGCATACTACACCATTGCCGGTTTTATTACGATGCTTTGCGGGTATTTTCCTGTACCCTGATTTATTTACGAATAGATGCCTGGACACCAGATGAAGAGAAAAACCGCTGTATGCGTCAAACCGGAATGTGGAGGGCGCACCCTCCTTGATTTTGTCGCTGAACGCTTCACTTATCGGAGCCGTGAAGAATGGCAGCAGGAGATTGAAGCAGGACGTTTTCTGGTCAATGATGAAGGTCCTGCCCTTGCCATGACAATGCTTTTCGCCGGCGACAGGCTCGTCTATCTCATGCCGGAGCTTGAGGAACCTCGGGTTGAACGGAGATTTTCCGTACTTCATGAAGATGACGATCTGCTTGTGGTTGATAAACCGGCAAATCTGCCCTGTCATCCGGGGGGACGCTTTTTCCGTCATACCCTCTGGGCCCTGCTGAAAGAGGAGCATGGCCTGGCACAACCTTCACTGATAAACCGCCTTGACCGGGAAACGTCCGGCATTGTTGTTGTGGCCAAGAACATAAAGGCGGCCCGTTGCTGCTGCCAGCAGTTTGCCGCGCATTTAGTCAGAAAAAGCTATCGGGTGATGGTGGAGGGGGAGTTTCCGGTGGAATCTTTGCAGGCAGAAGGCCGGCTGTTCCTTGACCCGGCAAGTGCCGTTCGCAAAAAATTCCGTTATTATCCCAGGAAAGGCGCGGAATCGAGTCCGGTGGGAGGAGAATGCTCAACCACTTTTCGTCTTCTCCGTTATGAAAACGGTATCAGCCTTCTTGAAGCCGTGCCAATCACCGGCAGATGTCATCAAATCCGGGCAACCCTTTGCAGTCTTGGCTTCCCTGTGGTGGGCGATAAACTTTACGGGGTGGATGAGCAGCTCTTTCTCCGTTTCCGACAAGGCAGTTTGACAGCCCACGATCGGCAGCGACTGCGCATGCCCCGTCAGGCTCTTCATGCGGCGTCATTGCAACTTGCTCACCCGGCTGACGGCCGGGAGCTTTCGTTTTTCTCGTCGTTACCCCCGGAATTTTCATCCTTTTTTGAATGAGGCGCAGGTTTTGAAGCCTTTGGCGGTTCGGGTATTTTTTTCGTGCCGGCAATCTGCTTGAGGCTCATATAACTACCCTGGCTGATGCCCATAAGCAGAACGAGCTGGGTGGGGACATCCCAGATAATGCCGTCAAGAATCGATTTCACGACAAAGAGAATGATGGAGATGATCGTCCAGAAGAGCATCTGGGCCTTGGCCAGGGAGGTTTGCGGACCCTGCGGCGTATGGTCCATCACCAGGTCGCTCCACTCCGCTTTCAATTTCCCGAATTTCTTGAATCGCTGTTGTTGTGTCTGCCATTGACCGACCGTGCCGGTTATGACGGAAAAACCCATCAGCATCAGCAGGGTGTCCGGAATATCGGGTACTTCCCGTCGCATGAAACCATACCCCAGCACAATGCCTCCCACCGCCATGGTCCAGAGGGCCACCTGGGCGAGAGAGACGGAAAGCGCTTTATCCTCGGTGGTTATCAGGCTCAGAAGGCCGCCCTCACTCTTTCGTGTCAGCAGGTGTAACAGGAAGAGTAGAATAAAGAGAATGGACATTGTCCACACCGTGGTGTGAATTCTGTCGGCCAGATAAACCTTCTGGTCACTGAATGCAATGAAGGTATCGCCTTTTTTCCAGCGTACGGAGGGAAGAACGCAGATGGAGGGGCGAAAGTTGGGAACAGTCAGATCGCCGAGATCGAAAAAAAGAAGGGTTCCGAATAGCGTTTGATATGTTTCTCCCTGGATCCGCCATTCCTGATTGGGCGCCACTTCGAAGGGTTTGCGCAGGCCTCCGAAACATTGGCTGTTATTGCCGGCAACGTATTGGATTGAGTTGCCCGACCGAATGAGGCAGAGGCTTGGATTGTCGTTAAAGGTGATCTTCTGGTTTGGGACGAAGACTTGAATCGGTCTGCTGATCAGTTGTCCGTCCGGCATGATGAGGCGGTAGTGTGGTTCCGGCGGGGGATTATTTGAGACTTCGTCAGAGGGGTGATTTCCTGCAAAGTTTGTTTGCGCGCACAGGGGTGCTGGGGAAATGACGGAAACAAGGAACCAGAGGAGGAGTGTTACATGATTGATGCGAGATGCAGACAGATGATCAGTCATTTTGTTCACCTCGGAAAAAGGTCATTTGCTGCTCGACATGAGAGCAAGTACCTATAAAAACGACTACTTTATTTCAGCCTGACTTGTCAACCCAAAAGGAAATTGGCGTTTCCACCGGAAGAAGATTTCTGCAAATTCATTACGATTCATGGGCTGCCCGATAGCTATTTCCAAGCTCAAGCGGGCCGTTTTCCCTTGTGAATCAAGTCTTCTACCCAATCCTTGCAGGCCTCGTATTCGGCAAAAATAGGATTTCGGCCTTCTTTTTCTACCCGCGCGAGGTAGGTGGAGATCACGGGATGTTTCCGGCCAAGGGCGGCCAATTCTTTTTTCTGTTCCGGGCCCAATTTTTTGTAGGCCTTGAGTTTCTCGCCGAAATAAACAAAAATCAGCGCCGGCACGACGAAAAGAGCCAGGCCGGCGGTTTCCATGGTGTCGCTTTGCGGTGTGTCTGAGAACACCACATAGAGGATCAGCAGCATTCCGCAGGCCGCCATGGACAGAAGCGTGATGGAGATGCGGAGATGTTTTCCCCGGTCCCTGAAGATATCAGTTGGTGGTTTTTGGGTGATGTCGATTTTCATATTTTTATCTTACTCCGTTGCCGGGCGAGTCATATAAAAAAATTAACCGGGAAAAACAATAAGGAGATGAAGAATGAGGAAATCAAAAAAAAAGCCCTTAACTCGTATCGAGCAAAGGGCAAAAAATCTGGTGCGCCCGACAGGATTCGAACCTGTGACCTACGGCTTAGAAGGCCGGTGCTCTATCCAGCTGAGCTACGGGCACGCGAACTGTTGTGTGAAATTTTAAAGACATTTTTTAGCATGAGAAACCGTAATTTGCAACTCAATTTCTTGATGATTTCGCGATAGAGCCGGAAGCTTTGCGGCGGGTTTTCTGCTGGTACATTTTCGCGTCAGCCTGGATCATCAGCTCTTCGATTGAATATGGACGGGTTAAATCACATTTGACTACACCGAGGCTTACCTTCAGGTCGTAGCTCCGCTCGTCGTGCTCATTCAGTTCATCCAGGTTTTTTTGGAATCGACGGTTAATGATCTCTTCTTCGTTTATGTTGGGTCCGCAGGACAACAGAGCCGCAAATTCATCGCCGCCGAGACGGCTGAAGGTATCAGATTCCCGGAAAGATTTTTTCAGTGTTTCCGCGGTTTCGATCAAGGCCTGATCGCCGGTCTTGTGACCCAGATTGTCATTGATCCACTTCATATTGTCGATGTCACAGTACAAGAAATAGAGATTTTCGTTGTGTCTGTTGCTGATTCTCAGCTGTTGTTCGGCTAAGGCCAGAAAGCCTCGTCTGTTCAACAGCCCGGTCAGTTCGTCTGTGATGGCGGCGGAGTGGAGTTTTATTTCAAGATTTCTGCATTGTTCATGGTGCTTCATTGCCCGGTTATAGGTAAATAAAATGACCGCAATCAGGATCCCTGCAACAAGGGCCGTCACCGCATATATTTTTCCGACAAGATGCGTGAGTCGATTATTCTGGTTGGTAATATCGAAATATATTTCAAATGCACCCTGGAAGATACCATTCTGCATGATAGGAACATAGGTTTCCACCACATCAACCTGCAGGTATCTTCCTTCAAGAGAAGGTTCATCCTTTTTGACGACTTTGGAGTAAAGGTTCCCCTGGGCGACTTCTTCGCTGAAGTAGCTGGCGGTATTTATTTTGCCGATATCTTCAGCGTCCGAGGAATATGCAATCTCTCCGGAGGGGAAAAAGATTTTCAGTTTTTTTATCTGAAAATCCTGGCGGATCTGCGAATCGGTTTCCGATATCACGGCGATCGATTGTTTGTTTATAGAATTATCAGGGCCATGGAAGTACATAGAGGCAAGGTGATGCGCTACACGAACAGCCTCTTTTTCTGTTTCAGTGATAATGAGCTGTTGAAATGAAGGTGTGACATGCAGGGCGAGATAGCCGGGAATGATCCCGGCCAATGCCAGAGAAAGAAGCACAAGAATTTTCAGATAAGCTATGTTAAACATGAATTTTTTGGTGTTTCTTTTTTTCGGTGAGAAGAAATGAAGAGGGCAATGGGCGTAATGCTCATTCCGCTGAGCTATATATATCAGCCTTTTGTTGCCGATGATCATCCCTTACTTTTTGCCAAACTCATAATAACTATAGCATAGCATGTATTCTTCCAGACGTATACAACGGGAAGCGAAAACCATTGAAGTCATGATCCGGGTCTATTGCCGTCATCATCATGACGGAAAAGCGGCCCTCTGCGACGACTGCCGGGAGTTGCTGGACTATGCCCGCAAGCGTTTACGGAAGTGCCCTTTTCAGCAGGGGAAAACAACCTGCGGCAACTGCGCGGTCCACTGCTACAAACCGATCATGCGTGAAAAGATCAGGCAGGTGATGCGCTATGTGGGCCCACGCATGATGCTCCATCATCCTTTTCTTGCCCTGATGCACATGCTGGACGGATTGCGTAAAAAGCCCGTGAAGCGTTTCTAAACATTATTTTACGTTTTTGATGTGTTATCAGCATGGTATATCTGAAAAAAGAATCACGGAAATGGAACCTATAGGCATAAAGATCGAAAAATGGAAAATAAACAAGGAACGAATATCAGCAGAGAAGAACTGATCAAGGTAATAGCTGACTTCATCGAAATGGGCCACATCGAAAACATCGTGGCAATGTTCAGGCAGGAAAAAGAACACTACGGGTTGTGCGGAGATCTTATCAGTGATGAGCGTTATATGGTGCGAATCGGGATGGCGGTTCTTTTTGAAGAACTGTATGTCTATAATCCGGCAGATCTAGTCTTGGCAATTCCGGCGCTGCTCCCCAAACTGCAGGATGAGAAAAGTTATGTTCGTGGTGATGCTGCTACTCTCCTGGGAATAATAGGGACAGAACAAGCCCGTGAAGCCCTGAAAAAAATGCTCAATGATCAAGACAAACAAGTTGTCGAAATCGTAAAAGATATATTATCAGCTTCCTGATTGATCCAATAAAGTGAATGAGGAAAGGATCGATTCTGATAGTCGGTTCCGACAAACTGCGGGGGCGACGGATGGGATAAATTTGAACAAGCGAAAAAGTGAGCCGTAAAAGAAACGAAAATACGTTATAATGAGACCAAACAAAAAACTCAAGGTAAGAAAAAAATTCATGCGCATACTGCAGATAAACAAAGACAATCCACAGCAAAGACTCATTGACCAGGCTGTTGAAGCGCTCCGCCAGGGGGCGATCATCGCCTATCCTACCGATACGGTCTATGGAATTGGCTGCGACATATACAATCAGAAAGCTGTGAAGAAAATATACCAGATAAAAAAAAGGGACAAAGCGAAACCATTCAGCTTTATATGTGCGGATTTAAAAGATGTAAGCCAATACTGTTTTCTCTCTAATACAGCGTACAAGCTGATGAAAAAATCCCTGCCGGGTCCCTATACCTTCGTCTTGCCTGCTATGAAATTAGTACCGAAAATTATGATGACCAAGCAGAAAACAGTGGGAATTCGCGTACCCGACAACAACATCTGTCGATATCTGGTCAACTCGCTGGGGAACCCGTTACTGACAACGACGGCAAGCTGTGAAGAAGAAATCGATCCGATGGATGCCTATGATGTGGAAAACAACCTGGGAAATCTGGTTGATCTGATCATAGACAGTCCATGCCCACCGCCGGCACCGTCAAGCGTCATTTCCTTAGTCAATGAATTGCCTGAAATTCTGCGTTTCGGGAAAGGCGATACGACACTCTTTCTCGGTTGAAAGGAATCAACCTTCACCCTTTTCCTTTTTTCTTGAGTTGTTAACTAGAACCAACGGTTCTTTGATTGATTTGCTCATGGTAAAATGAACTGTTTTGCGGGATGAAATATGCATCACCTGGGATGTTCTCGGATTTTTTGTGGTTCTCGATTTACGCTCCCGCACACTTAAACTGCCAAAACCTCGAATTTCAACCCTTCGGCCTTCATGCAATGCGCCTGAAATTGAATCCAATATAATATCAACAACCTGATTCACATCTTTTTTCAAATGCCCGTTAATCTGATCAGAAACGGTATTTACCAAATCGCGTTTAAGCATAGTGAAATTCCTGAAGCAACAAATTTAATTACCACGATTTCGTGAGGGGAACGTATTGCACAAGGCTGTCAAAGGGGGAAAATTATTAATGCTCATATGTCCACTCAAAAGACAATAATGGGTGTGAAGCAGTGACTCGACGAAACATTGCACCAAATTTATTCTCAACAAGCAGCTTCATCAATGACAACCGCTCTTCATCGGGATAAATCAATGATGGAACAGCGTCTTCATAGCCAGCCAGCTTTGCAGCAAGTATGACTGCATCATTAAAATTACCGAAATCATCGATCAATCCGAGCTGTTTTGCCGTTTCGCCGGAGAAAATGCGGCCATCAGCAACCTGTCGTACTTTATCCACCTCCAAATTTCTGCTGGCGGCAATATCGTGGATAAATTGTTGATGAACTTCGTCAATCAAATTCTGCAGCAACTCTCTTTCTGCAGCGGAAAGCGGTCTGCTGGGTGAGCCTATATCTTTCATTTCGCCGCTTTTGATAACTTCATCCCTGTAGCCGATTTTCTGAAAAATCTCTTCAAGATTGGGGAATTTCAGAATTACGCCCATGCTGCCGGTTAAAGTGCCGGGACTGGCAAGAATTTTTCCCGCGCCCAACGAGGCATAAAAGCCTCCGGAAGCGGCAACGGAACCCATGGAAGCAACTACGGGTTTTATTGTGTTGACCCTTGATATTTCGCGATAAATTTCCTGGGAAGCGCCAACGGCGCCACCAGGGCTGTCAATGCGTACGACAATGGCTTTAACTGTTTTCGAACGGCTGAACCTGTCCAGTTGAGCGATCACTTCTTCGGCATCTGCAATAACGCCTTTCAGTTGTACAACACCAATTTCAACGTTGTTGGAGCTGAATAAATCAGAAGTGCCGACACTGCGAGTCATCGTTGAAACAAAAAAGGTTATTCCAAACCAGAAGAAGACACTGATCACTCCCAGGATGAAAAAACCTGTAAGGATCGGATGCTTCTGGCGGAATAACCTTTCTTGCGACATGAGAAATAGGGAAGCGGCGAGACTATTCTTCTTCCCGGCGTTCTTGATTGACAAGTTCTTCCTTCAACAAGTCTCCCAAAGTAGAAGGACCGGTTGATGCCTGGAATTTCTTGTAATCATCAAGCTTTATTTCTTCACCATCGTCGGACATGGCCTTAACGGAAAGACCGATCTTGCGATCCTTGGCGGAAACACTGATAACCTTGGTTTCAATTGTGTCTCCGACATTATACATGCCGACTGGTGTATTGACTTTGTCTTTGCTGATCTCGGAAACATGAACAAGGCCTTCGACTCCCTCCTCAACCTCGACAAAAATACCAAAGTCAGTAACATTGGTGATTTTGCCTTGGATAAGGGCGCCGACGGGATACTTTTCAATGGCCTGTTGCCAGGGATCAGGGGTCAACTGCTTGATGCCGAGTGAAAAACGTTCGTTTTCACGATCAATTTTCAACACAACAGCCTGAATTGTCTGACCCTTGGAATATTTTTCAGAAGGATGCTTGATCCGTTCCGTCCACGAGAGGTCGGAAACATGGATAAGGCCGTCAATCCCTTCCTCGATGCCAATAAAAATACCAAAATCAGTAATATTTTTGATCTTTCCTTCAATGATGGAGCCCACCGGATAATTCTCGGTGACGAGATCCCAGGGATTGGGCTGCAATTGCTTCATTCCGAGGGATATTCTCTTTGCATCGACATCAATATTCAGGATGGAAACATCAATCGCATCACCGACGGATACGATTTTCGATGGATGACGTGTCTTCTTGGACCATGACATTTCGGAGACATGAACCAAACCCTCAACACCCTCTTCCAGTTC
Source organism: Pseudomonadota bacterium (assembly GCA_043809085.1). Classification (GTDB taxonomy): domain Bacteria; phylum Desulfobacterota; class Desulfobulbia; order Desulfobulbales; family SURF-16; genus DB1. The sequence goes on along the minus strand of JAZDEG010000010.1, from coordinate 70,999 downwards.
GGCAAAAACACCGTAATCAGTAATACTGACCACTTTGCCGATGGCTTGGGAGCTGACGGGATACTTATCTTCAACCGTGGACCACGGATCAGCTTTCAATTGCTTGACGCCGAGGGAAACCTTGTCCGTATCCTTGTCGTATTTGAGAACTTTGACTTCAATTTCCTGCCCGACCTTGAACAATTTGGAAGGATGGGAAACACGTCCCCATGACAGGTCTGTGATATGACACAATCCGTCAAGGCCGCCCAGATCAATGAAAACACCGTAATCCGTGATGTTGGTGATGGAACCGACCACAACTGAACCTTCTGCAAGAGAAGATCGCATTTCGTGGCGCAGTTTCTGTCTTTCTTCCTCAAGGATTGCACGGCGAGAGATGACGACGTTATTACGCTTACGGTTAAACTTGAGAATCTTGAATTCATAAGTTTGCCCGATCATATTATCAAGGTCCTTAACCGGACGAAGATCAATCTGAGAATAGGGTAAAAATGCCGGTACGCCGATATCCACGGAAAGCCCGCCTTTGACGCGGCTTTCAATGCGGCCGTTTATGGTTCCGTCGGCCTCCTGGATACTGGCAATATCTTCCCAGACCTTGATTCCGATGGCTTTTTCACGTGAAAGACGGAGACCGCCTTCAGCCTCACGTTTTTCGACAAAGACATCAAAGACATCGCCGATCTGTACTTCAGCATCTTCTCCTTCGCTTCTGAATTCGCTCAGCGGGATCTCGCTTTCAGACTTGTCACCGATATCAATTACGGCAAAATTGTCTGTCAACCCGATAATAGTCCCCTGAACGACATCTCCGACATTTGCAACAGTTAATTGCTCGTCATTGAAGAGTTCGGCAAAGCTCATGCCTTCTTCGATGGCATCAAAGCCATCTTGTTGTTTGTTTTCTGTTACACTGTTTCCCATTAAACTTAATCCTCCTTAGCCAATTTAGAAAAAAACTTTATACCAAAGACAAGGTGTATTGACAACTTTAAATATGAGTATCTGCGAAAATTTTAGGACATCAGGGGGTCTGGCGGGAAAAACGTGAAAAAGTAAATCGGCAAGGAACCGGATATGCTGAAAATCGCGGCTCGGAAAAACGTCTAGAAAACACCGTTGAAATAATCCTTGAGTATGTCACCATGGTCAAAAACGAGATCAGGCAAATTGCCGGCGGTGAAAATACGGGCCTCCGCCGCGTCGTCCGCCGCAAGCGGAACACCTTCGGCCCGGGCGATAAAGACAGTGGATATGGTGTGAAAGCGAGGATCACGGGATGGATCGGAATAGCTGTGCATCTGGCGCACAAGGGAAACATCGAGGCCCGTTTCTTCTTTGGCCTCCCGGACGGCCGCGGACTCAAGCGATTCTCCGTAATCGACAAATCCCCCGGGTATGGCCCACCCGTGGGGGGGATTCTTCCTTCTGATGAGAACAATGCCGCCCCCTGATTCAATAATGATATCAACAGTGGGCAATGGATTTTTGAATTGCGAAGAAGCTTTTTTGTTAAACATATTCATGTACATCAATCATTTCTTTGATACCGAACCAGGTGTCAACCGAGGCAAACTCGTGCTTGCCTCGATTCCACGGCTGATCGAAAACAACGGGGAAAAATCCGGACTTCGCCAGTTCCGTACAGGTCTCAACCCGATCATCGACAAAATATTGCAGACCCATCCGTTTGACATGTTTCACCTTGCCGTCATGGTCTCCCATTGCGACCAATCGAGTATTCGCATACGCTTCCGGCGGTAAAACACTGCGCAGCCAGTTGTCAATGGGCTCTCCATGAGGACGGGCGGTGATGAAAGTCAACGGGGCGTGACGAGACAACCGGGTCAGAACCGCAACAGCATTTTCCACGGGTTTCAATCCATTTTCAACCGGATCCGTGAGCAGGCGGGAAAAAATTTCATTTATAATCTGCTCATCCATGTTCAGGCACGACTCAACATGGAAAGACGTAATTTCATGAGGATGAACGGCAATGCCATACTCATCCGCGGAAAGCCGGATAAAAGCCTCCATGGCGTCGGCAACCACGCAATCTATATCAAAACCGATCAAGTCAGGGCGTATCCCCTTGTATCGACGCATATTTTCATACCAGAAAAAAGATGAGCAAGTCAAAATGGCCAATTGTCATATTCGGAGAACCATCCGTAACCCAACTCTTGACAAATCCGGGCAAGAGCGGCATAGTCGCTTTTGATCATTAGTTTCAGCAAATAGCTGAAAGACTCTCAAGAAGTCGAAATAACGATGGCGCAGGAAAAATCGCCGGATGGGCAAGGCGTGCATATTCTGATAAAACAAGGCGCGGTTGGCTATGCCGCAGAAATGCAAGAATGCCCCGCAACAAAGTCGATTTTTTACGACTCCATCAATAACTATATCATTATTCCTTATTTCCATATAACACGGTTTTAAATTTTACAAAATGAAACTTCCACCGCTGACCATTGGCAATTTTACAGCTCCAGTACCTCTCATTCAGGGAGGAATGTCTATTCGCGTTTCAACTTCGGCGCTTGCTGTTCCAGTAGCCGAGTGCGGTGGAATCGGCACAATCGGCGGCTCAGCCCTTCCTGTTGAAGAGCTTCAGGCCGACATTCGCAAAGCCAAAAGCATGACAAAAGGTGTTATTGCAGTCAACATCATGTTTGCCATGAAAAACTTCTATAATCTTGTCATTGGATCCATTGAAGCCGGCGTTGACATGATTATCACAGGCGCCGGATTTTCAAGGGACATTTTCAAAATCGGCCGTGACACCAATACTCCAATCGTCAGCATCGTCTCTTCGGCGGCGTTTGCCAAACTGGCGGAAAAAATGGGTGCTGCGGCAATCATTGTCGAAGCCAAGGAGGCAGGCGGACACCTTGGGACCGATGTGGCATTAAGAGATCTTTTTCCGGAAATCCGCAAAGTTGTAAAGAAAGTTCCGCTCATCGCGGCAGGTGGCATTATAAACGGTTACGAAATGGGTGAAATGATGGACAAATACGGCGCTGACGCGGTTCAGATCGCCACAAGGTTTGTCCTGACCAAGGAGTGTTCCGTTTCAGACACATTTAAGCAGACCCTGCTTAACGCCCAAAAAGAGGATGTCGTTCTCACCTCGTCACCTGTCGGTCTTCCAGGCAGGGCAATCAACACCCCTTTTGTTCAAAAACTTGCCAAGGGGGAGACCTTGAAGGTCAAGGAATGCCTTTACAAGTGTCTGAAAAAATGCGACCATCATTACTGTATCAGCGACCGCCTTATGAGGGCCCATGATGGTGATTACGAAGAGGGACTGTTTTTTACTGGTGAAAATGTCTACAAAATGAAAGACATATTAACGGTGAAAGAAGTTTTTGATCAGTTTGTTTCCCAGGCCGAATCTGTTTACAAAGAAGCGTAATTTCATGAAATTCGATCCGTGCAGGCCGTGCGGGGCAGAACAGCGTACCCCGGTTGTTCCGGTAAGGGCCGCATCCCCGGCAAAACGAAAAGACTCTCCGTGAGAAGCATCATTCCCGTCCCTTCCGCAGCATATTTTTTCAAAGAGACATGACGCAAAGCACACTGAAATCAATTGTCCCCGGTGAGGAAGCGGATCCGCTTATTGTGGAACAGACTGAACATTCCCTGACCGCCCGAGACCTCGACCGCGATGCCTTGAAGGTCCTCAATCGGCTACACGAGGCCGGCTATATCGCCTATCTTGTCGGTGGCGGAGTGCGGGATCTGTATCTGGGTAAAACACCAAAGGATTTTGACATCAGCACCGACGCCCGGCCGGGACAGATCCGGCAGCTGTTCCGCAACAGTCGGACCATCGGCCGGCGTTTTCGGCTGGTTCAGGTTTTTTTCCCCGGTAACAAAATCATGGAAGTTTCCACTTTTCGCTGCCGGAGTGAATACGATATCGAAGGTGGAATTGACGTCCTGCCGGCCAACAACACCTATGGAAGCGAAGCTGATGACGCTTTTCGACGAGATCTGACGATCAATTCCCTCTTCTACGACATCAAAAACGAAACAATCATTGATTATACCGGCGGAGTTGCGGATCTCGACCGACGAATCATTCGTTTTGTCGGTGACCCTGACAGAAGGATCATCCGGGACCCCGCCCGTATGCTCCGCGCTGTCCGCCATGCCGCCCGCAGCGGATTCACGATTGAGGAAGCAACATGGCAGGCCATTATCCGTCATAAGGAAAAACTCCTCCTCTGTCCGGTTTCCCGTATTCGAGACGAGCTGTTGAAGGATCTGCGCGGCGGCTCAAGCAGTTCCTGGCTGCAGCATATGGTTGACTGCGGCCTCTTTTACGTGCTTTTCCCTTTTTATGAAGAGGTTATCACGGAAAAAGGATCAGATAATCTCCCGTTCCTTCTCCGGATATTTTCCGTCATTGACCGGCTGCATGCCAGTGACCAGCAGCTGCCGGAAGGACTCCTCCTCGGACTTTTCCTGATTCCGTGGGCCAAAAAATACTTCCCGGAAATGAGCGACAAACTCAAAAACGGCGAGATCTATTCCCTGTCCCGTAAAATCCGGGACGAGCTTGAAAAACGCCTGGATCATCTCAACATAAAACGGGCGCTCAAGGAGCAGATCGCCGCATTGCTGGCCCGACTTAATCTCTTTGCCACCAGTGGTGAAGCGGGAAAATGGCCGGCTTATCTCAAAAGAAAAAGTTACTTCAAGGAAAACCTGCAATTTTTCCTCCTCTATCAGGAGGCATGCGGAGGGGAAACTGCTGCTGATCTTCATATTCCGACTCCGCAGAAAAAAGAACGCTTCTCCAAAAGAGCCCCCCGACGAAAAGAACGAGGCCCGGCCTTTGCCCGGCAGAGCGCCAAGGGGGGAGTTTTTGGATTAAGGAAACGATAGCCGTGCTCAGCAGAACAGCCATAGAAGCGCTTCGTTCTCTTTCCTGCCGGGAATTGATGCAACGGGCCCTTGATGTCAAACTTGCGCATCGCGGGAAAAAAATTTCCCTCTGTTCCATTATTAACGCCAAATCCGGCCATTGCAGTGAAGATTGCCGATTCTGCACCCAGTCAGTCCATTTTCAGACCGATACCCCGACGTATCCCCTTAAAAAAAACGAAGAAATAGTCGCTGCCGCCCGCCAGGCAAAAGAAGACGGCGCCACCCATTTTTCCATCGTAACCAGCGGCCGGGGGGTCACCCCCGCTCTCCTGTCCCGGGTCTGTGAAACCATTGCGGCAATCCGTGATCAGCTCGACATCCATGTCTGCGCCTCGCTTGGCATTGCCGGCCTTGACGATTTTCGCCGGTTGAAAGAGGCGGGACTTTCCCGCTACCATCATAATCTGGAGGCCTCGAAGGAATTTTTTGCCCATGTGGTGACCACCCACAGCTTCGCTGAGCGGGTCGACACCATCAGGGCCGCGCAGCAGGCAGGCCTGGAGGTGTGTGCCGGCGGGATTATCGGGTTGGGAGAAAACGAGGAAGACAGGATATCCATGGCGATTACCCTTGCCGAGCTTGGGGTGGATTCTGTGCCGCTCAACATTCTCATTCCCCTGCCCGGCACACCTCTGGAAAAAATAGAACCCTTGTCAATCAATGAAATTCTGCGGGCAATCGCCTTGTTCCGTTTGATTTTACCAAACATACCCCTGAGGCTGGCTGCGGGAAGGGAGTCGGCCTTGGGGGACTTCCTCGGCGCCGCCTTCATGGCAGGTGCGGACGGGATGATGGTGGGAGGTTATCTCACCCAGCGGGGGCGCAGTCCGGAAGCAGATCGTCTTTTCATTGAGTCCGTTCGCCGTTTATGGGGCTGAAATGGACCGGAAAGACTGGCTGCTGGAACAGCAAAAAAAAGGCAAACTCCGGAAGCTGACTCCCGTCCGCCGGACAGGGGGTGGCCGGCTCCTTCTTGCCGGACAGGAAAATCTCCCTCTGCTTGATTTCTCTTCAAACGATTATCTTGCCCTTTCCTCCCATCCGTGTCTGGTGTCGGAAAGCCGGGATTTTCTCGAAAAGGGTGGATGCGGCACTGGAGCCTCCCGCCTGATGAGCGGTGACCTCGTTCTGTACCATCAACTGGAAGAGGACGTGGCTAAATTCAAGGGCCGCGAATCAGCGCTGCTCTTTGGCAGCGGCTATCTGGCCAACTGCGGCATCATCCCTGCGCTGGCCGGTCGAAACGACGTCATTTTTTCCGACCGGCTCAACCATGCCAGTATCTATGACGGTTGCCGGCTTTCCCGGGCAAAGGTCGTCCGTTTTCACCACAATGACATGAATCACCTTGAAGATCTCCTCCGACGGCAGCGGGGTACGGGGGAAGCTTTAATTGTCGCGGAATCTCTTTATTCAATGGATGGTGACCGTTGTCCCCTGGCCGATCTGGTGGCATTGAAAAACAGGTACCATTGCCTGCTCATGATCGATGAGGCCCATGCCACCGGGATTTATGGCGTAAATGGCGGGGGAATCATTCAGGAGGAGGGATTGGCCGCGGATGTTGATCTTGCCATGGGAACCTTCGGAAAGGCACTGGGAAGCTACGGGGCGTATGCGGCAGCCTCCAGGGAGATGATAGATTTTCTCGTCAACCGGGCCCGTAGTTTTATCTATTCCACCGGACTCCCCCCGGCTGTCGTCGGCGCTTCCCTTGCCGCGGTGCGCATTGTTCAGGAGCAGCCGCAGCTGCGAAGTCGGCTCTTTGCCAAGGTTGAAAGATTCCGGAAGGCGCTCTCTGCTCACAACATTGAAAATATCGGCTCCTCGCAGATCATGCCAGTACTGATCGGTGACAGCGGGAAAGCGATGGAAATCGCGGCACAACTCCGTGAAAAAGGAGTTTTCGCCACCGCCGTCCGCCCGCCCACCGTTCCGGAAGGGACAGCCCGACTGCGTTTTTCCATCACTCATCACCTTGGTGATGACCAACTGGAGCAAACCGCATCTCTGCTGGCCGGCATCCTTTCCAGGGTCTGAGGGACAACCCTCCTATTTCTGGCAGACAGGACAGAAAAAAGTACTCCTCCCGCCGATCACCTGTTTGCCGATAACGGTTGAACAGTGGTTGCACCTTTCCCCGACTCGTCCATAAACCATCAATTCAAGCTGGAAGTAGCCTTTTTTGCCTGAGCTGTTGACGAAATCGCTGATGGTGCTGCCGCCGCAGGCAATGGCCCGGGTCAATACCGTGCGGGTGACATCGGCTACCGCATCCCATTTTCTGCGGCTGATTGAGCCCACCGGCGTAGCCGGATGTATTCCGCTGTAAAAGAGTATTTCATTGGCGTAAATGTTTCCGATGCCGGCAATCATGCGGCTGTCCAGGAGAAAATTTTTCACCGGCTGCAAACGTTTCCCCGCCATCTCCTTGAGATAGGCGCCGTTAAAATCATCCCCGAGCGGTTCTCGGCCAAGGTTGGCAAAGGGGTCGGATTTTTCGAGACGCCCGGGAGGAAACACCTGGATAAACCCGAAACGCCGGGTATCGTTGTATCGCATCTGCATGGTGTCATCAAAGCTGAAAACAACGTGATCGTGAAGAGCTGCAGGGACTGCGGCTGGAAAAATCCCGAGTTTCCCGCTCATGCCCAGATGAGCGATCATTCCCGCTCCGTTATCAAGGGAAAAAAGGAGATATTTCCCGCGCCGGATGATGCCGTTGATCCTGTGCCCTTTGACCCACTCCTGCAACGCCGACTTTGGCAGCGGCAGGCGCAGGTTTTTGTCGGAACAGGTAATGGAGACAACGAAACAGCCGACCACATGGGACAGCAGACCCTGGCGGATGACTTCAACCTCAGGCAGTTCCGGCATAATCAGATCACCAGGGCGAGAGGCTGCCCCGACTCCGCGTTTTTGTCACGGCTCTCCCAAAGCAGGCAGGTTTTCCGGATACACTCGCGATTCATCGGATACTGGCTGCATTGCAAGGTGTCAGCGGCCAAAAGAGATACCTGCAGAACACCTCCCGACAGGCGAGCCGCCTCTGTAAGTGCGATCACCGTCTCCCGCTGGCAACAGCGCCCGGCCTGAAATCCAGCTATTTTTTCCAGTATTTTCGCCGTGGTCTGCTGCGCTTTCTGGCGCTTTACCGGGGTCAGGGGCGTTGCCTCAATGATCACGGAAAAGGCGATGCCAACCCCGATTGCCGCCCCGCAACCACCCCAGAATCCGCAGACTCCGCCGGGTACCCTGCTCCCCCGCTCTATTGCGGTGCGGATTTCATCTTTCCCCACCTTGCCGCCCCGTGCCCGATAAGCGGAAAGAATAATGCCGGGAACCATGGCGTGATGTTCCGGTCCATGCATGGAGATGGCAGGGTGCGATCTGATTTTTTTGAGCAGGGTGATCATGTCTTCAACCGCTGATTCGGTGCATATCTTCTTGATCACCGCAAGTCCCTTGTCCTGATGGCAGCCGTCACAGACGAAATGGCCGTTCAGGCATGTGGCGTTGGCATCCTTCTGCTCGCCGCAGTAGTGGCATGTGGCGTTCCGTTCCCTGGTGAAATAGCGCAACTCGTTGCCGCAGACCATACAGTCGCTGTGCTGCCGACCCTTCGCGGTTGTGGTGGGGCAGCAGGAGACGGCAGGCGCTGCGGAATTTTCCGGCGGCAGGCCGCAGCAACCGTCGGTCTGGCTGACATTGACGACCGCGCCCTGCCCGTCGACAACAAAAACGGAATCATCGAGTCCGGCGAAATCGGTTACGGCAATCCGCATTTTTTTCCCTTTCAGCAGCAATACCCCGCTTTCCGTATAAACCGCTCCGAATGGGCCCCGGTATATAATCTCCACCTCTTCAGCCGGGCCAGGCTTATAGGCGATAAAGGTCAAGGAATAAAAACTGGTGTCGCCCACCAGTCGGTAGGGAAACCGCTTGACCAGTCTGATTGCGGTGAATCCCGCTGCGCGCAGCATGGCCATGAGATCCTCCTGCTGCATGGCCCCGCCCAGACATTCTCCCCGCAGTTTTTCATTATTTTTGATTCGCACCGGAATCTGTTCATCCGTGACGATATCCGAAACCACCAGACGTCCGCCGGGCTTCAGAATGCGGAAGGCTTCATGCAGGGTCTGCCGCTTGTCCGGGCTTAAATTGATGACGCAGTTTGAGATAACCGCATCGGCCGAGCAGTCTTCCAGGGGAATTGATTCGAGAAAGCCTTTTTTGAATTCAATATTATTATAGCCGAGATTCGCGGCCACCTGTTTTTGCGACGAGCGGGCGAGCGAGAGCATGGCATCGGTCATGTCGATGCCGAACACACGACCGGATTCCCCCACCATTTCAGCCGCCTGAAAACATTCGACGCCGCTGCCGCTGCCGAGATCAACCAGCACCTCGCCTTGCGTAAGCCCGGCATCATGCACGGGACTGCCGCAACCGTAGGACCTCTGCCGGGAAACCGCCGGAATAAACTCGGCCTCCGCCTGTTTTGCGGCAAATGGATTGACAATCTCATCATTGGCCTCAACAGCGGCACGGCCGTAAAAATCCCGCACCGTTGAATGACCCCGGTCATCGGCCAGGGAAACCACACAGTTGCAATGGGTGAGCGACACGTCGCTTCCTCCATCCGGGCAATCAGAGCGAACATCGCCCATTTTCAGCAGGATAGATCCATCTTCCCTGTGGGGATAACGCCTCGCCCGGCGGGCAATGAGCCAGAGGGCGATATTGTTGTATAATTCCACATAAGGATCATGGCCGACGAAATTTCCGCCACTGATAAAGCTGTGATCAATATCCCCGCCGCCAACGAGAAATTTGAGGGGATTCTTCTCATAAGCGCTGCCAGCCAGGGTTGCCTGCCGCACATCTTCAAGCACTGGGCTTTGGCGCCACACGTTTTCAAGTCCCTCGCCTAGAAAACCACAGCGGAGATCGTCAATACCCACCAGGGCAGGCGAAGGATAAATCGCTCCGTCAGGCCCCACGGCAATAGACTCCCAGCCGCTGTTGCTGAGATCATGCCGTGTTCCGGGAGAGGCGAAAACCTGCCCCCTTAACGCCTCGACATTATCCACTGTTATGCCTGCTGCTTCAGCAGTCTCCAGAGCGGGTCTCAGATGAGTCCATATCTCCGCGGCAGGAACGAACTGGTCACGGCTCCCTTTGCCCCGGACAAAATGCCAGAGAAAATGGATGTTTCGTATGCCCTTGTCTGCGGCAAAACCGGTGACAGCGGAAAGCTCCTTGACATTGCTTTGATTGACGGCAACAGATAAGGTGACATGGATTCCTGTCCGGTGGAGAAAATCGAGACCCGACGCCAATCGGGCAAAAGTCCCTTTACCCCGCAGGGCGTCATGATTTTTTTCCAGACCGTCGAGGCTGACCTGCAGATGAAGCCTTTCCCTGGGGATCTTGGCGAACAACTCTCCGTGCTTTTCCAGCAGCAGGCCGTTGGTCAACACCACCGCATGCACATCAGGATCTTCAAGCAGGCCGCGGAGAATGGCAGGAAATTCCGGATAGACAAAGGGTTCGCCGCCGGTGAAATAAAAAAGGGTGCAGCCCAGCGCACGCGCTTCCCTGATGCCCCGTTCAAGATCTCCGGGATCAAGGGCCTCATGGGTTGCTGAAGGCGAGGCGCTGAAAAGACAATGGCGGCAGGCGAGGTTGCAAGCATTGGTAAGATGGAACCAGCACTCTTTTAATAAAGAGAGTTGGAGAGAGTTTTTCCGGCCGGTATATTCGTCGGCCGACGATCTCTCGGCAAAGGAAAAAAGCCGGGCCTTGGCAAGCAGATCCCTTTCCCCCTCGCAATCATTGCCGCAAAGGAGCGCATCGGCCTTATGATCCGGAACAAACCAGTCGGGCTTCCGGGGATCAACAAAAATCGCCAGCCCTTCACACTCAAACCTTTTCCAGTATTTTAATGATTTCATCGAATTCATTTTCAAATTAGGTTACACTGCCGAAAATTTAATGGGACAAAAGTTTCCAACCTATCATAAATGCCGCTTTATGCAATCAGGATCGGTTCTTAATTTTAACTGGACATTATTTACGTAAGAAAAAATGCGAATAGACCACCGTAAGCCGGACCAGCTCCGCCCCTTTTCCATTGTCAGAAATTTCCAGCCCCAGGCAGACGCGTCGCTTCTCATCAGACTTGGTAACACACACGTCATCTGCGCCGCCACCATAGAAAATTCCGTACCGCCTTTTTTAAGGGACAAGGGAACCGGCTGGATCACCGCTGAATACGGCATGCTCCCCTGCTCCACCAACACGCGCATGATGCGCGAGGCGGCCAAGGGGCGATCCGGCAGGACCTATGAAATCCAACGTCTCATCGGCCGTTCCCTGCGCATGATGCTTGATCTGGGTAAAATCGGGGAAAGAACCATCCGGGTGGACTGCGACGTCATCAACGCCGACGGCGGCACCCGTACCGCATCCATCACCGGAGCTGCCCTGGTGGTAAGGGATGCGATCATCAAGCTGCAGGAAAACGGGGAACTGGAAGATATGCCGGACATCCTGCCCATGGCCGCGGTCAGTGCGGGCATCATCGACGGGGTGCCGCTCCTTGATCTCAACTATCATGAGGATTCCAGGGCTGAAGCGGACGCCAATTTCATCATGACCGCTGACGGACGTTGGGTTGAGGCCCAAAGCACGGCGGAAGGAAAACCTTTCAGCCGGGAAGATTTTGATCGACTGGCCGATCTTGCGGAAAAAGGCATTAAAGAACTTCTCGGACTGTGGCAGGGCCATCAATGAGTTCGCCATTCACCCTGAAGGAAAAATCATCCGAATGTCCGGCCCGTTGCGGCGAACTCCTCACCCTGCACGGCACAATCAAAACCCCGGTATTCATGCCGGTCGGCACTCAGGCAACCGTCAAGGGGATGACCCCGGAAAGTCTTGTTGAGATCGGTGCCCAGATTATCCTGGCCAACACCTACCATCTGCTGATCCGGCCCGGTCATGAGCTGGTCCGAGAGCTAGGCGGCCTCCATTCCTTCATGCACTGGGACAAACCGATCCTCACCGACAGCGGCGGCTTTCAGATTTACAGCCTGAAGGAGCTGGCCCGCATAACCGAAGACGGGGCAACATTCAAATCCCACCTGGACGGCACCACCCACTTTTTGAGCCCGGAAGGGGCGATTGAGGTGCAGGAGGCCCTGGGTTCGGACATCATGATGTGTCTCGACACCTGCATCCCCTATCCTGCCACCCGTCAGGAGGCTCAGGCGGCAACGGAACTGACCGGACGGTGGGCGGAAAGATGCCGGAAAGCACAGAAGCAATCAGGCCGGCTTCTTTTCGGCATTATACAGGGCGGCATGTATCCGGATCTGCGGGCAAGAGCGGTGGATGAAATCGTCTCCATCGGCTTTGACGGCTATGCCCTGGGCGGCCTCAGTGTCGGTGAGCCCCGGGAAGTGATGTATGACATGACGGGACAAACCGCCGCCCTGCTGCCGACCGACCATGCAAAATATGTGATGGGGGTCGGCACTCCCGAAGATCTGGTTGAATGCGTCTACCGCGGCATCGACATGTTTGACTGCGTCATGCCCACCCGCAACGCCAGAAACGGAATGCTCTTTACTTCTCATGGCAAGCTTGTTATAAAAAATGCATGTTATTATAATGATCCGAAACCCGTGGATGAAAAATGCGACTGTTACACCTGCCGGAACTATTCCCGCGCCTACCTGCGTCATCTGTACATGGCCAGGGAGATAATGGCCTCGCTGCTGAATACCATCCATAATCTTCATTATTATGTTTATCTCATGGCCGATATGCGTAAGGCGATCCGCGAGGATTGTTTTGAAGTTTTCAGAAAAGAGTTCTATGAAAAGAGGGAGCGGCAGCTTCCTCCCACCTAAAAAAATTAAGGAGTAAATGCATGACCTCATTAGCTTATGCTGCCGATGCGGCAGCTCCCGCCGGAAATCCTCTTACAGGCTTTCTGCCGATGATCCTCATCTTTGTGGTGTTTTATTTCCTGCTCATCCGCCCCCAGCAGAAAAAGGCAAAAGCCCTGCAGGAGTTTCTTTCCAACCTGAAAAAAGGTGATGAAGTTATCACCGGAGGTGGACTGCACGGCAAGATCACCGGTCTGACCGACACGGTGGTCACACTTGAAATCGCCGACAACATCCGGGTAAAGGTTTCCCGCCAGTACATCCTCGGCGCGGCCGGTGCAGCCGGTGGCAAACAGGACCAGGCATGCGCCAGCGGATGAAGCATCGGACGATAGTTTCACCGTCGGTGGAGCAACTATTTGGCGATGCCGTCAGGGAATATGGCATCGTCATCTCATTCCTTATTGAGACAGGCTGACAGTCCGTTATGCCGGAAAACCTTTTGGAGCGAGGGTTTAACCTCGACAGCCTTCCCACTCTGCCATCCGTGGCCATGGAAGCAATCCGTCTCATGGAGGGTCAGAGTTCCACCTTTGACTCCCTGGCGGAACTGTTGAAAAATGATCAAGTGCTCACCGGCAAGATCCTGCGGTATGCCAATTCCGCCCATGTCGGAGCCAGGCGTGAAATTACCACCATACCCCAGGCCATCTCGGCTGCGGGCTTAAATGCGATCCGCAGTATTATCCTGTCCGTTTCGATTTTTGACAGCTTTTCGGCAACCACGGAAAAAGAGCAGGAAAAACTTGTCCACTTCTGGCTGCACGCCATCGGCGTGGCCGCCACCGCCGAGACACTGGCCTCCCATCTCGATTTTCCCTCCCCGGATGAGGCCTACCTTTGCGGGTTGATCCATGATCTGGGAAAACTTGTCTGCTACCAGCAGTTCCCAGATACTTTCTCCCGCATATGCCAGGAAATCGAGCAACCCTCCTCCAGCATGGACAGTGACCCGTTGCCCCTTGATGCCGAGCAGGCAATTGCCGGCTTCAACCATATCGATGTGGGCAAGATTATCGGTGAACGCTACGGTTTTCCCGATATGCTCACCCGGTCCATGTGGCTGCATCACCAGCCGGTTGTCGAACCCATTGCCCCGGGAAATGACAACCTGCCCCAGCTTATCCGATTCGCAGATGTTCTCTGTGTCACTCACAACGTCGGTTCAAGCTATTTTCTGACTGAACAGCCGGTCTGCCACGAGAACTTCCATTTTGCCCTGGAAAATCTGACGCGTCTCCATCATCTTACCGCCCAGCATCTTAATGAAATCATGGAGAATGTTCATCACCGGGTGGAAGAGGTGTGTAAAATTCTCGGTTTCTGGGATAAGGATGAATACCAGAAGCTGCTGCGCTCGGCCAATGTCAGCCTTGGTCGCATGAGCCTGCAGCTCGATGAAAACAACCAGACTTTATTTGCCACCAACCAGGTTCTCGCCACGACCTGTGAGATGCATAAGCGGCTGCATACCGAGCTGAGTTTGAAAGAGGCGGCGGAAATCGTTTGCGATTCCGTCTGTCGGGCCTTTGATGTGGAACGTTGTCTCTGTCTGATCCGCGATCCGAAAGCCCATCGTTTTGTCGGCTCCATGGCAGATTCCCAGGTCTTTCATGATATTGAGCTGCCCACCATCCTTGCCGACATGACAAAACGCAAAAATTATTCAACAAGCGATATTGAGATCGAGGCTGCCAACCGGCTTGAACAGGCAACCCATGATCTGGTGCACGGCAGAATTGACGAGTCTCGCATGTTCAGCATCATGTCCGGCTCGAAATTTCTCGCTACTTTCTTTGTGGCGGATAAAAATTCCAGGTGGCGCAAGGAACCGCTGCTCGGTCAGTTGTTGGTTGATTTCAGCAGTGGGCCGGATTTCATCCGCAACGGCTTCGGCGGCCTGCAGAAAAATTTCGAGGCTTTTGCCGCTGCCGCAGGCACTGCCATTGAACGTCTTCTTCTGCAGCAGGCTGTCAACCGGCAGGCCAGAAAACTGGCCGAGGCGTCCCGGAAAATGGAACAGAATCAGCAGCAGCTTTTTCATTCCCACCGTCTGGCCACGGTGGGTCATCTTGCCTATGGCACCGCCCATGAGGTCAACAACCCGCTCACGGTTATATCCCTGAACCTGCAGCTATTGAAACGTATGCTGCAGAAGTCGGAGGAAGACAATACCGAGCCCCTCAAAAGACTGGGGGTGATCTCCGGGCAGGTGGAACGCATCGCAAACGTTGTCACCAATCTCATGGGCTTTGCCAAGCCCACTGAACCGAAATTCGACCCGATCGATATTGCTGATGTCATCAAGAAAACCCTGAGCATGATGGAAACGCGAGATCCCTTTACCGAAATCACCATCGACAACCAGCTTCCCCCCCAACTTTCCCATGTCCTGGTCGATCCCCAGCAGATCGAGCAGGTTTTCCTGAATCTTTTTATCAACGGTTGCCAGGCCATGCCTAATGGCGGCACCCTTACCATTCATGCCTCGCAGGATAACGACTTCATCAATGTGTCTGTCCGCGACACCGGTTACGGCATTGCCCGGAAGGATCTGGGCAAGATCTTTGATCCGTTTTTCACCACCAAACTGGAAGGTGAGGGAACGGGACTCGGGCTTGCCGTCTGCCATACCATCATGGAGCACAATAAAGGGGCCCTTCGGGTAGAAAGCACGGAAGGCAAAGGAACGACATTTCTGGTACGGCTCCCTCTGGACAAGAGCGACCGATTGCGCCAGATGAAACAGATTCTGAAGACCAGCAAGAAAGAAGAAGGAACAACAGAAGAGGGCAAACACAGGATTCTCGTGGTTGACGACGAGGAAGCGCTCAACTCCGTTGCCCAGGACTTCCTGCGGTCGGCTGGGTACAGTGTTGACGGCGCTTATGACGGGGTTGAAGGGCTGGAGAAACTTCGGCATGACAAATATCATGTCGTGCTGCTTGATCTTCGCATGCCGCGGAAAGACGGATTTGCCGTGCTGAAATTCATCAAACAGGAATATCCGGAAATAGCGGTTATCATCATCACCGGGCATGCCTCCATGGCTGAAATCCAGGACACGGCGGAAAAAGGCGCATTTGCCTGTCTGAAAAAGCCTTTCATGCTGGACAAAATGCTCGACACCATTTCCCGGGCAATAAAAATACAGGAAAGTAATAAAACAAAATCAGCATGATGGACTTTTCTTTGCTGACCATAGAGGATCTTGTCCAGCGGACCGGTCTCGAAGAAAGCCTGCTGCGCTATTATGAGTCGGAGCATGGCGAAGAACTGCCGGAGAAAATTCTCCAGGGAGGGGTGCTCTACTTTTCGCCGGCAAGCGTGGCCGCCTTTGGGGATGTGCATGCCCGCCACCAGCAGGGCAGAGCAAGTCAACGGGCAACAACTTCGCGATTTGCCAGAGTCATTGCCGTTACTTCCGGCAAGGGAGGTGTGGGCAAAACCAACCTTGCCCTCAACCTGGCCATCGAATTTCAACGAATGGGCAAAATGACTGTCCTGTTCGATGGTGACATGGGTCTTGCAAATGTCCATCTGCTGGCCGGTATTACCCCGCGGCACAGTCTGATGGATTTAATCCGTAAAAATGTGGAAATGGCGGAAGTCATCGAGGCCGGACCGGAAGGCATCGGCATTATTGCCGGCGGCAGCGGCATCCTCTCCATGGCCGACAGCTCCGGTCAGGACCGCTTGCGGATTATCGAATCCTTGATGCAGCTGGAAAAAGCCGCTGACATCATTATTGTTGACACCGGCGCTGGAATGAGTCGGGGAGTGAGGGATTTTCTCATGTCAGCCGATGAAATCATCTTTGTCATCACACCGGACATCACCTCGCTCGCCGACGCTTATGGACTGCTGAAGGGAATGCATCAGGAAAACATGGGACAGTGCCCGCTTTATCTGGTGGTCAACATGGCGGGTAACCTCAAACAGGCGGCGGACGTCGCCCAGCGTTTTGCGGCCTGCGCCAAGGAATTTCTCGGCCGGACAATCATGAATGGCGGGTACATCCTGAAAGACAACACTGTTTCCCTGGCCACAGCGCGTCGCATTCCTTACTCGGTCTACAGGCCCGAGGCTCGAGTCAGCAAAAACACAAGAACCATTGCCCATAACCTTCTCCAGGGGAACAGCGCCAATGGACCCGGCAGTTCCTCATTCGGCCGCTACATGAACCTCATCCGCGCAGCCAGGGACCAGGCCCCGCAACCTCAAAGGAAAACAGCATGAGCTACTCCGGCTGGGCGGAAAAATTCGGTTTTTCCCGCAATCCCTTCAAGGACACCCTTGATGCCGATCTCTTTTATCGTACCCGCCAGCACGAAGAGGCACTGGTGAAAATCCGCATCGGCATTGCGGACAGCCATGCTCTCATTCTGCTCAGTGGAGTTTCAGGAACAGGCAAAACCCTTCTCTCCCAGCTTGCGGTGCGAGACCTGGACCGTTCCCGGTTCAAACCGGTGATTGTGCCGGTCTATCCGGAGATGGGGAAGGGGATGCTGCTCAGTCAGATTCTTGTTGAAGCAGATCAGGAAGAGCAAAAGGCAAGGCTCACCCACGACCGTCTCAATCTTCTGCAGGAAAAGGCGCTTGCGCTTCACGCCGCGGGCAAGAGGCTTGTCGTCGTCATTGACGAGGCCCACTTTCTGAAAGCTGATGCCCTCCATATTCTGCGCACCCTGTCCAATCTGGAAACAGAAAAGGAAAAACTGGTAACTGTTCTTCTCGTTGCCGAAGAAAGCCTGAGCCGTCGTCTGAACAACCCCTCCTACGCCTCGTTGCGGGGACGTATTACCTTTGCCGTCCATCTCACGCCCCTGAAGCGGGAGGAAACCGAGCAGTTCGTCAAATACCGGCTGCTCAAATGCGGCGGGTCCCCCGAACTTCTGACCAGCGACGCCTATGACACTGTCCACCGGATCAGCAAGGGCATTCCCCGTGAAATCAACCGTCTTCTCTACAACGGATTTCTGGAAGCGGTGAGCAGCAACCTCCGGACCCTGACTAGCTCCCTTATGGCGGACGCCGGCATGAAATCAGGAATTGACCATGGGCAAAATAAGCAGACTGCGTCTCACGCCGACATCCCATAAAAAAGAAGGTCGGGACGAGGGGATTTGCCAGGAGGAACTGGATATTCTCACTCGAGCGCCGAGTCCGGATCAAAAGGAAAAACAGCAGCCCGTTTCAGCCAAACCGAAGCGTAAACGTTAATATCCGTATCTGGGCAATTCATGGATATTTCCGGCATAAACGAGCCGTTCCTCGCTTATGCCGTGTTTTTCTGGATGCGACGGATCAGGGTAAATGGCTTCAACTCCATCTCCTGATCCGGGGTCAGAATAACCCGGCTGCCCGGATTTGCCTGCTCAAGCTGCCTGCCTTCCAGGTTCTCCAGAGCAAGAACCTGGAAGGAAATATTTTTTAATCCCTCCCCCATGTACTCTAGGGTTTCGCCCGGCATGAGCCGGTGGCGCACCTCGATAAGCGCCCGTGCGCCGCTTTTCAAGACAATCCCAGCCGGGACATAGGTCTGATCCACCACCGCCCCACTGTAGCACATATCGTCTTTTTCGGGGGGGGCATCAAAAAAATTTTCCGTATACCCCCGGCTGCCCAGTTTTCCCATCTCCTCCATGAACACCGGCGGCATGACGATCTCGCCTTCGGGATCATTATTCATGGCCTGCAGGATATAATCAAGCGCAGCGCGATAAATCCGGACAATGCCGCCCGCGTAATAAATGCCCTTCATCCTGCCCTCGATCTTGATCGAGTCGACCCCGGCCCGCACCAGTTCCGGCAGCCGTTTCAACAGACAGAGATCCTTGCTGTTGAAGATATACATGCCGCGCTCGTCCTCTTCCACCGGGAAAAACTGGCCGGGCCTTTTTTCTTCCTGCAAACGGTAACCGTACCGGCAGGGATGGGCGCAATTGCCCTGATTGGCGTCCCGGCCGGTGAGATACAAGCTCAACATGCAGCGTCCCGAATAGGAGATGCAGAGGGCTCCGTGAACAAAGACCTCGATTTTGGCGGAAATCCCCGCCCTGATCTGCCGGATTTCGGCAAGAGAAAGCTCCCGCGCCAGATTAAGCCGGGAAACCCCCTGTTCCTGCCAGAAGAGACCGCTTTCCACATTGGTCACATTGGCCTGGGTGGAGAGATGGATGGACAAGTGCGGTGCCACCCGGCGGGCAATGCGCAGCACTCCCGGATCGGAAATGATGAGCCCGTCTGCGCCGAGCCGGGCAAGTTCTTTCATGTAGACGGCCAGTTTATCCAGATCCCGGTTATGGGCAAAGATGTTGACTGTGACAAAGACCCGCACACGACGTTCATGGGCAAAGGCGATTCCCTCTTCCAGGTCGGCAGGAGAAAAATTAGCGGCATGGGCCCGCAAACTGAATTCCCTGCCGCCGAGGTAAACGGCGTCGGCCCCGTAACTGACGGCGGTTTTTAGTTTTTCCAGACTGCCGGCCGGCGCCAGCAGTTCACAGGAAAAAGGTTTGTTTTTTTCCACGGTATTCTCAATTTTGCTGTTGACTGGTTTATATCGAAACTGGTTGAATGTTTCCTCGATCGCCTCTTAAGCTGGCGCAAATAAATAACAGAGTTATCTGCATGGCCGGAACGGCATAATGAGCCGTAACGAAATAGTTATAAAGAGACAAGTTATTTCGTAACGGCTCTTACATAAATCTTTTTTTCTGATGCTTCAACCGTGGATACGACAGAAACAAAAATCGGCATTGCCATGAGCGGTGGGGTTGACAGTACGGTGTGCGCCGCATTGCTGCGGGAACGTCATACGGTTCATGGTTTTTTCATGGATATCGGTTTGCCGGACAGAGAAAAACAGATAAGCAGGGTAAGCGCGGTTGCCGCTAAGCTTGATATCCCACTGGAAATCATTGATCTTTCCCAAAGCTTTGACCAGGAAGTGATTCATTATTTCCGCCAGAGTTACTTTGCCGGAAAAACCCCGAATCCCTGCGTCATCTGCAACCCCCGTATCAAATTCGGCAAGCTCCTTGAATGCGTCCGCCGGCGCGGCATGGACATAATGGCCACCGGGCATTATGTCCGACTCAGGCAAGATGAAAATGGGTACCATCTGATAAAGGGCAGAGACACCAAAAAAGACCAGTCCTACTTTCTTTGCGGACTCGGCCGGGATCAGCTGTCGCGCCTTGTTTTTCCCCTGGGGGATCTGACGAAAGAGGAGGTTTATCAAAAGGCTCGTGACCTCGGTTTCAGTCAATTTCAGGGCACCGGCACGGAAAGCCAGGATGTCTGCTTTCTCCAGCAGCGAAGCGTGGCCGATTTTCTGAAAGAAGAGACAGATTGGAACAAAGGTGATATTGTCACGGGAAACGGCAAAAAAGTCGGGGTGCACAACGGTTTTTTTCAATACACCATCGGCCAGCGCCGGGGGTTGGGTATCTGCGATCACACCCCCTATTATGTCACAGGGCTCGATGCCGAAAAAAATCGGGTCATTGTCGGCAAGGAAGAAGATCTCTGGCATCAGGAGTTTCTTGTCACCGGCATGAACTGGATTTCCGGATCACCTCCCCCCCTGCCGGCCCGATTCATGGTCAGGATACGGTATCGCCACCGGGAGGCAGATGCAGAGGTGAGTCGCGACGGCGATTATTACAGGATTTTTTTTCACGATCCGCAACGGGCCATAACTCCGGGCCAGTTTGCCGTCCTTTATCAGGGGCAAGAAATGATCGGCGGCGGGGAGGTTGCAGGCTAAAAGATGACCGGACAAAAAAAACTGAAAGTGGCCATCACCACGCTTGGCTGCAAGGTGAACCAGTTTGAATCGGCCGCCTTCCTCTCCCAACTGGAAGAACGGAAAGCGGAGATTGTTCCCTTTTCCCAACCGGCCGATGTCTACATCATCAATACCTGCGCCGTCACTGCCAAAGCCGCTGCCCAGTCTCGTCAGATGATAAGAAGAGCGCTCAAGACAAACAGCGAGGCCCGGATTGTGGTCACCGGCTGTTATTCCCAGGTGGCGTCCGGCAAGGTGCTGGAGATAGCCGACTGGTCGGTCTGTATTGTCGGCAACGGCTTCAAGCACCGTCTGGTGGACATCGCCCTTTCCGAAAAACAGTGCGACCTGGAAATGCACATGGGCGACATCGGCAGCCGGAAAACTATCTGCCCGCTCACGGCAACACGCTTTGCCGGCCGGACCAGGGCCTATCTCAAACTGCAGGATGGCTGCAACAACTTCTGCTCGTACTGTATCGTGCCCTATGCCAGGGGGCGCAGCCGCAGCCTGGAAACGCAAAGCGCCCTCCACCAGATAGAAATATTTGCCGCCCAGGAGTATAAGGAAATAGTTCTGACCGGCATCCATGTGGGCATGTACGGACTGGATCTCTCGCCCCAAACCCGTTTGATTGATTTTATCGACCGGGCAACATCGCTTTATCCGGACATCCGTTTCCGCCTCAGTTCCCTTGAGCCGGGAGAGGTCGGGGATGAGTTGCTCGATCTGATGGGGAAAAAACCAAATTTCATGCCCCACTTCCATATTCCTCTGCAAAGTGGTGATGACAGAATTTTACGCGAGATGAACCGTCGCTATACGTCGGCGGATTTTGTCGGGATTGTTGACCGCATCTTGGCGAAAATCCCCCATGCCGCCATCGGTGTGGACGTGCTCGTCGGTTTTCCAGGGGAAACGGAAAGCGCCTTTGCCAATACCCACGACCTTCTGGAGCGGTTACCGGTCACCTATCTCCATGTCTTTCCCTATTCCCGACGTTCCGGCACCCTGGCTTCCGGCATGCGCAATCAGATTCCCGGTCCGGAGAAGGAAAAGAGAGTGGCGCTGCTGCGCAATCTTGATCAGGTGAAAAAGGCTGCATTTTACAGTAATCATTTGGGGACGCCCCACCGGGTGCTGGCGGAAAACAGAAAAAATCGCTTCAAGCTCATGAGGGGTTTCACGGAAAATTATATCCCCGTCCTTTTTCCGGCGCTTGACAAGGACTGTAACACCATTGTTGATGTGCTCCTGGACCGGATCGAAGATGGGATCGTTTTTGGACAGCAGATATGATTGGAGAAATTATCGCCATCGGCAATGAGCTGACCTCCGGCAGAATCCTCAACTCAACCAGCTATTTTGCCGCAAGCCATCTCTATGGCGCGGGCCATGAAATCACCGCCATGGCAACCATCGGCGATGAACCGCAGATGATCGGCAAGGCCCTGCGGGAAAGCATCGAGCGGGCCGATTTTGTCGTGGTCACCGGCGGGCTCGGCCCCACCAATGACGACATGACCAACCAGGCGGTGGCGGATGCCCTCAACCTGCCGACCATTCTCTACCCGGAAATATTTGAGAAAATCAAGCAATCTGAATCTTTTAAGGAAATGCCGTCCCTGGAAAAGCTGGCCTGGCTTCCTTCTGGCGCGGAAATCCTCAAGCCTGGGGATAAGATCGCAGGCTACATGCTCATTTACCATGACAAGCCGATTTTTTTTCTGCCCGGGGTTCCCCATCAGATGCGGGAACTGATGCTCGACCGGGTTATTCCCCGTCTTGCCTCTTGGGGGGGGACAAACATCTCCCTGGTAAAACAGAAAGTATTTAAGGTCTTCGGCTTGCCTGAACCTCTGGTACAGGAAAAGCTGGCTGATTTTGAAAAAAGCAACCAGAAATTGCGCATCGGCTATTATCCCAACGCCGCCGAGGTTCATGTCAGCCTGACGGTACGGGGAAAAACACCTGATGAAACCGCTGATCGATTCCGGCTGGGCGAGTCCTCCATCCGGGAAATCCTCGGTTGCTGCATCTATGACGATGAAAATAATCCCCTGGAAACCATAGTCGGTCGCATCCTCAAAGAAAAGGGACTGACCCTTGCCCTTGCCGAATCCTGTACCGGTGGTTTGATGGCGCACCACATCACACTCATTGTCGGCAGCTCGGATTATTTCCTGGGCGGGATTGTCGCCTACGCCAACTCCTTAAAAGAACAGGTGCTCGGCGTCAGAAATGCGACCCTGCGCGACTTCGGTGCGGTGAGCAGGGAAACGGCCACGGAAATGGCGCTGGGAGCCAAAAAAATAAGCGGGGCTGACATAGGAATTTCCATAACAGGTATCGCGGGACCCGGCGGGGGCAGCCTCGACAAACCGGTTGGCACCGTCTGTTTCGCCATTGCCGGGCAGGAAAAAATCGTCTCCCTGCGATACTATTTTTCCGGAAACCGCACTATGATTCAGACCAAAGCCGCCATGACGGGTCTTGATCTTTTGCGCCGTCATCTTCATGGGCTTGACTTTCTTGATAACGGCTGGTAGTGATGACGGTTTCACCCTTTGCGCCAGGCAATCGTTGAGCAATGAAACACAAGAAAAAAGGCGGGGGAGAAAGAATCCCTCTTTTTCAGAAACAGCAGAGCAGGAGCGAACAACATGGCCATCTCTGAAGGCAAAAGCAAAACACTTGATTCAGCGATATTACAGATACAAAAACAGTTCGGCAAAGGATCGATCATGCGGCTCGGGTCGAATGAAACCGAAGCCGTTCCGGTCATCCCCACCGGCACCTTGAGCCTTGACATCGCAACCGGGGTGGGCGGTTTCCCCAGAGGCAGGATTACGGAAATATTCGGCCCCGAGTCTTCGGGGAAAACGACCCTGGCCCTGCATGTCATTGCCGAAGCACAGAAGATCGGCGGCACCGCAGCCTTTATCGACGCTGAACATGCCCTTGATATCCATTATGCGGCCCGTCTCGGCGTCAACACCGACGACCTGCTTGTATCCCAACCCGACTTCGGCGAACAGGCCCTGGAAATTACCGAACTCCTTATCCGCAGCGCAGCGGTGGACGTCATCGTCATCGACTCAGTGGCCGCCCTGGTGCCCAAGGCGGAAATCGACGGTAATATCGGCGATTCCCATATGGGCCTGCAGGCCCGACTGATGTCGCAGGCCATGCGCAAACTGACCGGCATTCTGAAAAAAACCAACACCGCTCTTATATTCATCAACCAGATCCGCATGAAAATCGGGGTGATGTTCGGCAACCCGGAAACCACCACCGGCGGCACCGCGCTTAAATTTTATGCATCCATGCGATTTGATATCCGCAAGCAGACACCTATCAAAGACGGACAGGATGTCATCGGTAACCGCACCAAGGTCAAAATCGTGAAAAACAAGGTTGCGCCTCCTTTCAAGACGGCGGAATTCGATATCGTATACGGTGAGGGTATTTCCAAGGCAGGGGATCTCCTTGATCTGGCGGTGGAAGAGAACATTGTCGAGAAGAGCGGCGCTTGGTATTCCTACGGCAACGAACGCATCGGCCAAGGTCGGGAAAACGCCAAGGATTTCCTCAAGGAGCGGCCTGAAATGATGGCGGAAATCGACCGCAAGGTCCGGATGGGTTACGGCCTTGCCTTGCCTGGGGAAGAGCCGAAGACCGCAGCGGCAGAGGCAATTCCGGCTGCCTGAATTGTGCCCGGACATGAGCATGGATGACGGACTCCTGAAAAGTCTCCATAGACGCACATTGTGCGTTAAATTCTTTAGTTTTTACAACAAAAATCGGCATTAATGTTTTTGACAGCGCCGGTTTTCATTTTCTCATAACCTGAAAATTTTGATAACCATGACTGGAAACGATATTCGGAAGAAATTTCTGTCCTACTTCGCCGCCAAAGGCCACACCATTGTTGAAAGCTCCGCCCTGGTGCCCATAGAGGACCCTACCCTGCTCTTTACCAATGCCGGCATGGTGCAATTCAAACGCCTTTTCACCGGCGAAGAGAAAAGGGACTATATCCGCGCAGCAAGCTGCCAGCGATGCGTCCGGGCCGGCGGTAAACATAACGATCTGGACAACGTTGGATATACCGCCCGGCACCACACCTTTTTTGAAATGCTGGGCAATTTTTCCTTTGGCGATTATTTCAAGGACGATGCCATCCGTTACGGCTGGGAATTTCTGACAAAAGAACTCGGCCTGCCGCCTGAAAAACTCTGGGTTTCCGTTTTTGAGGACGACG
The DNA here is from genome assembly GCA_043809085.1 of Pseudomonadota bacterium. Lineage (GTDB taxonomy): Bacteria > Desulfobacterota > Desulfobulbia > Desulfobulbales > SURF-16 > DB1. The sequence goes on along the minus strand of JAZDEG010000010.1, from coordinate 46,044 downwards.
ATGAGGCATACTCCTTATGGGAAAAAATTGATGACCTGCCGAAAGGCCGGATCATACGGCTCGGCGCCAAGGATAATTTCTGGGCAATGGGTGATACCGGTCCCTGCGGCCCCTGTTCGGAAATCCACATTGATCAGGGTCCGGAAGTAGGCTGTGGACGGACGGACTGTGCGGTGGGCTGTGACTGTGACCGTTTTCTTGAACTGTGGAACCTTGTTTTCATGCAGTTTGAGCGGAGCGCGGACGGCACCATGGCCCCACTGCCCAAACCGAGTATTGATACCGGCATGGGACTTGAGCGAATTGCCGCGGTCATCCAGGGTGTGCACAGCAACTATGACTCCGACCTTTTTACCGGTATCATCATGGAGATAGCCAGAGTGGCCGGCACTTCTTACGGACGGGATGCCCGCACTGACACGGCTCTGCGGGTTATTGCCGATCACAGTCGTACCACTTCCTTTCTGGTGGCGGACGGCGTACTGCCCTCCAACGAAGGTCGCGGTTATGTGCTGCGCCGCATCATGCGACGAGCCATCCGTTTCGGTCGAACCCTCGGCCTGACCCGCCCTTTTTTAAGTTCCATCACGAAAAAAGTCGTGCAGGAGATGGCCCATGCCTACCCCCACCTCCATAATTCCACCGGGTTGCTCGTCCAGGTTGTCACCAACGAAGAAGAACGTTTCCTTGAAACACTGGATAACGGACTTGAAATGCTGGCCAAAGAGATGCACGGCTTGAAAAAGGCGGGTCAGAAGATTATATCCGGCGATTTTATCTTCAAACTCTATGACACCTTTGGTTTCCCGGTGGATATCGTCCGTGATGTGGCGATCGAGGAAGGTTACACCATCGATGAGAACGGCTACAACAGTGCCATGGAAAACCAGCGGCAACAGTCACGAAAATCCTGGAAAGGAAGTGGGCTTGCCGAAGTCGGCCCTGGTATCAAATCACTCATCAACGCCGGTGTCACGACCGCCTTTGTCGGCTATGGGAAAAAAAATCATCGCTCGGAACTTATCGCCATTATCAACGAAAAAGGGGAGTCCGTCCAACGGGCGGACCTTGGCGGCAAGGTGCTGCTTGTCAGCCGGGAGACTCCCTTCTACGCGGAATCAGGCGGCCAGATAGGTGACCATGGAACCATAAACACGCCTTGTGGTTCGGCCGAAATCATCGATACAATGAAAGCCGGGGATGGAATCATTCTTCACAAGGGGGAAATCAGCAAAGGTTTCCTGCAGTGCGGTGATGAAGCGGAACTGGTCGTCACCGACGAGCGGCGTCAATCCATTGCCTGCAACCACACGGCGACTCATCTCCTGCACGCTGCCTTAAAACAGGTGCTCGGCGATCATGTCAAGCAGGCCGGCTCTCTGGTGGATGAGGAGAGGCTGCGCTTTGACTTCACCCATTTCTCTCCCATCTCTGTCGAGGAATTGAAAAAAATTGAGAATATCGTCAATCAGGCGATTCGGGCAAACAGCGATCTCAACGTTGAAAACCTGAGCCGGGAAGAGGCTCTTCAGTCCGGCGCCACCGCTCTTTTCGGGGAAAAATATGGCGGTACGGTCCGGGTTGTCTCCATCGACACCTTCAGCAAGGAGCTGTGTGGCGGCACTCATGTTGGGGCTACCGGGGAAATAGGCCTGCTGAAGATCGTAGGTGAAAGCGGTATTGCCGCCGGAATCAGGCGCATTGAGGCGGTGACTTCTGCCAGGGCATTGCAGATCTTTCAGAAAAATGAGGAAAAACTAGCGGCCATAGATGATCTGCTGCGCTGCACCCCAGATGAAGCGGTCGGCCGGATAGAGAAGATGATGTCCCGGGTCAAGGAGCTGGAAAAAGATGTGGGGCAACTCAATGCCCGACTGTCGCTTTCCAACCTGGACTCCCTGCTTGCTGGAGGAAAAACAGTTGGAGGGGTAAGAGTCGTTTCCATCCAGGTTCCTCTTGATTCGGCAAAAACCATGCGTGAGGTCGGTGACAAGGTGCGAGACAAGCTTGGGAGCGGTGTAGCGGTTCTCGGCGGTATATTAAACGACAAAGTGTCGCTTCTGGCCATTGTCACCAAAGACCTGACCGGAAGGATACAGGCGGGAAATATTATCAAGGAAGTTGCAGGCAAGGTGGGCGGCGGCGGCGGTGGTCGCCCTGATATGGCACAGGCAGGGGGAACAATGCCGGACAAGCTGCCCGAGGCGCTGGAAGGCGTCTATGACATTGTCAAATCACTATTGTCATAAAAATCGGTATTCATAATTTTCATACTTTTGAAAGACACTTTGTAACACTAAAAAAAATTCGAATCGTGATAATTAGGTAAATGTACAGAATTTTAGGCGAAATATTCGAAAAAATGGCGCTTAAAAAAAGTTGACAGCCAAAAAAGAATGTAGTAGACAGACCAGTGTTTTACTGAAGGACTATTCATTTTTTGCAAAATTTTTATACATAAACTCATAAGAGGGGGCGCTAAATGATTACAGTTGACATCACCATGCCGATCCACATTTTGAACATCCTTGTTCTGATAGTGGTGCTAAACGCAGTACTTTACCGCCCTGTGAGGAAAATTCTTGCAGAACGGAAAGTGAAAATCGCGAACCTGAACAGCGATATCGACGAATTCCATAAAAATGCCGCGTTACGCGCAGAACAATTCGACCAGAAATTGAACGATGCGCGACGCAAAGCTAAGAGTGAGTTCGATACCGCGAAAAACGAAGCTCAGACCGCTGGCGCAGAGTCTCTGAAGAAAATCCGTGAGACGTCTGATAAGGCGAAGGCTGATCAGCTGCGCACCGTGGCCTCTGATGTTCAGGCCGCTGAACAGTCTTTAAAGGGACAAATTGAGGGTTTTGCCACAGAAATGGCGGGAAAGGTACTCGGGAGGGCACTGTAAGATGAAAAAGAATATTAAGTGGTCAAAGATTGCCCTTGCGGCTTTGGCGCTTACGGTTGTTGCCGGCACAGCGGGAATTATCTACGCTTCAGGCGGCGACCCGCATGCCGCCGCAGCTGCCGGTCATGATGCAATGGCAGCGGCTGGTGAGGCCCACGGCGGCGGTCACGGCGGCGGTATGTCGCGAAGCTTGTCTCCGGAAAAGCTGAAAGATCTCATGTGGCGGGTAATGAACTTTGCCGCCCTGATGGTCATTTTGATCAAATTCCTGAAAAAACCTCTTGTTGACGCCCTCAAGGGCAGGCAGCAGACCATTGCCGCCGAGTTTGAGGATCTTGAAACACGCCGTGCCGAGGCTGAGCGCCGGTACAAGGAATATGAGGCAAAGCTTGCAGGCATCGACGCTGAACTGAAAGATATGGTTGAAAAGGCCATTGCCGCTGGCCAGACAGAAAAAGCCCGCATCATCGATGAGGCCAACAAAGCTGCTGAAAATATCAAGCGCCAGGCGGAAATGTCGGTCCAGACCGAAATCACTGAAGCAAGGCGCCGCTTGAAAAATGAGATCGCTGAGCAGGCAGCGGTCATGGCTGAAGAGATTATCAAGAAAAATCTCCAGGACTCTGACCAGGACAAACTGGTTGAAGATTATCTGACCAAGGTGGGAGGTCTGAAATAATGAAAAATGACATTCTGGCCAAACGTTATTCCAAGGCCTTGTTTGCAGTGGGCAAAGAGGAAAACGCCCTGGATGAATATGAGAAAACATTGCAGAGTTTTGCAGAGCTGTACGTGACAACCCCTGAGGTGCGCGACGGTTTGACAAATATCATGTATCCTGCCGATGTCCGTGCCAAGGTTATGGCGGAAATAGTCAAATCGGCAGATGTTTCGCCGATCATGTCAAATTTCCTCAACCTGCTGGCACATAAAAACAGGGTGAATGTTCTTCCCGAAATAGCCGAAACCTTTCAGGCCATGGTAGATGCGGAACGCAATGTCTGTCAGGGACTGGTCATTACGGCTAAGGAATTACAGCCGGTACTGCAGGAAAAAACAAAAGCAACTTTGGAAAAGATAACAGGCAAGCAGGTTGTTTTGAAAACCAAGATAGATCCTTCCATTATCGGCGGTATGATCGCAAAGGTAGGAGATCTTATTCTGGACGGCAGTATCAAAACGCAGCTTGAGGGTTTAAAAGAGTCCATCAAAGGGAGTGAATAAGCAATGCAAATTAAAGCTGAAGAAATCAGTCAGATTATCAAGGGACAGATCAAAGACTACGAAACAAAAGTTGATCTGAGTGAAACTGGAACCGTCATTTCAGTTGGTGATGGTATTGCTAGGGTCCATGGAGTTGAAAACTGCATGGCAATGGAGCTCCTGGAATTTCCTAACGGAATCCTCGGACTCGCCCTCAACCTGGAGGCGGACAACGTCGGTTGCGCTATCTTCGGCGATGTTAAGCACATCAAGGAAGGCGATATCGTAAAACGTACCGGCAAGATCGCCGAGGTTCCGGTTGGTCCTGAAATGGAAGGCCGGGTTGTCGACGGCGTTGGTACTCCCATTGACGGCCAGGGCCCCATCAACGCAAAGCTCTCCTCGAAAATGGAGGTTCTTGCTCCCGGCGTTATCGCCAGAAAGGGTGTTCACGAGCCCTGCTACACCGGCAGTAAGGCTGTTGACGCCATGACTCCGGTTGGCCGCGGCCAGCGTGAGCTCATCATCGGCGACCGTCAGATCGGCAAGACAGCTCTCTGTGTTGATGCCATCATTGCCCAGAAAGAAACCGACATGCATTGCATCTACGTTGCCATCGGCCAGAAGAAATCCACGGTGGCCCTTGTTGTAGAGGCGCTCAGAAAACACGGTGCCATGGAATACACTACGGTTGTAGCGGCCTGCGCTTCCGATCCCGCGCCGATGCAGTATATCGCGGCATTTGCCGGTTGCGCCATGGGTGAATATTATCGCGATAACGGCCAGCACGCGCTGATTATTTATGATGACCTTTCAAAACAGGCTGTCTCCTACCGTGAGCTTTCACTTCTGCTCCGTCGCCCACCGGGACGTGAAGCATTCCCCGGTGACATCTTCTTCAACCATTCCCGCCTGCTCGAGCGTGCATCAAAAGTAAACGATGAACTGGGCGCCGGATCTCTGACCGCTCTGCCGATTATTGAAACCCAGGCCGGTGACGTTTCCGCCTTTATTCCGACCAACGTTATTTCCATTACCGATGGTCAGGTTTATCTTGAGCCGAACCTCTTTTTCTCCGGTGTTCGTCCGGCAATTAACGTCGGTCTTTCTGTATCAAGGGTTGGTGGCGCCGCTCAGGTTAAAGCAATGAAACAGGTAGCCGGTACACTCCGCCTTGACCTTGCCCAGTATCGTGAGCTTGCGGCGTTCGCCGGATTCGGTTCGGATCTTGACGCCGCAACCCAGGCTCAGCTTACCCGCGGCGCGCGTCTGGTTGAAATTCTCAAGCAACCTCAGTATCAGCCGCTGCCCATGGAAAAACAGGTTTCCATTATTTTTGCGGGCACCAAAGGCTATCTGGACACGCTGCCTTTGACGACCCTTGCTGATTATGAAGCTGACATGTATTCTTACATAGCCGCGAATGCTCCGGACATCTTTGACACCCTCAAGGAGAAAAAGGTAATCGACAAAGACCTTGAAGCAAAAATGCACAGCACCATCAAGGCCTTTACCGATACATTCAAGGCATCCAAAGGAATCTAATAAACCAGGAGTAGAGAATCATGCCGAGTCTAAAAGATGTCAAGAGCCAGATATCTGGTGTAAAGAAGACATCACAGATCACCAAGGCCATGAACATGGTCTCTGCGGCCAAATTGCGCGGCGCTCAGATGAAGATGGAAAATTTCCGTCCTTATGCCGGCAAGTTCAATGAAGCTCTTGGCAGCATCAGTGGCAACATGAAATCAAGCGAGTTCCCTTTGATGAGGGTGCGTGACGTTAAAACCGCTGAAATTGTCATTGTCACATCCGATCGCGGTCTGTGTGGTAGTTTTAACAGCAATATCATACGAATGGCTGAAAAACTGATGCAGAAATACGAAGCGGAAGGCAAAAAAGTCAGCTTTGTCTGTGTCGGTAAAAAAGGTCAGCAATACTTCAAAAAAACAGGAAAAGTTCGCAAAGTCTATCGTGATATCATGGGCAATTTTCAGATGTTCAACGCCCGAGAAATTGCCCAGGACGTTGCAGCCAACTTTATATCCGGTGAAACTGATGAAGTGAAAATTGTCTATGGCAGTTTTATCAGTGTGGGCCGACAGACTCCGGTTACCTTGAATTTTTTACCTGTAAAACCGGTTGCGGCCCAGGAAACTGAAAAGAAAGGTCAGACCGGCGCATACATAACGGAACCGAGCCCTGAAGAAATCATGGACGTTCTGCTTCCACTTTATATGAACGTCATGGTTTACAACGCCATGCTGGAAGTTGGGGCGAGTGAGCATGCTGCCCGTATGACCGCAATGGATAATGCGACGAAAGCATGTAGAGACATAATCGATAACTTGACCAGGATCTACAACAAGGCACGTCAGTCAGCCATTACCGGCGAACTGATGGATATCGTCGGCGGTGCAGAGGCACTTAAAGGTTAATAGAAAAGAAAAGTTCAGAGTTTAAGAGCTCAGCCTCTTGAACAGAGAATTTTAAAGCTGCTAGGAGGCAAATAGCGATATGAGTAATCAAAATGTAGGAAAAGTTGTCCAGGTAATCGGGCCGTGTGTTGACGTTGAGTTTGAGCAAGGTCAACTTCCCCGGATCATGAATGCTTTGTTTATTTCCAATCCCGGTATCAGTGATGAAGCTGACAACCTGGTAATCGAAGTTGCCCAGCATCTCGGCGACAACGTTTGCCGATGTATCGCCATGGACCAGACAGACGGTTTGGTCAGAGGCATGGATGCACGGGATACCGGAGCACCCATTGAGATTCCGGTTGGTCCGCCTTCTCTCGGCCGCATCATGAATGTTGTCGGTCGACCGGTTGACGGTTTGGGACCGATTACTTCCGACAAAAAAGCTCCCATTCATAAACCAGCACCCTTATTTACAGAGCAGGACACCGAGGTACATGTTCTTGAAACCGGAATCAAGGTTATCGATCTCCTCGTCCCCTTCCCACGTGGTGGTAAGATGGGTCTGTTCGGCGGAGCCGGTTGCGGCAAGACTGTTATCATGATGGAGATGGTTAACAACATCGCCATGCACCACGGCGGTATTTCCGTATTCTGCGGCGTCGGTGAACGTACCCGTGAAGGAAACGACCTTTACCATGAAATGAAGGAGTCGGGCGTTCTCCCCAAAGCCGCTCTTGTCTACGGGCAGATGACGGAGCCTCCCGGAGCACGTTCCCGTGTTGCTTTGACCGGCCTCTCCGCAGCAGAGTATTTCCGCGATGAGGAGGGTCAGGACGTTCTCTTCTTTGTTGACAACATTTTCCGTTTCACCCAGGCCGGTGCCGAGGTTTCCGCCCTTCTTGGCCGTATACCCTCAGCGGTTGGTTACCAACCTACCCTGGCCACCGACCTTGGCGCCCTGCAGGAGCGTATTACGTCAACCACCAAGGGATCCATTACCGCCGTTCAGTGCGTATACGTACCGGCGGACGACTTGACCGACCCGGCTCCTGCGACGACATTTGCCCATCTTGACGGTACCGTTGTTCTTTCCCGTCAGATTGCCGAGCTGGGAATTTACCCTGCGGTTGACCCTCTTGACTCTACTTCACGTATTCTTGACCCGCATGTTCTTGGTGAAGAGCATTATCTGACAGCCCAGAAAGTTCAGCAATCATTGCAGAAATATAAAGACCTGCAGGACATCATCGCAATTCTTGGTATGGACGAGCTTTCCGAGGAAGACCAGCAGCTGGTCGGTCGGGCCCGTAAAATCCAGAGATTTCTTTCACAGCCCTTCACCGTTGCTGAAACTTTCACCGGTATGGCTGGCAAATATGTAAAGGTTGATGATACTGTACGCGGTTTCAAGGAAATCCTTGAAGGCAAGCACGATGAACTTCCTGAAACCGCCTTCTATATGGTGGGCACCATCGAAGAGGCAGTTGAAAAGGCTGCCAAAGCAAAAGCTGCTTAATCATCAAAGAAGGGAATGACCAATGGCTGAAACTATACATTTAGAAGTAGTCACCCCATCAGGTCCGGTGGTCAGCGAGGATGTTGATATCGTCAGCGCTCCAGGCTACGGAGGTGACTTTGGTGTCCTGGCAAATCACGCGCCCTTTCTCAGCACCATTAAAATAGGGGGCCTTGTCTACAAGAAAGACGGCAAGGAAAACTATCTTATGGTGAGTGGTGGTTTCTGTGAGGTGTCAAATAATAAAATCACTTTTCTTGTTGAATCCGCCGAATCAGGACATCTTATCGATGTAGATAGGGCTCTTCGGGCGAAAGAACGTGCAGAAAAACGTCTTGCCGATGCAAAAGGCCAGCAGGAGAAAATCAATCTTACCAGGGCTCAAGCAGCTCTGCATCGAGCCTTGGCTCGATTGAAGGTCGCGGAAAAGGCTCCTAAATAAGAAGCCTCATGAAATAAAAAAAGGCCGCACTTTTTAAAAAGTGCGGCCTTTTTTTATATAAATTTCCGATCTAACAGCAAAAAAAATCTCTCCGTATCAGCCCTTCCCTTTTTTTGATCCCAGGTTTGCCTCAATAACGAATTCTCCATGTTCCGTGCTGAATGGAATGACGATGGTCGGCGCATCAGAGTAATATGAAATTTCAACATTTTTACCGACAACCATAGTAGGGGTGGCAAGATCAAATTTATAGTCAATTTTGGCGAGTTGCGCCTTGGCCCCGCCGCAGATCATATTTGTAAGTTCACCAACGGCATCGATTATTTCTTCATCAACCTTGGACTTCGGAGGTTCCATCAGCATGTTGGCAACCACTTGAAGAATGCATTCCTTGGAAAAGCTGAGAATCATGCACCCTGTAATTTCTTCGGAAACCATACCGATAATGCCGGTGACTTCACCATAGGTCAAGGAGCTGCTCTTGAGGCTTGGTTTTTTGGGTTTCACCTGTGTTTGACACATAGTTTCAAGGACATTTTTTGTGGCGTTCAAAAAAGGATTAATAAATTCAGCTTTCATAGACTTCCTTTAAAATTCACGTGGTGAAAATAGACAGTTAGCTAATAACTGACGATCAGAAAAGATTATAGCATAATAAAAGAGAGAATCAACTTTGTAATTACCAATAGTTGCGGCATGATGAAATTGGTCATGCCATATTTGATTTTTTGGCGTGAAAAGATCTTGCAAACATATTAATAAGGAAAAGTTAATATACAATACTATTAGGTAGATATACTTAGCCGCACGCTTTGACATACAGAGAAACAAGAAGGAGATTTTTGTGAAACCCAAAGAACGTCTTGCCATTGAAAGGCAAAAAGCGAAAGAACTTGATATTGCGTACCGGATCAAAAACTTTGATGAGGTGGTTGCCGGATACGATGAAGAAACTGCCATTCTTGAGGCAAACCGTTGTCTGCAGTGCAAAAAACCCACATGCCGTGAAGGTTGCCCTATCGGGAATAATATCCCTTTGTTTATAGAGCGTTTACGTTGCAGGCAATTTGAGGAGGGATACTGGGCGATCCGCGAAACAAGTTCTTTGCCCGCAGTTTGTTCCCGGGTCTGCCCTCATGAATTTCAATGCGAAGGTTCCTGTGTCCGGGGCAAAAAGGGAGAGCCGGTCGCAATCGGTATGCTTGAGCGTTTTCTTGTGGACTGGATGGTAAAAAATAATAAAAATATAGCATCGCCCTGTGCCCTGCCGAAAAAGAAAAAAGTGGCCATTGTCGGATCCGGACCCGCCGGGATGACCGCTGCCTATCATCTGGCCCATGAAGGTTATCACTGCACCATATTTGAAAGTCTTCCGGTGTTCGGCGGCATGCTGTCCGTGGGAATTCCCGCTTACAGACTGCCACGGGACATCATCCATGCCGAGTTTGATTCCCTGAAGAACTGCGGGGTCACCGTGCAGAACAATGTTATTATCGGCAAGGATATATCGCTTCAGCAACTGAAGGAAGAAAAAGGATTTGATGCCGTCTTCGTCGGAGTCGGAGCTCACGTCAGTCGCAAACTCGGGCTTGAAGGCGAGGATCTCCAAGGTGTTTCCCATGGTGTTGACTACCTGCGTCGCGTGTGTCTCGGCGAAAAGATCAGTCTCGGCAAAAAAGTGGTTGTGGTGGGTGGCGGCAATGTGGCAATCGATGTCGCCCGAACCGCGCTGCGCACCGGATCTGATGATGTGTTCATCCTTTACCGCAGGACCAAGAAGGAGATGCCGGCCTCAATGGCCGAAATCCACCATCTGGAGGAAGAGGGCGTCCATGTCGAGTACCTGGCTGCGCCAATCAAGCTGCATGGCGAAAACGGTCGCCTGAAGAAAGTAGAATGTCATCGCATGCAGCTCGGTGAATGCGATACATCGGGTCGTTGCCGGCCGGTGGTGATAGAGGGTTCTAACTTTTTTATCGAAGCTGACGCGGTCATCGCCGCCATAAGTCAGGATGTCGACCATTTTGTAGACAACGGCTTAGACTTTGAGTTGACACGTTGGGGAACCTATGTCGTCGACCCGCAAACTCTGCAGACATCCGTTCCCTGGATTTTCTCCGGCGGAGATTCCGTACTGGGACCCCAGACCGCCGCTAAGGCAGTTTATCAAGGAAAGGTTGCAGCGGAATCGATTAAACGGTATCTAGAGGGGAGTGATTTGAAAGAGGGACGTGAAGTGCGAGACTTATCATAAATTATTCAACGTTGCATTCAGGCCAAGATCGCGAAAACGGCCAAGACATTGGTTTGAATGCGACTTGGAATGAACGGGGTACGCCCTGAAAGAGGCCCCATGACCGTATTCTTTGCCAAGAAAGAAAAACTGGGGGATCTGCTTGTCCGGAAAGGCAAGCTGCAGCCCAATCAGTTGGAACGTGCCCTGACCCATCTTGAATCAGTTCCCCAGGGACTCGGAGACATTCTCGTGTCCCTGGGGTTCATCAGCGAGGATGACCTTCTCGTTGCCCTTTCCGAACAGCTGTCTCTGCAGATATTCGTCCCTCGTGAAGATGACATCTTCATCCCTGTCTCCATCTCAAAAATTTTCCACCGAGAGCACCCCTTCGCCCTTGTCCGGCGTAATGACAATGACATTATCTTAGTCTGCCATGATCCGATGGATGGAGACATTCTTTCCACGGCCCAGATCGACGTTGCCGAACCATTCGAAATTCAAATCGCCCTGGAAAAGGATGTCAAGAAAATAGTCGACGAACAGTATGATCTCGGCCTTGATGAAGTTGAGCAGGAACAGGCTGTGATGGACGAAGCGGACATCGACAAGTTGAAGGACATGGCTTCCGAGGCGCCGGTCATCAAATATGTCAATAACCTGATAGACACGGCGGTAAACCGGCGGGCCAGCGACATTCACATTGAATCTTACGAGGGCGGGCAGTTGATCCGTTTCCGTATCGACGGCATTCTCCATGATTATGAAATTCCGCCGACACCGATGCAGGCGGCTATCATTTCCCGTACCAAACTTCTCGCCTCACTCGACATTGCGGAAAGACGAATCCCCCAGGACGGCAAAATATCCATGCGCATCGGCGGCAAGGAGATCGATCTGCGCGTCTCGACCATGCCGTCAATTTACGGAGAAGGCGTGGTTATCCGTATTCTGGAAAAAGGATCGATCATTCTTGAGATGAGTCATCTCGGCATGGGCGATGATATTGAACGGAAATTCAGGGAACTGATCACCTATCCCAACGGCATCATCCTGGTCACGGGCCCCACCGGCAGCGGCAAGACCACCACCCTTTATTGCGCCCTTAACAAAATCAATACCGGCACCAACAAAATCATTACTCTGGAAGACCCGGTTGAATATCAGCTGAAAGGAATCAACCAGACCCAAGTCCGTCCGGAAATCGGGCTGACATTTGCCAAGGGGCTCCGCTCCATTGTCCGCCAGGATCCGGATATCATCATGGTGGGGGAGATCAGGGATCTGGACACAGCGGAAATTGCCGTCCAGTCATCCCTGACAGGCCATCTTGTCTTCAGCACCCTGCACACCAACGACGCTCTATCCGCTGTTGTCCGTATGATTGACATCGGGGTGGAACATTTCCTCATCTCCTCCGCCCTGCGGGGAGTATTGGCGCAGCGACTTGTCCGCCGCATCTGTCCCCATTGCCGAACCACCCAGGGCAATATTTCCGAACATCTCGGTTATGTCCCGACAGGCGGCGACTTTGAAATGTTCATCGGCGCCGGATGCAGCCACTGCTCGAGCAGCGGGTACAGCGGTCGGATCGGAATCTATGAGCTGCTCATCATGAGTGATGCTTTGTGTCGTGCGGTGGCCAAAAGAAAGGACCTGGGGGAACTGAAAGAAATTGCCCAGGCGGAAGGTTTCCAGGATATGTACCAGGACGGCCTGCGAAAGATAAAAACGGGACAAACCACTCTGGCTGAGGTTATCAGGGTGAGCCGCGGAGTTACCAATGCCGCTCTTTAAATACAAGGCAGTTGACGGCGACAGATCGATCAAGGAGGGAGTGCTGGAGGAAGTCGACAAAGGGGCGGTGGCAAAGAAACTGATGGTGCAGGGTCTCCGCCCCCTGGAAATAAAATCATACACTCCGGGTTCCTCTAAACAGCTCAAACTTCCCGCCTTTCTCGATTTTCATCGGGGTAAAATTACCCGCACGGAAATCGATTTTTTCACAAAACAGATCGCCATGCTGCTCAGTGCCGGACTTTCCCTTGATGCCGCCCTGCGGGTGATGAAAAATCACAGCCAGAAAGCGTCCTTTAAAGAGTTCTGCGGCTCCCTGGAACGGAAACTCAAGGAAGGCAAATCTTTTTCCCAGGCCCTTGCCGACTACCCCTATTTTTCCCCCATGTATATCAACATCGCCAGGGCGGGAGAGGAAGGCGGTATTCTCCCGGCCATGCTGAACAAAATTTCGGAATACCAGTCCACCTTCCAGGAACTCAAGCAATTTATCATCTCTGCATCGGTCTATCCCCTTATCCTGCTCATCGTCGGTATCATCGCCGTCATTATACTCATCACCACCATCCTGCCCCGATTTGAGGTGCTGTTTCAAGGGATCGGGCAGCAGCTTCCAGCCAATGTGGCATTTATGATGGCGGTGGCCGGATTTGTCTCCGATCATCTTATCATCACCCTTATTCTGATCTTCGGGCCGATTGCGCTGGTTATCTGGTATATGGGGACTCCTGAGGGCAAAGAGCTTTATCATCGGCAGTCCCTGAAAATTCCCGGACTGTCAGGGTTTATCCGGGAGCTTGAAACAACGCGGATTTTTCGTACCCTTGAGGTTCTGGTCAATAACGGTGTCCACCTGGCCACGGCCCTGCGCATATGCACAGGGATTGCGGTCAATGAGCAATTTCAGAAGATGCTCCACCGGGCAACAGAGGCTCTCAAGGAGGGGCAGCGAGTCAGTTCGAAGCTGAAAGGAGAATCTCTGCTGCCGAGCCTGGCGGTTGATCTGCTTTCCATTGGCGAGGAATCGGGGAAAGTCGGGGAGGTCTGCGGCCAGATTGCCGACCATTTTGACCAGGAACTGCGCACCAGGATCAAAAGACTGATCTCCCTTGTTGAGCCGGCCTTTATACTCGCCATCGCCCTGATCGCCGGGTATATTGTCGTTTCCATGCTGTCGGTCATATTAAGCATTAACGACATTGCGGGATAAGGCGGAATTTCTTTTCATGCGGGACCGGACTGAGCTACCAAACCAAAGGTTTTATCCGGCTCGATTGCGTCAAGCAGGCTTTTCCCTGCTTGAATTGCTCACCGTGCTGGTGCTGCTGGGAATTGTGGCCGGAATCAGCACCCCTCAGTTGAGCAGGTTGCTCACCGGTCTTGACTTCAGAAAACAGATGGGAACCATCACGGCAAATCTTCGGTCGATCCGTTTGGAGGCGATTTCCTCAGGACGGGAGATAGAAGTACGTATGCAGGAAAACAATTTTTTGCTGCAGAGTGGCGCAGGGGAGGCGGAGGAGAAAAATCTTGATCTCAATCCGGAAAGCGAGCTCACCATCAACCCGGAAATCATTTATTTCACCCCGCAATCAACCGCCACTCCGGCAATTTTGACCTTTACCCTGGGCAGCAGAAGCCGTTCCATAGCCCTGGATGCCTTGACCGGCTTACCGATAGTTGAATAAGGCCCCTGTCATGGATGAACCAAGGGTGGTGACACTCAGGCACCGGTACAAGGAGGAACGTGGGTTCACCCTTTTTGAGGTCATGGTGGCGGTCCTGCTGCTCGCCATGGTTTCATCCATGATTTATTCCATTTTAAATGTCAGTATTAAATTTTCGGAAAAAGGGGATAAGAGAATTATCCAGATTGAACGGGAACAGGGCTTGCTGGGACTTCTCCAGCGGCAGGTAAAATGCGGGCTGTACGACAGTCAGACCAAAAAAATTGCCATTTCTGCCGACGACACCGTGCTCAGGGTGACGACTCGTGCTCCCCTTCTCTATTCCAATGCCGGAACCGTCCTGGCTGTATACCGCTACGATCCGGACAGCGGTTCCCTTTATTATCTGGAAAAACGGGATTTTTATAACAATGATTACACCGGGGACTATATTCCGGATTATGAAAGCATGAAAATTCTGATTGAAAAAAGCCTGCCGCTCTCCTTTTCCTACGAGGATGGCAGTGACTCCGTGCTGGTTACTTACGACGGCAAGGAATATGAATTTACCCCCTGGTGCCAGACCGAGATGCGGGTGATGGGAGCGCAACCTGATGATATCTGAAAGGGGTGGCAGAGCCGCTGCCGGACAAAGCCAGAAGGGCTTTACCCTGCTTGAGGTGCTGGCTGCTGTACTCATTCTGGGGCTGGCATACGTGGCCACCCTGGAAAGTTTCTCTGTTGCCTTGAAAAATATCGGCAGAGTAGAGAAAATACGGGCAAACGTTTTTGACGAAATGGTGTCTTTCAGTCTGGACACCAGATATACCGGTTCGGAAAGCGCAGTGTATGAGGAGCAGGAGGAAAATTCCACCCTTTTCATAGAAGGACATAAATTCCGTCTGCTTGAGGTGCGCAGCACTAGTGGAGAACTGGCCTCTCTCAAACTGCGGCCCTTACTGTAGGAAAAACGTCAAACATGTCGCTGGGCTATCATAAAAGACAATCACCTGCCGGCCAGCAAGGATTTGCCCTGCTGGTGGTCATTGTCATCATGCTGCTGATATCGTTTCTTGCCGGTCAGCTTATTCTGAATGTGCGGACTGAACTGAGGATAGCCGTCAATGCCAAGGAACGGGCCGCAGGCCTTTCACTTGCTGAAGCCGGAGTGAATCTCGGAATATTCAGAATACTTGACAAGCCTCTGGAATATATTAATGAGGAATATGAAACATTTGCCGAGGGGTATGAATATGACGCATTTCTTGTCACCGGACATTTGCGCTACTATGTAGTGAACGAATCTGGTAAAATCGATTTGAATAAATTCAATAAGAATCTCTTGGACCTTTTTTTGGAATATATGCAGATAGACGCCCCTGAACGGGAAATTATCATCGATTCGCTGTATGACTGGCAGGACAGTGACAACCTTCATCGTCTGAATGGGGCTGAGCTGGAGACCTATGAAGCTCTTGATGATCCCTATATTCCCCGAAACGGTAAAATAATGGAGCCATCGGAGTTTTTTCTGGTTCACGGTACAGATCCACTTGCCGGTAAATTTCGGGCGAGCGATATCTTCACCACCCACAACGACACGGGCCTGGTTAACTTCAACAGTCTTTCCCCGTTGATGCTTGATTTCCTGACTGAAGGGGATGCGGAGAAAAAAAACGCTTACCGGGAGGCAAAAGAACTTTATGTCAACCTGGGGCAGGAACACGCTCTGCAGATCCTCGGCGCGGAGCGGTTCAGTCAGGTCAAAGACGCCCTCACCTATAACTCCGGCAACAACAGGTTCTATTCGATCGTTGTCCGGGGTGAGACCGGAGTCGACGAGCAGGAGCTTGCCGAAAGGGAAAAGGACACCCTCACCCCTCCTGTGGCACATGAGGTGCGAGTCCTGTTTGAACTGTACGGCACCAAAGTAAACTATTATTCTCGGGAAGAAGGGTGGTCATGAAGGAGAGTGTCGAAATATTTATCAGGCCCGACGGCCTTGAAATTCACACACCTTTCAAACAGGAGACTGAATTTATTCCCCATCCTGTCACCGATCTGGGGAGAAGGGTCACCCGCTGCTGTGAGGACAAAAATCCATCAGGGCTGAACGTCTCTTTTTACCTGTCCGAGGATTTGCTTTTTTACAAAAATTTCAGTCTGCCGCTCAAAACCGCAGATATCAAAGAGGCGGTTGGCTATCAACTGGCCATTCTTGCTCCCTTTGAAGGAAAAATGCTGCACCGCTACACTGCTATCCGCGGAAAACAGGATTACAGTATAAGCCTTTACGCTCTGCTTGAAGAAAAAGTGACCCCATGGCTGGATGAAGTGGCGGGACAGGGCTTTCGCCTGGTCGGCCTTTTCCCGGAAAGCCAGCGCTATGTGACCCGGCTCTGCAAAAAAAAGAGGTGGAGCCTCTTGTTGCCGGGTCGTTATACAAAACTGCTGATTTTTTCCGAACACAGCATCCTTGACAGGATTCTCTGCCATAGCACCCCTTCTGCCGAGCAATTGCAGAAACTTGACCCCGGGGAGGTGATCTATACCCCCAGTCCGGATGAGGGCAGCGGATTCCAGGACAGCTCCGCTCTGCTCGCGGAATTGCCCCTGCACAAGGAATTCAATCTTTTGCCTGCCTCCTACCGAAGGCCGGACTATCTACGCTATGTTCTCGTCGGGCTTTGCATCCTCAACCTGGGTGCCTTTTTGGGTGTCGGGGCGATAAAGGAATATTCCATTCTCAATCAGCTAAAAAAGACGGACGGAGAAATTTCCGCGCTTCAGCCTCAGATCAAGGAGGTGGAGCAGCTCCGCCTGGAAGATAAACAGCTGACCGAGTCAATTGAGCGTATTGAAGGAATCGGCCAGAATTTTGACATCATCAGCTTTTTTGAAAAGGCGACAAAGGCTCTGCCCAAAAACAGTTATCTCGACCAGATCCGCATGGACGAGAAAACGGGTGATATCCAGCTGCAGGGTTATACGGATGATATCGGGGATCTGACCAGCAATCTCGACGCCTTGAACAAGGCGAAGTTAAAGTCCACCAGCCGTCGGAAAAACCAGACATATTTTCATGTGGAGGTCAGCAGCAAATGAACCGGATCATCCTCCTGCTTAAAGGTGTTGACCGGAAGGCTCTTCTTCTCACCCTTGGCGCTCTTCTTCTGCTGGTCAATATTGTCCGCCTGTCGCTTGGAACGTACAGCGATCAGAAGAAAGAACTGGAAGCCAATCAGAATCTTCTTGAACAGTATCAGGAAACAGCAGCCTCCTTGCCTTCCCTGAAAAAAAGCGTCGCCCGCCTCAAGCAGCGTTCTGCAAAACTGGAAAAATACCTTTTCACCGGCGTTTCCGAGGAGGAGGTTTCTTCAGCGATGCAGATAATGATTCAGGAACAGGTTACAAGGGCCGGTCTGGAACCTGAATCGATCAGACCGCTTGTGACGGGAGGCAGAAACGCGCCCCGCGATTTCCATGAAATTGCCATCAAGATTCGGCTGTCAGGCAGCATGAGCCAGTTTATGGATTTAATCAGCCAGCTTTACCGCTCGGATAAACTTTTTCAGATTGAAAGCTTTACCTTGAAACCCTATAAAAAATCAGAAATGAAAATTTTTCTCGACATAAAAGGTTTTTATACAATTACAAATGGTTAAGATCATCGCCTCAGTCATTCTCAGTCTTTCCTTCCTCTTTCTTGTCAAGGAAGCGGTGGTTTCCTACCGTTCCGACTATGAATATGCAGGCGATGCCAACGTGCCGAAAAAGGCGAAACCGCAGCCTGTTATCCCTCCGGAAAAAAAGGTTGTCTTCTATCCCCCCGTGCCGGCAGCCTTGCCTGACCTGAACCAGGGATATCTCTTCAATGCCGAAAGGTTTCTTCCAGGGGACAATGAGGAAGAAGCTGCGGACACCGACAATGGTCAGGATGTGTCAGTCGACATAGCCACGGTTTCGTATGCCGGGTCGATTATTGCCGGTGATATCCGTAAAGGGTTGATCGTCTACCCTCCTCCGAAAACCCCGCCTCCTGCAGCGATAGGCGCTAATAAGAACGCTCCGGCGCCCCTGAAACCAAGAAATTATACACAACTGGTTGCCGGAGACACGGTTAGCGGGTATAAAGTTGTAGCAATAGAACCGGAAAAACTTGTCCTGCAGAAAGGGGAGGAAACCATTGAAAAAATGCTCATCGACCCGAAAAAGGATCGGATAGCTCCCCCACCGCCAGCGCCAAAACCCAAGGCTGCGCCCAAAACAAGGGCAACCGTCACAAGAAAATCATCAGCCCCGGTCAGCAGTCGACGGACATCGGCGACAAGAAGAGTTCCTGCTCCGCGCGCGTTGCCGGACAATGTAAAAATCCAAACACCCGGTGTACCCCGGAATAACTGATATGACAGACGTGTCTCTCAAAAAAAGGTTACCCATGGAAAGTAGCAAAAATCTCTTTTTCACCCATGCCCACAGGCTTTCGACACTGAAATACCCTATATGTTCCCGGATCGGTATGGCCATCGTAGTCATTCTCCTATTGCTGCTCAGCGGATGCGCAACGTATCCGGCCAAGATTGACATGCCGCAGATTGATCTCAAAAATACAAGTGATTCCGTTATCCGCGATCAAACGAAATCCACCATGCTGGATGTTGAGGAATCGCAGGTCAAGCCCCCACCCCGGTCGAAAGTCCGGGATGTGGAAGTCGGCAAGGAAGACCTGCAGGGGATTGCCTCCCAGGTTCGTCAAACCTCGCCAAAAAGCACAAGCGGCAGGGCAAAGGCTGCAGAAGGAGCGGAAGAAGCTGAGGGCCTCATGCTGAATTTCGACAATGCCGACATCTATGAGGTCATCCAGGTAATTGCCGCGACCCTGAACCTTAATTACATCATCGATCCCCAGGTTAAAGGCGTGGTGAATATCCATTCCGGCACAAAGATTCCAACTGAGCAGCTTTTGCCCGTTTTTAAGAAAATTCTCCATATGAACGGCCTCGATATCCGCAACGAGGGTGACTATGACTATATCTACGTAGCCAGGAAAACAGCTACCCAGATCATTAATAGTCCTGACGGGGTTGCCGATCTGAAGGATTCATCCCAGTTTGTCATCCAGGTTATACCCCTTTCCCATATCGCCTCCGTCGAGGTGGTGAAACTTGTTGAACCATACCTGTCAGCCCAGGGATCGGTCGACGAACTGGCTGATCAGAATACTCTGCTGATCAGTGATTATGAAAGTAAGGTCGTTGATATTCTCCGTATTATCGGCAAAATCGACATTTCCTCACTTGCCTCCCTCCACATCAAGATTGTCCGCGTGGACAATGCGCCGGTTTATGATCTGCGGGATGAGTTGACGGAGATTTTCATTGCCCTGAAAATTAATCGGAATGATTATGAAGGCATTTCCGTTGTGCCCCTTGAACGGATCAACTCGCTGATGCTTGTCAGCAACAACGAGCAGCAGCTTGCCAATGGCGTTGACTGGATCAGGGAACTCGATGTGGAGCAAACCCAGGACCGCGATAATATCTATATCTACAACGTCAGAAATTCCGTTGCATCTGAACTTTCCGAGTTGATCAACGAACTTCTTGCTGAAGAGCCGTCTACTAAATCCTCTGATAGCTCAACCAAGAAGACCACCGATTCCTTATCATCAAAGGCTGACCCCACTTCATCGGCTGATAAAGCCAAAAAAACCAAAAAAACAACAAAATCAACCTCTGGTTCATTATCCGGCGGGTCCAAGCCTTCATCGAGTCTCCGTTTTGTCGGCGAACCGGTGGTTTTTGCCGATGACGACCGCAATGTCATTCTCATTCGCGCCCTGCCCGCAGATTACAGCCGCATCGTCAAACTGCTGGAGCGCCTGGACAATCTGCCCCGGCAGGTGCTGGTTGAGGTGATGATTGCTGAAATAGAGCTGAAAAATGAACTGGAACTCGGTGTTGAATGGCTTCTTTCCAACACGAAATCGCCATTCGGCGTCCAGTTTGCCGCTGTCGGCAAACCCTCTTTCAACACTTTCCCCAGCGGGTTTTCGTATTCGTTTGATTACGGTGATTTGGACGGCTTTCTCCAGACTCTGGCGAGCAAGAGCAATTTCGCCATTTTGTCTTCACCCCAGGTTCTGGTGCTGAACAATGAAACGGCGACCGTCAACGTCGGTAAGCAGGTGCCCATCGTCACCACGGTAACCGAAAACATTTCCGCTCTAAGCCAGGTTGACAAGACGGTTCAGTACATGGATACCGGTGTTATTCTGGAAGTCACCCCCCAGATCAATTACAACGGCATCATTTTGCTTGATGTGAGCCAGACAGTCAGTCAGGCTCAGGCAAATACCACTTCCGATATCAGTTCTCCTGAAATTTCCAAACGGGAACTGACGACGAAACTGGCAGTCAAAGGTGGGCAGTCAATCCTGATGGGTGGTATGATCGATAAAAACAATTCAACCATCCAAAGCGGTGTGCCATTTCTCATGGATATCCCGATTCTCGGCAACCTCTTCAAATACCAGAAGGACACGGCTCGCAAGACGGAGCTGATCATTATCATCACCCCCTTTGTCATTGAATCCGAGGACGTGCTTGACCAGTACGTTCGTGACTTTGAGGAAAAATTGGCAAAACTGCGCCCCACTCTGCATGCGCCGATGAGCGCAAACCCACGAATTGACTGGCAATGAAGGATAAATATGCGACAGATAGTAATTGATGAACTCAGCATGGAAGAACATGCCAACCTGGACAATTACCTGAAAAGAACCGTCAAACAGGGGGGCATGGTGGGCATGTTCTGGCTGCCCCTGCCCGATGACTTGCTGGCGGAGGCTCAGCAGGGGCATGAGGACTGCGGGCCTTTTTTCTTCGGCATCGAACTGGCGGAAAAGAAGATGATCATTGAGCTGCTTGTGCGCAGCCAGAGCAACCTGCACTGTTCCTGTATCAGTTATGCCACCAAGGCCCAGCGAGATTTTCTGCTTAATTTTGTTGATCGCATGGTTGAGGAAGAGCATATCAAAGCCTGATTTGCTTTGCCGCACACCGCGCATAAAAAAACCCGCCGGAAATTTCCGACGGGTTTTTTTATGCGTAATTGAAAATGAATCTAAAGTGTGTACTTCTTACCACCAGGTTATTGCCTGATCTGCCCCGTAAAGCATATCGACAAGTTTGGCGTAATCCGGAGACTCAACATTCAGATTAAAAGATTCGCTATCACGGCCCTCAGAGACGATCGCAACAAGCTTTTTGACATCTTCGTTAGGTTCGGAACGGTATATATGCAGGATTTTCATTTTCGAATTCTCCCTGTAAAATCTTTAGACGCTTTAATCAGCTCTTGTCGCTTCTCATGAGGCCATAGGGAACGATGACATCCATTTCCCTCAATTTCTGGCCAAGTTCCTCAAGAGTTATTTTCGCCAATCCGTATTTTTCGACGTTTTCATCGGGAATCGAATAAATCTCTCCCTCCATGTCACGAATCCAGTCAACATTCTCTCGATGATACTCCGTCATTACACTTTCCGGAATAACGTTGTTAATTACAACGCCATAGGCGTACATATTTTCTACGGCAAGACCAAGGGCGGATCTGAAACCATCTACAATATATTCGCTGCTGGCATACATAAAGCATATTTTTTTCGACATCGTAGCCTCCTATAAGGTCATATAGCAGTCGTAGTCTTCAACTATAGCGCCGTGCTGGGCCTGGGTCGCCATCTTCTCCTGAGTCAGCCCGGCAGGGATATCGGCAACATCATATCCCATTTTCTTGTAGCTGTCGGCGCAGATGGAAACATCAACATTGTCCATGTCGCATAATTCTTTGAATGACGGACATTTGGTCAGATGTGTTGAAATCCAGGTTAAGAAAATTTTTACCTTGGAGCCCTTGGCGACTGCAGCCTTCGTTACGCCAAGGATGTGTCTCATGTTCTGTGGAGACGTCACAAAGATCCCGATACTTTTTGCCATTTGATTCCTCCATTTAATCAGATGTTGCGCCGCTTTCTTTTCCTTTTTGAAAGTGGCGCGTGATTCCTTCAGAAAAAAATGATGCCGGGCATCACTTATTTTTTCTTGATAAAGAAACGGAAGTAACCGGATTCTTCTTTTTCACCGACGAACTCATGTCCTGCCCTTGTACACCAACCAGGCAGATCGTTTCGTGATCCGGGGTCGGTGCCGAGGACTTCCAGAATCTGTCCGGAACTGATCTTGTCAATTTCCTTTTTAGTACGCAGCAGGGGCATTGGGCAGCTCAGACCCTTGGCATCAAGTGTGCGGTCTGCTTTAGTATCGGCCGGTGCTTGTTTAACGTCGCTCATTGATTCCTCCTCACAACAGGTTTAACATTTAACGTTTGCGCTTCGACATACCTGGCAATCCAGCGTTTCGGACCAGGCAACCTTGAGATATCAACCTCATTTCTTTCCTGAATAAGACAAAATTTCAATTAACAAGAAAGAAATATTCTGTCAAGGCGAAAAATGAATCGCTGTTCATGCGGAACAACGGGCCATTTTGTTGAAAGAAATCCTTGCTATAAACTTACTTGACAAATTTTTTTACCAAGAGTAAAGGTTGGAAAATGTTAAAATTGACAAACCATTAATGGGTTCCTTTGAGGAGAGGTTCAGACGGTTTCGGCAACCGTCTCGAGAGGAAGCATTAATTTAAAAAGGGAGAAGAGAGTATGAGTGAGGAAAGTATTTTCGGCAGTAAAGTGAAGGGGATTTACAAGGCCCTTTGTCAGGAGGAGTGGAACGCTACGATGACCGGCATTATGGTCGCCCTGTTTTCCATTCTTATCATGGCATGGTGGCGTCCCTGGGGAGCGGTCGGCGCGATCCGCAACTGGGGTGACTGGATCATGTTCGGGCTAGGAAGCGGTCTTGGCCTGGACAGTGGGATTTTCAGCTATTTTGAAGATGCGCCCAGCGGCATTCTCTCAAATACCGGTTCCGTTATCGGTATCGGTTTTGTGGCAGGCGCATTTGTATCCGCCTGCCTGGGCAACGATTTCGCCCTTCGCATCCCTCCGGTTCTGGAAATGTGCAAGGCGTTGGTTGCCGGTGTGTTTATGGGTGTTGGAGCAGCGATGGCCGGCGGCTGTAACGTCGGCGGTTTCTACAACGCCATCGGCAATCTTTCCGCCCACGGATTTGCCATGTGGCTCGGCCTGGTTTTCGGCGTCATCATCGGACTCAAATACATTTACTGGGAGATGGAGCACGTCAGCTGGGGCAGCGGCGGCGCTAAAACCATCGAATTCCCCAGAGGACTGAACAGCTTGCTTGGGCTTGTCGCCATTATTGCCCTTATTGCCGGAGCTTATATGTATTCCGGCAACGAAGACAGCGACTACATGGCATCACTGGGTGGTATACTGATGATTGCCGCAGCGCTAGGATATTCCATGCAAAGGGGCCGCTGGTGCATGATTCAGGGCTTCCGTGAACCCCATATGACCGGTAACTGCACCATGGCAAAATCCGTGGCGCTGAGCATCTTCATCGTCGCACTCGGCGCTGTTGTGCTCAAATACGGCGTACCGGTTCGTCTGGATGGAGACCCTGTTCTTGGTGCAATGAACTACGTGCGCGGCACCTTCGGCTGGGGCGGCGTTGTTGGTGGCGTTGTTTTCGGTTTCGGCGCCATGCTTGCCGGCGGTTGCGGTACCGGCACCCTGTGGCGGGTCGGTGAAGGTCAGATCAAATTGTGGATCGTGGTGCCGATTTTCGCCATCACCAACTCTATCATCTCTGCCTGGTTCGCTGACAGGGAATTTGAGGCGGACGGTGTTTTTGGTAGTTATGTTTACCTGCCGGATGTGTTCGGTTACGGTGGAACCCTGTTTCTGATCGGTGGATTTCTGCTGGCCTGGTACCTTATTGTCGACTGGAATGAGGATGCCAATAAGCTGATAGTAGAAATGTAATTGTCCTACCGGCAACTGCCGGTTGACAAAATCAAAAATCGCATTTCCGATTGGTTCGGGAATGCGATTTTTTTTGCCCTTGACAGCTATGGTGTTATCCATGCACAGTGATAGATAACAGTAATGATAAACGTGGGTAAAAAAACGACATCGTATCAGAACAACATGACAAGAAAATGAGTGGACTCAACTCAGGGCTGCGCCCCTATATCTCAATGGCGGCTGAACATCTGCTGCACGGCAACGAAGTGATTGCCGTCGTCGATGATGAAATCTCCATCCGTGAGCCCTTGAAACTCTACTTTGAGCAGCAGGGATTCCCCGTGGCCGACGCAGGAGGCGGCGAGGAATTGCTGACTCTGCTCGCCCGGGCCAACGTCGCCCTCATCCTGCTTGATATCGGTCTGCCGGACGTGGACGGTACCGCGCTGCTTCCGGAAATCACAGCCAGCTATCCCGACACATCCATTATCATGCTTTCCGGTCAGTCGGATATCCAGGTCGCGCTGGATTGTATTCGCAACGGCGCCGATGATTACATCACCAAGCCGGTGCAGTTTAATGAAATAATGGTGGCGGTCAAAAAGAACCTGGAAAAAAGACGGCTTGTCCTGGAAAATCGCCGTTATCAGGACGATCTTGAACAGGCCTATTTCCGTATTCAGCTTCTCCACCAGCTTTCCGTGAAGATGAACACCGTTTATCTTAATTCCGGCGAACTGGACGAAATTCTTCGCGCAATTCTCGTTGGCATAACCGCCAATGAGGGTCTCCGTTTCAACCGCGCTTTTCTGGCTTTGTTTGATGATGAAAACCGCTTTCTGACCGGAAGAATGGCCATCGGACCCGGATGTCGTGAAGAGGCTGCCCAGATATGGACGGATATGCGGGACAAGGACCTGCAGTTCATCGACATCGTCCACAATCTCGGCAATGCCTGCTCCCGTGACGATGATGCGGTGAACAAAATCGTCAAAATACTTCATATTCCGGTAACCCTTTCCGATCATATCCTGATTAAGTCCGCCATGGAGAGAGTCAGCTTCAAGGTCACCGGAGGCACGTCATCGATCCCTGTTCCCCGTGACCTGGTCAATCTCCTTCAGGAAGAATCCTTTGTCGTGGTTCCGCTTTTTGCCCCCGGCCGTCCAATCGGGGTCATCATCGCGGATAATTATGTCACCCGTAAGCCTATTCCTGACGGCCATGTGAGTGCCCTGGAGCTTTTTGCCAGCCAGGCAAGTCTCGCCATTGAGCAGAGTCGGCTCCATCATGACATGCAGCTTAAGCTGACCGAACTGGAAGAGGTGACCCACGAACTCGACAAAAACAAAGATTTGTTGGTTGAAGCGGAGCGTTATGCCGCCCTCGGTCAGATGGCGGCCCAGATGGTTCATATCATCAGAAATCCGATCACTTCCATCGGCGGGGTAGCCCGCATTCTGGCCCGCAAGATTGAAGGAGACGAGTGGAAAAAATACCTTGATGTGATGGTGAAGGAAACGGACCGGCTTGAGGCGACCCTGACCGAACTTTTTGACTTTGTCAGCCAGCCCCAGGGGGAAAAACAATTCGGTCCCCTTTATCCGGTGATCAAAAAGACCGTGATGCTGCTCAGGACAAGCCTGGTGAAACAGAATATTACCTGGGAAATGAACCTGGCTGAACCGGATCCCATTATCTACATGGACAGCAAACAGATTCGCCGGGTCTTTCTCAATATTCTCCGCAATTCACTGGAGGCCATGCCTGCCGGGGGGGCAATACTGATCAGCTCCACCGTTGACGACGAAATGGTTCATGTCTCTTTCAGGGATACCGGCGGCGGTCTTAACGGCGCCTTTCTCAACAAGGCGACGGAGCCGTTTTTCACCACAAAAACCTACGGTACCGGCATGGGACTCACCTTGGTCGACCGATTCATTAAAGCCCACGGAGGCAATTTTTCCCTTATCCGCCACGATGACGGGCTGGAGGTCAAAATAAATCTCCCTCTGGCCGAAAATGAAAATATCTGAAACCCCGCAGCCCTTCCCCGCAAAGACAACCCTGATCACACAGAGGGGCGACACAAGCAAAAGTCAGGACACTCTTCCGAAATTCAACCAAGGCGATCTCATCAAAGCGAAGGTAATGGGACTTACCGGCGACGGAAAAGTCGTTCTCGATGTAAACGGTAAAATACTAACCGCGCAAAGCCTGATTGAGCTCAAGGTCGGCAGCGAACTCTGGCTGGAAGTAGGCAAAGGAGGCGGTCTGCCGCTTCTTGCTCTTGCCGGGAAAAAAGGCGCTGTACATGATTTCCTGAAAATTTTCCTGTCCGGAACTTTCGCCTCGGCGGAAGAGCCGGTGGGGAAGACGCCCATATCCCTGCTGGCGCCTTTGGCTCAGGAGATGCAAGGACGGACGATTCCAACAGGTCTGATCTCTGCAGTGATCTCCGGCGAACCGGATTCTGAGGTGGTGAAGGTTCTCACAACACTGTTGAGCGGCCATCCGGCGACCAAAAAAGAAATTTTTGATCTGCTGGCCGGCTTTACTCGGATAAAAACGGTTGAGGAAATGGGAACCCATTCTTCCGACAGGCAGACCAGGCTCATGGCTGTCCATCAGGATTTAAACAGCCAGCCGCCCCAGGGCGGCAATCCGAATTTTTACCTCTTTCCCTGTTTTTTCGCAGGCAACACAGGCGGAGGTGAATGGCTTCTGGCCCTGGAAAGGAATGAAGATCAAAAGGGCAGGGAGAGCTTTGCCTTGAGTTTCTTTCTTGATATGAGCGGGATTGGTCCGCTTGCCATCCATGCCTCCGTGGCAGACAAGGCAATAAGCGGAGAATTCTGCCTGCAGTCCGAAAAAGCCCGCCACCATATGTCGGCCAATGTGCCGGAACTCTGCCGCATTCTTGAAGTCCGCGGGTATCACCCGGTTGCCTTTTCCTGCCGTGTTGAGACCCAAAACATCGTTTCGCAACTGAAAGAAAAATTGGAGCAAAAGGCATCAATTAATCGTTTTTCACTCATTGACGTCAACGTCTGATCCCCCCCGTTTTTGTAACAAAAAAAGGGCGCTGCCAGGAAAGATAAACGGAATAGAGACCGGCAATCAGGAAAAGCAGGAATGTGCCCTGGAGTGCCTGGCAGAAATTATTGGCCATATGCTCCTCATAATGGAGCATGTCGTATCCGCCGGAAGAGAGGCGGAAAAAAAAGGAAAACGCCAGTCCGGCCAGCGCAACACCAAGCATCATGCCGAGATTTCGTGCCGTGGCGAGCAGTGCTGCTGCAGTACCGCTTTTTTTGTCGTCCAGCCGGCCGAGCACTGAAGCACTGTTGGGGGAAAGAAACATGGCCTGGCCGATACCGAGAAACATCAATCGTATGGCTACACCCCAGGACGACGATTGGGGTGAAAGGAAGGCCAGCAGGAGAAGTCCCAGGCAGGAACAGGCAAGGCCCAGGGTGGAAAGGATTTTTGCCCCCAGGGAATCCGACAACCAGCCGGCAAGTGGCGCTACCAGCAGGACAGTCAAAGGGATGGTCAACATCACAAGGCCGATACGTGAAGGGCTTAATCCCAAGACACGATCAAGATAAAAGGGAATGAGAATCAGAACAGCAAAAAGCAGCAGAAAGGAAAGCAATGCGCTCATGACTCCGATGAAAAAAAAGGGTTTTTTCAGGAGCGCAAGTGGGAGAACCGGATCAACAGCTTCTGTTTCAACCTTGATAAAAAAAATCCCGGCAAGCAGGGAAACAGTGACGAGAAACGCTGTCATCCACCAGGAAACACCTTTCTGCACGGCATGGGTGAGCGAAAATGAAACTGCGCCAAGCAGGAGTGCCCACAGTATCGCCCCTGACCAGTCAAATTCCCGTGATGACGTGTTCGCCGACGGATTAGCGGGCAGGACAAATTGGGAAAGAGGCGCAAACAGTAAACAGACCGGCAGGGAAAGAAGGAAAAGGGCTCGCCAGGAAAAAAACTCGATGAGATACCCACCGACAACAGGCCCGCTCATCAAACCGAGAGAAACGGGGATACCGACAAAACCCATGCTGCGGCCAAGTTTTTCCGGAGGAAAGGCCTGCCTGATGAGGGCCGGGCCGTTTGCCATCAACATGGCCGCCCCCAGGGCCTGAAAAAATCGGGCGGCTATCAGCATGTTCAGGGTCTGGGCAAAGGCGCAAAAAAGGGAGCCGATTCCGAAAACGAGAAAACCCACTCCGTAAAATCTGTTTCTGCCCAGCCGGTCGGAAAAATGACCCCAGACAAGAAGTGTCGTACTGGTGGTGAGCAGATAAGACATCACCACCCATTCGGTTTTGTGCAGGGGGGATCCGAATTCTGCCATGATCGCTGGAAGAGCGATATTAACCATGGAGCTGTCCAGGGTGGAAAGAAAAACCCCGAGGCTAACTACGAGAAAAACAAGCCATTTTTTGCCACCTGAACTCACGTTTACACCTGAAATGCGAAAGGCATGGATCTTTTTGTTGACATTAATTGAACCTTTTGAGTATTTTAGTGCTCTCTTAATTTGTAATCATTCTTAAATGAAATTCCGTCCGGGTATCACTGCCCCGTTCTTAGAGTTCTACTTCATATGGTGAAATAATGAAAAAATATTTACTCAATAAAATACACTTTTCTTTCGCTGTTTTTTTGCTTGCTCTTTTTCCGGCTTTCTCTGCCCTGGCCGGAACGGCCATGCCGAATTTTTCCCTTGAATCCGTGGCTGACGGTAAAAACATTAACAGCGAAGAGTTTAAGGGAAAGGTAATGCTCGTCACCTTTTTCGCCACCTGGTGTCCCCCCTGTCTGCAGGAAATTCCTTCTCTTATCGATCTGCAGGATGAATACGGCAAAAACGGTTTTTCCGTAGTGGCTATCTCCGTTGACCAGGACGGGACGAAGCAGGTGAAAAAAGTAATTGAAAAAACCGGTATCAATTATCCGGTGCTGATGGCGGACACGGATGTGACCCGTGATTTCGGCGGTATTGTCGGCATTCCCACCTCTTTTTTGATCAACCGGGACGGCAATATCGTAAAAAGTTATCCGGGCTATGTAACGCACACGGTTTTTGTCGAGGATATCAAGCAGATCATCCAGTAATGGCGTGAAAACGGCAACCCGGCGGGAAGAAGGGTTGCCCTCTGCACATGAGCCTCCATTCATTTTACGGTTGACATCTCGCCGCGACAAAGTATATTTGTCGACTGTAGGGTTAATTGGGTATAAACTTTTTAGATCCGAAACAACACCAAAAGGAGAAAAAAATGAGCAAAAAACTTTTGACTCTGGTCCTGGCCGCAGCTTTCATCGCAAGCACCGCAACCGTATCCATGGCTGCTAAAATTAAATGCACCGTAGACAGCGTTGAAGGCGACAAAGTAACCATGACCTGCGACGGCGCTAGCGACCTGAAAGCCGGTGATGCCGTAGAAGTAAAAGCAAAGAAAGGCAAAGCGATCGAGGGTTGCTAATACCTTACCTGCTTAACCGATAATAAAAAAAGGCCGTTTGATCTTCGGATGAAACGGTCTTTTTTATTTTATTCATCAGGCTGCTGTCCTCTATCGTAGGGAATTCGGAATATTTCACGTGAATTTACTTTATGCCGCTTTTCTTGGCATTCTTCAGGGCGCAACGGAATTTCTTCCGGTGTCGAGCTCCGGTCATCTGGCGTTGGCCGAGGCCTTTTTTCATATCGAAGAGGCCGGGCTGACCTTTGACATAGCGCTCCACATGGGAACACTGATCGCCATACTGGTATACTTCCGCCAGGATTTCACCGACCTGATCCTCGCCCTTCTCGGGCGTTCCCGCAGCGAAGAAGCTCTCCAACGGAAACGCATGTGCCTCTTTATCTGCATTGCCACCATTCCGGCGGTTGTTGCCGGTCTGCTCTGGGGGCATGCGGCTGAACAGTATTTTCGAGGCCCGGTTACCATCGCCTTTACACTGTCAGCGGCAGGTTTTTTTCTCTGGCTTGCCGAGAAAAGGGGGAGCCGGATCCGTGATTATTCGTCAATCACCCTCAGCGACACTCTGATCATCGGCTTTTCCCAGGCATTGGCTTTGATTCCCGGTGTGTCCAGAAGCGGAAGCACCATGACCGCAGGCCTTTTTCTCGGCTTGAACCGTTCTACAAGCGCCCGTTTTTCCTTTTTGCTGTCCGCACCGATTATTTTCGGCGCAGGGGTCTATAAAATTCCGGGAATTTTCAGCCAGGGACTTGACCAAAGCGAAATTCTTTTTTATCTGACCGGCTTTTTTTCATCGGCTATTTCCGGTTATTTCGTCATTGCCCTGCTCATGCGGTTTATCCGTACAAAAAGTCTGGCCGTTTTTGCCTATTACCGTTTTGCCCTTTCGGCAGTGGTCGTGATTGCCCTGCTGCTCGGCTATTAAAACAAGATGCAGACATGCCCTGGGGGGGCGGTCACGCGACTGCATCATCAAATCTGATTAAAAGGTCAATTGAACGTGGAAACAAACAATCTGCCTGAAAAAGCAAAAAATATCCTGAAGAGAATCAGAAAAGAGTATAAAGTGGGGTTTGAGTCTCTGCGGATCAGGGATCTTGATCTGAAAATTCTGCAGGTAACGGATTTGGAACACTTGCTGGCAGGCCGTGACCCCTTTGCAGATGTTTCGACTTTCCCCTTCTGGGTCAAACTGTGGGAAGCGTCTTTGCTGCTGTCCGATATCATGGCCTCCATTCCCCCCCAACCCGGGCAAAGAGTGCTTGAACTTGGCGCTGGTCTTGCCGCCCCCGGACTTGTTGCCGCGGCCAGGGGGTATAAGGTCACATTGAGTGATTACGAGCCCCATATTCTCGATTTTCAACGGGTCAGCGCTGCGGCAAACGGCTTGACCGATGTTGATTTCAGAATCATTGACTGGAAAAATCCGCCTGAGATTGCCCCCTTTGATATTATTATCGGCGCGGAGATTCTTTTTCGCGATGAATTCTTCCAGCCGCTGCTCAACGTGTTTGATACCTATTTGGCGCAGGAGGGGACGATTTACATTGCCCACGACGTCCGCCGCAAAAGTGTGCCGAAATTTCTTGACCTTGCCAAGAATAAGTATGTGATAGCGGTCAGCGCCAGGAAGATGATGTCCCCGGATGGTGAATTGACAATTCTCATTAACCGGTTAAGGAAAAAATAGCGTTGGCATATGCCGCTTTACGAATACGAACATATCGACCAGAGTTGTTCCTTTGGAGCGCGTTTCGAGATCAGTCAGTCCCTTTCAAGCCCTAAGCTGACCCAGTGTCCGCAATGCGGCAATCCGGTTAAACGTCTCATCTCCCTTTGTTCCATCAGCACCCCGAAGACCAACAGTGACTTGAAAAGCCTTGGCTTTACCAAGCTGGTGCGCCGGGATAATGGCGTTTATGAAAACGTGACCGCAACCGGCAAAGAAAGCAAAATCTGGGATTCCCGAAAACCTGAAACCATGCCTGATTTGCGCTCCAAGATCAAAGATTGAGCCGGATGCTTCTCCCATGCGACTAGACGACATTGACTGGAACAGAATGTGGCAGGAAGCCCGCCTGCGGAAAAGCTGGAAAAAAAAAGACAATGAGTCGTGGGATAAAAGAGCGGCGGGCTTTGCTAAACGCAATATCGACTCGGACTATGCGGATAAATTTCTTCGGCTGATGCAGCCGGAAGCCGACTGGAGTGTGCTTGATGTCGGCTGCGGTCCGGGGACCCTGGCCCTCCCCCTGGCTCACCTGGTCAAATCCGTGACGGCCATTGATTTTTCCGCCGCCATGCTGGATGAACTCGAAAACCGGGCCACGGGAAAACGGATATCCAACATAAAAACCATTCAGGCCAGCTGGACGGATGACTGGAGTGAGCTCGCCATTCCGGTCCATGATGTCACCGTCAGCTCACGATCCCTTTCCGTCTTTGACCTGAAAGAAGCCCTGGAAAAGCTGGACAGATGGGCCCTTAAAAAGGTGTTCATTGTCGATCGAGTGGGCTGTGGGCCCTTTGATCCTGATATCTTTGCCGCAATCGGCAGAAATTTCGACCCGGGACCAGACTATATTTTCACGGTGAATCTCTTGCACCGGATGGGGATTCATCCTACAATCGATTATATTGTGTTGGATCCTCGAAAAACCTTCACTGACAAAGAAGATGCCCTGAGAAGCTGCCGCTGGATGCTTGATGATCTGACAGCCGATGAGGAAAAATTGCTTGATCTCCATGTCGGCGAACGTTTGCAACTTGATGACACAGGCGCTTGGAGCCTGAAAAGAAAGACCCCGATCAAATGGGCAGTGATCTCCTGGGAGAAGAAAAGTAACTGATATGCGTATAATGATTGTCGGTGCCGGTCAGGTCGGCCACTACCTCTGTGAAAAACTCTCTGTTGAAGGCCAGGAAGTCGTCCTTGTGGACAGTGATGAAACCAAACTGCGGAAACTTGAACGGGACTTGAACATCCTGCCCATGCGGGGCAGCGGCGCTTCAGCCAGAGTGCTTGAAGAGGCGGGCATCAAACAGACCGACCTTTTCATTGCCGTCACCGACAGCGATGAGGTCAATCTCATCGCCTGTATTCTGTCCAAACAGTACAATGTGAAAAGCCGCATCGCCCGGGTTCGCAACGAGGATTTCTACAGCTCCGGTGAGGCCTTGAATGAAAAGGCTTTGGGGATTGATCTCCTCATCAGTCCGGATATTGCCATGGCGGACGAAATCATGACATTGAGCCAGATTTCCAACGCCTTTGCCGTTGCCGAATTTGCCGGTGGTCAGGTAGAACTGCTGGGTTACGAAGTATACAAGGGTAATCCGATGATCGGCGTCACCCTGCACCAGATGCATGGCATGAAGCTACGTAACAATTTCCTCATCGTTGCCATCATCCGGGACGGCCTCACAATCATTCCCCGCGGTGACGACAAGATAGAAGCAGGGGACAAAATCTTTCTCGTTGCCCAGAAAAAGGACATTGCCGAGGTTGAAGCCCTTTTTCATTTTACCAGCAGGGCTCCCAAAAAAGTCTTTATCATCGGCGGCGGCACCATAGGTTATCAGGTGGCAAAGAGGATGGAAAAAAAGAAAGTCACGGTGAGTATTGTCGATCGTGACCAGAAGCGATGCGAGTTTCTCACCGAGCAGCTGGAAAACTCGGTGATCCTCAACTTCGACGGGCTTGATTCCCATGAGCTGCTGGAGGAGGGTGTTGATCAGGCCGATCTGGTCATTGCCGCCACCCACAGCGACACCACCAACATCCTGTCAAGCCTGCTGGCCAAGCACCACGGCGCCCGCAAGTGTATCACCAAAATCACTCGGCCCGATTTTCTTCCCCTGTTGGGCAAGCTGGGGATTGACGTACCCTTGAGTCCGCGTCTGGTCGCAGCAAATATGATTCTCCGTTTTGTCCGCGGCTCCGGCAACATTGTCGCGGTTGCCACCCTGCTGGGCAGCGATGCCGAGGTGATGGAAATTATGGTCACCGAAAAGGCGAAATTTCTCGGCCTGCCCTTGAAGGCAATGAAATTTCCCCGGGACGCCGTCCTCGGCGCCGTCGTCCGCAAACGCAGGGTCATCATTCCGTCCGGTGAGACCACGCTTGAGGAAGGCGACAACTTGGTCGTCTTTTTTGCCAAGGAAGCCATCTCCAAGGTCGAAGCCTTTTTTGAGTAGCAAAACATATGCGAACCGGCGGTGTCCTCAATATAATCGGCAAACTGCTGATTCTGATTTCCCTTTTCCTGCTGACTCCGATTCCGTTCAGTCTCTATTACCAGGACGGCATGGTGCGGGTTTTTCTGCTCAGTTCCCTCATCGGCGCAGCGCTGGGCGGTCTCACCGTATGGCTGTTTGCCCCTGAAAAGGATCTGGGCTACCGTGACGGCTTTGCCGTTGTCGTGCTGAGCTGGCTGGGGCTGGCCTTCCTTGGTTCTCTGCCCTATTATTTCTGCGGCGCCATGCCCGCCTATGTGGACTGTTTTTTCGAATCCATGTCAGGCTTCACCACCACCGGTTCCACCATTTTAAACGAGGTCGAAATTCTGCCGAAGAGCATGCTTTTCTGGCGAGCAACGACCCATTGGATGGGCGGCATGGGAATTATTGTCCTTTCCCTTGCCATTATGCCTCTGCTGGGCGTGGGCGGCACCCAGCTTTTCCAGGCTGAGATGCCCGGGCCAACCAAGGATCGTCTGGCGCCGAGGATTCAGGATACCGCACGCATCCTGTGGGCCGTCTATGTGCTTTTTACCCTGATCCAGATACTCCTGCTGCTGCTCGGCGGTATGACGTTTTTCGATGCGGTCTGCCACGCCTTCGCCTCCCTGGCAACCGGCGGCTTTTCAACCCATACGGCAAGTGTCGCATTTTTCACATCCTCCTATATTCACTATGTCATCATTGTTTTCATGTTGCTTGCCGGAGTCAACTTTTCCCTTCACCACCGCGTATTAGTGAGCGGCAAGCTCTCCGACTACTGGGATAATGAGGAATTCCGCCTTTATTTGCTGCTCATCGGGGTCACCACCCTGATCATTCTGGCTGCCAATTTTGCAGCCAATGTTTATTCCGATTTCACCTTGGGTTTCCGTGACACCTTGTTTCAAGTGGTTTCCATCGTTACCACCACCGGCTTCGGCACCGCTGATTTTGAACAGTGGCCGCCGGTCTGCAAGGTGTTGCTGATTTCGCTGATGTTTGTCGGCGGCTGCGCCGGTTCCACCGGCGGCGGAATCAAGGTGGTCCGTATTCTCCTCTTTTTCAAATATGCCCGACTGCAGCTGCACAGCCTTGTTCATCCCCGCGCAGTGGGCGCGATCAAATTGGGAAACCAGAAAGTCCCCAAGGAAATCATGATCGCCATCCTCGGCTTTTTCGCCCTTTATGTCAGCTTTTTTCTGCTGGCAAGCTTAGTTGTGACCGCCCTCGGCGTTGATCTGGTAACCGGCATGACTGCAGTTGTCGCCACTTTGAACAATATCGGCCCTGGACTCAACAAGGTTGGTCCTGCATGCAACTTCGGCGGACTCCCGGACCTGGCCAAATGGGTCCTCAGTTTCTGTATGCTTGCCGGCCGCCTCGAACTCTATACGGTAGCCGTCCTTCTCACTCCGGATTTCTGGAAAATGGCGCGGAAGCCCGTGATGAGATGGCAGCTTACCAATGCCAAAACCGCTCTGGAAAAATAATGCATGAATACGTATGACATCATCGTAATAGGGGCGGGCCACGCCGGATGCGAAGCGGCACTTGCCGCCGCGCGCATGGGATGCCGCACCGCCGTTATCGTCATCAATGCCGACACCATCGGCGCCATGTCCTGCAATCCGGCCATCGGCGGCCTTGCCAAGGGGCATCTGGTCAAGGAAATCGACGCACTCGGCGGTGAAATGGCCAGAAACATCGACGCAACTGCCATCCAGTTCCGCAGGCTCAACACCAGCAAAGGACCGGCCGTGTGGTCTTCCCGGGCCCAGGCCGACCGTCTGCTTTACCGGCTGCGAATGAAAAAAGTGTTGGAGAACCAGCCGAATCTTGACATCAGGCAGGCCTTTGCCGACCGTCTGCTGGTTCATAACGGCAGGATAACCGGGGTGCTCACTTCGCTCGAGGAAACACTGACCTGCCGGACGGTTGTCATAGCCACCGGCACATTTTTAAACGGCCTGATCCACATCGGCCTGAAGTCGTTTCCAGCCGGACGCCAGGGAGATGCGCCGTCCGTTTCGCTGGCCGGAAGTCTCGCGGAACTCGGGTTTGCTATGGGCCGCATGAAAACCGGCACCACACCCAGGCTTGACGGCAATACCATTCATTATGAAGGGCTGGAAGCCCAGTACAGCGACGATCCCCCCAATTTTTTCTCCTATTCGACGTCCGGCATTCCGGCGTTGCCCCAGCGTCCCTGTCACATCACCTACACCAACGAAAAGACCCATGAGATCATCCGGGCGGGCACGGATCGTTCCCCCATGTATGCCGGTATCATCGAAGGGGTGGGGGCGCGATACTGCCCGTCCATCGAGGACAAGGTGATGCGTTTTCCGGAAAAGATCCGCCACCAGATTTTTCTTGAGCCGGAAGGCCTCGATACGGTCGAAGTCTACCCCAACGGCATTCCCACCAGTCTGCCGGTGGATGTCCAGCTTGGCATGCTGCACAGCATCAAGGGTCTGGAAGAGGTCAAGATGATCCGGCCCGGCTATGCCATTGAATATGATTATGTTGATCCCCTTGAACTGCAGGCGTCCCTGGAAACGAAACGTATCGCCGGACTTTTTCTGGCCGGACAGATCAACGGCACCTCTGGTTATGAGGAGGCGGCGGCCCAGGGGCTGATGGCCGGCATCAATGCGGTCAAATACTGCCGAGAAGAAGATCCCCTTGTTCTCGACCGTTCCCAGGCCTATACCGGGGTGCTGATCGATGATCTCGTCACCCGTGGCACCAAGGAGCCATACCGCCTTTTCACCTCCAGAGCCGAATATCGGCTGCTTTTGCGGGAAGACAATGCCGATCTGCGGTTGCACGATATCGGTCGCGACCTGGGTTTGGTTGACGACGAAACGTACGAAAAATTCTGCCGCAAACGAGACTCCATAAACAGGGCTTTCCACTGGCTCAATACAACCCATGTCAAGCCGACCGATTTGGCCAACCAGAGACTTCAGGAGGCGGGACAGGCCCCGCTCAAGCAGAGGGTTTCCATGGCATCTCTGCTCCGGCGACCTGATCTTTCCCTTCACGACCTGGGGCCGCTCACCGGAGTGGAGATCGAAGTCGATCCGGCCATTGGGCTGGAAGTGCAGTTGCAGGTCAAGTACGAGGGATACATCAAACGGCAGCAGGAGGGGGTGGACCGGTTTAAAAAACTGGAAAACATTACCCTGCCGGAAAAAATGAACTACACCGGGCTGCCCGGGCTTTCCAATGAGGTGGTGGAGAAACTGAACAGAATCCAGCCGCGCTCCCTGGGTCAGGCCTCGCGCATTTCCGGCATCACCCCGGCCGCCATCTCGGTATTGCAGGTGCACCTGAAAAAAGAGGGTTTTTTGTAGAGAGCCGCCTGTTCGACATTTTTGTCGAAATTGACGATAAATGTCGAACAGGCGGCTCTTCTTTCAGCCCGTATATCGAGGCAACAGGCTGGAAAAACAAGAAAACACGGTTGTGGTCGAACTGGCTTGGATATTGCTTTATAAAGTTGACATGGGTTTCTCGTCACACCAACAATAAAAAAGCGATTGACGGATATGAAACGTTTACTACTTGCCATACTCTGCCTGTTCATCCTGTTGCCGGTCGTTGCCCGGTCGGAATCGTTCCTCCGGGGCAGGGTCCTCGATATTGACCGGCAAAAAGGGGAAATAACCGTTGCCCCGCTGCCCTGCCGGGAATGTTTCCCAGGCAGACCGGATACCAATATTATCAAGCCGCCGACAGAAAGTGACGAAAATTCCGGCGAGTCCTTTATCGTCAGCACGGATTTTATCCCGCCTTGTGTCGCACCCGACGCCATCGTTCATGTCTGGGGAGAAATGACTCCTGCCGGAGCCAACCGTTTTCAGGCAGCCCGGATAACCGGCCCTGGCTGGCGGCATGACCGGGACTCCACCGGAGTGCGTTCCCGCATCCGCAAACGATGCCTTATGCGTCAAGACCATAATCCCCAGAGCGGAGAAAAATAACGGTGA
This sequence comes from Pseudomonadota bacterium, assembly GCA_043809085.1. Lineage (GTDB taxonomy): Bacteria > Desulfobacterota > Desulfobulbia > Desulfobulbales > SURF-16 > DB1. Next base: position 8,187 of record JAZDEG010000010.1, on the reverse strand, counting down.
CGCAGCACTCGGAATCCCGGGAAAGCTGGGAGAGCATCCCCTCCCTTGGTCCGTCCTGGAAAATCAACCTGCTGGTCATCGGCGGACTGATTGTTATTGTCCTTGCCTATTCCTTTTGGCAGATGAATCAATTGCGCAGCAATTTCCAGAATTACGCCCGTATGCATTCCCGTGTGGTCAGCGGCGTCATCGAGCAAAACACCAAAACAGCACTCCTTGCAGAAAACGCGCTGCAGCAGACGATAAAAACATTCCTGGTCAATACGGCCCGTTTCATTGACTATCTCGATTCGGTGGAACCGTTTTCCGCGCCCGAGCTGAACGCCTTTGCCGGAGAAACAGGGCTCACCTCCATCCTCATCATAAGCCGTGACGGCACGAAAATCAGCACGGGCAATGCCCTTCTTTCGTCTTTGCCCTGCCAGGGCAGGGCAACAAGCCTGGATTATTTTCCGGAAAAAAAATCGTACGTCATGAATTGGCCCAGGACGAACGGAGGCTGCATCCTGCTCGGGTTTTCCGCTGTCCCCATCGAAAAGCTCCATCAGCAGTTGCGCATGCCGGCTCTGCTTGAAGCCCTGTCGGCTCTGCCGGGGATCAAATATGTGACATTTGCCGATGGCACGGAAAGCAATCCGACAGGTCAGATCGTCGAGCAACGGATCAACGCAGGCGGCAACGAGCTTCGGGTCGGTTTTGACACAGGCCAGTACACCATGCGGGTACACCAGATCTGGCGTAATGTGCTCATTTTCACTCTGGTTCTTTCTTTTTTGGGCATCTTTTTTTCCTGGCTCCTCTACCGCTACCAGAAAACGTATCTGCAGAAAATAACCGATTATGAACGCAAACTCGGCCAGGAACGGGAAGACGCGGCCCTGGGCCGGGCCACTGCCACCATCACCCATGAAATACGTAATCCCCTGAACGCCATCAGCATGGGATTGCAGCGCATCGAAATTGAAGCGGACGAATTGAGCCGGGAACACCGGGAACTGGCGTCCAGCATGCGTGAGGCTGTAAAGCGGACCGATGCCATTATCGGCAACCTGCTCCGTTTTACAAAACCCATCACGATTAAACCCGGGCCGGTGAATATTGTCGCCCTGCTTGACACCATCCTCAAGCTTTATGAGCCTCAGTGTCTGCAAAAAGGTATCTCGATCCGTAATGAATACGGGCCATTGCCCGATGTGGCGGGAGACTACGAACTTCTCGGCCGTATGTTTGAAAACATCATCAAAAACGGCGTTGAAGCCCAGCAGGACGGAGGTTATATATCCGTTACCGCAATCGGTGAGAAAGGGGAAATCGTGCGGATAATCATTGAAAACAGCAGCAGCCGTCCTCTTCCGGAAGACCTTACCCAGCTCCTTGAACCATATTTTACCACCAAAACCAGAGGAACCGGTCTCGGCCTCCCCATTGCCCAGCGCATTGCTCAGGCCCACGGCGGTTCTCTTGTCATAGAAACCCCGGGAGATAAAATTTTTCGAACCGTGATAACTCTGCCGATTGCGGCAGAAAAAAAACAGCCGGCAGAGTGATCCCATGAAGATACTGATTGTTGACGATGAAAAGATGCAGAGGGAAACCCTGCAGGGTTTCTTGGAAAAAAAGGGATACCAGGTTTTTGCGGCGGAAAACGGCGCCCATGCCCTCCAGCTTTTCGCCCGTCACCCGGTCCAGCTCGTTCTTCTTGATCACAGAATGCCGGACATGAACGGCGATGAAGTGCTGGCCCGCATGAAGGAAATCAATCCCCTGGTTCACGCCATCATGATTACCGCTTACGGGGCGGTTGAAACCGCCGTGCGCGTCATGCAGCTCGGGGCTGATGATTTTCTGGAAAAACCGGTTGACCTGCTGGAGCTGCTTGCAAAAATCGAACGAATTGAACAGCAGACCGCCATGGAGGAAGATGTTGCCGCTGTGACCGAGACCCTCGACAGCCGTGAACTGCCCCTCAAGGTCATCGGCGAGAGTCCGGCCATGCAGAATCTGCTCTCCACCGTGCGGCGGGTTTCCCAGACGCCATGGACTGTGCTCATCCGAGGCGAAACCGGCACCGGCAAGGAGCTTATTGCCCACCTCATTCATCTGCTCAGTGCCCGCAGTCAGGGGCCTTTTATTGAGGTCAACTGCGCTGCCGTGCCGGAAAATCTGTTTGAGTCTGAGCTGTTCGGCCATGAAAAGGGGTCGTTCACCGGTGCCACCGGCAGGAGGAAAGGCCGCTTTGAACTGGCCCAGTCCGGTTGTCTTTTTCTCGACGAAGTGGGCGAATTGCCGCTCACCCTGCAGTCCAAGCTGTTGCGCGCCCTGCAGGAAAAAAAGATCAGCCGGGTGGGAAGCGAGTCGGATATCGAAGTGGACGTGCGGGTGCTGACCGCCACGAACCGTGATCTCAAAGTACTTGCCGGGGAGGGTAAATTCCGGGAAGATCTCTATTACCGGCTCAATGTCCTGGAAATAGAAATCCCCCCGCTTCGACAGCGAAAAGAGGATATTCCGCTTCTGGTCGATTTTTTTCTTGAGCGCTACAGCATGCGCCCGGTGCGATTTGACCCGGAGGCCATGGCCACCCTTGTCAAATATCCTTTCCCGGGCAATGTCAGGGAGCTTGAACATGTCATCCAGCGCACCGTCACCATGCTCCGCGGCCCAGTGGTGCGGGTGGCCGACCTTCCTGCGGAAATGCGCTATCACAAATCCGTCGGCGAGCAGGGGAACCTGGCGGACCGGCTGGAAGCCATGGAGCAGGAGATAATCATTGCCGCCCTGGAAAAGCATGACTGGATCCAGACTCGGGCGGCTGACTCACTCGGCATCAGCGAAAGGGTTTTGCGCTATAAAATGGGAAAATACGGGATGAAGAAAAATGAATAATCGAAAATGGTGAATTGGTAATAACGGAAAAATATGCCTTCATGATCAATTACCCATATATTATTTGGCCGCCGTCAATCGCATCTAAAGCGCGGCGGACAATAACCGCCAGCTCTTTGCGGACCACCGGCTTATAGACAAGTTCCCGGATGCCGGCAGCCTGTATTTCTTCAATCGATAAACCGGCATTATAGCCGGTGCAGAGCAGAATGGGCAGATCTGGGCGAATGGCCCGAACCTTTGCGGCCAGATCAATTCCCGTCATATTCGGCATGGTATAATCGGTAATGAGCAGATCAATTTCCTCGGCGTGCGCCTCGAAATAGGACAGCGCTTCCTGACTGCTTGTTTTGGCGATCACTTTATAGCCCAGCAGCGTCAGCATCTGTTGGGCTATATCGACAATAAACGCCTCGTCATCAACAAAAAGAATTCGCTCTGATCCTTCTGGAACCCTTCCCTCCTCCTGTTTTTTTTCTTCCGTTTTTCCGCTGTGAATCGGCAGATAAACGGAAAAGGAGCTGCCCTTGCCGATTTCGCTGTGCACGGTGATGGCCCCGCCCAGTCGCTGAACAATACCATGCACCACGGCAAGCCCCATGCCGGTTCCCTCGCCCTCGTCCTTGGTGGTGAAAAAGGGTTCAAACATCCGATCAATGACCTCTGAGCTCATGCCGTGGCCGGTATCGCTGATGGTCAAACGGACAAATCGGCCGGGGGCGATCCCGGAATGAATCCGGGCGAAATCCTGGTCAAGATCGACATCAATAAGGGTAATGGAGAGGATGCCGCCGTTTTTCCCCATGGCATGACCGGCGTTGGCGCAAAGGTTCATGATAATCTGATGAATGGAGGAGGGATCAGCCATCACCTTTTCATCGGACTGGAAATTCGCCTGTATCTCAATGGTTGAAGGCAGGGAGGCCTTGAGCAACTTTATCGTCTCCTTGGCAATGATCTTGAGATGGATGGATTGGGGTTTCAGATCCGTCCTGCGGCTGAAGGTGAGGATCTGTTTGACCAGATCCCGCGCCCGGCCCGCAGCTTCGAGGATTTTTTCAAGACTTTTTCCGGCCCGGGAATCCGGCTGCACATCAATCTTTGCTATTTCGGCGAAACCGAAAATCGCAGCGAGAATATTGTTGAAATCATGGGCAATCCCGCCGGCCAGGGTGCCGATGGCCTCCATTTTCTGGGTCTGCCTGAACATGGTTTCCACCTTGATCTGTTCCGTCACATCACGCATGACAAAAACATAGCCCATCCGCTGGCCACGAAGATCGATGATCGGGGAAACGGCGCTGTCAGCCTCAAAAATCCGCTCGTCTTTTTTCCGGTTCGACAGCCTCCCCCGCCACACTTCACCCTCCCGGATCGTTTCCCACATCTCCTCAAAAACGGGATCTCCCCCCTTTCCCGCCAAGAAGGCATATGATTTGCCGGTCACATCTTCCAGGGAGTAGCCGGTAATTTTTGCAAAGGCCGGGTTGACATAATCGATATTGCCGTTGTTGTCGGTGATGACAATTTCCTCGGCCGCCTGCTCGATGGCCGAGGCAAGCCGCACCAGCTGCTTTTCCGCCTGCTTGCGAGCCGTTATGTCGCGCACAATGGCCTGAACATAGGTGCTTTCCGCCAGACGCAGCACCGAGAGACTCACTTCGGCCTCAAAAAAAGACCCGTCATTTTTTTTGCACATCCACTCGAAAAACTGTTGCTGGCCAGTCACGGCGAGTTTCATTTTGGCAATGGCTTTTTCATGGGAAAGGCTGCCGTCCGGCTGAATTTCCGGCGAAAAACGCTCCGGCGGCGAGCCGATGAAATCTTCCCGGTCGTAACCAAAAAGGCGCAGGGCTCTTTCGTTGCAGTCTACGCAGGAGCCCTCCTGCAGAATAACAATTGCGTCGCTTGCTGACTCAAACAGGGAGCGGTAGCGGTCCTCTTTCTCGGCCAGTTCGCCCATGACCCGATTCCGTTCGGCGACCATGCTGTTTGCTGCCTTTGCCATCTGTTGAAACTCGACAAACTGAAGCGCCTCTGTGTCAATGGCGTGTAACCCGAAAGCGGAACGCTCAAAAAAAGAGTTGAGCACGGCAAAATTTCCCCTGGTTTGCCTGGTGATCCAGCGGGCGATGAGAAATGAGGTAAGAAGCAGGCCGAAGAGGACGACAACAATGCTGATGATGTTTTCCCGCATGCGGGAAAACATGGATTTTTTTGCCTCGGCAAGTGAAAGCTCAATGTCGTCAAGATATTCTCCGGCCCCCACATACCATTGCCAATCCTCAACCGGCAGAACATAACATGTTTTCATGCCCATGGTCTGATTGTCGTCACCCTTCGGCATGTCATAATAGATATAGCCCCCCCCTGTTCTGGCGAGGTTGATGAGTTCCTTGACGACCCGCCGGTCATCCGCACTTCCTTTCAGCAGCATGTTTTTCCCCTGCTCCGGCCCGGCAAGGATGAGTCCGTCCCATTGCCCGGCAAAAACAAAGCCCTGGCTGCCGAAACGGAGCTGGCCGATCCAGTTGACGACCTCGTTTTTGATTTCAGACTCCATATCATCCATATAGACGCCGGTGCCGATAAACCAGTCAAAAGGGGCAAAGTATTTTATAAAGGATATTTTTTTAAAATCTTTTCCCCGCTGCCCGGGCTTGGTCCAACTGTAGGAGTAAAATCCTTCTGCTTTCTCCCGGACAAGAGTGATCATGTTCCTGAAGACAGGGACGCCGCAGGCGTCCCGAACGTCCAGAAGGTTTTTCCCTTCCAGAGACTTGTGATCATCGGCAAAAAGCTGCCCCGTACCGTCCAGTGATGCCACGAAAAAATATCCCTGGCCCCGGTTAAAACGGAGGGACCGCAAGGCTTCCCGGACCATGTCCTTCAGCTCGGCTTCTGATTTCGTGTGACGGTAGGTTGCGTGAATGTGGGAGGCAAGGGCAAGGGCTTCATGGACCCGTGACTGGATATTGACGCGAACGCGATCTTCGGTCTGGGATTTTTTGAAGCCGATAAATTCAGCAACATCACCCACCTTCTTTATCAGATTATTTTTGCGCTCGGCAAGCATGGCTACCCGCATCTCATTGGCCTGCCGGGTGAAACGGGAATACTCCTGAAAAATCCACAGCACCCCCAGCAGGCCGGTTGACAGGGCAACCAGCAGACTCATGTAAAGAACAAGGGTGCGGGAAAAACTTCGGCTGGGGATGGGCATGAAAAACCTTTATTGCAAGACGCGGTCACACGTTGGGAAGTTTATTGAATACGGAACCTTTCCTTATTTTTTATCTCACCTTGGTTCGTTTGTATATGTTTTTTGAAAAAGAAAAAAAGAGACAAAAAGCAGAGACGAACGAGGATAATGCGTTAATTGCGCATTACCCTCGACTTGCCTTACGCCTTGGCCAGACCAATCATGGCGGCGCCAAAGGCGTTGCCCACCTCGTAATGGGCGGGGAAGACCACTTCCGTGTTCAGCCGTTCGGCTACGTTCGGCAGAAGATAGCGGGCTGCCGCCCCGATGCCGACAATGGGAAGGCGGGAAGAAAAGCGCAGATCAAGCATCGTGCTTTTGCGGTATCCGGGATAAAAACCGGAGAGTGTCTTGCCGGTCTCAATTTTCAGCATATGGTCAACAATGGCGTCTTCGATTTTCTGCTCCACCGCTTCAAGCACCCGGTGACATAGTTCCTCCTCCCCGATTTCGAGCTCCGCCGCCAGGCGCTGGGCCCCCTGAAGTGCGGCATCGCGGCTGCCGAGCTCGAGTCTTCCCAGAACATGCAGGGCGTCCGTGGGGGTAAAACCGGCTTCAACGATGAGTTGTAGACGATTCAGTTCTTTCAAATGGTCAACCAGGGTGATTTCCGCCATGTCAAAATGGTCCTTGAGCTTTTGCGGGGTTGCCGGCCCATGCTCCACAAGAAAGGCGAGAACCTTGTCATGCTGCGCCTCTTCCGGGGTAATGTCAGGATCCGCCGCAACGCAACGGTCGGCAAGGCCCCGGCCGAGCCATTCTTCTGGGGGAGGGATGCGGTCGGACATGGCAAGCGGCGTCACCCTGACCGAACTGACCTTGAGAGTGCCACGCCTGTCGACTGCGGCATGGCTGTCGCCGCCTGCGCCCACCGTGCTCATCTGCACTGCGTCAACATGGGTATGCCACTCGCCGATCAGGCTCCCCTGGTTGTCCAGCAGGGGATGACCTTCTTTTATCACCGTGATATCGGTTGTGGTGCCGCCCACATCGACAATCAGGGCATCGGGGGAAGGGGAAAAGGAGAGGCCGAACCAGGCGGTTGCCGCCGGGCCGCTGGCCACCGTGGAGGCGGCCTGTTTATGGGTTTGACTTATTTCCATGGGAGTGGCGTCACCCCTGATGATATACACCCGCCCGGCCATGCCGACCGCGACGAGAGAGTCCTGCATGCCGGCCAGGAAATCCTCCATCACCGGCATCAGCCTGGCGTTGAGTACGCAGGTGGCCGCCCTTTCCTTGATACCGGGGCGATCGCTCACCTCGTGGGAACAGAAGACCGGTTTGGGGTCAATCAGACCGATCGCCTTAGCCATGATCAGCTCATGGGCCGGATTGATGATACTCATGGCGGAACAGACGGCATAGGAATCGACCACCCCTTGCAGATTCCGGACCGAATCCACCAGGGTTTCCATATCAAGCTTCTCCGCCTCCTCACCCAGGTGATTATGGCCGCCCCGCAGGAAATTGACCGCCACCACCGGTAGATTGAAGTGTTTCGCCGGCCCTGCCACCAAGAGCGCCACATCCGCGCCCTTGCCCTCAACCACCGCGTTGGTGGCAAGGGTCGTGGAAACGGCGACCATCTCCACATCCGCAGGGCGGATACCCGAATGGTGGAACAGTTCGCCGAGGCATTTGGAAATACCCAGGCTGAGATTATGATGGGTTGTGGGAAACTTGGCCGAGGCAACAAGATTCTTGCCCTCTATGCCCAGCAGAACCGCATCCGTATAGGTGCCGCCCGTGTCAATGCCGATTATAAATTTACTGTTATTCATTTTTTTCGCTCTCATGTTTGTTGTTATTTCTCTCTGTACCCTCTTCCGCATATCTTGACCCGGCGTCGGGAACATACTATGATGATTTTTATTTTCCGCAGGTTATAAAAAATAGACTGAAGTTTAGAGTTTCATAACTTGCCCGTTTTTACAACGGGGGTGGATGTTTTTCCACTAAATTGCTCTTTGACAACCTGTATAGCTGGTTTTGAGAGCCGAGTTGGTCTTTTAGCTCCCCAAATGCCTCCAACGGCG
>JAZDEG010000009.1:0-184879 GCA_043809085.1 Pseudomonadota bacterium | reverse complement strand
ACGGTCAGCCGATGATATCGAAGAAATCATTACCACTTTTAATCAACTCATCCGCGAAAAGCTTATACACAACTATTCAACCAAGTATGAAGAATTCATACAAAAATTTGTAGTCCGGCAAACTGACTGCTGGGATAGCCTGTATCAAACTACTATTCCGGGTTTATAATTTTTGTCATGCATAAATTAACTTTGGGTTCATTGTTTACTGGTATTGGTGGTCTTGATATAGGGCTTGAAAATTCTGGAATGCAAGTTTCTTGGCAGGTGGAAAAAAATGAATACTGTAGAAATGTGCTTGAAAAAAGATGGCCAGAAATTAATCGATGGGATGATGTCAAAACCTTTCCACCTGGGCCTGCTGATGACTGGAAAGTTGATGTTATTGCCGGAGGCTTCCCCTGCCAGGATATTTCAAACGCCGGCTTACGAAAAGGACTTTCTGGAAATAGGTCTGGACTCTGGTTTGAAATGCTCAGAGTCATTTGCTTTCTTAGACCGAAATTTATTGTGTTGGAAAACGTACCAGCGCTCCTTATTCGGGGGTTTGGAGACGTTCTCGGGGGGTTGGCCGAAGCGGGGTATGATGCGGAATGGCAAGTGTTATCTGCGTCCATGTTCGGTGCGCCGCATATACGCGAAAGAATCTTTATTATTGCCTACCCCAACGGCTTCAGATTTCAAGGGTGGACGTACGAGAGTGAGCGCTCAGAAATGTGGGAGGACGGAAAGAAACAACTTGCGAGATTTCTGCAGACAGGTGTTCGGGTGGACATACCCGAGATCGGATTTTTTAGAATGGATGATGGGTCTTCCAATAGGATGGACAGGGTTAGAGCCTTAGGAAATGCCGTTGTCCCATATGTCGCTGAATCGATTGGTCGCTCAATAGTTCAATCTGCACAAAAATATTTATACTGATTATGAACATGCTCAACGAACATCTTGGAAAAACTCTATCTTCAAAAGAAGTTGCTGAATTTCTAAAAATTGACATTAAGACGGTCCGAAAGTACTATCTCCAGCTCGGAGGTGTGCGCTTAGGAAGGGCCTATCGTTTTTTTGAAAGGAGGATTAACGATGCCTTACAAGCGCAATGGAAAATGGCTTGCTCAAGTCAGAGTGAACGGCAAGACCAGAAGAAAATCATTTCTCAAGAAAAACCAAGCAATCGAATGGGAGGTAGAACAGAAAAAAGAAGAGTTGAAGGAAAAGATATTAGAGATCCCTTCAACCTGCTTACTTGATTGGGCCACAAGCTATTTAGAGTATGCTCAGGCAAAATTTGTCCATAAAACATGGGACGAAAAAAGAGCAATGTTCAGAAGGTTATTTAAGGAAGTTCCTGCAAGCCTTCCGGTGGAAAAATTCACTTCTGGAATGGCTTTGCAGTTTCTCCAAAAAGAGAACAACAGCAGGTCAGGCTATGCAGCGAATAAGGACAGAAAAAACCTTGTTTCTGCCTGGAATTGGGGAATGAAATATCTTGGTATCCCCTCCCCTAATCCCTGCCTTGTTGAACGTTTTCCTGAACAGCGGCAAATTCGTTATGTTCCATCGGAAAGGGATTTCTGGAAAGTATATGAAGTTGCTGAAAGTCCCCAGGACAAGGTTATGCTGTTGGCATACCTCCATTTGGCTGCTCGTCGTGGTGAGTTGTTCGGTTTACGCTGGCAAGATGTAGATTTTGCCGAAGCCAGAGTAAGGCTTTTTACCCGTAAACGAAAAGACGGCTCCCTGGAATCAGATTGGTTGCCAATGACTGATGACCTTTACAATGCCTTGCTTGTCCATAAACAGGAATGCGAAAATGGGGAATGGGTGTTTCCGAATCCGAAAGCGGATATTCCTTATCTGGAACGCAATAAATGGATGGGTAGGCTTTGTAAGAGTGCCGGAGTGAAGAAATTCGGTCTTCATGCAATTCGTCATTTGACTGCAAGCATTCTTGCCCAGGCCGATGTTTCCTTAATTGATATTCAGTCAATTTTGCGTCACAGGAAACTGGCAACAACGGAGAGATACATCAGGAGGTTGTCATCATTGAGACCTGCATTGAAAGTCCTTCCGGGAAGAGCTCAAAAAAGCCACCAAGTGGAGCCACCAAATAAAAAAAGGGATTGCGTTGTCACCCGCAATCCCTGACTATACCTGGCGGGGCCGACGAGACTCGAACTCGCGACCTCCGGCGTGACAGGCCGGCGTTCTAACCAACTGAACTACGACCCCGGAAATTTGGTGGGCGGTACAGGGATCGAACCTGTGACCCTCGGCTTGTAAGGCCGATGCTCTCCCAGCTGAGCTAACCGCCCGTTCAAATGATGCGTCTTTTTAACAGTAACGCCTTGTCTCGTCAACAAAAAAACAACGATAATCTAAAAAAAACAGATACAAGAAAAAGCACTATGTTTCCGTGATTACAGAACAAGCTCTCAGTGTTGAGACAGGATATCGCCTGTCTCAACTGATGCTATTTCAGGATGAAAGTTCGCAGCAATTTCTTCCTTAAACAGCTTTCCACCACTCGGGCAGAGAATCGCTCTTTCAAGCACTTTATCCATATGGTCGACAAGTTCAATTGTGAGGCTTTTAAGGATTTTGGCCGGGATCTCTTTTAGATTCCTTTCGTTTTCCTTTGGAATCAACACATTTTTAATGTTACCCCGTTTGGCGGCAAGAAGTTTCTCCGTCAATCCTCCGATGGGCAACACGCTTCCCCGCAGGGTGATCTCGCCTGTCATGGCCAGATCCCTGCGCACCGGAAGTTTAAGCAGCGCGGAAACCATGGAGGTTGCCATGGTGATGCCTGCGGAAGGACCGTCTTTGGGAATGGCGCCTTCCGGTACATGAACATGAATATCAAGTTTCTGATAAAAATCATCGCTCAAACCAAGACGGCTTGCCCTGGTCCGCACATAGCTCAGTGCCGCCTGGGCTGATTCCTGCATGACTTCTCCCAGCTTGCCGGTTATGGTCAACTTCCCGTTTCCCGGCATCAGTGCAGTTTCAATCTGCAGCAATTCACCACCAACTTCCGTCCAGGCAAGGCCTGTCGTCAAACCTACAGCGTCACGTTCTTCTGCCTGCCCATATCGGTACTTGGCAACGCCAAGATACTTGGCGATTGACTGAGCGCTGACTCTGTACTGTTTCTTCTTTCTTGACTTCAAACGATCCTTAGCGATTTTCCTGCAGATACTGGCGATATTTCTTTCGAGGTTTCTGACACCGGCCTCTCGTGTGTAACGGCGGACTATTTCAAGAACTGATCCGTCATGAAAGGTGATGTCGTTTTCCCCAAAACCGTTTTCCCTTAACTGTTTGGGTACAAGATACCCCTTGGCAATCTGCAGTTTATCCTCTTCCGTGTAGCCTTCAAGTTTGATAACCTCCATCCTGTCCTGCAAAGGAGCGGGAATAGCGGGCAGATTGTTGGCAGTAGTGATGAAAAAAACATCGGAAAGATCATAATCCAGATCAAGATAATGATCATTAAAGCTGTTATTCTGCTCTGGATCAAGAACCTCAAGCAAGGCCGAAGAAGGATCGCCTCTGAAATCCATGCTCATCTTATCAATCTCATCAAGACAGAAGACGGGGTTGTTCACCTTGACTTTCTGCAGAGAGTGAATGATCTTGCCCGGCAATGCGCCGATATAGGTCCGCCGATGCCCCCTTATTTCCGCCTCGTCGCGGACACCGCCCAAAGAGACACGGACGAATTTCCGATCCATAGCACGGGCAACGGACTTGCAGAGTGAGGTTTTCCCAACACCTGGAGGACCAACAAGGCAGAGAATCGGGCCTTTAATTTTTTTAACCTGAACCTGAACAGCAAGATATTCAAGGATGCGTTCTTTTGGCTTGCTCAGTCCAAAGTGATCTTCATCAAGTATCTTCTCGGCATTCTCAATATCAATTTTCGACCGACTTTTCTCTTGCCAGGGGAGACTCAGTATTGTGTCAATATAATTACGAACCACTGTCGCTTCAGCCGACATTGGCGGCATCATCTTCAGCTTTTTCAGCTCTTGCTTAGCCTTGTCCTTGGCAGACTTGGGCATTTTTTTCTTTTCGATCAACTGCTCAATTTCCGCCTGCTCGGAACTCACATCATCCTTACCGCCCCCCATCTCTTTCTGAATGATGCGCATCTGCTCAGCCAGATAATAGTCCTTCTGGGTCTTTTCCATCTTCTTCTTGACTTGAGCGCGGATATTTTCCTCCAGGGAAGCAATCTCACTCTCTTTATGGATCAGACCAAGCACAAGCTCCATCCTCTCCAAGAGGGGGATGGTATTCAAGATGTGCTGCTTCTCCTCACTGCTCACAGAAAGATGCCCAGCAAGAAAATCAACAAACTTGGCAGGATTGTCAATCTTGGTGAGGCTCTTGATGACTTCATTCGGTATCTTTTTATTATGCTTTGTGTACTGTTTAAATGAAGAAAGAATTTCCCGGATATAGGCCACAGTGAGATTGTCGGATTGAACTGTTTCCTGATATTCTTCAACCTCAACGGTGAAATAATCTTTGGCGGGCTGAAAGGAAACTATTTTCCCTCGATGCTTGCCTTCAACAAGTGCCTTGATCGTTCCATCAGGCAACCTTAAAAGCTGAAGGACAGAGGCGACAGTACCGATGCGATGAATACCGTCTTCTTCCGGATCGTCAACCGAGGCATCAATCTGGGTACTGAGAAAAATGCTGGTACGAGCAGACATGGCCTGTTCGAGGGCCTTGATGGACTTGGTCCTGCCGACCACAAGTGGCGCCACCATATAGGGAAACAAAACGATATCCCGCAGGGGCATCATGGGATAAATATTTGTTACAATTTCTGACATAATAGCATTTGATCTCGTTTAAGGTGAAACTGCGGAGATGAAGAAAAAACAGGGAAACACGCTCTTCCCTGTTCAGTTGCTTCATGCGCTTTTTTTGTTTTCGCTCTCGTAAAGGACAACCGGATAATCGCCGTTCAAGATAACCTGTTCGCTGATTACGCATTCCTTAACATTGGCTTCGGATGGCAACTCAAACATGATATCGAGCATGGCTTTTTCCATTACGGAACGCAATCCCCGGGCTCCGGATTTCCGCTTCATTGCCTCTTTGGCAATAGCCAGAAGAGCACCTTCCGTAAAACGCAGACGAATATCTTCAAAATCAAAAAGTTTTTCGTATTGCTTGGTAAGGGCGTTTTTCGGCTCTCGGAGAATTCTTACAAGATCTTCTTCTTCAAGTTCTTCCATGGTGGCAATGACAGGCAAGCGACCAACCAACTCGGGTATCAAACCGAACTGCAGGAGATCTTCCGGCTGAATAGAAGCCAACACCTCTCCCATCTTTTTCAGGGTTTTGCCGACAACCTTTGCCCCGAAGCCGATGGATTTCGTGCCCGTTCTTCTTTTAATAACCTTTTCCAGACCGACAAAGGCTCCACCGCAGATAAAGAGTATGTTTGAAGTATCAATTCTAACATAATCCTGCTGGGGATGTTTTCTTCCTCCTTTAGGCGGAACACTTGCAACCGTTCCCTCGATAATTTTCAACAGAGCCTGTTGCACGCCTTCCCCGGAGACATCCCTGGTAATGGACGCACTGTCGGATTTACGGGCAATCTTGTCGATCTCATCAATATAAACGATACCACGGCTTGCCCTTTCGATATCGTGGTCAGCGGACTGAAGCAGGCTGACCAGAATATTTTCAACATCCTCACCCACATAACCTGCTTCGGTAAGAGTGGTGGCATCGGCGATGGCAAAAGGCACATTCAGTATTTTCGCAAGTGTCTGAGCAAGCAGTGTCTTGCCGCTTCCAGTAGGACCGATCAGGATAATATTGCTCTTCTGCAGTTCAACATCACCCTCTTTATTGGTGTACTTGGCCTCAACTCTTTTATAGTGGTTGTGGACGGCAACCGCCAGGATGCGCTTTGCCAGATCCTGACCGATAACATACTGGTCGAGATGATTCTTGATCTCGCGGGGCTTCAGTATCGTTCCGCCCGTCTGTTCTTCAAGTTCCTGCAGCCGATCCTCGCTGACAATCTCATTACAGAGATCGATACACTCATCGCAGATATAGACATTCGGTCCGGCAATCAGTTTTCTGACCTCATCCTGACTCTTGCCGCAGAAAGAGCAGATAACGGTGATATCACTTCCATGGTCTTGCGCCATAATCAGACCTCCTCTTCAATATTTTCCCGTTTCCCCAGGACTTTGTCTATCAGGCCGTATTCTTTTGCCTCAAGTGCGCTCATAAAATAATCCCGCTCCGTATCAGCCTGAATCTTTTCCATAGGTTGTCCGGTGTGATGAGCAAGAAGAGTATTCAAGTCTTCACGCATCCGGAGTATTTCCCTGGCGTGGATGTCTATATCGCTCGCCTGCCCCTGATAGCCGCCCATGGGTTGATGGATCAGGATCCGGGAATTAGGCAGGGCATATCTTTTCCCAGGGGCTCCGGCAGCGAGAAGAAAGGCGCCCATACTGGCTGCCTGGCCCATGCAGAGCGTTGCTATATCACATTTAATATACTGCATAGTGTCATAAATGGCCAGCCCCGCCGTTACAACTCCTCCGGGGGAATTGATATAAAAAGTGACATCCTTGTCCGGATCTTCGGCCTCAAGAAAAAGAAGCTGAGCGATGATGACGTTGGCAATATCATCGTTTACCTGGGATCCGAGAAAGACGATTCTTTCCTTAAGCAACCTGGAATAGATATCGTAGGATCTTTCACCACGCGGGGTCTGTTCAATAACAAAGGGGATCAAACTCATTCCGCATCACCTGTTTTTTCAGATTCTTTGCCGACTTCTTCAGCTACTACATCTTTCACTACGGCATTATCGCGTAAAAACTCAAGTATTTTCTCGCTTAAAAGTTCATTCATGAAAGGCAGAAAATCATTGCGGTTTCGGAAATATTTTTTCACCTCTTCAACCGGCATGCCGTATTGGGTTGCAACACGCTCGAAACCCTTGCTGATGTCTCCATCGGTCAACTTGATATTCTCAACTTCAGCGATCTTTTTCAGGATAAAATCACCGCGGACTCTTTTGGCGGCAGCCCCTTTGTAGTCCTCTACCAGTTTTTCCTGGCTCAAACCGGCTGACTCCAAAGTCAACCCCTGCTTCTGCAGATGGTCTTCAAGTTGCTTGATCTGCTCGCTCACCTCATAGGCGACAAGCTTATTGGGAATATCGAATTCATGATCATCCAGAATCTTCATCATGATCTTGTCGGTCATATCCCCCAAACGACCATCCTCTTGACGTTTTGCGATTTTCTTCCGCAATTCATCTTTCAGGGTATCAAGGGTTTTAAATTCATCACCGACATCCTGAGCAAAATCGTCGTTCAGTTCGGCCAGAACTCTCTCCTTGATCTCTTTCACGTTTACTTTGAAAGTAATCTTTTTGCCGGCAAGTTCCGGGTTAGGGAAAACCGGGGGAAAATTGACATCCCGGCTTTCGTCTTCTCCTTTTTTCAAATCGATACAGGCATCTTCGAACTCTTTACCGTTCCGGCCGGTACCGATCTCCAGCGAATAATTTTCTGCTCGAACATGCGGCAAGGGCTCGCCATCCTCACCGTGTCCCTGGAAATCAACAACAACAAGATCACCTGACCGGACGCCGCGATCTTCAACATTGCGAAGCGGCGCGAGTTCACGGCGCAAAGACTCAAGCTCATCGCCGATCATTTCATCGGTCACAACAATCGGGGGCATTTCCACTTCAACACCCTTATAATGACCCAGCTCAAACTGGGGCTTTACATCTACTTCAGCTTCATAAACAAATGTTCCATCATCGGCAAAAGTATGGCTTTTTATTTCCGGATGAACCACCGGTTCACACTTGATCTGTTCAACAGCATCAAAATAGGTGTCCTGAACCAGTTTTTCCCCTACTTCCTGTTTTACCTTGTCGCCATAGCCCTTCTCGAGCACCTTTCGGGGCACTTTGCCTTTTCTGAATCCCTTAATGGACACTTCGCCCTTAAGTTCATTATAAGCAGCATCGATCTTTTTTGCGACAACCTCACGGGGAACAACTATCTTCAATGTTTTTGTAAGAGAACTGACATCTTCAACGCTAACCTGCATCTGGGACCTTCCTTCTTTATGTGATAGAAAATTGTCTTTCAATCAATATGATTTGAAAACACAAAAGGCAAAGATGCAGAACATGATTGCCCTTTGCCTCAGCCTTAAATAAAATATATCTCCTTGGTGCGAGAGGGGGGATTTGAACCCCCACACACCAAGTGCGCTAGATCCTAAGTCTAGTGCGTCTGCCAATTCCGCCACTCTCGCATTGTTGAAAAATAAACAAATTTAACGATACAGTCAAGGCCGACGCTTCTTTTCTCTTATTATACATCTTCTCCGGTTTAAATATGTTCCATAATCTATATTCATTCGGAACGATGCGTAAACCAAACCAGGAAGCCAAACACTTCAGCAATCTTTTCATTTTTCACTTTGCACTTTAGCCCTTTTAGATGTAAGTTATCGATTTTTATTTTCACAATTTTTTTCCTGACTCCGACCATCATCACCTAAGGATTTTTAATGTCGTCAAACATGAACAAGGGAACAAACGCATCTTTCCGACCCGAAGGTCATGCCACTCTCATCGGCAGTATTCCCCTGGCCGACCACGATGAGGCCCTTGAGCTTATCTTCAAATACACGCCCTCCATTCCTCTCTGGCCCCAACTTCCCGGCAACAGGGAGGAAGGTATGCTTCTCCAGTTTAATGAAGGATTGCCGCTGTTCGACAAAACTGGAGATAAAACTTATTTCAATACCAGTTCAAGTCGGTTTGAAACCGAACAACTCGCTTTTTTTGAAGAATATATTGCTGTCAGCGAAAGCATGCAGCTGCTTGCCGATTCCAGGTTTCAGATAAGCCGATCCCACGCAAAAGGACTTTACCGACTTGTGGAAAAAGCGAAAACATCCCCGGATATTCTTGCCCTGAAAGGTCAGATCACCGGTCCTTTCACCCTGCTGACCGGAATAGCCGATGAAAATAACCGGCCCGGATATTACAACCCGGAGGTCAGGGAAATGATCACCAAGGGTCTTGCCATGAAGGCGGCTTGGCAGGTCAACTTCCTGAAAGCAGCCGAAAAGCCTGTTATCGTCTTTATCGATGAACCGGCATTGGCGGGTCTTGGCTCAAACACCTTCATCAGTGTCTCAAACGAAGACATAGCCATGGACCAGACTGAAATGATCGACGCCATCCACAACTGCGGGGGACTGGCGGGGATTCATGTCTGCGCCAACACCGACTGGCCTCTTCTGCTTGGTCTTGATTATGACATCCTGAATTTTGACGCATACGGTTTTTTTGACAAATTGGCGGCATGCAAAAAGGAAGTCGATGATTTCCTGGACAGGGGCGGCATTATTGCTTGGGGACTGGTTCCAACCTCCAGCCGGGAAGACATTCTTTCCGAGAGCAGCGTATCACTGGTTGCCCGCTGGGAGGAGCAGGCCGCCCAGCTTGCGGGACCCAACCGTGATATAACGGCTTTGCTTCGTCAAAGTCTTATTACCCCAAGTTGCGGTACCGGTTCATTAACCGCAGAACTGGCCACAAGGGTTCTTGAGCTTACCCAATCAGTTTCCGACACCCTTCGAGCAAAATATCTTTAATACATTCAGTTATCTATAATAACGCACCTGATGCTTTCCAAATGGTGCGAGGTGAGCATATGAGCGAAGACCTAAATCAGATACTCCGTCAACGACGGGAAAAAGCACAAGAACTTGCGGACATGGGGGTTGACCTGTACGCCAATGATTTCAAGCCGACACACCAGGTGCTTGACGTCCTGCCTGACAGCGATGATTCTGCTGCCCCACTTACTGGTGGCTCCATGTCTCTGGCCGGCCGCATTGTCGCCATGCGCAAATTCGGCAAGGCAGCCTTTCTGCACATACAGGACGAAACGGGCCGCATGCAGGTCTATGTTAAGCAGGATATAGTAGGGTCTGAAGCTTTTGCAATTTTCAAAAAACTTGATATCGGCGACATAGCAGGTTTCAAAGGTTCCCTTTTCAGAACCAAAACAGGAGAAGCAACACTTCAGGTTATTTCCTTTCAGCCGATTACCAAATCCCTGCGCCCCCTTCCGGAAAAATTTCATGGTCTGACCGATGTTGAAACAAGATACAGACAGCGCTATGTTGACCTTATCGTCAATCCCGAAGTGCGCGATACCTTCCGTAAAAGAGTTGAAATTATCCGCCTGGTGCGCGATTTTCTTGTCAACAGGGGTTTCATGGAAGTGGAAACACCGATGATGCAGCCCATCGCTGGTGGAGCCACCGCCAAACCCTTCCGGACCCATCACAATGCCCTGGACATGGATCTTTACCTGCGCATTGCTCCGGAACTTTACCTGAAACGACTGCTGGTTGGCGGTTTTGAAAAAGTTTTTGAAATCAACCGCAACTTCAGAAATGAAGGACTTTCGACAAGACACAATCCCGAGTTCACCATGCTCGAATTCTATCAGTCCTATGCCACCTATCATGAACTGATGGATCTGACCGAAGAAATGATCTCCTGGATTGCTGCGGAAGTTACAGGATCCATGCAGATCACTTACCAGGGTGAACAGATTGATCTTTGTCCGCCATGGAACAGATTGACCATGGATGAAGCTCTTATAAAAATAGGCAAAATCGACGAGGCGACTCTGCGTGACTCCGAAAAGATCATTCTCTTTGCAAGGGAAAAAGGGATCGCACTTGAACCTACTGCAGGACCCGGCAAGGCAAAGACCGAGCTTTTTGAACTTCTTGTTGAGGAAAAGCTGATCAACCCGACGTTCATAACCGAGTACCCCACTGAAATTTCTCCCCTCGCCAGACGCAACAAGGACAACCCTGATGTTACCGACCGTTTCGAGCTCTTCATAACCGGCAGGGAAATAGCGAATGCCTTCAGCGAATTAAACGACCCTATCGACCAGAGAAAACGGCTCGAAAAACAGATTGCCGAACGGGGCGATGACGAGGAAATATTTCCCGAACTTGACCGTGATTTCGTCAGGGCCCTGGAATACGGGATGCCGCCGGCCGCCGGTGAAGGAATCGGCATTGACCGGCTGGTTATGCTCTTGACCGACTCACCCTCCATTCGAGACGTTATTCTCTTTCCCCATCTTCGTCCGGAAAAAGGATAAATTCGTGAATTTTGAATCCTTTATCTGTTTTCGGTACCTGAAGGCCAAACGAAAACAGGGCTTCATTTCCCTGATTACCTTTATTTCCGTTGCAGGTGTCGCTGTGGGAGTAATGGCCCTGATTGTCGTTCTTGCCGTAATGGCCGGTTTCACCACCGAACTGCGCAATAAAATTCTTGGCGTGAATTCCCATATCGTTGTCCAGAGCCTTGACGGAACCATGAACGATTATCGTTTACAGGAAGAAATCATTCGCGCGACAGAGGGAGTGCAGTCCGTCACTCCTTATGTCTATGCCCAGACGATGATTACCTCGGGCAGCAATTCAACCGGCATTGTTGTCAGAGGGATTGATCCGAGAGGCGCCTCTTCTGTGCTTTCCCTGTCTTCACAATTGGTCAGCGGCGATCTCTCACAGTTGGATTCTACCAAACAAAAGGATTCTGGGAGCAGTCCGCCGGGGATAATTCTCGGCAAACATCTGGCCCGTCAGCTCAGAACAGGCGTGGGAGAACGAGTGCGACTCCTTACTCCGTCAGGCCCGTTAACCCCGATGGGTGTTATTCCGAAAATAAAAACATGCGAGATTGTCGGTATCTTTGATACCGGAATGTATGAATATGATTCATCCCTGGCGTATGTTTCCATCCTCACCGCCCAACAGCTCATGTCCCTTGGCGACACGGTCCACGGCATTGAGATCAAGGTGGATGACATCGACAAAGCCAACCTGCTTGCAACCGAGATCGAGAAGAAACTCGGGCCCGGTTTTGCGGCAAAGGACTGGATGAGTATGAATCAGAACCTTTTCTCCGCTCTGAAGCTTGAGAAAACCGCCATGTTCATCATTCTTACATTGATCGTACTGGTGGCGGCCTTCAACATCATCAGCACGCTCATCATGGTTGTCATGGAAAAAACAAAGGATATCGCCATTCTGAAATCCATGGGAGCAACATCCCGGAATATCATGCGGATTTTTATTTATGAAGGATTGATCATCGGTTGCACCGGCACCGCGCTTGGTGTCGTGGGAGGACTCGGATTGTGCAAGATCCTGAGCAAGTATCAATTCATCAAGCTGCCGAGCGATGTTTATCCCATGTCGACCCTGCCGGTCAAAGTTCTCCCTTTTGATGTTACCTTCATCGCTACTTCCGCTGTTCTCATTACCTTTCTTGCTACACTTTATCCATCCTGGCAGGCGTCCCGGATTCAACCGGCGGAAGCTTTGAGATACTAAATCCCTATGCAGAACGAAGAAAAGAAGAACCCAATTTTTTCAGTTCGCGATATGATGAAAACTTACGGCCAGGGCAGGGCGAAGGTTAATGTCCTGCAAAACCTGGATCTTGATCTGGAAACTGGTGAAATGGTTGCCATTACAGGTGCTTCAGGCACAGGTAAATCGACCCTTCTCCATCTTCTCGGCGCCCTGGACCGTCCTGACAAAGGCAATGTTTATTATCATGATGAGAACATCTTCAAGCGTAATGACGCTGGACTGGCTGATTTCCGCAACAAAACAATCGGATTTGTTTTCCAGTTCCACCATCTGCTTCCTGAATTTTCCGCCCTTGAGAATACAATCATGCCGGGTCTCATAGCTGGAAAAGAAAAAGATGAACTTGTCAAAGACGCCAAGCATCTGCTTGAAAAAGTCGGCCTTTCTCACCGATTGGACCATCGAATCGGTGAACTTTCCGGTGGCGAACAGCAACGTGTCGCCCTTGCCCGATCCATCATCATGAAGCCCGCCCTGCTGCTGGCTGATGAGCCAACCGGTAACCTTGACCCCCATACCGGAGAAATGGTCTTTGATCTGATCCGAGACATGAACAAAAATTTCGGATTGACCATCGTCATGGTGACTCACAACTATACGCTTGCCAGAAAAATGGATCGCTGTTTGACCTTGTACAGAGGAAAACTTATCCCCACCCCCCTTTCCTCTCTTGTTGACCCTCCGCTCACGCATGGATGATTTTTTTAATGGCAAGAATGTCTATTTTCTACTAAATGAAAGATGTTGTACGAATCGTCTTGATATTTTTTTTACTGTACGAAAATTCGGTGTCAGCATGTATAGGATGCCATCACATTTCAATTACAATAAAGAGTTGATATGAACGTTCCCCGTTTTTTCCAGAACTTTTGTCAGCAGTTACTCATTCTTCTCGTAGTTTACTGCCTCGTACCCACTGCATTTGCCGCTGCTCCGGAATCACCACTTGAGGAACAAATTCCAGCAAACACCATTTTTCTCCCCATTAAAATCAACGCTCCAGGCGACACATCGTCCCTTGCAGCAAAAACCGACACTATTCTTGCCGGTGCAACCAGCAGCCGCGGCCAGAAGTTTCTTCAGCGTGAAGAACTCGATGGCAAAATCGATTACAGTGCCAGTTGTCCGCCAGCAGCTGAAAACTTGAGATCCCTTCTGCCCGGTGACAATTACGAATATGTCGTCTGCGGCAGCGTCACCCAGATCGGATCTAAATTCAGTGTCGATCTCGTCACCTTTGACCTGCTGGACAGCACTTCCCGCCGCAGTTTTTACCAGGAAGCCGCAACAATAGACGAATTACCTTTTGTCACGGAACGTGTTGTCGACAAAATAGTTTCCTACACCGGGAGACGATATCAGGTTGCAAAAATCATCATCAAAGGCAACACCCGTATTGACTCGGGTGCCATCATGCGCAACATCCAGAACAGGACCGGTGACAGATATAACCCGACCCAGCTCAGCGATGATATGAAAAATGTTTATAAAATGGGCTATTTCAATGACGTGCGCATCAGTGTCGAAGACGCAGAGGAAGGGAAAAATGTTATCTTTCTAGTCAAGGAAAAAGAGGTTGTCAGCAGTGTCACCATCTCGGGTGAGGACAACATAGACGCCGATAAAATCAAGGAAGTCATAACAGTCGCCCAGAACACCATCGTCAATCCCAGGGAACTTAAAATATCGGCTGAAAACATACGTAAACTCTATAAGGAAAAGGGCTATTACGATACTGAAGTAACGACCAAACTGACGTATCCCGATCAAGACAAGGTGAATGTCCTTTTTGAAATCAAGGAAGGAAATAAAATATACGTCAAGGAAATCATCATTAACGGCAACAAATCCTTTTCCAATGATGAAATTGAAGAAATTCTCACCACTTCGACAAAGACCATATTTTCCTGGATCACCGAATCCGGCCTGCTGAAGCGCGATGTTCTGCAGCAGGACGCCTCTCGTATCGGCGCATTTTACCAGAACCACGGCTTCATTGATGCAATGGTCGGTGATCCCCAGGTGGAAAAAAAAGGTGAATGGCTGTACGTGACATTCAACATTACCGAAGGGGACCGTTACAAGGTCGGCATCATCGATATCAGCGGTGACATGATCGAGGAAAAGTCAACCCTTGAAAAAATGACTTCTATCGGAGAAGAAAAGTACTTCAGCCGTCAGATTCTCCGAGACGATGTTCTGGCCTTAACGGATTATTATGCCTCCAAAGGATATGCCTTTGCTGAAGTAGACCCCAAGGTCAACAAAAACAGCGATGAAAAACGGGTTGACATTACCCTGGACATCAACAAGGGAGACCTTGTCCATATCAACCGAATCGTCATCAAAGGCAACACCAGAACCCGTGACAAGGTTGTCAGGCGTACACTCGACATTGACGAACAGTCAGTTTACGATGCCACTGCCATCAAAAAAAGCACCGAAAAACTGCAGTACCTTGATTTCTTTGAGGATGTCAATATTACCCCTGAGCCCACCGATGAAGACAACCTCATGGATATTATTGTCGAACTGAAGGAAAAACCCACCGGAACCTTCAGTATCGGCGCGGGTTTCAGTTCAGCAGATGGTCTTTTGTTCATGGCGGATGTCACCCAGCACAACTTCCTCGGCCGGGGACAAAGCGTATCCCTGCAGGCGAATGTCGGTGGCAAAAGCACACGATATAATCTGAGTTTCACCGAACCGCGCCTGAACGACTCCAAACTTTCCTTCGGCTTTGATGTTTACAAGTGGAGTCGGGATTATGATGACTACGACAAGGATTCGGTCGGCGCCGCCGTCCGTCTCGGCTACCCAATCTGGGATAAGTGGCGGGTCTGGACCACTTGGGCTTATGATGATTCAGAACTCTCCAATGTGAGCGACTATGCTTCCTTTTATATCAGGGAGTCAATGGATATCAACATCACCCACTCGGTCACTCTGGGCCTGTCACGCGACACCAGAAATCACCGTTACAGCCCGACCAAGGGATCGTACAACTCCGTGTCCGCCCAAAAAGCAGGAGGCCCCCTGGGCGGTGACAGTTCGTTCACTAAATATGAAGGCACGACCAGCTGGTATTTCCCCTTTTACTGGTCAACCACCTTCCATACAAACTTGTCCGCCGGTTACGTCACTGAAGACGAAACAGGGAAACTTCCGGTTTATGAAAAATTCTACCTGGGCGGCTTGAACAGTGTTCGCGGCTTCGAATACGGCGATATCAGCCCCCGTGATCCGAAAACCCTTGACAAAATAGGCGGCGAGAAAATGGCCTATATGAACCTGGAATACATTTTCCCCCTGGTCAAGGATATCGGCTTGAATGCCCTTGTTTTTTACGACATGGGCAATGTGGTGCGCGACTCCGAAAACCTGTTTACGGATATCCGCTCAAGTGTCGGATTCGGTTTCCGCTGGTTGTCCCCAATGGGGCCGTTACGACTTGAATGGGGCTACAATATTGATGCCGAAGAAAATGAAGACCAGAGCATGTGGGACTTCAGCATCGGCGGCATGTTCTAGAGTTCATCACGAAACCTCACGAACCGAAATAAGAAATCAGAGTCAGGAGAAAAAAAAGCTATTTCTGATCCTGACTCATAAAAATAGTATCGATAGACAAAAAAATGTAGATGTTTCACACGCAATCTAAAATTTCAGCCATGGCGATGCCTTGCCATGGCTTTTTTATTCGCTATGCAGCAATTTTTTGAATCACTTAAAAGAGCAACAGAAAATCCTCTTAAGGTCACCGGTCTCAGACTTTCGTCAACCGCCATGCTGGCCGCCGAAGCGGCCAAAAAGACCGGCAGACCGATTCTCTGTATTCTCCCCTCGGAGGATATGCTTTCCGGAATGGAGCAGGATGTAGCTTTTTTCACTTCAATTCCTGTTCTCAGTTATCCCGGATACGAAATCCCCCCCTATACTCCTTTATCACCGGACAATTCGACAACTGCTGCACGGCTGTCAACCCTGTACAGGGTTCTTGCAACCGATACTCCCTTTATCCTCATATGCTCGGTTGAGGCCCTGCTGCGAAAAATATTACCCATCTCCCTCCTTGATAAAGGAGCTGAACTCGTCATGCGAGGAGAAGAAACAGATCCGCAAAAACTCATCGCTACCCTGGTAAAAAATGGTTACGAACAGGTTTCCCTCGTGCAAAACAGCGGTGAATTCGCTGTCAGGGGCGGCATAATTGATATCTATCCGCCTCCCTTTATCACAGATGAGTCTCTTGACGCACCCATCCGAATTGATTTTTTCGGAGAGACCGTTGAATCAATCCGCTATTTTGATCCGATCAGCCAGCGATCTATCAAAGAAGTTGAAGAAGCACTTTTTCTGCCGGTCAGCGACATTCTTTTTCCCGAACCGGAGTCGGAATCCCTGCAGGATCTTTTGACGAAATTCGACCGTCTGACAACGGATAACAAATGGCAGTTCATCGAATCAAGAGCTATCCGGGAAAAACTGTTTACCCGGACATCATTTCCAGGCATCGAATTTTTTCTTTCACTTTTTTATGAAAAACTTTCCGCCCCCACCGACATACTTCCAGATAATACACTGATTTTCCTCTTTGATCCCATCGAGTCGGATCGATCTGTGCGACTCACGTGGGAAAGAATACTGAGAAATCACGTCGAATCCCTCCAGACGGAAAAACCCTGCATGCCCCCTGAGTCCCTCTTTCTCACGGAAGATATTTTGAACAAGACACTGGCCGGATTCAGTCAGGTTCATATCCATGAATTTCTCCCGATTGATCAGGAGCAGGATGGCAGCATCACGATCAGGACCGGCAATCACCTGCTGCTCAAACAGCAGATTGAGCTGGCCCGGAAAAAAGAAGGCGTGATTGCCCCCCTGGCCAGGCAGATTGCTCAATGGCAGGATCAGCACGGCAATGTCGCCCTTGCCTGCCGGTCCGAAAAGAATGCCAGACATCTCGGCGAGATGCTTTCCCATTATGACATTGCCGTACAAATTGAAGACATGCCCATCCGCATCGATCAACTTGCACGTGATGCTGTCACTCTTTGCACATCACCACTCAGCTCAGGCTTTGACCTGCATGAACCAGGTATCCATTTTTTATCGGAAACTGAACTGTTCGGTGAAAAGCGGCTTGGCGGTAGAAAAAGAAAAAAACATTCTCCCAGCGGAGAACCTGTCCGATTCGATGAATTACAGGCCGGTGATTTTATCGTACATGCTGATCATGGAATAGGTCTTTTTCAGGGAATCGTCAATATGTCGTTACAAGGCACGGTCAACGACTTTCTGCAGATCACATACGAGGACAATGACAAACTTTATGTCCCGGTTGATCGACTTAATACAATCAGTAAATATCAGGGGATTTCCGACCAGCTGCCGAAGATCAACAAACTCGGCGGCAAGGTCTGGTCAAAGATCATACGGAAGGTAACCGAGGCTGTCTGGAAAGTGGCACAGGAGTTACTGGATATTTATGCAAGACGCAAACTTGCCGTCGGCCATGCCTTTACCCCGCCAGGCACGCTCTATAATGAACTTGAAGAAAGTTTCCCCTACGAAGAAACCACCGGCCAGATGAAGGCCATCAACGATGTTTTGGCCGATCTGACCCAGGAACAGACAATGGATCGTCTGGTCTGCGGCGATGTCGGCTACGGCAAAACAGAGATCGCAATCAGGGCCGCTTTCAAAGTAATAGAGGACGGTTTTCAGGTGGCGGTTCTCGTTCCCACAACAGTTCTTGCCGAACAGCACGCGGAGTCATTCAGCGAACGTTTTGCCGGATTTGCGGTTCAGGTCGAATGCCTGAATCGGTTTCGCACCCCGGCTGAACAGAAAAAAGTGGTGGAAAATCTGGCAGTTGGTAAAACCGACATTGTTATCGGCACCCATCGCATTCTTTCCAAAGATGTTATCTTCAAAAAACTCGGACTTCTCATTATTGATGAAGAACACCGCTTCGGCGTGGCTCACAAGGAAAAGATAAAAAAAATAAAAAGCAACGTTGATGTTCTTACCCTGACTGCGACACCCATTCCCAGAACTCTCCAGTTGTCACTTCTCGGTATCCGCGATCTTTCGGTCATCAGCACCCCCCCTGGCCGACGACGTGCGGTGAAAACCTTTGTTGCCAAGCATGATGAACTGGTGATCAAGGAGGCGGTGATCAAGGAACTGCAACGCAAGGGACAGGTATTTCTTGTCCATAACAGAGTGCATTCCATCTATGAAACTGCGGCAATGGTGCAAAAACTTGTTCCCCAGTCCAGGGTTGGTGTGGCCCATGGCCAGATGCCTGGCATTCAACTTGAAGATATCATGGTCAATTTTGTCAAAAAAGAACTGGACGTACTTGTCTGCACCACAATTATTGAATCAGGCCTTGATATTCCCAATGCCAATACAATTATCATAACCCGGGCCGACCGCTTCGGTCTGGCTGAAATCTATCAGTTGCGGGGCAGAGTGGGACGCAGCAGCGAACAGGCATACGCCTATCTTCTCGTGCCATCTCTTGACGGCCTCTCCAGAGATGCCAAACAGAGATTGCGGGCCTTGATGGATTACAACGAACTGGGGGGCGGGTTCAAACTTGCCATGAGCGATCTTCAGATACGCGGAGGCGGAAGCATCCTCGGAAAATCCCAGAGCGGCAATATTGCTGCTGTGGGCTATGATCTGTATCTCGACCTGCTTCAAAAAACAGTCGAGGATCTCAAAAGGAGGGGAGGTGAAGGAGACATGAATGGCGATGCTTTTGCTCCTGAACCAGAGATAAACCTTTCAATTTCCGCCTTTATTCCCCAGCACTACATTGAAAACAGCGATCAACGCTATATTGCCTACCGGAAAATAACCAGCATTCGGAATGAAATGGAACTTGAAGACCTGCAGGACGAACTGCGTGACCGATATGGCGATATTCCAGAGGAAACAACCAATCTTCTCCATATCATCACTCTCAAGTTTGCCATGCGAACTTTAAAAATCGCCAAACTGGAACAGGGGGGGGCAAATATCGTTTTCTCCTTTCTAGTCGATACCCCGGTGCCACCTGAGCGGATTCTCTCACTCATCAGCCAAAGCAAAAACAAAATACGCCTTACACCGGAGGGGAAATTGATAGTCCCGATGCAGGATCAAAGCCGGGATTCCCTTTTTCCGCAAATCAAAAAAGTATTGCAGGCCCTCGGTTAGTATCGTAATAATGAATAATTATCTTTTAATGAATTCATAACTTTCCACCACCGGATCATAAATCAACCATGTTACGACAAGCATCTTTTAAGCGTCATTTTTTTGCAAGCTCATCTCTGCTTGCTCTTTTATTTCTTTTCGTTACGGTAACGACCTCAACCGCCTTAACCGAAAAACTGGTTGACCGGGTTGTGGCGGTGGTGAACGAAGAGGTCATCACTCTTTCCGAACTGGATCTGGAGGCAGCTCCAACTCTTGAAAAAATAAAAACCGAAGTTCCACCGGCTCAGCTCGACGAGGCGATATCCCGGGCTCGCAAAGAAATTCTTCGATCAATGATCGACGAAAAACTTCTTCTCCAACGGGCTGCGGAACGCCATATGGAGGTGGGTGACCAGGAGATTGACGCGGCCATAGACCGAATTCTTCAAGAAAACAATGTTACTGTTGACGAGTTCAGGACTCAACTGCTCAAAATGGGAATTACAGAAAAACACTATCGTTCAAACCTCCGCAAGCAGATACTCCGCTCCAAACTCTTGGCCTATGAAATCCGTTCCAAAGTCGTCATCACCAATGAACAGGTGGAAGCATACTACCGGACAATAAACACTGAGAACACCGGCGCCGACGTTGGATATCATATTCTCCAGTTCGGCAGCACATGGGGAGAAACCGGACGTTCAGCCACCAGGGACGAGGCGTCAAAAAAAGCTTCTCAGCTGCGTGATATGATCTTGGCAGGAGAGAACTTTAATGACATTGCCAAAAATTATTCTGATTTGCCTTCCGCGCGAGATGGAGGCGATATCGGTTTTCTTGAAAAAACAGAGATGGCCGACTATATGTGGCAGGCCATCAGTAAATTGCGGCCCGGTGACGTCAGTGAGGTTATCGAAACTCCGGCCGGATTCCAGTTTTTCAAGCTTCTCTCTAGCAACAAGGACGGAGTGATAACCCAAGCGCCGCTGGCTGATATCCGGGAAGAAATTCGAACAGCTCTTTATGACCAGGAACTCAAAAAGAAATTTGATTCCTGGGTGAAAGAACTAAGAGAAAATTCATATGTGGAAGAACTTCTCTGATATTGGTTAAAGGCAGAAAAAAAATGGCTCAAGATTCCTCACATAATCGTACGAAAACGCATGAATCGGTTGATCATGACGCCGGTCAGTCCCTGGGAAGCTACCTGCAACGGGAACGGCTGAAAAAGCAACTCACCATCGAACAGGTCGCCGAAGAAACGTGCATTCATATTGCTACCCTCCGTGCCATTGAAAATAATGACCGGACCAAGATGCCGGCCGAGGTGTTTTCCCGTGGCTTTATAAAACTCTATGCCGCACATCTCGGCCTCAATCCCCAGGAAATACTGGAACGTTATATTCGGGAAATGTCCGTTGTCGACGAAGCCGGCATCCACACCCACGATATATTTTACAATGAAAAACTGGCGGAATCGTCATCCTTTTTCTTCAGCTCAAAAAAAATCATCTTTCTTCTTGTTCTTGCCGTCCTTGCAGCATTGGGATATTATTTTTTCTTTTACGGCACCACCATAAGCCCATATCATTCCATGTTGTCCGTCCCCGAGGAGGGGACCAATCCTTCCGTTGAGGAACAAATAAACCAGGCACTCACATCTCTTGAAAAATCGAACGAGACTCAGATGGATTCCTCGACATACTCAAACGGAGATATGAAAACTGATGCCCAGACCGCCATTCCATCATCCCCAAGCGGAGAAATTGCGGCGCCTCCGGAGGTGAATTCATCAGCAGATGTACTGTTGCCACAGAATGAAATAGTAACACAAAACTCGCAACCTCTTCCCGTCACCGCTCCGCAACCCGCCTCTTCACAGCCAACGCCTGATCAGGTTGCCCCACCGGCAACAAAGGGAAAAATAACCCTGCATATTGTTTTCAGCGAAAGGACATGGATGCAGGCCACCATTGACGACCAGACTTCCCGCAATTACCTTTTTGATCCAGGGGCTGAAAGCAGATGGGATGCGGAAAACCGGATCAAACTCTTCATCGGCAATTCCGGCGGAGTCAAAATATTCGTCAATGACCGAGAACTTTCCTTGTCCGGCAAGTCAGGTACCCCCATTCGCTTGACAATTCCTGATGACATTCCTCCAGAGTGAGTGTAACCCCTGCGGCAAGGCGTCCTGATGTCGTATCTGGAGACCAGATCCATTGTCATCAAAGTCATGGATTATGGCGAATCCGACAAAATCATAACGTTCTTTACGGAACATTTCGGCAAATTGAACGGAATTGCCAAAGGAGCGAAGCGAAGCAAGAAACGATTCGTCAACAAGCTCGAATTCTTTTCGTTGCTCCAGATCATAGCCGTTCCATCCCGTCATTCCACCCTCAGCCGGGTTGACAGCGCCGTATTAATCTCCTCCTACCCTCCGCTCCGAGAAAATTACAAGCGGTATACTGCGGCGATGCTGGTCTGTGAACTGGTCGACCAATGGACAAAGGAAAACGATCGGGATGAAGACCTTTTTTATCTTTTGCAATGGTGCATGGAGCAATTATCCCAGGCAACTCGTTTTATCGCGACAGTTCTTTTCTTTTACGTAAAAATGCTTAAAATTCTTGGTATTAGCCCGCAGCTTGATCATTGCCTCATTTGCAGTGATATGGTACGGGAGGATCGCAATTTGCGGTTCAGCCTTGCCGAAAACGGCATTATATGCAGCAGGTGCAGCGCTTCTTACAAGTCAGGAGTCACTGTCCCCATCTCCCTTGGTGCCGTCAAATCCTTGCAGATGATCCAGTTTCTTCCTTTTGAAAAGCTGCAACGTCTGAAAATATCAGATCCGACACTGGCAGAGATCGCCGCCATTCTGAAAAATTCCACACAATTCCAGTTACAAAGAGAAATTGTCTCATGGAATCAGGCAATGAAATTTTAAAAATTTCTCTCGCGTGCAAAAAAAATATACGCCGATAAAAATGCGCATTACCACCTAAGTAGTAATACTCACATGATTTTTTCTATCACACTCCTTCCCCTCCACGAACCATACGTACAACTACCTATTGATTTTTTCCTGAAAAACTCGTAACACCGTCAAAGAATTTTTTAGTTATACGTTTTTATAGCCTTTTTTGAATAAAATTAAAAAATTACTCTTTTTAAAGTCAGTAAGCTGTCATACCATTTTTTTGTCACCGCATGAATTGACAGATCATCATGTGAAAAATTAAGAAGGAGGGAATGAATGAAAAAAGATCTGGCTCTGTACTGGAAGAAAAATCTTTCACTAATGGTCGTATTGCTCTCTATATGGGCAATAGTCTCCTACGGCTGCGGCATACTTTTTGTCGAGCAGCTCAATGCCATCAAAATTGGCGGTTTTCCCCTTGGATTCTGGTTTGCACAACAGGGTTCCATTTATGTTTTTGTTGTTCTGATTTTCGTCTATCACTTCCGCATGAAAAAAGTTGACGAAGAATTTGACGTTCATGAATAATGATTTTTCATTTCATATTCGATGAAAACTCACTTTGGTTTCTGAAAAAAACTGACGGTGATAATCTTATAAGTCGCTTTTCACTAATGATAAACAACAATAAAAATAAGGAGATTCAAAAATGTCAATTCTGACATGGACTTACATAATGGTTGGAGCCACATTCAGCCTTTATTTAAGTATCGCCTGGCTGGCCAGGGTTAAGACAACCAAAGGATTCTATGTTGCCGGCGGCGGTGTTTCACCACTGGCAAATGGTATGGCAACTGCTGCTGACTGGATGAGCGCCGCCTCGTTCATCTCAATGGCCGGCCTTATTTCGTTCATGGGCTACACCGGTTCAATCTATCTGCTTGGCTGGACCGGCGGTTACGTGCTCCTTGCGCTCCTTCTCGCCCCTTACCTGCGCAAATTCGGCAAATTTACCGTTCCTGACTTTGTCGGTGACCGTTATTACTCGGATGTGGCTCGTTTCGTTGCGCTTGTTTGCGCCATCTTTGTTTCATTTACCTATGTTGCCGGTCAGATGCGCGGCGTTGGCATCGTTTTCAGCCGATTTCTTGAGGTTGACGTCAACACCGGTGTCCTCATCGGTATGGCCATCGTCTTCTTTTATGCCTCACTCGGCGGCATGAAGGGCATCACGTATACCCAGGTTGCCCAGTATCTTGTTCTCATTGTTGCCTATCTGATTCCGGCCTTTGCCATCTCATCCCAGATAACCGGCACCTTTCTGCCGCAGTTCGGTTTCGGCAGCACCATTACCGAAGGTGCCAACGCAGGAAAGTATCTGCTCGACGTGCTCAACCAGCTTAATACCGATCTCGGCTTCTCCGAGTACACCAAACCGTTTGGCGCCGGCAGCAAATCAATGCTCGACGTCTTTTGCATCACCATGGCGCTGATGGTCGGTACAGCAGGACTCCCCCATGTTATTGTCCGCTTTTACACCGTACCCAGCGTGCGCGGCGCCCGCCTCAGCGCAGGATATGCCCTTCTGTTCATTGCTATTCTTTACACCACAGCCCCGGCAATCGCCTCTTTCGCCCGCTACAATATGATCAATACCATCAGCGGCAAAGAATATACCAAAGCCCCTTCCTGGTTTAAAAACTGGGAAAAAACAGGTTTGATCGCTTGGCTTGACAAAAACCAGAATGGTATCATCGATTATTATCCCAAAGATGCTTTTGTCGGCAGCAAACCGACCTTCAGCGGTGAAAAAGGTTCTTACGGTCAGCAGCTTGTAACCAATGCTCCGACTGACAACCAGAACGAACTTTTCATCGACCGTGACATTATGGTTCTCGCCAACCCGGAAATCGCCAATCTGCCTCCCTGGGTTATCGCGCTCGTCGCAGCCGGTGGTCTTGCCGCTGCTCTTTCAACCGCTTCGGGACTTCTGCTGGTTGTTTCATCATCCATTTCCCATGACCTCTATTATCGTATGATCAACCGCAACGCCTCAGAAAGTCAGCGGTTGCTGGTCGGTCGTGTCATGATCGGGCTTGCCGTCATTATTGCCGGTTATTTCGGCATCAATCCGCCGGGATTTGTCGCCCAGGTTGTTGCCTTTGCCTTTGGTCTGGCCGCATCATCCTTCTTCCCCATTATCGTGCTCGGCATCTTCTACAAGCGAGCGAACCGGGAAGGAGCGATCTGCGGCATGATTGTCGGCATCTCCTTCACCGCCTACTACATCATCAGCAACAAATTCTTTGGCGGCCCCACCTGGTTCCTTGGTATCAGTGCTGAAGGCATCGGTACCGTTGGTATGGTCATCAACTTCCTGGTGACCGTGCTGGTTTCCCATATGACTTCTCCTCCTCCCGCCGATGTGCAGGAAATGGTGGAAAGTATCCGGTACCCGCGTGGCGCCGGAGGGAGCATCGATCACTAAAAAACTGTAGCCCTATACATTAAAAAAAACCCGTGCATCCATATGGATGCACGGGTTTTTTATTCTTTTCCCCCCCAGGTTAGCCAACTACCAAACAATACATCTCAGAGATTTTTCTTCACCCAGGAAACCAGCCGGCTCATTCCTTCGGCGGTTGATATTTGTGCGCTATACGCAAGATCTGTTTCGGCATTACGGATAGAAAACCAGTGGGATTTTGCCAGTTGTTCGGCCAAAAAACGGGTCATGGGCGGTTCCTGACGTATCTTAAACAGTGCATAGATTTTTTCACAGAACATTCCCAACAAATATGCTTTGCCAAAACCGATCTGTTTTTCTACTTTTGGAATATCAAGCCGTAAAAACAGATCATTTATCCATTCCCAGAGATTGACCGGCTCTCCCTGGGAAATAAAATATGCCTTTCCGGCAGCGCTGCCGTTCGTTTCGAGGTTTTTCCCCGCCAGCACGTGCGCCTGGGCAACATTGTCGATGTAGGAAATATCAACCATGTTTGTCCCATCCCCCACCTGTGTCAGTTTTCTCGATCTACCTCGGGCGAGTAACCTGGGAATGAGATTGGTGTCTCCCGGTCCCCACACCAGGTGCGGCCTAAGCGCCGTGGTCAGCAGTGAATTGCTGTTTGCAGCCAGCACCATCTTTTCAGCCATAACCTTGGTTTCGGCGTAATGGCAGAGAAATTCATTGGCGTAATCCGTTTTTTCATCTACCCCCTTGATATCGGTTCGATTGAAAACCACGCTCGGCGTACTGGTATAAATGAGCCTATTAATCCCATTTTTTCTGCACGCAGCCAACACATTTTCCGTTCCCTGCACATTTATGGAATAATATTCGTCAAAATTTCCCCAGATACCCGCTTTCGCCGCCACATGGAAAACCGTGTCATGTCCATGGAGAGCCTCGTCAAGAAATGACATGTTCCGGATATCACCGCAGGCCATTCGTGCCCCCATCGACTCCACATCAGGATACCGATTACGACCGATAACCGTAACCTCGGTCCCTTGATCGACCAGCATGCGCACCACCGCCTTGCCGACAAATCCCCCGCCACCTGTGACAACCGCCTTTTCCATCCTATTTCGCCACCTGCTCTGCGGCCCAGACTGCCAGCTTTTCTCGAAATATCTTGGCGTTATGGCGAATATCCACCGGAAATGAAGGATGGATGAGAAAACGGCTGATCATTGCTGTAAGGCTATTACCTCGTGCTTGTTCACTAAGTTCAGCAAAAAAAGTTGCCTCATCATTAATTCGCCCATACGGCTCAACGATTAAGACCGGTGTCTGTGCCCCCGGGCTGCCGATTCCGACCAGGGCAGAACGAAAAACCTGGGGATGTTCATTGAAAATTGCTTCGCAGCAGATCGTATAGAGAATGCCCGCAGCGGTCAGCACCCTGTGCGCCTTTCTCCCACAGAACCAAAGGCGCCCTTTATTATCGAAATATCCCATGTCGCCCATGCGGTGCCAAAAAGCTTCTCCATCTTTGATTTTCGCCAGCCTGTTTTCCTCTTCATTGTTGTCGTAGGCATGGGTCACCACACTCCCCCTGACAATGATTTCACCGATTTCAAATTGACAAAGCAGTTTGACTTGGTTCCAGTCCGCAACGGCTCCTTCAACTGTCTCCATTATTTGAATTTCAATATCCGGCAGAGGCCGACCGACACATGTCCCCTTCCCCTTTCTGGTCAAAGGCCATGTTTCCGTTACTATCTCCTTTCCCTCAATGGAAGCAATGGGCAGGGATTCTGTCGCCCCATAGGGTGTATGAACCTCTCCAGCCACATCGATTATTTGCTTTACCCTGTCGACAAGCTCTCCTGATACCGGCGCACCTGCCATCAGCACCTTTCGTATGGGGAGTTTGATGTCCTTTTCGAGGCAATAACGACTCACCACATTCCAGATGGCCGGCGACCCGAAGGAATAGGTAACATCATGCTTCAGTATGGTTCGCACGAATTTTTGCGGATCAACCAGGGCAGGTCGCGAGGGGTCCATCTCCGGAATCACGGCGCAGGCGCCAAGCGCTGTTGAAAAAAGGGCAAAAAGTGGAAAGGCAGGCTGGTCCCGATCATAGGATGTTATGCGGTAATAATTGCGTATGTACTGGAGTTGGGAAAAAAATATGCCGTGGGTATACTGAACACCTTTGGGTGGACCGGTGCTCCCGGTTGTAAAAATGATGGCTGCCAGATCATCCTTACTCGCCTGAACCATTGGAAAATCAAAAATTTCCTCCTTTGCTGAATCCTCGGGATATGCCCTGAAAGGAGAAAAAAAAGTTCCCGCCACAATTGAAGTCCTTACTGTCGCGAAAACTCGACGAAAAAGAAATTTAAAGAGATGAGCTTTTGGAATACCGATAAAAACAGAGGGCTGAACCGAACCGATACAACGCAGGAGATTCCGATATCCCATGCCGGGATCGATGAGAATCACCACTGCGCCCAACTGGAAAAGAGCAAAAGTCAAACAGACGAAATCCATGGAAGGCCGGACCATGAGCATCACCCTGTCGCAGGGTTTCACCCCTTTATCCATCAACACCCTGGAAAAACGACAACTGTTCGCAAAAAGTTCGGCAAATGTCCACTTGCTGGTTTTGTTGCCGGAGGACACAATAAGAGCGGTTCGATCCGGATATTTTTCCGCAACCGAAGCAAGGGTCAGGGCAATGTTATAGGAATGGGACATGGAAATAATCACAAAGTAGCGGCATTTTCCACCAAAAATGATTCAACCAGGGGAGCAATCCGATCATATGCATCTTCCAGTACATAATGGCCGGCATCCTGAAAATAATGGCAGCTGGCCTGGGGAAATCGTCGCTGCCATTCATGATAAAAATGATCGTTAAAACAAAAGTCCTTTCCTCCCCAGCAAATAAGCATGGGAGTGTCGTGAAACCGGGTCAGCCCCTTTTCTATTTCGTTAAGCGTCCGCCAGGACGGATCCGAAGATGACAGGGGAATATCCTGCACAAATCGAAGAGTTGCAATACGACTCTTCCACGAATCATAGGGGAGAAGGTAAGCCCGGGCCGTGGGGGAATCCATCCGTTTGGTTACTGCCATGCGAACAGCAGGCGCGGCAAATCCGTTCAATCCCCGGACCAGAAGCGGCCCCAGCAAAGGAGTCCGGCACAATCTTATGCGCGCAGGAATGCGGTTGGAATGAAATGCTGCAGTGTTGAAAATGATAAAAGAAGTGATCGCCGAGGGATGACGCACCGCATAACCCATGCCGATGGCCCCTCCCCAATCATGAACAACCAGGGAAAAGCGACTGATACCCAAAGCGTGAATAAGATCTTCAAGATTTTCAATATGATTACGCAGCTGATAGGTCCAATCCTGCGGCTTGTCGGAAAGACCGCAACCGAGATGATCCGGCACGATGACTCGATACCCCTGTTTCAGGAATCGAACAAGTTTGCGATAAAAGTATGACCATGTCGGGTTGCCATGGAGCATGACCACAACCGGGCCCTGTCCCTCATCAAGATAGGAAAGACAATTCCCGTCGGGAAGCTGGTGGCGTCTGGGGGAAAAAGGGTAATCATGAATTGAGGCGGGATCATTCATCCGAACGGAAACCGTCTTTATCAGTAGAGGTGCGCCTGGAAGAGGGAAAGGAATGATCTTTAATAATTTCCTGCAGATAGGAAAGATGCTCCTGCACCATGGCTTCTGTTTTCTTTCTTTCCTCTATTTCCTTTTCCAGTTGGGCATTCAAGGCAATCAACTCTTCGGTCCGTTTCTGCAGGTTATCACGGTGTTGCTTCAACTCCAGCTGGGTCTTTATCCTTGATTTAACGATGGCCATATTGAAAGGTTTGCGGATATAATCAACCGCACCAAGATTAAGTCCTTTTTCTTCATCATCTTCATCAGTGAGAGCTGTGATGAACATGATCGGAATATGACTGGTTTTTTCATCCGCCTTCAATTTCTTGCACACTTCATATCCGTTCATCTTGGGCATCATGATATCAAGCAGGATCAGGTCGGGTTGCGGCTCCTGCGCGGCCACCTGCAAAGCGTCGGCGCCGTTGTCAGTAAAAGAAATATCATAATCCGCACGCAGTATCTCCAACAGAATCCTTATGTTTGACGGAACATCATCAACAAATAAAATCCTGAATTTTTCCTGCTGCTCGTCCATGTTGCCTCTCCTCTAATCTGGATTTAGACAGCTGACTTCACTCTTTCCCGGCAAACCTACCATTCGATGCCAAGCATAAGACAGTTAATACCGCTGCCGATGCCAAGCAAAGCCGCCCTGCGACCAACATCCACTACCCGCTGTTCAAGACCAAGGGCCATGGTCAAGGGCGCTGATACTGAACCAACATTACCCCAAAAAGGCAATGACTCAAAATTTTTTTCAGGATCAAGCCCCAAAGTGTCGAATAACAGCTGGGCATGAGCCCGACCGACCTGGTGACAGAAAAAATGGCTGATGGTGTCAGTTCTCCAGTCGAGTTCCGAGCAGAAATCCGACCAGACAAGGGCCGCCGTCTCAACACCTCGCTTCAGCAGTTCCTCCGAGTCGGTGGCCATCAGAATACCGGCTCCGTTTTCCTGTCCTCCACGGCAAAGATCATTATGACTGCTGTTGACCCTGACCGCGCCGCCACAGAGCAGATGGCCGGTATCATGATGATTCCGGTCCCCAAGCACCATGGCGACCGCTCCCGAACCGATGGTAAAAGAGGCAAAACTTGACTTTATCGATTTCCGGGTAACGGAAGGATCATTGAGCAGGTGCGAGATGGTGGATTCAACAAGATTTTCTGCGGTTTCACCGGCAACTATCAATCCTTTTTTCACCTGGCCGAGTTCAATCATATTGGCCAGCATGACCATACCGTTCAGAAAGCCAAGGCAGGCGTTGGATAAATCAAAGATATGGCATTTCTGCGGCAGATTCAGCTGGTGATGCACAAATGAGGCGGTGGCCGGCTCCATCATATCACGCGAAACAGAGGTAAAGATGAGGCATTCGATCTCACCCGGATCGACATCAGCGGCAGCAAGAGCCTTCCTGCCCGCCATGGCTGCGCCGTCACTGGGCCTTGTCCCCTTGTCCCAGAATCGACGTTCACGGATGCCGCTCATCAACTCAAGCCTTCCCTCCGGCAGTTTCAAACGTTGGTAAAGAGGAGCCAGCCGATTCTCAAGGGCCTCGGATGTGACAACATTCGGAGGCGCTTCATAGGCAGGAGGATAAAGACAAACTCTTTGGTAGAGCATTGATCACCCCACCACTTTTGCGACAATTTCCGCGTCAAAATAATTTGATCCCATACCGGCATCGACCACGAGACACTGACCGGTGATCCCTGATGATCGGGGCGAAAGCAGAAAGGCTGCCACATTTGCGGCCTCCTCGGTTTTAACCGCCTCCTTGCGCAAAGTTGCGGTTTCGGCAAAGAGATAGCTGTCGACATAACCGGGAATTCCGGCTGAAGCGGAAGTTTTGAGAAGACCGGGGCAGACCGCATTAAATCGAACACGGGAAAAAGCGGAAAAACTCTTGGCAAGAAAACAGAGAGATGACTCAAGCGCAGCCTTCACTGGCGCCATATAGCCGTAATTCTCGGCAGCCATCCTGGTGGTCGAGATGGAAATGGTCACGACTGACGCATCAGAGGAAAAATGATTCTTCAAATGGCCACAGAGAGAGATGAGTGAAAAACAGGAGATATCCATCGCCTGGAGAAAATCCTTTTTCAGGGTTTCATGAAAAGGTTTGATCCCTTCGGAATAATTGGCAAAAGCTATGGAATGAACAAGTCCGGAAAGTTTACGCCCGTTGAGCCGGTCCGCCATTTCGTCATGGAGCCTGACAATATCCTCTTCCTTCTCCACATCACAGATAAACACAGGGCTTCCGGGAAAGAGCTTTTCTGCCGTTTTTTTCCGTTCCTCAGTTCTGACCACATGAATCACTTTCACCCCCTCGGCAACAAGTGTCCTTGTGATTGACGCAGCAACTGATTTGCGATTTGCCAATCCGAAAACAGCGACTATCTTCCCGTCTAAATCTAGAAAACCCATGATATCTGTGACCGGTCGATTCTCTGAATATTTGTAAAATTTTATTTCAGCGCGCAGGCAAAATCAACTTTCACCGCTGTCCGGTCGTTGACCAGTATCTTGCCGCTGAGAAACCAGGCAGACCCGACCTGCTCTTTCAATTTCACCTTAATCTGAATGACTTCACCAGGTTTGACTTCCCGTTTAAATTTGGCCCCAAGGATCCGGGTCAGTACGGGAATGCTCTGCTCACCCGCATTCGTTTCAACTGAAGCAGTTTGGCGGCGCATCAGCTCTGCAATGAGAATTGCGCCTGCCTGAAAAACAGCCTCGCAGAGGATAACACCCGGCATGATCGGATAGTCGGGATAGTGCCCCTGAAAAATATCCAGATCAACAGGAATCGTTTTTTCAGCAACAAGCTGGTTTTCCTCAATCGTCACAACCCTGTCCACCCAGAGAAAAGGGGGACGGTGCGGAATCCGCTCAAGGACAAACTCCTTAAAGTCCACCGGTAACATCCAGTATCGCACCATTGATATAAGACGCCTGAGATCCGGCCAGGAAGAGAACTGCGTCAGCAACCTCCTCAGGCTTACCGAATCGTCGCATGGGCACCATGTTTTTATATTCCGCCAGCTGCTCAGGGGTCAGATCATCGAGAAGGTCGGTTGCGATAAAGCCGGGGGAGACACAATTGACAGTGATTTTCCGCTTTCCTGTTTCCTTGGACAGTGATTTCATCATGCCGATCTGTCCCGCTTTGGAAGCAGCATAATTGGCCTGCCCGGCAAAACCCATATGGGCCATGGGAGAAGTGATGAAGATGATGCGGCCGTATTTCTGCTTCATCATCAACTGAACTCCAAATTTCGCCATGTTGTAGGAACCGGTAAGATTGATGTCGATTACTCTCCGCCAATCATCCTCCTTCATCATGGCAATGACCGCATCACGTCTGATCCCGGCATTATTAATGAGGACGTCGATGGTCTCAAACTGTTCTTCAACAGTGGAATAAAAATTCTCCACCTCCTGATAACTGCTCACATCACACTTGTGCAGGTGCAGGTTCTCCCCAAGAGGACCGAGCTCATCCTGAAACTGGAGGGCAGCCGTGCTGTTTGAAGCATAAAGACCGATCACCAAAGCGCCCTGCGTGAGAAAAGCCTGGGTTATCGCCTTGCCGATCCCGCGGGTGGCTCCGCTGACAACAACTTTCTGTCCGCTGAAATCATTCATCATCAACTTCTCAAATATGCATCAGCGTCATTAGCGACAATGACCCCGTAATTAATAGCGCCAAGCCACCCGGACATGATAATTCCCACCGAACCAACATGAAAAAGACCGGGTACCACCTTGAAAATTTTCCGGGAAACATCGAGTCCTGGAAATTTTGTCCCAAAAGAGGTTCCCTTGGTGTGCAGGGTATAACGCTGAAAGGTCTTCGGCGTCGCCGCCTCGAGCCAGTCGCACTTATCACGAATTCCGGGAATATAGCGTTCCAAATCATCAAGAGAGCGCTCAATCATGTCCTGTTTGGCCGCTTCATAAGCTTCACCGGAAAGCGCCTCCCAATCGTCAAAGTTCCCGTTCATGGAGGCAACAACCGTATAATCGGGCCGCTCATCAGGGCGAGTCTTGGGATAATAGACTGAAAACGTCCTGCTTTTTGTTTTCATGTCCCGCATTTCCGAGGAGTCAAACCGGGCGGCGGTAGAGGTGAAGAGCAGGTCGCCGACATCGGGAAAGTCTTCGCCCGATTTGATCCCCATATAAACCTGACAGCTTGAATTGTTGATGGATACCTGGTCGAATTCCCCAAGGAAATCAGAGGGAAACGCTTCACGGCCGGCAAGCTTGTCAACGGTATTGGTGATGCCGCTGTTTGAAATGACACAGGTGGCGCTGATAACTCGGCCTCCGACATCCACCCCCCGCACCCTGCCCTTTTCAATGACAATACGATCGACTTTTGACCTGGTGCAGATGGTGACCCCGTTTTTTTCCAACTCGTCCTTCATCATACCTATCAGCCTGTCCGTCCCGCCTTCAAATGTATAAACTCCCTTACTCATGAAATTGGAAAAGACGATGCCGTAGGTTATGGCCGGGTCATCAAGGGTGGAACCGTTTGCATAGGTAATCGGTTCCATCAGCAGGCGATGCACATCGGAACGACCGGGGAAAAATTTCTCAAACAGCTCCCGAGTGGTCATGGAGAGGTCGTCATAAAAATTCATCTTGCGGGCGGTGGTGAAAAAATCTTCGATGACCGAACCGGATATACAAAATTTATTCTGCAGGATGGAAGTAAAATCTTCTCGATCAAATGTTGTTTTCAGTGAAAATTGAGGATTGTCAAAGACAATGTTCTTGAGCTGGACAATGGAATTTTTTATGGCCTCATTCCAGTATTTCCTGCAGGTCTTCACCATGCCGTGGGGAAAACCATGGAGAGAAACATCAAAAGTATGTCCCTTACGCTTGAACCAGGTGGCCAGACCACCCAGTCGATGGTGGTGTTCGAGCAGCAGAACCTTATGGCCTGCCGCTGCCAAACGATTGGAAACGGTCAAACCGCCGAGACCGGACCCAACCACAATGACGTCATATCTGTCTTCTGCCTTGTCTATTGACTGATAAACCATGGATAAATAATCGAAAATTGGCAATGGATAATTAAAAACTGAAAAGATCTATGAATATTTCAAAAAAGGTCATGAAACATTCAAATTGTCAATTTTCAATTATCAATTTTATTTAACAGATATTGATTAACGATGGTCACTCCACTTAACATGGAGCCGACAATGCCGAGAAATCCCTGATCCGTTCCGGCGATAAACACGTTTTCACAGGGGGTTCGACCGTCTTTTATCTTGACCGGACTCCCATACACTGCACCATGTACTTTTCCTGTAAATTTTTCAATAGTAACAGGGGTAAAACAGTCCTCATATACAATGTTTTGCCGATAATTCCCAATAATTTTCTCGGTAACGTCCTGGGACTTAGCACACCACGCCTTTTTCATGGCATCGTAACGCTGCCTGGAAACATTTTTCCACAGGTCATAGTTTGCCGCATGGGTGATGCGTATCTGAAAATGACCTGTAGGAGCAAGTCCTTGGAAATTCTCCGGGAAGCAGATGACACCCCAGCTTGGATCAACTGCCTGCACAGGCCTGCAGTATCGTAATCGCTCTCCCATGGAGTAAAAGATGATCGTATGGTCTCGTTTTATTTCTTTTGCAGCCTCATCGGGCAGGATATAAATTGACTCGACAAAAGTCATTTTGCCCCCGAATTTTTCATCCCGGCAGGGAAGGGAAAGCAAGGAAAAGGTTCCCGGCGCGCCGATGGTTGAAATAACATTTTTACAGGTAACAGTCTCCCCACTTGCGAGTTTCACCGCGCCGGCCTGACCATTTTTCACGAGAACTGATTTCACCGGACAGTTGAATTTTATTTCACCGCCAAAAGAGGTGAACTGTTCAAGCAGTTGCCCGAGAAAATCCTTCATGGTCCCCGGAGGCCGGAAAAAACCCTCCTGATAAATAGAACGAAACATGATGACAAACTGCGCGAAATCCATGTCATGTTCTTCGCTGTTGCCATACACCATGAGCGGCAGCAACAGCATATCGATCAAAAGAGGATCATGGAGGAAACCGCCGATGATGGTGCGGGTGGAAATCCACTCTTTCGGGGTGAAAGGGTCATACTGATTAAGAAAGGCGAGGAAGGTTCTCCATCCGTCCATTTCTCCAGGGAAAACTCGAAAAATCTCATCCTCAAGCAGACTGAAATCATTTGAGAACTGGAGTGACGCCTGGTCGGGAAAATGAATCAGCGAAGAGTACTGTTCATGGGTGGCAAAATCTTTTCGTGAGAACTTCAGTTGACGAAAAAGACGGTTCAAGGGAGCACGTTTCTCCTGGGGACCGGCAAAATTAGTCATGGCATGGAGACCTGTTTCCAGGAGAAAGCCCTTGCGGTAATAATATGAA
The DNA here is from genome assembly GCA_043809085.1 of Pseudomonadota bacterium. Lineage (GTDB taxonomy): Bacteria > Desulfobacterota > Desulfobulbia > Desulfobulbales > SURF-16 > DB1. The sequence goes on along the minus strand of JAZDEG010000009.1, from coordinate 149,671 downwards.
TTCAAGCCGCCGGGAACGGCATGCTGTTCAAGGATCAGAACCGAGCCGCCGAAACGGGCAAAACGAATACCGGCGGCCAAGCCTGAAAGGCCGCCGCCGATAACGATGAGAGAATAATCAGCCACCGGCTGTTACGCGTCTTTTAATTTTGGTTCCAGGTAATTGATGCAGCTGGCCAAGGTCGCAAGCTCGGGATAATCGGCTTCTGGGATCTGGAGCTTATAACGTTTCCTGAGTTCCATGACAATATCAAGAAAATCCATTGAGTCAAGATCGAGCTGATCCCGCAGGGGTTCTTCAGCTTTGAGATCATTCATCTCGGCATCTTCATCTATATCTGCAATTATTTCTATGATAACGTCTTTTATTTCATTACGTGTCATCTACTGCTCCACACTTGTTAAAATTCAAAAATCGTTGACTATTTGAAGCAAGGCCGCAAAAAATGCCGCCATCCTTGTCGGCAAGGGAAAGCCAAACTACTGTCAATCACCATATCTTGAGACAATAACCACCGAATTTACCCCTACCATGCCGAACGAGTTATTCAAGATAGATGTAATCTTGTCAAGCTGTTTCGGTTCATTGGCAACAATATTCGGCAGCTCGCATTCCGGGTCCAGATTGTCCAGGTTAATCGTCGGATGCACCAGACCATCCGAAAAAGAAGGCAGATTGCCTGCCAATTCAAGAACACCAGCTGCCCCCATGGCGTGGCCGATAATACTCTTGGTGTTATTGATATGCGTTTCCGAACATCCGGCAAAAACATCCCGGATGGCTCGACATTCCTCCCCATCCCCCTGCTTTGTTCCGGTGGCGTGAGTATTAATGATATCAATGTCCCCCGGAGCAAGTCCGGCCCTTTTCAGGGCAAGACGCATGCAATCGGCCTGGCGTGGACCGTAGGGCAAAACAAAATCCCGTGCATCGGAGTTCATGGCATAGCCGGTTATTTCACCATATATCCCGGCACCGCGCGCAAGTGCAAGATCCAACCGTTCCAGAACATAAACGCAACCACCTTCGGAAATAACGATGCCGTTCCTGTCCCGGTCAAAGGGGCGTGATGCTTTTTTCGGGTCATCGTGTTCGGCCAGCGCTCCCTGGGCCTTGAAACTGGCAAAAATCCCGAAAGAACCCGTACATTCGGAAATCCCCCCGCAAAGGGCCAGATCCACTTCACCAAGTCTCAACATCTGCGCGCCCTGAATCAACGCGGCATTGCCGGCCGCACAGGCGGCACCCACAGAATAATGGGGACCGGTGATACCAAGATTCATGGTGATCTCGCCGGCAGGATTATTTAAAACGGTGCGAGGATTATGGTGATGTGTCCAGTAATCGACATTGTAGTCAAACTTGCTGATATTGTAGACTTCATTTTCAGTCTCCACCGTGCCGTGCTCAGTGAGGCCAATATACACTCCGGTGGATTCCCTGTTGTACGAACTGAAGTCGATACCTGCATCAATCAATGCTTCATTAGCACAGTAAACACCAATACAGCCGGCCCGAGTCCCACGTTTATTCTCTTTCTTCTTGCGGTATTTTGTTTCATCAAAGGAACAAATACCGGCAGGAGCAGTTCCCATATAACGCAAGTCAACGGTCTGGATTTCACTGATTCCAGCCAACAATTTCTGCCTGAACTCAGGAAGACTGCTTGCATTGGGAGCAGCAAGGCCAACACCGGTGATGACTATTCTCTGATTATCTGGTAAATTTTGCATATCTTATGTTTGAGGTTCTTGCAAAAGCTACAAAACCGTATATTTATCTTTGCGATACGACTATCCCGGCCATTCCGATCAAAAGGAAAAATTTTACCGTAACGACACATAATGGCCTTTCGCAAGAGGCTCTGTTTGATTGCTGAAAATAAGAACTTTGTAATATAGCGAATTTTTCAAGCTATGTCGACCAAGAAAACAAAGGAATAACAGATGGCGGATAAAATAGAGCAGGAGATCGAAAAATTCCTGCGGGAAGGGAAAGGGAAAAGAGAAATCTGGCGCAAATTACGCAACGGAGAAGAACCTCATAAAGTCCTTTTTCATCTTAACAACAGCGCACTCCCCCGGGATCGCAAAAAATTCCAGGTTATCAATCTCGTTCTGGGAATAATTCTGCTTTTTGTTACCAGCAAAAAATTACTCACCGCCTTTTCTTTCGGGGCGCTGGACCTTTTTCTGCTCCTCAGCCTGGTGGTTCCGGTAATCAATATTTACGTGCTGCGTGAAATCCTGCGATTTCACCGCATCGGTTACAAATTCCTCTTCATCCTTTCCATATTATCCCTGATTCAGCCTGAAAACTGGCATAACCAGGAATTGTTTCTTCTTGGCCTCATGATCGGACTTTCCGGATATCTCTTCAGACAGATGTTTCCGGGCAATGAACAGGTAAGCTTATAATTAAGCCCTATCAGCTCCCCCGACAACCCGAAGCTGGACGGGTTTAGCAGCCTTTTGCTCATTATCACTGACGTGAAGCCCCTTATATTCAGGTACAACTTCACGCAGATGCCGGATAAGTCCCGGCACATCACGGCTGGTTGCAGCACGGCTCAACTCATCAAGAACTTTTGTCAACCACCCCCAATCACACTCTCGAGCACCAGCTAGTTGAAGCTTGGGATGAGTTGTTCCGCGCAGATCTTCACTTTCATGAAAAATTTCTTCAAAAAGTTTTTCACCCGGTCGTAAACCAATGTATTTAATTTCAATATCTCGATAGGGCTCCAACCCGGACAACCGAATCATCTGTTCTGCGAGATCCTTGATATAGACGGGATCGCCCATTTCAAGAACAAAAATTTCGCCGCCTTTTCCCATTGATCCTGCCTGAAGAATCAGACTCACCGCCTCCGGAATGGTCATAAAGTAACGCTTTATTTCACGATGGGTGACGGTAATCGGACCACCGTTTTTGATCTGTTTTTCAAAAAGCGGCACAACCGAGCCGGCTGAACCGAGAACATTTCCAAACCTGGTTGTTACAAATTTTGTCTGAGAACGAAGATTAAGGTTCTGACAGTAAATCTCAGCAATGCGTTTGGTGGTACCCATGACATTAGCGGGATTAACCGCCTTGTCGGTAGACACCAGAACAAAACGGTCAACATTGTAGCGGTCCGCCGCATCAGCCACAACCTTTGTGCCGAAAACATTGTTCTGAACACCTTCCGCCGGATTCAGCTCCAGCATGGGAACATGCTTATAGGCTGCTGCGTGAAAAACCACATTGGGTGAAAACTTGCGAAATACCCAGTCAACCCTGTCGTAGTTTTTCATATCGCCAAGGACGCTAATAATTTTCAGCTCAAGGAATGAAGTGCGAAGCTCATTATCAATGGCATAAAGATTAAATTCACTATGATCAAAAATAATTATCCGCAAAGGCTTAAGCCCGGCAATCTGCCGGCACAACTCGGATCCGATCGAGCCGCCGCCACCTGTCACCAGAACCGTCTTGCCTCCAAGATAGTCAACAATGGCCTGATGATCAAGCTTCACAGGATCCCTTCCCAGTAGATCTTCCAAAGTAAGGGACCGCAGTTGACTGATGGTTTCCTGATGCCCGTTCATCTCCTCGATTGAGGGCAAAGTCCGGCAGACGACTCCGACTTTTGCACAGACTGAGGCAACGCGCTGCATCACATTGCGGCCTGCTGAAGGGATGGCCAGAAGGACAAGCTCGATATTGTAGCTGTCAATCAAGTCCTCAATATCGTCAAGAGAGCCACAAACACGAACCCCGTGAATCTCTCGGCCATGCTTGGCATGATTGTCATCCACCAGGCAAACGGGAACATAATCGGGTTGCCGAAGGAGATCCCGGACAAGCAATTCGCCACCCTGACCTGCACCCACAATCAGGGTTCGCTGTCCTGTCTGCTTGCTGAAAATTTTGTTCCGGTCCTTAATGAGGCGGTAACAAAAACGAGGCCCGGCAAGCCCGCAAATGAGCAACAATGGGTAGAGAAAAATAACCGCTCGAGGAACACTGTCAAGACGATTGTATTGAAAGAAAACAAGTAGAAAAACCGCAGTGCCACTGAAAACCGCTTTCAGGATACGGAGCAAATCAGGCAGGGAGGCGAAACGCCACATGCCGCGATAAAGACCAAACAACCATAACAACAAGCCTTGGATGGGAAAAATAACCAGCAAGATATGAAAACATATCGTAAGCAGGCGCGGAGGAATACTTTCAAAGTTAAAACGAATCCAGTATGCACCGAAAAAAGCCAAGGGGATCCAGAGCAAATCATGCAAAAACGCGGCCCAGCGGTTAAAAAAAAGTTTGCGCAGATAGGTTTGCGGCATGCCTGCTCCTCCTCAACAGTGTTCTTCAATTTTGATGAAATAGTAAAAAGTCTTTTTTTTACCACTGAGAGCACAGAGGATACAGAGAAAATTTTTAAATTACAGCATGTTACCTCTGCGTGCTCAGTAGTCTCTGTGGTTAATTTTCAGTTTTTGTGAGACCATCAACTTTGGAAACGGCCTGAAACGCCTAACATAGCTCCCCATTTTCATCTTGTCAACATCGTCAGCTGTTTATCGTTCCCGCGCCCAACAGCAACCGCAAAGACCACAAGAGGAAGATAGGCGACACTGTACCGCAGGACCGCTAACCCGAAGAGAAAAGTCACAACGATCGCCAAACCGCCGCCGCGGAGCGTGGGCACGGCATGAGAACTTCGAGCGTTGGGAATGTGCGCCGTGCTGAACCAAATCGTGCAATTAGCCTGACACGACAAGGGCATACCCAACTCGCCCCCACAGCCTTACATCTTGCTTCTTCATTCCATTTCAATGCGAAACCCCGTCCCGCGCCACTATCTTTATCAAGGTTCGCCACAAAATCAGCAGATCAAACCCCAGCCCTCGTCTTTGCAGATACTCAGCATCCAGTTTCACCTTTTCGGGGATCGGCAGCTCATCCCGACCGTTGATCTGCGCCCAGCCGGTCAACCCCGGCACCAGTTCATGCACGCCATATTGAGTGCGCAGCGCAATCAGATCATCCTGATTGAACAACGCCGGTCGAGGGCCGACAAAACTCATATCGCCTTTGAGGATGCTCCACAGTTGGGGTAATTCGTCCAGACTGGACTTGCGCAGAAAGGAACCAATGGGGGTGAGGTGCGCCACCGGATCAGCAAGCAGATGGGTGGCCACCGTCGGGGTGCCCACCCGCATGCTGCGGAATTTGGGCATCCTGAAAATCAGGTTATTACGCCCCACCCGCTCAGACCAATACAACACCGGCCCTGCAGACGTCAGCCTGACCAGCAAGGCCACCAGGACAAGCGGCAGCCCCAGGACAAATGCCGCCAAAACGGTCAGGATCAGATCAAAGAGTCGTTTCATGCAAAAAACCCTGGGCTGTCCGACGCAGCACCTCATCCACACTGATGGGCGGCTTCCAGCCGAGCAGCGTCCGCACCTTGGAGATATCCACCTGTAATGATCCGCACAGCCGCTGCGCCATGTCGCGCCTGCCCAACAACGCCGCCCCGGCTGTCAGCAAAGAAACCGGAACCGGTATCAAGCGCGCCGGCCTGCCCAGTGCCAACCCCATGCGGCGCAACAGCTCCGTGGTGGAGAGATCCTCGCCATCGCTGACCAGAAATACCTGATTCGCTGCGGCCGGGTGATCAAGACAGGTGATGACGAAATCCACCAGATTGTCCAGCGCCATCAGGCTCCTGCGGTTGTGAATTGCCCCCAGAGGCAGCGGTACCCCCTTATACAGCCAGTGCATCATATTCAAAAAATTGGCCTTTACCCCCGGCCCATAGACCAGAGGCGGACGAATAATCACTACCTCTATTCCTGTCTTTTGAGCGAGATTACGCAGCCCCTCTTCCGCTTCATACTTGGAAATACTATAGGGGTCAAGCGGTGCAGGCACGTCCTCCTCGGTGAAAAATTGCCCCGGCAGCGTTTGTTCGCCATTGACCTTGATGGAACTGAGATAGACAAATCTTTTCACACCCGCTTTAGCCGCCTGTCGGGCGAGGTTCAAGGTACCTTCCACATTAACCCTGCGGAATTCCGCCAGCGGATCGGCAGCCTCGTCGCGCATAATGTGTACGCGGGCAGCCATATGTACCACGCTATCAGCCCTTTGCAGTACCGTACTCCATTCTGTTAACGGGCCGATCTCCCCAACAGCTACAGACCTTGCAAGGCCACACCTCTGCCGCACTATTGGCCGGAACTCACGTGAGCGTTCACGCAGCAGATGCATCAAAGTCGACCCGATAAACCCGTTCGCTCCCGTCAAAACCACCAGTCCCTCAGACATTGGAGAGGACCGAGCAGATATCCATGGCCATATTACGCACGATATTTTTTCTGGCAAATTTTTCGTTGAATTCCGTACGATCTACCTCTTCCATCTTCAGTTCTCCGAGAACACGTACAGCCTCGTCCACGACGCAGGGGGGGAATACCACAGCATTTTTTATCTCGGCACGTACGAACTCCGCTGCATACCCAGCCACCCCCGCCCACACAGGCTTACCCGTCGCCGCATATTCAAATAGCTTGGACGGAAGCACCTTCAAAAAGGCAGGATAATTGTTCAAATGCAGAAATAGAACATCCGCCTGTCGATACTCCTGCAACAACTCGTCACGTTTAACTGGTGACAGAAGTTCCACATTGACACATCCCATTTCGCGCAACCGGCTCTTTAGCCGATCTTTGCGACCACCATCCCCAATCACCCGGAACCGCACCCGTCCTTCCAACCGCTTGGCCAGTTCCGGAACGATCGCATGCATCCCCTGTCCATCGCCAATATTCCCGGCATAAAGGATTGTCAATGGCTGCCCCGATTTTTTTGAGGTCTTGGAGCCGGCTTCGCGGGCAACAAGAAATTCATCGTCTATTCCATTGGTAAAGTAGGAGTAATTCTGCTGAGGATAGCGAGAGGTAAAATAGCCCTCGAATCCACGAGACACAAGATTGACTTTCTGAGCACGGCTAATCGTCCAGCGCTCAACCAGGGAGAAAAAAGGTTTAGCTAAAACAGCCATCTTACTGGGCAAGACATCTTTAATCGTATCAACAAATATATCCCGAATATCCAAATAAAGGGGCAATCCCTTTCTGCGGACGACACAGGCACTGAGCACTGCTGTCATCAACCGAGAGGATGTACCATATACCAAGTTATATTCTCCATGCCGAACCAGCCTCGACACCTGACGCGCATAGGTGACAAAGGCTTTGGACTGATCGACCATCCCGCTGTGATGCGGTGGTAGCTTGATCCGCCGGATGGTCAATCGAGGCAGCTCCTCTACATCAGGCGCCTCGTTCGAAAAGCTGCTATAACGATTAGGCAACGTAGTGATCACCTCGATATGCGAATTCTCCGGCAGCAGCTCCAGCAGCGCTTGGACCAAGGCTGTGGTGCGAAACGAACCGGCACAAAGATCGGGGCTATAGTAAAAGCTAAGTACCAAAATTCTCAAAAATCACCTCAAGTTCGGGTCCGCAAAATCGACCGCCAGGCAAAAATTTTCCAAACTTATGTTAAACTCCGGATGATAAGTAGATCTTTCCAGGCGACCTTGGCCTTGCACAACCTGAAAACTGATTCTCCTTCCACCCGGAAATTGAAACCTTCCGATCTCGTCCCCACTCATATTCACCTCCATTTCCGGATGAAAATGATAGCAGGCCACGGCGTTGATGAAACCTCCTTCAATCTGATCCCTTATCCGCAAGCTATTGCCGTTAATAACCCGGCGTCGACGGTGCACCACTCGTCCAGTCAACCGGCGAAAGCCGTCATGGAAGCCTGCCACCTTTAATCCCCTATTTACTCTTTCCAAGCGGTAGGCACAGACGAAACCAAAGCCGCCCATAAAGCGGCATCGGCTTTAAATAACGAAAAGTATGCCAGTAACGACGTATCAAATTGGCACAAATCATCAGAATCCATTGTGGGAAGACAGCAGCCGCTCCAGAATTAGTACCAGCCGCTCTGCCGTCCTGCCATCCCATTTTTCCGGGATGGCCCCTTTTTCCCATTCACCTGCAAAAAGCCGATCCAGCGCCGGTCTCAGCGCAGCCGGATCCGTTCCGAGCAATTCATTGGTCCCAATTGTCACAGTTTCTGGCCGTTCCGTGCTATCGCGCAGGGTAAGGCAAGGCACCCCCATCACCGTGGTTTCTTCCGTAATTCCGCCAGAGTCGGTGATCACCGCCTTGGCGTGCTTCACCAGATAGTTGAACTCCAAATAGGGCTGTGGATCGACCAGCTGCAGGTTATCCGGTATCCCCCCCAGGGCATGTAAGGTCTTTGCCGTGCGTGGATGCACAGGGAATACCACCGGCAAACCACGAGTTGCCTCACCAATGGCCGCCAACAAACACGCAAAGCTATCCCCGCTATCAACATTGGATGGACGATGCAAGGTGGTAACGAAATACTCCCCCACCTTCAGATCCAACTCATCAAAAAAATCAGGCTTTTGCAGCCGTGCTATGTTGGCCAGCAGGGTGTCGATCATAGTGTTGCCGACAAAAAAGATCCGCTCATCATCAACACCCGAACGACGCAGGTTGTCATTGGCGATCTCACTGGTGGTGAAAAACCAGTTGGTGATGGCATCCGTCACCACTCGGTTGATCTCCTCGGGCATGGTCCAGTCGCCGGAACGAATACCGCCCTCTACATGGGCCACCGGCACACCCAGTTTGCGGGCGGTAATGGCGCAGGCCATGGTGGATGTGACATCACCCACCACCAAGCAAAGATCACTGCTCTGCTCCAACAGCACCTTCTCATAGCGGACCATAATGGCCGCCGCCTGCTCCGCCTGGGTACCGGAACCAACTTCGAGATTGCTATCCGGTTCAGGGATCCCCAGCTGGGTAAAAAAATCACCGCTCATGGCCCGGTCATAATGCTGACCGGTATGGATCAGGCGATAACGCAAATCAGCACCCCGCTTAGCTGCCGCCTGCAGGGCAACAATAATCGGCGCAATCTTCATAAAATTGGGCCGCGCCCCGGCTATTAGATCAATGGTCGACAATGGACTACTCCTTACGCTGCAAAATTTGTCAGTTCAAAAATAACAATAAAAAATAATAGAGGCAAATCACTGTTTCTACGTTTCTTATTATGCGCCTCTAGATATGGCGGCATCCGAAGCCACACAAACTCAGAACCCTCTACCAGCTGAAGCTACACATCTCCCGACATTTTCGGCGGTTTGACCGATTGCCCCTGTTTTGCCAACTCTCGCCCCATGTTGTAATGGTGCCCCCCATGCCCGTTTCAGGTGTTGGAGAATATTGATTTATCAACCAAAAGGTTTTCAGCTCAACCTCAACCATTTAATAACTCCAACACAATCCTCTCACTCGCTCTGCCACCACCGTATAACGATTCATCCAGCTTTTGGCTCTTGAATGATTTTTGTGCTTGATAGGCGGCCACGATTTTAGTTTTATCCGCACCCACCAAAACATTTGCACCCGCCTGGACCAACTCGACCCATTCGGTTTCATCGCGCATGGTGATACACGGTTTGCCAAAGAAATAAGCTTCTTTTTGCAAGCCGCCGCTGTCCGTCATTACCATTGAGCAGTGGTCGATCAACCACACCATATTTAAATAGCCAACCGGATCAATAATGGTTAAGTTCGAGGTATCGTAATCGCCAGTTTGCAAGATTTTTTTGGTACGCGGGTGCAATGGCAAAACAACTTGCTTGCTTTGTGCAATCTCATACAAGGCCATCACTATATTCACCAAACGCTGTGGATCATCGGTATTTTCAGCACGGTGAATGGTGCAGAGCGCAAAGCCTTCTTTGACCACCAGGCCTGGTGGTTGTTGGGCTAAGTTTCGGTAAAAAATGGCTCCATCCTGCATCACATCACCAGACAATACGACTTTGGCACCGGTTTGCCATTGGTTAATGCCTTCATTATTCAGGTTATTCACCGCCGCTTGAGTCGGGCAAAACAAAACAGAACTAATCCGATCCGTCAAAATGCGATTCACTTCTTCCGGCATCCGCATATTAAAAGAGCGTAGCCCCGCTTCCACATGGGCAATCTTAATGTGCAATTTACTGGCCGCAATCGCACCGGCTAAAGTAGAATTGGTATCGCCAAACACCATCACCCAATCCGGTTTTTCTTTGACCAAAATCTCTTCGATTTTTTCGATCATCTGCCCGGTCATGGCGCCGTGGGTTTTACCGCCAATACCTAAAAAATAATCGGGTGTGGGGATCTGCATTTCACTAAAAAACACATCGCTCATATTGGCGTCATAATGCTGGCCGGTATGAACAATGACTTCTTTAATATCCACGCCGCCTTCTTTCCGGCACAGGATTGCACGACTGACCGAACCGGCCTTAATGAACTGGGGCCGGGCGCCGAGAATGGTGACAATTTTCATTAGGAAATGAGCCCCTTGTAAATATCGATCATTTGCGAAACATTAGCATTCCAATCATACAAACGTTTCACACGTTCGCGTCCCGCGTGCCCCATCTTCAGCCTTAATTCTTCGCCCATTGCCAGACATTCTATCGCCGACGCTGTAGCTGTCACATCCCTCGGTGGCACAACGATGCCCGTCACGCCATCTTCGACCACCTCAGGCAACCCACCCACATCACTGACCACCACAGGCTTCTCACAGGCACTCGCTTCAATAATCGCCACGCCAAAGCTCTCACTGTTAGAGACTGAGACTGAGACTGTGAGCATGTTGTGATATTTGGGCACATCATCGTATGGAACCCATCCTGTAAACACCACGCAATCATCCAATCCCAAATCGCTTGCCAATCCCTTGAGGTATGAGTCAAGCGATCCACCACCAACGATGAGCAGCTTCAACGGCAATTGTGGATGCCAACACCGCACCTGATGAAAAGCGCGAATCAAATATTCAATACCATATTTTTCTTCTAACGCCTTTACGGTGCCGACCACAATGTCTTCGGGCGCAAAAGGAGAGTCAACAGATTGTGGCTTGAATACAGCCAAATCAATACCGAATGGCGTCACTTCAATAGCCTTGCCGGTATACTTACGCGTTTCAATCGCCATTACATGAGAGGTGGAAAGAATCTTATCCGCACGCATCAAGTTGAATGTGACTAAGCTGCGATGAGCAAAGGAGACATTCGGGAAATCGAAAATATCCGAACCCCAAACTGATAAGATATAGGGATGGAAACCACAGAGCGCGCCGAGCAAGCCATAGCTAGTAGCATAGTGGGCATGAACAATGTCAGGTTTAAACTCTTTAATAATTCGCTTAAGCATGGGCAATACTTTGAAGTACTGGAGTTTTTGTATTGCCCCCTGACTCGCCCGTATAACATCTGCATCAATCTTGCTCGAGACAACCCTAACATCTGGAAAAGAGGTGTAAGTATCAAGCGGACAGCTATTTAATCCAAATACGCAAACATCAACACCCGAAAGGAAAAGAGCACGCGCCCATTTAATGGTGTGAACTGAAGAGGAATCAGAAAGCAGCAAAACCTTAATCATGTTATGAGCCTTTTTTTACACACTGTTATGGCCTATGAGCGAGTTTTCTGAGGGGGAGGGACTCTAAGTGAACATTTATTAACGCCAACCCCATGCCTAACATAATCCACATCGGCAAGTGATAGATGACAGAACTTGCCGATACGCAAGCGACGCTAAAAGCCGAAAAAGAAACAAATAATGCACCAGAGTGATATTTATAAAACGGCGAGGAGGATCTTAAATAAATTATCAACAGCTTGAAGCAGACGGTCAGATACCAAAGTACAAATAACAAAAAAAATACCACACCCGCATCAACAAGTACCTCAATCCAAAAATTATGCATACTGACTATCTTACCTTCAACACCACCAAGCCTTTCTTGAACTGCATTACTTCCTCCGCCGCCAACGCCTAATCCATTGGTGAAATAAAGCGCATCAAGGCCATTTTTCAATAACTGCTGACGGACTGATATGCTCCCGCCGCTGGTGTCTTCTTCATCTAAATAAGCAATTAAAACATCTGCTGTATATGCATATTCCGCAACTTTCCGGTTTTCTGATATTTTCAACTCATCGAGCCATCCGATAAGCACAGAAGAAAGAACTAATCCAAAGAGACAGAAGACTAAAAAACGCTTAATATTTGTGATGGCAAAGTATAACGCCATACCAAATACTGCTCCGATAAAAGCCCCACGTGAACCGGCCATAACGATCACAATCAGCACGGATAACGAGCCGGTCACCTTAAACATCAATCGGTGATGAAAGAGAAAAAAAGGCAACATTGCTGTCATCACTATCGCTAAATTGTTGGGATTCCCATGAAAGGCAGTTGGCACGCTTTTAATGGCCTGTGTAACTGCATCATCAAACAATCCAAAATCTGTTACCTTCCTGCAGAAGATGACCGCATATTCTGAATATGGCGAAGTCGGCAATCGAAAAGGTGTAAAAGACTCGAATATGGCAACGATGATTTCCAACAGAAAAGCCCATTTAAGCACGTTAAAAATCCTTTGGTAACGCTCTTCTGAAACGGCTCGACCGACAATTACATAGACAATAGCAACCCCAAAAATAATGTAAACAAGATATCGCAAGGTATAGAAGGGCTCAATTGACCAAAACAAGCTAGATGCGTACCAAAATATCATCAATAAAAAAAAATTTGACAATATCGATTTTGGTTTCAAGAAAAGTCTTTTTACCCCAGCCGAATACAATAATATTGCCCCTCCAACCAAAAGCAACAGGCACACATGGAATAAATACAGGTGAGAGTAGCCGACGCCCGACCCGAGTACTGCAGAGATCAAGAACAAATTAACAAGGGAAGAAAACTTTATTTTCATTGCAAAAACAAGTTTCCTACCGCATTTATTTCCGCATCCAATCGCTCCTGCCATGACCACAATTTTGTGGCTGCGGTTTCTTTCGCCCCTCTTGAAATTGTAGTGCGCAATACGGTGTCCCGCATGACTGCATACATATCTCTCGCCATTGATCCAAAAAAATTATCATCCACATCGTATATAAAACCATTCACCCCATGCTGTATCCAACGATTAGTGTCTCCATTGTTGAGCGTAAATATAATCTTATTAGCACCGAGCGCTTCGAGAAGAGGATTTCCGACATTTGAGGAATCGTAAGTGCTAATAAAATAATCCGCAACCTCCAGATAATTCCTTACCTCAGAATTTGGAACAGCACCCAAAAATAGTACTTGCTTAGACAAACCTAAATCCTTGGCCAAAGCCTCCAGGCTTGTTCTCTCTTGGCCTTCTCCGAGAATAATGTATTTAAATGCCGTAATTTTGTACTTATCCTTGAGCACAGAAAGAACTCTGATCCCTCTGTCAACACGCTTCCAGTTGACAAGCCTGGAGACAGAAAGAAAGACCACTACTTCGGCGAGCGGATTAAGCTTATCTCTTATTTTCTCAACTTGTTTTGCCTCTTGTATCTTTACATCAACGCCATTCACCCAAAAATGTAAAACTGGCAGATTTTTGGATGATATTTTCAATAATGCTTTATCTCCCTGCGTCCCATCGTCGGTCATAATGCACAGATGAGACGGCAGCCATAAGGCCAAAAACAAATCAAAATTGAAGAGGATTCGACCATATTGCTTCGCCTCGATCATCTCATTTAAGAAAGTTCCTTGAAATCTTGACACCTTCCTTTTGTCTTTATTTATATTTAATCCGAAAAGGCTCAGCAAATGAATTGCCAACACTCCGTGTACCTCGTACCCATACACGACATCGATCTTGGTAGTATGCAAGATTTTTGCCCCGTTCCAGGCCAGCCTGATTACCACAAGCAGGCTGATCACTTTTGTCAGCAATAGCAACGATATTCGTGAGGAAATCTGGTCACGAATCCACTGCAATGGCCAATTAAAACGGTATGTTTTTACACCTTCCACTTCAATTACTTTTTCATAACAATAATTGCTGTGCCGTGATTCATCGCGCGCCACAACGTAATGCACATCCCAACCAGCTTTTGCATAAGCTTCAGGGGTTTTCCGTATAACTTGAATTGATTTCTCCTTGAAATCCAATGCTGAGAGAAACAATATTTTTTTGTTATTCATTTTTCGTCTGTTAAAATTACTGGGTTTGAGACGGCGGGATAGCTGGTCTCTCCAATTTGCGAATAACTCTAGCGGGATTACCACCTACAACCAATTTGCCATGCGGGAAGCTTTTCGTGACGACAGCACCGGCACCGACGATAGTTTGACTGCCCAGAATTACTCCCGGTAGTAAAATAGCGTTCATTCCTATCCATGAATTTTCGCCGACAACTACATCTTGCCCATGCTCATGCTCTTCGAGATTATCCAGACTATGATTGGCCGTGATAATTCCAACATTCGGTCCGATATAACAACCCCGTTTCAATATAATCTTCCCGCTAAAATTTTGGAAATACGTTCCTGGCGACTGGAAATTATTGAGGTCATCCGGGTGAAACTCGATATTTTTTGGATTTGAAATGAAAACATTATGTCCGCAAGGCCAAGGTATGTTCCTGTTAAATCCAAGAATTTTCTGCTGCCACAGCCCCTTTAACACCCATCTCAAACCACCAAATGAGCCCTCGAAGTGACGCCCTCGAATATATTTCCTATCATAAAAAAAGCGGGCCAACATAACTGAAAGTGGCAATATCCATGCCCTATTGTCCTTGATTACATTCTTTAATCCAAACATCCTTTAATCCATATCGCTCAACATGACTTTTGGTGGTATTTTTTACTGCGAGACAACAACATGCACTAATACCAATTTCAACCCAATGGCTAAAACAATCGATAACGCTATGAGAGGTAGCGCCCCTGTTAGCTCACGGACCAGGTGTCGGCTCGAAATATTCGTTATTTCACAAAAAACATATAAGCATATTGAATAAAAAATAAAACCTGAGATAGCGTAGCTTTCAGAAACTGATCCACCCATCATCTGACTTGCACCGATGGATACAAGTGTCACCCGCAACAACAAGCCCGACACCGTAAGAATTAGGGCCTTTCTCTGATTGCCTGTAACGTGCAAGACCATCGAAACAGGCGATGCAAGAAACTGGAGCACAAACCAAGGCGTCATCCATGCCACGAGTTCGCCTGCCCGCTGCCAAGCAGCACCAAAAATCAAACCAAAAGCAGAAGGGGCGATGATCCCGACAAAAATCAGCGGCCCTACTCCGCTTTTTGCCAGCCCTCCTAACGTGCGGGCTGTAAAATCCCCCAAGCGGCCATTTCGATGCTCTTCGACTGCACGCGAAAAATACACCTGGGAAATGGATGACCCGATAAGCCCTATGGGTGCTTGCATTATCCGCATGGCGAGCATTAAATAACCAACCTCGACACCCGCTGTCAGGCTGGCGATCAAGATGATGGGCAGCTGAACACCGGCGCTATTGGTGAGCGCCTCAAAGGTCGAGTACTTTGGAAACCGGTCATACTCACGGGCAACCGTCTTCATCTCTGCAATCCCGACGCCCTGCAAGGCCGCGCGATCCTCACTGAATGCTCGACACGCCAGCCCAAAAAGACCCGCGCCATTACTCACAATCTGCCCAACGATCAACCCCAAGGCACCCGAACCTGCCCAGCCCATGAACAGCTGAGTTAAGACACCCCCGATGGATTGCTCAATTCGCGTACGTGCGATCCGCGCAAAGGCTTTTTTACGTGTTGCCCAGTACTGAAATACTGAATATGCCCCCGTGGCAGCAATAGCTATCGGGAGCAGCCAGAGATATTCGGCGAGCGAAGGGGCGTTCATCAAGGACGCGATTTGTTGGCCGAATAAGAATATAGTCACCGTTGCCGCTGCCGTTGTTGCGACGACACATCCCAGCGCCACTGCAAGCAAACTTGCCGCAGATTGGTCTAATTCCGGCAACGGGATGGCGATTGCGTAGCGCAAACTGGCAATGATCGATGTCATGCCTAATAAGGCCGTGAATACTCCTAATACTCCAAACTCTTCTGGGGAATAGATGCGGGTGAGCATAGGGAGCGCAAAAATTGCAAGTGCCTGCGCAAATGCGGTGCCACCCGCCAGCACAGATACGTTGCGAACAAATCCGCTTTTAAACAGTAACCTGAGTTTCAGGTTACTATAGGAGCCGCCATGCTTAATTGCCGATACCTCTTAGAACTGAAACGAGAGAGCGGAGTGAAAGACAGCTATTACTCTTTCTTGTTCATTTTCGGTAAGGTATGGATGCATGGGAAGGCTCAACACCTCGCGCGATGCCTGCTCTGACTCGGGGAAATCCCCCCACTTGTAACCGCAGAAAGCAAACGCCGGTTGCTCGTGCAGACATTTCGGATAGTAAACCGCTGTGGGGATGGATTGTTCCTTGAGATACGCAGCCAAAGAATCGCGATTCTGCGTCCGGATAGTATATTGGGCATAAACACTGGTGTTGCCCTCGGCCAGGACCGGGGTAAGGACTGACTGGAGAGTGCGAGCGGCATTGATCAGGGTCGTGTAGCGGGCGCCGATTTCCTGACGACGCTGAACTTCCCAATCGAAACGCTCCAACTTGGCCAACAGAATAGCGGCCTGTAAGGTGTCCATCCTGCCGTTCATACCAATATAGGGATGATTGTGGCGTTGCAGACCTCCGTGGGTGCGGATGGCCCGCATTGTGTCGGCAAGTTGGTCGTCATTGGTGAAAAGTGCCCCTCCATCACCATAACAGCCAAGAGGTTTCGCCGGAAAAAAACTGGTGGAGCCTATGGTGGTAACCCCGCAACTGCGCCGTCCATGTTGAGTGGCACCGAAACTCTGGGCACCGTCTTCAATGATCGGAAGATTGCCATGGCGGGCGGAGATGGCATTAATCCGCTCATAATCCGGCATCTGCCCGAAAAGGCTGACCGGCATGATCGCCTTTGTTTGCGGAGTGATGGCTCCTTCCAATAAATCCACGTTCATGTTGTAAGTGGCCGGATCAATGTCGATGAATACAGGCCTCGCCCCGACCTGGCCAATGACTTCCGCAGTGCTAATCCAGGTAAAGGGTACAGTGATGACTTCGTCGCCTGGGCCGATATCCAGGGCGCGGAGGGCGATTTCCAGACTGTCAGTGCCACTGGCTGCGGTAATGGTGTGCTTTACACCCACATATGCGGCCAGTTTTTCCTCAAGCTCCCTGATTTCAGGCCCCATGATGTATTGCCCATGCTCAAGCACAGCATCCATTCGCGCCCTGATCTGTTGTTCAAGTGCACGAAATTGCGCCTTGAGATCAATAAACCGCACGACAGGTTTAGTCATTACGCGAAATCCTCCTGAGAGCAATGCAAATTCTTCAAAATATATTTTTCCCCAGTCACAGGACAAACAGCTCTTCCCTCGCCGGATAAGGGTAAATCGAGCCGTTCGCCGTGTCGGCTCACCCATCCGATCTGACGGGCCGGATTGCCCACCATCAAGGCATAGGACGGCACATCGCGATTGACCACTGCACCAGCGCCGATGAAGGCATATTCGCCGATGGTAACGCCGCAGACAATGGTGGCATTGGCCCCGATGGTGGTGCCGCGTTTGACAAGTGTGGTACGGAGCTGATCCATCTTGCGAATTTCAGCCCTTGGGTTGTAAACGTTGGTAAACACCATCGATGGGCCGCAGAAAACATAGTCCTCCAGAATTACACCCTCGTAAAGCGAGATGTTGTTCTGAATCTTGCAGCCATTGCCGACCTTTGTCCGCGGACCAATCACCACATTCTGGCCGATATTGCAATTCTCACCGATCTCGCTTTCCATCAGGATGCGAGAAAAATGCCAGACCTTAGTACCAGAGCCAATTTTGACATCATGTTCGACGATGGCAGTAGGATGAATTTGGCAGGCGGGGAAAAAAAGTCCATTTTTTTCAGTCAGGAGTGTGTCCTTCCCGCTTTCCAAGGAATGTTGGCAGGCATTGAGAACTCGAAGAACCCGCAAGCCTTCCTGTCCGTCGGTGCGGGGAGACTTGCGGCTGTTTATGCATTCCAAAAAATGGGAGCACTCAGACCGAAGAGGCTCTTCTTGTGCGACGGCAACCAGCTCTCCTTCACCCTTTACTGCCAGGGGAGCGTTATCCCGCCACTCAACCTGGTGGGGATAAAGTACCAATTTTTGTTCCCAAGGAGCGGTATCATCAAAAACAGCCATCTTATTGTTTCCAACTACCACAAGTTTTTGTTCCTTGAACGGATGCAGCCAGGAAACAAAAATATGGGCCTTCACACCGCTGGCAAAGGAGAGCAGAGAGACGGTAACATCGGCAATCTGTTGGTGCAAGTAATTACCGCCTTGAGCTTGAACCGATTCCGGCATTTCCCCAAGCAAGCCTAAAATGACCGAAACATCGTGGGGAGCAAAGGACCAAAGAACATTTTCCTCCCTGCGCAGCTTGCCCATGTTCAGACGGTTGGAATAGATGTAGCGAATCCGGCCGAGTTCTCCTTTTTGGACCAATTCTTTGAGCTTGAGTAAGGTCGGGTGATACCAAAGGAGATGCCCTACCATAAGAATTCGCTTATGATCGGCAGCCAGCTGAATAAGTTCCCTCCCTTCGCTTTCTGAAAGACAGAGGGGCTTCTCAACATAAACATCCTTGCCCGCAAGAATGGCCTCACGGATCATGAGGCCGTGGGTTTCCGCCGGGGTGGCGAGGGCGACCGCCATTATGGTCGGGTCAGTCAAAGCTTCAGCATAGGCTGCGGTCAGCTTTACTCCAGGGTAGTCCTGCGCCATCCGTTCCTGAATAACCGGACTGGGATCAACAACCATTCCCAAAGAACTCAGTGCATGAAAGTTTCGGACCAGATTCTTACCCCAATAGCCGGCACCTATAACAGCTATTTTACCACTCATTTATATTTCCCTGGTTGAATTTGAAAATTTTCCGACTCATGCCTAAACGATAATTAACATCAGGTTCCCGGTATACCCCCTCGTGCATCAACTATCAAAACTGCGAGGTCTTTGAGCATCTGGGGATAGGAAGCGGAATGGTCGGTGGCCAACAGAAACAGGTCATAACCGGCAATATTTTCCGGGGTGAGCCCAATACTGGTGAGCTTGAAGTTGTGCTCCCGCAACTTAGGGAACTCCGGCACGTATGGGTCGTAATCGATGAAAGCCCCATTATCCCGTAAAATCTCCATCAATTCTCATCAATTCTACCGAGGGGATTTTCGCATGTCATCGACATCCTTCTTGTAGGCGATACCGAGAACCAGGACGTCGCCTATAGTCCGGTGTTTATCTTCGCGCATTTAACAACGTCAATATCCAGTCCCAGCACCTTAAAGCCCGCTTCACTAAAACGCAGCAGCAACGACAAACCCACATAGCTCAAGCCGACAATACCGACCACGGCTCGACGGGCTTCCAGAAGGCTAATTAATTAACCGAATAATTCAGCACACCTTCTTTCGAAGTCTTCAATTAACTTTTATCCCTCTCTTGCGAAGTATTGCGTTTCCGCTGTGCATAGGTCTCTAGAAAATTCGCGACAAACACGAAAAAAACACCGATGAAAAGACCCGCGATCAATGAAAAAATGAATACTTTGTGCAGGCCTGGCTTGAGTGATTTGCCGAGAAGGTGGTCGGAAACACCTAACTCCACCAACTGCGTTTTGCGGAAAGCATAGTTCTCGTTTTGCAGATTCTTCAACCGGAGTTGCTTCTCCAACAACGATCTTTGCGGATCAAAAAACTTATCGCCCTCTCCCCTGGTTATCGGGACAATGCTTTCACTCTCCAAACTGACTCGAATTACCTCTATTTCTGCCTGTAAAAAATCTTCTCCCAACAGATACAACGGATAATTGTCGGGCAATGTTCCCGGCATTTTTTTCAAACCTGCCTTCCGGGCAACTAAAAGAGCATACTGCAGCTCCTGAAACCGCATCTGTTGCCAAAATGTCAAATCTTTCTTTTCTTTCTCAATCACTGTGGTCAACGCATCAATTTCTGCTTTCCGTAACATTTCCAATTGGTTGATCATATCCTGAGTCGTAATCCTATTCACCGCATCGACATACTTGTTGAGTACTGTAGTCAGGAACTGTGGATCCCTCCCTTCGATGATGAGATTGGCGACACCTGCAGCATTCTTCTTCGCCGCCTGCTTAATGCGTATCATTCCAAGCTTTTTGCGCTCATCCGGGTTCAGACTGTCAAGAGCATTATAACCTGCCCGATCGTTCTTCAACGTCTGAAAATTGTAAAGAAACAATTTAAATACTTCATCAGTGGTAAATTTAAATGCAACATCAAGATTTACATTGATCTGTTCAAGAACTCTTGTAGAAACGGGGGCAACCGTCATCTCGACTTGATATCGATCAGGCGAAAGGATGGAGTAGACGACAGCTGTCAAGGTTATGAAAACAGTAATGAAAAAAACGAGATTTTTTTTGCGGATTATAACATCCACCAAATCCATCAGATCGATCTCATCATCGTACTGAGACTGACGTAATGACTCCAAGGGTAAATTGTGCGATTTATGTTCAGGCATAGTAATTTCAGGTTTGCTGTGTATAATTCCAGTTTGCTTTCAAATCGACACCTTGTTCGGCTGTGTTGCTCATCACCTATTCAACGTACTGTCTCATCGCTGCTCACTGGCCTTCGCGGTCTCGACTCAAATGCTTCTTAAGAATGCCCTCTTGAATGAAAATTTGAATAAATCATAAAACAATTACGAACAAAATTGTGCCGCCAAATCAAAAGTAATCTTTTATAAGATGAGATTAAAGGAGTCAAGGAAGAAACCGAGAGCGTTATTTCCGGCACCTTCGTTAAACTCCATCAAACTCTGTGGCCAAATAATCCTCATAGGCCAACTGAACTCCATCAAACAAAGAAGTTTCCGGCCGCCAACCATAAGAAAAAAGCCTGTCGGCATCAAGTAATTTCCTTGGTGTCCCGTCAGGTTTTGTCGTATCCCATACTACCGGTCCCTCATAACTGACAACTTCCTTAACCATGTCAACCAATGTCTTGATCGTCTGATCGCGACCGCAACCAATGTTTATTAAAGGAGCAAGATTCAAGAGGCAAGATTCAAGTGGCGAGCCAGCAGGACAGAGTAAGGCCTGGAATTTGTCATCCGGCAGATTCATCAGAAATAGACAGGCTCTGGCCATGTCTTCACTATAGAGAAATTCCCGATGGGGCGCTCCGGTTCCCCATACGCAGACACGAGGTTCAACATTCAAGTGACAAGTATCATAGAGCTGACGCTTGATGTCTTCGGGAATGGGGCCACGATCGATTTCGTCTTGCTCTATGGCAGTCCAGTTGCGTTCGGCAGCCAGCTTGGCCAGATGAAATTTGCGAATAAGAGCCGGAAGTACATGGGATTTTTCCAGGTCATAATTGTCTCCGGGCCCATAGAGATTGGTGGGCATCACTGCCAGAAATTTCGTTCCATACTGGCGGTTATAGGCCCAGCACATTTCTATTCCTGCAATTTTGGCAACGGCATACGGACGGTTTGTCGCTTCCAGAGGCCCGGTGAGAAGATATTCTTCCTTTATGGGCTGCGCACAGTCTCTGGGATAAATACAGGAGGAACCAAGGAAAAGGAGGCGCTTGACCCCTGACTTCCATGATTGGTGGATGACATTTTGCTGGATTGCCAGATTCTGATAAATAAATTCAGCCGGATAGGTGTTATTTGCCAGGATACCGCCGACCTTGGCTGCAGCAAGAAAGACGTATTCCGGTTTTTCCTCTTGAAAAAATTTTTTCACCTCGGCTTGATCGGTCAGGTCAAGTTCAGAGTGGGTCCGTGTTATGACATTTGAAAAACCCTCTGCCGCCAAACATTTCATCAATGCTGATCCCACCAGTCCTCGATGGCCGGCTACATATATTTTACTGTCTTTAAACATGATTATTCGTTGTAATCATAAGCAGCATAGCCATGCCGCTTGACCAGTTCGTCACGCTCGGCCGCCTTCAGATCTTCCCGCACCATCTCAGTAACGAGTTCCGCAAATGTGGTTTGAGGGGACCATCCCAATACAGCTTTTGCCTTGGCGGGATTCCCAAGAAGAGATTCAACCTCAGTCGGACGAAAATAGCGGGGATCGACGGCAATGATACAGTTGCCATCATTATCATATCCCTTTTCATGAACGCCTTCGCCTTCCCAACGGATGGATATTTCCAGTTCGTTCGCTGCGGCATTGACGAAATCCCGGACACTGTGTTGAACCCCGGTGGCAATGACAAAATCCTCCGGCTTCTCCTGCTGCAGCATCAGCCACTGCATTTTCACAAAGTCACGGGCATGCCCCCAATCTCGTTTTGCGTTCAGGTTGCCGAGATACAGACAATCCTGCAGTTTTAGCTTGATTCGGGCCAACGCCCTGGTGATCTTTCGGGTTACGAATGTTTCACCGCGGACAGGTGACTCGTGATTAAAAAGAATACCGTTACAGGCATACATTCCGTATGCTTCGCGATAGTTCACCGTGATCCAGTATGAATACAATTTCGCGACAGCGTAGGGAGAACGGGGATAAAAAGGGGTCTTCTCTGTTTGCGGAGTTTCCTGGACAAGGCCATACAGTTCAGAGGTTGAAGCCTGATAAAAACGGGTTTTCTTTTCAAGCCCGACTATCCGAATCGCCTCAAGGAGACGCAGCGTCCCCAGCGCATCGGAATTTGCGGTATATTCCGGCTCTTCAAAAGAGACGGCGACATGACTCTGGGCTGCCAGATTGTAAACTTCGTCGGGTTGAACCTGTTGAATAATTCGCACCAGGTTGCTTGAATCCGTCATGTCCCCATAGTGGAGAATAAAATTTCTGTTCTCGATATGGGGGTCCTGATAAAGATGGTCTATCCTGTCAGTATTAAAAAGAGAGGAGCGCCTTTTGATTCCATGGACTTCGTACCCTTTTTTCAACAGGAACTCGGCAAGGTACGCTCCGTCCTGGCCTGTTATGCCAGTTACAAGTGCTCGTTTTTTCATATTAATTTAAAAAAAATCTCTTTTAACATTCAATTGATGTTTACTATTGCAAACACTATTTACACGCATTGTCACTTTGATGCAAGATCTGAACACGGGTCGCAGGCCGAACCCTTGAGCTGGAAAAAAAGTTTCAAGCCCTTCTTGACCGTTTCGGAAAAGATTTTCGGGGAGAAATAATTTCCTGCCACCCTTTTATTAATTTCCGCAAGAGTCGGATAGGGGTGCACAGCACCGGCCAAGGTGCTCAATTTGACGGAACCGTTTAAAATCGCCACCCACTCACTGATCAATTCACCGGCATGAGGTCCGCAGATCTGGACGCCGATGGGTTTTTCCTTTTCATCAAGGATCATCTTGATTTTTCCAACCCGCTCGCCTTCAGCAAGGCTGCGGTCATTGGCTGCAAATTCTTCACTCCACACCTGGTAATCGATACCGGCAGCCTTTGCCGCCTTTTCATTCATGCCGATGGAGGCAAGTTCGGGATCGGCATAGGTACACCAGGGCATCCAGGTATAGTCCGTCTTTCGCGGAAGATGAAAAATGGCGTTACTGACCACGATACCTCCTTCATATCCTGCGGCATGGGTGAACTGATAGAATCCATTGATATCACCCGGTGCGTAAACATGTTTCCGGCTGGTACGCAACCGCCTGTCCACATGAATCCCTTTTTTGTCATAAACAATATCAATATTTTCAAGACCGAGCCCGCCGGTATTCGGCGATCTGCCCATTGCCACCAACAGAGTTTCAACGTTCATGACAATTCCCTTGCCATCTTCGTCTGCAAGCTTTATTTCCTTTGCCGCACCAAGATCACGCACACCCAGCACCTTGACATTGAGATAAAACCGGACCCCCTCCTCAGCCATTACCCCCATGACCATATCCGCCATGTCCTTATCCTCTTTACTCAAAATCTGACCACTGCGCTGGATCACCGTCACCTTTGTCCCGAGACGGTTGAAGGCCTGGGCCATCTCAATGGCAATAGGACCGGCTCCGAATACCGCCATGGATGAGGGAAGCTTGTCGAGGTAAAAAATTTCCCTGTTGGTAAGAAACGACGTTGTTTCAAGACCGGGAATAGGAGCAGGAGCCGGCGAAGATCCGGTGGCAATCACCCACGACTTGGCGGAAACGGTTTTCCCGTTTAATTTTACAGAGTGTTCATCAACAAAACAGGGAACTCCGAATGCAACTTTCGCCCCTAATCGACAGAATCTCTCCACTGAATCGTGCTTCTGAATGGTGGCAATAACAGACTTGATTCTGTCCCTTACACCCCCAAAATCCACCGGTGGTAAGTCAATCTCGGGCAACCCGAAGCGAGAAGAGGTTTTCATGGCTTGATAAACACGGGCTGTCTTGATAAGCGTCTTACTCGGTACGCAACCGAAATGGAGACAATCGCCTCCCAACTCAGGCTCCTTTTCAATGAGCAGGGTTTTGGCTCCCAACCGGGCCGCCCCCGCAGTGACGGTAAGTCCCGCAGCGCCGCCGCCAATCACACCAAGATCATAGTCATATTTTGTCATTTTTCCAGACTCCTCATTGTTTTCATTTTGTGTCGGTACTGAAATACCTTCTCAGGCTGCCCTGCGGTTTCTGACCTTGGTCATCACTTTCTTAGCCGTTATCGGGAAAAGGCCCAGTATGGCAAAAGAGAGGAGAAGACTTGGCGAAAGTATCCCGGAAAGGGATTCCAGTTTCCCCAGCTCTTTCCCCGCATTGACATAAACAATGGTTCCGGGCAGCATGCCGATTTGAGACACCCAGTAATATTGAGGGAGCGGAATACGAGTTATGCCCATTGCAAGATTGATCAGAAAAAAAGGAAAAACCGGCACCAGTCGCAGGGTGAAAAGATAAAAACCGCCCTCCTGCTCGATTCCCCGGTTGATGGGAGCAAGTCGCTCACCGAATTTTTTCTGCACCCAGTCACGCAGGAGAAAACGGGAGACAAGACAGGCGAGCGTTGCCCCGATGGTGCTGGCAAAGGAAATAATAACAGTGCCGTAAAGCAGGCCGAACAGCGCCCCGCCTGACAAAGTCAAGATAACTGCACCGGGGAGGGAAAGCGCTGTTGCCAGAATGTAAATAAACATGTAGGTACCGATAACGGTAAAAGGCTTTCGTGCATAAAGTTCGGCAAAACCGGCCTGAGACTCTTTCAAATATTTCAGGGTCAGATATTGCTCAAGCCCGAAAAAGTAAAAAAGCGCGACACAAACGACAACAAGAAGGACAATACCTCCCTTTTTCACGATTTTATTATTGATCATTTTCCAGTCCGTAAGCGGCTGCGCCCAACAGGGCGGCCTTGGCATTGATGATAACCGAAACAGGAACATCGGCGAGAAGCACGGACATTTTTCCCCTGATCCTGAAACGACGGAGAAAGCCTTCATCCGACAGGAAAGGAAGAATGCGGGGCGCAATGCCTCCGCCAATATAGATGCCACCGGTGGCGACAACCGTCACGGCGAGATTACCACATACCTCAGCCAAAATTCCGGCGAAAGTGCGTACTGTTTCCCGGCAGATATGACATTTACGCAGCGGGTCCATCGCAGCCTCAACGATGAGCGGCGCGTGATCTTTTGCCCCGGCAAGCAGTATTCCCAACCACTCGGGTTCAGGGAAAAGCCCGGAATCCCTCAGAAAGCGGTAAACAGCAGGGAGCCCCTGGCCCGAGCAAAGTGATTCTATGCTTATGGATTCACTTTTTTTCTGCAAAAATCTGACAAGTTCCGAATCCTCCCTGTTTGGAGAAAAAGCGGCATGCCCTCCTTCCGAAGGGCAGACCAGATACTTGTCACCAGTCCATACGAGAAAGGCCATCCCCAGACCCGTTCCCGGCGCCACCAGTCCGACAGCGCCCTTCGCGCACCGACGTCCCTCATGCAAAACATGGATATCCGTGTCACGCAGATAAGGGATAGCGTTGCCAAGTGCCACAAGATCATTAATCACGGAAACCGAGCGGATGCCGAATTCACCTGCAAGCTCCTTTCCATCAATTTCCCAGGGTAGATTCGTCAATCTCGATCTGTTTTCAATTACCGGTCCGGCAACACCGAAACAGGCGCGGTCAATGTGAAGCTGCTTGTCCACCAGGAACTCATGTAAAAGCATTGAAAATGAGCTGTAATTGGTGCTGGAAAATGACCCTTCGACAACAGCACCCCTGACCCCTTTTGCTGAGTCATAAACGGCCAGATCTGTTTTGGTTCCACCAACGTCGGCGGCGAGTAGCAATGTCATGTTTTTATTTTTTTGTTTATGTTTTAAACTTGCAAAGGTCAATTCTGTTGCAATTTTAAACTTTTATCCTGAAACTCAAGGACGGTCTGGACGAATGCCGCGTGACTCCAGGTGAGAGGGCTGACGGAAAGCGGCACGTTGGTGAACGGATTGACCTGTTCGGCCATGACGCCGCTTTTCAGCGTTCTCTCTGAAACCCAATGAAGAATATCAAGCGCCTTTTGCAGATCATCCGGCACAGCTGCACGGGCAATATACCATTGGGCCAGCCACAGGGTGGAAATGAACCACGGGTTACCCGGAATCATTGCAACATCATCCCCCACCTGATGGTAGGGGTCGTTTTCGTAACGCGCCATCCCTCCAACCTCTGTTTTCACCCACAGACGTTCGCGAACCGCTTCCATGGTGGCGACGATTCTCGGATGATCCGCCGGAAACATGCCGAAATACCACAAACCAACGAGTGAGGCGTCAAGGGTTGTATCAACCTCCCAGCCGTTCTCCTTTTTCCTGTTGACCATTCTGGCGAAACGTCCGGCATCGTTGAGCCACATGTATTTTTCCGCGGCCTTTTTGATCTCCTTTGCCCCACTCCGGTATTCCGCGGCAAGGTCCGCCTGGCCGAATGCGTGAACAAAATTTGCCGCTGCCTCAAGTCCTGCCCAAACGGCGCCCACAGTCCAGCCATGCACCCCACGCCTCTCCTCCCACAAGTCCCAGGACGGCAAAGGAAGTCCTGTTTCATCGTCCCGAAAGGAGAGCAGCCAGTTAGCGGCACGGATGATCAATCCACGGTAATGGGGCTTAATGAATTCGATATCGCGGAACCGGTCGAAATGTTTCCACATTGCCCAGATGACAAGTGCGGTTTCATCCTCCTGGATCGGAAGTTCCTTGAGACCATCCCTGTACCAGCCGTGCCACGATGACGCAAGAGAACCGTCCGGATTGTATTTATGAAGCAGATAGCCCTCACGGGTAATGACCTGGTGGCAGAAATCAAAAAAGCGGCGGGTTATCTCCGCGTATCCGGCATCAATGAGAGCTGATGAAACAAGAGCACCGTCCCGGGGCCATACATAGGAATAGGTGTCGCTGTTGAAATCCGCGATGTCGAAATCATTGGCAGCCAGGATTGCTCCGTGATTGTCGATCTGCGAACGGAGGATGAGAAGGCTTCGCCGG
Organism: Pseudomonadota bacterium; assembly: GCA_043809085.1. Taxonomy (GTDB): domain Bacteria; phylum Desulfobacterota; class Desulfobulbia; order Desulfobulbales; family SURF-16; genus DB1. Next base: position 122,135 of record JAZDEG010000009.1, on the reverse strand, counting down.
TAGAGACCGGAAAGATGGACGGGCAGTAAAGTCATCGCCTCTTTTTCTTTGTTGGCCCATAACCGCCAGTAATCTCTGGTCCGGTTCAGATAAGGATCAGCCCCACGCTGACAGAGATTTCGCTGAATCTCCATCACCTGGGCATAATCCTCGCCAACCGCGATCCAATACCATCCCTCATCCTGCCCCTCGGGAGACAGATGGAGATGAAGTGCGGCAACAGAATCAACACTTCCCTGGGCCACGGGATTGCCGGAAAGTTCTCCATCTTCGGCATCAAGCCAGGTACCGACCTTGTCGCCAACGCCCTTGACGCCAACCGCCCATTGATCAAGTCCTGAACCGCAGGAACCAGGTCTACCCCTGGAAGTGCTCACCAGAAACCACCGTTTCCCCTTATAATGAAAAAGAAGCCGTTTCTGAGATTCATAATAGGCGCAGTCGCCAACAGCGTGACCGCCTATACGTAAATCCTGTCCAAAGAAAAGGCGAACCTCCCGTTTTCTTGGGGCAAGATTGCGCACAACAACTTTTTTCAGGTAGAGGTTGATGTGAAAATCAACACAGTCGTGACATACCAGCTCAAGCTCAAGATCCGGATGAAAAAGGGTCACTTCGGTGACAAGACTGTCCTCAAGATAGAGAAGACTGCGCTGCCACCCAGGATCGGTAAGCCAGCGGAACATATTGTCGACCCAGACGCCGAACCGGCAGGGTTGTCCTGCCGTATGATTTTCCTGGCCGACGTATGGCCAGTAAATGTCACGCAGTTGATAGTTCGCATCAAAATTTATCAGCAGCGAACCGTTTCCCACCGGAATATCACGTGGCATTTTTCACCCCATTTTCCTGTCGCGAATTTTATCGATCCAAGATGAGGCCGCATCAGGCCCCCAGCTTCCTGAAGGATATACATGAAGCTTCTGCTCCCTCCCCATACATTGTTCACACTCGTTCAGGAGCGGCGTCAATATCTTCCAGGACTGCTCAATTCCGTCCTGGCGCCAGAACAGCATCCGATCACCCAGGATGCAGTCAAGAAGCAGCTTTTCATAAGCATCGAGCCCGGAACCCTGGGCATAGCGAAAATCGAGCGTCATGGAACGAAGGCAAACCCTGGCGCCTGGATTCTTGGTCTGGAAAGTCAGACTGATCCCCTCTTCCGGATAAATGCCGAAAATGAGGCGATTAGCCGCTATTTCCTCACCGATCACCCGCCGAAACATGGAATGGGGAATTTCCTTGAACTGGACAACGATGCGGGTTTCCTTCCGGGCCATGCGTTTACCGGAGACAAGATAAAAAGGCACCCCCTGCCATCGCCAGTTTTCCACATAGAGATGCATCAGACCAAAAGTGGGAATCAGTGAACCAATCGCCACTTCCGGCTCCTGCAGATATCCTCGAACCTGTTTGCCGTCAATGACACCGGGACCATACTGGCCGAGCACCACTTCATCTTCTTTACGATGAAAAGGCCGCACAGCTCGAAAAACCTTCACCTTTTCATCACGGACAAGTTCCGATTCAAAATGAGAAGGCGGCTCCATGGCGATGAGTGACATGAGCTGCAGCATGTGATTCTGAAACATGTCCCGGATAACACCCGATTGTTCGTAATAGCCCGCCCTGTTTTCAACTCCCAGTTTTTCGGATGCCATGATGCCGACATAATCGATAAACCCACGATTCCAAACCGGTTCAAAAACGGCATTGGCAAAACGGAACATGAGAATATTCTGAACGGTTTCCTTTGCCAGATAATGGTCGATCCGGTAGATCTGGTTTTCCTGGAAATGGCCGTGAAGGGTGGCGTCAAGGGATAGCGCGCTGTCGAGATCACGGCCGAAAGGCTTTTCCACCACAATGCGCACCCAACCCCTTCCATTTTCATACTGTCGTGAGAGCCCACAATGTCCCAACTGCTCTGCCACCACCGGATAAAGGGATGGCGGCAAGGCAAGGTCAAAAAGATAATTTCCTCCGGTACCCATTTTCCGGTCAAGTTCATCAAGAAAAAGAACCAGCCCGTGAAAAGAATCAGACGAATCATAAAGTATCCGATAATAAAAAAGCAGCGCTGCGAAATCATCCCAGCGGGACATTTCTGATCCACCTTCGGTAGTGCAGGACTCACGCAGGTGGTCCCGAAAAGAATCACTGTTCAAGTCGGTCCTGGCGCATCCCACAATTGAAACAGGATCGGAAAGACTGTCGCTCAGGTACATCCGGTAGAGGGCGGGGATGAGCTTACGGGCGGCAAGATCCCCTGATGCGCCGAAGATCACAATGGTGCATGGATCCAGACCACCAACCGTCATACATTCACATTCATCCGGAGGGTTGAGAATTATTTCTTCAATGACTGGTTGTTGCATTTATCATCACCAATTATCATCACTAAAAACGCTGATGCATCGCAACGATACAGACTGGAACTACTTTCCCTTAACTGCATGGCCCCCGAATTCCCGCCTTAGAGCGGCAAGAACTCTGTTTTCAAAGGAATTTTCCCTGCGTGAGGCAAATCGTTGAAAAAGCGCCATGGTAATGACCGGCGCGGGCACACTGCTTTCTATGGCCTGTTCCACCGTCCATCTTCCTTCACCTGAATCCTCAACATAACCACTCAACTCGGCAAGCTGCGGATCTTTGGCAAATGCATTTTCAAGAAGCTCAAGCAGCCAGGAACGGATAACACTGCCCTGGTTCCAGAGATGGGAAATACGGCCAAAATCAAGATGTTCGCTGAACGGTGATGCTTCAAGCAGGGCAAACCCTTCGCCATAGGCCTGCATCATGCCGTATTCGATACCGTTGTGGATCATCTTGACAAAATGACCCGCCCCGGTTGGGCCGCAGTAAAGATAGCCGTCTTCCGGGGCAAGAGTCCGGAAAACAGGCTCCAAATAATCAAAAATCTTCTTCTCGCCACCCACCATGGTGCAGTAGCCGACCTTCAGCCCCCAAATCCCCCCGCTGACTCCGGCATCCACATAATGAACACCAGCCCCTTTCAAATAGGCGGCCCGGCGTTGGTCATCCTGATAGCGGCTGTTGCCGCCCTCGACAATGATGTCACCCGCTTCAAGCAGGCCCCGCAATTTTTCCAGATGCTCATCAACAGCACGTCCGGCTGGCAGCATCAACCAGACGACACGGGGAGAATCGAGCTTTACGACGAGCTCTTCCAGCGAAAATCCGCCCTCGGCCCCTTCTTTCATGATCTCTTCCGTCTTGTCCGGGCTGCGGTTATACGCCACCACCTGATGACCGCCCTGCAGGAGCCTGCGGGCCATGTTCATTCCCATCCGGCCTAGTCCGACCATAGCTATTTTCATGACAAATACCTTTATAATGAATGTTTAAACCTGCCTGATCACCATGAGCCTGATCTCGCTCATATCCTCCATGGCGTAACGGATTCCTTCCCGCCCGAGACCGCTGTCCTTCACCCCTCCATAGGGCATCTGATCAGCCCGCCATGACGGGATATCGCCTATAACGACTCCGCCCACTTCAAGCTCATTCCACGCCTTGTGCGCTTTATAGATGTCACGGGTAAAGATGCCTGTCTGGAGACCAAATCGGCTGTCATTAACCTCAGAAACCACGTCATCAAAGGAACTGAACTGAGAGAGGACGGCCACCGGCCCGAATGCCTCCTGACGGCAGATATGTTCCTCTTTTGGCACATTTTCCAGCAGGGTTGCCTGAAGAAAGGACCCTTGCCGCTTACCGCCGCAGAGCAGACTTGCTCCTGCTGACAGCGCTTCAACGATCCATCCTTCAAGACGTATCGCCTCTTTTTCACTGATCATGGGTCCGATAAAGGTTTCTTCATCACCGGGATCGCCCATCACGAGTTTTTCCGTTGCCGCGACGAGCCGATCTCTAAAGACATCATACACCTTTTCATGAATCATGATCCGCTGTACACCGATACAGCTCTGACCGGACTGATAAAAGGCGCCGATAATGATACGGGCAACCGCATCGTCCAAATCAGCATCCTCATCAACGATACAGGCGGCGTTGCCGCCAAGCTCGAGCACCACCTTTTTTTTGCCCGCCATTTTTTTGAGCTGCCAGCCGACTTCGGGAGACCCGGTGAAACTCAAAAGCTTCAAGCGTTCATCTTCTGTAAAAAGACGCGCCCCCTCGCGACGGCAGGGCAGAATGGAAAAAGCGCCCATCGGCAAATCTGTTTCAGCAAGGGTCTCGCCGATGATAAGCGCGCCAATGGGAGTGAGACTCGCCGGTTTCAAAACAAAGGGGCAGCCCACGGCAATGGCAGGAGCTATCTTGTGGGCGGCAAGATTCAACGGAAAATTAAACGGGGAGATAAAGGAACAGGCGCCCACTGGCACCCGCTTACTGAATGATATATAGCCTGCCGTACGCGGACTGCGGTCAAGGGGCATATACTCACCGCCGAAACGGACCGCTTCCTCGGCGGCAATCTTGAACGTCTCAATCAGCCTGACAACCTCACCGCGGCTGTCCCTGATGGGCTTGCCGGCTTCAATGCAGAGTGCCCGTGCCAACTCATCGGCACGCTCGCTGAACCGTCCAACACAGTGCTGCAAAATTTCCTGCCGCTGGTAAGCCGGCATCGCCCGCATGTTTTTTTCCGCTGCAACAGCGAGGGAAATGGCCTGATGGATCACCTTGTCATCGGCCATTGCCACCCGGGTGGCGATCTTACCGGTGAACTTATCCGTCACATCAAGCTCAGTATTGGCAAAAATTGCTTTATTGCCCAGATAATAGGGGTATTTTTCCTGAAGCATAAATCTCCATTTTCTGTTCACAATTATATCGGACAGACAATCTTGCCGAGCCGTTCAGACAACAGCCTGTTTTCACGGTAGTCAATGGGAACGGAGATCAGTACCGGTACATCATAATGAAAGGACTGTTCCAGAACATCCTTCAAATCACGGGAGTTTTCAACCTTGAACCCTTTACAGCCGAACGCCTCGGCGAGTCTGACAAAATCCGGGTTATCAAAGTGGAGATCGGAATGCCGGCCAAACTGGTTTTCCTGTTTCCAGCGAATCAGGCCGTATTCACTGTCTTCCCATATGAGCACGACGATATTGGCGCCTATCCTCTTTGCCGTTTCAAGCTCCTGAACATTCATCAGGAATCCGCCGTCGCCGCAGATGGCAAGAACCCTGCGGTCAGGATGGACAAGTTTTGCTCCAATGGCGCCCGGCAGGGCAAAGCCCATGGAACAGAAGCCATTGGAGATCAGGCAGGTGTTAGGCTCATCGCACTGGTAATAACGGGCAATCCACATCTTGTGGGCACCCACGTCGCTCAGAAGAATATCGTCAGGCCCCATCACTTCCCTTACATCCCAGAGAACTTTCTGGGGCCGGATGAAACCAATGGTATCATCATCACGGTATTCGGTGAAATCATGAAGCATTGCCTGGCGGAGTGCCGGTTTACAGCCGCATGGATACTCCGCCCGGTAATCACCCACCTTCTCGTTCATCATCCACAGGGTATGGGCGAGATCACCGACAATCTCAACATCGACGCCGTAATACTCATCCACCTCAGCCGGAATAAAATCGATATGAATGATTTTCTGGGTCTTTGTCCCCTTGCTGGAACTCTGCCCCCAGAGCCGGGGTTCATATTCAACCAGGTCATATCCCAAAGTAATGACAAGATCCGCTTCCAGAATTGCCACCTTTGTGTAGTCCTGGGCCTGCAGGCCGATTGTAAAAAGACAGTTTTCTGAAGTCCGTGAAACCGAACCTTTACCCATGAAGGTTGTAATCACGCCGATGCCGGTTTTTTCAACGAATTTCCGAAGCTGCTTTGCCGCCCTGCGACGAATGGCGCCGTTCCCGGCAAGGATAATGGGCTTTTTCGCGGCGAAAATAAGCTCCATAGCCTGATCAACGATCTTGTCATCAGGAACCGGACGGCGATGGTTCCGCACGGGAAGAGGATTACCTGTCGCTTCAAAAGTTGCGATGTCGTCGGCAAGCTCTATATGACAGGCCCCCGGCTTTTCCATGGTTGCAAGTTTGAATGCCTTCCGCACCACCTCGGGAATATTCTTGCTGTGAATAATCGACTGAGCCCATTTGGTGATGGGACGGAACATCCGCACCACATCCATGTTCTGGTGGCTTTCCTTATGCTGTCTTCTGCTGTCGGCCTGACCGGTAATAACGACAAGCGGAGCACGGTCCATATTGGCGTCCGCCACGCCGGTGACCAGATTTGTCGCCCCGGGCCCCAAGGTGCCGAGGCAGACACCGGGTTTGCCGGTAAGCCTGCCGTAAACATCAGCGATAAACGCCGCGCCCTGTTCCTGGCGGCAGAGAACAAATCGAATGGATGAATTTTCCAGCGCCATCATGAAATGGGCGTTTTCCTCCCCCGGCACACCGAAAATGAACTCTACACCTTCATTTTCCAGACATTTCACAAAAAGTTCCGCTGCGTTCATTCAAGCCCGCCTTTTTTCCATCAAAAATGATTGACTTTCAGCACATCAGACAGAGGAAGTTTGCCAACCCGGGGGTGTGATTCGGTGATGCACTTCCCGACAGCCACCATCATGCCGATGGCATGGTCCTGGGGCAAATTGATCAATCTTCCCACCGCATCAAAATCAAAACCGTCCATGGGACAGGAATCATACCCCATATCCTTGGCGATCAGCATGAGCGACATGGCGAGAATTCCGCAGGAACGGAAGCATTCGTCACGCTCTACCTGAGGCTTCCCGTCATAATATTCGTGAATTTTAGGCAGGATGAAATCAATGACTTCCTTGGGAACGCCATGCCAGTAACGAGCGGGATTTTTCCGCCAGGCTTGTAAATCCATGCAGAGCACAAGCAGCAATGACGCGTCTGTCACCTGGGGCTGATTCCAGGCCTGTTCACGAATCTTTGCCCGCAACCTCTTATCCTCCACATTAACCACTCGCCAGTGCTGGATATTAAAGGCGGATGGCGCAAGAAACGCATGTTCAAAAAGTGTTTTCTTTTCTTCACCACTCATGACATGTGCCGGATCAAACCCCTTGACCGCTCTTCTGGCGACCATTGCCTGTCGAACTCCGTCTGTACACATTGCCTGCCTCCTTTATGAATTCCAGTTAATGATAGTGTCTGGCTATTCTATCATTATTATTCCTGATTAGTCGAATGGTAGATACGTTAATTCAAGAATTGAAAGATTATACCCTTCACGGCTCCTTGAGGTTGGTCAGAATGAGCCCCCAGAAAGAACCGGAAAGAGCGGACTGATAGTGCCAGCCAAGATGGGCGGAGCATGTGCCACAGAGGGAAAACCGCCAGGAACAGCCGGTAAACCAGGTACATTCCATTGTAGGTGAACCATGGTTAATGCAGCCGGGTGCGCCGGAAAAACAACCGATTTCAAAGACTTTCCCTTGGGGATTCGTGAAAACGTGGCAGTGGCTCCCGGCAACCTCAATCATCCGGGCAGGGGTGGTAATCCTTGCCTTGCAAAAACGGCATCGAAACCACTCCCCTCTGTCGCCGTTGTCGACCTCTTCGTCACTGCGAAGCAGAGTGGTACTCCCGGTCCCGGAAGCTCCATCCGCTCTAAAAAGAATAAACGGGTTGAGCAGGGAAAAACCGTATCCTGTCATCGCCGGAATCATGGAAGCATTTGCCGGGAACATACTATTCTCTTCCAGGCCACGTCTGTTCCTTTTCCTCAACAAAATAGCAGAAGCGATCCCAGGAAAACTCCCGACCGCTCACCGGACACCGCAGGGTGACTTTTTTCTCGTCAATATCAATCACAAGCCAGTCACCGTGACGCCGGCCATCAACAATATGGATCCTGTCTCCCTTCTTAAAAATATACTGTTTGAAAATTTTGACTGGTGCGGACATGGTGTCACCCTTGGACAAATATCATGGTTGATGATCTTGGAAAGCCTCTAATAATCCTATTTTATCAGGCAGGACCCTTCATGATGCTGGGAAATCAAGCCAAATTGAATCAAGGATATGTTATACAAAATATCTGATTTAACCTTCCGCTTCAAACCTTTTCACTTTTTTTAACCGTCATCATTCACCGCTTATCTTTTTTATTTTATTGTGGTAAAAAAAATAAATGCACGAGCCACTGGGGACACAATGAACGCAGAGTTTCTTTTATTGCGCATTGTGATCCTGGAGGTGAAGTAATATCAGAGCAAAACAGGAGAAAAACAATGAAAATAGATTGGGCCTATTTCAGAAAAGGCTGAGCGTCCTGCGCGAAAGCCCAGGAGGCTCTTGGGAATACTGAAGTGGAAATCACAACTGAAGTGGATGCCAGAAAAAACCCGATTGACAGTGAAGCAGCCTGGAAGCTGCTTGCCGATGGAGACACAATTTTTATTGCCAGTGGTCAGAAAACAAAACAATTTTCGCCGGTTTCCGACAAAAAAGAGGATATACTTAAAGGCGCCCTTGGCCGCAGCGGCACCCTGCGTGCTCCTACACTGAAAATCGGCAAAACATTTTATCTGGGCTTTAACATTGCCATGTATGACGCATTGATTGAAAAAGGCTGAATAGCACAATGATCGCCAAGGTGCAGACCAGCACTGTTTTCGGTGTCGATGCGCTGCCCGTTGAAGTCGAAGTGGATATCGTTTTCGGGCTGCCCGCCTTTTCCACTGTGGGACTCGCCGAAGGAGCCGTCCGTGAAAGCAAGGACCGGGTCAGGGCCGCCATCAAGAACAGCGGCTATGACTTTCCAAACAAAAAGATAACCGTCAACCTCGCTCCGGCGGATATCAAGAAAGGCGGAACGGCTTTCGATCTTCCCATCGCTGTAGGCATTCTTGCGGCAGAGGAAATCCTCCCCCCGGACAAACTCTCCTTTTACTCCGTGGTCGGCGAACTTGCCCTGGACGGCATTATCCGTCCCGTGCCGGGCATCCTCCCCATGGTTCTTGCCGCTCGCAAGGCAGGACTTACCGGAATTATTGTCCCGGCCGACAATGCCCCCGAGGCCGCGGTGGTAAAAGGAATTGACGTCCTCGGTATCAGTTTTCTGCATCAGGCGGTTGATTTTCTTGCCGGGAAAAACACAATTGTCCCCTCCGTTGTTGACATGGAGAGCCTGCTGATTCAACAGCAGGATTACCAAGTCGATTTCAGTGATGTTAAGGGACAGGAGCATGTCAAACGGGCTCTCGAAGTCGCCGCAGCCGGAGACCACAACGTCCTGTTAAGCGGTCCGCCCGGATCCGGCAAAACAATGCTTTCGCGACGACTGCCGACGATATTACCTGACCTCAGTTTTGAAGAAGCGCTGGAGACGACGAAGATTTACAGCGTCTGCGGCCTTTTGCCAGAGAGATGCAGCCTGATGCTGCAGAGACCTTTCCGTTCCCCGCATCACACCATTTCCGATGCAGGGCTCATAGGCGGAGGCAACATTCCCCGGCCCGGAGAAGTTTCTTTAGCCCATAATGGCGTTCTTTTTCTTGACGAGCTCCCGGAATTTAAGAAAAATGTTCTTGAGGTGCTCAGGCAACCCCTTGAAGACGGCAGGGTGACCATTGCCAGAGCCTCGTCGAGTCTGACATTCCCGGCCCGTTTCGTCCTTGTGGCGGCATTAAACCCGTGCCCCTGCGGCTATCACGGCGACAACCTGCACGTCTGCACCTGCTCCCCGCTCCAGATAAAACGATACGAGGAAAAACTGTCCGGTCCGCTGCTTGACAGGATCGACATTCATCTTGAAGTGCCTGCCGTTCTCTTCCAGGAAGTCGCCTCAACCGCCGAGGGGGAAAGTTCGCGGGAAATCAAAAAAAGAGTGGTGAAAGCCAGAGATTTACAACAACGGAGATTCAAGGGAAGAAAAGGGATTTTCAGCAACAGCCAGATGACCAGCCGTGATCTGAAAAAATTCTGTGCCTTGGACGGGAAATCTCTCAGCCTGCTTGAAAGCGGCATGACGCAACTCGGTCTGTCCGCCAGAGCGTATCACCGTATTTTAAAAATTGCCCGCACCATCGCCGATCTCGCGGGAGAAGAAGAAATTGCCTCAGGCCATATCGCCGAGGCCATCCAATATCGTCGCCTGGAAAGGAACCGTTTAGCATGACGCAATCACTTATTTTTATCTTCAGTGGAATTATTGTCGGAATCGGCGCCGCCTTCACCGGACTCGGCGGCGGATTTCTTATCATCCCGCTGCTCCTTTATCTCGGCTACACAGCGCAAAAGGCGGTGGGAACCTCGTTCATGGCGATTCTGGTTATTGCCATATCCGCCATATTCGCCCATAACAAACTGGCCAATGTCGATTACCGGGCCGGCATCCTTCTCGGCCTTGGCGGTATCGCCGGTGCCCAGATCGGCGCCAGGTTGGTTGAACATGTTTCCACCGCCAATTTCAAGAAAATTTTTGCCGTCATTCTTGTTGGTCTGGCGGGATATGTTTTTTTCAAAAACTGATGGGATATCTTTTGTTTTCCACCCTATGATGTGGTAGAAACGTTTATTATATTATCGACATCCCGTTAAAATTATTCTGGCCCTGTTATGGAAAACAAGAAAAAGGAAAAAAGAAAAAGCAACCGGATTCCTGTTCAGTTTGATGTGACCGTTTTGCACGAAGGCGACTACCTTATTTCATTTACCCGGGATATCTCGGCGGACGGCATGTTTATAAACACCTTCACGCCAGTTTCCAAAGGAGAAAAAGTCATGATTGATTTTGCCATCGGACTGGCAAAGGATATCAAGGTAAACGCGGAAGTAGCCTGGGTAAATCTGGATGGGCCGGAAATAGACCGCGGGATGGGAGTAAAATTCATAAACGTGTCGCCGAAAATGAAAAAAAACATCCTATTGCTGGTGAACAGGATCGCTATTCTTCCTGACGACAATTTAATACATTGAATACTGCTTATCCACATCCCGCGTCACGTTTAATATCACCTTCTGCGCCGCTCGGGCTGCATCCTTCTGTCATTAGGAACAGAAAGAGAAACAATAACGTCTCCCCGCACGCTTTTTCGACGATCCTGGCGGTTTTGACGTCGATCTTGCTGTTTTCCCCTGCCCCCTCTTCCATATAAAGGTTGTTTTTCCGGGTCTTTTTTAACGATCGGGGTATTGCCGATGATAATATGCATTCCGCACCTCCTTACTCATTGTTCATCGCTCATCAATTTCATTCCATACTCGTCATATCGAAACGTTTATCAAAAAACTTAAATAATAATCGAAGAAACAACACGTTGCCCTCATAAAACGATTCATTTTGTTTCCATGTCAACACATCTGACCCAGATGAGTCCGTCAAGCTCAACCTCAACTCTTCTGCCTTCATGCTCAACCATCTCCCCTTCAATCCGGGCGGCAAAGCCCCACCAGCCAGCCCTAGGCATGGTATAACTAAAAACGCCATTAATATCAGCAACAAGAATTTGGGTTCTGAATGGACCGGCAGGAATAATTACCTCGCCTTTACTGCTCCGATATGCAACTTCAATATCAGCAAAAGGGACCGGTCGTCCGTTGTGCTTCACGATTCCACGAAATGAGTTTCCTGTCCAGAGACCGTAGGGACGAACGAGCGGGTCAATTTCAACAGGGAAACGAACAGGTTCATTCCACCGTTCCGTTTTCCGCTCAAAGCCGTTGACCACGACCTTGGCGTACTGAACAATCAGCTTCTCTTCAGCCGGATCCCAGTATGGCGCAGCAGCAACAGAAAAAATATAGTCACCCGGATTTTTCAGGACATAGGAAAGGCGGTAAGCTGATTTTCCCTTCATTTCCATGGGGACGAGGGATGTTTTCAAATCCATTTTTTTGTCATCATGGAGAACAAAAAACTGCTCCGGCGGCACCATTGGCGGAACACCATCCTTTTCTTCAGGGTAACTGAAAACCAGGTCAACATCAACTTTTGGAGCAGATCCGCCAGGGACGATATCAACTGATGGAAGAATTTCCAGAAAACGACAATCGGCAGGAAACGGTAACGCGGCAAAAAAAAGAAAAAGGATGGCAGTGAGTGTTTTTTTTCTTTTCATTCACTCCTCACAAGAAAATAATGGGGGGGCATTAAGGAATCGCTTGAGAGGATTCAAGAAATGAAGCAACGGCCTTTTTAACGACTTCAGGAGAGAGGGTGTTGATGCATCGGGGATCGTCACAATCCTTCTTGTTGCAATCAGGGCACCGCTCCTGGCCACGCAAAACAACCGCCCTTTCGCTCCGTGGTCCCCACTCCGTTTCATCCGCGTAAGAAAAAAGCGCCACAACAGCTGAGCCGGCTGCTGCTGCCATATGCATGGTGCCGCTGTCGCTGCCGACAAAAATGCTCTTTTTTTCAAAAAGGGCCAGAAGCTCTCCCAGACTGAACGCGCCGGCGAAATTTGTCACCGTCCGATCCAAACGCTCTATAATCTGATTTGTTTTTTTCTTTTCTCTTTCCCCGCCGATTAAAACCACCTGGCAGTCTTGCCGGGCAAACCAGTCAGCCACTTCAATGAAACCTTCAATGGGCCACAACTTCTGTTTTCTTCCACCACCGGGATGAAGGCAGATCATAGGCTGCTCTGGATTAATGCCTGCGTCAGCAAGTTTCTTTTCAACGATACTTCTTTTTTCATCCGTAGCTCGAATGCGAAAAAAACCCTCATCAACAGAGGCGCCTGCCGCAGCGGCGATTGCGTTGTAATGAAATATTTTGTGCTTCCCTTCCGCCCAGACAACCCTGTCCGTATAGACATCAGGACGTTCAGCATTGCTCCGAGAAAAAGATCTGGAAGCCCTCGATACCTGTGTGAGAATTGCCGAAGTAGATCCACCTTCAAGATCAACGGTAATATCAGGATGAATCTTTTTGATCTGACGCAGAAATTTAAAATAAACAAACATACGGGCCAGAATTGATCCCTCATTGGCCATTTTCCGTGGATAAAAAATCGTACAGAGTGGATCAATGAGAGGCTCGACTAACTCCCGGAAGGCGGAATCAAAAACAAAATACCGATTTTCATGCTGAAAACGCTTCTGAAGAGAGACGATGGCTGGAAGGGCGACAATAAGATTTCCCAAATGAGAATCCGGCATCAGGGTCAGCACTGTCTGTATTTCTTTTTCATGTTCAGCCATATCAACCTGTTCTCCTCTGTCAAGATATCCCATGCGATCATGTCATTATTCAAAGTGTAACACCAGAACAGGCATCTCTGTCAAGCGAGGTGTGATGACTGAAAAAAACACATCATCTTTTGCATGTCGCGAAACGACATACTGCTTCTTTGCGTCCTGCAACCTCCCGGTATTTTTCAGCAGGATATCCGAGGGCGATAACGGCATGTATTTCCTCATTTCCTGGAATACCCAATGAATTCTGGATGGACCTATCACGCTTCATGGCCTCAACGACAAACCCGATGAGACATGTCCCCAATCCCATGGCATGGGCGCCAAGCAGAATATTTTCTGTGGCAAGCAGCGCATCTTCCACCGGACAGCTCCCTCCCTGGCGTGACCCGACAATTATTACAGAGACCGCACCATGAAAAAGAAGATCTTTCCTCTCATCATCCCATAGTTGCAAACCATCCCTAATGGTCTGATAATATCTGCGGTAGTAGTTGCCGAGAACGTCCCCCATAAAAATGCGCGACAGGAAACGGAGCAGAGGATTTTCCGCCTTACGGTTCAGGTGTTTATAAAATCGTGCAACGAGATTGCCAAGGGCCTCTACATCACAACGCTTTTCCAGCACGGTAAATGTCCACCCCTGACTGTTGGTTCCTGAAGGAGCGGTGCAGCCGATCTTCACAAGATCACCAAGGATGTCCCTGGTCACCGGCCTGGCAAGATAGTTGCGGCACGATCGACGTGAACGCAGCAACCGGACAAGTTCCACCACATTACTCTCCCCCCAGGGCAACCAGGAAATATCTTCCTGGAATGTTGTAAAACCGAGAAGCCGGTCTATTCCATTGACGGAAACCGCTTGATCAGGGCAAACAGCACCGCAATGACCGCAGGCAATACAGCGGATTCCGCTGACAACCGCCTTGCCGTTCTCAAGCGAAAGTGTCCGGTCCGGACAGACCCGCAGACAGAGGCCACACCCGGAGCATTTTTCCGTATCAATGCTGACTCCAATCTTGCCAACCATTTATTTCTGCCGAAACTTCTTCCCCATGGAAAAGGCTTCACCCACAGCAGCGCCGACCCCATGATACGTTCGAAGAACCGGTGAAAAAATAAGCGGGCGAAGCTTTTCAATATCCGGGGCATCCTTGTCGCCGATGATATCAGTATCAGCCTTGACATCGATAATCTCGCCGACAAACTGGGTGTGCAGACCGATTTCCACCACCTGCTTGAGCCGGCATTCAAGAATCAACGGAAAGTCTTCAAGAAAAGGTGCATCAACCAGTGTACTGCTTTTCGCGGTCAAACCGGTGACGCTGAGTTTGTCCACATTCCGGCCGGTTGAAATACCGAAATAATCAATCTGCTCGGCAAAATTCTCTCCGCCGATATTGACGGTGAAAGCCTTGCGGGCCATAATGCAGCCGTGGGTGTATGTTGCCTCCCGCAAAGATACGGCCACACATGGCGGCTTCGAACAGCAGACTCCGGCCCAGGCGGCGGTCATCATATTTGCCCTGCCGTTTTCGTCATAGGCACCGATCACCCAGACCGGGGTCGGATACACAAAGGTATTGGGACCCAATGATTTTTTCATTTTTTCCTCCCTTTTCCGGCTTGTATTTAACTTGCTTTCAATAAAAATTCTGAATATATGATTTAGGTTTTATATTCGACCAATTATTAAGCATGAAACTTGCGATCTGTCTATTTAATTACTTCCCTTTCGGCGGCCTGGAGCGAAACTTCCTGAAGATCAGTCAGGAATGTCTTGCCCGTGGGCATGCCGTGGATGTCTATACCATGCGCTGGCAGGGAGAAAAACCTGACGGAATCAACATCAGAGAACTTGCTCCGCGGGGCATGAGCAATCACGGTCAAGCCGCTCACTTTGCCGCTGAGGTGGCAAAGTGTCTGGCCGGACAGCATCACGATCTGGTGCTTGGTTTCAACCGAATGCCCGGCCTTGATCTCTATTATGCCGCTGATGTCTGTTATGTAGCCCGGATACAACAACAGCGCTCTTTTCTGACAAAACTGACACCCCGCTACCGAACATTTGCAACATTTGAGCGATCCGTCTTTGCCCCCGGGGCACAGACCGAGATCATCATGCTTTCGGAAAAGGAAAAGAGTATTTATCAGTCAATTTATGGCACTCCCGACGACAGGTTCCATCTGGTCCCGCCCGGTGTAAACAAAGGCCATATCAGGTCCTTTATTAACCAGGCAAACAGGGAGAAAATCAGGACGCAACTGGGCCTTGTCCCGCAGGACAACTTTCTTCTCATGATCGGCTCCCACTTCCACACCAAGGGGGTGGACCGGTCAATAAATTCCCTGGCTGCCCTTCCGCCGGCATTGAAAAACTCAACGCATATCTTTGTCATCGGCAAGGGCAAGGAAAAGCCCTATCTGCAGCAGGCACAGAAACTCGGCATTGCAGCCAATGTCCATTTTCTCGGCACCAGAGAAAACGTGCCATTATTTCTGGCAGGCGCGGATTTTGTTCTTCAGCCGTCACGCACGGAAAATACAGGCAATGCCATTGTCGAGGCTCTAGTGGCTGGCGTTCCCGTCATGGCCACAGACACATGCGGGTATGCCATGCATGTCGAGCGGGCCGGGGCCGGGAGGATCATACCTTGTTCCCCTTTCAATCAGGACAACATGAATACTCTGCTCAGGGAAATGCTTCTCTCCCCCAAAAAAAAGCAATGGCAGCAACAGGCCCTGGCTTACGCTGATACAACGGATCTCTACAACCGTTTCAAGGTTATCGCAGATCTCATCGAAACCACGTGGGTTTCCAAAAAGGAGATGGTGCAAGAGTCATGACTTTTTCCAGCTCCTATGTGGATCCTGTTTCAATCCGAAAAAAAATCGGGCCCGGGAAAGAATTGCTGATAATAAACGAGAAGTACCAGCAATTTCTTAAGAGTATCGGATTTACCACCTTTGATGCGGCATGGGCCTTTGCTGGCGGAGAAATAATTAAACAAAAGGAAGACAGAACCGTCATCCGGGCACAATTTCCCTGCCCGATCCCTGACAAAAGCGATCATGATCAACGGTCAGACGAAATCATTGTCTTCTATATCAAGAAGCATAGTCAGCGATTCAGCCTGTGGCAAAGACTTCTCGGCACCCTGCGCCCGTCATCTCCCCACGGGGAGGGCTTAAAGGAATTTTACAACTACTGCCGTTTCCGGCAGCATACTCTGGGAACAGCTGTTCCCGTTGCCGCAGGTATTAAATTTTCTTCCTTTTTACAAGCCGATTCCTTTCTTATGACAAGGGACTTTTTCCCGCTCATCGCTTTGGAGGAAATTGTCCTGCAGCATCCGGAAACACTTCAGGGTGTGGAAAATCAGACAAAAAAGAAAAACATCCTGGGATCGATCGCACGTTTTGCCCGGCACATGCATGACAGCGGCATGAACCAGAAGGATTTTAACGCAACCCACATCCTGTTGCAGGAGCTTAAAGCAGAACGGCCGCAAGTAGCCCTGTTTGATTTGCAGCGGGTTGACCATAACACGCTGAACCGGTTCCGCTGGCCGATCAAGGCCCTGGCTGAATTAAACTACACCTTGCCCCCGGCGGTTTTTGACGAAAACGACAGAATCTTTCTTTTTTCAACTTACAAAGGAAAAGAAAAACTTTCCGTTCTTGACCATTTGCAGTACAGGCTGATCAAACAAAAAACCGACAGAATCGCCAAACACTCCAAAAAAAGGGAGCTTGCTCCCAAAATGCAGGAAACAGATTAGTTTTCAATGCATACTCTTTTGCAACTGGATTGACAATTTTCAGATCATGGGCATAGCTCACAAAAAACCAGACACACTTTCCGCCATCCATGGAGAACAGGCAACGCGCTATGAACAACAGGTGCGACTGCTTATGGGAGGAGAACTGCCTGAGGGCTGGCAGTGGATATCATGCTCCAGAGACACAACGGTCGCGATGTCTACTTTCGAGCCGATTGTCTATTATAAGGAATTTCTGCCGCGCGACCGGTTTGAGAAGATAAAGGCTCTCTTCCGAGGCAATCGTGGTGAGCGGGCCCACAGACAAGCAGGCATCTTACGGGAAGCGGGTCTACCTACTCCGGAAATCCTCTGCTGGGGCAAAGGGAAAAATAATGCTTTTCTTCTTTCGCAGGGTTTTGGCGGCATAGGTTTTTTTCAATATATCAAAACCCATTACTCTCCATCCCTTGACCATGAAAAAATCAGAGAAAAGCACCTCCTGCTGGAAAGAGCGGGCGCACTGATCGGCACCATGCACAACAAGGGCATCGTCCATGGTGACTTGAGACAGAACAATCTGCTTGTCAAAAAAGAAGGCGACAATTTCAAGTTCAGCTTTATCGACAACGAAAGCAATCGCAAATGGCCTTATATCCCGGCATCACAGATAGTTAAAAACCTGGTGCAGTTTGCCATCTGCCCCGAGAATCTCCTGACCCGCTCCGACCTGATGCGGCTTTTCATTGCATACAGCAAATACTACCCCCGTTTTTCCGGCAAAAACAAATACAAACTGCTGCAGACAGTTTACACTCTCAGGAAGAACCGCAATCTTGAAATAAAGGTCAAAGAACACATCAGACAAAACTGCCGCACCTTTGATACGGAAAATTTCCGGGGTGAATATGTTGTCGGCAGCATAGTCGACCAAAAGATCGCCCAAAGAGCTGATCCCGCCCGGTGGTTCCGGCAGGGTGACATGACCCTGAAACAGGACAAAAACATTACCGTCAAATTGATGCATGGTGATGAAGGAGATGTTATTGTAAAACGATTTACCTCAAAGAATCTGTTGTATTACGCCAAAATCTGGTTAAAAAGAGAACGCGCTTTACGTTTGTGGGAAATGAGCCACTCTTTTCACGCCCTTGATATTCCGGTCCCGTCACCTCTGGGTTATGCGCTGGAAGGGAAAGGGATATGGCGCACGGTCAGTTATTTTTACAGCCAATATCTTACTGATGCCCGTGATCTCGTTGTCATAAGTCGTGAGAAGAAGGATCATTTCCCCTCATGGCTAAAGGAAAACAAGATCATTTCCCGTATTGCCCGGATTCTCGCTAAATTACATAATAACGGCCTTTGTCATGGCGACACGAAATGGGCCAATATTCTGGCCAATTCCGACAACGGTGAATTCTGGTTCATCGATCTGGACGGAGCAGACAGACTCAATTCCCCTCTCGACAGGTCCGCAAGAAAAGACCTGAGCCGCTTTATGGTTGATATGATTAAAACCGGGCTGCCTCAGCCTTTTCTGACGGAATTCATGACTGAATATTGCGAACTGAGAAAGTTAAACAAGGATCATGTGCTGAAAAAAATCAAACCCCATATCGAAAAAACACTTACCCGGCACAAGAAAAAGCTCGCAACCGCTATTAATTCATGAAACTCCTTATTCTCACCAACAATCCGAACCGCGCCAGCTATCGCCAGAGAATCGGTATTTACACTGAAACCCTGACAGCAAACGGCATTGACTGCACAACGGTCGTGCTGCCCCGAGGCACTCTGGCCCGCTACAAATTGTTTAGAAAAGCCCGGGAGTTTGACGGCGTATTTCTGCATAAGAAAGGTCTTAATATAATTGATGCCTTCACCCTGAAAAAAAACTGCCGCAGACTGATCTATAATTATGATGATGCAGTGATGTACAGCGACAGAAGACCGGATCGGATCAGCCTGTCCCACCTTCTTCCTTTCAGACGTACGGCAAAGCTTGCTGATATGATCATTGTGGGAAGCCCATATCTTGCCGAACAGGCACGGCACCTCAATCACAATGTCAAGATCCTGCCCATCGGCCTTGACACGGCTGATTACCAAGTCAAGCAACCAGATACCGGCGACGGCAAAATCCGCCTGGTCTGGATCGGCAGTGAATCCACCCTTGATTATCTGGCCGAACTCAAGCCGGTTCTTGAAAAAATAGGCAGGTCCTTTGACAATGTCATTCTTCGCATCATCGGGGATACATTTTTTGACCTGAAAAACATGGTGGTTGAGAAACATCTCTGGCGAACGGATACCAGGGCTTCAGACCTTGCGACAAGCGATATCGGCCTCGGCCCTTTGCCAAGCAATCCCTTTACCGAAGGAAAATGCAGTTTTAAGATACTCGAGTATTCCTGTTCCGGCCTGCCGGTGGTGGCTGCACCGGTGGGTACCAATTCGGTTTTTGTTCAAGAAGGTGTGACCGGTTTTCTGGCCAACAACCCTGAGCAGTGGTATGATAGGCTCACTCAGCTCATTACCGACCCGCAGTTACGCACCAGCATGGGACAGGCAGGATTTCATCGGGCCCAAGAGTTTGATGTTCGGATAATAGGACGAAAGTTTTCGGGACTCATTGCCGATTCCCTGAAATAACATATCTTCATAAAAAATCCTTCATTTGGAATTTTTCATAAATAAAGGCGGAACATGTCAAATCAGTTAAGCAGCTGGGTTAAAAAAAAATTACTCAAAAAAGAACAGAATTTACTTTCTCTCAATGAGCCGTATTCGGTTATTGAAAAACTGTTAAAAACCACCACTGTGACAGGGATACTCGATGCCGGGGGGAGTAACGGCAGGATTTCAAAGGTACTGCTCAAATCTTTTCCCAAAGCAAAGGCCTATGCCTTTGAGCCCAACCCGATGTATAAAGAGCAGTTGGAAAACTATGCCCGCGAAGATGCGCGGTTTCATCCCCAGTATATGGCCCTGTCTGATCACGAGGGCAGCGCCGATCTCTTTATCACCGAGTCTCCGGGAAACACGTCACTCCTCACGCCAGGTGAACGTCTCAAGGAAATAGACCCGCAAGGGGCAGGGGTAAAAGAACGACGCAGTGTTGAAATCGTGACAATCGATGAGTGGGCCAAAAGAAACAACGATCTGGCGATTCAGGTTATGAAGTTTGACATTCAGGGCGCCGAGTTGCAGGCCCTGCATGGCGGGATGGAAGTCCTGCGCCGGTCGACATGCGCGGTGTATATCGAGGTCTGGTTCAATACGCCTTATCAGAATGGAGCGCTGTACAGTGAAATAGACCTGTTCTTCAGGAAACTGGATTTCATTCTCTATGATCTGTTCAAGCCAAAATACAGCAAAAACGGGCTGATCATGTGGGCAAACGCCCTGTATGTCGACCCGGCAAAAATTAAAGTGTGACGATTCAGGTGTGAGAAATTATTGATATCACAAAACACATTGTAAAATTATAGCATATGCTTTAAAAGACAAAATTGCATTTTTTTGTGTCCCCATCGGGGATGATTAAAACCCCTCGCCTTCAGGCGAAGAAAGGTTATTTCCTGTCCCGAAGGGACGTTTTATAAGGAATTTCCCCTGCTGAAGACGGTGGAGTTATTCTTTGTTTTAAAAGGGCGGTGAAAAGTCAACTTCAGTTGACAGTCGCCCGAACCCCTCGGCTTATAGACGAGAGTTGTTCAGTTCGACATAAAATTTACTTCATAGGCTTTTATTCAATTGTCACAGGAAAAAATCTGTGAGCAAGCAGACAATTTTCTGTGTGTCCATCCATTTCCACATGATATCTCAGCAAGTAAAAAAATTTTTTCCTGTGTCCTATCTGCTTTTTTTCCTCGGTTTTTTCTTTCTGCCGACAGAAACAGCTCATAGCAACTTATATTATCTTGCAGTCGCTTTTCCGTTCGTGTGCATGATTTTCTTGAAAAAAATCACACTAAAACCGTTACTGCACAGCAAGGTGTTTACTCTTTCCGTCCTATTTCTCTTTTATATGTGGCTAACGCTTTGGTGGTCGAATGATTTTTCCCCAAAGGACATATATGTTACTGGCCGACGTGCCTTCTTTATTCTCGTCTTTATTGCTGCTACTGTCTATCTCATACTAACACATCGCCATTTCCTGAAACAACTTTTGCAACTTCTTACTATTGTAGCGACTGCTGTTTCAGTAATATACCCTTTTTATTTTTATGCCCATCATCCCTTTCCGCAAAGCAGGCTTACTGGATACTGGCTTCTTTACAACCCCATAAACACCTCGTCAATCTATGCAATTGCTATTTTTGGCTGCCTCTATCTCCTGCATGATCAAACTTTTGGGAGAAAACGATTTACTTATCTGTTTTGCCTTCCCCCATTATTTTCTTACATTATATTCTCACAATCACGTGGGCCGTTTGGCTCTTTTATTTTGACCTGTATTATCTGGTTGCTCTTCGCATCACTCAAAATAAAACGAGTACGCAACTATCATATCAAAATGACCGCTATTTTTTTTCTGTTCATCGCCGTTGTCATCGGATTCAATTTCACGTTTCCTGACTTTTTCAACCATTTTATTTTTGAAAGAGGCATGTCCTATCGCATAGAAATATGGAAAATCATTTTTGCAAAAATCAAATCAGCGCCGATCTGGGGAAATGGCCTGAATGCAGAAAATATAGTAAAAATGTCGGACGGCAACACTTTTCGTAATCCCCATAGTGTTTACATCGCCACCCTCTATTATGGGGGAGTCGTCGGTCTTTCCCTGCTTGTTTCATTAATCGGTTACGCCATATCAAAAGCCATGACTTTCCAAAACCGACAAAAACAATTTATAGCTGTCTGCACGATGGGTTATGGTTCGCTTTGCATAATTGCTGATATTTACACACTGATCCAGCATCCAAAACCATTCTGGATTTTCTTCTGGTTCCCTATCGCCCTTTGTATCGCCTTTGAAATTGAAGAGAAATCCCCAGATTTGAAAGGTGGTTGGCATACAGAGAAACAATCATTCCCAGAGCCTCATCAAATCCAATGAGGCCTAACTCCTGCCTAGGCGCATGAGATCACGATACAGGGAATCCATCCTGGCGATCATATGCTTCCCGTCAAACGATTTTGCCTGTTGCCTTATGGCGGCAACAGCCTGATCATGTTGTATCTGATTCCAAGCCATCACCTGCACCATGGCAAGTCCCAACTCTTTTTCATTCTCGGGAGAGACAAGCCCCCCCTGGTTCTTGTTGGCAAGTTTCGTCAGAATCTCAGGGATTCCGCCCACCCGGCTTGCCACAACAGGAAGTCCGGAAGCAAGCGCTTCCAGGACTGCTAAGGGAAATCCCTCATGGCGGGACGGCATGACAAAGCCGTCCAGCGCCGACAAAAACTTCGGGATATCAGCAACATGACCCAACAATGTGATCTCGCTGGCAATCCCCAATTCCTGAGCCATTGCAGTCAACTCATCATGCAGCGCTCCTTCACCGGCTATAGCCAGATGGCCGCCACGTTTGCCGATGCCGCTCTGCGACCATGCCTTGAGCAAAACATCATGGCCCTTGACAGGAGCAAGCCTGCCCACCGCTCCCCAAAGCCAGCATTGCGCAGGTAAGCTGAAAAAAACACGACTTTCCGTTTTATCAAGGTCAGCTCTCCCGAAAAGGGCGAGATCGATGCCATTATAGACGACTTCCACCCGGTCAGGCGGCAACCAAGGGTTTGCCAGGAGAATATCGCTCTTCACCGCCTCGGAAACGGCGATTATCTTGTTTATAGAAGGCCAGAGAATCCTGTTGGCTATTTTACGGAAAAAAGACCGTGAACGTTTCAGTCCATGAACAGTTGTGACCATGCGTACCGTAGTGTTTTTCCTGGCGGCCAAAGCGGCGTAAAAGACGGACTTATGCCTTTGGGCGTGGACAATATCCACTCCCTCGGTTTTGATGATCTTCTCCAACTCCCTGACAACCTGGAACCTGAAACCCCTGAGATACTCTTTGCGGAAAGGAAGCCAGATGACGTCATAACAAGCCTTGCCCAAAGTTTCATTGTCTGACGGAGGACCAGTCAGATAGCAGATAATGTGCCTGTACCCATGCTTCAAGCCATGGACAATCTGATTAAATAAAGGGTAATCGCCCTTAAAACTGCTCCAAACATGGAGAATGGTAATTCTTCCGTCTGATTTCATAATGGTATGATATCCCGGCAGTGAAGCTCAGCAGGATTCTGTCTTTTTCTCACTGTAAGAAAGATAAAGTTCTTTATAGATTTCCGATTTCTCCAGCAACTCATCATGGCTGCCCTGGGATATGATCTGGCCATGATCCATGACAAGTATCCGGTCTGCATTCCGGATAGTGGAAAGTCGATGGGCGACGACGATTGTCGTTCTATCGCTCATCAATCTTTCCAAAGCTTTCTGCACGAGAGTTTCTGACACGGTGTCAAGAGCCGATGTGGCTTCATCAAGGATAAGAATAGGGGGATTTTTCAAAATAGCCCGGGCAATGGCAATTCTTTGACGCTGTCCACCAGAGAGATTAAGTCCCCTCTCTCCGAGCATGGTATTGTAACCATCTGGAAATTCGGCAATGAAATCGTGTGCAAATGCCAGGCGCGCCGCTTTTTCAACCTCACTGTCAGAAGCATCAGGGGAACCAAAGGCAATATTTTCCCTGATCGTGTCATTAAAAAGGACGATATCCTGACTGACCAATCCGATCAATCTCCGCAAGTCTTGCAGTCTGACATTGCGTAAATCATGGTCGTCAATCAGAATACTGCCCTCGGAAGGATCATAATAACGAGGCAGCAAATCAATAAACGATGTCTTGCCGGCCCCGCTCGGTCCGACAATGGCCACCACATCGCCCTTCCGGATAGTCAGGTTGATATCCTGTAAAACAAGGTCGCCATTCTCTCTATACCTGTGTGATACGTTGTCATAACGGATCTCCTTCTGGAAAAAGGGCAGCGGAGTATCTCCGCTTTTTTCCCTTTCCATTGTTTCAAGCCACCAGATACGATCAGTGGCAGCCATTATTTCATGGAAGACCGCATACGATCTCCCGACCTGTTTGACGGGATTAAATATCATCACCACGGCGCCAAGGGAGGAAAAAAGATCTCCGCTTGTGATAACCCCATTGACAACCAGATTTCCTCCATACCAGATAACGATGGCCACGCCGATGCCTGTGGAGATATCAACAATCAGTTTGGCGACTTCCTTATAACGGATAATTTTTGTTTCCTGGCTGTAATTTGATTGACTTGTTTTCCGGAAGTGCGCAGCCTGTCCCTCTTCATTGACGAAAATTTTCACAACCTTGGCGCCAATGGAGGCTTCACTTATGAAATGGGTCAGGGTGGCAACAGTCTGCTGGGCCTGGTTGCGTTTGAACTTGACCTTCCGGGCCACCCTGTTGGCAGCACCGATGATCAACGGCAGTCCGACAAGGGCGAGCAGCGTAATATCCCACCGTCGATAAAAAGCCACTCCCAGCAAAACAATAATGGTTGGTATTTCCTTGAAAACGGTCAGGAGCGTATCACTCACCAACCCTTGCGCCAGGGCGGAGTCGGTGAGAATGCGGGAGATCATCTTGCCTGATGATTCCTTGCCGAGAGATGATACGGGCAGATGCAGCAGATGCTCGTAAAGACGGATGCGCAAATCCCTCACCAGCTTGATGCCTGACGAGCGCATCAGATAGCTGTAGATCATTTCACAGGTTCCCCGGAGGGCATAGAGAAGCATGATGACCGCAGGCAACCAGACCAGCATTGAATATTTATTTTCTACGAAAATAGAATCAATGACCGGCTTTACCAGCCAGGCAATCGCTCCGCTTGCCCCGGATGATGCCACACTGAAGAATAGCGCGGTCAGCACTCTGCCGTAATAGGGGCGGACGAGCCCGACTATTTTCTGGTCAAACAGATTTGTTATGGATATCTTTGTCATTCCCGCACGTCAATAAATCGGCCAGGGCCTTTTTCTCCGAACATTGGACGAATGGACGCGAACCGTAAAAGAGCAAATTAATTAATTTACTCTTCCCGGATAATTTAAGCAACATATTGTATATTGAGGATTTTGTTAAAATCTTTCCTTAAGCAGCAATCTTGCATCAGCTCATCATCTTTATCTTTGATCTTGCAAGAAAAATTCATCCCGTTAAAGTAAGAGATACTATGCAAATCACCGATGAAGATTTCCCGCCGGCAAAACCCAGTCCGAATGCATCTTTCTCAATTGTCGGATTGTGTATAAATTTTCCGGGATTTTTCCCGGTGCCCCTGCAGTCGCAAAACATTCATTTTAAAAATATAAAAATGTTTCGGCCAGGGGCTTCATGATGAAAATATTCTTTTCCGGAGTCACCAATGATTAAAAAAGAACTGCTCGCCATTCTGGCCTGCCCGAAATGCAAGGGTCCAGTGGAACTCAATGACACAGAAAACGGACTGATCTGCCGCACATGCATGCTTGTCTATGAAATAAAAGACAACATTCCCATTATGCTGATCGATGAGGCCAAGCCCCTGGAAGAAGGGTAACCCCCATGTCACTGCCTCATCTCAAGTCACGCTGCTTTGTCAATGCTCCATTCACCTATCTCAAGGGAAACATTGAACGCCTTCTCGCTGAAGGGATACAACCGGAAATCGGGCTGGAAGGGGATGTTTTGTACAGCCAGAGCAGGGAAGATTTCATGCAGGTTGCCGATCAGCTTGCCGCGCATAACCTAAGTTGCACCCTGCACGCGCCCTTCTTTGAACTGTCCATCGGTGCTCTCGACCCTTATATCCGTAAAGTCAGCCGAGACAAGATTCGCAAGGCGTTTAATCTGATTCCGATTTTCAAGCCGAAATCCATCGTCTGCCATCTCGGCTTCGAAGCGAATAAGCACGGTTACAAGGAAAGTGAGTGGTTCCAATACTCTCTGGAGGGATGGCAGGAGATGCTGGCTATTGCAAGTGCTCATGAAACGATGCTCATGCTGGAAAACACATATGAAACAAGTCCGGTTCAACACAAAAAAATGCTCCAGGCACTGGATTCGCCGCAGGCCCGTTTCTGCCTTGATGTGGGACATGTGCTCGCCTTTGCCCAAAACAGCTGGCATGACTGGCTTCCGGAACTTGAACCGTGGCTCGGCCAGCTCCATCTCCATGATAACCATGGCGACCATGATGCCCATCTGGCCATAGGAAAGGGCATATTTAATTTCAAAGAATTTTTCACCTATCTCAAACAACAAGGTATTTCCCCAATTCTCACCATGGAACCGCACCATGAAAACGGGATCGAGGAAAGCTTCGCAGCATTGGAACAACTGGTCTGACTGGGTCACTCAGTCCGACCGGCTCGACTGGTTCGGCTTTTCTACCAGCGCGACCATTGACTCATCAGACCAACAAGACCAGTATGACCAACAAGACAAATGAGACCAGTATGACCAGTGAGACCATTCCCGCAAACTTTGTCCACCTTCACGTGCATACCCAGTACAGCCTGCTTGACGGCGCCATCCGGCTTGACGATCTGCTCGCCAAATGCAAGGAATTCGGCATGGATACGGTTGCCATCACCGATCACGGCTCCATGTACGGCGCCCTTGAATTTTACGTGAAGGCCAGAAAAGCAGGTATCAAACCGATTATCGGCTGTGAATTTTACATCGCCCCCCACAGCCGCACCGACAAGAGCGCAAAAAGCTCCGGCAAGGCGGCATTTCACATCGTTCTGCTTGCCATGAATCTCGTCGGCTACAAGAATCTGCTCAAACTTGCCTCCATTGCCCAGCTTCAGGGTTTTCACTATAAACCACGCATCGACAAAGAGGTGATGATCCGGCACAGCGAGGGGCTTATCGCCATGACCGCCTGCCTGCATGGAGAAATTCCCTATCTCATTGCCACCGAGAAAAACATGGATCTCGCCAGGGAAAAGGCCAGGGAGCTTTATGATATTTTCGGCGACCGGCTCTATTTTGAACTGCAGGAAAACGGCATGGAGGAACAGCGCATCGCCAACGAAGGGCTCAAACAGCTCTCCAAAGAGCTGAGCATCCCCTTGATTGCCACCAATGACTGCCACTATCTCAACCGTGAAGAAAACAAGGCCCATGAGCTCCTGCTCTGCATCCAGACAGGCAAAACCATCCTGGATGCCGGCCGTTTCAGGTTCAGCACGGATGAACTCTTTTTCAAATCCCCCCAGGAGATGCGAACCCGCTTTGCCGGATGCCCGCAGGCCATCGAAAACACCGTGAACCTAGCTGCCCGCTGCAACCTGGAAATCCCCTTCGGCAACCACTATTTCCCCATCTTTCCTCTGCCGGAAGGCGAAACACTCGATTCTCTCTTTGACCAGACAGCCCGCCAGGGATTCAAGGAAAGGATGCAGGAACTGCGCCGAAGACAGGAGGTCAGCCCGGAGCTTGAAAAAACCTATCGAAAACGATTGGATATGGAAATCGACGTCATCAAGACCATGGAATTTCCAGGCTACTTTCTCATCGTCGCCGATTTTATCAACTGGGCTAAAAATCATGATATTCCGGTTGGCCCAGGGCGCGGCTCCGGAGCCGGCAGCCTGGTCGCCTATTGCATGCGCATCACCGATATCGACCCGATCCCTTATGGGCTCATTTTCGAACGGTTTCTCAATGTCGAGCGTAAATCCATGCCCGATTTTGATGTTGATTTCTGCCAGGAAAGGCGCGGCGAGGTCATCAAATACGTCCATGAAAAATACGGTGGCGACGACCATGTGACCCAGATCATCACTTACGGGTCCATGAAGGCCAAGGGCGTAATCCGGGATGTGGGCCGGGCCCTGGCCATGCCTTTCGGTGATGTCGACCGCATCGCCAAACTGGTGCCCGATGAGCTGAAAATGACCATCAAAAAGGCGATGGAACAGGAACCTCGCTTAAAAGACCTTTATCAGCGCGACGAACAGGTAAAACAACTGATCGACATCGCCAAGGTTCTCGAAGGACTGCAGCGGCACACATCCATCCATGCGGCAGGTGTTGTCATCTCCCCTGAGCCCATGGTTGAATATCTTCCGGTATGCAAAGGGCCCAAGGGAGAGGTGCTCACCCAGTATGACATGAAGTACACCGAGATGACCGGGCTCATCAAATTTGACTTTCTCGGCCTGAAAACCCTCACCGTCATCAACCGGGCGCTGAATCTGATCAAGGAGGAACGGGAGGAACCGCTTGATATCATCGCCATCCCCATGGATGATCCCAAAACCTACGACCTGCTCTGCAAGGGCGATGCGCTCGGCGTGTTCCAGCTGGAAAGCTCGGGTATGCGCCAGCTCCTGATGAAGATGAAACCCGAGGTGTTCACCGATCTCATCGCCCTCGTTGCCCTTTATCGGCCAGGACCCCTTGAAAGCGGCATGGTTGATGACTTTGTCAACACCAAACACGGCAAGATGGTTGCCACCTACCCCCTGCCGCAACTCGAACCGATCCTGAAGGAAACCTACGGCGTCATCGTCTATCAGGAACAGGTCATGAAGATCGCCAATGTCCTGGCAGGCTACTCTCTGGGGGATGCCGACAACCTTCGCCGTGCCATGGGTAAAAAGATCCCTGCGGTCATGGAAGAGCAGCGCGGCAAGTTCATGAAAGGGGCGGAGAAGAACAAGGTCCCCCCGGACAAGGCCGAGTATATCTTTGACCTGATGGCAAAGTTTGCCGGCTACGGTTTCAACAAATCGCACAGCGCGGCCTATGCCCTCATCTCCTACCAGACCGCCTTTCTCAAGGCCCATTATCCGGCCCAGTTCATGGCGGCGCTCCTTTCCTGCGACGTCAACAACACCGACAAGGTGGTCCGCTATATCAATGAATGCAAGGAACATGAAATCGATGTCCTGCCGCCGGATATCAATGAAAGCAACCAGGATTTCACCGTCATCAACGACAGGATCCGCTTCGGCCTTGCGGCCGTGAAAAATGTCGGCGGCTCGGCCCTTGATTCCATCATGGAAGAACGCGGCAAGGAAGGTCCTTTCAAATCCCTCGGCGATTTCTGTGCCCGGGTCGACTCGCGCAAGGTAAACCGGCGGGTCATCGAAAGTCTGATCAAGGCGGGGGCCTTTGATTCCCTTGGCGCAAAACGTTCTCAACTTTTCGCCATTCTAGACCAGGCCATGGAACAAGCCCAGGCCGCCCAGAGAGACAAAGAAAGCGGCCAGCTTTCCCTTTTTTCCATCATGCCCACTGAGACCAAGGAAAAATCAGCAAATATTCTCCTTCCCGACATCCCCGAATGGGAGGAAAAAGACAAACTTGCCGCGGAAAAGGAGACGGTCGGTTTTTACATCACCGGCCATCCACTTGACGATTTCAGGAAAGAAATCAGTCAGGTGATCGAAACCGAGATTGCCGACCTGATGCAACGCAGCGACGGTTCAACAGTCAGGATCGGCGGCCTCATCAAAAACCGGAAAAACCTGAAAAGCAAAAAAGGCGACCCCATGTCCTTTATCACCCTTGAAGACACGTCAAGTTCGGTTGAGGTCATCGTCTTTCCCCAGACTTTTGCCGAATTCGGCCATCTGCTGGTGGACGACACACCACTGGTCATCCAGGGTTTGCTCCAGAAAGAAGAGGAAGAAGGTGGAGGGGCCAAGATCCTAGCAGACACCATTGACCCCTTGTCCGATGCCCTAAAAAAATACACCGCCGGGGCGAGAATCATGCTCAACTCGGAACGGGTCAACCGTAAAATTCTCGAAGATCTGAAAAAGGTGATCCACCGCCACCACGGCCCGTGCCCGGTTTCGCTCACTCTCCATTTCAACAAACGGGGTGAGGCGGACATCGACATCCCGGAAGACCTGTCCATCAATCCTTGTCGGGATTTTTCCCGGGAAGTTGATGGAGTGCTTGGTTACAAGGGAATCCAATTCACGAAAAAGCAGGCGGAACCGGCTGCCAGAAAAAACGGCAAGCGTGGCAACCGGCAGTCGTCCTGAAAAATTTTTCCTTTTTTATTTCCCCGCAATATTTTTCACCGGATGATATCACTTGTACGATATCATCCGGTGTTGATTATCATTTCCCAGTCCGACACCCCCATCCTGCAATTTCTTGCCGTAAACCTATCCTCCCCAAAAACCATATTCCGGAAATTTCTTCACTTCATCAGCTCATTTTTTGTATACTGGCTCTATGATGTCAGGATCAAAAAATTCTCCGCCTCTTTTCTCCCATTTCTCAGGAACTGTTCAGAATGCCATTTCAGTCCATTGTCAATAACATAGCGCTCCTTCTGGCGCTCTGCATTATCTACGAACTGATTCTCCGCAAATGGCGCCACAGTGCAAACACCGGCAGAGTTCTATCCGGCATCCTTTTTGGATTGATCGCCGTTGCCGGCATGACGAATGCCTTTGTTCTGCAACCCGGAGTCATTTTTGACGGAAGAACGGTTGTCATCAGTGTTTCCGGTTTGTTTCTGGGGCCAATTACAGCGGTCATCAGCTCCTGTATTGCTGCCACTTATCGTCTGTGGCTTGGCGGGCCCGGAGCTTTCACCGGCGTTATGGCGGTATTCACCGGCACCATGATGGGAATTGCCGGATACCTTTTCCGCAGCCGGCAAAACATCAGAATGACCGCTCCTTTTCTGTTGATATTCGGCATCATCGTGCATGCCGTTCTTCTGCTCGTCATGTACATCACCCTTCCGGCACCGATAAATAGTGTAACCTTGGACAAAATGGCTCTCCCTTTTCTGACCGTGCTTCCTCTCGGCACCCTTATTCTGGGGAAACTGCTTGAAAACCTGAACACCAGGCTTCAGATCGAACGTGATTTAGAGGAAAGCAGGACACGGCTGTCACTCGCTCTCTCGAGCGCAGACCAGGGCTTGTATGATCTCAACATCCTGACAGGCGAGGCAATTATTTCTCCCGAATATGCTACCATGCTGGGTTATGATCCGATAGCATTCGGCATGGAAACCAACCAGAAGTGGATCAAAAGGCTCCATCCGGAAGACATGAAAAGAGTTTCGCGCGTTTATCTCGATTATATCGAAGGCAGACACAATGAATACAAGGTCGAATTCCGGCAGCGGACCAGGGACGGCGACTGGAAATGGATACTTTCCCTCGGTAAAATTGTCGAACGGGACAACACGGGAACGCCGCTAAGAATGATCGGCACCCATACGGATATCACCAACATCAAAAAGGTGGAAAGCGAGTTGCGTGACAGTCGGGAGCTCTTCAGATCATTCATGCAGAATCTGCCTGGGATTGCCATGATTAAAGATCGGGACCGACGTTTCATTTTCCTCAATGAAAGGTTTGACGAGGTAACCGGGATAAATGGGGAAAAATTGCTGGGCAAGACCGGGGATGAACTTCTTTCTCCGGAAATCGCTCTTCGATTACGTCAGAACGAAGATACCGTTTTTTCCCTCGGCAAAACCATAGCTGAAGAACACCAATTCTCCCTGAACGGCAACATACGGTCCTATATGACCTATTTCTTTCCAATAGCACAAGGATCGCAATCCCTGATCGGCATTTTAGCCTTTGACGTGACTGCCCGCAAACGTGCGCAGGAAGAACTGCAGAAGGCGCATTTCGAACTGGAAAAAAGGGTTGCCGAACGCACTGCTGAACTGCAGCGTACGGTCAACCTCATGGCTGACAGAGAAATCAGGATGAGTGAGCTGAAAAACACGATAAATCTTCTTCAGCAAAGGTTGGACTCTGCCGCCCGCTCCTCCGGCGTGAATAAAAGTGATGCGTCATGAAAAAGCTGTCGCCGTCTTCCATTACCTTGATTTATCTCCTTTTCGGCATTCTGTGGATAGCGACTTCTGATCGCGCCGTCGAGGGCATGGTTTCGAGTACCGGGCTGCTGACCAGACTTCAGACCATGAAAGGCTGGCTTTTTGTTTTCTTCACAGGCGGCATTCTTTTCCTGTTGACGAATCGCCTTGTTTCCCAGATCACTTCCGCCGACAAGGCGAAAAAACAGCAGGAGAAACTGTTTGAAAAATATTTCACCCTCGGCCAGATCGGCATGGCCTTCACTTCGCCTGAAAAAGGCTGGGTCCATGTCAATGATCTGCTCTGCAGGATGCTTGGCTACTCCAGGGAAGAGATACTTTCCACGACCTGGGACAAATTAACCCATCCCGATGATCTGGCGCCTGATCTGAAACAGTTCCAACGGCTTCTTGACGGCGAAATAGAGCACTATGATCTGGAGAAACGCTTCATCCGTAAAAACGGAGATACCGTTGCCACCCATCTTTATGTTTCCTGTATCCGCAGGGAAGATCGATCAATTGAATACGTCATCGCTCACATCCAGGATATCAGGGACCGCAAGAAAGCGGAGATGGATTTGTTGAAATCTTCTCAAATTTTAAATGATGTTCAGGCGGTCTCACTCATCGGCACCTGGGAGCACCACATCCGGACCGGAACTTTTTATTTCAGCGAACAGGCGGAGCGCAATCTCGGTTTTCCAGGCCGCCGGGACAAGGCGACAACCGATATCATCAAGCAGCGTATTCACCCGGACTACCGCAATTATTTTGATGAACAAATGAATGTGTTACACCAGTCTGGTTCGATTGAGTTTGAATTCCCCATCCTCCTCGAAGATGGGAAAATTCGCTGGATATGGATGACCGGCAGGTTGAGCTGCAATGACGACAAACAACCGACAACAATGTCCGGTCTGCTGCAGGATATCACCAAACTCAAAGAAACTGAAAATGAGCTGCGCAAACTCACCAGGCAACTTGAACAGAAGGTGGAGGATCGTACCGTTGAACTGAAAAACCGGGTCTTCGAAGTGGAAAAACTGAACCTGGCCATGATCAATCTGGCTGATGATCTCAAGGAAAAAAATGAACAGATTGAAAAAACATCCCGGCAACTGCTGGATGTCAACAACGATCTGAAAGAATTCGCCTATATCGTCTCCCACGACCTCAAGGCGCCGTTGCGCGGAGCAAGCCAGCTGGCCTACTGGATATCCACCGACTACAGCGACAAACTCGATGACGCGGGACGTGAAAAAATCGATCTGCTGCTCAACCGGGTGAAAAGAATGGACGCGCTCATCAACGGAATCCTCACCTATTCACGAATTGGTCGCATCCGGGAAAAACAGGAGGAGATCAATACAAAACTTCTGGTGAGAAAAATTATCGATACCCTTTCCCCTCCGGATACTATAAAATTTGAAGTAGATTCCTTTTTACCTGTTCTTGTTGCGGAAAAAACCCGGATTGAACAGCTTTTCCAGAACCTGATCGACAATTCCATCAAATTTATGGATAAACCTCGGGGCCTGATCAGAATCGGTTGTGAAAAAGAAGGCATGTTCTGGAAATTCCGGGTAACCGACAACGGCCCGGGAATCGATCCCCGGTATCACGATACCATCTTCAAGATATTTCAGTCCCTCGAATCAAGAGATACAAGGGAAAGCACAGGTATCGGCCTTACTCTGGCGAAAAAAATTGTTTCCTTATATGGCGGCAGAATATGGATTGAATCGGAAAAAGGCTCAGGGACAACTTTTTTCTTCACCTTACCCGCAAAAAGAGAGGATTCATGAGAACGAACTGCACTATCCTCCTGGTGGAAGACGACAAAGTTGACGTGATGACCATTGTGCGGGCGTTACAGGACATCAATGTAACGAATCCTGTTTCCGTAACGGGCAATGGCGAGGAAGCGCTGGAGTACCTCAATAATCCCCTGAATGAAAGACCGGGAATTATCCTGCTCGATTTGAATATGCCGAAAATGAACGGCATTGGCTTCCTGCGTGTCATAAAAAATGATGCTGACTTAAAAAGGATCCCGGTCATTATTCTGACAACTTCACAGCATGAGCAGGACAAAGTGGAGAGTTTCAATCTCGGTGTTGCCGGTTACATGATTAAACCGGTTGACTATATCAAGTTCGTAGAAATGGTGCGAACCATAGATCTTTACTGGACATTGTGCGAACTTCCCTGACAGGAGTGATGTTATGACGTTTTCTTTGCGCGTCCTTCTCGTTGAAGACGACAAAATTGACCAGATGGCATTTGAACGATTCATCCACCAGCAAAATCTGCCCTACCGTTATCTCATCGCAAGTTCACTTCACGAAGCACGGCAGACAATTGCGGCAGAGGATTTCGACATCATCATCTCCGATTACCTGCTGGGTGACGGGACTGCCTTTGATATTTTTGCCCTGCAGAACAAATGCCCGGTCATCGTCACCACAGGTTCCGGCGACGAGGAGATAGCTGCCAAAGCCATGAAAAGCGGCGCTTATGACTATCTCATCAAGGATCCTGAAGGCAATTATCTGAAGGTGTTACCTGTAACGATTGAAAACACACTGAAACGCAAGCACAATGAAGATGAGCTGGAAAAATATCATTCGCGGCTTGAGGAACTCGTAAAAGAGAGATCTCAGGCCCTCCTTGAGGAAGTAACAAAACATAAAAAAACCCTGACCGAATTGCGTGAAAGCGAAAAACTTTTCCGACAGGCCTTCGACAATGCCCTGACAGGAATGTTACTTGTTGACCCTCAGGGAATTATTCTGGAAAGCAACAATGCCTTTACCTCTATGCTCGGATACAGCGGCAGCGAGCTTGAAGGGAAAAGAATTTTCGACATCACCTATCCTGATGACAAAGAAATCACTGAAAAATTCATTCATGAGGCCATCAACCTCGGAAAGCATGGAGGAGTGTTCGATAAACGCTATCTCCACAAGGAAGGACAGGTTGTCTGGAGCAGGGTTTCAACTTCCCTGATAAAATCATCAGAGGATAAACCTCTCTACTTTGTGAGCCAGGTCCAGGACATAACCGAGCAAAAAAAACTGGCAAAGGAAAAAGAAAAATTAGAGGAACAACTCCGCCATGCCCAGAAAATGGAAGCCATAGGCACTCTGGCCGGAGGCATTGCCCACGACTTCAACAATATTCTCGTCCCGATCATCGGCTACAGCGAGATGATCATTGAAGACCTGCCGGCAGGCTCTCAGCACCAGAAAGATCTCCAGGAAGTTCTCCGGGCCGCCAGTCGGGCAAAAGATTTGATAAAACAGATTCTGACATTCAGCCGCCAGTCGGATTACCAGGCAAAGACTCTCTATCTTGCCCCCCTTGTCAAGGAAAGCATCAAGCTGTTGTCCGCTTCATTACCCAGTAATATTATAATTCGCCAGGACATGTCCGCTGTTACCGGCAAAATAATCGGTGATCCAACCAATATCAATCAGATCATCATGAATCTCTGCACCAATGCATACCACGCCATGAGGGAACGCGGCGGAATCCTGACCATTTCTCTTGCCGATGTGAACCTTCCCAAAGATATAATTGCACCGGTTTCTTCCGTGCCGGCCGGCAATTACCTGCTTCTGTCCATATCCGATACCGGGCAAGGGATGAGCCGTTCGGTGATGGAGCATATATTCGAACCATATTACACGACGAAAAAACTGGGCGAGGGAACTGGATTAGGGCTTGCCATCGTTCACGGCATTGTCTCCAGTTATGGGGGAAAGGTTCTTGTCAGCAGTACCCCCGGCAAGGGATCTACTTTTGATGTTTATCTGCCCATGCTTGAAGATCTTGAAGCCGACCCAGACGCAGAACACTTCGTTGACCATATATCCCCCAGAGGAACGGAGCGAATCCTGCTGGTGGACGACGAAGAAAATGTTCTGCAAACAACTCACCGGCTTCTTGAAAAACTCGGATATGGGGTTTCTGCCTTCACCAGCAGTATTGATGCCCTGCATTCTTTCAAGACAAATCCCCACCATTTCGACCTTATCATTACGGACATGACCATGCCGGACATGACTGGTGATCAGCTTGCCGTTCACCTTCTCCGGATTCGCCCCGATATCCCTGTGATACTCTGTACCGGATTCAGCAGCATTGTCGATGAAAGCGCCGCAAAAGAAATTGGAATTTGCGACTTTATCATGAAGCCGGTATTGAGCCACGATATTGCCCAGAGAATACGAAAAATTCTTGATGACGTCGATATCACACCATAAATGATCAAGTCTTTACGGAGAGCAGACATGCAAAAGGACATCAATATCGTTATCGGAGGAGAAGCGGGCCAGGGCCTGGTCACCATCGGTCAACTGCTCAGCAAAACGCTGGTTCTCGCCGGCTGCCACAT
Organism: Pseudomonadota bacterium; assembly: GCA_043809085.1. Classification (GTDB taxonomy): domain Bacteria; phylum Desulfobacterota; class Desulfobulbia; order Desulfobulbales; family SURF-16; genus DB1. Next base: position 85,974 of record JAZDEG010000009.1, on the reverse strand, counting down.
CCTCGTCACCCAGAGCTACCATTCCCGGATCCGCGGCGGCCATAACACCTTTGCCATACGTTTCGGTTCGGAACACCTTCTTGCGCCGCGGGATTCCATTGACATTCTGGTAGCCTTAAACAGTCAAACCGTGGAACTGCACCAGGAGCAGCTGACAAAAAACGGCCTTCTCATTGCAGATATCGCCTTTGCACCGGACAGGCAGGGAGTCGCCAAAATCCCTTTCACCGATCTTGGCCCTGAAAAACTCTGGAACACTGCGGCGTTGGGTATTCTCGGCAATATTCTCGATCTTCCCGTTGATCTCATTTTTGACACTTTGCATGGCATGCTGGCTGAAAAGCATCCGGAGTCTCTTGCTGAAAACAGAACAGTGCTTGACAAAAGTTACGGCTGGGCTACCGAGCAGATCAAGGATCGGAAATTCACCGTCAGCTGCCAAGGGCAGAAACAACAGCAGCGGCTCATGGTGAACGGCAACGAGGCCATCGCCCTGGGAGCTCTTGCCGCCGGATTAAAATTCTGCGCCTTTTACCCCATGACTCCTGCCACATCGATTGTACTTAATCTTATCTCCCATGCTGATGCCATGGGCTGCGTCATCGAACAGGCGGAAGATGAGATAGCCGCCGTCAACATGGCGATGGGAGCCTCATTTGCAGGCGCGCCCAGCATGGTTGCAACATCTGGTGGCGGGTTTGCTTTGATGACCGAAGGCGTGAGTCTGGCCGGCATGACTGAAACCCCCTTGCTGGTTGTGGTTGCCCAGCGTCCGGGACCGGCTACCGGTCTGCCGACCCGGACGGAGCAGGGAGACTTGGAGTTTGTGCTCCATAGCGGTCACGGTGAATTTCCGCGGGCCGTTTTCGCCCCCGGTGATCTTGAATCGTGCTATGAATTGACCGGACGAGCCCTGCATTCAGCTGAGCGTTACCAGACTCCTGTCTTCCTGCTGACTGATCAATTCATGGCCGATTCCTACCGCGCCATTGCCCCCTTTGATATCACCGGAACCGAAAGGGTGCAGGCCGGGGCTGATCCACGGACAGTATCAGCTCCTTATCTCCGCTATGCGTTGACTGAAAACGGCATTTCTCCCCGTCTGCTTCCCGGGATATCAGAGCACCTCGTCATAGCAGACAGCGATGAGCATGACGAAAAAGGACATATTACCGAAGAGCACGGAGTCCGGATCGACATGATGAACAAACGTCTCCGCAAGGGAACCGGTCTTATAAAAGAGGTTCTGCCGCCCCGCCATGAAGGAGATGCCGATGCGGATCTCCTCCTCGTCAGTTGGGGATCGAGCTACGGGCCTGTCAAGGAAGCAGCTCTTTTTCTCAGGGAACAGGGGCAGAAAGTGGCCACGCTTCATTTCTCGCAGATATGGCCCCTTGTCGGCGAACAGTTTCTTGATATTTTGCGTTCCTGCAATTCAGTGGCATGCATTGAAGGGAACGCCACCGCTCAATTTGCCCGGCTCATAAAAAGAGAGACCGGCTTTTCCATACCCTTGCAGATTACGCGTTATGACGGACTGCCTTTTACAGCCGCATACATTATCGACCGGCTGAACCGGGAAATCCAGGGAGAGAAGATATGATACTCATTGACCAATTCGGAGATTATGAAACAGCCTGGTGTCCCGGCTGCGGCAATTTCGCCATTCTCGCCTCCCTCAAACAGGCCCTCGCCGCCGGCAATATCGCCCCGCATCAGGTGCTGCTTGTTTCCGGCATCGGTCAGGCGGCTAAAACTCCACATTATCTCAATGCCAATGTTTTCAACGGGCTGCATGGCCGCAGTCTGCCGGTGGCCATTGGCGCCAAACTGGCCAATCCAAAACTGACGGTCATTGCGGAAAGCGGCGATGGATGCATGTACGGGGAAGGGGGCAATCATTTTCTGGCTGCTGTGCGCCGCAATGCCGACATCACCATCCTGGTGCACGACAATCGCGTCTACGGGCTGACCAAAGGACAGGCAAGCCCGACATCGGAGCTGGGCTTCGTCACCAAGGCCCAACCCCACGGGGCCCTGTCGACCCCTTTTAATCCGGTGGCGGTGGCGGTGATCATGGGCATCTCCTTTGTTGCCAGGGGCTACGCGGGCGACCAGGATCATCTGTCGGCTTTAATTACTGAGGCCATCAAACACAAAGGAACCTCGTTGGTTGACATCCTGCAGCCCTGTGTTTCCTTTAACACGGTCAACACATACAATTGGTACAAGGATCGCTGTTATCATCTGGGAGCAGAGTACGATTGCGCGGATCAGGAGGCTGCCATCCGCACTGCACTTACCTTCGGCGACAAGATCCCCCTCGGCGTCATTTACCGAAACGACAAAGCTGTTTTTGAAGACCATTTCCCTTCTTTACAGAATGGTCCGCTGTACAGTCAACCGGTGCCGGCGGAAGCTCTCAAAAAAGTCCTGGAAAGCTACATGTGACCGCTCCCCGCGCGGAGGACGGTCCTTCATTCAAGCCCTCAGAACCTGAATCATCTGCGCAACAACACTCACTGCGATCTCATCCGGTGTCTCAGCCCCGATGTCAATACCGGCGGGTGAAATGACCCGGTCAATATCAGTTGCGGAAAGGCCTTGCGCAGAGAGATAGGAATCCAAGGCCTTTCTTTTTTTCCGGCTACCGATGACCCCGATATAGCGTGCCGGTGTTTTCAGGGCAAGACGCGCTGCTGAAAAATCCTGCTGATGGGTACTGGTGGCGATCAGAATGTAACTTTCCGGATCCGCGCACCGTTCAAGGAGCAATTCTGCAAGATTTTCCTCTGGAGGGAGAAGATTTACCAGAAAACCGGCAGCCTCAGCCGCACGACAAACAGCTTTTGCCACATGGCCTGAACCGATTGCCACCATCCTGGGCGCCGCCCCAGAAGGTTCCAGGTAGACCAGCATAGTGGCGCCGCAGATATTTCCGTTTTCTTCAGGCGAACTAAACTGCAGGATGCGAGACTCTCCGCTCTGCATTGCATCCTGGGCGGCTGCGATGGTATCGGCCTCGGCCTTACCACCGCCTATTGTCCCAGCAATGGAACCGCTCTGATAAACGAGCATCTTGGCGCCCGCCTTTCGTGGCGTGGAACCGCTCGTCTCAATTACGGTAGCCAGTGCCGCTGGTTTACGTTCTTTTTTCAGGCGGACTATTTCCTCATAGATGCTCAGATCATCCATTTTGCACCACCACCCTGAAAATGCGCGCTCAATGCAACGAGCTGAATTATCGACCCCTCTCTTTCCAGACAGGGAGAAAACGCTATTACTCCTTGACACCACACCCCGGATTTTCCCATAATATTGGATAGGAAAAAATCACATTAACAAAATTGATGAACAGGAAAGAAACAATGAAAAAGAAATTATCCGCATCAGTCTGTTTTTTCTCATTACTTGTCGTCCAGTTGGTTGTTTTTCCTTCAGCCTCTCCTCCCCTGCAGGCCGGCTGGCTGGAAAAAGGCGCTGATGTCCTGAAAAATTCCGTGCCGGGAACGGCAACATCCCTTTCCCAACCAAGTTTGGGCGATGTTACCGCCGGACTGAAAGACGCCTTGCGAGTTGGGTCAGAGACCGTCGTTGGCAACCTTGGCCGGCAAGACGGCTTTAACCTTGATCCCAAAATCCACATACCCCTGCCGGAAAAAATGCGCATCGTCCAGGATGCACTGAAAAAAGTCGGCATGTCCTCCATGGTCGACGATCTGGAAACACGTCTCAACCGTGCCGCCGAGATTGCAACTCCAAGGGCGAAGGAATTGTTTCATAACGCCATCAGTGAAATGACACTTGACGACGCCATGGCTATTTATAAAGGTCCGGATGATGCTGCAACCAAATATTTCCAGAAAAAACTGACCCCGCAATTGACAGCAGAAATGACACCTGTGGTATCAGAAAGTCTGGCTGAAACAGACGCGGTCAAATCATACGACAACGTCATGTCCAAATACCAGAGCATCCCCTTTGTCCCTGACGTCAAGGCTGATCTCACCGCCCATGTCGTTGACAAAGGACTTGCCGGAATATTCTACTATCTGGCCCAGGAAGAAGCTTCTATCCGCAAGAATCCGGCAAAACGGACAACGGAAATACTGCAGAAGATTTTCCGCTGAAAAAGCTGTCAACGTGGGGGGAGTGGTGGCTCATCCTGCTGCTCTTCTTCACAAACCATTGCGTCATCTCTTTTTTCTTGGCTGCAGAGTCGGGATATTGGCAAGAAGTAACTTGAGCCAGTCAAAACCGAATGTCAGCAGCGCCTCATCATCATTTTCAATGGACCGAATCCTGTTTTGCGAGAGTTTAAACCCGCTCAGCAGATTGTGGTGCGCAATATAATCCCTGAACCCGTCAATATTGTAACAGATCAAAAAGGCCAGTTTCTGCATGGGTCCTGCTGCACCTTCACCGGCCCATGGATTTTTCGCAAAAAGGGTATCCATCTCCGCCCATTGATCAGCCATTGCATTGTGAAAAAGCAGATTCTGGCTGCGCAGCCATTCCTTCACCGTCAACTCCTTTTTTTCTCCATGTCCCTTGCAGTAATCGTGGTGGGTCAGGAAATAAAACTCTGCAGCCCTTCCCTTTTCAGGCGAGCGGTCAACCCCTCTCTCCAATGGATACATACGGCATGAAAAAGGACGATGCTCATAGACCGAGCATCCTTGCGGCCCGAGAAAAGGGCAGGAATTGTTCGAAGCCATTTTCATCATCAAGGATGGAAAAAAGGGATTTGCGCCTTGTACAACCCGAACATAGTTCTCAAGAAACTGATCCGAGCGGATTTTCAGACATTTTTTCAACTCAATGACGTCATAAGGGTAAAGCAGCATGTCAACATTGCTGCAACACTTCATGTAGCAGGACACTCCGGGATGGCAGGAAAAGAAAAACTTCGATTTCCCCAGGGGAACCATCCCTTCGGGAAAGGATTTGTCGTGTTTGTCGGTTTTGTTCATCATAATCTCTCAATATTGCTCATCTACTTCACGGAATAACAAAAGCCGTCATCTGATTATCTGATAGCGGGACGAAAGTGAAGCAAGGTACCATTTGACGTTATGCAGGTCAAGACGGGAGCAACAAAAGAAAGGTCATTTACAACCGCACCCACGGTCGATGTTTTTCAGAATTACACTTCAGGAATTAACAAACGGAAAGGGACATTCAACGTTGGATGATTTTGTGATCCAGGGCAGAAGTCAGAAAAACAAACAATACTTGTTATCTTGATTCCTGCCCCTAATATTTGAGAAGGGGGACAAAGTCAGCTACACCGTACCATCAACTGTAGATAAAAACATAGTCATCTTTATTGATACTGATCCTCAACCGGCCCCCATGATTGCGGCCATATACCTCCCAGCCCGGATCTCCATGGAGTTCACACTTGACGCAGCTGGGCGAATGTTTGCCTCTGACCCTGTCGTTCCATGAAATGAGCATCGGCTCTTCATCGTCTTCTTTTCCAGCAACGGCCAGAGCCATTGCTCGGGCCGCATCAAAATCAACTTCAGAACCATCAACAGTAATGTGAATTTCCAGCATTACTCCTTCTCCAACTGAAATTCACTGACAAGATCTTCCAGTCTGCCGGCGAGTTCCGCCAGTTCCGAAGCAGCATCGGAAATCTTATGGATACCTTCCGTGCTGCCGTCGACAACACCCTTTACTTCATTGATATTCGCCGTTGTTTCATTGGCATTTCTGGCAAGCTCACTGATGGCGGTGGCAATGTTGCTTGCCCCTTCATTGACATCAGCCACACTGGATGCCATGCTTTGCGCCTCCCGAACCTGCTCTTCCACCGCCTGACTGATCTGCTGGGAAGACTGGTTGACTTTCTTAATTGTCTCTGACACCTCGCCAATGACACTAACCGCTTCGCCTGTGTTGTTCTGCACCTGACCGATAAGTGCCGCTATGTTTTCAGCGGCCGCGGCGCTCTGCTTGGCCAGTTCCTTCACCTCTCCGGCAACAACCGCAAATCCTTTGCCGGCCTCTCCTGCACGAGCGGCCTCAATGGTGGCGTTCAAGGCGAGAAGTTTCGTCTGTTCGGTTATTTCATTAATTGCTGTGGTCACCTTGCCGATTTCAATGGCCGTGTCGTGCAGGGAAACGATTGTCTTCGTCGCTTTATCAGACATGGTTATCGCCGTCTCAGTCACCTCGGCTCCATCCTTGGCATTTCTTCCTATCTGTACAATGGCGGCCGACATCCTTTCAGTTGTTTCAGCAATGATGGCCATATTTTCGGACATTTTCTGCGCGATGGTCGTTACATTCTGGGCATAGGAATTAATATCGTTGATACAATTTGTCGCATCTTTCGTTTGTGCGCTCATCTCTTCCGAGCCTGCGGCAAGATGCATGGATAAACCGGACATGGAGTCAGAGGCGGCGGAAAGATGGGTGGCGTTTTTCTGGACGTTTTCAATCATGGAAGAAAGATTTTCCACCATTTTCTTCAGCGAATGACCAAGGGTATCGTGGTCCGAAGCTATCTGGACATCACAGTACAACTCTCCACGGGCGATGGATTCGGCCACAGCGCTTTTCTGGGCGAGACTCCGAACCATATCGTTCAAAGCCCCGCTCATCTCTCCCAACTCATCCCGGGTATTAATATCAAGCTGTTGGGATACATCCCCTTCCGCAACTTTTTTGGCGAATCTCACAGTTTTGGCCAATGGGCGTACAATGGTGAGAACGGTGAAAATAGACAATAAAAGGACAATCGGAACGGTAAGAGCGAATATGACGAGATTGATTCGGATACTTTGTTTGGAAAGAGAATGAATCTCGTCAAGGGACTGTTCCAGGTCGGAGCGGGCCATTTTTTGCAATGAACCGACAAGATCGGAATTTTTTTTCTTCAGCGCCTTGAACTCTTCTTCAGCCTTGAACGCTTCACCGTATTCCTGGGCAAAGGATGCCTCTACCCATCTTTTACCGGCATCAAGAACCCCTTCAGTCAATTTCTCCAGTTCGGCGAATGATTTTTTCACATCATCATTTTTTGATGTTTTAGAAATGTCTTTTATCTGCTTAACAAGAACGTTTTTATCCTCTTTCGCCTTTTCCAGAGATTCAAGGGAGTCGCTGCTGCCGCTGATCTCCACATCCGTAGTCAACTTCCGGGCCAGAGAGCTTATTTTCTCGATATCGATGGCCATGACGAATTTTTCGCTTTTGACGCGTGCGCTTATATCGATATTTCTGGTGAGCGCCTTATTTGCGTTGAGAAAAACAATAAGCAGCCCCAGCAGAGAAGCGCAAATCATGATAATCATTTTTGTTTTGATGTTGGGGACAATCATCGCAGCATTTCCTCACTAAATATGATGAATTGAAAATCGCTTCAGGCAACCGGCCGATTCCTCAAAAAAATTATAGAGGGGGGAGAAGAAGAAAGAAAGTTTTTTTTTCAGCCGGTCATTTACATTTTCATTATGAAAAAAGTCGTAACAGGAAACAAAAAAGGCGATGCATCACGCACCGCCTTTAAAAAAATGCTGATCAACTTTCAATTATTCCGAAATTTCACACCCATCATCCGAATCACATTCTACATTACCGACCACGTAACGGGTCTTGAATCCGCCCTTTTTCAGCTCCTGATAAGCCATTTCCGCCCGGGCGCCGGTTGTGCAATGAACAAGGATCTCCTTGTCCTTGGGCAGGGCGTTCATTTTGGCGCCAAGCTCGTCAAGGGGGATGTGAACGGCATTGGCGAACATGCCATCCTTGATTTCGTCATTAGATCGTACATCAAGAATCAGCATGTCTGCCGGATGTTTTTCCACAACCTTCTCAAAATCGGCAATGCTGATTTCACCGGGCTCAAGAATTCTCACCCAATTGATCTCTTTGGGGGCAACGGTCGTCACCAGAGATTTACCGGCAGCAGTCCATGCGTCAAGCCCTCCCTCATAAACCGCGGAACCCTTATACCCCCATTTCTTCGCCATCTTGAAAGCTTTTACGGCGTTATCACCATAAAAAACAATGGGAGCCGTCTTGTTTTCAGGAAAGTCATCCTCGACATCTTCCAGATTGGAAAATGGAATATTATAGGCGCGGGGAATATGGCCTTTTTTGTAATCCGCCGAATTACGCAGATCAACCAGGACAATATTGGATTTCTCGACAAAATCATTGCTGGCAACCACATGATTGCCTGCCTTCTGCCAACCGGGAACACCGGCAAGCATTACTTTAACGTTCTTGTATCCAGCTTCTGCCGCCAAACTGGCGGAGTCGGTGCTCATGCCTCACGTGGGGCCCCCGCAGAAGAAGATGAGCTCCGTATTCTTGTCTTTCGGAAGAAGCGCAGCCCCCTCTTTTTTGATTTTGCCCACCGGGATACTGACGGCAGAGGGAAGGCTACCGGCATGAAAACGATTTTCCGGCCTTGAGTCGATGAGCAGAAAATTGCCGCCTTTTGACAGCAAATCAACAACATATTCAGGCTTTACTTCTGAGGTTCCTTTTGGCAGTTGGGCCAGTTTCGGTTTGATGACTGTCGCTATCTTGTCTTTCCCGACAACCTTGTATGCGATGATAGCGGCTTGTCCTTTCTCGGCAAATTCAAGTCCTGTGGTCTGGTCGTCAAACTTGACCATCATGGTCTTGGCGTCCTCTTCCTTGCCGACTTTTATGGATATTGTTTTCGCTTTATTGGAAAGACCCGTCACCTCGCCTTTATAAACATTCTGTTCAACCTGGACAGCGGATTTAGCAGGAACGGACTTCCCGCTCTGCTCAACGTTGTCCGTCTTTGCTCCACAACCAGCCAGCAATGAGAAAAAAATCATTACCGGGACAAATTTACGCAAAAACGTTTTCTGCATTCACAACCTCCAAATGAATTTGTTTGATCTCCCGTCAAAATACCACATTGTGTATCTCGCTGATATTGTACAAAAAGATGTTACAAAAGATTATCACAATGAAAAATATAACTCAAATAAAATCAGACGACCTATGGTGCCGGATGTAACCTCTTATTACGCAAGTAAAAAAAAGGAATTATTATTCATTACTTATAATTAATAAATTCTGAATTTTTTCTTTGATTTTAATTTTTTTTTCACCGTATAATGTCAATAGTTCCCCTATGAAACGACCATGTCGATTGATTTTTGTCAGAAAATCAGCATATTACATGCGTCTCTCAACAAAAAAAACAGGAGGTTGGGTTCATGAAAAAAGTTGGTCTTTTTGGTATTTTATCTTGGTTCGTTTTCTCTCTTTTTCTTTTTCAGTCAACGGCTGCGGCTGCGGATGGAATGATCACAACAGATGAATTGAAGAGCAAAATAGATGCAGGAGAATCCTTCACCCTGATTGATGCATTGAGCTCCATTGAGCACAACGAAATGTCCATTAAAGGATCCATCAACATTCCAAGCACAAAGGTAACCGCAGACAACCCCTTGATGCCGAGCGACAAGAACGGCCTGATTGTTTTCTACTGCAAGGGTCCTAAATGCTCAAAAAGCAAGGTTGCCGCGGACGCGGCAAAAGCTCTCGGCTACACCAATGTCCTTGTGTACAATGAAGGACTTCCCGAGTGGGCCAAAAGAGGATTACCCATGGACAAGAAGGTCGAATATCCGAAAGTCGACCTTCCTCGCCTTACCCCTGCCGATGTCCAGGCCCAGGCAACCACTTCCGTCCTGCTTGATATCCGCGGAGATGAGGTTAAGGACCTTGGCAAGATCAGTGGCGCCGTTTCCATTCCCCTTGATGACATGAGCGAAAGATATACAACTCTTCCGAAAGACAAGAAAATCATCATTGTAGACCATGCCGGGAAACAAGTCGGCATTTGCGGAAAATTCCTCCATTTGAACGGTTATACCGATCTTGCCGTCATGGACGGTGGCGTGCTCGCATGGAAACGTGCCGGCCTGCCTGTAGAATAATAATGAAATTGTCTTTTTGATCAGAAAAAGGAGATGCCGGTTCCCGGCATCTCCTTTTTTTTGAAATTTCAATGTTTATTCAAAAGCGCCAGTCCTTGTCTTCCGGGAGACTCTTTTCATGAAATTCGGTGGCAAAAGAAGATTGTATTTCTTTTTTCTTCTCCTGTTTCTTCTTTCCGGCGCCATTACTTCCTATGCCTTGATGGCGACCAAACAGTTTACGGTTGAAGTCCGCAAGGTCAGCCAACATGTTTATCCTGCAACAAAAATCGCTATTGAACTTAAGGGCCGCGTCACCCATCTCATTGAAAAATTCAATGTCTCCCGGGCCGGGGGAACGGAAAGTGAACTCGTCAACATAGAAACCCTGAACACCCAGATACTGGATCAATTTTCCAAGCTTTCCAAACTGGCCCAGTCTTATCCTGAAGGGGTACAGCTTGTCGCCGCGTTACAAAAGTCCTATCAGACATCCTATCATTCCGGCCTGAAAATGATTGTCGCAAGTGTCAACCAGGAATATGAAGAAGAAGCAAAATGGACCGGTGTTTTTGACAAGGAAAACAAAAATCTCATCCAGACTCTTGTCAAAATAGAGGAAGAAAGCTCCACAAGCCATAATGAGGCCATGTCTCATGTCCTTGCCGTCAGCAAACAGCTCAATAAAATGCTCCTTTTCTCAATTGGATTCCTTGTCGTGATCGGCGGAATAATTTTTTACATGATTTCGCTTATTTCCCGACAGATTGACTGGATGGGACAGGAGTCGACCAATGCGACTCAGGGTTTGCTGGAAGCCATAGACAATATTAATGCAATGTCGGTTCAACTGGCAATCGAGACCAGCTCGTCGTCATCGTCCATTGACAATATTGTATCAACCATGGGGCAAATGTCACATCAGGCCGGAGCAAACCTGGATGCCGCCCGAACCGCTGAAAGCGCGACTCAGGACCTTTACAGCACGGCTAATCGATCCAGCAACTCAATCAGGGATGTTGTCGATGCAATGAAGGAGATGGTCGAAGCTGACAGGGAAATCTCCTCCCTGGTCAAGGTAATTGAAGAAATTGCCTTTCAGACAAATCTTCTTGCCCTGAACGCAGCCGTTGAGGCTGCCCGTGCCGGTGAAGCAGGGGCCGGATTTGCCGTGGTTGCGTCCGAGGTGAGAAACCTTGCCATGCGTACGGCTGAAACATCAAGGACCGTTGCAGCAATCATAAAACGCCTAGACACAAAAGTGACTGCCGGTGTCGACCTCGTTGACAACCTGAAAACAACCTTTGCCGAGGTCAACACGGCCACAGATTCCGTTGTTCGCCAGATGGGGAAAATCCTGGAAACAGGTAAACGCCAGTCAAAGACCGAAGAAAAGATCCGCCAATCAGTCAACACCATTGATGATATGGTGCAATCCCAGGCAGCCATGTCGCAAGAAGCCTCGGCTACGGTGCAGGAAGTGACGGAGCAGGTGGAAAGACTGCACCTGATGATAAACAATTTAATGCTGTTCTGGGAAGGAACCGACAACAGTGAATCCCTTTCATAATACGCCATGAAAATTATACGTTTTCTTGTATTGACGGACTATTACCTGGCGTCTGTGCTTCTTATCTGGGCGGGTATTGTCAAAATGCAAGATGCAGGAGTCGGGGATCTGCTTGAATCTCTTCTGGAGCGCCACATCCTGACCATTGATCAGATAATTTTTATTTCCAACTGGTCTCCGCCCCTGGAAATCCTTGTCGGCACCATCGCACTCATCGGCATAAAGGCAGGATTTTTCTCCCGGATTCTGGGTTGCCTATATCTTGCCTTTACCCTGCTTATTCTTTATGTTTCCGAAGGCTACCTTCTTTTGCCCGTCGATTGCGGTTGTTTCGGAACCGGCCATACGAGCCCGGTCTACCTGCTCGTCCTGCGCAACCTGCTCATCGCTCTCCCGCTTTTCTTTTTTCCGCGCGCTTGCGGCAATGCGGGACGTCCCACTTTCCTGTACTCCTGTCAAGAACGATAAAATTTGTTTGCCTGCAGGTCTTTTGACGTCTATAGTAGCAGTTTCAATCAACTTTTTCTCTTTTTTCATGTTTTCAAGCCCAACAAAGGGATACTAAGCTTACATGGACCAGCCGGCAAAAAATTCCGTCAGGCACCACATTCCTCCTTCAGAATCAACTGCCGAGCAGCTAAGCCGTCTATTCATGGATCAGGTCGCGGCAAAGCAGCCTCCGGGCCTCGACTTCATTGAAAGACTTTGTGCTATGGCTCTTTCTCGAGACAACGGGGAGGAACGAAAAGCTGCGGTCGTCGCCATCTATAAAAATATTATCGAACCATTGTGTGATGATTTCAGCGCCGCCGGTGTCGAGACCTGCGGCCGTGTTCTGCTGCGCATGGTCTCTTTTCTCCGTGGACGGGATGAAGGTCGTGCATTAAACCAATTGCTCAACGATCTTCATTTTCACTCCGAGGAGCAGTTATTCGCCCGCTATCTCCGGATAAAAAAAGAACGGATCCTCCCCATCTCCATGCGCCGGACTATCCAAAAAATTCTTATTCTGTCACGGGTCACAGTCGGAGCCGACGTCGCCATCACCTCCATCATGGTCCACCGGCTTCTCCAGACTTTTCCACAGGCTGAAATTATTGTTTTCGGCCCGCAGCATCTTTCTGAAATCTTTTCCGACATTCCCCGCGTCCATTGGGTCAAGCTGCATTACCACCGGGATGGCGGACTTGTCGGTCGAATGATCTATTTCACATCTCTTTACCGTTTACTTCAAAAGGAATGGCAGGGAGTTTCGGCGGAGAATACCCTTATCTTTGACCCTGACAGCCGACTCAGTCAGCTTGGCCTTCTCCCCATGATTGATGATCAATCATACTGTTATTTCCCCTCACGGGAATTGGAACAGAACAGCCCGCACCGCCTCAGCAGGCTGACCAATGACTGGCTTGATCGACTGCTGGCCGAAAAAAATGAAATTGCACCACGCATCGCCATCCGCCCTGTGCACAGCCTGACCGTACGAAATTTTTTCGCCCGCTTTCATGACGTCAGTAAAAAAATCGTCATCAATCTCGGGGTGGGAAATGATCCCCGCAAACGACTCTCTGATCCTTTTGAAGAAGCGTTGCTGGGGAAACTTCTGGAACATGACGAAATACTGGTTGTTCTTGACAGCGGTTGTCACCCGGACGAAAGGAAAAGAGCGATAGAACTCGCAGATAAAATGAAGAGCAGGGGCTTTGAGACTATGCATCTTTCGGAAAAAGATTTTAACCGCAAAAAACCTTTCCTTCACCATGGACTTGTCTGTGTGCAGGGCGGCATCGGCATGCTTTCCGCTCTCATCGATCAAGCTGATGTTTTTTTCGGCTATGATTCCTGCTGCCAGCACCTCGCTACAGCCCGGGGGACCAGATCGGTCATCTGCTTTGCCGGAGCCATCAATGACCGCTTTTTCTCACGGTGGATGCCGCTTGACAATTCCGGACGCACCACCACTGTCCGCATGGAAAAAACAGACTGTCTTTCTGATTCCGATTTGCTGCGGTTGGCGGATAAATTTTCTCAGTTGATTATCCAGGATGACAAGAATTACGTCGCTGATAAATCAACTCTAATATCACAATAGCGTGGCGGCAGAAGGGCTTTAAAGAAATTGCTTGATGCGTTATGTTGATTTCGCAACATCCCTTCTATAAATAATACATTATGCAAAACATTGAAATCAGGTTAAAGAGCATTTTTTCTGATTTCAATAGCAATACAGATCAAAACAGGAGTAAAGAGTGCTGGAAAAAGGAACCAAACAGAATCTTCATGACGCCATCCAAAAATTTTCCTCCGCCAGGGTGTTGGTCATCGGTGATATTATTGTTGACCATTTCATCTGGGGAACCGTCACCCGAATATCCCCGGAGGCGCCTGTTCCCGTGGTCAACGTCACCGACGAAAGTCTGCTGCTGGGCGGCTCGGCAAACGTCCTGCACAACCTCTATGATCTGGGCGGCAGTGCTACTCTCTGCGGAGTCATCGGCAACGATTTTATGGGTGACCACATGATCTCCCTGCTGGAGAAAATGAATTCACCGACAAGCGGCGTCATCAGAAGCGATGACCGACCCACCACAAAAAAAACAAGGATCGTTGCGCAAAGCCAGCAGGTGGTCCGTTTTGACAGGGAAAAATCAGGCCCCCTGCCCCACGAAACCATTGATTCCCTGCTTGCCTTTATTGACGCCAATATTTCCTCCTTTGACGCAGTAATCATCTCGGACTACAGCAAGGGAGTGATCTGCGCCCGTCTGATGGATCATCTGCGAGGTCTCCTCTCCCGCCACCCGATCCCCATGATTGTCGACCCAAAACCAATTCATACAGAACTCTTTCAAAAAGCCACGATCATCACCCCGAACAATCATGAGGCTGAAAAAATGTCGGGTGTTGCAATCACGGACAGCAGTTCGCTGCTGCAGGCCGCATCCACTCTGCAGGCGAAGCTGAACTGCACCGCCGTTCTCATTACCCGGGGCGAGGCGGGAATGGCGCTTTTTGAAAAGGGAAAATCCATTTTCACTATTCCCACCGTAGCCAAAGAGATATATGATGTTACCGGGGCGGGCGATACAGTGATAGCAAGCCTTGCCCTGGGTCTTGCCGGCGGACTCAACTTTGCCGATGCAGCCACCCTGGCCAATTTTGCCGCAGGCATTGTCGTTGGCAAGGTGGGAACGGCGACAGCATCGGCAAAAGAACTGATGGAGCTTATCTCATGAAATATCCTGTCAGCATGACGGCTTTCGGTCGCGGCGAACACCTGACGCAAACCAGTGGCTGGACGGTGGAAATTCGCTCAGTTAACCATCGTTTTTCAGACATACGCATCAAAATCCCCAGGCAGTTTTCAGGCCTTGAGGAAAAAGTCAAAAAGGAAATAGCCCTTTTCTACAGCAGGGGTCACATCGAAGTGGTGATCACTCCTGCCTCTTCTATATCAGAAACAAGATCCCTTAATGTCGACCTCCCCCTTGCCCGTCAATACCGCGATTGTTTGGAGAAGATCAAACAGGAATTGTTGCTGCCTTCTTCCATCAGTGATCTCGACTTGATCGCTTCCTACCCCAACGTCATTGTTTCCGACGAGCAGGAACAAAACCTTGATGAAGAGTGGGTCGTTCTCCGCCATGCCCTGCAGGAAGCGCTTGCGCTCACGGGTGACATGAGACAGCGTGAAGGCAAGAGCTTAAAGACGGATCTACTTGAACGTCTCGACCTGTTAACCGAAGTCAGAAAACAGATAGGGGAGAGAATACCGGAACTTACCGTTCAGAAACAGGAAGCATTACGTGAACGGGTGTTGAAGCTTACATCTGAAATTGATATCGACCAGAACCGACTCACCCAGGAAATTGCATTGATTGCCGACAAGGCCGATGTGACCGAAGAGCTGGTCCGTCTGACCAGCCACATTGACCAATTCCGCCATTTTCTTGAAAAACAGGAACCCGTCGGCCGGCGCCTTGATTTTCTCCTGCAAGAATTCTTGCGTGAAATCAACACGATGGCGTCAAAAATCTCCGATGCGAATATCGCTCACCAGGCGGTTGAGCTGAAAAACGAAGTGGAAAAAATGCGCGAACAGGTGCAGAATCTTGAATAAAATTTTGAGAGTGACCAATATATGGACCAGAGAATGATCAATGTCGGGTTCGGCAACTCCGTTGTGGCGAGCCGTATTCTTGCCGTGGTTAAACCGAAATCATCGCCCATCAGGAAATTAAAAGAGGAAGCCAAGGAGCAGAAAAAACTTATCGATGTGACCGAGGGAAGAAAAACCCGTTCCATCATCATTCTGGACAGCAATCATTTGATTCTTTCCGCTGTTCAGCCGGAAACGTTAACCCAGCGCTTCACCCCGGCCACCATAAACGATCCGCCCACGACTGACGAAGAGGACGTGCTGTGAAAGGGAATCTCATCATTATTTCAGCGCCCTCAGGCACGGGAAAAACCACCATCCTCAAAAAACTTTTCTCCGACCTGCAAGGAGTGACTTTTTCCGTTTCCCATACAACCCGTGCGCCACGACAAGGAGAAAGGAACGGTGAGGATTATCATTTTGTCGATACCGACACGTTCATCGCCATGCGAAGTAACAATGAATTTCTTGAATGGGCTGAGGTTCACGCTAATTATTACGGCACCAGCAGAAAAGAGGTGGAAGGACATCTTAAAAAAGGACTCGATGTTTTTCTGGATATCGATGTCCAGGGAGCCCGTCAGGTTCGACAGGCGGCTGGGAAGGAGGGGTGCTTCTCCATTTTCATCGTGCCACCCTCCTGGGAGGAACAGGAGCGTCGCCTCACCGGACGAGGAACCGATTCGGCCCAAACCATTGCCCTTCGCCTGAAAAACGCAAAAAAAGAAATGGAGGACGCACCTCTCTATGACTACGTGATTGTCAATGATACGGTGGAACAGGCGGTTGACACCCTGCGGGCAATTATCATTGCCGAACGGAGTCGGGCGAGGCGCGACAGAAACGGACGTCCTCAGGATCTTCCTTCAACGTGAAAGAGATGAAACAACAAAACGAAAGAGCTGAGGACAATCTCGTCTGGGGCATCCATCCCGTCCATGAGTTGCTTGTTACGCGTCCCCGTTCGGTCCATGAGATCATCATCCAGAAAGGGAAAACAGGGGCAAAGCTCCAGGAAATAATCGAGCTGGCCCGGGTTGAGGGAATCAAGATCAAATTTTCCACCGACTTCAGAATGGCCGGCAGCAAGCAGATGAACCACCAGGGTATCATAGCAAAAGTCGCCTCTTTTGAAACATTGGACGAGGACGCCTTCCTGGCTCTGCTGGAACAGCACGCCCCTCCCTTTGTACTGGCCCTTGATTCCATTCAGGATCCGCACAATCTGGGCGCCATCATCCGTTCCGCCTCCGCCGCCGGAGTCACGGGCTTAATCGTCCCCAAGGACCGTTCCGCACCGCTGAGCGGCACGGTGGCAAAAATTTCCGCCGGTGCACTTGCATATCTGCCGGTCTGTCAAGTGACCAACTTAGCCCGAATGCTGCAGAAACTCAAAGAGATGGGGGTCTGGACTTACGGAACGGTCAAGAATGGGGGAAATTCGATTTACCGGACCAAATTTTCAGGAGCCGTCTGTCTGGTGATCGGCGGAGAGGAAAAAGGTATCCGCCCCCTGATAGAGGAGCAGTGTGATTTCAAGGTGACAATCCCCATGCAGCGAGACCTTGATTCCCTCAACGCCTCCGTTGCCGCCGGGGTTGTCATGTTCGAGATAGTGCGGCAGAAAACAGGGGATTAGGTTAGAAAAAAAGTTATTTCTTGTTTTTTCTGGCCTGCTCGATCTCTTTCATGGCCTCCATGAAGCACTCAGGACAGTAACCGTGACTGATGCCAAGACCGGTTTTTTTACTGATAAACTGGTCAAGAGGCATCCATTCCTTCTTTTTGCCTGTTCCCGTCAGATCGCTGCAGACCTTCCTGCACTCCTCACAGACCGGAAGAATTTTCTCGTAGATCTTTATTTTTCTTGCCATATCCTGCAGTTCAAGACATTTCTCTATGCGCACCTGCAGTTCATCACTGCTGCAAGGCTTCAGCAGATAATCAGAGGCTCCGAGGCGCAAGGCTTCCACGGCAGAAGACACCTCCCCATAGCCGGTGAGGATGATGACGGCGATTTCAGGATCAATTTCCTTGGCCGCCTCCAGGACTGCAAGCCCGTCAATACCCTCCATCGCCAAATCGGTAATCAGCAGGTTGAAATAACTTTCCCGGAGGGCAATTATCCCTTCTTCCCCGTTTACCGCCATGGTGACAAGATAGCCCGCACCTTCAAGATCCA
Source organism: Pseudomonadota bacterium (assembly GCA_043809085.1). Lineage (GTDB taxonomy): Bacteria > Desulfobacterota > Desulfobulbia > Desulfobulbales > SURF-16 > DB1. Next base: position 68,143 of record JAZDEG010000009.1, on the reverse strand, counting down.
TGGCAAGGCTGTTTAAAATAAGCTCCTCATCATCCACGAGGAGGATTTTCTTTTTAACGTTCATGGATAACGTTTCAATTTTTTCTATCGACAAAGGGTTACGGATGGAAAAAAACTACGCATCAAGCTTTCCTTTCAGCAGATCGCCGAAAGTTCCCATGGTTCCGCCTTTCTTATCCTGCGCTGTCTGCTTGAATCGCTGGTACTCGTCATGCAGAGTGTCTTCCCGTTCAGGTTTACGGCCTTTTTTCCTTTCAACCTTCTGTTCTTCTTCTCCCTCCGACTGCGGAAGAGAAAGGGAGATCCGCTTCTGCTCCCTGTCAAGGGAGTCGATGCGCACTTCCAGGCTTTGTCCATTCCGGACCACCTCGCGGGGATGATTGATGCGGCGTCCACCGCCGAGATTGGAAATGTGAACCAGACCGTCAATGCCGGGTGCCAAGGTAACAAAGGCGCCGAAATCAACCAGACGGGCAACGGTGCCGGTGACAGTGGTGCCTTCCTGGAGGTTGGCTGCTTCCCAGGGATCGGGCATGGTTTCTCTGAGGGAAAAAGAATAACGGTCGTTCTCCCAGTCGAGTTTTTTGACGGCAACCTGGACACTCTGTCCTTTCTCCACCACTGAATGGATGTCCTCAACCCGGCCATAGGCAAGCTCGGAAACGGGAATAAGCCCTTCAAGCCCACCGATATCGACAAAGGCGCCAAAATCGCGAATCGAGGTGATGGTTCCTTCAACAATCTGACCAACCTCGAGGCTTTCCTTCAATGCTTCTTTCTTCAGTAACCGCTCTTCTTCCAGGATTTTACGGTGGGAAACAATTATATTTCTGCCGTTTTCTTTATATTCAACGATTCGGAAAGAAAGCTGCTGACCGACGTATTCTTCGTTATTTGCTATCTTATGGAGACCCATCTGTGAAAATGGGCAAAAGGCACGGGTCCCGCCGATTTTCACTTCAAAACCACCCTTGATTTCCTTCTGGACGGTACCTTCAACAGGTATACCGCTCCGGTACGCCTCCTCAAGATGGGCACTAGCCGCAGAACCGCCTATTTTCGTGGTGAAAATCTTTTCATTGCGCTGCACACCAAGGAAATAGACCTCGACACTGTCTCCTTCCTTGACCGTCGGCTCTCCTTCCTTATCAAGCAGTTCCGCCAGAGACATGGAACCCTCGCTTTTGCCGCCCAGATCGAGAAAAACCCACTCCTTGCTGATGCGGACAATCTCCGCCTTCACCTTCTGTCCTGGGACAAGTTGCTCCACGGCGGACTCGGTTTCCTGAAACATCTCGGCAAAGCTCATCTCATTATCACTGTTCTCGTTCTGCATGTATTCATCCTGTTCCATGTTTTTCCGGCTTATAAACAAACTGCTCCTCTCAACAATGTGTTGGAATCTCCTTTCCAACTCAAAAAAACAGCTAGGTAGTAAAATTCATTTTCCTGCCCACCTCTACCTTTTCAACGGTGCGGGATGAACTTTCTAAAATCGCAAAACACGGCTGATTTTCCTTACCAAGCATATCCCCCGGATTTACCAGCAGCGTCTTGCCAATCTCTTCCACCCCGTAACGATGATTGTGACCACAGCATACCACGTCAAAAATTCCCTGGCAGGCAAAGCCTCGGGCAACCTGAGGATAATGGTGAAAAGCGATCTTGAGTCCTCCCGCTTCAACGGCTCCCAGCACGCCGTGATGGCTGATGGAAGGAAATCTTGTGCCGCATGCCTGGGAAATAAGATGCTGATCGCCAACATTATTACCGTAAATCAGATGCACCGACCCGGCAAACTCGGCCAGCTCGTCAAGCATGAACGGTGAGATCAGATCCCCGCAATGGATGAGCAACTGGACATTATAGGCATTACAATAGGTAACTGCTGCCCGCAGATTGGCCACCTGATCGTGTGTATCAGAAATAATCGCTATTCTCATCGGTATTACTTTATTCTCGTACTTTTTTCACCTTTCGGCACATATTTCAGACAATGCATTGATACATGCCTCATTGTTCTTTCGTTCCTTGAGGGACACGCGGAAAAAAAAGTCGTCAAGACCTTCAAAGTTTGCGCAGTTACGAATCATGATTCTCTTGGCCAGCATTTTGTCCCGCAGTTGCCACGCGTTCATCTTCCCGGAAAGACGGTTCAGAATAAAATTCGCGTCTCCGGGGACAACCTCGATTCCTGGAATTTTCGCCAGCTGGCCGGCAAACCATGGCCGCTCCTTTTCAAGAAAATCCCGCACCCGCTCCGCATAGGTTTCACCATGGGTGAGCAGATACTCGCCGGCCATTTGGGCAATTCTGTTCACCCCCCAGGGTTTCCGCAGCTCACTGAACTTTTTCAGATTGGCGGCGCGGGAAACCAGAAAACCGAGCCGGAGCCCTGGAATACCATATATCTTGGAAGAAGAAAAGAGAACAAAAAGATTAGCCGGCAGATCAAGGGAAAGCAACGATGTATCCCGGGTGAAAGGCAGATAGGATTCATCCACCAGGAAAAACGTTTGCGGATGGCTTACGATAAAGTCCCGCAATTGACGGCTCGGCGTAAGGACACCGGTGGGATTATTCGGGTTGCAGAGAAAAACCAGTTCTCCGCCACGGAATTGTGCGGCAAGACGATTCAGATCAAGCTGGAAATCACGGTCACGCTCAAGCATGAAATCCACCACCTCGACATTGGCCCATGAGCAGGCCAGCTGATAATCGGAATAGGTGGGATTGACAATCACCGCCCGCCGGTCGCTAAAAGCCCATGGCAGGGCAAAGATAAACTCGGTGGTTCCATTGCCGACAAGAACCTGGTTTTCCTTCAGGCCGAACCTTGCGGCAAAAAGACCGCGCAGGGTTTCACTTTCGGTCTCAGGGAGATAGGCTATCTGCTGGAGCCCCTGTTCAATGACCTGCCTGAGACCGGGCACCATGCCCAGGGGCGTCAGGTTGCTGCTCATATCGATGAGATCAGACACCTGGCAGCCAAGTTCCTTGGCGGTGGCAATGATATTGCCTCCGTGTTTGCTCATGTTTCAACCTCTCATTTTTTCAAATAAATCGGCAATCCGGCCGCCATGAAAACCACCTTATCGCAGTGTGCACCGAGCTTCTGGTTGCACCAACCGGCAAGGTCCCGGAACCGACGGGCAAGGGACGATTCCGGCACAATTCCCAGCCCCACCTCATTAGCCACCAGCACCACCGATACCGGACATTCGTCTATGGCATGGGCCAACTCTTCTACCTTGCCCAAAATCACCTCATCGGTTTGCTCTTCCAGGATGAGATTGGTCAACCACAGGGTGAGGCAATCCACAAGAAAAACATCGGATTCATTTCGGAGATCACTGAGAACCGTGGTTATGCTACACGATTCCTCGACGGTATGCCAGTTCTCGCCACGGCTTTTCCGATGCATCCACACCCGTTTGACCATTTCCTTGTCATTTCCCGTAACCATGGTGGCAATATAGGTTTTTCGCAAAAAACGATCGGTTGCCCATTGTTCAGCAAAACGGCTCTTGCCGCTGCGACAACCACCGATAACAAGCATGGTCTGTTTCTCTGATATTTCCATTTCCCCTTCCTAACAAGTAACCACAACTGTTGGTCGTTTGTTTCATTGCGAATAATAAACCTTTCTTTCCCGTGACGCCAGGGCCAGAAATCTGTCTTCCTCCCTGAAGACGAGTCTCTTGCCGACAAGATCATGCAGGAAAACTTCTATCTTTTCCATACGCAATGAAGGAAACATTGCAGCCAGGGTCGCCAGATCAACGATATCATCACATGCGAGATATATCCTGCGGGACAGCCCTTTCAACCGATGATGCAGAACATCGCCTTGCGGCAGGACCTGGCGGATAATGAGAAAATCACTCCCATCGCGGAAAGAAAGAAAATAATTGCCGCAGTTGCCTTTACCCTTATGGGACGAGCTCCATGAGTGAACTTTCTCCACCACCGGCTGCCACATCTTGCGCTGTTTTTGCCGGTCACCCCGGTATCCCTTGATAAGAAAAGGAAAACCCTTAGCGATAGGTGCCGGCAGCATGGCCAGAAAATGGGGATGCACGGTTTTCGCGTGAATCCCGTATTCACTGATATTGCAGTCTACAGGGCTGCCGTGACCAAGAAAAAAAGAAGCAGTGGAAAGAGGATGAAAGGGAAAAGCAAAAGCAAGGACAGCAAGTGTTTCCTCAACCTCATCCCTGGTGCTTTCCGGAAACTCTATGATCAAATTGCCGTCAAGAACAACCCCGCTTGCCGCAGCATCTCGCATAATCGCCAGGTTTTCGATCACCGTAACCCCTTTGACAAATTTCCGCAGCAGTGAATTGCTGAATGCCTCAATACCTACCTGAACAGAGGTCAAACCGCCTTTTCTACTTTGTTCAAGCAAAGAGCCTCGATGGTCAGCCCTGATTTCCGCGAAAAAACGGTAATCATGCCCGGATTGGCGCATTTCGTCAAAGAAAGCGATTGAATCCTTGGGAGGCAGGGCATTATCTGTAAAGGTAAAATCCAGGGTTTTATAACGTGCGGCCAGCAGGGAAATTTCAACAGCCATCTTGTCAGCTTTTTTAAAACGATACCCGCTCCACTGCAGATTGAGATTACAGAAGGTACATCGCCGCCACCAGCAACCACGGGAAAACTCTACCGGCAGAACCGGGATGAACGCGCCCTGACTGAACAGATTACCCATCTCACGAAAATAGTCGTCATAATCAGGAACAGCCAGTTCGGACAATTCCACCTGTCCATCTGCCTCAACAGAAACTCCGGCAACAGAGCCGGCATGATGAACCCTGGAGTGCAGATTCCTGCTTAGTCCTGCAAGATAAAGGCAAAGCGACAGAAGAGGCTCCTCCCCTTCCCCGCTGATCATGTAATCAACGTCAAAAGAGCGAAACAACACACCTGCAGCATCTCCATGGCAGGACGAACCACCGAGAACGATCGGCAGGTCAGCCCGTTTTTTTTTCAATTCCCGAACCGCGGCAAGGGTGGCAAAAAGCTGGTTGAAACAAACGGAAAAACCGACCAGATCGAAACTCTGCCAGTCAATGTCTTCAGCCCACTGCCTGAGATTACCCTCCAGTTGTGCGCAGACATCATCAAAATCAAAAACCATTTGATGACCGCACGTCTTGAACTCTTTCTTCGCAAGCTGTCGTGCCTGTTCGTGCCTTTCCGGAAAGAGAATTGCGGCATAGAGAGCCTCGCAGATCCAGACATTTGCGGAAATCGCATGATAGAGATCCTTGCCGAGAACTTTTGCAACAGCAAGATAGGGATGGAGCGCACGCACCTCCACACAATCCGTTTTTCCCTCCAGATAGCTTTTCAACGTACCAAGCTGGATTGAAGGCCTGTTAAAGATGACCCACGGCATGGAGACAAGCGCCACCTTGAAAGGAGATGAGGATGATGTCATTGCGCTGCATGAATTATGTTTGCGGTTGCCGGTTCAAAGCAAACCGTAATCCGTAAACTTTTCGTTGATTAGGAATCGAGAGCACTATTGTCTGATGATTTCCGTTCCTTCAGGGGGGGTGAAATGAAAATGTTCGACAGGGAACGGCTGATCAACGACGGGATTTGAAAAAACAAGATCAGTCAGACTTCCCAAATGATCCTGAATCTGCAGATGATTGATGAGGAAAGTGCCCGTGTCAACCCAGACATACATGACATCAACCTGGGGATGGGAATTTTTCGGTTTGAGGGTGATTGCGTAACTGCCGTCCCGGGCAAGAAACCCTGGTGCGTCCGACACATCAAAATCCCGCAGAAGATTGCCGGTACCGGAAAAAAAACTATAGGTAACATCTTCCTGCAGATACTCCTTGGCCGGGGTGACAATCATCTGTTTTTCCGAAGCGAAATAAAGCGAGAACTCCTCTCCGTCACTAACCAGCACCTGTTTGTCCGGTGTTGAATAATCCCAGCGAAGCAGAGACGGTTTCTGGATAGCCATTGTTCCACTGCCCTGCCGCTGACGGTGCTGCATTCCACTTATATTTGACGTCTGCAGAAAATCTGCCTTAAAAGAAATTGTCTTTTCGTATTTCTCCTGAATCTTTGTCGCGATATCAACCGGGGCCAAATCACCACAGAACCCGGCAACAGGAAAAATCAGCACAAGTACGATCTGCAATAAAAAAATTAGAGATTTCATTTCAGCTTCCTTCCATTTCAACCTGAATAAGTTCAACCTTTCTCCCAAAAATCCGCTGGGCGGTCTTCTGGGCCGCATCGGTAACATCCGAAACGTAATAAAATCTTTCCCCGCCGTTTGACAACTGAACGTCCATCTCCGGATGATCGACAAGATACTGTTTTACCACCCAGGCCACAGCAGTCGAGGAATCAATGACATTGACCTTGCTACCGACCCGCGGTCCGATAAGATGCTTTACCAGAGGATAATGGGTACAACCCAGCACCAAGGTGTCAACCCCCTTATGCTTCAACGGGTGCAGATAGCGACGGATGATCATCTTGGTTTCGCGCTTGTCAAGCCATCCTTCTTCCACCAGAGGAACCAGCAAGGGGCATGGTTGCGAGAGCACTGCGGCATCGGGCCGTACTTGCCGGATCTTGGTTTCATAAATATTGCTCTTAATCGTCGCCCGAGTGCCGATCACACCGATCCGTCCATTTTTCGACAGACTGATAGCCCGGTCGATGGCCGGAGTGATTACCTCAAATACTGGAGCGCTGAATTCCCGGGCCAGCAGATCAGAGGCCACACTGGCAGCGGAATTACAGGCAATAACAATGATTTTCGCCCCTTTTTCAAGCAACAACTCAGTATTCTGCCGTGAATACTTCCGAATGGTTTCCGGGCTTTTCGAACCATAGGGAGTCCGGGCAAGATCCCCGAAATAGACTATGTTTTTCTTCGGCAGGAGCTGTTCAATGGCCTTGGCCACCGTCATCCCGCCGACACCTGAATCAAATATACCTATCACTGAATATAGCCTGACACAAAATTTAACAAAAAAAACACGCAGAGATCCATTCCCTGCGTGTTTTTATTACAAGACAGCTCCGAAGAAGTAAAATGAAATCGTTTCTTACTTCGCCTTCTTCGCTGATTTCGGCTTGGCGCTTCCCTTCTTTTTCCGTTCGGCGATCGCCTTTAAGAGATTCTCTGGAACACCGCGTTCCTTGCCGGCTTTTTTACGACGCTCGGAAAGCGATTTTGCGCAAAGAGGCTGTCGGAGAGCAAAACCGTATTTCTTCCGGTAATCACGTCCGCTCAATCCATGTCCGGCCAAATGTTTTGGCGACAACTGCTTGAATGACTCACCGCATTCGAGACAGATTATCTTGTTTTTCTGAATCGATTTTTCCGGTGTAATATCGGGCGGTGCGCTTTCCCCCTTGGCTATATCTCCTTGACCCGCATCAACGGATAACTCGTTCTGTTGGAGCGATTGCAGAACATTAAATGTATTCTGCAATGACAGCCCGATTTCATCTGCCGTCATACTTGTGCAGGTACACTGTGATTTCACAATGTCCGCCGCCATCTCAATAAGTGATTTACTCATATTTCCCCCTTTGAAGATCATTCATATCGGCTCGACTTTTTCAATTACACACACTTTAACTACATTAACAAAAAGTAGTTTTATCTATATAATCTACAATCTGATTTAGCAACCATATCCAGTCGAATTTTTTATTTTAAACCATAAAGGAACTTCTCTTGTCAAAGAAAAGAAAAAATTAGCAAAGATAACAATCAATTGAACAAACAAAAGAATGACAAAACCCACATTGCAAGGGCTGCAAACCGGCAAAACGCCAATAGCGCTGAAAAATCAGAGGAGGTTGCTTCAACGAGAATGAAACTTCACGCCATGCTCACTTTATTCATGATGAAAGAAAACGGGGTATCCTTTCAGAGAGCGACGATCAATCATATAGTTGCTGCCTTCTTTCTGTTTGACAAAATGCTTCACTTCCGAGGCGGCGGTTGCAACTTCACCTGAGTGACTGAACACATGAGAACCCGTCATGACGACAGCGATGGAAAGGCTGAGCAGTCCGAAAATTGTTTCCCTTCCCTGCCGGTCCTTTTCCACATAGCATCCAACCTTCAGATCTTCCGCCGGAATGAACATGTTACGGACCACGTCGAAATTGGCTAGTATACGTTCACAGACCGGCTTCACCTTTTCTTCTCTGACGATGAAAACGAAATCATCGCCGCCGACATGGCCGACAAAGCTTCCTTCCCTGGCCAGTTCATCAATGACGTTGACTGCGATGCGGGCCACCATGAGGATAACGTCATCCCCCTGTGAAAAGCCATAACGGTCATTGTAGGGTTTGAAATTGTCGATATCAATATAGCATACCCCGTAGCTTTCATCGGCATCGATTGAACGTTGAATTGCCTTGAGAATGGATGTGTTGCCCGGCAGTTTACTGAGTGGATTGTTGTCAAAAACCCGAACCATTCTTGCGACGGCAAGTTGAACGCGAGCCAGCATCAATTCGGGAGAAAAAGGTCGGACAAGGATATCGTCAACCGGATAGATCTGCCAATCAAATCCTGTTGCAACATGTTTTTCTGTCACAACCAGCAGAATGGGAATATTTGCTTTCTGCAGACAACCTTTCACAGCGCCAAGCAAAGCCATGCTTTCCGATTGTTCACCAAAAGCTCTATCCATGATGAGCATGTCCGGCGGATCTTCCAGAATAAGGGAAATGGCGGATTGCAGCTTATTCATTATCAGCGGCTGATACCCCTTGGCCTCCAGGAGAATTTTGTGCTCGGAGGTGCTGACAATATTTTCACCGACTATCAGAATACGTTTCATACCTTTCCCGGGGTGGCGATATTAAAATTTGTTTGCTATATGTTCAGGAAGCAGGATTCCCTTCCAGCTCAGACTGTATTTCCAGACTGAAACCCTTGACATCCCAGAGTTTTTCTTCAACCTGCTCAATTATTTCATCGATATCCTGGGCGGAAAGATTCAGCAACTCCCACGCGCTTTTGCTCAGCGACGGCACCCAGATGTCATCCCCGTGGCCGTAACCAAGACCGCGAATCAGAATATCACTGAAATGAATGATCGCGGCGGCAACTTTCTCATCCTTGGCATCCTTGGGATTATGGTGGCAGGAGATGGGTTCCACCAGCTTCGGCGGAAGATTCCAGCTTTTTGCCAGCCACCCGCCGACTTCGGCATGATCAAGCCCCAGCAGCTCACGTTCGGCGTCAAGCATGCTGATCCCCTTATCATGGATCATTTTACTGAGGATCTCGCTTTCCTTGCTGAGTTCCATCTTGATTGCCACCTTGCCGATATCATGAATAAGTCCCGCTGTGCTCACTTCTTCCGGGTCACTGACATCAAGGCGCTTGGCCAGCACGCTACAGACAACGGCACAACCCAGGGAGTGCTCCCAGAGCTCCACGTCCTGAGATTCCATCAGCTCAAAAATCGACGAACTGATGATAAGACTCTTGATAACATTAAAACCGAGCAGAATGATAGCGCTGTTTAATGAACTGATTTTCTGGGGAAAACCGTAAAAGGCAGAATTAACCAGCTTAAGGAGCTTGGCGGCAAGGATGTGGTCCTTGCTGATCACCTTGCCCATCTGTTCCGTGGTTGTATCCGGGTCTTCCGCCATCTTGGTCAGCTTGGAAATGATTCCAGGCAGGGTGGGAAGATTTTTCACATCACGCAGGGCATTCCGGAAATCCGACTGTTTCTTGTCTTCCATCACGGACCCTTTCTACTTGCAATCTTTCGTTGCATTATTTTCTTTCTGATATACATGAGTGGAGGAACATGCTTGACCCGGGCAAAACGCTTGTCAATATCAGCCAACTCCTGCTCAAGACTCTTTTCTCCCTCAATCTGAACCGGATGGCCCTCCACGGTGATATGGCTCACTTCCATTTTTACGAACCGGTCAATCATGGAAGCAGTAAGCGACGTCCCTTTGCCGCAGAGAACACGTCCATCCGGCGTGTTGACATCCTTGGCAAGCACCATCCCCTCCGCAGCCTGCAAACTTAGTATCTGCTGCATGATCTCTCCTCCCCGGCACCCGAACTGAATGAAAAATGTCTACTGAGTGTTGACAGACCTGCTCAGCAACATTAATATCAATATGTTTGCAAAAATTAAATATACCGTGAATCGAGTCTTTTCATCAACAGGCAGACGAACTTCACGCTTCCAATTTTTATTCATTTAAAGAGTATACTTTTTTTAGGGAGAACTCAAATGCCTATTTACGAGTACGAATGCCAAAAATGCAACAAGGTGACCGAGGCTTGGCAAAGCCTCTCCGAGGAACCATTGACAGACTGCCCGGACTGTCATGGTAGTTTGAAAAAAATTATCTCAAATACCGCCTTCCACCTCAAGGGTGGTGGCTGGTACGCCGATGGCTATTCAAGCTGCAAGTCAGGAAAGTGCGATTCCGCATCTTCAGCCTCCACCGACGCCTCGTCTCCCTCCGGCAGCTGCACCAAGGAATCTACATCCTGCCCCTGCGCGGCAGCATCCTGATCAGAAAACAACAATTCAGGAGCCAGGAGTCGAATTTTATTCTTTTTCCTCCTGACTCCTGAATCCCTGCTTCTTTATTTTACTCCTTACTCCCCTTGATTATCATTGCATCGCCGTAACTGAAAAACCTGTAGTCCCTTTCCAGGGCATGGCGGTAACAGGCGAGGAGTTGTTCACGCCCCACCAGGGCACTGATCATGAAAAGCAGTGAAGAGTTGGGCAGATGAAAATTGGTGATGACATTTTCCACCACCTTGAATCTGTAACCCGGATAAATATAGAGATTACACCAACCCTCACGGGCATGAACAAGTCCCGAACCATCAGCGGCGTATTCCAGGGCGCGAACGGTGGTGGTCCCAACCGCCCATACCTTGTTTCCCCTGCGTCTTACTTCATTTATTTTGTCGGCCGTCTTTCTTGAAACCGTCAGAAATTCCGAATGTATCTGGTGATCACGGATGTCCTCCACCCGGACCGGCGCAAAGGTTCCGTAGCCGACGTGAAGAGTAACCGACTCTCTTTCCACACCCTTCTCGGCAACTGCGGCCAGGAGATCATCCGTAAAATGCAATCCAGCCGTAGGCGCGGCAATGGCTCCGGTCTCGGCGGCAAAAACCGTCTGGTATCTCGCACGGTCCTCCGGCTCTTCCCCCATCTCTCTTTTTATATAAGGCGGCAAAGGCAACTGGCCGTATTGTTCAAGCACCAGGGAAAGATCTCTCGCATAATGGAGTTCAACCCGGGCCTTACCGTCAGTCAACTCCTCGGTAACTTCTGCATAGAAATCATCGGCAAAAATGATCCTCTGTCCGGGACGGCACCGTTTGGAACTGCGCAACAGCCCCACCACTTCCGCCTTTCCCATTGAATTCTCGCTGTTTCTGCTGTCGAGACGCTCATGGGGATAATGCAGAACAAGCAGTTCAGCCCGTCCACCGCTTTCTTTTCTGCCCAGAAGCCGAGCGGGAAAAACCTTGGTGTTGTTGACGACCAGAAGATCTCCCTTGGAAAAAAAATCAACGATATCGGTAAAAACATGATCCATTCTGGTGCCGGTTACGCGATTATAGGCGAGCAGCTTCGAACAATCACGCTCCGCCGCGGGATGCTGGGCGATCTTGCCCGTAGGCAGATCATACCAGTATGAATCAATATGAAAATCCGGGGAAATTTTATCAGACATGGAAGATAAGAACAAAAAAGAGAGATCCTACAGCAAAGTTGTCCGTTGGGTTATATAACATAGCAAAAGTCCGGCACCCATCGCAAGCAGGCCGATAACACGCAAAACAGCAGGATCCATTGCGGAAATCTGTTTCAGCCAGTTTTGCATGGCTTCAGGGAAAGCCACATAAGGCAAAGCCTCAAGAATAAGGACAACACCAATAAGAGAAAGTAAAAATTTCATGGCCGCCATACTAGCAGGAGCGATAAAGGAATTCAACAGGTAAGAACCCTTGCTTTGAAGTTTGAGATCCGGATTTCTGATTGTTTTTCCGCATCCTTTTCCATAGTATCATTTTACTTCCGCATTCTTCCTGTTCCACAAATTTTATCTCTGTAGTTACATTTACGACTTAAAAGTTTCAAAAAAAACATGTATAGTTCCTCTTCATGATCAAAAGAAAACCGACAAAACAAATCAAGATAGGCAATGTGGCCATCGGAGGCAACGCTCCCATCGCTGTCCAGTCGATGACAAATACCGACACCCGCGACGTGGAGTCGACTGTTGAGCAGGTCCGCAGGCTGGCATCAGCCGGATGTGAAATAATCCGGGTCGCGGTGCCTGACATGCGAGCCGCTGAAGCAATCCGTTCCATTCGGGACCTGATAACCATTCCGCTCATTGCCGACATCCACTTTGATCACCGGTTGGCGGTTGCATCCATGGAAAATGGTGCCCAGGGTATCAGAATTAATCCTGGCAATATCGGCGGACCGGAAAAATTGGGCAAGGTGGTTGACGCTGCCAAGGTCCATCATGTACCGATCCGGGTGGGCGTCAATTCCGGTTCGGTTGAAAAAGACATCCTCGCCCACCACGGCCATCCGACTGCCGAGGCTTTGGTCGAAAGCGCCATACGCAACATCCGGCTGCTGGAAAAACTTCATTTTTTCGAGCAGAAAATCTCCCTCAAGTCATCAGATACTCTTACCACCGTTGAGGCGTACCGTCTGCTTTCGAGCCAGTGTGAATACCCCCTTCATCTCGGGGTGACGGAAGCGGGCGGTCTCATCGCCGGCACGGTCAAATCAAGCGTTGCTTTGGGAATGCTGCTTCATGAGGGAATCGGCGACACATTCCGCATTTCTTTGACCCGTGACCCGGTCGAGGAAATCAGGGTTTCCTACGAACTGCTCCGCTGCCTGCGCATCAGGCAACGGGGACCCGAGCTTATCTCTTGCCCCACCTGCGGACGCTGCCAGATCAATCTCTTCAAACTCGCGGAAAAGGTTGAAGAACATATCCAGCAAATGGACACACCACTGAAAGTTGCTGTCATGGGATGTATCGTCAACGGTCCCGGTGAGGCAAAGGAAGCTGATATCGGCCTGGCGGGAGGCAACGGAGTGGGCATCATTTTCAAAAAAGGAAAACTGGACAGAAAAGTACCGGAAGACCAGCTTCTTGAGGTCTTTCTTGCCGAACTCGACGCCCTGGCGGAAGAGAAAAAAAGAATACACTGAAACCCGGAACTTTTTTCCGGCAAACCGACCCTATAGGACAATCATGCGTTTTACTCAACTTTTACTGCCAACACTGAAAGAAACACCTGCCGAGGCCGAGGTCATCAGCCACAAACTTCTTCTGCGGGCAGGTTTTATCCGAAAACTTGCCTCCGGCATCTATTCCTATCTCCCCTTGGGGCTGAAATCCATCCGCAAGGTGGAACAGATCGTCCGGGAGGAAATGAGCAACGCCGGAGCACAGGAACTCCTCCTTCCCATGGTGCAACCGGCCGACCTCTGGCAGGAATCAGGGCGCTGGAAGAAATACGGACCGGAACTGCTGCGTTTTACCGACCGCCATGACCGGGAAAGCTGTCTTGGCCCCACCCATGAGGAAGTGATCACCGATCTGGTCAGAAAAAACATCCACTCATACCGCAACCTGCCGGTCAATCTTTACCAGATTCAGACAAAATTCAGTGATGAGATCCGCCCCCGCTTCGGCCTGATGCGGGGCCGGGAATTCATCATGAAGGACGGTTACAGTTTTGACGCCACTGAAAAAGGGGCGGAAGAAACCTATGAAAAAATGAATGCTGCCTACCATCGTATTTTTAAACGGTGCGGACTTACCTTTAGGGCGGTGGAAGCCGACTCCGGCGCCATCGGCGGCAGCTTTTCCCATGAATTCATGGTGCTGGCCGATACAGGCGAGGACACCCTGGTCATCTGCACCCAGTGTTCCTATGCCGCCAATATGGAAAAGGCCAAGGCCATGGAAAGCCCTGCTCCAGGAGTAATTGACGAAATTCCGCTCATCAAGGTGGAGACCCCCGGTAAACGCAAAGTGCAGGCCGTCTGTGAATTCCTTGGTATTTCTCCCAAAAATATCGTCAAAACCCTGATTTATGTTGCGGACGGCGAATCGGTGGCCGTCCTGCTGCGCGGCGACCATGAGGTGCAGGAGGTCAAGCTGCAAAACCTTCTTGGCGCCACGGAAGTTCGTCTGGCCGACGAACAGGAAACTTTCGACTTTACCGGCACTCCGACCGGCTATCTCGGCCCTGTCGGACTGAAGATAAAAACCGTTGCCGACCTCGATGTGACCAAAATGGCCAATTTCACCGTCGGCGCCAATGAAAAGAACTTCCATCTGCAGAATGTCAATATCGGTCGCGATTTCAGCGTCAGCCGGTCCGCCGACCTGCGCATGGTGAACGCCGAGGATCGTTGCCCCCGTTGCGGCGGTCCCCTGGAACTGACCAAGGGTATCGAGGTTGGGCACATCTTCAAACTGGGTACGACCTACAGTGAGGCACTGAAGGCAACTTTTCTCGACGACCAGGGAAAGGAAATCCCGTTTGTCATGGGTTGCTACGGCATCGGTGTGAGTCGTTCCGTTGCTGCGGCAATCGAACAAAACCACGACAAGGACGGTATCATCTTCCCCCTGCCAATCGCCCCTTTCCAGGTAATTCTGCTCAACCTTTCCGCCAAGGACGAGGAAATCAGCCTGGCCGCGGAGAACCTCTATGATGAATTCCGCAAGAACAATATCGAGGTGCTCCTCGATGACCGGGACGAAAGACCAGGGATCAAATTTAAGGATGCTGATCTCATCGGCATTCCATTCCGGGTTACCGTGGGCAAAAGCCTGACTCAGGAAGGGAAAATAGAGATCAGGGAAAGGAAAAGCGGAAACACCATTTCCGTGGCTGTTTCAGAAACTACGTCACAACTCAAACAGCTGATCGAAAACGCCATGATGAGCTGCCGGACCTGAAGGCAGCAACATGGCGCAGCACATTCCCATCACCAACGAACCGATCACAGTTGACGATCTATTACGCCGTGCCCAGGGATACCTTGGGCCCAACGACATTGACCGACTGCGCAAAGCCTATGAATATGCCGTAAAAATCCACGGTAATCGCAAAAGGGTAAACGGGATACCTTACATTACCCATCCTTTAGCCGTTGCCCATACACTGGCTTCCATGCAGCTTGACATGGAAACATTGCAGGCTGGGCTGCTCCATGGCATTTTCAAGGAACCCGACACCCAGGCAACTGAAAAAGAACTGGGGGAACTCTTCGGTCCTGATGTCAAAGCCATTGTCTGCGGCGTCACAAAAATCGATAATATAGAACACAATACGAATCTGGATTACCAGGCCGAAAACATCCGCAAGATGCTTCTCGCCATGTCCTCCGACATCCGGATTCTGCTTTTGAAACTGGCCGACAGACTCCACCTCATGCATCTGATGGACATGCCTGATGGAGAGAAAAAAGCGTTTGCCGCCGAAACAATGGATCTCTATGCCCCTCTCGCCAGTCGCCTCGGCATAGACTGGATGAAACGCGAACTTGAGGATCTGGCCTTTGCCCACCTCCATCCGGCTGAATATCAAGATCTTGCTGCCAAAGTCGACTCGTCGACAAGTGACCGGGCAATCTACGTGGAAGAGATCAAAGAACTCCTTACCACCAAACTCCGGGAACAGGGACTGACTGATTTTCTCATCCTCGGCCGGCCAAAGCACCTCTACTCCATCTACCGAAAACTCATCGCCCAGCGCATCCCGCTGGAAAAAGTTTACGACAAGGTTGCCTTCCGCATCATCCTGAAGACCGTACGTGAATGCTACGAGGCCCTGGGACTCGTCCACTCCCTCTGGGTACCCATCGACGGTCGCTTCAAAGATTTCATCAGCTCCCCGAAATCAAATATGTACCAGTCTCTCCACACATCGGTCTTCGGTCCCCATGGTGATTTCATGGAAATCCAGATCCGCACTGAAGAAATGGATAAAATCGCCAAAGAGGGAATCGCCGCTCACTGGGCGTACAAGGAAGGAACGGCAATCTCCCACAAAGACGCCAAGATGTTCCAGTGGCTCAAGCAGCTCATCCAGTGGCTCCAGGAGTTGAAAGATCCGAAGGAATTTCTAGAGGCCTTCAAAAGTGAACTGGATCAAGGCGAAACCTATGTGCTCACCCCGAACGGTGAAGTAAAAGAATTGCCGGAGGGAAGCACACCGCTTGATTTCGCCTATGCTATCCATACTCAGGTCGGCAACCGCTGCACCGGCGCGAAGATAAACGGACGCATAGTGCCGCTTAAAACCGTCCTGCACACCGGTGATGTGGTTGAGATATTGACATCCCCCCACCAAGAACCGAGCAGAGGCTGGCTGTCCCTGGTCAAGACCAGCCGGGCGAAAAGCCGGATCCGCCAATGGCTGCGACAGGAAGAGATGGAAAAAACCCTGAAGCTCGGGCAGGAGATTTGCGAACGTGAACTGCGCAAACACAATCTGAGCTTGAAAAAGCTGATCAAGACCGGACATCTCAAGGAAATCCTCAAACGGGCCAACTCCAATGCCATGGAAGACCTGCTTCGCAAGGTCGGTTCCGGCAAAATCAGGACGGACCATATCCTCGATCTGATGCTGCCGACAGAGCTCAAAAAACAAAAAGAGGAAGAAATATCCGTTGCTGTTGAAACAGCCGTTGAAACTCAGGCCCCAACTACTCCGAAGCCGGCATCTGGAGATGCTATCGTCATCGACGGCATTGATGACATGCTGCTCAAGATCAGTCAGTGTTGCCTGCCCATGCCTGGAGACAACATCATGGGGTTTATCACCGCAGGCAGAGGCATCTCCGTCCATAAGGCACTTTGCCCCAACCTGCTGGCTACAGACCCGGAGCGAAGAATCGAGGTGAGCTGGTCCAGCTCCGCCAGAACCCAACATCGGGCCCATATCCAGATTCTTGCCCAGGACCAGAAGGGACTGCTGGTCTCCATCTGCAATGCCATCAGTAATGATGATGCCAATATCCTCAACGTCGACGCCCACACGTCAAAAGACAACATTGCCAGGCTCAATATCGTTCTTGAAGTAAACAATATCGAGCATCTGAGCACATTGCTTCAGCATCTGCGCCAATTGAATCAAGTCATTGAGGCAAAGAGGAAATAAACGAAACCACCCGAGAAAAAGCGGCTTGAATCAAGGCTTTTTTCGGGTGGCGGAAATGAAAAATCGGGGGAAGAAAAAGAGGTCTGAATCAGACGGCACGGACAAGCGGCTTGACCACGGCGCCTGAACGGATACAGCGGGTACAGACTCGCATCTGTTTTGCATTGCCGCCGAGGGTGGCCACGCGGACTTTCTTCAGATTGGGCAGCCAGCGTCGTCTTGTCTTGTTATGGGCATGACTGACATTGTTACCGGAAACAGGTTTTTTACCGCAAATATCACATTCTCTAGACATAATAATCAACTCCTTAGGACATAGATGACCCGGCCGTAACTCTTTTAGATGAAGCCAAAGCCGACATATTTTTTGCAAGAACCATGATTTATACATCGTCCTCCCGACCATGGCAAGTATTTTTTTATTTCTCACAAAAGAGCAAAAAACGTATAATCATTATTATCTTTTCACGAACTTTCTGCTAATATCAGTGTCACAGTTTTAGTGCGCTCAACCCCTCAAGCATATTGACACATTGTCGCACTCCGTGTTATCTGGCTGAATTCCAAACATTCAACCACATTATAGATCACTTCAAATTAACCCTTACAATCTTACAAGGACAGCATGAGCAACAAGAAAAACAGCATCTGGACTTTTTTTGCCTCGGTCAAACTGGCCCTCTTTGTTCTTTTCCTCCTCGCCATTGCCTCTGTTATCGGGACGGTCATCCCCCAGAACAGCCCCGCGGAAGCCTATGTTCAGCAATATGGCGAGAATATGGCAAGGCTTTTTCAACTGCTTGATATTCCGGATATGTATAACTCATGGTGGTTCGTCAGCCTGCTTGTTCTGCTCGGACTCAATCTGACTGTTTGCACCATCGAAAGGCTTCCCCATGTATGGCGGATGGTGGTGCTGGACAATCTGCAAACGGAGCTTGACAGGCTACCCAAGATGAACCCGAAGCATGAAGCAACCACCTCTGCGTCACCTGAAAACACGGCGGAAAAGGTGCGGTCCGGCTTGAGCGCTAAAGGCTGGAAAGCAAAAGAAACCCAGCGTGACGGCGGCATTCTTCTTTTTGCCCAGAAAGGTCCTTGGACACGTCTCGGCGTCTATGTAGTCCATACCAGTATTCTTGTTATTTTTGCCGGCGCCATGATCGGTTCTTATTTCGGCTACAAGGGCAGCATTATGATCCCGGAAACCCGCAAAACCGATACAATCTATCAGTTTCAAACCCAGAAACCCATTAACCTCGGTTTTGAAGTCCTCTGCAAACGCTTCACTCTCTCTCAATACCCGAACGGAGCGCCCAAGGAATTTCGCTCAGACCTTGCCATTCTCGAAAACGGCAAGGAGGTTCTAAACAAATCCATCGTTGTCAACGACCCACTCTCGTACAAAGGCCACACCTTTTACCAGTCCAGTTACCAGTCTTACCAGAAATTCCTGGTCACCATTGTCAACAACCAGACTAAAAACAGCGAACTCTTTCTGGTCGAACCGGGCAAAGAAGTCAAATGGGACGCAGAAAATGTCACTTTCGGCATCATCAACCGCAACATGACCGACACGCCTATGAAATTTCAATATAAAATCTGGCTCAGCGATGGCACAGGCGCGGGAGAACCTTTCTGGATCACCGACGGCGACGCAATGGACATAAGCCGCGGGGACAAGCAATATTCTTTCGCCCTGAAGGAATTTTTTGCCACCGGGCTGCAGGTCACCAAAGACCCCGGCGTCTGGTATGTATACTTTGGATGTACTCTCATGCTGCTTGGTTTGATGGTCGCTTTTTTTCTTTCCCACCAGCGCATATGGGTTTACATTAAACAAGAGGATGATGAAACCCATGTATTGGTCTGCGGCAACAGCAATAAAAACAAACCCGCTTTTGAAAAGAGTTTTGAAGCGGTAACCGCGTCCATAAACGAAAAAATAAAATCTCTTTCCTAGTCACAACTATACAGAGGATAGACAATGACAAGTTCGCAACTGTTAGGCATATGTACCCTCGGATACCTTATTGCTTCAGCGCTTTACATCGCAACCCTTATTTTTAAGACAAAAAAGAGCGGCATCGCGGCTTCTCTCATTACGCTCATAACCTTTCTGATTCAGACCGCAGGAATAGGTCTCAGATGGTATGAATCATACCAGATGGGCATGGGGCACGCCCCCCTGTCCAACATGTACGAATCCCTCGTCTTTTTCTCCTGGTCAATAGTCATTTTCTACCTGCTGATGGAGCTGAAATACAACAACAGACTGATCGGCGCTTTTGCCATACCCTTCGCCTTTGTCAGCATGGCTTACGCCTCCTTCGGCAAGGGCATCAACCAGGAAATATCACCGTTGATTCCCGCACTGCAGAGCAACTGGCTGATTGCCCATGTTATTACCTGTTTCATCGGCTATGCGGCATTTGCCGTTGCCTGCGGCCTCGGCTTCATGTATCTGCTGAAAAACTCCGCTGAAGAGAAGCATGAAGAGGGCCTTATCAGCACCCTGCCTGCTCTCAAAGTTATTGACGACATCATTCATAAAAGCATGATCTTCGGCTTTCTCTGGCTGAGCGCGGGCATCATCACCGGTGCCATCTGGGCGAATTCAGCCTGGGGAACCTACTGGAGCTGGGACCCCAAGGAAACCTGGTCGCTGATCACATGGTTCATCTACGCTGCAACCCTTCATGCCCGCTTTACCCGCGGCTGGCAAGGAAAGAGGATTGCCTGGCTGGCGATTATCGGTTTTTTCTCAGTCATTTTCACCTATTTCGGCGTCAACTTTCTGCTGTCCGGGTTACACAGTTACGGCAGCAATTAATAAATGAATGACAAATCATTTTTCTCCCCTTCCATCTTGACAAATTGCCCGAGAAGGCGTAAAAAGATATCGTTTATTGTTTTTTCACTGTCTACCAGGGTGTGTAAAAAATTAATCAAGGGAGAAAGAACATGATTAAAAAAACTATTGTTTGCGCAGCAGCTTTCGCAGTACTTGTCGGATTCGGTATGCCTGTTATGGCTGACAACGGTCCCGCAGATATGACTCTGCAGGCAACCGTTGATGCGGCAGCAAAACCGAAACCAGCCGTATTCCCTCACAAGAAACATCAGGATAGCGGTCTTACCTGTGGCCAATGCCATCATGGCCAAGGCGCTGACGGCAAGAAAACGGAGTATACGGACGGCATGGCTATCGCGAAATGCGAATCCTGCCATAATAAAGCCAATGCAGCTTTGCCGAAAGAAGTTGCAACCTTCAAGGACGCAGCTCATGTAAATTGTAAAGGATGCCACAAAGATATGGCGAAAGGCCCCACCAAATGTGGAGATTGCCACAAATAAGTATCTTTTTTGATACCATTTGAACAAAAAAAGGCTGCTCCCCAGGAGCGGCCTTTTTTTTTATTGTACTGGTCAATATTTCAAAAAGAACTCATTCACCGTCACTCCATGCCAGCACAAAAAAACGGTCCCTCAAAAGGGCAACGACGAACACTGAACCATATTCATCTTTGCCTTTATTTCCTGTCCATCACTTTTCTCCTGACAGTTTTCATCGGGATCGCCCTTTTTTTCTTTATCGCTTTAAACATTCCCGACGTCGGTTCTCTGACCGAGTACAACCCGCCTGCCACAACGGTTATTCTTGACAGACACGGCAAGCAGGTCGACCGCGTTTTTACGGAAAACCGTTACGTCATCCCCTATGACAAAATGCCGGAAAAACTCCCACTGGCTTTTATTGCCGCTGAAGATGCCCGTTTCTTCCAGCATGCAGGAGTTGACGCCTGGTCTATTTTACGCGCACTGCTGCACAACATCAGCAAGGGAAGTCGAGGCCAGGGCGGTAGCACCATCACCCAGCAGGTTGCCCGGTCCCTTCTGCTTACCCCTGAGAAAACATACACCAGGAAAATCAAGGAAGCGATACTTGCTTACAAAATCGATAAAACACTGACCAAAAAAGAAATACTACATATTTACCTGAACCAGATCTATTTCGGTGAAGGAGCACATGGAGTCGATGCTGCCTCCCGCGTTTACTTCGATAAGCGGGCCGAGCAGCTGAACCTGGCTGAAATAGCCATTCTTGCCGGACTCCCACAAGCGCCCAGCCGCTATTCACCCTTCAAACATTTCGACCTGACCAAGAAAAGGCAGGCCTATGTGCTTAACAGAATGGCTGAAGAGGGATACATCACCCCCACCATGGCCAGGAAGGCTTTCGACCAGTCCCTTCTCTGGGGTGCTCCTCTCGAACGAGATAACGACTCCAGATATTTTATCCAGTACGTAAAAAATTATATCCGAAACAAGTACGGGCCGGAGTCCCTTTTGTCCGGCGGCCTTACCGTTGAGACAACCCTTGACCAGGAACTGCAGACATATGCTGCCGCAGCTGTCAGCCGGGGAGTTGCCAAATGGGCGGTCCGTCAGTCCGGAAAAACAGTTGAACTCCCCCAGGCCGCTCTGGTTGCCATGGAAAGCCAGACCGGCAAAGTACTTGCTGTTGTCGGCGGAACCGATTTTGACAGGAGCCAGTTTAACCGGGCAACCCAGGCAAAACGACAACCGGGATCCTCATTTAAACCGATAGTTTATGCGGCGGCGTTGCAAACAACATTTACCCCTGCTTCGATTATTATCGACGAACCTGTTGAACTCCCCGGCTCAACCGGCAGCGCCAGCTGGCAGCCCCAGAACTTCAGTGAACAATTTTACGGTCCGACGACAATCACCACGGCCCTTATTCATTCCCGCAATATCGTCACCATCAAACTTCTCCAGGAAATGGGAATCGATCCTGCCCGCAGATTGGCCCGATCAATGGGTATCGCTTCACCCATGATCAAAAACCTCTCCCTTGCCCTCGGGTCTTCAGAGGTCACCCTGCTTGAACTTACCGGCGCATATACCACCTTTGCCAACCAGGGAAAACGATCACTACCGGTCTTCATTACCCGAATAACCGACAGAAACGGCAGAATCATGGAACAATGGCGGAATGAAAACGAGCAGGTACTTGATGAAGAAACCGCCTTTCAAATAACACATATTCTGAAAAGCGCCGTCAAGGAGGGAACCGGCCGCAATGCCGGCGGCCTGCCTCAGGAATCAGCCGGGAAAACCGGCACAACGGATAAATACCGTGACGCCTGGTTTGTCGGCTATACCCCGGAAATCGTCTGCGGCGTATGGTTGGGATTTGATCGGCGAGAATCGCTGGGAAGCGATGAAACAGGAGGTAAATCCTGCGCTCCCGTCTGGCTCGATTTCATGCAGCATGTTCCTTACAAACAAGCAAGGTTCGCCGTTCCCGAAAGCATCGTTTTTCTGCCCATTGACGGGGAGACAGGAGCCTTCAATCCCAGTAACCACGACAGATCGACATGGCTGCCTTTCAAGAAAAACATGCTGCCTTGGGATACGCCTGCAGCCACGGAAAACGAAAAAGTTATTCCAGGTCTCAGATAAAAAAAGCCGGGCACGAGGCCCGGCTTTTCACGTCTTCAATAATAAAGAGGGGACTAATTACGTCTCTTGGGAACGTCCTTCAACTCATCCTTGCCCTGGAAAACAACGGTGAAATTTTTGGCAAGCATTTCAGACAAGGACTCGGCCTCATCCGGATTTATCGGCAAGACCCTGATTGCCACCCTCTTCTTTCCTGCCGGAGCATCCTCAAATGAGGTCAGCACACTGATAACCCTGGCATTGTTTTCCCGCAGTGTCCCTACCACTTTGGTAACGGAACCCGGCTCATCAACCAGATCGAAAACATATTGCATGGCGCCGTCCTTGATGCCGGTACTGTGAATGAAACCGCGCAACACATCGGTTTCACTGAGCAGGCCGATGAGATAGCCGGACTCGTCAATAACCGGAATACCGGAAATTTTGCACTCCAGCATAATAACCGCAGCTTTTTCCAATGACTCGTGACCTCCGATGACAATGGGACTCGGGGTCATGAGATCCTTGACTTTCATCTCGGAAAGCAGATAGTAGAGCTCATGCACATCGAGAGAGGTGGTTTTTGAAGGAGACGCATCCTTAACGTCACGATCTGTAATAATTCCGACTAATTTCCCATGGGAAACAACCGGGAGACGACGAATTGAATTTTCTTTCATGATACGGGTAGCCCGCATGAGTGACGTGTTTTCATCCACAGTCAGAACATTTTTCGCCATCCAGTCACGAATCAGCATACCTATTTTCCTCCCTGATCACTTTACAGATATCATCTGATGTTATTTAGCTCACACCTGCACATATACAAAAAAGAGAATTTTTTATATTACGAACTGCTATTTATAAAATATTCCCTTTCATATGGCAAGGATTTCGGGAGTTTTCCTTACAATGGCAGCTTTGTTGTTTATAGGGATGATACGTCAGAAAAAAAATCTCGCACAGGACGCCTTCACTATCCCGCGAGTCCAATCCTCCACATGTTGGCTTCCGCCTGGCGCCTCTTGCACAACCCGGACCCGGGTGACCAGAGCCGTTGCATGGCGACAATCTGATCTTCAACTTCCATCAATATCCCCTTACGCATTGCCGGATTTAAAGCAGGATCATCCGCTTTGACCAGAATATCACGGATGGCCCGCATTTCAGTCCTTCGCGATCCGCTCAGGCTGTTGCCCCGATTGTAAACGATGCTGACCAGGGCGACACTGCACAATCCGGGCAAACGGGAAAGTGACGGATAGATAACTTCGGTTTCTTCGTAGAAACGAGGCAAGGTTCGGTGGACAAACACAGACCAGGCCGCCTTGAAAGGGATCTCGATGCCCTGGGATTTCAAAACTTTCACCCTTGCCTTGGTTCCTCGTTTGCCGATATCTTGTGCCAGTTCATCAAGAACTTTGGCGGGAAGGTGCGCCCCCCACACCTCACGAAAATTCCTTCCTGAGTTGAATTTAAGGTCGTACCCCACCCCGATGGTGATCCCGCTGGACTCACCGGGAAAGTGCGGCCAGCGGCAGATTTCATTATAATAATCCAGTCCGCCGGTCTCTTCCCTGGCGATAAATGCCACCCCGTCAGTCGGTAATGCCGGATATGGCTCAGACTGATTTTCAAGCCAGACCCACAGTTTCTCGTCCGCAACACAGGTTTCCGGCTGCCCCGCGCATTCCTGACCGTAGCGCACACCACGCTCGGTGCCGCCTCCGAAATCGCCGTCAGGAACCAGCATGGCCCCGACTCGATTCAAAAGAGACTGCAGACGTTTCACTTCATCCCCTATGGCACCACGGCGCAGTTCCGGATGACTCATATTTATCTCCCCTTAGTAGATGTAATCAAAAATATTCCGGCAACAAGGTTTATGCCTTTTTGATATTATTTAAACACGACAAGCGCCACAACAAAATTTTCAGAGACGATGGATTTTTACTGAAGCCACGCATCCGGCACTGTGAACCACTCAGCATCATGATATTCAGGAACCGGCAGCGGATCTTTCAACGGAGCCTGCCGCACTTCGGGATTTCCATCTATCTTCACCCACACCTTCCAGCCGCTGCCTGCTGCATATTCACGGTAATCCCGGTAATTTGAATAAAAAGGCTGCCATTCCATATCGCTGCCGCCGATGCGGACATACAGGGAACCGTGTCTGCCCTCAACAAAAGCGGCGTAAACGCCCTTCTGCCGCGCATTGTTCTGGGTATGCACGGAGCTGCCTGCGTTTACTCCGGCAACCTTTCTGGCGTTGACCAGCGCTTTTATCTTGTTCTGAAGATCTGTTCCCCAGTCAAAATAATGCTTCCAGAACACAGTGGGTACTCCGGGATGGGTGAGGATATAGGCATAACCCTGCTCCACCTGCCAGTCATTCATAAAATCATCTGATTCATGATTCTGCTGGGGAGTCCCATCCTCATTAGTACGATAACCGGTATCATGATTTTTCAAAAAAGTGACCGCCCGGTTTTTCCAGGCATGGCCGTCGGTGGTGTCGCCCACCATACCGATGCCGTTTCCGTAACCATACAGGGCGTTATAATTACCCTTATTGTCCTTCAAGATGAAAAAAGAGGTAAAATCAAAAACACTGCTTGCGGTGGCTATATCATCCGACTTGGTTGCTGTGTGCCATATCCAGCCGCGCTGCTCAGGATGAGCTGCCCAGTCATATTCTCCCACTGAAAAAGTCGGCTTGGTTGCCTTGTTGTAAGCAGCGATCCACCGGGCGTGATAGCCATGCACCATGTCATAGCGCCATCCTCTGTATCCCAGGGATTTCAGCTGCAGAAGATAACGGATGATATCACTTCGAACGGTTTTATTGGTGTGGTCAATATCTCGGAAGGAACTGTACGCATATGCCGTGCCCCCATGACCGGCATAGTCAGACGGATTTTCCTCGGCAGCCCCTCTTTGCTCCATCGGTGTTTGATAAACTTCAGAGTCAGGATTGGTGAAACATTCATCTCCCTCTGTTATCGCCCAGGTTCCCCAATCAGGATTCTTGAAATCAGCCCAGCCATGAACGCCGTCCCGGTGGTTGATGACGATATCGGCAACCGGTTCAATACCGTTTTGCAGAAGACTTTCCAGCATGGCGCGATGCTGTGAAAGGCTTCCGTATGTGTTGTTCAGGTTGAAATACTCTCTCGGGTTGTATCCGGCACTGATCTCGCCGGCAAAAGATGGGGGAGGCAGCCAGATCAGATCAAACCTCCCCTCATGAATGGCAGGGGCCAGCTCCTTGACGATGTCGTACCATTTTTTTGGCCCATAATCAGGAAACCTCTCGGGCATACCATGTCTGTATGATTCCCAGTAAAACCCCTGCAGCATCACCCGGTCATCTTCGAAACCCGCCTGCGCATTGGCGAATCCGGCGGGAAGAAAAAAAAGCACCAGGAGAAAAGACACAATTAGTCGAAATTTTGATCTTCGCATCATTAAATACATTCTTTCTTCCTCCGAGGGGATTGATTTCATTTTTTCAGCCGGAAATAAAATGATTTTCATAAAAACCAGAAAATTCCGTGCTATTGGCTCCGCCAGCATAAACAAATCAACATTTTCTCGGACCTCGCTTGTCTGCGACGTCACCATACATAGACAGGTATCGCTCTCCTGCTCATTTCCAGGTCCCATCAGGCTGACAGGTAAGATCGCCGATTTTTGTGCCGGTTGGATAGTAGATGCCGTCATATATACAATCCGCCCAAACCGGTGTCGATAAAAGGCTGACCAGAAAACCAAACCATACAATACGGATCACTATTCGTTTCATTTGCGGCTCCTCTATTTGCTCATTGTTTCTCCCCAACTCAGTCCCAGCTTATCATTGAGCTGCTTGTAACTTACCGGACGTTCACGGCTTGGGTAATAATCCTTGGGGAAGTAGAGCAACCCTAACCTGACGGCGTTAGGCTCGTCATCTGGTTTGGCGTTGGCATCTTTGCATACCTGATCAATGAAGACCGCATATCGATTGCCGTCCGCCTGTAGCGTGTTGTCAGTGAAGGGAAAATCAAACCAGGTCACCTCAAAGGATTTATGCCCCGGCGCCATGGGGGTCTGACTGTTCCCCCTTTGTTCTGTTTTCAACGCTTCGCGGCACTCTTCCACTTCTTTTAATTCCATCTTCTTTTTCCCATCAGGGAGTACAATCTCTGTTTTGGCCTTTCCGCAATTGAGAGATACAACAAATCTCTCCTTTTTCCAGTCAGCGCTATCGATAGAAAGGTACATTGCCCGTTCCGCTTTAAAGCCTGGAAACACGACAACCTCTCCAAGGCAACCATTCTTGCCGTCTTTCTCCTTGAAAAAGCAACGGTTTTCGCTTTTCTGTCCTTTACGCAATATGCTGATATACTTGATACTTCCGGCTCCTTTTGGTATGACGGCATCTTTTTCCGGTCGGGGGGAGTTGATGAGTGATGCCACTTGTCTATCACGGATTCGCCTTGCCACCGAACGCAAACTACCCCGTGCATTTTTCATGATTTCCAGTTCAGGCTCGTCGGCATTTATTTTTTTTATTCTGTCAATTTCGCTACTCAGTTGTTCATCGAGATCAATCATCAGCGGTTTAAGCTCGATGAGTTCATGAAAATTCAACGCCAACATCTGCGCCAGCAGCACGTCTTGCACCAGTGACCCCTTGCCTTGCTCAGCAGGTTTCATCAGCCTGTCGGTTATCTTGCTGAACATCTGGGCACGGATTTCCGTGTCCCCCTTCTCCTGCTGCACCAAGAGCTGCGATGTTGTAAAGGATCGTTGGTAATTATAGCCAATGATAGTGACCAAAACCCCGACAAGTGCAATGACCACCTTCACACCAGCATCAACCCAATGAAAGAGTTTTCCTTTCTCCTCAATGTCTGGCGAGTCGGAATCGGAAGGTTGATCCGGATTTTCGACTGGGTCTTTTTCTTTTTTTCCGGAATTTTTCATAATTTATCCCTCGACTTCTATCGGTACGTTTCAGCGTCACTGTGCATATGGGACTCACCATCTCCCTTTTGCCCTATCGATATTCTCCCATGTACATTTTCCCCAAAAAAACTGCTTCCTTGCCATTCGGCTTCAATCACAACAATGCCCCTGGAACGGCAAATTCAATTGCTTCAATGAAACTGCCGAGTTCTTTTATCTCAAAAAAATCCCTGCCCGGCACATGCTTTGGGGAGCAATATTTATCAAAAAGTGCCGGGGGGCCAGATATCGACAGACTGACACCTTCGGCTTCAATGGAAAACCCGAGATCGACGAGGGCCTTTTTGACGATCTCCACGGTTTCAGGCAAAGGTTGATACGACTTGACCCCTGCGGCTGATGGAGCATCCGTTACCATCGAACGTCCGGAAGGAGCATGCATGTAGACCGTTGCCATGCGTATTCCCTGATCCGGCACACCTGTATCTCTTTTTCCGGTCATGATGTTTTCCGCGGCTTCCCTCTCAGCGTTTTGAATCGCCTATACAGTATGCACAGTTGTCAAAACCACGCCGGTGCGCCTGCTTGATATCGCCAAAAGGTATTTTGTTGTGACTGCTCATCTTATGAATCCAAGGACACTTTCTGCGGTGGAGCTCCCCTGTATTTCTGTTGCCGATAAAGGCAAAATGAGCAACACGGACGACTTCGGTATAGCCCCCCTCATCATCACCATCGATAAACAGTTTGCACCTGATAGGATAATCCCCATCAACTGCAGAAGCGGGTACCTGGTAATATACCGTGACCTTGGTCTTTTCATTTGATTTGAAATCCATCCCGTCGACCCTGCCGATACCACCATGATGGTTCAGAGTTGTATAAATTGTCGATTCATTTGCAACATCCATATTGTTCAAGGTGGCCGTGTCAACGAGCCGTTTGACCACCTTGACCAGCACCTGCCCACCGGCCGGAAAACCAGTGCAGTCAACCTCAAGATCTGCATTATGCCAGGTTCCCTGGGGGCCTTCCATGTAAAAACTGAAAGAGGACGAACCGCCGGGAATGACATCTTCGATCTGGATGTTTTTCCAGGCAACATTATTACGATTCCGGACCATCTCGGTGAAATCATTACTGGAGTTGATCGTCGTCAGGTCAGGCGCCGGGTCAACAGCGCTGTCAAGAATGGCGATGAGACAGAAATGTCCGGTATTGGGGATATCTGCATCATTCCACTGGATGGGTCCCACCACCCGGAACTCCCCAGGCGCCAAGCCATTAATGGCTACGGGTCCTGCATTTATCTTGATCCAGTTTGCTGGATTGGCAAACATGCCTGGATCGGTAAAGTAAACATCCGCGGTACAGTCACCTGCCTGAGCCCCTCTGTTCTGGACTCGAAGATAAATGTAATTCGTCTGGCCATCCTCAACCTCATCGCAGAGATCGTAGCGGTGCTTGACGGTCTGCCCCAGTTCCTCCTGGGGATCATCCACCTCTTCGGAACGCACGATGATATCCGGGCTTGCCCACAGACGGTTCGCCACCACAGGTTCCGTGCCGTTATCCATTATACTGTCTCTGATAAAGGCATTGAAGGTATCGTCCTGAAGATAATTAATCGCGGTCTGGGCATCAATCAGGCCGAAACCGGTTGCTGCGTCCCACCCTTCTGCCGCATTGTCACCGTTACTGCTTAATCCGGTCGTTATATCACGGCTGGAATTTTCAAGAATATTTTTCACCGCCATGGGTGTGAGTCCGGGAAAACGCTGAAGCAGAAGCGCGGCAAGACCAGCTGTCTGCGGGGCCGAAGCTGATGTCCCGCTGCACACGCACCAGCCGTCATCCGTGCCGGTCCCGTCACAGTCGGGGAAATTTTCACCAAACCCACAGGCAAGTCCGCTTCCCACATTACTGTCCATTTCATTACCCGGCTCGGTGGGGAGCATGATGAGGATTCCACGGGGTTGTTCACCGACAAGGCCGACAACATCCGGACAATGCCGCTGCGGATTGGTGAAAATGAAACTGTCATAACTGCTGGCATAATCAGAGGCCCTGAATCCGCCCCCCTGAATGGGATAAGCGCCACCAACCGAGATGAGATCGGGATGGGCAACGGTTTTTGCCCCACCCCCACCAGGATTATCTGTATGACCGTTACCCGCGGCAAAGATCACGACAATGCCGTTGGCCACCGCATTGGCGATATCACCGTACAGGGCATTGTTGATCGCCCCGGTTCCCCAGCTGCAGGTGATGATGTCCGGATTCTGGTTTGCCACCGCCGCCTGAAACCCGGCATGGGAGAATTGCAGACCTTCGCCTGCCTTGACAAAGGAGAAAGTTGCTCCCGGCGCCATTGCCAGAACATTTGCCGCCTCCGCAATTCCGTGGCCATATCCATCGCAGAAAAGATCGAGCCCGCCCACGGT
Source organism: Pseudomonadota bacterium (assembly GCA_043809085.1). Taxonomy (GTDB): domain Bacteria; phylum Desulfobacterota; class Desulfobulbia; order Desulfobulbales; family SURF-16; genus DB1. Next base: position 38,044 of record JAZDEG010000009.1, on the reverse strand, counting down.
GCGAATATCGTCAATCGCATACCCATGGTTAGTGTAATGTGGGTGCAGGCAACTGTAGACGATCTCCACCATAACCGCAGCACTGGGCAGAGGTGTCCCCAATGTCAGGACATTATTTACAAAATTTCCGCCGGTAAAATAGTTTGTGCCGACATGGTTTACATCCGTGGCCAGCCAGACTCCCTGCACTTCACCCCAGACGTCGTGACTCACCGCCACGCCGGTAACGCTTGTTGAGAGGTGCTGTTCCGTCACCCGGGTGACGAAACCGGTATCAACCATCGACACCCGCACCCCTGCCCCGGTGACACCTGCCGCATGGAGATTATTGGCATTGAGGATTACCGGGATATCATTCGCGACATCAAGAAAGTAGTACGGAGGATTGGGTGCATTGGCGATATGGAAAGGGATACCCGGGACGGCAAGCCGCACGGTTTCAACCAGATCGGCGACCCGGGCGCTCATCAGGTCCGTCTGCGCTGCAGCTAAATAACTTACTTTTCTCTGAATCCCGCGATTCCTGCCGACAGCAAGTTTTTTTCTGGTGATTTTTGTCTTGAATTCCGCCGCAAATAACTCCTTGGAACCGGAAATGGAGATCCCCATCTCTGTCTGCGCTTCAATGACAAATCCGGCCTGAGTAAACAAATTGACTGTCTGATCGACATGAGATGCCCTGGGACGGAATTCATCAATACGGCGCGGGCTCAATTTTTTAAAGTGTGAATAGACGGAAAGTCCCTTTCTGGATTTGAGTGTTACCGACGCCATTACTTTTTCTTGGGTCATCAACTACCTCCGAAACAACAAATTATTGATCTTGTTTTCAGCAGCTCTCTTTTATTCTGCCATTAAAAAAACTTTGTAGAATGGGTCGTGTAATAATCAAATACTAATAATCCATTAGACTTTTATAGATACATCAAACAACCCATTCCATACACTCCACGAAACCGAGCTTATTTCGCAACAAGGGCAAAGGCTGCTACATCGCTCGCTTCGTACTCGCGAATCAAGTCATAGCCGTCCCTGGTTCGGGGATAGGTATGCAATCTTACTGCAAATGCGCACCGATCATACGCATCAAGAAGCCCATCCACCGTCACGCCGGGAAGACCTTGAGCAACGGGTGTGGTGGTTGGCGGTCCGGCCGGAGCGGTGACGCCCAGCCACTGAGTCGGAGACTCAAGGGTTCCGGACATGCCGCGATTGATTGCCAGGTCGTAATGTTTGAGGAAACCGTTGGGATGATACGCCTCGTATTTTACCTCAATCGCCTGACTGAAATCGGTATATTCCAAGAACTGACATTCCTGGGGCGTGCTGCCGACAAACCCGACAGATTCGATTTCCGCCTTCGTGTCGTTATTGTCCACATGAACATTAAAGAGGATGCTGCCGTCCGTCTCCACATGGGGCGCATCATCAACCGGCCATTCGTCGTTCTCCATATCCCCCTGAACAACGAAGAACTTAAACCCTGCCCCCGGTGGGGTCACTTTGTTGCCGTTGTTATCAAACATTTCGAGTTTCAGAGTGTATTTACCGGCCGCAGCTGCCACATTGCCTTCTGAGAGCGTTGTGGTGTCCCACTTGGCAAAGGGTCGATCGGTTCTGTCATGCTCCACGTACCAATCCAGGTCCGGCGGCGGCACCTCAAACAAATTGTCTTCACTTTTTGCCGGATTTGGATTGGCGTTTGGTCCGAGCTTGAAGGTTTTGATCTTCGGGTGCAGGGGATCTGTCTGATCGATATACCGGTGGACGATGGGTGTATCGATGTTGATCCACTCGGATGACCCTTCCTTCTTATGCGACCAACGGTAGTACCGGACATTAGGCCCAGTTGGATCACGCAAACCGTCATGAAACTGCATTGTCAGATCAAGGGTTTTGCCATAGGGGTCAAAGGTAGATTCAGAAGTGGGATGATAGAGCCCCCGGTTGGAATCCAGCGCGCCCAGCAGTTGGATCCCCGGACTTGGCGCTTCTGCGAGAGATGTCATCATATAAGAGGGCAAAAGGGGTTTGAAATGGCCTTGATGAATTTTCCACCAGCCGTCGTTGCCGATACCGATGGGCATAACATAGATGCCCGGTTTATCCACTGATGAATTTTCAAAATGACAACGCGCCTGGGCATTGGTCACCACCAGATGCACTTCTTCGCCGCTGGGATGGTTCCAGAAGGTGTGACACGGCACCGGTGCAGGCGCATAAACATAAGTCATGGAACCGGAAATGCACTGTTTAACCTTGAAATAGAGATCGGGCTGCTCCGTTGTGCAGTACAAATACACCGAGGTACTGAAGTGACCATTGGTATCCGTATTGGCGGTGGCAAGCAGGGTCTTGGGATAGATTCCCGCCAGATAAAGGCAGATATATGGCCGAAACACCTCCATATTGGCTATGACATATCTGCGGAAACTCTCTGCCGGCAAATTCTTTACGGCAATCATGGAAACCTGTGAGGAAAGCTGACCAGACAGTGACGCAGACGCCGCTGTCGCGGTCTCCGGCGCCAGAGAGCGGGACACGGTCGGCGCAACTACCGGTTTTGGTGCAGGTATCGGCAGTTTTTCCTTCAGATACGGCCAGGGAGGTTCGGGAATCGGCTCAGGAATTCTCTGTAACTTGTCCCGGAATCTTTCCAGATGATAATCGGGCAATTTCATGATGAACCCGATATAGTCAACCTCGTAGATTTCGACAATCGATGTGCAGACCGGAGCATAAATCGTTATATCCGATCCCGGTTTGATCCTTTTTTTGACATCACCGACAATATCGTAGCGATACCCGATCCAGCGTTCCCATTCCGAACGGCTCACACCCATAACCACGTCCGTAGCCTTGCCGATTTTGGCGACCATACTGGTGCTGCGGGCCTTGACCCTGACAAGCAGACTTGTTTTTTCCACCTCAGGCCCAACGGTAATCTTAAATTTTGCCTGCTCCCCGAAGCCATAATCGGTTTTCAAGATGGCCGCGCCCTTGTCGCCGACCATCTGCGCATCGAGAAGCTCACCCGAGGCGCTCAAAAGATAGGCCTTCAACAAAGGGCTTTTCTCCCCGGGTTCCATGTTTTTCAGGTCAACTTTCACGCGGAATACGGTTTCTGAATCTCCTTTTTTTCTTTTTATAATCTCTTTCATTCTGCGCCCTCCTTTTCCATCAATTCATGATGCATCCGATCGCAATCTATTCAATTTAGCATCATCAATATTTATGCCACCTATGGCCATCTAAATTAATACTAATAAAATCAAATTGTTAAACAGAAAATCAATTCCAGGCAACACATGCGGAATGTATAAACCTGTAACCTTGGTTGTTGGTAATTCACATTATTGAAGGGTGTGAGATACAATAATCGACAAGATTCTTTTAAATGACAGGCTAATACTTCAATCCACCATGCGTTACAGAAAATTGTTACCTTTGAACGTTACAAAGAGCGCCCTTGAAAAAATGCATCATTGCAGGAATGCAATTATTTCGTCCACCGTATGGCCCTGACGAGAAAGCCAGCCATCATGATTTCTATTTCACTTTTGCATCATTCAAAGTGACGGCTTGATGTTTTCGTCACCGGAGAGTATAAAATTGCCCTTGCCAAAGTCCACGGCAAAGCATAAAACACCTATCATGACAAACCTTCTTCCCTTTTCAGAAAACGATATTTCCCGTCTGTTCAAAAGCATTGGACATGATGATTTTATCCTGCTTGAGAGCATGAAACTCTCCGGAGAAAATCATATCTCCCTGCTGTTTTCCGATCCTGTAGAAACTCTTCTTCTTCATGACCAGGATGATCCCCGCAGTTTTTTCAACACGGCCCAGGAATGGCTGGATCGCGGTTTTTACCTCGCCGGTTGGTTTGCCTATGAACTGGGCTACCTGCTTGAAACTTCCCTGAAAGGTCAGACGTGGCCGCAAGGAAAACAGACTCTGGCCCAATTGGGCGTCTTCCGGAAACCGATTATCTTTGACCATGCCAACCAGACGTCTGTCAGCCTCGCTCTTGCCGCGCTTCCGTCCACCATGGCGAATCACAGGGAAAGGCACCCCTTCTCCATCAACAACCTGCGGCTCAACCTTGACAAAAACGAGTATGTCGAAGCGATAGACACCATCCGGGAATACATCACGGCAGGCGACACGTATCAGGTCAATTACACATTGAAATATCTCTTTGATTTTGCCGGATCACCACCTGAACTCTACCGGACGCTGAGACAAAATCAGACCGTTGCCTACGGGGCTTTTCTCAGAAATGGTGATCGCCACATCCTTTCCTTTTCGCCCGAGCTTTTTTTCCGGAAGCAGGGAAACACCTGCACGGTGCGACCAATGAAAGGAACCATGAGCCGGGGCCGCACATCGGTTGAAGATGAAAAAAACAAACATTTTTTGCAGTCAGACAGCAAGAATATCAGTGAGAACGTGATGATTGTCGATCTGCTCCGCAATGATCTCGGCAGACTGTCAAAACCAGGCGCCGTCCGCGTGTCTTCCCTTTTTGACGTGGAAACCTATGAAACGCTGCATCAGATGACCTCCACCATTACCGGCGAACTGCCGGATGATGTGCCGCTTTATGACCTTTTCAAGGCCCTTTTCCCCTGCGGTTCCGTTACCGGTGCCCCCAAAATCAGGACAATGGAAATTATCCGGCAGCTGGAGAGGGACTCGCGGGGCGTCTACACCGGAGCCATCGGCTACCTCGCCCCAAACGGCGATGCCGCCTTCAACGTACCCATCAGAACGATTGTTCTTGACCGCGGTAAAGGGGAAATGGGTGTCGGTTCCGGCATTGTTCATGACTCAAGCCCTGAAAGCGAATGGCAGGAATGCCAACTGAAAGGAAATTTCCTCAGCAATCCTCTCCCGCCCTTCCAATTGATCGAAACAATTCTCTGGCATCCCGCTAAAGGATTCTGGCTTTTAGAAGAGCATCTCGCCCGACTTACTGATTCGGCGGGTTATTTTCAGTTCCCCTGCCATCTGGAGAAGATCAGGCAACTGTTCAACAAAGAAAAAGAAAGTTTTGAAAGGGAGGGAGGGTTTCAACGTTTGCGCTTGCTGCTTTCGAGAGACGGCGGCGTCAGCCTGATTGCCACCCCATGCGATGAACCCAAAAGAGAGAACCCGGGAATCGAGCAGGAAACGCCGAAAGTGCGATTTTCCTCCCATCAAACCGACTCCACTGACATTTTCCTCCTCCACAAAACCACCAGACGTGATCTGTATGACAATGAACGGCGAAAAGCAGTGGCTGAAGGATATTATGAGGTTCTTTTCTGCAATGAAAAAGGGGAAGTGACGGAGGGGGCGATAACTTCTGTTTTCGTCCTTCAGGACGACATCTTCTACACCCCCCCGGTGGAGTGTGGACTCCTGCCCGGGGTGTACAGAAAACATTTCATGGATGAATCGGAAATTTCTGTTTGTGAAAAAATTCTTTTCCCCGAAGATCTCACCCGGGCCGATGCGATCTATGTGGCCAATTCGGTGCGGGGCATGGTGCGGGTGCGAATCTGACCCGACCGGCTAATCTCCTTTTTTGGCCAGGGTCTTGATGATATCGTTCTTGCCCACGATGCCCACCAGCTCTTTTCCTCTGAAAACCGGAATGGTGTGAATCCCTTTCCCCGACATGATGGTGGCGATTTCATCAAGGGGCGTGTCTTCTGCAATGGAAACAATCTTTTTGCTGCAGATGTCTCCCACCGTGGTGCCGGTCATTTTGCTGATCTCCCTTTCCACCTTGGCGCCACTTTCAAGCATGATGACTGAATCAAGAAAAGAGATCATGGTGGGAATATGGATTTTTTTGGTCTGGTCAATCAGATCATTTTCCGTGACAATGCCGATCACCGCACCTTCCGCATCAACTACCGGCGCACCGCTGATGTTGTTTTTCCACAGAAGGGAAGCCAGCGCCTCCACCGGCAGATCCGGGTTGACGGTGATCACCTTGGTTGTCATGATATCTTTTGCTGTCAGCATAGTTTCTCCACTCCAATTATTTTGAGATCCGGATTTCCGATTCTCGGTTGATAAAATCATAAAAAAACTCATTACGATGGCCAAGCTCATACCACCGTGGGCCGGTTTGTCCTTCCGGTCACCTTCCCGATTCCGCCTTCTGATTACGCAATTCCTTCATCACTGCAGGAACCTTCCCGGCAACTTCGCTTGCCAGATATCCGCATCCCATCTCCTCAGCCAGTTTGTCCGCAGCAAGGCCATGGATAAAGACAGCAAGGCAACATGCCTTCCAGGGCGAAAGCCCCTGGGCCAGCAGCCCGCCGATCATTCCGGCAAGCACATCCCCCATGCCGCCTGTCGCCATGCCGGGATTCCCCGAGGAATTAACAGCCACCCTTCCGTCGGGAGCGGCGACAATTGTCCCCGCTCCTTTTAATATAACATAACCGTTCACTTTTCCGGCCAGTTCCATTGCAGCATGGATGCGGTTCTGCTGGATATCCCGGCTTGAGACTCCGGTCAACCTGGCCATTTCCCCCGGATGAGGGGTCAGAATGCGAGGGGCTCTGCATTCTTGTCTCAGTTGCCCCGTATCAGCGGCCAGTCCATTTAATCCGTCGGCATCAACAACCAGAGGTATCGCAGCCTGCTGCCAGATCTGCTGCACAAGTTCCTTTGTCCCGTCATCCATGCCAAGTCCAGGACCGACCACCACTGCCTGCTTGCCTCTCATGGCAGCGGAAATTGCCTCAAAATCAGCAATAGTGGGGGCGCCGTCAACTCCACCGGCCACTGGTATGGTCATGGCCTCAAAAAGCGACGATTCAAAAATAGTGTTCAATTTCCGAGAGACACAAAGAGTTACCAGTCCCGTTCCGATGCGCAGTCCACCCATGGCGGCAAGAAGAGCTGCTCCGGTTTTACCCTGTGAGCCCGCCACCAGCAGCATATGGCCGAAAGTTCCCTTATGGCTGTTAAGCCCCCTTACCGGAAGAAACGGGCTGATCATGTTTCCGTCGATCAGCTCGCACTTCAACCCTGCCTGCTCGACAATCCTGGCCGGGATACCGATATCCGCCACTTCAAGGATTCCTACCATCTCTTTTCCCGGGTAAACGAAATGCCCCGGTTTTGCCACTCCATACGTCACAGTGAGATCTGCCATGACCGCAACGCCCATGATACGGCCGCTGTCGCTGTCTATACCGCTCGGCATATCCACGGAAACCACCGGACAATCGGCCCGGTTGATCGCCTCAACAACATCAGCAAAGTGTCCGACCACATCCCTTTTTAATCCGGTGCCGAAAAGGGCATCGACAATGACGGCAAAAGAGTCGAGATCAAGATTATCGACATCAGACCTGTCAAGAACGAGATGCACGGGAATACCCATTTTTTTAATAATTCCCAAATTGACCGCGGCGTCTCCCCTGATTTTCTTGCCCTCGACAAGGAGATAAACCGTCACATCCGTCCCCATTTCACAAAGATGACGGGCAATGACGAAACCGTCACCTCCGTTGTTGCCCGGCCCTGCAACGACTGCAATTTCCCCCCCCTGCACCTGGGCAAAGTATTTCCGGAGCAGGCAGGCCGTTTTCCTGCCCGCGTTCTCCATCAGAACCAAACCGGGAATGCCCAAGTCATTAATGGCGGCAGAATCAATTTCCTGCATCTGTTCGGCTCGGGCAAGCTTCATGAAATCACCATGAGAAAGTATTCATTTTTTTTTGAAATATATGGTAAAGAGACAGAGTTTGCGTAATCAGTACAAGAGATCATAACAAACGTTTATCAGGTCTATCTTCACCCTAATCTTAATGGATACGATGTCCTGCTCAAAGAAAAAATATGAACTTTGCGCCATTTTCCATGTAGCCTATTGACTTTATTAATAACATCAGAATATTATGCGCTATCGTCTGCGGCTGAACAGCCGCTCATGAAAGTTGAAAATCGCGCTAAAACGAACAGTTTGAGATCGAAAGAACCCAAAAGGAGCAGTTTCAGAATTTTATGTAAATATCAGCTTTGCATATACTTAAAACCTGAGGACCTTGCCGGTCGGCAAAATCGCCTTTCCCTGCTTTTGCATCCGGCAACCGTCACTTTCTGACAACGGAGGATTTCATGCAGGATATCAAGATGATTCGCAATGTTGCATTGTTCGGCCATGGAAAAAGCGGCAAGACTTCCCTTGCGGAAGCCTTGCTCTTTACAGCAGGCAAGACAAATCGTCTGGGCAAGGTTGATGACGGTTCATCAGTCATGGACTACGAACCGGAAGAAATTCAGCGGAAACTCTCCATCAGCAGCTCCTTCAATAATTTCACATGGAAAAAACACCAGATTTTCATTACCGATACCCCCGGCGACGATAATTTTATCAATGAAGCAAAATTCGTCGCCCGTGTTGCCGACAATGCCGTTTTCACCATCGGCGCTGTTTTAGGGGTCAAATACCAGACAGAAAAAATTGCCGGTTTTATTCAAGGATCATCTCTGCCCACTCTGATTTTTCTCAATAAAATGGACAGGGAACGTGCTGATTTCGAAAGGGTCATCGGCGAAATAAAGGCGCGACTGCCCCAGGATCCGGCAATCATCTATCTTCCCATCGGCGCTGAAAGCGACTTCAAGGGCGCTGTTGACATCATCAAGGGATGTGCCTACTTCTTCAGCCCGGACGGCAAGGCAAAGGAAGGCGCAATTCCTGACGACATGAAGGACGATGTGGAATTTGCCCTCGCGCAGTTGATGGAGCAGGTAGCTGAAACCGATGACGAGCTGGTGGAAAAATTCCTTGAGGAAGGTGAACTTGACAAAAATGATTTGCTGAACGGCCTGAAAAAAGCTGTTCGTTCAGGGCAACTTACCCCGGTTATTCCCGGTGCGGCCACGGCAAATCTGGGGACCGAGCTGCTGCTGAACGCCATGAATGACTATCTTCCCTCTCCGGATGAAAGACCGAGTCAGGTGGGCAGCCATCCGCAAACAGGGGACATCATCGAAATGCAACCTGCGGTTGACGCTCCTTTTTCAGCTCTCGTCTTTAAAACCACCGCCGACCCCTATGCCGGTCAGTTGACCATCTTTCGGATCTTTTCCGGCATGTTGACTGGAGATACCTTTTACAATGCAAAAAAAGATGTCATAGAAAAATTCAGCCAGCTTCTGGTTCTTGAAGGCAAAGAAGTCAAGCCCATCGACACGGCATGTCCCGGCATGGTTGTTGCTCTGGCAAAACTGAAGGAAACCTCCACAGGCGACACCCTCTGCACAAAAGACAACCCCATTCTTTACGAGGGTCTGGACCCGATCAAACCGGTTATGTCCTTTGCCGTGAGTCCGAGCAAAAAAGATGATGAAGACAAGCTCTTTTCCTCCATTTCCAAAATGCTTGAGGAAGACCCGACCTTGATGCTCACCCGTGACCCCCAAACCAGGGAAATCCTCCTTTCCGGCGTCGGACAGGTCCATCTGCAGGTACTGGGCGACAAGATCAAACGGAAATTCGGTGTGGAAATGCAGCTTCAATCTCCCAAAGTTCCCTACAAGGAAACAATCAAGGGCAAAGCCAGGGTGCAGGGAAAACACAAAAAACAGTCCGGTGGGCGAGGCCAGTTTGCTGATTCATGGATCGAAATGGAACCTCTGGAACGAGGGGGCGGATTTGTATATGAGGACAAGATCGTCGGCGGCGTCATTCCCCGCCAGTACATCCCCGCCGTGGAAAAAGGTATCATTGAGGCCATGGAGAAAGGAATCATTGCCGGATATCCCGTGGTTGACATCAAGGTTGCCTTGGTTGACGGCTCATTTCATGCAGTCGATTCCTCGGAAATGGCTTTCAAAATTTCAGGATCTCTTGCCTTCAAGAAAGCATCGCAAGAGGCGAACCCGGTACTTCTTGAACCAATCATGAACATGACTATTTACATGCCCAAAGAGTGCGTTGGTGACGTCATCGGCGACCTCAACGGCCGTCGCGGCAGGGTCATGGGTATGGATTCCGGCAATAATTCGGAAATCGTCACCGCCCAGGTGCCCATGGCGGAAATGCTCGGATACGCCCCTGATCTCACCTCCATCACCGGAGGTAGAGGCAGCTACGAATTCGAGTTTTCCCATTATGAAGAAGTTCCGGCGCAGATTGCCGAAAAAATCATCGCCGCTGCCAATAAGGAAGCATAACGGTCATCATGAAATCAACTGGTTACACATGCGCGGTACTCACCATCAGCGACAAAGGATCCCGAGGAGAACGGGTCGATACCAGCGGCCCCCAGCTGCAGCGTCAGCTCACCGAATCTGGTTTTCTTGTTGTTGACTATACGATTGTCCCTGATCAACCGGAGCTGATCAGGGAAACCATCCTGCAGTGGGTGGACGAGGATGCTATCGACCTTGTCGTTACCACGGGAGGCACGGGAGTAAGTCCTTCCGACCGGACTCCGGAAGTAACCAGGGATCTGCTGGACTGCGAACTGCCCGGTTTCAGTGAGGCCATGCGCATGGCAAGTTTCGCCAAAACGCCCCATGCCCTCATCTCCCGCGGGGTATGCGGCATCAGAGAGGAAAGCCTGATCATCAATCTTCCCGGAAGTGAGCGTGGCGCAAAGGAAAACCTTGAAACAGTACTTCCCGCCATTAACCACGCAATATACAAAATAAAAGGCGGCACAAAGGATTGTGCCGCCTGACAGAAACTGCCGGCTTCGCCAACAGTAATTATCGATTTACTTTTTCAAGCCACCCTTTATTATTTCGCCTTTCCGGCTGCGGGCATGATGTTAAGCGTTTTTTCCTCGTACGTTGCGATCATATCTTCAATCGATGCCGAGCCATCCTCACAGAGACAATGCTCCATGCTCTCAACTGTGGCAAGTCTGTGATCGATTTTTGCAACAAGAGCATCCTCCGCTCTAATCGAATCCGGATAGGCGATTCCTTCCACCATAACCGCAGCCATGCCGGCGCGGCTATCATCTTTGCTCATGATGACCTTCTGTGTTGTTGCAGGAGTTTCATAAGCAATTCCTTCTGCCATCATTGCCTCCATGTCGCTACCGGCCAGAACACCACTGGCGCCACCTGAAACAAAGCCTGCCATGACAGCAAATCCGACAACCATCTTGATCATTCTTTTGTTGTTTTTCATTTTTTTCTCCATGTCAAATTATCACTTACCCAAAAACAACATCATTTACACCTGCCGCGGTTGGAGCATGAAACCCAACCAAGAAGCAGATTTACCCTAACAAATCATTTATTATTAGGTAACACTTCCCAATACCGTTTTCAATAAAAAATAAAAAAAACAACTCAACCATAGACTTTACCTATCCTTTTGATTTGATTATAATGTTTATTGTTTGTTATTTTTTTCAGATAACGTTGTCGGAAATGATGATTTTAACCTTTAATTTTGAGACATTCCCCCCTCAATGAGCACTGACCACCTGAAATCTCGCCAAATATCCTACACTCCCCCTGAGTGCTTCCAGCAACCTCTTGCGGAAATTCTCCGGGAGAATGCCGAAAAATGTATTGAATGCAAAATATGTCTCAAGGAATGTGCATTTCTGAAGAAATACGGAACACCAAAAGAAATAGCCCGCAACTATGCCCCTTCATCGGAAGCGTCTCTTTCTTTTCCTTTTGAATGCAGCCTCTGCGGGCTCTGTCAATCTGTCTGCCCACCCAAAATCGGACTTAATCCAGCAGCCATGTTTCTTGAAATGCGACGCGAGACGGTTAAACGCGGAAAGGGAAATTTCTCCAAGCACACCATTGTCAAAAATTATGAAAACCGTGGTACATCTAAACGCTATTCATATTACGGACTGCCCTTGGGATGCGACACCGTGCTCTTTCCCGGATGCGCTCTGCCCGGCACCCGTCCAGATAAGGTAAAGGCGCTTTTCCATCATCTCCGGAAATCAATTCCCGCACTGGGTATTGTTCTCGACTGCTGCACCAAGCCTTCCCACGATCTTGGCCGGGAGGATTTTTTCAACGAAATGTTCCCGGAAATGAAAGATTATCTCCTCACTAAGGGGGTGAAACAGGTACTTACCGCCTGCCCGAACTGCCATCTCGTGTTCAAGCGGTATGGCGGGGAATTAATGGTGCAAACAGTTTATGAATATATGGCTGAAAACGGCGGCCCGGATACCCCATCGGCAAAGGGCACGCTCACTGTTCACGACCCATGCGGAACAAGATTTGAGGAATCGGTGCAGCAGGCTATACGCAAACTTGCCGGCGAAAAATCACTTTTCATCGAAGAGATGAAACACCATGGAAGAAAATCAATCTGCTGCGGGGAAGGGGGATCAGTCAGCTGCCTCATGCCGGGACTCGCCGGGCAATGGAGTTCGAAGCGAAAAGAAGAAGCTGCAGGGACAAGGATACTCACCTACTGCGCCGGATGCGTCAATTATTTGAACAAAATAACGCCGACCAGCCACATCCTTGATCTTCTCTTTGACCCGGAAAAAACAATGACCGGCCGAGTCAGTGTGGCAAAAACGCCGTTCACCTATCTCAACCGCATACTGCTCAAGAGATGGTTCAAAAAAAGAATTGCCGTTCTTGTTTCACGGGAACGGACATTCTCTGTTTAGACGGTTTCTTCGCGGGATTCATTATTTCCAGTTCCGTACCAATTCAAGTAACGTTCTTGCTCCGACACCGGAAGGCCCTTTCGGCACATACGACTTTTCCGTATAATCCCAGGCCGTACCGGCAATGTCAAGATGTGCCCAGGGTGTGTCACCGATAAACTGCTGGAGAAAAACAGCCGCCGTGATGGTACCCCCCGGACGACCGCCGATATTTTTAATATCAGCCACCTTGGATTTCAACTGTTCCTTGTACTCATCACCCAGCGGCAGCCGCCACAGAGGCTCTCCTGCGCGTTCACCGGCAGCCAGCACCCTGGCGGACAGATCATCATCATTGGACAGCAGTCCGGTGCGGTGATGACCAAGCCCGATGATAACCGCGCCGGTCAGTGTTGCCATGTCAACGATGGCATCAGGTTTGAATTTCTCCACCCCATAGGCCAGGGCATCAGCAAGAATCAGCCGGCCTTCCGCGTCGGTGTTAAGTACCTCCACTGTCTTGCCGCCGTATTGCCTGATAATATCCCCGGGTTTCATCGCCATGGAAGAGGGAAGATTCTCCGTGGCCGGCACCAGGGCAACGACATCCACCCGATTCGGCTTCTCCTCGGCGATTGCCTGCATGGCAGCCATGACCGCCGCGCCGCCGCACATGTCATATTTCATGTCCTGCATGCCCTCGCCGGGCTTAAGAGAAATGCCGCCGGAATCAAAGGTGAGACCTTTACCGACAAGCATCAGTGTGGGCACCTTCCTGCCGGTGCGGTACTCAAGAATAACAAGCTTTGGAGGCTGGGCTGAACCCTGATTAACGCCGAGAATGCCGCCCATTTGCAGAGTTTCCATCTCCTCTTTTTCCATGACGGTGCAGCTCAGACCGTGCTCTCCGGCAATTGTGCGGCCATAATCGGCAAACGCCTCCGGCGTCCAGACATTCCCCGGTTCGTTGGCCATATCACGGGTAGCCGAGCCGGCCTGTCCGGCCACCATTCCCTGCTTGATTCCCTTACGGACAGAGGCGAGAGAAACTGAATCAGCATAAAGCCAGACTCGCTTTATTTCAGCGGATTTTTCTTCCTCGTCTTCTTTTTTGTATTTTTTGAACTGGTAGCTGCCAAGAATCAACCCTTCGCTCAAGCATTCCGCCATCTCCTCCACGGCAAACGGCAACTCCTCGGGAACGACCAAAAGCAACTTTTCCGCCTTAAGCGCCAGTGCCTTCTGGGCGACCACGCCACCGGTCCGCCGGAAAAGCTCCCGGTTCAATTCATCTTTTCCCAAGCCCACAATCAGAACACGTTTCGCCCGTACTCCGTCAAATACCCGTTGCGGATAAAAAAGCAGACATTCCTCTTTCTTGCCCATACAATCGCCGGCGTCGTAAGCCTGATTAATTTTTTCCTGGATCAACGCATCAATGCAGACAGGGGGACGTTTTTTTTCAGACTGTCGGACAAAATAAACAAGAAGATCATCACCAAACTGACTCGGCTTTTTACCTGTTGCTCCAATCATTTTTCCCTGTTCCATTCGTGTTGTATTAAAAACGGACTAACACCATAATGAACTACCCCGCCGCAAGCAGCAGGGTATCTTTAAAAGCAATGAACGCCCCAAGGGGCGGAGTATTAAACTCAGGCTACGCAATAAAAAATCACGTATACCAACTCCAACAAACGAATTTTCACCGCCATCACGCATAAAACCGTCTTACCCCCGGTTTCCCTACATTTTACCATGGCGCAGCATGGAAATAAGCAACCAGAATCCCATGACCCCAGCCACCAGAAATCCGGCCAGACCGATTACCGGGATACCTTTCCATGTAGGGGGCAGATCGGCCAAAACAATAAGTGAAGAACCGACTATCTGTGCTGCCAGCACGATGGCAAAAGCGATACGATTAGTTGCCTGTTCGATATGTGCATAAAACTTTTCAAGCCCCCGATGCTCAAACTCAATCTTGATCCTGCCCTGGCGAGTCAATGACAACACGTCCCGGAGCCCGGAAGGGATCTCTTTCAACAGGTGGACCAACTCGGCGCCGGATTCCATGATTTCATTTATTATCCGCTGCGGCTTGAATCGTTCCTTCTGGATTTTTTCGATGAACGGTTCGGCATGGGCGATAATTTCAAAATCAGGGTCAAGCGCTCCACCAAGACTTTCAATGGTTCCTGTCGATTTAACAAGAAGATAAAAATTAGGCTTCAAATTGAGTTTATGGCGATAGACCAGCTCCAGAAGCTGCTGCATGATAGCACCCACCTCCAGCTCTTTCAGGGGAAGTCCGACATACCGCTCGATAAGCTCGCCAATATCATTTTCCAGGGTGGCACGGTCAAGATTATCCTGCTGATGGGTGATCTTTATAATGGCATCCACCACCTTTTTTTCATTCCGCCGGGCAACCTGGATGACAAGATCAGCAAAATCCTCCCTCTCTTTAACGGATATCCTGCCCATCATGCCGAAATCAAGAAAACAGATTATATTTTCAGGCAGAATAAAGATATTGCCGGGGTGGGGATCAGCATGAAAAAAACCATGGACAAAGATCTGCTGCATGATGAAGACCGCGCCTCTGGCGGCAATCAACCTCAGATCATAATCACCATGCCTCAATTCCTCAAGCTGCGAAGCCTTGATCCCTTGAACATACTCCATGGTAATGATCTTCTTTGTGCTGAGTTCGCGGTAAACCTTGGGAATGTAAACCGTCTGATCCTCAAGAAACTGGCGGGCGAATCGTTCGATATTACTCGCTTCAAGTTGATAATTAATTTCTTTTTCAATGGTCCTGGCAAAAACCGCCACGATGCGAGTCGGCTTCTGCACCTCAAATTCTTCCAGATGCCGCTCCATCAGGGACGCCAGGTGAAACATGATTTCCAGGTCTGTTTCGATAATTTCCTTGATGCCGGACCGTTGCACCTTGACGACAACATCATCGTTGTTAAAAAGTCGTGCCCGGTGCACCTGGCCGATTGAGGCGGCGGCAAGGGGGGTCCGATCAAAAGACTGAAAAAGAGATTCGGGTGAGCCGCCCAGTTCCGTCTCAAGAACCTGGCACACCTCATCATAGGGGAATGAAGGAACATCATCCTGAAGCTTGGCCAGTTCCTTGATAAAATCAAAAGGAATGAGGTCCGGCCGGGTTGACAGAATCTGCCCCAGTTTGATAAAAGTCGGACCAAGCTCCTCAAGAACGCGGCGGACCCGTTCAGGCCTGGTCAATCTCTCAACATTTTTTTTGGGTTCTTTTTTAAACAGCATCTGCAAGCTGATTTCCAGATACTGCTCTATCTTCAGAGTATCAACAAACTCGCCGAAACCGTACTTGAAAAGAACGCCGAGAATCTGTCGGTACCGTCCGAGATTGCGGTAGGTATGGCCGATAGCCCCGATCTTGCGGATATTCAACATGAACTTATTATGATTTGGTTCCGGTCAGGTTGTCTATTTTATCACTCAACCGTTTTTCCAACGCTTCAAGATCATCGCGGCTGGCTAAATTCATCTTTTCCAAGGCATCTTCAGTTATCTTCTCAAGCTGTTTTTTAACTTGCTCCTTCCTCTCCTGAGACTTGTTGACCATCTCTTCGACAAATTTGCGCACCTCGCTTTCCGACACCTTGCCCTTCTCGGAAAGTTCGCGGGCAAGGTCTTCAACCTTTTCCCTGGTCAACTCCGCTGCGCCAAGCCCGGTGTAAAACGCTTTTTTTATCAATTCGATCATGACGGACACCTCCTGATGTGATTTATTGATGCCTGAAAACAGGCCTCCGTTACTCATATGTGTTCATTTATTCATCACTGCGGAAACCTGCGGCATCTTTTTTGTTCAATATTTATACGCCATGTATTCTGTTTATTGTTAAATATATATAAACTAATCCCCTTGCGAGATATCACAATATTTCCTTACACATTATCATTTTTATGATAACGGTCGCCATACAAAAAACGGAAATTATTGATGTATTTTCTTTCATCTTGACAAAAAGACACCCCCGAGTTTAATGAAAGTCGACAAACACGATTTCACGCCTTTATTTTTTCATATTTTCCCTTTCAGAGGTTTCCCATGGCTAGAAATTTCATCTTCCTCCTTCTTGTGTCCTCACTCATCTGTTCCTGCGCCAACAAGGCCCAGAGCGGCGCCGGTATCGGGGCGGCAGCAGGCGCCATTGCCGGTCAGGCGATCGGCAGAAATACCGGCGGCACCCTTATCGGCGCTATGGTCGGCCTCCTGCTCGGCTACACTCTTGGGAATGAAATGGATAAGGCGGATCAGGCGAAAATAAATTCAGCTTACGAAACCATGCCTGACGGCCGCACCTCTCAGTGGGTTAACCCGAACAACGGCAACAGCTATCAAGTTACCCCCCAGTACACCTATCAGAACAACGACAATCAGAATTGCCGCGAGGCTGAGATACTGGTGACCATCGACGGCAGACCGGAAAAAATGAAACAGACCGCCTGTCGCGATCAATACGGCAACTGGATGGCCCAACAATAAGCAGAAAACCCTGGATCACACTCTCACGATGAACAGATGAACCGCTTTGAATTGATTGAATCCATAAAAAACTTCCTGAACGAAGATGGACCGAACGGAGATCTGACCAGTGAAACGATTTTCAACGTCCAACAGATGGGCAAGGCGCGGTTTATCGCCAGGGAATCATTCATCGTCGCAGGAATGGAAACGGTGGCTGGAGAAGTTTTTCACTTCTGCAATCCGGCTATCCAATGGTCCGGAGTGAAGGACGGCACAAAAATTAATACCGACGATGTGATCTTTACCGCAATCGGACCGGTTCTTGACCTCCTCCGGGCTGAACGGGTGGCACTCAATCTGGTGCAACGCCTCTCCGGTATCGCCACATTGACCCGTCGTTTTGTCGACAATGTTTCCCCTCTTGCCGTCAAAATCGTTGACACCAGAAAAACAACTCCCGGCCTGCGGATGCTTGAAAAATACGCAGTCCGGGTCGGCGGCGGCCACAATCACCGGTTTACTCTATCCGACGGCATCCTCGTCAAGGACAACCATATCGCCGCCTGCGGCTCCATCGAAAAAGCGGTCGTCCGGGTACGAAAACAGGCTCCTCACACCTTGAAGATCGAAGTTGAAACGGAAACACTGGAACAGGTGATGGAATGCCTGACTGCAGGGGTCGATATCATCATGCTGGACAACATGTCGGCCGAGTTGATGCGGCAGGCGGTCCAGATGGTTAACGGCAGGGCGCTGCTTGAGGCCTCGGGCGGCATCAATCTGGACAATGTCCGGACAGTTGCGGAAACAGGGGTCAATCTCATCTCTATCGGTGCTCTGACTCATTCCGCTCCGGCCTGCGATATCAGCATGGAACTTGAAACCGCATAATTCCCGCCGATAAACTCAACCACAGCTCTTTCTCAAGGAGCAGGGGCCAGAAAAAGCGTCACCGACTCCATCACCCCCCCAAACGACAATGTCAGCCTCAACTGCGTTGCGTCCTGCGCTTCTTCCTTGAAACCAGGGAAAAAGAGCATGCCGTAACCGATCTGATTGGGCAGTATCGGTTTGTTGACCAAAGATTTTCCAGAAAGATCCTGCTTGATTTCACCCTTGGCATCCTGATAACCGGATGCCCCGCCGGCAATAGCGCCTGCCGCCGCGCCAAGGGCTGCCCCTTTCCCCATCGCCTGACCGATATTTTCCCCTGTAACGATACCCACCGCAAGACCCGCAATAGCGCCTGCAGCGCCCATCAGGAAAGCGGGCTTGCCGGCCCGGGCAACGGTTTCACCAACACCGACATGCTTTTCCACCCGCTGATAGGTCCGTTCAAGGGTGTTTACCGGCCATGCCTGGTTTCGTGAATCAATCAGGAAAGTCTGCTCCGGAACAAGACTGACTGTCCGGTCACCGTCATTTTGAAAAACAACCTGCACCGGAAGCAGGCCAGCTCCCCTGATGTCAAAACCGAATGCCTCTTTGGCAGCCTTCTGGTCGACATAGGCATCGGCTGAAACCCAGACGCTGCTGATGACGATTGAATGTTGAGAGCCAGTGGGAAGATTGATGGGCTGCACACGCTCTTTGTATGTGCAGGAAGGAACTGAAACAAGAAGCAGGATCAGGAGAGAAAAAACCACGGTTGGCAGAGATATATTCATCTTCATTTCCAATACTCCTTTCATCCGGGGGTTTTCCGGAGGCCGAATTGTCATGGAACCGCATTCTTTTTTCTCATTTTACCATACTCTCCAGGTCGGTAGGCGAATTATACCGGTTTCATCGTCTATCATCTCCAAAAATATCAAGCTCAGGATAAAGCTTCCTCACGCAGTCGGGGCAGATGCCATGACTGAACTCAGCAAAGGAATGATCACGGATGAACAATTCGATCTGGTTCCAGTATCCCTTGTCGTCACGGATTTTCTTGCAGTTCGCACAGATGGGCAGCAGCCCGCTTAATGTTTTCACCTTACAGAGCGCTTCCTCAAGTTCGACATTGGTTTCCTCGAGGGTCGCCGTCCGTTCCCGCACCATATCTTCAAGATATTCCTTGTGGCTCAGGAGATCCAACTCAGCCTGTTTTCGCCTGGTAATATCATGCACCATGACAACAATGTATTTTTCGCCCCTGTCAAAGAAAGGAACAAATTTCAGTAGCAAAAACTTGCCGTGAAGAAAAAAAGGTTCGGATTCACCCAGTTCAACAATTTCGCTATCCAGTGTGGAGATAGTTTCTCGGATTCGATTTTTATCATTTCCCTGGAAAAAATCAGGAAATCGTGCGGCGAGAATCTTCTCCTCCGGACAATGAAAAAGGTTAACGACCGCAGGGTTGACAAAAATAATCCGGTTTTCGTCATTAATCTCCAACAACCCTTCATCGAGATGGCTCATGGTTATTTCAAGATGTTTTTTGGTGGCAAGCAGTTCTTTGGTGATTTCACGTTCAAAAATATTTTCTTCACCGAAAATCTTTTTTGTCAATTCACCTTTTCTTTCACTCAAGAAGTAATCGAGTACGGTTGTGAGATTTTCCTCCATTATCCTGGCCGGGCCTTTGGCAATGCAGGCGTCTGCGCCAAACCCGGAGAAATCAATTTTTTCTTCAGCTGCTATTGCGGAAACGATGACAATAAAAAGAGAATCGTATTCCGGCATTTTCCGTATGATCCGGCAGAGTTTTTCTCCATTAATACGGGGCATTATCAAGTCGACAATCATGACGTCAGGTCGAAATGAGTCGAGCAGCTCCAAGGCGCCGAGGCCGTCTTCAGCAGATGCGACCAAGTACCCATTCTGACGGAGAAACGTGGACAGCAAATGAACAATGACCTTATTGTTATCTACCAACAAAATTTTTTTCATACTCCTTCCTTTTGAGCATGGATGACACAATAAATTCAAGCAATAAAGATGCCCGACAAACAAATATGCACTTGTTTTCTTCCATAATCGCCACTCTCTACCATGACGGTTATCAGTCAAAATCCACTTCATTTTTTCAAATGTTAAAGGGAAGAAATCCGGGCACTGATATGGAAACTTGACACACTTTGTCCATTTCTGTATTTTTTTATATATACAATACATGAATAAATCAGGTATTTTTTTATTTTTCACTAATCCTCAACAAAGAGAAAGAAAATGAACAGAAATCAGATCATTGCAGCCCTGGTCGTATTACTGGTGATTGGATCCGTCTGGGGAACATTGATGGACAAGAAAAGTTCGCGTTTTGAACGGGAACTGAAAGCCACAACGAACCAACTCGAGAAACTGCAGGTGGCAAGCGGTGAAAAGCAGGAAATACTCGGACAGACAGGCCAGCAGATGAGCCGTCTTGAAGAGGAAAAAGCACTGCTCCAGAAAAACCTTGATATACAGAAGACCGATGCGGCTAATCTCCGTTCCGATTTTGAATCGTTGAGCAAGAGCGTTGCCGGCAAGGACCAGCAACTCTCCACACTGACCAGCCAGGTTGCCGAATTAAAGACAACACTCGAGCAGAAAGACAGGGAACTGACAGCAGCTGAAGAACGTGAAAAGAAATTGCACGCCGACCTCGAAAACAGCACCTCACAAAACAACCAGTTTCAGGAATCGCTGAGCAACACAGATGACCAGATAAGATCTCTGAAGGAAACCATCGATGTGACCAGAAAAGAGCTTGACCTTGCCAAGGACGAAGTCGCCAAATCCAGGATGACAGGATTTGCCATGCGTAATCTGGAAAAAAACAATGCGGAACTGCAGGCAAGTCTCGATGAAAAGAACCAGGCCCTTAAGGAAGCAAAAATGGAGCAGGAACGAACCCAAACCAATATGGAAGTGCTGCTGGCGGAAATAAGCGCCCAAAAGGGAAAAATAGCTGCCCAGGAAAAAAAGATCCGAGATCTTGAAAAAAGTGCGACGGCTAAATAATAGCGAATAACGTGTAACCGAATCGGCCTGAAGGGGGAAGAAAATCTTACTCTCCCATCTTCAGGCCATTTTCCTCGTCACACCAGACCAACGGAATCCTTGACAATGGCATCAACCAGATCTGGAATGGTATAGGTTTCCGGTTGGATATCAACCGTAAGGCCGTTCTCTTCCACCGTTTTGGCGGTAACAGGGCCGATTGCGGCAATCTTGATGCCCCGCATCACCTCTTTCAACTCATCCTGATTATTGACCCCGAGCATGTGAATAAAATTGGTGACTGTGGACGAACTGGTAAAGGTGACGATATCGGCATCCTTATTTTCCAGTTTTGACCGAAGCTTTTCGTGTATTCCTTCAGGTCTCTTGTTCTGGTATACCGGGACAATGGTCACACGTGCTCCGGCCTTCTCCAGTCTCCCCGGCAGTATCTCACGAGCCTTGAGCGCCCTGGGAATCAGTATCTCACAACCGGCAACACCTTTTTTCTCGAATGCCTCGGCAAGCCCTTCACCGGTAAATTCTTCCGGCACCAAATCGCTGATCAGACCAAAGGTTCGCAAACAGTCATCGGTTACTTTGCCGACTGCGGCAATCTTGCAGGTGGCAAGCGCTCTGGTGTCAAGCCCCTTTTCATAGAGCCGACCGAAAAAAGCGTGAATGGCGTTGATACTGGTGAACACCAGCCAGTGAAACCGGCCAAGCCGCTGCAGAGCGCCATCAAGCGCTTCCCATGAATCCGGGGGACAAATGGAAATGGTGGGAAACTCCAGACAATTAGCACCATTTTCTTCAAGCAGGGCGACCAGATCACTTGCCTGTTCCCGGGTGCGGGTTACGATAACCCTTTTCCCGAAAAGAGGACGCACTTCATACCAGTTGATCTTGTCCCGCAGATTCACCACATCGCCGACAATGGTCAGCGCCGGGGGCTTGATATCATTTACTCGCACGATTTCCGCAATGTTGTCCAGAGTGCCGACAACAGATTTCTGATTCGGTCTTGAGGCCCAGCGTACCACCGCCACCGGCGTCTTTGGGTCGCGGCCGTGCTTCATCAGGTTCCTGGTTATTGACTCCAGGTTCTTGATGCCCATGTAAAAGACAAGGGTGCCGACTCCGGTGGAAATCTTATCCCAGGCAATATTGGAATTTTCCTTGTTCGGGTCTTCATGTCCGGTGATAAAAGCAACCGAGGAGGTGTAACGACGATGGGTGATCGGCACTCCGGCAAAGGTTGCCGCAGCGGAAGCGGACGTCACTCCGGGAACCGCCTCAAACGGCAACCCGGCATCAACCAGTTCCTCAAGTTCCTCGCCGCCGCGACCGAAGATAAAAGGGTCGCCGCCTTTAAGTCGCACCACCCTTTTACCGCTTCGCACCCGGTCAACCAGCATCTGGTTGATCTCATCCTGGGTATGGGTATGCTTGACACCACCCTGCTTTCCGGCATAAATGAATTCCGCGCCGGCGGGCACATGTTTAAGCAGCTTCTCTCCGGCAAGGTAGTCGTAAATAACCACCTCGGCTTTTTTGAGAATCTCCAGGCCACGAACGGTAATCAGGCCCGGATCACCTGGCCCTGCGCCCACCAAGTAGGCCTTCCCTCTTTTTTTTGTTTCTGTATCAGTCAATTTCTTCCCCATACACTTCAGCAAGAATTACTCCGCCGCCCTTGGCAAGAACGGTTTCCGCCAGACTCTTGCCAAGCTTTTCCGCTTCCGCAACAGGAGCGCTTGCCTGCTCTTTTATCATTTTAGACCCGTCAACCGAGGCGACCAGGCCGGTCAAACTCACCTCCCCTCCCTTCAGTTCGGCAAAGGCGCCGATGGGCACCTGGCAGCCGCCTTCCAGTCGGTGCAGGTAGGCGCGCTCAGCCCTCACAGCAACGGCAGTCGTCTCGTCAGACAGAAATGACAGCGCTTCAAGAAGTTCCTTGTCGGCCTTGCGCAGTTCAATACCCACAGCACCCTGACCAACGGCCGGCAGCATTTCCGCGGGACTAAAAAATGAAGCGACACGGTCGGAAAGATTGAGCCGGTTCAGACCGGCTGCCGCCAGAATAATGGCGTCATACTGTTTTTCATCAAGCTTTCTGAGCCTGGTATCAAGATTGCCGCGGAGATCCTGGATAACAAGGTCACCGCGCATCAGCCCGAGCTGTGATTTTCTCCGCAGGCTGCTGGTGCCGACCTTGGCGCCTTTGGGGAGATCCGCCAATGTTTTGTATTGATTTGAAATAAAGGCGTCCCTGGGATCTTCACGCTTGGTTATGATACCAAGATGCAGTTCCTCCGGAAGCTCGGCGGGCACATCCTTCATGCTGTGCACGGCTATGTCGACCTCATGGTTCAACATGGCGTCTTCGATCTCTTTGACAAAAAGCCCTTTCCCGCCTACCTTGGCCAACGGAACATCCAGAATCTTGTCACCCTTTGTAACAATCTTGACAAGTTCCACCGTCACATCAGGATAGTGTTCTTCGATGCGCTTTTTGATATTGGTGCTCTGCGCCATGGCCAGCAGACTTGCTCGCGTTCCGATTATGATTTTCTTCTGCATTGTTCTCCCTGTATGTGATGGTTTTATTCCTTGACCAGAGCCTGTCATTTACCGACTGTTCCCTCAATCTCAGAAACATGGCCGAAAAATTTCCGGCACTGGTTAACGGCAACTCGCACAATTCCCTCCAGAGCAGCCCGCGCAACCCGATCCGTCAACCGATCCCGCACCGGAAGGCCGGCGACAGGCATAGGATGACATCAATTTTTCCAGATCCTCGCTCCGGCATTCAGGACAAACGGGTTTCGCGCTGCCCAGCACCAGAGACTCAAACTCTTTGCCGCATTTACGGCATTTGAAATCAAACAACGGCATACTCTTTTCTTTCCTGCGGCTTTTCTCTCAGCCCTCAGAGAGTTTCTGCAGAAGTCCTGCTGCGAGCAACGGAATCATCAGCTCATGATGGCCGGTGAAATGAAACCCCTTGCCGCCGCCTGCGGTCGGCCTGTTCACCACGTTGGTCATCGGCCGGTAATGGCGGATAAAGTCAAAATTCGCCGTGGTGAAATTGTCCACATGATGACCGAGATTGCGCACCACCGTAAGCGCCTTCAGGAATACTTCCGGCAGCAGAACGGCGGAACCGAGATTGAGATACACCCCGCCCTCAAGTCCGCTGACAAGGGAGCAGAACAAGCGGAAATCGTAATGACTGGTCTGGCCGATGGCAGCGCCGTCTGCGCTTGGATGGATATGGACAATATCGGTGCCCACTGCGACATGCACCGTCACTGGAATTTTAAGTCGATACGCTGAGGCAATCAGACTCAGATGGTTATACGGAAATTTTCGTTCCGTGAGATACTTCCCCATGGCCTGGCCAAGACCGATATTTTCCTGAGCGCCGCGATTAATGGCGGCATTGATTTCCTCGCCGGTTTCCCTGGCGGCGCCGAAAGCACCTGAACCCAGCACCTGCCCCACGTCTTCAGAGGTACGACCCACCATGGCGATTTCCGTATCATGGACAATGCCCGCGCCGTTCAGGGCAATGCCTGTGATGATGGAACGTTCCATGAGGTCGATCAGGAGCGGATTCAGCCCGACCTTGATGACATGGGCGCCCATGCCGATGATGACCGGTCTGCTGTTGCTATGGGCCGTGGCAAGACGATCGATAAGTTCGGGGAAATCAAGGCCGGCAAATTGTTTCGGCAGAGACGAGAGGAAATCATGGATGGTGGCTCCGGCAGGCAACGGTTTGGCAAAATCATCCACCGTCACCTTGCTGAAACGGTCATGAACCGAATAGGTGTTCAGTCCGCTGAAATCAAGGGGCGTGACCGCCATTACCGGTCGCTCCCGGCCTGAAGGCTGCCGAACAGCCTTTCATCAACCAGCCAGCAGAGCATATGCTCGATCCACAGATGAGCTTCCTGGATATGGGGAGTTTTTTCACTGGGCACCGTCAGAACAAGCTCACCCTCCAGGGCCAGTTTACCGCCACTGCCACCGGTGAGAACAACTGTCCGCACCCCCAGACTTTTCGCAGTCTCAACTGCCTTGATGATGTTGGGCGAGTTACCGCTGGTTGAGATGCAGAGGAGGATATCACCTTTTTTACCCAAGGCCGCCACCTGTTTGGCGAAAATATCGTCATAGGAAAAATCATTTCCCACACTGGTCAGAATGGAAGTATCAGTAGTAAGGGCGATTGCCGGCAGCGGAGCGCGGTTAATGAGAAATCGGTTAACGAACTCCGCGGCCAGATGCTGGGCGTCTGCGGCGCTTCCACCATTGCCGCAGATCATCAGCTTGTTGCCGGACTGAAAGCAGGCAACAACCCAATCAACCAACTGAAAGAGCTTTTCCCTGTGTTCATCGTAAAAATTCTGCTTTGCGGTGATCGAGTCAGCCAGACTGCTGCGAAGTATATTTTCCATAATAATGTAGCCTGATCCCTTAAGGGCGAGATTTGTCATTGGAGCCAACAAAGATAAATCAGGCAAAAGTCTTTGTCAATGAAGTGTTTTCCTCCCTTTTCACTTTGACAGAATCAGACATTCAGAGTAATTATACCTACCGCTTCCAAATCGTCCCTTCAATCCTGTTGCTGAGAGACGACAACGGTCAGCAATGCGCTCAGGGAGAGCGTCTCGCGGATACACTTCAACCAATTACCTTACATCCCCAGGGAGAGATCATGAAACAGAAAAAAATTCTTCTTGATGAAAACGAAATGCCGATCCAATGGTACAATGTGATGCCGGATATCCCAAACGGAGTCCAGCCGCCGCTTGATCCTGAAACAAAACAGCCCATGGGTCCGGAAAAGCTTGCCGCTGTTTTCCCCATGGGTCTTCTTGAGCAGGAGATGAGTGATAAAAGCTGGATCGACATCCCTGAGGAAGTTCAGGAAATCTATCGTATCTGGCGTCCTGCCCCCCTGGTGCGTGCTTATAACCTGGAGACCGCCCTCGGCACCAAGGCAAAGATATACTTCAAAAATGAAGGAGTCTCCCCCTCGGGTAGCCACAAGACCAACAGCTCCGTTGCCCAGGCTTATTACAATAAACGTGAAGGCGTCAAACGTCTTTCCACCGAAACCGGCGCCGGGCAGTGGGGCAGCGCCCTTTCCTTTGCAACCCACAAATTCGGTCTGGAATGCAAGGTCTATATGGTGCGTGTTTCCTTTGACCAGAAACCGTATCGCAAGATCATGATGAATACCTACGGCGCTGATATTGTCGCAAGCCCCAGCCCGGACACCAACTTCGGCCGCAAGATCCTTGAAACCATGCCCGGCACCGCGGGCTCGCTGGGCATTGCCATCAGTGAGGCGCTGGAAGACGCTGCCACCAGGGAAGACACCAAATACGCCCTTGGATCTGTATTAAACCACGTTATTCTCCACCAGTCCATCATCGGCCTTGAAGCAAAAAAACAGATGGCAAAGATCGGCGAATATCCCGATGTGGTTGTCGGCTGTTGCGGCGGCGGTTCCAACTTCGCCGGCATCATGACACCTTTCCTCACCGACAAGCTGGAGGGAAAAAATATCCGTTTTGTCGGCGTGGAGCCTGCCTCCTGCCCCACACTGACCCGAGGCGTGTATGCATATGACTATGGCGATGTGGCACGCCAGACACCGCTTCTCTACATGTACACCCTTGGACACGACTTCATTCCTCCCGGCATCCATGCCGGCGGACTGCGTTATCACGGCATGTCACCGATTGTTTCAGCCCTGGTCAGGGAAAAACTGATCGAACCCATCAGTGTACATCAGATGGAGTGTTTCGAAGCGGGAAGACTTTTTGCCCAGACCGAGGGAATCATTCCGGCGCCGGAAACCTGCCATGCCATTCGCGCGGCGATCATCGAGGCAACTCGTGATCTCAATAATCCCCAAACCATTCTTTTCAACTTCTCCGGCCACGGCCTGCTTGATCTGACAAGCTATGAAAAATTCTTTGCCGGCGAACTGCACAATTATGACTATCCGGAAGAGGCTATTGCTGAGGCAACAAAAAATTTGCCGAAGATGTGATCCCCACTCATGATGAGCAATTTAAAAGACAGGGCATTGTCCAAAGCGGCAATACCCTGTCTTTTTTATCTAGTATTTTTCTTCGCTTCGTCCCACTGTTTCGCCGAAAATGACACCCCTTCAATCACCTCCCGCTTTGATAAGTTCATCGACAACGGCGGCTATATCCTTGGAGGCGACAATGAACCAATTGCCGCGGCCAATGCAGATACACTTTTTGTTCCGGCCAGCATTTTAAAAATCGTCACCTCTCTTGGCGCACTCCATATCCTTGGTCCGGATTTTCGTTTCCACACCGAATTCTATCTCTCCGGGGATAACGACCTTTACATCAAGGGTTTTGGTGATCCCTTTCTCACTTCGGAAGAGATAACGATCATCATCAGAAAACTTGAAACGCTGGGAGCAAAGGAAATCAATAATATCTTCCTTGATGGAGGGGCATTTCAACTTGAAAAAGACGTCGACGGCCGGGAAAACAGCCTTAATCCCTATGATGCAGCAAACAGTGCCATTGCAGCGAACTTCAACACCCTTCACCTGAAAAAATCCCCAAACGGCGCCATTGTTTCAGCCGAAGCGCAGACACCAACCCTGCCCATCATGGGTCGGCTTGGAAGACAACTTCCGCCTGGAACACACCGGATCAACCTTACCAATAAAGCCGTGGACACCTTCATCCATACCGGCGAGCTTTTCCGGGCAATACAAAAAAAGATGGGACTTGCAGGCAAAGGTATTATCGGACCCCGAGCCGTCCCCGCAGACATCACACTTTTTTACAGTCACCCCTCAAACCGGAGTTTGGAACAGGTCATAAGCGGCCTGATGCTCTATTCCAACAACTTTATCGCCAACCAGCTTTATCTTGCCTGCGGGACAGCAAAAGAAGGGTACCCCGCAACATGGTCCAAAAGCAGAAGAGCTTTTCAACGCTTTCTCACCAGTCTCGGGCTCACGGAAAAAGACATCGTCATGGTGGAAGGATCGGGACTTTCCCGGAGTAACCTGGTAACCCCAGCCGCCATGCTGAAAATCCTCCGGGCCTTTGAACCGCATGATCACCTGCTGGCAATCAAAGAAGGGAATATGATCAAATCCGGCACCCTTACCGGCGTCTACTGCTACGCAGGTTTTTTCCCTGGAGACAAAAACGGAAAACCGTTCGTCATCATGCTGAACCAACCCAAAAATCATCGGGATGACGTGCTCAAACTGCTTGAAAAAATCTCCCGTCAATCATAATCTTTAACAAACACGGCTGATTATTCAAAAAAGGATAAATCAATGAACTGGAAGAGTTTTTTCCAAATTGCAAAAAACATGAGCCCTGACGAGGCACGCGTTTTTTTAAAAAACAACCTGGCAAACAGCTATCAACTCCTCGATGTGCGTCAACCGAAGGAGTACGAACTGGAACATCTGCCGGGGGCTGCTCTCATACCGGTCAAAGAACTGCTTTCCCGGGTCAGTGAACTTTCTCCGGACAAGACGACCCTTGTCTACTGCGCATCCGGGGTGCGCAGCAAGGCCGCCTGTCAGATTTTAAAAAGCCACAATTTCAGTGACGTCTACAATATCAGCGGCGGCATCAAGGCATGGAACGGCATCAAGGCAAGAGGCCAGGAAACCATGGGTATGGAGTTTTTTGCATCAACCGACTTCAAGGACGCCTTTTCCATGGCTTACATGATGGAAGACGGCTTGCAACAGCTTTACCTGGCCTTTGCCGCAACCTGCGACAGCAAGGAAGAAAAAGACATGCTGCTGCGGCTGGCAAGCTTTGAAGATCTCCACAAGGCAAAACTGATCGAGGATTTCAAACCGGAGAGAAAGGATATTCCCGCACCCGGCCAGGCAGGTAATATTATGGAAGGCGGCTTTGACCGCGAGGCTATTCTCAACCATTTCAAGCCGCATTTGTACGACAGGGAAGACATTCTCAATCTGGCCATGATGCTGGAAACCCAGACATATGACCTTTACATGCGGGTTTCCCGCAAATGCGATGATCCAAAAACCAGAGACCTGTTTCTCCACCTGGCGGAAGAAGAAAAAACCCACCTGGGCTATATTGCCAGAGAACTTGACAAGTTTCTGAACAGACGGGGGAAATAAAGCATGGAAAACCAGGACAGACAGAGCCTCCTTCTCTCCGACGAGGAGGGCCAAATTCTCGTCAAGCTTGCCCGCCGGACCATTGCCCTCAGTCTCAGCATCAACCTGCAGGAAGAGGAGCAGCAAAGTTCAGAAAAAAAACCGGGGCAAAAAACTTTTCAGGAGAAACGGGCAACCTTTGTCACCCTGCACAAACAGGGTGAACTGCGCGGCTGCATGGGAACGCTTTCCGCTTATGAAAGTCTCGCTGACAGCATTCGGCATAACGCCGTCAATGCGGCATTCAATGATCCCCGATTTCCTCCTTTAACTTTTGATGAGTTCAGACAGGTGAATATTGAGATCAGCATCCTGACCGATGCCAAACCTCTTGACTATGAAAATGGAGATGATCTGATTGCCAAACTCCGTCCAGGGGTTGACGGGGTCATTCTCCAGTATGGGTCAGCAGGTGCGACCTTTCTACCCCAGGTGTGGGAACAGCTTCCCCGAACCGCGGATTTTCTCGGCCGCCTCTGTATGAAGGCCGGACTTAACCCGGACACCTGGAAAAGCGGCAAACTAGCTGTCCAAACCTATCAGGTCCAGCATTTCAGCGAATAAAAACCACCACTATATCAGTCACCCTCAACACCAAATTGCTGCTTATCACCCTCTGTAAACTAATACTCAGCTGCTGCGATACTTATTATTTGTGGCATACAGCACAATCGCGTGCTGCGAACGTTGCTGTTTCATGATGCACGTTGGCTGAAGCAGGTCCCCCTTCAACGGTCACCGCATCGTGGCATTCAAGACAATCACCTGTAAAGCCGACAACATCAGCCCCAAGAACGTCATTCCAGACAAAGGGATGACAGCTTGAACAGTCAGGCGACAAGGCATGATGCCGGTCCGGGTTAGTCGCTAACAGCATGGGAAAACTGCTGAGATTGTCGTGACACATGCGGCAGTCCGCTTCAGTGGGTTCCCCGTCATAAATGGACATCCCTCCGGAAGAAACAGCGTTTTTCCCGTTTGCCAGAGGGACAATCACATACAACGCAAACAGACATGCAACTGCTACGGGCCATTTTTTATTACTTCTTTTCTTCATTTTTTTCCTCCATCAATTCATGAATCATCATTTCGGCAGATGGCATGCATACACATGCACGCTCCTTCCATCAAACCGATAAAGATTTCTGAACGGTTACCGTCCGTCAGAAATCGGTGCTGGAAAAGTGCTGGGATTTACCGGGTGATAAGCAGCAAAACTTTTCAATAAGTTGAATACCAAAAATTGGAATGCTTCTCGGTGATTATATTTTTATCAGGAAGTATGCAAGTAATTTTGGGGATATGTGATGATTTACGAAAAAAACACGAAAACATTATAGATCATTACAGTCTATTTCCATAATCCCCCCTGATCCGGAGCAATTTTACGGAAATAGTTGCGAGGTTGGGCACGAGCCAAATGTGAGGTTACTCAGTTCCGAGTTCTTTTTCAGTTTTGATATTGTTCCGGCCGGATTTCTTGGCGAGATAGAGGGCCTTGTCGGCCCGTTCGAGAACGGACTGCGGGGTATCCTCCGGGGTTATCTGGGAGACGCCGAAACTTGCGGTAATTTTTCCGTATGATTCACCTGTCTTAGGATTTTCCAGTTTTTTGACTGATATCATAACCCGAAGCTGTTCCGCGACGATACGGGCGCTTTCCAGTGTTGTCGAGGGAAAGAGAATGACAAACTCCTCGCCGCCGTAGCGGGCAGGAAAATCTCCTCCCTTGACACCCCGGTGCAGAATGGCGGCCACCGACTGCAAAACCAGATCGCCGATGTTGTGCCCATATGTGTCATTAAATTTTTTAAAAAAATCGATATCCACAAAAACCACGGAAAAATATTTTTTTGATGATTTGAATAATTTATACAGTTCGGCAATCTTTTCATCAAAGGCCTTGCGGTTGTTGAGTCCGGTCAGGGCGTCTCTGGAGGCTTCCTCTTCCGTTTTGTGCAGTTTTTGCTTGAGATTTTCCGTCTGCCGGGTGGCCTCGTTAAGTTTTTCCTGAAGTGTGCGGTTAGATGTAACCATTTGGGCGGTATCATGCAGCATATTCGCCATAATCTGTTTTATTTCCGATGCCTTGGTAGCCTCCCGCATTTTTCGTGAATGTTCGGTCAACTTGCCGCCGAAGACAGCGGTATTTTTGTCCGCCTTCAGCAGTTCGGAAAAAACTTCGGAAATCACAGACTGTGTTTCATCATGTAACTGTTCCATTTCATCTTCGGACTGCTGGCGAGACTTGCGAAAATATTTTTCATAAAGGGCCTTATGGATTTCGGCCCCGAATTTCTTTCCGGAAGCAAAAATTTCTTTGATTTCCTCAACCAGCGGCTTGTTAAGACCAGCAAAATATTCATACCATATGTGGAACACTTCAGGTGTGAGGGCAATTTTGGCCTGTGCCGCGTTTGCAAACACTTTTTTTGAAATTTCGTAAACAGTTTCCTCTGCAATGGAAGATTCTTTATTCACTTCGCCAGACATGTTTCACTCTTTATGTTGTTATGAAATGAAATTACGGTCGTTTTTCCCAATTCTTCTCTCACATATCGACAATACTTTACATGAAAGAAAAATGTAAAACAAAATGTAAAACAATTTTTTTCTGGACGATTCGACATTAATGCCGCTCCTCCGGACATGAATAACAGTCCGACAAAAGTCGACTGCGGTCAGTTTTCCCTTGCGACCAATGGCCGCCACGGGTAAATTAATGACTGGAGTCGATTTTTTTTGAATCGGAGGAATCATGCCTGGCGTAAGGGAAGAAAAAAAACGCAGAACCAGAAAGGCGATCCTGCAGGCAGCAGTGCAGCTTTTCGGCGACAAGGGCTTTGACAGGACCAGTATCGACGAATTGGCCAGGGCGGCCGGTGTCGGTAAAGGGACGATCTACAGCTACTTCCAGACCAAAAGTGAGATTTTCCTGGCATTCTGCGAAGACGAACTGGACCATGTCTATGCAGAGGTGTCTGAAAAAACCCGGGCCGACGCTTCCCTGACAAAGAAACTCATGGCCCTTTTCCTGGGAGAATTCCGCTACGTCACCCGCCACAAGGACTTTGGCCGTCTGCTGCTGCGGGAGATGATTTTCCCCAAGGATCTCACAATGGAACGGTCCAAGGATCTGGACAATCGTTATATCAATTATCTCTCTGCCATGTGCAAAGAGGCGCAACAGCGCGGCGAACTGCGCCGGGATGTGGACCTGCTTTTTGTCTGCGGTCATTTTTATGCCCTTTACCTGATTACCGTTTCCGCTTGGTATATGGGCCGGCTGCAAACTGAAGACGATGTGGCGGAGGCGTTACAGCTTCTGCTGCAGCAGACCATGGAAGGCCTGCTTCCGGTCGACAAAAAATACATATGGTGAAATAATGCAGCCCGACGAGATAACCCCACGCACCAGGCGCGGTCGGATAGTAAAAAAAATCATGCAGAACCTGCCGCGACTGCTGCTCCTGACGCTGATCATTATGATCAGCGCCCTCTCCCTGGTGGTCAAAAAGAAAAATGCCGAACTGACGGAAGAAAAAGCGTCCGCCCTTTCCAAAGAGCGGCCAAGTGTCAATGCCGTGCTGCTGGAAGTCGCTCCGGACGTCATCCATGACCGCATCAATCTGCCCGGCGAGATCGCCCCCTGGACCAGGCTTGAAATGATGGCCAAAATCCGCGGCTCTGTTGAAGAAGTGCTGGTCATTGAAGGGCAGCAGGTCAAAGAGGGACAGGTCTTGTCCCGCATTGAAGAGGCAGATTACCGCATCGCACTCGACGTGGCCAGGGCCAATTTTGATCTGGCCATGGTTAATATTGAGAGAATCAGAAGGCTGTACGAACAGGATATCATCCCCACTGCCGAGCTGGACAAAAGCGAAAACGAGATGCGCACCGCCCGTGCAGCCATGGACGATGCCGCGCTCAACCTGTCCCGCTGCAGCATCACCGCCCCCATGTCCGGAGTAATCCGCCGGCTTGACCTGAAAAAAGGGCTGATGCTCAGCGTGGGCGACCCCATGGCGGAACTGCTCAAAATCGATCAGGTCAAGGCGGTGATCGGCATCCCTGAATCCGACGTGTCGGCTGTACGCGATCTCGACACGGTTGAGTTCACCATCCAGGCCCTGGATAACCGCAGGATTTCAGGCCGCAAATTCTTTCTCTCATCCTCACCGGAAAATCAGGCCCGATTGTACCGCCTGGAACTGGCGGTGGATAACCCCAGGGGCGAAATCCTGCCCGGCATGTTCCTGCGCGCCGATATTATCAAGAAAACGGTTGAGCAGACCATCGTTGTGCCGCTGTATGCCGTGCTCACCCGTAATGACGAACACTATGTCTTTGTGGAAAAAGACGGCGTGGCTGAAAAAAGACTGGTCACTCTCGGGATCATGGAAGAATGGATGACCCAGGTCACCAATGGCCTTGAGGCTGGAAACCGGGTCGTCATCGAGGGCCATCGTGATGTGGAAGCAGGCCAGCAGGTCAACACCATCAAACTGCTGAAAGATGTGGGAGCATTGCGCTGATGATCGTTTCCGACACCGCCGTCAAAAAAAGCGTCACCGTGCTTGTCCTGTCCGTGCTGATCATCGTCTTCGGCACATACTGCTACATGGTCCTGCCCAGGGAAAGCGACCCTGATATTTCCATTCCCAATGTCTTTGTCTCCACCGATTACCGCGGGGTGTCACCCACGGATATCGAAACATCCATCACCATTGAGATCGAGAAAAAACTCAAAGGTATCGACGGGCTGAAAAAAATCCAGTCAGTCAGTTCCGAAGGTCTCTCTTCCATCAATGTCGAGTTCGTCACCGGCACGGATATCGATCAGGCCATGCAGGACGTGAAGGATAAGGTGGACGAGGCCAAAAACGAGTTGCCCAAGGACCTGGAGAATGACCCTTCGGTTTTCGAGGTCAACTTTTCCGAACTGCCCATCGTGGTATTCTCCCTGTCCGGCACCTGCGGCTTGCCCTGTCTGAAAGCCATTGCCGATGACCTGGAGGACGCCATCGAGGCCATACCAGGCGTACTGGCGGTGGATGTCACCGGCGGCCTTGAACGAGAAATCCGCGTGGAAGTTTTCCCGGAAAAGCTGGCTTATTACGGACTCGACATTACCACCTTCCAGAGGGTGGTGCCCAGTGAGAATCAGAATACATCGGGCGGCGCCATCCGCATGGGTGACGGCCGTTTCCAGCTCAGGGTGCCGGGGGAGTTCAAGACTCCCGAAGAAATTTACGGCCTGGTTATCGGCAGCCATGACGGCGAACCGGTGTATCTGAAAGATGTGGCCCGGGTGGTGGACGGCTTCAAGGAAGAGACCAGCCGCTCCCGCCTGGACGGTCGCGCAGCGGTCAACCTTGCGGTCAGGAAGCGTTCCGGTGAAAACATCATCGCCATCAGCAAACAGATCGACAGCCATATTGCCGGAGCCCAGCCCTCCTGGTCCCAGGGCACGGAAATCACCAAAGTCATGGACAAGGCCCGGGATATCGATCTCATGGTCGCTGATCTGGAAAACAACATCCTCACAGGACTCGTGCTTGTGCTGGTGGTAATCTTTTTCGCCATGGGCCTGAGAAATGCCCTGATGGTCAGCCTTGCCATCCCTTTTTCCATGCTGCTCACCTTCACCGCCCTTTATCTGCTGGGCATCACCCTCAACATGGTGGTGCTTTTCAGCCTGACCCTGGCGCTCGGCATGCTTGTCGACAATGCCATTGTCATCATTGAAAACATCTACCGTTTCATGCATCAGGGCGCCTCGCGTTTCGATGCCGCCATGCAGGCCACCTCCGAAGTAGCTTTTCCTGTCATCGGTTCCACCCTCACCACCCTTGGCGCCTTTGCCCCCATGCTCTTCTGGCCCGGCATCATGGGTGAGTTCATGAGCTATCTGCCACTGACCCTGATCATCACACTCACCTCAAGCCTCTTTGTCGCACTTGTCATCAACCCCGCCTTTGCCTCCCTGTTCATGAAAATCAATACAAAAGACGAAGGCGACACTCGGGCGAAAAGCAAGGAGGAGGTGGGTGCTTCCGTGGAAAAGCCAGTGGAAATCAAAGGGATATATCTGCGCAGCTACGCAAGAATTCTTACATCAGCGCTCAGACGACCCTTCAGCGTCATTTTCTGCGGCTTCGCCGTGCTGGCGCTCATGATACAGGGCTGGCTGCTGGCCGTTGGATTGGAAAAGCCCATCGAGTTTTTCCCGGACATCGATCCTGCCAGCATGTACGTCAATCTGGATGTACCGGAAGGGGCGGATCTGGATTATATCGACCGCATCCTTAAACGCATCGAAATGGCGGTGACCGCTCCGCAGACTGAAGACAAAGTGTCGCTTGAACCGTCAGATGACGAATACGGCAGGGCACTGCAGCCCACCGAACATCGGAAAGAAGACGGTTCCACGTTTTACGGGCCGAGCGATCTCGGCAACATCAGAAACATCTACACCAAAGGAATCGTGACTGCGGGTGGCGGCACCGCCTTTGACCCCAACGCCCCCAATCATGTCGGCATCCGCTTTCTGGAGATGAAGGACAGGACAGGCTCCTCCAACGATACCCTGGAAACCATCCGGCAACGCATCAAGAATATTCCCGGCGCCAAACTGACCATTGCCGCAGCAGAGGAGGGACCGCCAACTGGCGCGGCGATAAATATTGAGATTTCCGGCAATGATTTCGCCGTACTGGGCCGGCTGGCCGCTGAAATCAAAAAAATCGTGGCCCAGGTTCCTCATGTGGAAGATATTCGCGACGACTTTGTTGAGGGAACGCCGTCCGTGCGTGTGACGGTGGACCGGCAGAAAGCGGCTCTTTTCGGCCTTTCCACCGACACAATCGGCTTTGCTCTGAAAACAGCCTACAATGGTCTTGATGTTTCTTCCTTCCGTGAAAATGACGAGGACTACGACATCACCGTTCAGCTCCAGGAAGGGGACCGACGCGTGGTTGACGTGCTGCACGAACTGATGATTCCCACGCCTTCCGGCCAGATGGTGCCGCTTTCCACCATGGCCAAGGTGGAATACGGCGGTTCCATAGGAGACATCACGCGCATCAATAACGAACGGGTGGTGACGGTGAAGGCCAATGTGGATGAAGCCAAGGTGCCCGGACCGGTGGCCAGGGCCCAGGCCGAGGAACTGTTGAAACAACTTCCCCTGCCGCCGGGCTACCAGACAAAGTTCACCGGCGAATTCGAGTTCCAGCAGGAGTCTGAGGATTTTTTGTCCAAGGCCTTTGTCGTCGCCCTGCTGCTGATCTTCCTCATCCTGGTGAGCCAGTTCAACTCCATCAGTCAGCCTTTCATCATCATGACCTCGGTGATCCTCTCGTTGGGCGGAGCATTTCTCGGACTGATGCTTTTCGGGCAGCCCTTCGGCATCATCATGACCGGGGTGGGCGTCATCTCACTCGCAGGAGTCGTGGTGAACAACGCCATCGTCCTGCTCGATTATACCAACAAACTGCGGGAACGGGGCATGGCACTGGCCGAGGCCGTAATTGCCGCCGGAGCAACCCGTCTACGGCCGGTCATGCTCACCGCCATCACCACCATCCTCGGCCTGATCCCCATGGTTACCGGCATCTCCTTTGATTTCCACGATCTAACCATTTCCTGGGTCAGCGAATCAAGCCAGTGGTGGCGCTCCATGGCAGTTGTGGTCATCTTCGGCCTCATGGTTGCCACCTTCCTCACCCTGATTGTGGTGCCGACCCTCTACTTCCTTCTGGAACAGCTGCCGGAAAAACGACGGCAGACAACAGATCGCATCAAACGTTTCTACTGGAAACAGTACGGCTGGCTCTCCGGTGAAAAAAACGCGGATATTGAATGACTCGATTTACGGGCAAAACTCAGCATCTTGCAAAATACGCACGATGCCATCTTCACCACCGGCTGAACACGCAACATCATGTTAGGCACACTCCGGTACGAAAAGTGTCTGCCCGGCTTAGCGGCCTAACATGATGTCGCGCGTTTTCAGTTTGCCTTGTTGATAAGCGTTGAAATATTGCAGCATGTTGTTTTCCAGTGTGAGGATTTTTTCGCTGCTGCAACTGCTTTTGTTATCCGCCATGAGTTTGCGGGTGCCATTGACAATCTGACTGACGTCGACCCGGCTGTTTCTGGAAAACATGGAGTCGACCATTTTCCCCAGCGATGAATCCGGATTACTGAGGCCGACATCTTCGAACACATGCACGAAGCGTTTGTTGACCTTGAAATAGGAATAGTGGGTTCGGCCTTCAATCCTGTATTGCTCCACACCCAAACCATTTT
Organism: Pseudomonadota bacterium; assembly: GCA_043809085.1. Taxonomy (GTDB): domain Bacteria; phylum Desulfobacterota; class Desulfobulbia; order Desulfobulbales; family SURF-16; genus DB1. Next base: position 453 of record JAZDEG010000009.1, on the reverse strand, counting down.
CGTAAACAGTGTCTGTTCGCGATGTCTTTTCGAAAGTACGTGCGTTCGGTTCGAGACATTGCTTGAAGACGTCCTGGTAGTCCACCAGGTACACAGCAAACATCGGCACGATAAGGCTGATATTGTTCATGTCATTCTCAATGGCTTTTTTATAATTTTCGGCTTTAATGCCGGTGAACGCCTCGGTCATCATGCCGGAAAGTTCAACAAACGCATTCATGCCATTGTTGCTCATCATCTGTCTGTAGGGTTTGGAGAATGCCTGGTCGAGTTGCTTTACGTGAGTGAAATCGCCGCTGTAAAGTGCATCGATATACTGGACTTTAGAGTTTCATGACACCATGGGAGGTGTGGAAAAAGGTTAAAAATATGCAAAAAAGTTATTGACAGAGCGGTCCAAATCGGAGCCGCGCTTTCCAAAGCAAAATTGAGAAATAAACCAGAACAGTTCAG
>JAZDEG010000008.1:0-31386 GCA_043809085.1 Pseudomonadota bacterium | reverse complement strand
ACGGTCAGCCGATGATATCGAAGAAATCATTACCACTTTTAATCAACTCATCCGCGAAAAGCTTATACACAACTATTCAACCAAGTATGAAGAATTCATACAAAAATTTGTAGTCCGGCAAACTGACTGCTGGGATAGCCTTTATCAAACCACTATTCCGGGTTTATAACCGTGTTGACAAACCAATCACGCATAGGTATTCCTCCAGAAAAGGGAGGTATGTGTATGCGTGGAGGAATTTACAGCCGTCAAAAATGCCCTGTCTGCGGAATGAAATTTCGTGACAATTACCGCAATGCTTTAGTTTGCCCTGTTCACGATGAGCAAAGAGCTAATAAATTCATTGTCAAATTTGGTAGAGTTTACAAAAATTTCAATTCGTATGATGAAGCCCACCGGGCTTTAACGGGTTTCCGTTATGAAACCGACGAAGGAAAATTTGATGAAAGAGACTACAAAAAGGGGAAACCTCTCGGTTTTCGTACTCTCGCTGAAAGATGGTTGGAATATAAGCTTGAAGGGAGCGACAAGGTTAAGCCAACATCTTATAATAATTTAAAAAATTATATGTATCAGGCAATTGAAGAGTGGGGTGATACCAATATAAAAACGATTGGTTATGGAGAGCTGGAAGATTTTTTTCATAAGCAACTTAAAAGGGTATCATCAAAGACCGTTCACAATATGAAGTCCTGCCTTCATTCCTTTTGGATTTGGCTCAGAAAACGGAAAATCATCACCCTTGCTCAAATTCCCGAATTTCCCGAGATAAAATACAAACTAGCATGCCGGAAAATTATCGGGAAAGAACAACAAATTGCACTTCTTGAAGAAATCAAACGGATTTCCTTTCATATCAATCCTCGAATCTGGCTCGGGGTCAAATGGCTTTGCACCTATATTTCTATTCGCCCTGGGGAACTCGTCAAAATACAGGAATCAGACATTGACGTTTCAAACGGGTACATTTTTTTGAAAAATCACAAAACAGAAGGGCAGGGGGAAATAAAATCCGTTCCCTTGTTGCCTTCGGACATTGAGTTTATCAAGTCAATGCCCACCGGAATGCCGCACCTTCATTTCTTCCGACATACAAAAAGATTGAGCGGTTGTAGGCCCGGTCAACCCTTTGGTGAAAAGTATCTTTACAAGTGGTGGAAAAAAGCGTGTGAGAATTTAGGAATTGAAGGCGTTGACCTCTATGGCGGCACCCGGCACACATCAGCCGTTGCCTTGCGCAAATATCATTCCCCCGAAGAAATTAAAAGGGGAACAATGCACACAACGAATAAAGCCTTTGAAAGGTATTTCAGGTTGGAAGGTGATGACCTGAGAAGCATCTATGCGAATGCAACTCCGGAAGAAAAAGTTGCAACTACTTTGCAACCAAAAATAGCCGACCTCAAAAAGATACAATCTTAATGAAATCGGCTATTTAACTGGTGGAGGCGGCGGGAGTCGAACCCGCGTCCGAAAATACTCCCCTTCAAGCGTCTACATACATAGTCCTGTTTAGTTGTTTATCGCGCCTTGCTTCCTCCAGGACAAGAAACTTTCGACGCTACCCTCTGTTTTGTTTCGCCGCCATTCCCACAGGTGAAAGATGGAAGCTATCCCGCTGAGTCGATGCCCAATCCCGGTTTCGCAGGAGCAACCGGGTAGGACAGTAGCTTATTTATGCTGCTACAGCATATGCATAGTCATCTGCGACTATATTTAAAGTACTGACGTTTAACGAGCAATCAGAGACCTCGGTATGCAGCCTGAGCTTATATATCCCCGTCGAATCCGTTTCGCCCCCTTATGCGAATTTTGTGTGTTGTTTTTGTGTTGTGGTTGAAATCATTTATACGTTTTCCGCAGCCGGTCCATCTCGCGATCGGATTCTTTCTTCTTGATGGAATGGCGCTTGTCGTAAAGCGTTTTTCCCTTGCAGAGTCCCAACTCGAGCTTGGCCAGCCCCTTACTATTAAAGTAAATCTTTATTGGTATTAAGGCAAATCCTTTTTCCTGCACCTTGCCGATCAGTTTTTTGATTTCCCGGGCCGAAAGGAGCAACTTCCGGACCCGCAAAGGATCGGGAGCGTCCTGGGTTGTGAACTTATAGGGAGAAATATGAACACTATAAAGCCACACCTCTCCGTTTTTGATCTTCACATAACCGTCCCGCAGATTGGCCCGACCGGCGCGCAGGGATTTCACCTCCGCCCCCATCAGCATCATGCCAGCCTCGATGACGGAATCAACATGGTATTCATGATAGGCTTTCTTGTTTGTTGCTACTATTTTACCAGACATTCACGTTCTTTTGTTGTTCGATTGATTAAACCAACTCGGCCGCCCCGGTCACCCGGATCGCCTCTTCATGGGTGGTGATGCCGCGCATCACCTTCTGCCAGGCGTCTTCCTTCAGGGTAGTCATCCCCTCGCTTCGGGCCACCTGGCCTATTTCGCCGGCGTTTGCCTGCTGGCTGACCAACTGCTTGATCTGGCGTGACAGGGGAAAAATCTCAAAAATACCACAGCGGCCGAGAAATCCGGTTCCCCGGCACATGCGGCACCCTTTGCCCCGCCGCAGGGTCAGATTCGGCTGATCGGGCAAGGGAAAACCAAATCCCTGCAGGTCAATGGTCGGCAGGGTAAAGCTTTCAACGCAATGGGGGCAGATAGTTCGCACCAGCCTCTGGGCCATGGCCCCGAGCAGGGTGGAGCTGACCAGAAAGGGCTGCACGCCGAGTTCAAGCAATCGGGTGATGGCTGACACCGCGTCATTGGTATGCAGGGTGGAAAAAACCAGATGCCCGGTGAGCGCCGCCTGGATGGCATTGGTTGCCGTCTCCAGATCACGGATCTCGCCTATCATAATAATATCCGGATCTTGGCGCAGTATATTTCGCAAAATGGTGGCAAAGGTGACGTCGACTTGCGGCTGCACGGCAATCTGGTTAAAGGACTCATGGATCATTTCCACCGGATCTTCCACGGTGACGATATTCACCTCGGGCGATGCCAGGTTCTGCAGGGTGGAATAAAGGGTAGTTGACTTGCCGCTGCCGGTGGGGCCGGTCACAAGTACGATACCGTTAGGTGAATCCATGAATTTTTTGTACACCCCATAGTCCCGCTCGGAAAAGCCGATGGAGCGGATATCCTGAAACAGGATGTCGGAATTCAGGATACGCATGACCGCCTTCTCGCCAAAGGCAACCGGGATGGTTGACACCCGGATTTCCGCCTGCTTGCTTCCCCGGTCCACCTTGATGCGTCCGTCCTGGGGCCGCCGTTTTTCGGCAATATCAAGCCGGGAAAGAAATTTAATGCGAGAGATAATGGCCGCATGCACGACCTTGGGCAGTTCGTAAATGGTATGGAGTACCCCGTCAATCCGCAACCGCACCCGGCTGATGTCCCGCTTCGGCTCGATGTGGATATCGCTTGCCCGCTCGTCAAAGGCGTAATTGAACAGGTGGTCCACCGCTGTCTTGATGTTCTGATCGGATGGGGTGATTTCCCGTGCAGAGGATATCTTGACATACTGTTCCAGGTTGCCCAGGTCGACCATCGGGCCGCCGAGATGGGTTTCGGCTGCTGAAATGGATGATTTAAATCCGAAAAACTCGGAAAGAATTTTTTTAAGATCGGTCTTCGTCGTCAGATAGGCTCGCACCTTGATCTGGTTGGCCTTTTCAATGTCTTCCAGCAGGGCACGCTTTTCCGGATCATAAACAGCGACCTCAAGTACACCGTTTTTGACGGCAAAGGGAAGAAGAAGATGCTTCAGGGCAAAGGACTCGGGAATAGTCTTGGTAACGACATCAAGGTCAAGCTTCAAGGGGTCAAGCTTCTTGAAACGGAGTCCCAGGTCGCCGGCAATGGCCCGGACGATCATCTCTTCGGTCAGCGTCACATTCTGCTGGCCGGGAACAAACAAATTAAGCGAGACGATGACATCGACCAGATCCACCACATCCTCAACCTTGCCCTTTCTTCCCTTCTCCTGGTCCCGCAAGGCGCGCAGCAAAACCTGCCGTTGCTGGTCTTTCTTGAGAGCGACCATCTTTTCCTGCTCCAGGGAGATAAGCTTTTGCCGGACCAGCAGGCCAAGAAGATAAACTGGGTTATCGATAAATTGCATAAAAAGGTTTCAAGTTTTTCCGGTTAGATGTTAGATTTAAGCCGTATTATGTGAAGGTAGCATTTTTATCATTGTATTTTAACACAAAAAATCAGAAACGACCTGAAAATACGGATCATGCGCGGCACAGCCGTTCCATCATTTTCCCCAAATGCCGGTTTCCATGCAAATTCTCGTTGTTCTAGATGATTTTCTCTCAAGAAAAAGGTACCTGACGGCATGAACGACACTCTCTTCATACGTGACATTCAGGACGGACAGCAGGTTGACGGCGTCTTTCTGCTGAAAGAGCTGATCCGCTCGGAAACCAAGGCGGGAAAACCGTATCTGACGCTGAAACTGATGGACAAAACCGGCGAACTGACCGGCCGCATCTGGGACGATGCGGATCGCTGGGAACCTGAATGCGTTGCCGGCCAGGCCCTGGCTGTCAGCGGCCGCTCCCAGAGTTACAAGGGTAATCTCCAGCTCATCATAAACGAAGTGCGAAGGCTGGAAGAGGGAGAAGTGGAGCTTGCCCGGTTCATCCCCTGTACATCCGGCGACATTGAAGCAATGGCAGCTGAACTTGTCGTTCTTGCAAAAAGCGTTGATGACCCCTTTGTCCGCAAACTGCTGCTCAAGTTTTTTCATGACGACGTTTTTTTTGAAATATTCAAAAAGGCGCCGGCAGCCAAAAGCATGCACCACGCCTATCTGGGCGGGCTGCTTGAACACACCCTCCATGTGGCCCGGTTGGCCGACAAGGTGTGCGGCCTCTATCCCTCAATAAACCGATCCCTTCTCATGGCAGGCGCAATCCTGCATGACGTGGGCAAAGTGGAGGAGCTCTCCGTCAGCTCCAGCCTTTTTGACTACACCGACCAGGGAAGACTGATGGGACACATGGTGCTCGGGGTGGAGATGGTGCACAACAAGGCGGGTAAAATCAAGGATTTCCCTCCTGAACTGGCCATGCGGATCAAGCATCTCATTTTAAGCCACCACGGCCGGCACGACTTTGGCGCTCCAACCCTGCCCATGCTCCATGAGGCCTTTGTCCTCAATTTCATCGATGATCTCGACGCCAAAATAAATTATGTGGAACGTCTTTCCGCCCAGGTTCCGGAAGATACCTACCAGTGGAGCGAATACCAGCGAAACCTGGAGCGTTTTCTTTTTCTTTCCGGCCATGCAGGCCATGCTGATGATGCTGATGATGACGACCATGGCCTGAAAAAAAAGAAAAAAGACCTGGACGCACAGGAAGTACGCCAGCCGAGTCTTTTTCAAATTCTGTGAAATTTCATTTAATCTGCGTTCATGCTCATTACGTTTTCATCCATCATAGGCCAGGAAAAGGCAAAGCAGCTTCTGCTGAACGCCTTTCACGGCAAAAGAACCGCGCATGCCTATCTTTTCCGGGGACCGGCCGGAGTGGGGAAAAAGACTTGCGCCATGGCCTTTGCCGCCCTCTTAAACTGCCATGCTCCGCAAAACGGGGACGCCTGCCGAACCTGCCCGTCCTGCATCAAATACAGATCCGGAAATCATCCGGACCTGCTGGAGATTTTTCCCCAGGGCACCTCCGCCATCAAGATAGATCAGATCAGAGAGTTGAAAAAAGTTCTTACCTATCCCCCTTTCGAAGCCCGATTCCGGGTTGTGCTGATACGCGACATCCACCTCACCATGCGCAGAAAAGAGGTGACCAACAGTTTGTTGAAAACCCTTGAGGAGCCTCCGGCCGACACCATCTTCATCCTGACCGGAGACGAAGCGGGAGATATTCTGCCCACTATCCTGTCCCGCTGCCAGATAATCTCTTTTTTCCCGTTACCCTATGAAGATGTTGCCCAGGCTCTGATGAACGACGGCACAGGCAGGGCGGAAGCCGCCGCGCTCAGCGCCATTGCCGAAGGAAGTCTGGGGCGGGCCCGTCTTCTTGCCGAAGAAGAATTGCTGCCGCTGCGCCGGGAAATTGTGGAAAAACTTATGTCCCTTGCCCCCGGCCTGCCGGAGACGGTGGAAACAGTGTTTCAACTGGCGGAAAAAACAGCAGAAGCAAAGGACAACCTGGAAGAGTTGCTTGATCTCCTCACCATCTGGATCCGGGATATCCTCCTGAGTCAGCAGGGACTGGGCGACAAAGTGATAAGCCGGGATCTCGGCGAATTTTTACCGGCAGCAGCCTCCAGATGGTCCCATGAAGAGCTGAATGACAGGCTTTCTCTCATCAACAAGGCACGCCGCCGGCTTCTCCACAACTGCAACCGGACCCTGGTTTGCGAAGTGCTTTTCTTTGGCCTGGTTTGATGGTATATACAAACTTTGATAAACTCATTTGAACCTGGGAATTTCGGAATCAACGCCCGCGTCCGTACCCCGGGATAACGAAACAAAAAGGCCTTCTTCGAGATTCTATGGCGCACAGGGAATTTTATTCCCAGGCGCTCCGTGGTCTCTGCGACGCCGGCGATTTTCGGATACAATTACACCATGGAACAGGAACTGCAGGCAGAGCCCGTCAAACAGGAAAAACTATACAAAATCCAGTTTCGAGAAAAAGGGCCGATCTTTTCCGCCACCTCCCAGATTCATAATTTAAAAATCAAGGAGATGGTCATGATCCAGACCGACCACAATCTGGAACCAGCCAAGGTCATGGGGCTGGGTCCGCTTCTGGATGAGGGCCGCAAGCTCAACACCCCTTACACCTTGCTGCGACGCGGCAGTCGTGATGAAATTGAAAAATACGACAGGCTGGTGGAAAGGGAGCAAGAAGCGTTTACCTTCTGTCAGGAGCAGATCGCCAAACAGGATCTTTCCATGAAACTCATCAGGGTGGAGAGATTTTTTAACGGCAGTAAAATCATATTCTATTTTACTGCGGAAAACAGGGTGGATTTCCGACAGCTGGTCAAGGACCTGGTTCAGGAATTCCGTACCAGAGTTGAGATGAGACAGATCGGCGTCCGCCATGAAACAAAAATGATCGGCGGTCTGGGCTGCTGCGGCCGTGAACTCTGCTGCGCTTCGTATATCGACAATTTCGCCCCGGTGTCGATCAAAATGGCCAAAGAACAGAACCTCCCCCTTAATCCGGTCAAAATTTCCGGGATCTGCAATAGGCTGCTCTGCTGTCTGACATACGAATACTCAACCTATCGCGATATCAAAAAAGAAATGCCCCGGGTCGGCAAAAAACTGATTGTAGACGGCAAATCATACAAGGTCATCCAGCAGAATGTGCTTGATGAAACCGTCACGGCCGTTGACACCGAATCGTCGGAACCTCCCGTTACTCTTTCCCGGGAGGACTGGGAACCGATGAGCCAGAAAGGCGGCCGGCCGCAACCCCCTCGGCCCCGCAAAAAACAACCTCCCAAACAAGAAAAAACACCCAAGCAGAAAAAACCATGAACACCTATATCACCACCCCGATTTTTTATGTCAACGCCCAGCCGCATCTGGGACACGCCTATTCCACCATTGTTGCCGATACCCACTGCCGCTATCGCAGGCTTCACGGGGACCACGTGTTTTTTCAGACCGGAACGGATGAGCATGGAGACAAAATCGTCCAGGCCGCTGACAAAGCCGGTGTTTCTCCCAAAGAATATGTCGACAGGATCAGCTTGTTGTTCCGCGAGGCCTGGCCGCCTTTAAATATCGCTCCAGACAACTTCATCCGCACCACGGATCCGCTCCACATCAAAACGGTGCAGGATATACTGCAACAGGTTTACGACAAGGGCGACATCTATTTCAGCCAATATTCCGGGCTTTACTGCAAGGGATGTGAGCGTTTTCTCACGGAAAAGGAGCTGATTGACGGCAAATGCCCGGACCATCTGACCGAACCGGAGGAAATAAGTGAACAGAACTATTTTTTCCGTATGTCCAAATACCAGGAATGGCTTATCGATCATATCCGGAATAATCCGGATTTCATCACGCCGGAACGCTATCGCAATGAGGTCCTCTCCTTCCTGAAGGAACCGCTGGAGGATCTCTGCATCTCGCGCCCGACCACAAGGCTGACCTGGGGCATCCCGCTGCCTTTTGATGACCGCTTTGTCACCTATGTATGGTTCGATGCCCTGATCAACTATCTTACCGGCATCGGTTATCCAGGCGGCGCGGAATTTTCTTCCCGATGGGCGGCGGCCGAGCATATCATCGCCAAAGACATCCTCAAGCCCCACGCCATCTACTGGCCCACCATGCTGCGCTCCATGGGACTCTCTCCTTACCGAAAGCTGCATGTGCATGGCTACTGGAATGTGGGGGAAACCAAGATGAGCAAAAGCCTCGGCAACGTTGTCCGCCCTGCGGAAATGGTTGAGGCGTATGGCGCGGACACAATTCGCTATTTTCTCCTGCGGGAGATGTCCTTTGGTCTGGATTCCGCCTATTCATCCGATGCGCTGGTGGCACGGCAGAATTCGGATCTCGCCAACGATCTGGGCAATCTCTTCAGCCGCTCGCTGACCATGGTCGCCAAATTCGCGGACAGCCGAACTCCTGCGCCGGGAGCACCGGAGCAAATCGACAGAGAACTGGCAAAGGCAGCGGAAACCATGCTGGAAACCTTTCAAAGGGAAATGGATGGTTTCGCCTTTAACCGCGCCCTGTCCTCTGTCTGGGAGGTGATCAGCCGGGCCAACAAGTACATAGTCGAAACCGCGCCCTGGGAGCTTGCCAAGGATCCCGTCAACCAGGAGCGGCTTAATACGGTTTTTTATTATCTGCTTGAAACATTGCGCCTCATTTCCCTCTGCCTGCAACCGGTCATGCCGGAGACAGCGGGCAAGATGCGGCTCTCCCTGGGACTGCCGGAAAAAGGAAACCTCACCGATCAGGCCGTCTGGGGACTTCTGCAGCCGGAAAGCGAGATCACCACTCCTCCGGCTCTTTTTCCCAGGCTTGAGAGCGGCAAGAAAAAACAGGAGCCGGCTCAACCCGCCCCAAAGAACAAAAAGGAAAAAACAGTCGTGACCGAGGAAAAACAACAGGAAGAGGAACTCCTCTCTTTTGATGAATTTAAAAAAGTCGAGCTCCGGGTGGCCGAGGTTGTGGCCGCTGAAAAAATAAAAAAATCAGACCGGCTTCTGAAACTTACCGTCATGGCTCCGGAGGAGCGGACCATTGTCGCCGGTATCGCCGAATTCTACAGCCCGGAAGATATGGTGGGTAAACAGGTGATCATCGCGGCAAACCTGAAACCGGCCAAACTCATGGGTGTCACGTCCCACGGCATGGTGTTGGCGGTACGCGATCAGGACAGGTTGTTTCTTTCTGCCGTTTCCGCCCCTGTGACCCCGGGCAGCAAGGTTTCATAAACCGGTGGCACGGGTCAAACGGCAAGAGGGCAACACTGGTTTTGCCGATTTTCTCCGCCTCGTGGAAGAGGAGGCGGTTGTACTTGGTGTGGAGTTTGTCCGGGTGAATGAGGAAAACCCCAACTTTCCGGGTGCACTCCTGGTTTTTGACAGCGCCCTTTCTCCGGCACAAAAGAAAGAGTTGTGCCGCAAGGTCGGGGCCGGAAACAGTCATCAGCCGTCCATCGCCCTGCTGGACAAAGAAAGCGGGCTGCCGGGGATTGAGAGTTTTAAAAACCAGGTTGCTGTTGAGCTCGACAGGGTGAAAAAAAGCAGGATTCCCTGTGCGCTGCTCCTCATTCGCTTTGACGAGGGCAAAGCAGGAGGCTCCCTCAAAAAGGCAACTCCGGTCATAAAAAAGGAGATTGGCCCCGACTTTCTGCCGGCCCATTACGATAAATCAACCGCGGCACTGCTGCTGCCTGGTTTGAACCGTACGAAAACCCTGGAGCAGGCAGGTATCATCCATGCCGCCTGTGTGTCGGAAATTTCAGAAAAAGTTTGCATCGGACTCACCGTCTGCGTGGCCGGGGACGTGCCTCCGGTGGATGGATTCATAGACAGGGCCGCAAAAGAACTGGGCCGGGCAAAACAGGAAGGTTGGCATGTTTTTCATTCCTTCCAGGAACAGCAAGATGACTTCTGCCAGGTAACGGCCGAGGAGCGCGCCCAGCTTTTCAGCTTTATCCATGGCGGGAAAAAAGAGTAATAAAATGGCAACAATGAAACAGAAACCACAGATTATCTGTATCAGCAGCGGCAAGGGTGGAGTCGGTAAAACATCCTTCACCATCAATCTTGCCGCGGCGTTATCCGGAAAAAATAAACGTGTTCTCGTTATCGACGGTGACCTCGGCCTGGCCAATGTCGACGTCATGCTAGGCCTAAACGTCAAGCACACCATGCGGGAAGTAGTGGAAGAAGGCAGAGACCCGATGGAAACACTGATTGAAATCATGCCGGGTTTTTTTGTGCTGCCGGCCAGCTCCGGAGTGCCGGAAATGGCCAGTCTTTCCTATGAGGAGCAGGCGTTTCTCACCGACAGTCTGGACCATATTACCGGCAAATTCGATTTCGTCCTGGTGGATACGGCGGCGGGAATTGGGGATTCGGTTCTCTGGTTCAATGACTGGGCAGACACCAATTTCACCATCCTCTCCCCGGACCCGACTTCAATGACTGATGCTTATGCCTTGATCAAAGTCCTGAAAACACGTTATAATAAGAATACTTTCCACTTGATCATCAATAACGTGAAAAGTAAAAAAGAGGGACAGGACGTCTTTAAAGGCATAAGCGCTGTTCTGCAGAATTTCCTGAAAATCACCCCCAATTACCGGGGTGCCATTCCCCAGGACAGTGTGGTGGCTCAGGCCGTCCGCCGACAGAAACCGTTTCTTGTTTCCCAGCCGAACGCAAAAGCAAGCCTGGCGGTGATGGAAATCTGCAACACCATGCTTTCATGAAAACCTGCCCCGGAGGGCGGAGCTGGATAAAATTCGTGAAGCAGGGGTGTTTGGACCATAATTGTACTATTGTAATTTCTCAATCCAAAACGGGTACGAATCGAAGAGATTTGAAGGGCAGCACCCGAATCACAAGGAAAAGAAAATGTTTGTAATAAGCAACTTTATCGGTGCCGTGGCCAACCTGATAAATTTTATCCTCGGCGCCTACATGTGGGTCATCGTCGGCCGGGCCATTATTTCCTGGGTCAACCCCGACCCCTATAATCCCATCGTCCGTTTTCTCTACGACATTACTGAACCGGTTTTATCAAGAATCAGACGGATCATACCTTTTTCCTCAGCCGGCGGAATTGATTTTTCCCCAATGATCCTTATTCTCGTTATACTTTTTTTACAGAGCTTTCTCGTTCCCACCCTGCAAGGCATCGCCAGATCGTTTGGTTGATGTCCTGCTATCTGATACACACTAAAAAAATTCAAGGAGAGCGCGTATGTCGCTGACTGCTGAAGATATTCAAACTAAACAGTTTCATGTTCGTTTTCGCGGTTTTGATGTTGAAGAGGTTGATGCCTTTCTGGAACGTATTGCTGAAAATTTCGCCCTGCTGCAGGATGAAAAAAGGCTGCTCAAGGAACAGGTTGACAAGCTGGAAATGACCATCAAGGAGTTTCATTCCCAGGAAAGAACCTTCCAGCATGCCATTATTTCCGCCCAGAAAATTGCCGACGAAATGCTGGAAAAAACCCGCAAGGACTCCCAGGAGAAAATGGCCGCGGCCCAGGAAAAAATCGATCGACTGCGCTCTGTCGGCAAAAAAGAACTGGAAACCATGCTGCACCAGATAAAAGAGCTGAAGGAAAGCAAGGAAAAGATCAAAAAGGAATTGCGAACCTATCTGCAGGAGTATCTTTCCCGTCTTGACCGTGACATGATTCCCGACGAAAACACTCCGCTTTCCCTGCTGCAGTCGGACATCACGGAAGACAAGGGGGATGTTTCCCGTTTTGATGAGGAGGGAGAAGAAAAAGGAGCGAAAGGGGATGACCTTGATGACCTTTATGAAAAAATGGATCTCCCTGACGACTTTAAACAGGAAGACGAAGAGGATGGGACAAAAAAAGCGATGGCCCGCGCCCTGATTGACGATGAATCCTTTGAGCCAGAGGTTGAAGACGACAAAAAGAACCTGACCATTCCGGATCTGGACGGTGATATGCTTTTTTCACTGGATGACCCCCTTGACGATGACAATGAGCCTCGTGTCGCCATGGACAACCATTTTGATGAAGACCTTCTGGAAAATGTCAAGGTGAAATGAGTTTTATGGAGGCGGTTTCCGACACATCGGTTGCGCTTGCCCTCTACATACAGCCGAAGTCCTCAAAAAATACGGTCTGCGGCCTGCACGGCAGCGAACTGAAACTCGCCCTGACCGCCCCCCCCCTGGAGGGGAAGGCAAACAAGGCATTGATCGCCTATCTCGCCAAACTCTTCGGAGTGACAAAATCCTCCGTTACTATCATCAGCGGCCTGCAGAGTCGCCACAAGCGCTGCCAGGTTGAGGGAATAAGCTTCGCCAAGGCGGAGAAGATCATCGACAGCTGCACCCGGCCGGATGAAGGAAAGAAATGACAACGCAAATCGGCATTCTTTCAGACACCCACATGATCCGGCTTGATCCCCATTTCCAGCAACTGGTGGATTTCTGTTTTGCCGACGCGTCGGTCATTCTCCATGCCGGTGATCTGACGGACCTCAGCATCCTGGACGCATTCAAGGGAAAGGAAGTCCATGCTGTGCATGGTAACATGTGCCACGCCTCATCCCGCAACAGTCTGCCGGAAAAAAAGATGGTGGAGATAGACGGTTTTTCCATCGGCCTCATCCACGGCATGGGCTATCGCCATCATGTGGAGGATTTCCTTCTCCGGGAATTTAACGATGTTGACTGTATCGTTTCAGGCCACACCCACCGCCCGGTTTGCCACCGCCTCTACGATATTCTTTTCATCAATCCGGGAAGCTTCCTGGGGGCCGGCCGTTATGGAGCGCCCGGAACTTACGCTCTGCTGGAAACAGGCACCACCCTCAGGGGCAGTATCCTTGATGTCCCCCAGGTCCGGTGAACGATGAAAAATCTATGGAACCCCTGGAGGATGGACTATATCCTCGGTTCAGAGGAACGGAAACCCGGTTGCATCTTCGACCGTTCTCAGGACAGAAGCTGCGACAAAAAGGAGCTCATGCTGTATCGCGACATGGATGCCGTTATCCTGCTCAACCGCTTTCCCTACGCCAATGGCCACCTTCTTGTCGCACCCGCACGCCACGCGGCTGATCTGACGGATCTCACCAGTGCGGAGTCAGCAGCCCTCATGGAACATATCCGGCGCAGCGAGGCAATCCTCAAAAAGCATCTCCGCCCCGACGGTTTCAATATCGGCCTTAATATCGGCGCCACAGCCGGAGCAGGGCTGGCCGACCATCTTCATTTCCATGTGGTTCCCCGCTGGGAAGGTGACCACAATTTCATGACGGTTATCAGTGAGATACGCACCATACCCCAACACATCGACCAAACCTATGACATGCTGCTTTCCGATTTTCAGGTCTTTCCGCAATCATGAATAATCCACCGAAACTAACTCCCATGCTCCGCCAGTATTTGGAAATCAAGGAGCAGCATCAGGACGCCATCCTCTTTTACCGTCTGGGGGACTTCTACGAGATGTTCTTTGACGACGCCGTCACCGCCTCCCGGGTGCTGGGCATCACCCTGACCTCGCGCAGCGGCAAGGACGACGAAAACAGAATCCCCCTCTGCGGCGTGCCTTTTCATGCCGCCTCTTCCTACCTGGCAAAGCTTGTCAACAAAGGATTCCGGGTTGCCATTTGTGAGCAGGTGGAGGATCCGAAAGAGGCCAAGGGGGTGGTGAAACGGGAAGTGGTGCGGGTGATCAGCCCAGGCGTGGTGACCGATGAACAGATCCTTGATGAAAAATCAAACAGATATGTTGCAGCTATTTATCACCGGCAGGGCTGGGGACTCAGTCTTATCGACCTTTCCACCGGCGAGTTTCTCGTGGGGGAATACCAGCAGCAGGAAGAACTGCTAGATGAAGTGACCCGCTTTGCTCCGGCCGAACTGGTGCTTGCCGACCATGAAGCTGACTATCTCAAAGAAATCACCTCCTATCTGCCCCCGGCCTGCCTGACAAAGAGGCCGCATTTCTCCTTTCACCGGGACAATGCCGCTGAAACCCTGCTTGAGCATTTCCAGACCGCCAATCTTGCCGGTTTCGGCTGCGACCATTTCCAGGAAGGCATATCCGCAGCCGGCGCCCTGCTCAAATATATCCAGGAAACCCAGAAAACCGATCTGACCCACATAGAGCGCATCTTTGCCATTGAGCGGGACAACGTGCTGCTGGTTGACGACTCCTCCCGCCGCAATCTTGAACTGACCCAGACCATCATCGGCGCCCAGCGGGAAGGATCGCTCCTGGCCACCATGGATCTGACCCGCACCCCCATGGGTGCGCGTCTGCTCCGGAAAAACCTCCTTTTCCCCCTGCGCGACACCTTTGAAATAAACAAACGGCTCGACACCGTTTCCTTCCTGTGCGAAGGCAGGGAAAAGATGGTCCCCGGGCTTGCCACGCTGACGGAGAAAGAGGAAACGGCCGAAGGGGTAAGCGGCCAGGAACTGCGCAGGGAACTTCGGGAAACACTGTCCGGCATGTATGATCTGGAACGGTTGAACAGCCGGGTGGTGCTTGGCAGCGCCAACGGCCGTGACCTGACCGCGCTCAAACAATCGCTCTCCCTGTTGCCGGGACTGAAAGAACTTTCCTCCCGGACCAGCGGCATTCTCAGCGAAGAAAGCGACGACCTCGACTGCCTGGAAGACATCCACCAACTCCTGGACCAGTCCATCCGCGAGGACTGCCCGGTGACACTGCGGGAGGGAAAGCTGATCAGGCCGGGATTTCACCCTGAGCTTGACGATCTGGTCTCCATCATGACCGACGGCAAAAAACATATTCTTGCTCTTGAGGAAAAGGAGCGGCAGCGCTCCGGCATCGCCAAGCTCAAGATCGGCTTCAACAGGGTATTCGGCTATTTCATCGAAGTGAGCAAGGGGCAGCTTGCCCATGTGCCGGAGGATTTTATCCGCAAACAGACCCTGGTCAACGCCGAACGGTTCATCACCCCTGAGTTGAAGGAGTTTGAGAACAAGGTTCTCGGGGCCGAGGAAAAGCGGGTTGAGCTCGAATACCAGCTTTTTTCCCGGATCAGGGAGCAGGTTGCCGCCATGAGTTCACGGATTCTCAATGCAGCAGCCTTTATCTCGAGGGTAGATTTTTTCACCACCCTGGCCGAAGCGGCCCGGCGTTACAACTATACCAGACCCCAGGTGGATGATGGTGATGAAATCATCATCAAAGAAGGGCGCCATCCGGTGATTGAAAGATCGCTGCCCGCCGGCCGCTTTGTTCCCAATGACATCCACCTTGATCAAACCACCCAGGAGGTGTTGATCATCACCGGCCCCAACATGGCAGGCAAATCCACCGTGCTCCGCCAGACCGCGCTCATCGTACTCATGGCGCAGATGGGCGGTTTTGTCCCGGCTGCGTCTGCCCGCATCGGCACGGTCGACCGTATTTTCACCCGGGTAGGAGCCATGGATGATCTGCGGCGGGGGCAGTCAACCTTCATGGTGGAGATGAACGAAACCGCCAATATTTTAAATAACGCCACTGAAAAGAGCCTGGTGGTGCTTGACGAAATAGGCAGGGGAACCAGTACTTTTGACGGTCTTTCCATTGCCTGGGCCGTGGCCGAAGACCTGGCGAACGTGAACGGCAAGGGGGTGAAAACCATCTTCGCCACTCATTACCACGAGCTGATCGAGTTGAGCCTCACCCAAAGCCGGGTGAAGAACTACAATATCGCTGTGCGGGAATGGAATGACAGCATCATCTTTCTCCACAAACTGCTGCCCGGCGGCACCAGCAAAAGCTACGGCATCCAGGTGGCGGCCCTGGCCGGAGTGCCGAAAAGAGTGGTTGAGCGTGCCAAGGAACTGCTGCACAACATTGAAAAAGGAGAGCTGAACAGCGAAGGGGCCCCTCGCATCGCACCGGAAAAGAAGTCAAAACCAACCCATCCGGGCCAGCTCACCCTTTTCCCGCCGGAAGAGGATCCGGTCAGAACAAAAATCAGAGAAATCGAGCTGGACCGGCTGACGCCCCTGGATGCCCTGAACCTTCTTTACGAGTTGAAGAAAGATGCGTAACCGGTCGGCTTTTCTGTGTCTTCTTTTTTTTCTGCTTCTCAGTCTTTTTCTTCCGGACAGAGGCCAGGCAGCGATGCGTTCTGCCAATTTGACCGAAAAACGTTATCAGAAAGCTGCTGTCTTTTACAACAACCTCTCATTCAACAAGGGGGAAAAAGACAGGGAAAGATGGGTCGGCTGTTTGAAGGTTTTCCAGAAGACCTATCATCAGGATCCAGGACATGACAAGGCCCCGCTCTGCCTTTATATGCTGGGAAAAATGTACAATGAAATGTATGACCGTTTTCATGATCCCCATGACCTTACCGAAGCTGCCGGGTATTATGAAGACCTGACCATGATCTTTCCCGGTCACAATCTGGCGGATGACGCGCTTTTTCATCTTGCCACCATCGCCATCGATAAAAAGGAAAACGGCAAAAAGGCGGAAATGCTTCTTGCCCGTCTTATTACCGTTTATCCCCAGGGCGACATGGCGGCAACGGCAGCGGGCAAACTTCGGGAAATAAAGAACGTTTCCCCGGATGACACAGTGAAAACGATCCCTAGACAGGAAGTCCCGCCGGCGCACCTGAGTCAACCCATCAAATTCTGGTCAACCAGAGACTATACCCGTATCGTCATTGAAACAAGCCAGCCCGTCGCCTTCCAGGAAGCCTTTCTGCCGGCCGAGGGCAACCTGCCAAGAAGGCTTTATATTGATCTCTTCAACTGCAGGATAGCGCCCACTTTCCAAAACCCGATCCCCATCAGCGATGGCCTGCTGAAGCGGGTAAGGGGTGCTCAGTTCAACCAGAATACGGTGCGGGTGGTACTTGATACGGAATCCGTAGGAAGTCACAAGATATTTGCCCTTGACGACCCGTTCCGTGTGGTGATCGACGTTACCAGCACAAGAACGCAGACAAAACAGCCTCCCCAGATCAAACCAAAGGTAACACCGGTTAAAGAGAAAGAAAAACCCAGAACTCCTGACAAGCTGCCCACCCTGGCCGAGCAGTTCGGGCTCGGCGTAAAAAACATCGTCATCGATCCGGGTCATGGCGGTAAGGATCCGGGCGCACTTGGAAGCAACGGCATGCAGGAAAAGGATATCGTTCTCACGGTGGCAAAAAAGGTGGCGGACATCCTGCGGAAAGAAACCGCTTTCAACGTCATTCTCACCCGGGACAGGGATATTTTTCTGCCGCTTGAGGAACGAACAGCCATCGCCAATACAAGAGAAGCCGATCTCTTTCTCTCCATTCATGCCAATTCCGCTCCCAACAGGAATGCCAGCGGAGTGGAAACCTATTACCTGAGTCTTGCCACCAGTCGGGAGGAAATGCAGGCGGCGGCCCTCGAAAATGCCGCCTCGGCAAGCCGGCTAAGCGATCTGCAGAATATTTTGAAAGACCTGATGCAAAACAGCAAGATTGAAGAGTCGGTCAGGTTTGCCGGCAGCGTCCAGAATGAGTTGATAAACGGCTTAAATCGTCATTACAGGGTCAATAACCTCGGAGTAAAGAAAGCACCCTTTATCGTCCTGATCGGCGCCCAGATGCCGGCTGTTCTCACCGAGATCGCCTTCTTAAGCAACAGCGAGGACGAAAAACGGTTGCGGGATGACCGCTATCTTGACGCAGTGGCCCGCCATATCGCTGAAGGAGTTCGACGCTACGCGGCCAACCTTAACGGAATCTGATCCAATTTATTTATCCACCCGCGCAAGAGTCAACCCGCCGTGCTTACCTTCGATGGCCGGTTCTTTCTATTTATTTATCCACCCGCGCAAGAGTCAACACATCAACCTGCTTTGCACCTGCGCTCATGAGCACTCTGGCGCACTCGTTCACCGTAGTGCCGGTGGTGAATACATCATCCACCAGAATAATATTTTTCCCGCGCACCTGATCAGGCAGGCAAACCACAAAGGCATCACGCATATTTTTCCGACGGGCCATGCCGTCAAGGCCAGTCTGGGAAATCGTATCACGTTGCCTTTGTAAGAGATTTTTTTTAATTTTCCCCTTTTCAGCAGGGAAAAATAGGCGGGCGAGGAGAAGCGCCTGATTAAAGCCTCGTTTTCGCAGTCGCCTGGAATGGAGAGGAACGGGGATGATGATGTCCGGTTCCACAAGGTCGCGGCAGCAGAGGCTTTGCTCTTTCATCTTTTGAAAGGTGTGCAAAGCGACCTTTCTCCCTCTGAATTTGAAGGCGTGAATAGCTCCGGAAACGGTTTCAGTATAGATTACAACAGCGCGAGCCCTTTGGAAATGCCAGCCTTTTTTCAGGCAATGGGAGCAGAAGTGATTTTCACCGGATGAATAAATCCTGCCGCAGCAGATACAGTATGGCTCATTGATAAATTTTATTTTCCCGAAGCAGTCTTCACAGAAAAGAACTCGGGAGTCTTCAAGGGATTCGTTACAGGATAAACAAAACGGTGGAAAACAGAGATCAAAGAGGGCTTCCCTGAAAAAGATCCCGGATTTTGTCATTTTGCCAATGATTGAACTCATGACCATAACGTGATAACTTTGATTAAATAACAGAAAAATGTTACGTCATTGTTGGAAGTGAGTATACCAAAATTTATTTACATGTCTGGGACAAAATCCATGAAAACAGCTATCTATGCCATAATTTCCCTTGCTGTTGGAATCTTTTTCATAAAAAAAATAATGAAAAGCAGCAACTGCACTCCCTGACTGGTTATTTATGGATCCATAGGTTTGGGTCTTCTCACCTTTTTTCTTCTCTCTAAATTTCTTTAAGGCGTGTTATTCAACTCATTTCCCTCAATCTTACCTTTGATAAAAAAACCCTGAAACATGAAAGTTAACAATCTCCATTACCGCACCATCTGGCCTGATCCTTATAACCAAAAAATCATAAAGATCATCGACCAAAGATTGCTTCCCCACGAGTTTGTCGTTGAAGATCTCAAAACTGTTGATGATTTTGCCGTGGCCATCCGCGAAATGCATGTGCGGGGAGCAGGACTTATCGGCGCCACCGCTGGATTCGGCATGTACTGCGCCGCTCTTTCCGCACCGGAAAAAAATTCTGATGATTTTATCAAACAGTGCGGGGAAAAACTGCTGTCAACCCGGCCCACGGCCAAAAATCTCGCCTGGGCGGTGGAAAGACAGCTTGCGGAAATAAAAAAAGGGAAAGACAAAAAGGAAAAAGTCGAACAAGCCTTCCGAACCGCCTGTCGGATAGCAGATGAAGATTCCTTGTTCTGTCAGAAAATAGGGGAGCACGGTCTCAGGCTGATCCGGGAAATCAGTCAAAAAAAAGCGGGGGGTACGGTCAATATCCTGACCCACTGCAATGCCGGATGGCTGGCCTTTGTTGATTACGGATCAGCCACCGGACCCATTTATGCCGCCCACCATGCAGGGATCAAGGTGCATGTTTATGTCGATGAAACACGTCCCTGGCTTCA
Organism: Pseudomonadota bacterium; assembly: GCA_043809085.1. GTDB lineage: Bacteria > Desulfobacterota > Desulfobulbia > Desulfobulbales > SURF-16 > DB1. The sequence continues at coordinate 11,683 of JAZDEG010000008.1, read as the reverse complement.
GGGGGCCCGATTGACAGCCTGGGAGTTGAAGGAGGAGGGAGTCCCGCATACGCTTATCGCCGACAATACAGGTGGCCATCTCATGCAGCACGGCATGGTGGATATGGTCATTGTCGGTACAGACCGGACAACTTTCACCGGCGACGTGGCCAACAAGATAGGTACTTATCTCAAGGCTCTGGCCGCACACGACAACAATGTCCCCTTTTATGTCGCTCTTCCCTCTTCAACTTTTGACTGGCAGATCGAAGACGGCATCAAAGAAATTCCCATTGAGGAGCGTTCCGGGGATGAAATCAATTTCGTTACCGGTCTCACTGCGCAAAACAAACTTGAAACCGTCCTCGTTCCTCCCAAAAGCACCAGATCACTCAATTACGGATTCGACGTCACCCCGGCGCGGCTTGTCACAGCGCTCATCACCGAAAGAGGGGTTGTTGCCCCAAACCGGAATGATATTTTGCAAATGTTTCCGGAAAAAAAGAACCGGGATTAGAAAAGAGACGAAAAGAAGGCATCATGAAAACGGGGTCGAAACTGTTTGATCTGATTGTTTTCCCTGGAGGGATGGACCCGATTGGTGAGCAGAACAACAGCCACCCTCCTGTCTCTGTCTATCCAGAATGAGGTGCCGGTAAAACCGAGATGCCCGGCGCTGTTGGAGCTGATATAATTTCCAGCGGACGACTCTTCAATGGACGGCGTATCAAAACCGAGCGCCCAGCTGCTTCCCTTTACCATATCCTGCCTTTGACAGTAATATCGCAGCCTCTCCGCGGAAAAAGACGGATGTTTTGTTTTATTTGCCAAAACATCGAGCAACAGGGTGATGAGCTGCAAAACACTGTCAATATCACCAAAAAGTCCCGCCTGGCCGGAAACCCCGCCCACAACAAAGGTATTATCGTCGTGCACCTCTCCAGACAGCACCCTGTTCCGCCATGGACATCGTTCCGTTGCGGCAAAATTCGTTTTTTTCTTCGCGAGGGGATTAAAGATAATTCTGTCGCCAAGTCCAACTGGTTCCATGACGGCCAGACGCACATAATCATCCAGGGATAAACCGGACTTTCTTTCAATGATCAGACCCAGGAGAATAAAACCCAGATCGCTGTAGACACTCTCCGTGGCCGGCTGATAGTCAAGCTGTTCCCTTAAAATGGCATCAAGCAGCCATTTTTTTCTCTTTTGCGGATCAATGTGTATGAGTTTTTTGTAATAGGGTTGGTGGGCGGCAAAACCGGAACAGTGATTGAGGAGGTGACGCAGGGTAATATTATTTTTATCCGCACCTATTTCTTCATTTTCAAGAAGCGTGGGCAGCGTATCTTCAAGGTTTATATTTCCAGCCTGCTCAAGAGAGAGAATGGCAAGCGTTGTGGCAAGGGGTTTTGTCAGTGAGGCAAGATCAAAAAGAGTCTGTCTGGTAATTTGGGGGGAATCGGAAAGAAGAGAGCTTTTCCCCCAAACCGAGGAAAATGTTTTTTCACACCCCCCGTGGTTCAAACAGACGCCCACCGCAGCTCCGGGAAAGACATTTGCTGCAATCGCCTCCTGAAAAAGCGGGTCAAAGGTTTGAAACAACGGAGAAGGAATATTTTTCATCCTTCCAGGCCTATTTTATAAAATAATGTCGTCATCTGGATGGCAGAATCGGCATAAGGAACCGAAACGAAGAATTCAATAATGAAGAGCTTATCTCCTAACGACTCCTAATTAATAAAAACCTTTTTATATTCTTTCAGATTTTCCAGGGCGATCCCGCTTCCCATGGCAATGGCAAGAAGGGGATCATCGGTAAGATGACAATCAATCTTTGTTTCCCTCTGTATCAGTTTATCCAGCCCTCGCAACAGTGATCCACCACCTGCCATATAGATCCCTTCTTCATAAATATCGGTGACAAGTTCGGTCGGAGTTTTTTCAAGGGCTCTCCGTACAGCTTCAACAATGGCCTTGACCGGCTCCTGCAAAGACTTTCTTATTTCCTCGGCCGTGAGTGAAACCTCTTTCGGGTTGCTGGTCAGAGCATCCTTACCGATGAGACTGTACGGTTCCAGATAACCATGACTATCAAGGGCTGATCCTATGGCGATTTTGCAATTTTCCGCACTGTTTTCACCAATATAAATCTTGTGCTTCGTCAGAAGGTGACGGATTATTGCCTCATTGAGTTCATCTCCGGCAACCTTTATAGATTCGCAATACGCCACTGACGACATGGTGATAACCGCAACTTCCGTGGTTCCGCCGCCTATGTCAATGATCATTCTCCCCCTGTTTGCACTGACATCAAGACCTGAACCGATGGCAGCCGCCATCGGCTCTTCAATCAGATATACCCTGCCGCATCCAACTTCCTCTGCTGCTTCAATAACAGCTTTTTTCTCCACCTGGGTAATACCTGTCGGGACACAGATAATAACCTTCGGTTTAAAGAAACGGCTCATCTTCTGAATTTTCCTGAAAAAATGGCGAATCATTGCCTGGGTTACGACAAAATCCGCTATCACTCCATCTTTCATGGGACGAACAGCGCTGATATGGTGAGGGGTCCTGCCCAGATATTTTTTTGCAGATATACCAACCGCCAGTATTTCTTTAGAGTAGGTATTATAGGCAACAACTGATGGTTCATTAAGAACTATACCTCGCCCCTTGACATAGATAAGGGTGTTGGCAGTGCCCAGATCCATCGCCATATTTTTAGGAAAAAAATTCAACAGTCTCATTTTTTTGAAAATATTCCTTAAAAAAAAGATCACATATAAAAGCTAAAATTTTTATTTCTTTTGATAACCATTTTTCATTATTTTTCTTTACAAAGGAAATAACACCTTTTTTTTCATCGCAACAAAGAGGTAAACCGAAAAAATTTGTAAAATAATCAAATTTTTCTTCTTTGTTTACAATATATGATTTTTCATTTTTGCTTATATTTTCAAGAAGCAATTCTTTCTTATTTTTTATAATCCATCCTGATAATCCATATTTATCATAAAAATGATAATTTACTTTTTTAAAAATATATTTTTTATTTTCTTCATGTATTAAAAATATATTTTCATCTTCTATTAAGAAGACTATAATTTTTAAATTAAATACATCTGATAATAAAAATAATATTTTTTCTACAAATTCTTGTTTTTTATTAGAATTTACTATTATTTTATTAAAATTTAATGATAAATCAAGTAATGTATCTGTTTTTCTTTTTTCTTTTATTTCAATATCATTTTTTATTATTGAAACAAGAATATTGCCCATTTGTCTCAATATTTTCTCGCGTTCCTCAGTGAAAAAATAACTCTTTTTACTGTCAACACAAAGAACCCCTGATTTTTCCGCTAATGGAATAGCAAGAACCGATTTTATATTTTCATCTTTATTATAAAAATTAAGGGTCGTTGCGTCTCTTTTATCAAAATATGTTGCGAGAACGGATTTCTGCTCCCTTAAAACCCAACCTATAATTCCCTCGCCACTTCGTAACCGGCAATCTTCTTTAATATTTTTACTGAGAGAATAAAAGTCTTTTATTTTTAACAAATTTCTTTCTTTCTCATCAACCATAAAGAGAATGGTAGTATAGGATTCCATGATATTACTGATGAGCTCAATGAACTCTTCTATTTGGGATTTTCGTATCATCAGGTAAAATAAAAAAAAAACTTTTTAATATAGTGATATTTCTGTTTTTTTTAATTTGAAAAAGAATTTTGAAAAAGAATTTCAAACGCACTATTATTATTGAAATTTTTTGGTTTTTGAACTATTATTTTGCATCGTAACATTTTGTTTTTCAGTGATAATTATTGTTTTCCAGCGTCACTCTGCCCGAGTGTGTTTAGTTCTTCTTTATAACATGTTGATATTTTTTTTTAAGGAATCTATCCATAAATTAGTATTCCCTATATTTTATTAAAAAATATAATAAAATTAGTTACTTAAAACACTTCTCCACATTATAACAGATATAATAACAATAAAGTATTTTTTAAATATCTTATTTTTTTAAATTCCTTGGTTGAAAAACCACCTTCCACCCAATCCAACTAAAAAAGGTTATGTATGTCTCTTGTTCTTAATGTTGCTAGGGAAGATTTATTGTCAGCTCTCTCCGCAGTGCAGAATGTGACGGGAAAAACTGGGACAATGGCTATTTTATCCAATGTGTTTCTGCGCAGCAAAGCTGATTTTCTTGAATTAACGGGAACCGATCTTGAGATAGGTATACGTCTTGAAATACCAGCAGAAATACTTTCCAGTGGAAAATTGACCTTGCCGGCAAAAAAACTTTTTGAAATTGTCCGGGAATCAAACTCTTCCCATATTCATCTGGAGGAAAGAGAAAATAACTGGGTACGTATAACAGCAGATAGTAGTGATTATAATCTGGCCGGAATGGCTGCGGAGGAATTTCCTTCTTTTCCAGAATATGATGAAGATTTGCTGGTAAAGGTAAATTCTGATGATATCAGAGATATTATTGAGAAAACGATATTTTCCGTTGCCTCTGATACGGAAAGCAATTTTACCCTGACAGGTGTTCTTGTTGAAAAGGAGAAAGAGGAAAATAAAAATTTTATTCGCATGGTTTCTTCCGACGGACACAGGCTTTCCTTGATGAAAAAAGAGATAGAAGGAGATATCTCTGTTTTCAACTTTGAAAAAACAACGCTTATTCCGAGGAAAGGAGTCCAGGAAATAAAAAAATTCTGTGAAAATTATAAAGAGGTGATGCTCGGTTTTGAGGAAAAGCAGGCGGTGGTAAAAAGTAATAATGCCATTCTTATCATCCGTCTCATGAATGGTGATTTCCCCAATTTCAGAAACCTTCTTAAAATCATAAACAGAGATAATTTTATAGAAATAAAAAGACTTACACTTCTGAATGCCATGCGGAGAATGAATCTTTTTACAGAAGACAGATTCAATGTTGTTAAATGTGTGATGGAAAACAATGAAATAATATTAAGTTCGCAAAGTATGGATTTAGGCAATGCCACAGAAAAACATCCGGTCATTTATAACGGAGAACCACTTAAACTTGGGTTTAACGGTAGATATTTCATTGACACTCTTCAGGCTATGACCTCGGAAGATGTAAAAATTTTTATTTCCGGGAAAGACAGACCATGCATGATATTTTCGGAAAATGAACCTGATTTTATAAGTATCATCATGCCAATGGAAATATGATGACTAGTAAAATTCTAAATAAACAAGAAATACCAGTTTTGAGGGGAAAATTTTGACAGAACAACAAAACGATTATGGTGCGGAACAGATAAAGGTTCTATCCGGACTGGAAGGGGTGAGGAAAAGACCTTCCATGTATATTGGCAATACAGGTGAAGGAGGTCTTCACCATCTGATTTATGAAGTTGTTGACAATAGTATTGATGAAGCCCTGGCAGGACATTGTAACCGGATAAAAGTTACTTTCCATACGGATGGTTCGGTGTCGGTTGAGGACAACGGTAGGGGAATTCCTGTCGAGATGCATCCAACGGAAGGAGTTTCAGCACTCGAGCTCGTTCTCTGTACCCTTCATGCCGGAGGAAAATTTGATCATTCATCATATAAAGTTTCAGGAGGTCTGCACGGTGTCGGTGTTTCCGTGGTCAATGCCTTGAGTATAAAAACAAAGGCCCAGATCAAGAGAAATGGTTCAATTTACGAACAGACATACCGGTATGGAATAAAAGAATCGGAAGTAAAGGTTGTGGGAGAAACAACCTTGAGCGGAACAACCATCACCTTTTTACCTGATCCTGAGATATTTACTGAAACAACGGAATTTAAATACGATATAATTCAGACCCGCCTGCGGGAACTCGCCTTTTTGAACAAAGGGGTAAAAATACTTTTAAAAGATGATAGAAGCGGGGCTGAAGACGAATTTCATTACAAGGGCGGATTAGTTTCCTATGTGGAGTATCTTAACCGAAAACGTACCACTGTAAATGAAAACCCTATCTATTTTGCTGGTGAAAAGGATGATGTTCAGGTTGAGATAGCTTTCCAGTATTATGACGGTTTTACCGAACGACTTTTTTCCTTTGTCAACAATATCACCACCAAGGAAGGCGGTACCCATGTTACCGGTTTCCGTGGAGCGCTCACCAAGTGCATCAACCGTTATGCAACGGACGATATTGTCCCAAAAAATCTTCGGGAAAAAATGGGGGGAGATGATGTCAGGGAAGGTCTGACCTGTGTTATTTCCGTACGTGTTCCTAATCCGCAGTTTGAAGGGCAGACCAAAACAAAACTCGGCAACAGTGAAGTGAAGTCTATTGTCGAATCCATCTGCAATGAAAAACTGACCATCTTTCTGGAAAAAAATCCCCAAGAGGCGAAAAAAATTCTCGCCAAGGCAGTTGATGCCGCCAGGGCCAGGGAAGCCGCCAGAAGGGCCAAGGAGCTGACCCGGAAAAAAGGATCAGGCATTGATCTGCTCATGGCTGGAAAACTAGCCGAGTGCCAGTCAAAAATACCCCAGGAAAGGGAAATTTTTCTGGTTGAGGGTGATTCCGCAGGCGGCAGCGCCAAACAGGGTCGGGACCGGGCTTTCCAGGCTATTCTGCCTCTGCGCGGCAAGATCATGAACGTGGAAAAAGCCCGTTTTGATAAGATTCTCGCAAGCGAGGAGATCAAGCAGATCATAGCCGCCCTGGGAACCGGTGTGGGAGCGGATGACTTTGAAGAAGATAAACTGCGCTATCACAAGGTTATCATCATGACAGACGCCGATGTTGACGGAGCACATATCCGCACCCTGCTTCTCACCTTTTTTTATCGGCAGATGCCGCTTCTGGTTGAAAAGGGTCATGTTTATATTGCCCAGCCTCCCCTTTATCGATTGGGGAGAGGGAAAAAAGAGACTTTTTTCAGCGGTGAGGAAGATTTGAACATATTTCTTTTTCAGCAGGCAAGCGCAAATATGAAGATACGGTTGAACGGTGAAAAATTTATTGATGAGCAGGATGTTGTTCATGTTTTACGGAATTTGTCCAACTACAAGAAACTGACCGATTTTCTTCAGAGGATCAATGTATGGGAAGATATAGTTTATTTTTTCCTGGAACAGGGAATCCATACGGCTGATCAGTTTGCCGACGAGGAATTTGTCTTTCGTTTACGGGACAGATTGATAAAAGACGCGAATCTTGTTCTCGGCAATCTTCGACCGTGCCGCTGGAAGACGAGTTGTTATGAGTTCGATGCAGCGGTTAAGGACAAGGCCCACATGTTTCTAACCGTGGGTCCGCAGATACCCCTCATCTCCGAATATAGATCGGCTATTAATATATTTCCCGCAATTAAAGAGCTGTTAACAGCCCGATTTACCCTTGTCACCGGTGACAAGGGTATTGCGGTGGAAAACTGGCGGGACCTGCTTGACAAGGTGAAGGCCGAATCATTTAAGGGCAGCAGTCTGCAGCGATATAAAGGTCTTGGCGAGATGAATCCGGTTCAGCTCTGGGACACCACAATGAACCCGGAGAACAGGGTATTGCTGCAGGTGAAAATTGAAGACGCGGAAGGAGCGGACGATATTTTTACGACCCTCATGGGAGATAAAGTAGAACCCCGAAGAGACTTTATCAACAGCCATGCACTTGAAGTAACCGAACTCGACATTTAGGGTGAATATCCCCTTTGAGACACCGGGAGTAAACATTTTCTCATTACGACTCCCGGCTCCTGATTTGAATCATACAAATTCTAATAAAAAACGGTAGCTATGACTGAAAACGAGGAAGTTTTATCACCAACGGTTTCCATCGAAAAAGAGATGAAAAAATCCTATCTCGATTACGCCATGAGCGTCATCATCGGCAGGGCTCTGCCAGATGTGCGGGATGGGCTTAAACCGGTTCACCGCCGGGCTCTTTTTGCCATGCGGGAACTGAACAACTATCATAATCGACCTTATTTGAAATCAGCAAGAATCGTCGGTGATATCATCGGTAAGTACCATCCCCATGGTGATACAGCCGCCTATGACACTATTGTCAGAATGGCCCAGCACTTTTCCATGCGGTATCCCCTGGTGGACGGTCAGGGAAACTTCGGCTCAGTGGACGGTGATTCTGCGGCGGCCATGCGTTATACCGAGGCCCGGATGACCAAACTGGATCAGGAAATAATAGCTGATCTGGAAAAAGATACGGTCGATTTTATTCCAAACTATGACAACTCGTTAAATGAACCGGTTGTTTTCCCCGCCAAGATACCGAACCTGCTCATCAACGGTTCATCCGGTATTGCTGTCGGCATGGCCACCAATATCCCTCCACATAACCTGAGGGAGGTGATAGACGGACTCCTTGCCATGATTGATGACCCGCTGATCACGGTGAACGGACTGATGGAATACATCACCGGCCCTGATTTTCCCACCGGCGGATTCATCTGCGGCAGGGCCGGCATCCGCGAGGCTTATGAAACTGGACGCGGCAGTGTGCTGATGCGGGCCAGAAGTCATATTGAAAGAAGCAAAAAGGTAAACCGCGAATCAATTGTCATCACCGAAATTCCCTACCAGCAGAACAAGGCGAAACTGGTGGAAAAAATAGCCTTGCTGATCAAGGAAAAAAGGATTGAATCAATCGCCGAGATCCGGGATGAATCCGACCGGGAAGGCATGCGGATCGTGCTTGATCTGAAAAAGGATGAAAACGCTGATGTGGTCTTGAATCAGCTTTACATCATGACTCCCCTGCAGAGGAGTTTCGGTATCATCTTTTTGAGCATTGTCAACGCAAAGCCTGAAGTTCTCAATATAAAGCAGATTCTTGAATATTTTCTGCTCCACCGGAAGACCGTGGTCTATCGGCGGACCAATTTTGAACTGAAAAAAGCTGAAGCCAGGGCTCATATCCTGGAGGGACTGCAGGTTGCCCTCAACAACATGGACGAAGTGGTCACCCTGATCAGGGCCTCTGCCAATCCCCAGGAAGCAAAACAGGGCCTCATGGAGCGTTTTTCTCTCACCGAGATCCAGGCCCAGTCCATTCTTGACATGCGGCTGCAGAAGCTGACCGGGCTCGAACGGGAAAAAATTCTCAGCGAGCTTACAGAATTGCTGGAAAAAATTGACTGGTTTAAAAAGGTGCTCTCTGATGAAAGTCTCGTCATGGGCATTATCCGTGACGAATTTGCCGAGATCAGGGAACAGTATGGCGATGACCGGAGAACCGAGATCATTGATGCGCCTGATGAAATCCTGCCGGAAGACATGATCCAGCAGGAAGACATGGTGGTGACCGTCACCCATGGCGGCTATATCAAGAGAAATTCGGTGGATCTCTATCGTTCCCAGCGCCGCGGCGGAAAAGGCATAAAGGGGATCACCGCGGTTGAAGAGGATTTTGTCAACAATCTCTATCTCGCTTCCACCCACGACACCTTTCTCTTCTTCACCAACCACGGCAAGGTATTCTGGCGCAAGGTGTATGAGATACCTCTGGCCAGCCGCATTGCCCGGGGCAAGGCCATCGTCAATCTGCTGGAATTGTCCGAGGATGAGAAGGTTGCCGCCATTCTCCCGGTCCAGAACTTTGACTGTTCAGTGGGCAACTGTTATGTGATGATGGTCACCAAAAAAGGAGTCATCAAGAAAACAGTGCTTTCCGAATTCTCCCGGCCCATACGGCGAGGCAAAATAGCCCTGACCATCAGGGAAGATGATGAAATCATCAGCGCCGCTTTGACCGATGGTGAATCGGATATTCTGCTGGTTTCCAGAAACGGAATGGCTGTCCGCTTTCATGAAAATAATGTACGCAGCATGGGGAGAACAGCTGCAGGCGTGCGGGGCATCAATCTGGCTGAAGATGACCACGTGGTGGCCGCTGTTGTCCTTAACCGGGAACATTCCATTCTGGTGGCAACGGAAAACGGTTACGGCAAGCGAAGCCCTGTTGAGGAATATCGGATTACCAAAAGAGGCGGCAAAGGCGTCTACGCCATCAAACCGAGTGAACGCAATGGAAAGATTGTCGGCGTCTGTCAGCTTACCGACGAAGACGAGATCATGATTATCACCGATGGCGGCAAAATCATCCGGATGGACATGAGTTCGCTCAGGATCATCGGCCGGGCCACCCAGGGAGTGCGCCTGATCAACCTTGAACCCGGAGAAAAGGTGGTTGCCATGGACATGGTGCCTGTTTCCGAGGCTGGGGATGATGAAGATGATGTGGATATGGATGTGGAAGAAACGAACTAATGGATAAGACCAGCGGCAAACAGGTAGCGGTTATCGGAGCGGGGAGCTGGGGCACCGCCCTGGCAAAGCTTCTTGGCGAAAAGGGCTATGATGTTCACCTCTGGGCCCATTATGCCGACCATGTCGCCGCCATTAACCGGGATCATGAAAACGCGAAATATCTGCCCGGCTTTTCCCTGGGAGCCGGGATCAGGGCATCGAGCGAACTGGAAGATGTGGTGAGTGGGCAGGATTTTGTGCTCATGGTGGTTCCCTCCCATGTTTACCGTTCGGTTTTTTCCAGAGTTCTTCCCCATCTGCGTGAGGAGGCAATCGTTGTTTCCGCCACCAAGGGCATTGAAGATGAAAGCCTGATGACCATGAGCCGGGTGATGGCGGACGAGCTGGGCCGATATGGCAAAAAGGCGGCAATCGGGGTCTTGACCGGGCCGTCCTTTGCCCGGGAGGTGGCGGCGGGTATCCCGACCGCGGTGACCGTGGCGGCTGAAAAAAAAGAGATTGCCGCAGCAATCCAGAATGTTTTTCACACCGAACGGTTCCGGGTCTATACCAGCACCGATATCATCGGCCAGGAGCTGGGTGCGGCGTTGAAAAATATTGTCGCCATTGCCGCCGGCATCTGTGACGGGTTGGGGTATGGAACCAATACCAGGGCCGCGCTCATCACCAGGGGACTTGCGGAAATAACCCGGCTCGGGGTGAAGATGGGCGCAAATCCCCTTACCTTTTCCGGACTCGGCGGCCTGGGTGATCTTGTTCTTACCTGCACCGGGGACTTAAGCCGCAACCGGACGGTGGGGCTCAAACTCGGTCAGGGCAAAAAGCTTGGAGAAATTCTGGAAGAGATGGAAATGGTCGCCGAAGGGGTGAAAACCAGCCGCTCGGCCTGGAAACTGGCCCAGCGGGAAGGGGTGGATATGCCGATTCTCGAGCAGATCTACAAGGTTCTTTACGAAGACAAATCCTGCCGGGATGCCGTTATTTCCCTGCTGACCCGGGATCAGAAACAGGAGATGGAGTTTTCTTGAACCGGATGCGGTTTAAAAAAACGTAGTAGTGAATCTGTCAGGAGGGTGTTTCCGGCATTTCTCAATTCCTGTTAATTGATTCGTGACAAGTATCTCCATTTTGATATGTTAACCATCTCTCATTCATTTTGCAGGGAAAAGTCGGAGTCCATTGGCTTTATCAAAAAATAACCCGCCCGGAGAATTGATCCTCCAGGCGGGTTTGTTATGGTGAATCGGTTTAGATAGATTGTCTGTTCTAGTTGGGGCAGACCCAGACCGACTCTACCGGTTCATATGTGCATGTTTTGGTATCAAGGCCGCCCTTGAACGGTTTGATGGAGTCACCTGCAGAGGCTGTCAAAGCCGCACCGCCAAGCAGCATGACCAGTGACAGAGCCACGGTCAACATTTTCAGAGCTTTTCTTAATGA
>JAZDEG010000007.1:0-31436 GCA_043809085.1 Pseudomonadota bacterium | reverse complement strand
ACCCACGTCACAAAATGGGAAGGCAAAGCAGGACTCACCTATACCCTGTCTAAAAGCGTGTCCCTGCTCGGGCAATGGCATACAGATTTCGGCTGGGGGGCTGGTGCAATCTTTCGTTTTTAAACTTTTGCCTGAGACATTCGGCAAAGAAACCAGATCTACATCCGATCTTTGATTCTGACCGCAGACAAAAATTTTGACCGCTTTACAGAGAACTGCGCCTTGAGAAAAGTCATGCGCTCATGATCCCCTTGGCGCCGGACACGAAAAGTATCCCCGCCCCGCCAAATGCGATTTTCTCGACATTCTTTCCTCTTTCTTTCCAGTTAAAAAATGATAGGATAGACAGAGACAGAAATTTCATCCTTTGATTACACTCGCCAAACCACACAACCAGCCATGCGTAAAACAAAAATCATCTGTACCATCGGCCCCAAAACATCCTCCTTTGACATCTTGAAAAAGCTCTGCGACAAGGGCATGAACATCGCCCGCCTCAACATGTCCCACGGTTCCCATGAATGGCACCGCGGAGTCATCCGGTCGATTAAACGGATCAACAAGAAATTCGGCGGCTCCATTGCCATCATGCTTGATACGAAAGGGCCGGAGGTGCGAACCGGCGACGTAAAAAGGGATATCGTGCTTGCGGAAGGCGACATTTTGACACTCACCATCAGACGCCAGGCCGAACTTGAACCCAATTGCGTTGAGGTCAGTTATGACGGGTTTGTCAGCGAGGTGTCGGTGGGCGATATCGTCCTGGTTGACGGCGGCATGCTCAGCATGAAGGTAATGGAAATAACCCGGACCGATGTCAGGTGCGAATGCCTTGACAGCGGCATCCTTACTTCCCGGCGGCATATCAATATCCGCGGCAAGAGTTCCGACCTGCCCTCAATTACCGAGAAAGACTGGCAGGACATCCACTTTGCCATTGAAAACAACGTTGACTTCATCGCCCTTTCCTTTATCCGCAAGTCATCAACCATAGCGGAATTGAAGCAGTATCTTGACGACAAGAAAGCGCCCATTGATTTGGTTGCAAAAATTGAAAGCGCCGAGGCGGTTCCCCATCTTGATGAAATTATTGATGCCGCGGACGGCATCATGATCGCCCGCGGCGACCTTGGTGCGGAGCTCCCCTATGAGGAGGTGCCGCTTTTGCAGGACGAGATCATCAAAAAATGCCGGGCAGCCGGCAAACCGGTAATCGTCGCCACCCACATGCTTGAATCCATGATCGTCAATCCCACTCCAACCAGGGCGGAAGTGACCGACATCACCCATGCCGTGCAGCACGGCACAGATGCAATTATGCTATCAGGAGAAACGGCTACCGGGAAATACCCGTTCAAGTCCATTGAAATCATGGATGCCGTGGCGCGCAGGATTGAGCAGCAGATGAGCCTTGACCCCACGGTGCGGGTCCACATATCATACAAACCCAAAGAAGAGATTGCCAGAAGCGCCGCCATTCTCAACAACAACCTGCAGGCGGTGGGCACCCTAGTCATCACCAGGCGGGGATTGATGGCGGTGCTTTTGTCCAAGTGCCGGCCCATTGCCCCGATTTTCGCCTTCACCAACACGACCCACGTCCGCCGCAGGCTTGGTATTTACTGGGGAATCCATGCCTTCCGGCTCAATTTTTCAAAGGACCCGGAAGTGTCAATCCAGCGGTCCCTGGAGCAACTCCTGCAACGCGGCATCGTCAGACAGGGCGACCGGATCATTGTCCTTTCCGACATCCTGGCCGGCGGGAAATTTATTGAAACAGTGCAGGTGAGAATTATTTGAAGACAATCTTATATATTGCCTGATCCCTGCAGATGGGATATCAAAAAATTTTACACTTTTTTGCCTCCTTTGCCTAAAATTAAAATTAAATGACAAACGACAATAATATCCCAAAATTCTTCTTCGACAAAAACGATTATATCCTGCTCAATATCGTTAACGATGTTCTCAATCGGGATGAATCGCACAAACATATCAAGAATTTATTAACCCCCTACCTCCATCCGCACGGCATCAAGGAGATGACCGCCTCCATGGGACTCAGGATCGCCTATGCGGTCATTCATCTTCTGGGATCACTCGAGGCGGGCAAGGCGGCTGATCGTCAGAACGCCCTTCGTTCCCTGCGGGACGAGGTCCTCTGCAGCTCCCAATCCACTCTGCGCAGGAACACAGCCCGTGTCCTGATCGAAATAATGAAGGAGCTGATTCGTTCCCAGGGGGATTATCTTCACCAGCTTGTCCTTGCCCGTGATTTCCGGACCGCCACCTTTGGAAAGCCCAGTTTTATCCGCAGTCAGCTGAACAAATATCACCTCATCGAAATGCCGGAGGAATGGAACCAGATCGCCTTTGATGATCATGTTCACGACGCCAACACCAAGGGAAGAAAATCGCCGACCCACCTGGTCATGGATGCCTGGATCAAGGGCATCCGGCGACTGACCGTCATTTATTACAACTTTATCAATGTTGATGTGGCAACGGAACTGCTGGAATCGGCCGAAATCATGGGGATCACCGTCAGGATCGGCATTGAATTTTCCGCCAGATTCCGCGGCCGCTACATCAAACTCATTTGGGCGCCGCGCGGTTTTGCCGACAAACAGGATTTTCTCAATTTTTTCAAACACGAACCGGCAAAGTCCTTTATGGACGAAGGGCGAAGGATTTCCGCCTACCAGCAGCTTTATGTTATTGATGTTTTCAGGGAGTTTAACAAAAAACATTTGCCGTTGATCAACCAGGCATACGGAATCAACCTCCCCCCTTTTGAACGGGACGATTTCATCGCCTTTGTAGGTTCCGGCCAGCCTTCCCTTCTCCACCTGGCCAAATTCATACACAACCGCATGCTCCCCGCCATGCGCGCTCTTGTGGTCGAGTTTCTCAAGGTGTATGACCGGGCCGACCAGGAAGAACGGCTGCGCATCGCCCATGCCGTTGAGATTATGAACACCCTTGATCCTGACGCGATCATCGAAAGTTTTCTGCAGCCTTCGAAAAACCCTACTCTCCGCAACCCGGACGAACCGTACCAGGACCCCGATATTCCGAGCCTGCTGCAGCTTTCTCCTGTTGAGCTTCTTCACAGGCTCCACAGCCTCCATTCCGGCTCCAGGGTGACTTTAAACCTCAGCAACCTGAGTCCGGCCGATGTCCTGGAACTTCTCTACGATTGCCGGGGCAAAATCACTCATCTGGAAATTTTCAACCTCAAGGATTACACCTCCGGCAAATCGACACATAACGCCGAGATCAATAAGCTGCAACTGGCGATCAATCAGGCCAATGTCATCAACCTGAAAAGAGTCATCCAGAAAATCCTCCACGATGAGGAAGAGACTACCCCGCCTCCTCCGGACAGGGAGGAAAGAAGAAAAAAACTGACCACCATACTGCACAATATGCCCGCGCTTCAGGGTTTTTATAAAAACTCGGTCCTCAAGTCGCGAATCGGCAGCGACTCCACCGGCAGTTCCCGTCACCGCCATGGCATGGGCCTTGTGATGAAAGGGACACTCCCCCACAGGGCGCAACGAAAAATCGAACGGGAGCAGCAACACTCCCGCTGGCAGATTCCCGTCCGGATTACCGCTCACCTCCAGGTGACCCATGTTCCAAAAACCAATACCTATACCTCCTGGCAACAGGATAATGTCCCATGGGAACACAAAGATATTCTTACAATTCCATCCTGCAAACTGATCCCCGCTTCTTCGGGAATGAACTTCCACTATGAACAACACAGAGACTGGGTGGTCCAGTCCTACTCTACCCACATGGGCCCACAAGGGAATGTGGCAACTCTGGGGTGGATTCAGGAGCAGGACAACCAGTTGACCCTGACACGTAAGGACAAGGCCACCGAACACAAGGATATTCCCGTTCGCTGCCTCAACAGCCACCTGAAAAACGGCCTCAAGATACTCATCGGCTTCCTGCCCGCTTTCACCACCTTCGCGCTGACCAAGGACTGGTGGTTTCTCGCCTACTTCGGAGCCTTTATCTGGTTCGGCATCACTGGACTCAGAAATATTATTCAGTCTGTTCTCGGCGCCGGAGGCATCACACGTTCCCCCCTGATGAAATGGAATGACTATGTGAGCTGGGACAGATTAGCGGACTCGCTGCTTTTTACCGGTTTTTCCGTCCCCCTGCTTGATCTGCTGATAAAAACGCTCATTCTGGATAGGCTTTTCGGCATTACCACCGCAACCAGCCCGTTTGTTCTCTATACTGTCATGGCTCTGGCCAACGGCATCTATATTTCAAGCCACAACATCTTCCGTGGACTTCCCAAGGCAGCGGTATTGGGCAACTTCTTCCGCAGCATCCTTTCCATCCCCCTGGCCCTTCTGTTTAACTGGGGCATCGGCGGGATCATTGGTGGAGCAGGAGTTGTTGCCGTTGACGCCATGCTGCAGAAATGGGCGGCCGTTATTTCCAAACTGGCATCGGACTGCGTAGCCGGCTTTATAGAGGGGCTGGCCGACCGTTTCAACAATATCCGTTTCCGCGCCCTGGATTATTCAGCCAAAATCGGCCAGGTATTTGAAACCTATGCCACCATTGAGACACTCTTTCCTGATTCCGATGTGATCACTATGCTTGAATCTCCAAAGGAATTCATGCAGGCCATAAATGAAAAGAAGCCGGATCTCGCCAAAATCCTCATTATCAACGCCCTTGACCTTCTCTACATCTGGATGTATCAGCCCCGCGCAGCCAGCACCCTCCATGCCATCATGAAGTCGATGTCACCGGACGAACGCCACATCCTGGTTGCGTCCCAACGCATCCTGGAGCAGGAAAAACAGATAAGTCAGCTTTTTATTGATGGCGTGATCGGCAAGAAATTCTCCCATGCCCTCTCTTTTTATCTTGAACAATCAGAGCGCTATCTGAAATCCCTCCATGAATTACTTGCGCGCTGTGAAGCAGATTAGCAAAGGATGAGTAATGGCATCGAAGCAAGATAACCGGGATGATGTTGCCCAACTGCTGTCCATTATCCCGCCGCAGATACTGGTTGAAATAGAAAAGATCAAGAGCGGCCATGAACTGATCGAGATTGTCCTTGATCTCGGCAGGCCGCCTGAAATTCGCTATCCCGACCGGATGGATGTCTTTTCCCGCACCGCGGTGACAATGGAAGACATCAACTATGTCATCAGCCGGGTGGGCAAGTTCAGTGACGACAACCGGGCCGGAATCCAGCGAACCCTGCACCGGATTTCCGCCATCCGCAACCGGTCGGGAACCATCATCGGCATCACCTGCCGGGTCGGCCGGGCGCTGATCGGCACTGTGGATTTTCTCCGTGATGTCATTGAAAGCGGCAAATCGATACTCCTGCTGGGCAGACCAGGCGTCGGCAAAACAACCCTGCTCAGGGAATCAGCGCGGGTACTTGCCGATGAACTCGGCAAACGGGTGATTATCGTTGATACGTCAAACGAGATCGGCGGCGACGGCGACATTCCGCACCCCGGCATCGGCCGGGCCAGAAGGATGCAGGTCCCCTCTTCCGCCCGCCAGCATGCCGTTATGATCGAGGCGGTGGAAAACCACATGCCGGAAGTCATCGTCATCGATGAAATCGGCACCGAAGCCGAGGCCGCTGCAGCCCGCACCATTGCGGAAAGAGGTGTACAGCTCATTGCCACAGCCCACGGCAACACCCTTGACAATCTGCTGCAGAATCCCACCCTGGCGGATCTGGTGGGCGGCATCCAGGCAGTCACCCTCTCCGATGAAGAGGCTAGAAGAAGAAGCACCAGAAAAACGGTGCTGGAACGCAAGGCGCCCTCCACCTTTGACGTGCTGGTGGAAATCCAGGAACGAGACAAACTGGCCGTGCATCATGAACTGTCAACGGTGGTGGATGCTCTGCTCAGGGGCCAACCGGTTCATCCGGAGCTGCGGCTTCGCGACAGCCAGGGGAAAGTGGAAATTGTTCCGGCCGAACAGCCAATCAGCCCTTTGCCCGGAGGAAAAGAGCGAGTCAAAAAAAAGACTGTTCGCATTTTCACCTACGGTGTCAGCCGCGAACGGCTGGAACGAATGCTTGAAAAATTTGCCATTCCTGCTGATGTTGTCAGCGACCCAAACCAGGCGGATCTGTTGCTCACCATTAAATCCCAGGAAAAACGTCAGCCCCGCCGCCTGCGGGAGCTCCACTCTCAGGGTATCCCCCTCTACACCCTGAAAAGCAACACCGTTATGCAGCTCGAGAATTTTCTCCGGGCAACATTTGATCTTGAAAAAAGAAACAGCGTGCGGGATTCAGCACTGACCGACGCGGAAGAAGCCATAAACACGGTGATGAATACCGGTCAGCCCGTTGAACTGTCTCCGCATCCAGCCAACATCCGCGCCCTGCAGCACCAGCTGGCCCAGCGCAGCGGCCTGATGACCGAAAGCAAGGGCAAAGGACCCTTCCGCCGGGTAGTTGTGTATCCGTGACATGTATCCGGATTGATTAATTTTTTGTTGCGCCACGAGTACTTAATCAAAAATGGATTTAAAAGGAGTGAGCCGCACTTATCACAATTACAACGGTTATGCCCCAATTGCCTCTTATCTCGGCCTTGAGGGCTGGCGTCTTGAGGTGGAGTTGCGTCCCGGCAGCCAACACAGTCAGGAAGGATTTGTTCCTTACCTGAACCGGGTAATCGACCGGGCCAGAACGCTGACAGCCAAAAAGCTGTTGGTTCGTCTCGACTCGGCCCATGACGCACTGGAGACCAGACTTGCCCTGCGCGACAAAAAGAAAGTTTCCTACATCATCAAATGGAATCCCCGCCGGGAAAATACCAGCGACTTATGCACCAGGGCGTTTTCTGAAGGAATGGTAACGGAGCCGCGTCCGGGTAAAAAAGCGCGGGCACAGGGGACGTCCATGAAATTATAAGTTTCATGATGGCAATACCAACTAATTTATAATCTTATGGACGTCCCCATATACCCCCGTAGGGCTTTTCCTACAGACTCGTTATATTTAATTAATATGTAAGGAGGGAAATTATGTTTTTAAAAAAGTTATTTGCAGATCCTACGATTAAGGAATTACAACAATTGGGATACGGAGACTATGGTGCCTCAACGTTCGAAAAATTCAAAGAAATTTTACCCAAACTTTCGAGTGGTATTCTCGAATCTAGTAACAACACTGAGTCATTAATCAACGCAATGATTCACGCTGAAAGAAATTCCTCTGGAGACGATATGCTGTCGTTAGCTCGCTTATCAGCTAACTCATCCCTCATCGTAAAAGCTATATCTAAATATCATGTGTCAATAGCTGTTAATGAAGTACATGACATGGTCCGCAAAGCCCCACCAGGGCAAAGAAGAAATGTTTATCATGCTTTGCAAGCAAATAACTTCATCGATATTGTTTTTAGCAAAGAAGCCGACCCAAGTTATTGGTTAAATAGCGTCCAAGAAATGATTGAGGAAGACAGTAACAGAATATAATCGGGTAGCCGGGGGAATTTCTCCCCCAGCCCCCACACCACCTAGCAAGCGAGTCCGCACTAGGCGGTTCCCAGACGGAGGCTACCGAGCCGTAGCCGGGTAATGAATGGGCACAGGGGACGTCCATGAAATTATAAGTTTCATGATGGCAATACCAACTAATTTATAATCTTATGGACGTCCCCATATACCACACATTCAGCCGAGACGGCAATGTCTTCCCTGAATGGTTTGATTGCTTCGAGGAAAGAGTCAGGGTTGGTCTTAATGTTGCGGTGAAAAACCGTTTCTCCTTCCTGGTTGAGAATGCAGACATACATATTTTTGGTGTGCAGGTCGATTCCGCAGTAATATTTGTGCTGTTTGGTGTAAAATTTCATGAGGGGCCTCCTTTTTGGATTTGAGATGAATGGATTCATACTCAAGAATACCGGAGTGGTTCCAGTATGGAAAGGAGGCCTTCTCTATTATCAAATCGTATCAATAATGCCAAGGCTTACCTGTAAAAAATGACAGGTGCTTTTGCATTACCTGTATTATAAAAGGGCGTTTAGAAATTCATTTTTCAGGAAAATATATTTTATTTTTCATACAGGGTCACAATATGTCACGCATCGGCATTCTCACTTGTTCCAACGCCACCCAGGACCTCGGCTGTTGTTCTGCCAGTTGCCTGGCGGATTTCAGAAAACGGCGGGGAACATTCGCCGGGTATCCGGCAGACGAAGAGCTGGTATTGGTTGGCATCATCAACTGTCCGGGCTGTCCGACCTTGACCGGGCCCGACAAGTTATTGCAGAGGATTAAAGGTCTGACAGCCTTTCGTTTGGATGCCATCCATTTCACTTACTGCATGAAGGCCCTCTGCCCCTTTCTGAAAATGTATGAGAAGGCTCTGACCGAAGCGTATCCGGCTATGACGATAGTCATCGGTACGCACCAGGAACATGTGTCCCCTGAAGAGTACCGCAAACGGGTCAAAAAACTCTTCTGTCAGGATAAGAAGACCATGGCCGATGTAATTCTGGGTCGGGATTGAACCGGGAACGTCAAACCCAGAATTCGCGCCACGGAAAGAACCCTGATTCTTTGTTTCGAGTCAGCGGACAACGATGTTATGGAAAGTGAAGGACAGGTATTCTGTCCAGACAAATATTTACATATTGGAGGAGTTGAAGTGAACATGAGAAAATTGTGGAGTTGCGGGCTTGTGATATGCTGTTTTTTTCTGTTTGTCAATATGGCCCATACCGAAGAAAACGGCCTGGTGCAGATTACGGACCACGTTTACGCATATCTCGATGTCAAAGAGCCATCCCCGGCCAATAGTTTTGGGGCCAATGCCGGGATAATCATCGGCGAGAAAGGAATCGTCGTCATCGACACCCTTATCTCTGCCAGAGAGGCACAACGATTTATTCAGGATATAAGAAAAATTTCAGATAAGCCGATCAAATATGTCGTCAATACGCACTATCATCTTGATCATTCCTTCGGTAATGCAGAGTTTGCCAAACTTGGCGCCGTAATTGTCTGCCAGACAAAATGTGGGAATGAGATGCGGCAAAAAGCTGCAGACAGCCTTGCCAATGCAAAAAATTACGGGTTGACTGCCGAGGACATGGCAGGGACGAAAATCGCTTATCCTGATATGACTTTTACTGAGCGGGCCCGACTTGAACTAGGCGACATCGATGTGGATTTGATCCATGTCGCTCCCTCCCATTCCAGCGGCAGTATTCTGGTATATATTCCAAGCGAGAAGGTCGTTTTCGCCGGTGATATACTGTTCACGGATTTCCACCCCTATATGGGCGACGGCGACCTCACCGGTTGGCAGCAGGCCCTTGATTTTCTGGCAACGCTTGACGCCGACAGAATCATTCCGGGGCATGGGCCGCTATCGGGCGAAAAGGATGTGACGCAGATGAAAGACTATATCACTTCCTTTGACAGAAAGGCCAGAGAGTTGACTACCGGGGCAAGTACGCTTGAGGAAGTCGTGGCTGAACTGAAAAAATCACAGCCTGAGCGATCTCGGGGCGAATGGCTCATCGGCGCCAATGTGCAGGCAAAGTACCTCAAAGCAATGAATGATGGAAAAAATTGATTATAAGAAGAAATTCAAACCTCTTTATACGCCTTCCCAAAAGGAGGTGTCGCTCGTTGAGGTGCCGGTAATGAATTTCCTGATGGTCGACGGCCAGGGCGATCCCAATACCTCCCAATCGTTTCATGATGCGATCGAGGTCTTGTACAGTGTTTCTTATACCTTGAAGTTCATGATCAAAAAGAGCGGCGTCGCTGATTATACGGTTCCTCCACTTGAAGGACTGTGGTGGTGTGACGACATGACTGAATTCTCCATCGGCAACAAGGAGATCTGGAAGTGGACCCTGATGATCATGCAGCCTGAATATGTCACAAAAGAACTTCTTGAGCAGGCGATTGCCGAGGTCGAAAGGAAGAAAAATCCTGTGGCACTGCCCAAATTACGCTTTGAAGCATATCATGAAGGAGTGACTGCTCAAATCATGCACATCGGTCCTTTTTCCGAAGAAGGTCCGACCATAGAGAAACTCCATGCCTTCATCCGGGAAAACAATTATGAGATGTCCGGAAAACACCATGAACTGTATTTAAGCGACATGAGACGTTGCGCCCCGGAAAAACTGAAAACCGTGCTCCGCCAGCCGGTTAAAAAAATTACTTGAAAACACTCTGAAATTTGATCTGCCGAGAATCAGTCATGAAAATACCAATTTATCAGATTGACGCATTCACAAGTGCCGTATTTAGCGGCAACCCGGCGGCGGTATGTCCCTTGGAAAACTGGCTATCAGATGCAACAATGCAGGCAATTGCGGCAGAAAACAACCTTTCAGAAACAGCCTTTTTCGTACAAAAAGACGACCACTTTGAATTACGCTGGTTTACCCCGACGACGGAAATTGATCTCTGCGGCCATGCAACCCTGGCCTCGGCATGGGTGATTTTTAATTTTCTTAATACTGACAGTGAGTTAGTGAGATTTTTTTCACCCAGAAGTGGGGAACTCACGGTGTTGCGGGAAAATGATTTGTTGAAAATGGATTTTCCGTCTCGACCTCCAGAGGCCTGTGCGCCTCCGGCCGATCTTGTTGTGGGGCTTGGGATTAAACCTGCGGAAGTCTTACAAGCCGAAGATTACCTGGCAGTGTTTCGAAGCGAAGCGGAAATTGCGGCATTACGGCCCGATTTCCAAAGACTCGGCAAACTTGATAAGCGCGGCGTCATTGTCACAGCCAGAGGAAATGACGTTGATTTCGTTTCCCGTTTTTTTGCGCCAAAGCTCGGCGTGGATGAAGATCCTGTCACCGGCTCGTCCCACTGCACCCTGATTCCTTATTGGAAAATCAAGCTGAAAAAAAACACCTTCCACGCCCGCCAGGTCTCAGCAAGGGGCGGCGAGTTATTTTGCATGACTTATGGTGACCGGGTCACGATATCCGGTACGGCTGTCATCTACATGCAAGGCATGATAACCATATAACTCTTGCCATCACAACCTCGCTCAATACAGATGTAAAGGCCGCTACAACCTGTAGATCGAATTGTGTGCCGCTGTGCCGGGCAATCTCAGCCAAGGCCTCCGTCTCACTTAACCCTTTTCTGTATGGCCTGTCAGTGGTCATGGCGTCGAAGCTGTCTGCCACCGAAATGATCCGAGCGACCAGGGGGGCAATTCTTCCCCCTGCAAACCCTCCGGGTAGCCTTTGCCGTCCAGCCGTTCATAGTGGTAGAGAATGACCGGCAGAATAATTGGAGTCAGATCTCTTTTTCCTTCTTTTTCCTTTCAACCCTGTCCCCATGCGGCTTATTTCCGATGCGGAGCTAAAGCCTTATGAAATTGCGGGTTGCCTGGATACCCACAATTCTTCGCCATGTCAGCATGATGAATCGCCCTGTCAAACTCCTGTAACGCGAAATGAACCAACGCTTTGTTATAATGGCATAATCCATTCCCAGGTGCAATATTCAGCGCCTTTTCATACTGATTGACCGCGTCCCGGTGCTCCTTTTTCAAATAGTAGGTATATCCCAGATCGTTCCAGGCGTCGGCGTCAGTCGGCTTAATCTCAACCGCTTCCTTGAATTTTGCGAGCGCTTCATCCAGCCTGCCGCTTTTCCCGTATATTTGGCCAAGGGAATTAAGGGCCTGGAAAAAGGCCGGGTCAACTATCAATGCCTCTTTCAGATGCTCCTCCGCTTTGTCGATCGATCCCTGCCTGAAATATTCCATGCCTAGATTATACCGCACCTGCACAACCCTGTGCACTTCGGCATCTTTTGGCATATGGCCAAGAGATTTTTCATAATGTTTCACGGCCTCGGCGGATTTTCCTTTTTCCCCCAGATAACCGGCCATTCCTAAGTTTGAAAGAAATCCATCCGGATCGATCTCGATGGCGCGCCGGTAAAATTCTTCGGCTTTTCCATCGTTTCCTTTTTTCTTATGAAAATCGCCCATGAAAACGATGGCATTGATGTTTTGTTCGTCCGTGTCCAGTATCCGGGAGAAATAATACCTGGCTATCTCAAGTTGCTCGCGTGCCAAGAAACTGTTGCCGATCTGGACAGCCATGGGCAGGTCCTGTTCGGCAACACCGTTGCTTGCCGAGAGATTGAAAAAGTCCTGAAACGATTCATCTGCCTCGACGTAACGTCGTTGATCAAAGTACGTTTTCCCCAAGCCTTGATATGCTGAAGGTGCCTGCTCTGAATGATGCTCAATCGCCTTTTTGAAAAACAAAACGGCCTGATCCCATTTTTTCTCTACCCTGTACTTTTCACCCAGAACGAAATATTCATAGGCACTGGTATTGCTTCTGGGGTCTTTTTTATATGATTCAAGACTCTGTCTGCATTCTGGGCAAAGGTCTTCTCCCTTGGCATCGTGTTCAGATATATTTTGCGGAAAGGACCGGGCACAATACGGAGTGTTGCATCGCGGAATTCCCAAGGCGAAATTTACACTGGAAAGGGCTTGCTTGAGAAGGCGACTGATCAACCGCTGTCGACTTTGTTTTTCTCCATTGATAGCAGCAGTATAACGATAGTAGGATATGATGCCGTATGCTCCTGTTGTGCCGCCGAAAAGAAAATTTCCCTTACCCCTGAAAAGATCTTTCTCCGTCACACCGACATACACCTTGGTCTTTTCATTCCTGTCAAAAGGGATTGCACGGCGCATGTCATCAGAAAGACGTTCGATGTCGTATTGACCCTCTTCGCCCAATTGTGCCAGATTCGCTTCATAGCCTTGACGGGCGGGCTCGCCTGCATCACCAAGAAGAGAAAAAAACTTCAAAAGAAAACGGCTTTGATTTTCCGGCGTCTGTAAATCCATTGCGTCAAATTTGAGGGAAGTCAAGATTGCATCTTTTTGCAGTATACTGATCTTATCGTTCACATCCTGGAAGACATCAGCAGTATATCGGTCTTTCAGCTTTCGATCGGGTTCGCTCCCCGGAGAAATAACGTGGCTATCGATGCGCACCGTCATCCCCATTTTCTCCTGCAGCTTCTGGCAGAGTTCTTGTAATATCCTGGTGTTGGGATTGCCCACCGGCATGATAACAATCTCGGCATCGTCAGCAATGGAACACGACTGCGACGGGGATGAGCCGCCGAGATCGGACAGTCTCTTCTCCGACTGCGCCAAAAGATCGGCATTCTCCGCCATCTCATCAATCAGGTGAAAAACTACCGCAGCATCCTTATTCCTCCCCTCTGCCAGTAACAATTCGCCATATTCCAGTTGCCGATCAAGATTGGCCGGGTCAGACTCCAGAGCCTTATCATAAAGCTGCAAGGCCATATTCATTTCGCCCTCAACGACGAACAACGCCGCTATCGGGTATATTTCATCCACACCATGCCTGCGGCCGACAATATCATCTTCTTGGAGAAACGCCTCCGCCATCTTCTTCATCTCTTCACGGCTGAGTTCCTTATTCGTATTCGTCAGGGCTTTCTCCGAATTGTCCCGGGCGGCGAAGGCTTCGGAACTGACGTAGAACCCGGTAATCATCCATTTTTGATCTTCCTTGGCAATGGACACCTCGATGGATGCAGGTCCCTTCTCGAAATCCGCTTCAGCAACATACCTGCCGGTCACGTATTTTCTACCGGCGGAAGTCTTGATCTCCATGATTTCACCCTTTGCCGTTTTATACTTCTGTAAAGGGCCAAGCATCCTGCAAGAGAAAAAAAGTTCATCCACCTTGTTTCGTGGTGCGGTTTTATAAAACTCCGGGTGGGCATAGCGGGCCAGCACCGTTTCATCCCAGCTTACCACAATTTCAGGGACAACCTTGTCGACAAAGCTTTGCGCTTCCTTCTCGGACGGCGAAAAAAAGGGAAGATCGAACCCCTTTCCAGTTTGCGGAATAAGCAAGAGAAGCACCAAAATTATTATCTGCAATTTTTGCATTCTTTTTTCCAATTTTACCAAAAGTTCATTCTTTGCTTACACCTGATGCCACCTAATGAACCAGACGTGAAAGCATCATTGCTCAAAATCTCCACTGCCATCAACCTCACTCAAGACCGCTGTAAAGGCCGCGACTACCTGTGGATCGAATTGTGTGCCGCTGTGTTTGGCAATCTCCGCCAAGGCCTCCGGTCCACTTAACCCTTTTCTGTATGGCCGGTCAGTGGTCATGGCGTCGAAACTGTCTGCCACCGAAATGATCCGGGCGACCAAGGGTAATTCTTCCCCCTGCAAACCCTCCGGGTAGCCTTTGCCGTCCAGCCGTTCATGGTGGTAGAGAATGGCCGGTAGGGCGCAGAGCAGGAAGTCGGCGTCGTTGACAATCTTGGCCCCGGCTTTGACATGGGCCTCCATGGTATTGGTTTCCTCCTGGTCCAGGGGAGTCGGTTTGTGCAGGATGCAATCCGAGATTCCGATCTTGCCGATATCATGGAGGATCGCGCCGATCTCGACTTCGGCTATCTTTTCTTCCGACAGGCCCAGTCGCCTGGCAATCGCCACCGAATACGCAGCTACACGGCCTGTATGACCCCGAGTGTACGAATCACGTGCATCCATGGCGGCCACGAGCGATTTCAGGGCGCCGGTGTAGCCCTCTTTGATATTGGCTGTCATTGTGTTGAAGGCGCGGGCAAAGGATTCCAGCTCATCCCCCGTAGTCAGTCGGGCGGTCACAGCATACTCTCCAGCCATCAGTTTGGCAGCCACGGCATGGAGGTGGTCAACCGGTTGAAGAACCATTTTGAAAAGAAGCAGGTAAACCGTGCCGAGAACCAAGCCCATGATACCCAGACCGGACAGGATGAAGCGGTTACGGGTGCCGGCCATGGCCGACAGGGCCTTGTCCATGGGAATAATCACGCTCAAGCCGCCGCGGATCTCTCCCAGCTGGTAGCCCTGATCCTGATGGCACTCCAGGCACGATGACAAGACCTGTAGCGGGACGATACGACAATACACAGGGCGGTTGTTGTCGAACCGCTGCATGGCCACGCCGTCCCGTGTCTTCTCGTAGCCTTCTCGCTGAAAGAGTTCCAGGGCCTCTTTTTCGAAATCAAGGGGAGCGTTGTCAGGATTCTTCAACTTCAGGCTGACCAACCGGAACCGATAAAGTCCGGCCTCCTCGGCGTAGCTGGAAATTTCACGGGTGACCAGGGCGGGATTACGCATGAGGTATGACTGCCCCTCACGATCAACAATAAGGGATTTGGGCAGAAGAAGGTTTTCTTCGACACCTGGTTTCTTGATGACGAACAGGCCACCATGGTCTGCGACCCAGGCCCTGGTGATCACTACTTGAAGCAGCAGGGTGCGGGCCTGCTGATCCACCTGGTCAAGAATGCTTTGCCTGGCCTGGGAATAGGACCAGAAAAACAACCCGCCCAGGCAAACGGCGAGAATGCCTCCAAGATAAAGCACAAACTTCAGACGCAGGGTATGGGGACGACGGAATGTCATGGGTTTCCCGGTGTCAAGACGAACCATGGCTGCTCGTTGGCCGTTGTGTTCGCCGGCCTTTCGCAAAGATTCGTGAATAATGCGTAGGCTTTTCTTCTTACCTGATAAACGTAACGAAATCAGAACAGATATTCAAAATCCTCGGTCACATTTTCTTTTAAAATTTCTTTAGCCAAAACGCATCGAAAAAACTCCAGGACATGAAAAAATACCGCAAAAAAGCCGATGCTCAATAATAAAAATCGTTTGTGCCTTACTCAAACTCACGCCCCTCGCCGGCTTCCTCGTAAGTCACCCCATCGCGGATGTGATAAATACGCTTGAAGGTCGGGATGATCTTTTCGTCGTGGGTAACAACGATAATAGCGGTCTCGAATTTACGGGCCATGTCGTTTAAAATCCGAATCACCGCCAGAGCACGCTCGCTGTCAAGCGGCGCGGTGGGTTCATCCGCCAGAATCACCGGGGGACGGTTGACCAGTCCACGGGCAATGGCAACCCGCTGCTGTTCTCCGCCGGAAAGTTGCGACGGCATCGCCTTGGCGCGATGCTCCACATCAAGCGATTTCAACAGCTCTCTTGCCCTCCTGCGCGCTTCATTGTTTGATACCCCGGCCAGCATGGGCAACAGGGCGACGTTATCGGTAACATCAAGGAAGGGGATGAGATATGGCGCCTGAAAGATAAAACCTATCCTGTCGCGACGCAGAGCTCGCAAGTCATTTACCTTCCAGCCATCGTCATAAATAACCTCATCACCGAGAATCATTCGCCCGGAAGTAGGTTCGATCACCGCGCCCAAAGATTTGAGCAGGGTACTCTTGCCGGACCCCGATGGTCCGATGAGGCCGACCACCTCGCCGGGGGAAACCTGCATGTCCACTTTTTTCAGGGCATCGACGGCGGTGTCTCCACTGCCATAGCGCTTTTTCAAACCTTCGATATGAATACCATTGCCGACCATGTCAACCTCCTATTGCCTCAGCCGGATCAACCTTGAGCGCGGCACGAATGGCGATGATGCTCGACAGCACACAGATCACAACCACGGCGCAAAAGCCAATTACCGAGTCCAGCGGCTCAAGCAGCACATATTTGGGAAAGACCGGCGCCATCAAAAGGGTGGCCGTGATCTTGCCAACGACAAAACCAATCAACCCCAGGGCGATAGCCTGTTGCATGATCAGGCCGACAATCGTTCGATTTTTGGTGCCGATTAACTTGAGCACGGCAATTTCGCGGATCTTGCCAAGGGTCAGAGTGTAGATGATAAATGCAACAATGGCCGCGCTGACAACCGAAAGAATCACCAGAAACATGGCGATCTGTTTTGCCGAAGTGGCGATCAGCTTCCCGACGAGAATCGCCTCCATCTGGCTACGGGTATAGACCGTCAAACGTTTCCAGCGGCGAATGGATTCCGCCACGGCTTCCGGAGTGTGACCCGCTTCAATCTGCACCAGAACCGCGTTGACGTATGGATTGATGCTTTGCGAAGCGATGACGGCATCGAGCAAACCCGGTACTTCGGGCCGGTTGAAGGCCGGGTTTTCGGCGGTGCGGCGCCGCTGCTGGCGAATGGCGTCGTTGTCCTTGAGGAACTGGGCTCCCTGGGCATCCTTGAGAGGGATGAACACCATCGGGTCGCCGCCTGAAGAAACCATTCTCCGGGTCAGGCCGACCACGGTGTATTCGTTGCGGCGGATCCGGAGACGATCACCGAGCGTGAATCCGGAGGCAATGTCCGCCACTGCCTCATAATGGCCCCGGGTAATCTGCCTTCCTGCGACAAGATAGGGCGGCCAGCCTGGTGTGCCGGGCTCCCCGGCCGTAACACCGGTAACCATCGCCCGCACGTCACGCTCTTCCTGACGCACCTGCATGGTGAGATAGGTGATGTTGGCCGCCCGGACCACGCCCGGCATGGCGTGAATGGCTCGCCAGGTATCATCATAGATGCTGGATGATTCAGCATAAGGTCCGAGGGTATCTTTCTGCACCACCCAGAGATCAGCGCCGCTGTTGTCAAGCAGCACCTTGGCGTCATCCACCATACCACGATAGATGCCTGCCATGGACAAGGTAACCCCGATCAGCATTCCAAGGCCCACCCCGGTGAAAACGAACTTGCCCCAGGAGTGCATGATGTCGCGCCCTGCCAGACTGATCATCGCTTCACCCCACCAATATGGTCAACAATATGGATTCGGCTGCGGGCGTGTAAACCATTTGCGCTGTAAAGCACCACCTGATCATCGATCTCAAGCCCTTCACGTACCTGCGTATAACCATCCAGATCGGCTGTACCCAAGGAAACCGGTGTAAAGTGCAGATCTCCATTTGTGACCTGCCATACCCCGAGTCGTCCATCAATATGATGAATGGCGGCATTAGGGATGACCGGCGATTCCGGAAGGGTCGGCAAAGTAATGGTGACTTCGGCCAATTCGCCGACCGGCGGCAATGAATCGGGAAGTTGCTCGAACACAACCTTGGCCATGATTTCCTCGGTTACGGAGTCGGCCAACGGCTCTACCCGCACCACGCGCCCGGCCCGAGATTCACCAGACTGCGAACGCAGAACGATCTGCGCCGCCAGATTATCAACCAGCCCCCGTGCATGAATCTGATCAAAACGGACATTTACCCACAAGCTCGTCGGGTCGATCAGTTCAACCACAGCCTGACCAGTCACAACAGTTGTGCCGGGATCTGCGTAGCGCACGGTGACAAGACCGTCCACCGGGGCGACAAGGTGCAGGTTGTTTCGTTGCGCGACCAATGCCTCACCTTCGGCGCGGACACGGGTGAGTTCTTCACGGGCCGAGTTCAGGCCTGCATCGGCTAACCGAAGCTCATATTTTTTGGTGGCAACGGTCTCTTCACTTATCGATGCCGATGTCAGTAATTTTTCATAACGGCGGGCCTGCGCCTGGGAATAAGTCTGCCGTTCCATGGCTTCATGCAGTTGCGCCTCGGTGCGTTTATACGCTGCCTCCTGGGCGCGGATTCGCTCGTCAAGATCAACCGGGTCCATTTCTCCGATTATCTGTCCGGCCTTTATCCGATCGCCCACCTGCACATCCACCCGTTTGACACGTCCGGCAAATGTTGGCCCGATTCTGTAGGTATACAGCGCCTCAACCGTGCCGATGCCGAACAACCCCGGGGCGATGGACCGCTCCTCAACGGTTACGACAGTCACCGGAATGGGCGCCAGTGGCCCAGATCGCAAGGCAACATAGACAAAAAGCGCGAGAAGCGGCAGAAGCACAACAAGAAGCGCCAGCGTGCGACGCTGAAAAGGCGGATTTTTCATGGTGCCCTCCTGATGCCACGCAGGTAGATGGCAAAGACCCTCGGCGCAGCTTGACGGATGTGGCTTACGTCTCCGGCCAGCAGTGACTGCATGACGAGCCCCTGAATTGTGCCGATAAAAAGAATGGCTGATGCTTCCGTGTCGAGGTCGGCGTCCAGTTCTTCCAGCGCTTTCCCTTCTTCCATCAGTCGCTGCAGCCGCTTTCCATAGCGGTGAATCAGCGCTTGGACAATGTCCTTGGAAGCCGTCTTTTCCGCACGTTGCAACTCACCAAAGAGAATCCGCGGCACACCCGGATGCTCGACAACAAAGTCCACATGGGCCATGAACATGGCTTCAAGGGCGGCGAGGGAAGATTGCGCCCCCTGCGTGGCCTTATCGAGCCTGGACAGCAGCCGCTCGGACACCCACGCCATCACTGCCTCCAGAATCGCGGCTTTATTGGGAAAGTGTCGAAACAGAGCCCCCTGTGTCAATCCCATGCGATTGGCAATAGCAGATGTTGTGATATCATTCGGGTTCTGCTCTGCGGCCAGCTCGACCACGACCTCAACCGTCACGGCACGGCGTTCCTCCGCCGGCAGGTGTTTCAAATGTGCACCCATACAACCTCCAAAAAGTTAGTAATTGATTACTTACTTTAATAGTATATCGTTTTCCGATTTTGTCAAGGAAGTTGAAAAGCCGCTTCTTATGGATACAGAGGCGGAAGAGGTGTCTTTTTTATGGACTTCCGGTTACTCTTCCCGGAAATATGTTGCAGGAGGGAGGCAAGTTTTCGGCCATCCCACTGGATTGCATTGCCGCCATAAAGAAAACGGTCCAATTCGCTGATTGCATCAACGGATGCCGGATCATCAATGCGCTGTGCCAGTTCACTTAGTCCCTTGGGCGGATCTTCCGGCCACAGGATCGCTGACCATTGCAAAAGGGCGCTACGGGCGAGCCCAGCATTGCCGCTCTTGCAGGCGGAAAGAAACTCACCGCGGTAATCCTGCCTGGCTCTATCAGGATATCGTTGTGATATGACAGGCGGCGTCCCGCTCTTTTTCCGTTTTCGCCGGTCACGCCACCAGAGCAGCAAAGTGGAGAACCAGCCTACGCCGAAAACAAGCGCAACAGTCTGCCAGAGAAGAGAACTCCCCACCGGGGTTTGAGCAACATCAAGGATCTGAGCTTCACCCTTCCCGACGGACGGCGCCGTATCCCCGGTTTTTGCCTGTTGCCGCTTCTCCGGCGGGGGCGGTTGAGCCCCTACAAACTGGTTCTCTCCGGGTAGGACGGTAACGGTTCGCGCCGGCAGGGACGCGACCTGCATCCTGTCCTCTTTTGTATCCCACCATTGCAGGGAAATTTCCGGCAACGTGAAAGACCCCGGCCGGACAGGGATAAAAGCGATTTTCTGTTGCCTCGATCCGTTGATTCCCTCATGCTGCGGATCGGTTTTCACCTCTGCCTTGTCCGGATAAACCCTGAAGCCGTCCATGCCGCCGGGAGTAAGTTCAGGAAGCGAAGCGCCGTCCTGCCCCCCGGCGGTTATGGTAATTGTCCTGGTAATGGCTTCTCCCGCCTTTACCGAGTTTGACTCCGGCCGCCACTCTTCGGCAAGAGAAACGGAATCAGCCGGGAGCCAAAGCGCCCCATCAACACTTTGCGGGCGAGGTCGGACAGTCAGGGAAACCTCCTGGCCGATTATCCGCACCGGCTTCACCGAGTTTGCAAACATGCCCAAAGCATCACGATCAAAAAAGGGATCAATCGGATTTCTGCGCCGGTTTCTTTCAAATTCCTTGCCGTCAAATACGGGAGGGTCAATAGTCAGATTGCCGGCCTGCTGGGGAAACAGGGCATAGCTGCGTTCAATGACCTGGTAACGCCTGTTGTTGCGGGTCGTTTCATAGGTGCGGTCGTCGCCGAGCTGCTGGACGATGGTATTTTGCGGCTGTGGGGCGGAGATATTCCCTTCAGCCAGTTTCACAGCAACAAAAAGACGAATGGTATAAATAACCTGTTGCCTTTCATAGGGATCATCCGGACCCAGCTCCGTTTCAATGAAAATGTCGGACCCCGCGTCCGCCTGGAGCGAAGGCGAAGAGGAAACCTTCAGAGCGAGAGGATCGGTATGCAGCGCGTCGATTTCCAGTGAGGGAATGGTAAGAGTCCCCTCTTTTTTGGGCTGGAGAGTGATCTCCCAGGTGGTGGATGAACTCATGCTGCCGTTGATGATATTAATGCTTGAACCTCTGGACGAACCGAGAACATCAAAATCCTTTTCAAGAGGAGTTGTGTCCGGTTCACCGCTGAGCTTGCCTTCCGCCTTGATGGAAAGCTGCACAGTTTCGCCAAGGGTGACCTGGGTACGATCGAGCCGGGTTTCCAGTATGCCTGCGGCACTGCCAGCCGTTGCCATGAAATGAAGGAGAGAAAGAAAGAATGTTATGATGGCGATACTTCTGTTTTTCAAGGCTATTCCCCCTGCTGCAGGCGGCGTTGATGTTCGAGCATGAATTTCCGGCGCAGCAGGCCGGATGGGTCATCCGGCACCTGCCGCAGCCACTGTTCCAGAACGAGTTCCTCATCGGTCATCTTGTCCTTTCGATCATCCGGGACGGAAAAGGCGGGATTTGCTTTCTGTTTTTCACGTTGCGCCGCTTCCTTGTTTTCCTGATTCATATTTATCTGATCCTGGGGCTGTGGTTTCTCAGGTGACTGCTGGTCAGCGGTGTTCTCTTTTTCCTGATCCGGCTGTTTTTCCCTGTCCATTTGCTGCTGGTCCTTCCTGCCGGTTTTCTGTTCCTGTTCCTGCTGCTGTTCGTTTTTCCGCGCTTCAGCTCCATTCTGACCTCGGGGCTTATCACCCTCTTTTTTTTCTTCTTCCTGATGGGACTGCCCGCTTTGCTGATCGTTGTTCTGCTCTTTTTTCTGTCCCTCCTGCTGTTTGTCGTCCTGCTTCTGCTGATCAGATGAGTCGCCTGACCGGGTCTGCTGCTCTTCTTTTTTCTGCTGTTCCATGAGCTTTTTTATCAGCTCCTGGTTGTATCCGGCATCCTCATCAGATGGGTTCATCTGCAGGGCTTTATCATAGGCGGCCAGCGCCTTTTCCAGTTCCCCGGCCCTGGCCAGGCTGTTGCCGAGATTGTAGAGGTCAACGGCGCCGGAGGCGTTCTTCCCGGTTTCGATGGCAGCTTTATAGTCCCCTGCCATATGCTGGGCAAAGGCACGCCAGGCAGGATCATTGAAGCGTTCCGCCGCTTTTTTTGCATCGCCTTCCGCAAGTAGTTCAGCGGCCTGCTGATCGGGACGCTGCCAGAGATCCTGCCAGGTCATGGCGCTGGCAAAACCAGGATGAAGAAGAAGGATAAAAACAGCGGCAACCAGCCAGCCCCGTCGGAAACCGGCAAGGGCCAACAGCAGCAGGGGCAATACCAGCCAGACTCCTTCTTCCTGCCAGCGGTCGATATTTTTATTGGTGTTTTTACCTGCAGAGAGCAAATTTTTGGTCTCCGCGCCCAAAAGAAAATGAATATCCTGCTCATCGGCGGTAAAAAGACTGTATCGTCCTCCACCGGCTGTTGCAATTTCCTGCATGGACGCACTATCCAGACGGGACAGGCGGGGAGAGCCCGCGCCATCGGAAACAAATCCGCCGCCGGTCGGGTCAGGAACAGGGGCGCCTCTTTCCGTGCCAATGCCGAGAACGGAAAGCCGGATACCCGACTTCCGCAGATTAGCCGCCCTGGACACGGAACTGGCCATGTCTTCAACACCGTCGGTGATGAGGAGGATATCGCCTCCCTTGATTCCTTCCCGCGAGAGCAGGGCAGCAGCCAATTCAAGCGCCTTTTCTGCGGCATCACCATAACTTGGCATGACATCAACCGACAAAGCCGGCAACAGAGAACTGATGGTCGCCACATCATCGGTAAGCGGCACGACAACGTGCGGATCACCACTGAAGACCACCAGACCAGTGCGGCCTTCCCTGCTCTGTTGCAGAATATCATTGAGTTTATAGCGGGCCCGCTCCAGTCTGCTCGGCGTAATATCCGTTGCCGCCATGGATGGAGAAAGATCAAGCACCAGCACCCGACCGCTTCCCAGACGATATGTCGTTTGGGGCTGCTGCTTCCAGACAGGCCCGGCCAGGGCCGTTACGGCCAGCAGCCATGCTGCGGCAAGCAGAGCAAGAGGACGTTTTCTGCTGCTGCGTCCCTGGTCAAGAAGCAGGTGCGGAAGCAGATCGGCATCACATATTCCTTCAAGTCCGGATTGCCTGAAATGTTGCCGCCAGAGGGCAGCCAGCAGAAGAGCTGTCGGGATAAACACAAAAAACCAGGCCGGTCGCAGGAAATGGAACTGGGAAATTATCTCAGGCATGCTGTTTCCTCCCTGTCGGCAACAGACCAAAGACAGCGGTTGCCCAGGAAAGCAGAAATGCTGCTCCCAGCGGCCACATGAAAAGCGCGGTTACCGGCCGCACGGTCTGACTGTCCCCTTCCAGAGGTTCCATTGCATCAATGCGCCTGTACACATCAACAAGTCCTTCGGCATCCTTGGCGCGGAAATATTTACCTCCGGTTGCGGAAGCTATGTATTGCAATGTTTCTTCATCGAGATCAGCCGACGGATTGACCATCCTTGAGCCCAGCAATCCCCTGACCCGAATCCGGTCAGCACCCACACCAATGGTATAAATTTTCAGTCCTGCCAGGGCAGCCAGATCAGCGGCCTGCCTGGGCGGCACCTGCCCTGCTGTGTTTGCTCCGTCGGTAAGCAACACGAGCGCAGCCTTTCCTTCCGGCAGGCTGCGCAGCCGTTTGACGGCAAGGCCAATGGCATCACCTATTGCGGTTTCCTTCCCGGCAATGCCGATCTCCGCCTCGGCAAGCAGGGCATCGACAGTGGTCCGGTCGAAGGTAAGGGGCGCCTGCAGATAGGCCTGGGAGCCGAAGATGATCAAGCCGACCCTGTCTCCGGAACGGCGGCGGATAAAATCACCGGCCACCTGTTTTACCAGCTCCAGCCGGCTGGCCTTACTGCCGTTTATATCCAGATCAGGTATCTCCATGGAACCGGAAGCATCAATGGCCAGCATCAGGCTGCGCCCTGTTTCCGGCAGTTCAACAGGATCACCGAGCCACTGGGGACGGGCCCCTGCGCAAAGCAGCAGCAGCCAGATAAAGGTTGCCACGAAAAGGGGCCAGCTGCGTTTTTTTGTCTCATCACCAACGTAATCACCAAAAGCCGCCACGACAAACGGAGCAAACATGGCAGCTTTTTCCGCTGCGGCGGCCTTTGGCAGAAAACGATAAACGAGCAAGGGCAAAGGCCCGATCAGAAAAATCCAGGGCCAGGCAAAATGAATCATTTCCGCCTCCTGTTTTTTTTGATCCACTGCCGTGCCAGTTCTTTCAATGCCACAGGATCGGCATGGGTGACGGGACGGAAAAGGTCATTGCCGATCACTTGACCGCAGCCCTTGGTGAATGCCCCATTGCCGCCATGGTCATCAAGAAAACGAAGCCAGTCATCGCAGGTCAGATCCTCGACTCCGCTTGAGGGATAACAATAAAGCGCATAACGTTTCAAAAGGGCGGCCAGGCGGAAAAGATATTCATCTGCCGCAAGAACCGAGTGATCAAGGGAGGCCAGCTCGGCCAAGGCATACCGACGCACCCTTCTGCCCCGATACCGGAAAAAAATCAAAAACGATACCAGCAGGACAAGTCCGGCAAGCAGCCACCAACCGGGAGCCGGGGGCCACCAGGATACAGGGGGGGGACTGTGCAGAGGACGCAGTCCGGCTAACAGCTCATCAGAGGGGGGACTCATTACTTCTTCCTCAGCCTGGCGACACCCAGACGCAGTACTTGCGAAGGTTCCATTTCCGTGGACACATCGAGCACCGGGAAATTATTTTTTCTGCCCAGTTCATGCAGATGGTCATGGTGTCGCTGAAAACTTTCCTGCCATTGCCGCTGCACACTGACTAACCCGGTTTCAAGGAGTACCTGTTTGCGCAGGCTGGAAAAACTGAACCG
The DNA here is from genome assembly GCA_043809085.1 of Pseudomonadota bacterium. GTDB lineage: Bacteria > Desulfobacterota > Desulfobulbia > Desulfobulbales > SURF-16 > DB1. The sequence goes on along the minus strand of JAZDEG010000007.1, from coordinate 6,580 downwards.
CCCCTGTTGCGGCGGCCGTGCCTCCAACTGGTCGTAAATAAAACCAGCCATCACGTCGCTATGGCGGCAAAGAGCACGCAGCAGCCGCTCCCCTGCAGGAGTGAGTTCCCGAAAATCACTCAGCACAATAACAAGACTGCCAGGTCGCACCAGGGAATGGAGTTTGCCAAGCCCCTGGTCCAACCGGCCCAACTTTGTGTCGCCGGGGCTATCCGGCTGTAATTGGTCAAGGGCATGAAGCAGGGCCATGACTCCGCTGTGTCTCGACTTTGGAGGCATCACCACAAAGCGGTCCGCACCGATCACCACTCCGCCGACGCGATCACCGTTCTGAAGAGCAGCCCAGGCGGCCATGGCGGCCAACTGTGATACCTGCACACTCTTGAAGCGGCGACGGGTACCGAAAAACATGCCCGGATGCAGATCAGCAAGGATACAGATCGGCCTTTCTTTTTCTTCCCGGAAAAGCTTGGTGTGAGGTCTTCCCCGTCGGGCGGTCACCTGCCAGTCAATGGAGCGCACATCATCACCGGCCTGATAATGCCGTACTTCGTCAAACTCCAACCCTCTCCCCTTGTGGGCGGCAAGATGAGAACCGACGCGCATGGAAAGCGGAGAGCGAAACCCGACCAAACGCAATCCCTTCACCGATCCACGCAGTCTGGCCAGTTCACGCAGGCTCACTCTGACGCCGGCAACTGTCATAATGAAGGCACCCGTTTCAGAAGTTCCGCGACAAAACGACTGGTGGTGACGCCATCCGCTTCGGCTTCGTAGTCAAGGATAATACGGTGTCGCAGGGCATCCGGGGCGATTTGCTGAACATCCTCAGGCGTTACAAAATCGCGCCCGGACAACCAGGCCAGGGCTCTGGCGCCTCGCTCGATGGCAATGGCGCCCCGTGGACTGGCACCCCAGCGCAACCAGCCGGCAAGTTCGCCGGAGTAGCGACCCGGTTTCCGGCTGGCGTCTATTATCTCAACAATATATTCCTCCACCTTGTCGGAAAGGTGAAGCTCCATCACTTCTCTCCGGGCGGCAAAAAGCGATTCAAGAACCATTTTATCCGGGACAGGGGGGGCTGCGTTATTTTCATGCAGCGCTTCAGTTCGCGTGAGAGCCAGAATTTTCCTGCTGGCATCCCGGTCCGGATATTCCACCTCCACGTGCAGCAGAAAACGGTCCAGCTGGGCCTCTGGCAAAGGATATGTACCTTCCTGCTCAATGGGGTTCTGGGTGGCCATAACCAGAAAAAGACTGGGGAGAGGGTAACTTGTGGCGCCTATTGTGACCTGCCGCTCTTCCATGGCTTCAAGCAGGGCGGACTGCACCTTGGCCGGCGCCCGGTTGATTTCGTCTGCCAGGATAATGTTATGAAATACAGGCCCTTTGCGGAATTCAAACGTCCCTGTTTCCGGACGATATATATCGCCACCGGTGAGGTCGGCAGGCAACAGGTCGGGCGTGAACTGGATGCGGTGAAAATCAGCATCCATGCCCGAAGCCAGGGCTTTTATGGCCCGAGTCTTGGCAAGACCGGGCGCGCCTTCAACAAGAACATGGCCATTGGAAAGCAGAGCGATCAGGAGTCGGGTAATCAGTTGTTCCTGACCAACCACCAGCTGTTGCACATGGTTTTTCAATCGATTCAATGCGTTTCTATGCGACATTTGTCTTCCTGTGGAAAAAATTCACCATTGAGATTTTATAGTATGTTGGCGCTGGCTTTCCCAGCATATGTCAACGTGATTTCGGATTGGGAATATGCAAGACGGATATCAGGAGAAAAGACAACAAGATGGTTGTTTTGTTCTTAAAATTGCAAAAAAAATCAGCCTTTCACCTCCCATTCCCAGCCGACTTCAACAGCACCTTCCTGTGCCACTATAAATCACCCCTCTTTACTCCTACACGCATGTTTTTCACCCGCCCCATTGAAAAAAGAACCCCCACGACACACAATCCACAAAAAATCACCATGCTGAGATGCATGCAGGTCAGAAATGCCATCCTTGTTTCCTGGCTTACCGGCTCTTTCCCCATAAAATGATTAAAAATCACGGTGATGATGGTCATGCAGAATAACATGCCCAGGGTTCTCATGGTGGCTAAAAAACTTGATGCAATACCGTAATGTTTCGGGCCGACACTGCCCATCACCGTAATCATGTTGGGAGACGAAAAAATTCCGAATCCGATGCCCATAAGACCAAGCATCCCAATGATCACCGGAAGAGGGGTCTGTTCATGAACCAGGGAGGCAACCCCGAGCCCGCCGGCACAAAGGACCATTCCCAGAGTAGCCAGAAGCGGAGGAGAATATCTTTCGGCCAACCGCCCGAACACCGGTGACAGAATGGCCTGACAGACAGGCTGAATGATCAAAACCATCCCCGCGGCCTGGGGTGAAAAACCCCGCACATACTGAAGGTACAGACTGAAGAAAAAACTGATTCCAAAGGAGGCTGCGTAATTGATCAGTGTGGCCAGATTGCTGAGTGCAAAGACTCGGTTATGGAGAAGCAGGTTGACATCTAGAATCGGAAATTTTATCCGGGATTGAAAAAAGAAAAAAAACAGCAGACCGATACCGCCCATGAAACCAAGATGCAGCCCTCCCTTTTCTTGGTGGAGCACCCCGTAAATCAAACAGAACAGAGAGATGCAATAGATCAATGTTCCCAGCCAGTCAAACCGCTCGCCCCGGGCTTCCGCCCATTCTCCCTTGAGTTTGAGCAAGGTGAGAATAAAGGCTGACACCTCAACCACCACTCCGAAATAAAAAATCCACCGCCAACCCAGATGGGTCACCATGAAACCGGACAGCACCGGTCCGGCGGACAAACCAAGATACACGCAACCAACAATAAAGCCCATGGCCCTTCCCCGTTTTTCCGGAGGAAAGACTGAAGACAGAATGGCGATACTGGTACCCGTAATCATGGCGCCGCCGCTGCCCTGGAAAAAGCGGAAAGCGATAAAACTTTCGATGCTATAGGCCGTTGAAATCAGAAGGGTTCCAAGGGTAAACACGCCGATACCGATCATAAAAACCCGCTTTCTTCCGTAAATATCTCCCATCCTGCCCGCCGGTAACAATAAGAGCGAAAATGCGAGAATGTAGACGGTTTCAACAAGCCCGAGCTGAACCGCACTGGCGGAAAATTCCCGGCCAATGGATGGGAGGGCCACACCCACTGCTGACAACATGAAGGGGGTTAGAAACTGCACGGCGCTCACCACAAAAAGGGTGACTGATCCGGAAATCCGGCATGAGTCGGATGACTCTTTTTTTTGTGATGTATATTTGTCCATGACCATACTTTGTTTTATCGTCACACAGATAAATACCGACCGTGAAAGCCGGTTATTCATATTATCATACAGCGGAAGTTTTTCTGCGGAACTGCCCGATCCAGCCGGCCAGCAGCTTTTCAGCTTCCGCTCGACTGGTGTAGCTGTGTACCTGGAGAGCCGGGTTACCGGCGATCATGGCGGAGAGACGCATATTCTCACCCGGACGGTACAGACAGAAGATGTCCTTGCCCAGAACCTGGGCCAGGCCGATTTCATAACCAACCCCCAGAGAGGGAGTGGTGACCTCGGCAACAAAAAGATCGGCGGTGTGGAGCCACTGCATATCGCGCCGGAAGATATCCTCCTCTGTCATTAATTTTTCATCACGCAAAAGTTCTTCATCGCCGACATGCTCGGTGAGCACCTTGCCGAAGGTTTTCAGATAAGAGATCAGTCGGGCATAGAGTTCGGCATCATGGCGTCCACCCCGTATGGCTCCGGCAAAATATATGTTGAGCATCCGCGTCCTCCACCCATCTGTAATTTATTCCGCGCAGGGCTATACCTTAACTCCGGTATGACAAATTGTCATCACGGGGTTTGGGAAGATTGCCTGATACAAAAAATCCCTTCAAGCTTCTTCCCATCAAACTTTTTTTACCTCTCAGGGAACCCTTTTTCGGTTTCAATCGTTTTGACAGGTAAAGTCGCAAAACAGAGACCATCAGGTTACGCAAGCAGCCGCTCTGTTTTATGCGTCATCTGCGGCATCCGGCAATAATTATCTGAAAATCTCAAAGGGGAAAAATGAAACATTCACTTCGAAAAAAACTTCTTCCACAATTGGCATTTTACACATCTTTATCCGTTTTTTTCCTGTTTCCCCAACTAAATCCAATTTTTGCAGCTGAAGAAGTCATTGCAATTGCCAACCAAGGCTTTGATGCCCAATCATTAAACAACAACTCATATTCCATGCTTTATGTCGAAGAATGGAAACAGGAAGGAAACGGTGGCGCCGACACTTTTAATGTTGGTTATGGATTAGCGCCCCAACCCACCACGGGAGAAAATGTTGCCCGGCTCTTTAGTGTCAAAATTAATGGAGAGTACCCTTCAGATGAGGAATCATCCATTGTCCACTATCTCTTTCAACCGCTTGATGAATACGCTTCAACCAATACTGAATATACCCTTACATTTGATGTTGGGAATCCAGTGGGAGGGCAAGACGGAGAAGTTGTGCTTACAGCATATCTTGTTGCCGGTGAAGAACTTAACGCGGAACAAGTCGGTCAATTTGTCTGGAGCCAGCCTCTGACATCTGTTCCGGATGGAGGATTCCTGACAGACAGAAAAGCGAGTTTAAAGGTCACCAGGTCTTCGGACACGGCAAATCTGCCCTTGCAGGTAGTTTTCGTCTATGAGAACACCCTGACCGATAACACCGAATGCATGGCTACCTGGACAGACTACACAAATACCCAGTACTGTTATCAGTCCATCGCCTATATCGACAATGTCCGGCTAACAGCCCAACCAATAAAAACAACTGGAAATGGGCGAAAATTTTAGCTTTTGATTGCTGAAAAGTCGGGAAGATACTTGCCCAGTGCTTCATGTTCCAAATAAAAAAGGCAGGGCCCGTTAAGACCCTGCCCAAAGTTGCCTCAAAAAAAGACTGCTAACGTATCAATAACATAACAGCTTCTTGTTGTTCCAGAGACAACCGGCCGCCCTGCAGGCTGTCTTATCGGTATAGTCCGAACAGGCAGCAACGGAACAGGCTGGATCACCAACGCAGTCAAGATCCGCACAGTCTGTCAAACCATTTGAGTTGTCGTCGATGCCGTTGTTGCAGATCTCGGTTATACATGCAGGAACGGTGGAGCAGTCGGGGTCAGCGCAATCTGTCAGACCATCCAGATCATTATCAGCCCCGTCGTTGCAAACCTCCGTTGGCGGAACACCGGTGCAATACGGTTTCACCGCGCACCTCGGATCATCGCAATCGACAATACCGTCACCATTGTTGTCGATTCCGTCACTGCACACCTCGGGAACACAGGCTGCGTCTCCGCGGCAGTTTTCATCCTCGCAGTCAACAATGCCATCACCGTCATTATCGATGCCGTCGGTACAAATCTCAGCATCAGGCAGACAGTTGACCGCCCCCGCACAATCCGGATCACCGCAATCCACATAGGCGTCTTCGTCATTATCAAGCCCGTCCGTGCAATTCGCCTCTGGACACCAGGCGCCGCCACAGTCGGAATCGGCACAGTCAATGGAGCCGTCGCCGTCATTGTCCATTCCGTCCATACACAGCTCTGCCTGGGTTGAAACTGCGGGGTTCTCATACTCAAGGAGAAGCTGCACGCTGTAAATCGCGGTTGCCTTGTAGTCACCCTTGATATAAACGGCAACATCAAAATCATCGGTGAGCGGCAACCCCTCGACATCGGAAAGGCCATCTCCATCGGCATCAAGATAGGCCATCCATCCCTGGCTTGTCCTCAAGGGTGATTGGCCGATAATCGCCCAGTCAAGCAGGTTTATCACTGTGGTTTCATCCGTGCCGACAACATATTTGATATCATCTTTTCTAAGCGGCGGGGCTGTACAATCTTCAATGGGGATCTCAAGGGCCGGCAGGTTCTGACCGAACTTGGGTCCTTTGAGACGATATCTCGCCCCCCACCTTCCAAACTCATCAGCCTCGAAAGGCTCACGATCCATGGTTGTATACCAGGCGTTGGTGTAGCCATACTGAAGATCAGAAGACCAGCCGCCGCTGTCGGGGATGCCGTCGCCATCCGTATCAACAGGCAGACCCTGAGCATAGGCGGGATCTTTAAACAATGTTCCCGCCGGGATGAAATGGCCATCACCCTCATAACAGTCGCGATCAGCGGTCATGACGCCGCCGACATTAACAAAACCAGGGATACGTCCTTTGGCGCCTTCGTTTTCAAAGTCCTCGGGACGAATCTGATCGTTCGGATTATTGGTGATCTTGTGGTTCAAAATAAGTTGCGCCTTGGTCACCGTGTAATTCGCCCCGGGAACCTTCCACTCATCAGGCAGGGCAAGCTTGGCATACATGCGGACATCGGTGGGGCGTTTATGGATGGAACCCCAACGATACAGAAACTTTCCGTCATCCTTCATGGTCATGGAATAGTCACCGCCGGTGGCGATATTGACCAGGTCGGATTCATTCGGCGGAATGGTAAATGGATTCACCGGAAACAGATGTTCGGTATCATCAGGACCGTAAAGG
>JAZDEG010000006.1:0-26439 GCA_043809085.1 Pseudomonadota bacterium | reverse complement strand
TGGCTTTTTCAGTTCTAAAATTTTACTGTTGTTCATGACGTATCCTTTTTTGTTGGAATTTAAGTTTTGGCGAACTTTTCCAACAGGATACGTCATTTATTTTTTCAAATCTCCCTCAAACACCACTTTCGAGTATAACTCCCTGAAATGCTTGCCACAATCAAAAACAAGGTTCAGTCTGGAGCATACGGCTCCACCTCTGAACTTATCAGAGAGGCAATGCGTCTGTGGCAAAAAAAAGAAGAGGAGCACCAGGCAAGACTTTCTTTAATTCGAGATCGCCTGACCAACTCGACCCAGAGCGGTGATCCTGTACCATTGGATGAGGCTTTTAAAACAATCGAACGGTTGCATCAACACCGAATGAAAATGAAATCCGATGAAAAAATATGATGTCTATTTGACGCCGGATGCGATCAAAGACCTTGAAACCATCTATGGCTATATATCAGACAAAAGCGGATTTCCTGAAAGGGCATGGGCCTACATTGAAAAATTCCGTCAAAAATGTCATGAGCTGGAAACGGCCCCGTTTCGGGGACACCGGCGAAACGATTTGATGGAAAATTGAAGGATTGTCCCCTTCGACAAAAAAGCCGTTGCGGCTTTCATTGTGGATGAAGAAAAACAGGCCGTCATAGTACTGAATATCTTCTATGGGGGCAGGGATTATGCGACCTTGATGTTGTCCGCGTCTCCAATCATCACTGAATAAACAAGGGCATTAATTTACAAAGCCCGGAAAGTCGGCACACCCTTCCCCCTTCCCGATATCCATTACCTTTTCAAGAAGATTTACGGCACATCCTGGCGAATGTCCGAATCAGGAAACATCATAAGTTTGCATTTTTCTCGGAAAAGACAGGTCGTCGATTCTTAAAAGCGATGATCCCTTGGCAGTGAAGATAGCCGGATCGAAGGCCGAACATTCTTCAGCGTCCCCGACTTGAGGTGTGTTTAATGGGCCCAAGTATGGAGGAGATAGGTGATTTTCCAAAATTGTTTGCCGTTTCGTTTAAATCTGAAATTCGATCTGGCGATCTTAGCCCCTCGTGCGCCTCCCCAAACTTTCCATAACTACTGTTTCGTTGACGTGCTGAAGGGTAGCCCAGTCAGATTTTGCGCATCAATTACTCACCAATAATCTTCACCAGCACCCGTTTCCTGCGTCGCCCGTCGAATTCGCCGTAAAAAATACGCTCCCAGGTGCCGAAGTGCAGTTTTCCCTCGGTAACGGCCACCACCACCTCGCGGCCCATTACCTGACGCTTGAGGTGGGCATCCGCATTGTCCTCATAGCCGTTGTGGCGATACTGGGAAACCGGTTCATGGGGGGCCAATTTTTCCAGCCACACCTCGTAGTCGTGGTGGAGTCCTGATTCATCGTCATTGATGAACACGGAAGCAGTGATGTGCATGGCGTTCACCAGGCAGAGACCTTCCCTGATGCCGCTTTCTGCGAGACATTTTTCCACTTGGAGAGTGATATTGATAAATGCCCGTCTTGTTGGAACCTCGAACCATAATTCTTTATGGTAACTCTTCATGAAGATGTCTCCTGATAAAAATGTTGTAGATGATGGTGTATCATATCATTCCTGAATAATGACTGCAATCAGAGCCCGCCCACAAACTCTTTCTTGTTTAACGGTTTTTTTGCTATACTGTAAGGCAGTATTCTTTACGTCGGCCAGTCAATTGTATATTTCATTCCTCTGGGAATTTTCTTTCATTTTATCGGGAGTATGTATGAAAGCCAAACTCGGTCTTCTAATGTCCCTTCTTTTAGGGGTGGTCATCTTTACCCTGCAGAATACGGAAATGGTGGATATCCGTTTTTTCTTATGGCAATTTTCCCTTTCCCGCGCCCTACTTCTTTTTCTCGTGTTAGGCATCGGCGTACTGCTCGGCTATCTGTTGGCAACTTTTCAGGCAGGCAGGAGCGGCGCTGATAAAATTGACCCGCCTGACTTGTCAAATAACGACGGGAGATAAAAATGGATCTTGCTCCACTGTTCAATCCCAAGTCGGTTGCGGTGATCGGCGTATCAACAAGCAATGACCGCCATCCGGCCAATGTCATCTTTTCCAAGAACCTGCTCCGTTATCCCGTGGCCACCTATGCGGTGAATACCAAAGGGGGGACCTTGGACGGCGAGACGGTTTATCCTTCCGTGTCGGCGATTCCCGAAAAGGTTGATCTTGCCGTCATAGCCGTCCGGGCTGAATATGTTTCTGCTGTGCTGGAGGAATGTATCGCGGCCGGAGTGGGCAGCGCCATCATTATCTCCGGCGGCTTTGCCGAGTCCGGGCGGGATGATCTGCAGCAGAAGCTGAAAGACGTGGCAATCAAGGCCGATTTTCCCTTTGTCGGTCCGAACTGCCTTGGTATTTACGGACCCGGTCTGGTTGACACCTTTTTTCTGCCGGCCGAGCGCATGGTGCAGCCGCTCCCAGGCGACGTGGCCATTGTCAGCCAGAGCGGCGGTGTTCTTGTTGATCTGCTCGTCAAGTTCGCCAAGGAGGGGGTGGGGGTGTCAACCGCGATCAGTATCGGCAATAAGGCCCTTATCCGTGAACTGCAGCTTTTGGAGTTTCTCGAGGCGGATCCGCGTACCCGGGTTATCGCCTTTTATGTGGAAGGATTCGCCCGGAATGAAGGGCGCGATTTTGTTACGTATGCGCGTAAGTGCAGCAAGCCCGTCATCGTCCTCAAGGCAGGTAAGACAAGAGAGGGAGGCCAGGCGGTATCAAGCCATACGGCGTCGCTTGCCGGAGACTACCGTGTGTTTTCCTCCGTTCTCGCCCAGCATGGAATCATTGAGGCAGTGAATGAACTTGATCTCGTTTCCTATTGTGAAGCTCTCAGTTGTTATCCTGATACCGTCATTAAGGGGCGGGTTGGGGTCATCAGCGGCAGCGGCGGTCACGGGGCAATCGCTGTTGACTCCTGCATAAGCGGAGGACTGACGGTTCCTGGGTTCAATGAAGATGTGCAACGGAAAATGACGGAAAATCTATCGGAGAACATTCGCATGATTGCCTCAGTCGCCAATCCCATTGATCTGACCGGCAGTGCCGTGGAAAATGATTTTGTCGCTGCGGTGGAAACCATGTGCACCATTGACGAGATTGACTCCATTCTGCTCCTTCTGCTTCCCTATCTGCCCGGTATCAGCGCGGATCTGGGAGCGCGTCTCAGTAAGGTTTACCGGCGTTACGGCAAGCCGCTTGTCGCCTATGTACCCCATATTGAAAAGTATCGCATGCTGATCGAAGGATTTGAACTGAACCGGGTGCCCGTCGCCTCATCCATCGAGAGCGCCGTCCGCATGACCCAGGTTCTCAGGAGATGCCGACTGTGCTGAATAAAGAAATTATCGCAATTTTAAACAGGTCCCTGGAGCATGGCTGGGTGATGGAGCCCGAGGCCAAAAGGCTTTTTCAACTGGCCGGTCTTCCGGTTCCCCGTTTCGTCTGGGCGCGGGATTTTCCAGGCGCAATGGAAGGCGCTGCTGAGATTGGCTACCCTTTGGCGGCAAAGATTGTTTCCCCGACTGTTATTCATAAATCCGAGGTGCAGGGTGTTGCCGTGGGAATAGGTGACGATGAAGCATTACGCGCTTTTTATGATCGGATGAGCGGTCTTCCTGATTTTGCCGGCATCCTGATTGAGGAGATGGCAACAGGTCATGAACTAATTGTCGGGGCCAAGGCGGATTATCAGTTCGGTTTGGTCATTCTTATGGGGATCGGCGGCACTGCAGTCGAGGTCTACGGGGATGTGGCAATCAGAATGGCTCCGTTGACCGGGGAAGACGCTCTTTCCATGCTTGATGAACTCAAAGGCGGGAAACTGCTCGCCGGTTACCGGGGGAAACCGGGTATCAATCGGGAAAAGCTGATGGAGTTCATGGTCGGATTTTCAGGACTGCTTGAGGAAATATCCTCTTTTGTGGAATCGGTGGATTTGAATCCGCTGCTTTGTTCCGAGCAGGGTTGTGTCATTGCCGATGCCCGCATCATGCTTGGCGCAAAATTCCGACCGGATGAAAAGATGATACAAGGTCACGAATAGTATAACTCTATGGAATACAAAGATTACTATAAGGAACTGGGCGTTGAGCGTAATGCCGGCCAGGATGAAATAAAACGGGCTTACCGGAAACTGGCCCGCAAATTTCATCCTGATGTCAATAAGGACATTGAGGCTGAAAAACGGTTCAAGGAAGTCGGTGAGGCCTACGAGGTGTTGAAAGATCCTGAAAAACGGGCGGCCTACGATAAAATCGGCACGGGATTCAGGGAGGGTCAGGAGTTCAGACCTCCCCCTGGCTGGCAGGGCGACTTTAATTTCAGCGGAGGGATGGGAGGTGACGACGCTTCCCAGTTCAGTGATTTTTTCGAGCAGCTTTTCGGCCGGGCAGGTGCCCGGACAACTTACCATTCCCATAGGGGCCGGATCCGCGCCAAAGGCGAAGACCATCACGCCAGGCTGGCAGTCGAGCTTGAAGACTCTTTTCATGGGGCGGTAAAAACCATTTCGCTTAATGTCTCCGAGGTTGATGAGTCGGGACGTTTTACCGTGAAACCTCATTCTCTCAACGTGAAAATTCCCAAAGGAATCATGGAGGGGCAGTCAATCCGATTGGCGGAGCAGGGCGGCCCTGGTTTGGGCGGAGGACCGAATGGCGATCTTTTCATTGAAATCGTTTTTAATCCTCACTTTCTTTTTAAGGTGGAAAAAAGAGATGTTTATCTTGAGCTGCCGATTACCCCATGGGAGGCGGCGCTTGGCGCCACGATCACTATCCCCACCCTTGGGGGCAAGGTAGACATGAAAATCCCCGCAGGCTCCCAAACGGGGCAGAAGCTTCGCTTGAAGCACAAGGGGCTGCCGGGGAGAACAGCAGGGGATCAGTTTGTTGAGTTGAAGGTGGTTGTACCCAGAGCGACTACAGAAGCGGAAAAGGAGCTGTACCGGAAAATGGCTTCTCTCATGCCGATGAACCCAAGAAGTTCTTTTGGAGTATGAAAATGGCGAAAGGAACAACAAAAGATATCTCATTTCTGGCCGTAACGGGCATGGTTTTGGATGATGAGACGCAGCTTTCCTTTTACGAACTGTGCAGCATTTGCGATATCAGCGCTGAAACGATAATGGATATGGTCGAAGAGGGCCTGATCGAGCCCGACGGCAGGGAGCCGATGGAGTGGCGTTTCAGAAGTTATGAGATTCGCCGGGTCCAGGTGGCGATGCGGTTGCAGCAGGACCTGCGGGTCAACCTTCCGGGAGCGGCGGTTATTGTCGACCTCCTGGAGGAGCTTGAGGAGTTGAGGAGGCGAAAGTAACGTATCCTTTGATCGGGGAGGAATTTTTTTCATGAACAACCATAATGTGGCAACCGAGTTTCCCAATCTTCCCCTCTCCCTGTCAGGTCTCGGCGATCTTGCCGAAAACCTCTGGTGGAGCTGGCATCCCGCCGCCCGGGCGGTTTTTAAAATGATCAGCCGGCAGGCCTGGAAGGAAAGCACCCACAATCCGGACAAAATGCTGAGGGATGTTTCCCGGCAGGAACTGGAGGCTGCGGCCACAAATCCAGATTATAAGAGGCGTTACGATCTGGTCATGTCTCGTTTCCGCAAATACATGACCAAACAGGGATGTTCTCTTTTTCCGGAGGAATATAATTCTGCCGACACCAAGGTGGTCTATTTCAGCGCCGAATACGGACTGCACCATTCTCTTCCTTTTTATGCCGGCGGTCTTGGTTTTCTGGCCGGTGATTTCCTCAAGGAATGCAGTGATCTCAATGTGCCGTTGATCGCTGTCGGCTTCATGTATCCGGAAGGTTATCTGCATCAGCGCATCAACGACAACGGCATCCAGGAAAGCGTTCGTATTCAGCTTGACCGTTATCAGGCATCGATCTGCAAGGTGCGGGATGCAAAGGGGGATCACCTTATCGTTCAGGTACCGCTCATCGACCCGCCCATGTTTGTTGCCGTTTGGAAAGTTGATGTTGGTCGGGTTCCCCTCTACTTGCTTGATACGGATATTGATATCAATGATTCCATGTACCGGGCAATTTCCTCCCGGCTTTATACCGGCAATCTTGAGAAGCGATTGCAGCAGGAAATTGTTCTTGGCATCGGTGGAATGGAGGTTTTGGAAACTCTTCATATTGAACACGCCATTGTTCACCTGAATGAGGGCCATGCAGCCTTTGCCCTGCTTGAAAGGCTGCGGGACAGGGTCAATGGCGGGATGACGATTGAGCAGGCCTTTGATCATGTGAAAAAAACAACCGTTTTTACCACCCATACCCCGGTTGCCGCGGGACATGATATTTTCCCGGCGGGATTGATGGAAAAGTATTTCCAGTCATTCTGGCCCTCGCTGGGGCTGGATCGGGATTCTTTTTTAAAGCTTGGCGCCCATCCGGATTTTCAGTCGGACGGGTTTAATATGACGGCCCTGGCGCTTCGACTTTCAGGATACAGGAACGGTGTCAGCAAAAAGCATGGAGAAGTGGCGAGCGGAATGTGGAAGGGGATCTGGAAGACGGAAGAGACCATTCGTCCGCCCATTGATTATGTCACCAACGGCATTCATATTCCCACCTGGATAGAACCGAAATTTGAACTGCTGTTCAACAAATATCTCGGTTCTAACTGGCTTGAGGATCATGACAATCCGTATCTATGGGAAATGATTGAGGAGATTCCGGATGAGGAGCTGTGGAAAACCCACATCTGGCTGAAAATCAAGCTCTTTACCGTCATCAGGGAGAAAGTGCGGCAGCGTTGGGCCAATGACCGCATTCATCCATCCATTCCCATTGCCGGGGGAACTTTTCTGGATCCGTCAGTCCTGACCATCGGTTTTGCCAGACGTTTTGCCGCCTACAAGCGGGCTGATCTCATCCTGCAGGATGTGGACAGGTTGCAGCGTATCCTCGGTAATTCAAATCAACCGGTGCAGATTGTTTTCGCGGGCAAGGCCCATCCGGATGATGATGTGGGAAAACTGCTTCTCCAGAAGATTTTCAACGCCTGCCGGAATCCTGATTTTTTCGGCAGAATCGCCTTTGTTGAGGATTACGGCGAACAGTTTGCCCAGTATCTGGTTCATGGAGTCGATGTCTGGCTTAACAACCCGGTGCCGCCCATGGAGGCCTGCGGCACCAGCGGCATGAAGGCGTGTTTGAACGGCGTGCCCCAGGTCAGTATTCCGGATGGATGGTGGCTTGAGGCGTATAACGGCGAAAACGGCTGGATATTTGACGGCGGAGGGGACGGGCAGGATCGGTATCTTCGTGATGCCGCAGCTCTGTATCAGGTGCTGGAGGAAAAAATTATCCCTCTCTACTATCAGGTGGAGGAGAACGGCATCCCCAGCGGCTGGGTAAGAGTCATGAAAAACGCCATCAAAAGCACCGCCGCCGGATTTTCAGCACGAAGGATGGTGCGGGATTATGCCGAGAAATTTTACAGCAAGGCAATGCTCTTTCCCACGGAGTTGTGATGATGACGGGATTGGCGGGAAGGGGTGCCCATGAACCGGTCTTTCATTTTTTCGTGCCGCTGAAAACAACAAAGCTGTCATTTCTATACCAGCAATTTACGTCCGAGAAACCGGCTTCTTTGAGGCAGGTGAGCTGATAGGATAATGTCGACATCTTGTCTTCCTTCATCCTTTCAAGAGCTGCTTTCAATTCGTCCTCTGTTGCCCCATTGTTTCCGGCTTCGGCCAGCCATTTCTGCCGATATGTTTTTTCAATATCCGGGGTTTCGCCGGCCACCTGGTCTGCATTGATGAAAATACCCCCCGGCACAAGGGACTGATAGCAGTTGCCAAACAACGTCTTTTTGTCACTTCCGTCCAGGTGGTGAATTGAGAGAGAAGAGATGATGGCATCGAATTTTCCAGGCATTTCTCTTTTGGTGTAATCGTTTTCTATGTAACTGATTTTGTTTCGAAAAGTTTTCAGCCTTGTTTTCGCAACTGCAAGCATTTCAGCCGAAATATCGATAAGAATTATTTCAGATTCAGGAAACGCCGCCGCAACCATTTCAGACAGCAACCCCGTTCCCGCGCCAAGATCCAAAACCCGTATGCTTTTTTCCCCGGCAAAGGGAATGGTGTTTATGGCAATTTTGTAAAAATCATCAAAACAGGGGATAAGCCTGCGTCTTGCCCCGTCATATTCTTTTGAATATTTATCAAAGACTGATTTTATCGACATTGTATTCTCAATCCAAGGTGACCGCCGATTCTGTTGATTTCCGATTCACGCGACAATGTGGAGATTGTTATTGGTTTTTGCTCTGAATCAGAGACTGCTGCCGCAATATTTGCAGTGCTTTGCATCATGATCATGTCCTTCCGCGCTGCATTCCGGGCAAGCCTGGGTTGATATCGGTTTGTTTTTCCAGGACTGAGCCATTTCGACGGAAACGATTCCGGTGGGAACGGCGATGATTCCGTAACCGATGATCATGATGAGTGACGCAAGCCCCTGTCCCAGACCGGTTGCCGGAGAGATGTCCCCATAGCCCACGGTGGTCAGGGTAACTATGGCCCAGTAAATACTGCGGGGAATGCTCGTGAAACCATTTTCCTCCCCTTCAATAACGTACATCAGGGATCCGGAAATAACCACCATTGTCAGAACGGCGAAAAGAAAAACCATGATCTTGCGCCAGCTGTTTCGCAAAGCATGGAGGAGCAGGTTCGCCTCTTTCATGTACTGAACAAGTTTCAGGACACGAAACACTCTGAGAACACGGAGTATCCGGATAACAAGCAGGTACTTGCCTGCGGGAAAGATGAGGCTGAAATAGGTGGGGAGGATCGAAAGAAGGTCCACCATGCCATAAAAACTCGTGGCGTATTTAAACGGGCTTCCGATGCTGAGAAGCCGGAGGACGTATTCCAACGTAAAAAGGAGCGTGAAAAACCATTCAGCAGCACGCAGCAAATCTCCGTGTGCCTGGTGGATGGCGGTTACGCTGTCGAGCATGACGTTCAGAGTGCTTAATAGGATGGACAGAATAAGAACGATGTCGAAAAATTTACCTGCCGGGGTGTCAGCTTCAAAAATAATCTCGTGAAGTCTATGCCGCCAGGGTTTAGTTGGTTCCTTTCCTGATCTTTTCATGTTTCCTTTGTAATTACTCGCCCCGGCTGTTGTCAATCTTGATTTTGCAGCACATCACTTCGGTAATTCGTTGGGCCAATGATCTTTTCTTTGTATTTTTCCTGATTTTCGACAAGGTGATACTTTGTTCCCATCTTTTGCTTGACCATTTACCTCTATAATCCTACAACAGAAAAGAAAAGGACGTTTGGAAAATCGAAAATCCTATGCGGGCGATATTTTTATTGTGCCGATGGAGCTTACCGGGAGGGAAATATGGACATCAAGCATTCAGCGTCAAAAACACTTCGTGGCGGCATAGCTGCCTTGATCTGTATTCTGTCATGGAATGCCGGCCAGTGTCCGGCTGCAACAAAAAGTTATGAGTACGGCAATGTCGTTATCAACAGCAGCGGGAACGTCAACGCCGTGCCGGTCATTTTCCGCCACTGGACTCATCGGGGTTTATACACCTGCAGACTTTGCCACGTTGATCTGGAATTCTCACAGGTCGCAAACGGCACCGGAATCATGGAAGAGGACAACCGAAACGGCATGTACTGCGGCGCCTGCCATAACGGCAAGGAGGCCTTTGGGCTTGAAAGCTGCACCAAATGCCATCCAAAAGACAGCGGATATGCCGACGAACTTGAACAACAGGCAAAACGCAACTTCCAGCAGTTCAAAAAAAATATGCCTCCTGCGACATACGGCAATAAAATAGATTGGATGAAAGCCGAGGAAGATGGAATTATCAAACCAAAAGACTTTCTGCCGGGTATTTCCCTGAAGAAGGAGGCCGTGATGGCTAATAGCCGTGATGAACCGAGATCTCCCAATCTTCCCGGCCTTCCAGACATCATTTTCTCACATTCCAAGCATGTGGTCTGGTCTGGATGCGGTATGTGTCATCCCGACACCTTTGCCCTGGAAACCGATAAAACGAAAATGTCGATGAAAGAGATTACCCAGGGCAAGTTCTGCGGTCGTTGTCATGGCACCATCGCCTTTGCCCTGAACGATTGTTCCCGTTGTCATTCAAAATCTGTAACCGGACAATAAAGACGGCTTACTATGTTTGTTCGTTCGAAAATAAATTTTGGTGGGAAAAAAGAAACAACCTTCCGGGGAGCTTTTTTTTCCGTTTTGTGCGGTTTGTTGCTCAGCGGCTGCGGAGATACACAGAGTTTTGATTCTTTCCTGGCCCGAAAAGAAATGCAGGAGCCGGGAAATCCCATCCATCAAAAACAGTATACATCCGGCGCCCTGTCCCGTCCTGAACTTGAACATCTGCTTGAGATGGCGTTGTACCGGGGCCCGGCGGAAAACTACGGGGATGTGGTCATGCGCGAGGACAGGGAAAGGTACCGCATGGATCCGGTGGTTTTTTCCCACAGGATACACCGTTCGAAATTCACCTGCCGAGTCTGCCATATCGAGCTTGAATTCAGTATGAAAAAAGGGGGAACGGGCATCACCAGGGAAGATTACCTGGCAGGCCTTTATTGCGGAGCCTGCCATAATGGAACTATTGCGTTTTCCGTTGATTATGCCTGTAATCTCTGCCATGTGAAAGTCGATAACCAGGGAAATTATCAAGCAAAAAATGACCCTGCCCTGGATGTACGCAGTCTGCCGCATCAGGACTACGGTGACGGCGTGAACTGGGTGGAAGCCATTCGACAGGGGGCTATTTCGCCCCGGGATACCATTTCTGAAGAGGGGAAAGAAGAGAACATGCAGCTTCCGGCACATCTGAAAAAAACCCTGCGCTGGACAACCCGTTCACCGAGAACGCTTGTGGTTTTCCCCCATGATGCCCATATTCAATGGCTTGACTGTGCCAATTGTCATCCTGATATCTTTACGATCGAACAAATGGGAACCGTTGAGTTTGACAAGGAAAAGAACCTGTATGGATTGTATTGCGGCACCTGCCACATGACGGTTGCTTTCCCGATGAACGGATGCGGTCGTTGCCATCCTGACCAGAAAAACAGATTGTCGGACCTTCTTGACTAACGGGTAAATCGCGGGAATATCTTCCTGTTGAATGCCTTCTTCTCCGTCTTTATCTGCGCAAGTCAGTTATAAAAAAGGCGCGGGGAGAAGCCTTTGGGGACTCACTGGTGAATTTTTTTTCCAATCCGGTTTTCAAAGTGGACAGCAATTCCATTGTCGCTGCAATAAATTCAGGATCATGCTCAGTTCTGTTGATGGTCGCATGCAAGACAATTTTTGAAGGATGGGGCGGATAGCCTGTCGTCACGGTCCAAGCAAGGGCGTTAGGACAGTCCGGCACGGAAAAACGGACCCCTCCCATGACATTCTCCCGCCGGATGTGAAAACGTCCCCAGTGGCGGAAATAAATAACCCTGCCCAACGTTTCAGCCTCTTCCACCGCCTCAATATCCAGGCAAAAATCAGGAAGCTTGTCGAGAGACAGCTTGTCTTTGATTTCCTCCTCGGTTGTCACTACGTCGGCGTATTCAAAAAATTCCATGAAATTCTCTCTTCTGATAATTGCAACTCCGGGGACATCCACGATTAAATCGTGCAATGCATAAAAAAAATGGAATGCCTTATTGTGATGTGATAATCTTTGTTAACTTAATGGTTTGCTTATATCATTAATAAAGTAATACTTTGTGGTGATTCGGCGTTTTTTTGTTTATTCATTAATGAGTGCGGTGAACGGATTTTCAGTCGTTTTTCATGATTTCTGACTCCCGAATAGTACGGAACGATAACCAAAGTCGGCAAGGTAAATTTTAAACGTTGTCATGGAAATCAACACTAACCATCAAACATGAGGGGTTTTCAATGAAATGGAAGGATCTTTCAATTTCGATCAAGCTTGGAATCGCTTTTGGCGGCATACTGCTTCTCACTCTCATTGTCGGGCTCGTGTCCACCACAGGGATTGCCACGATAATCAAGGACGAGAGGGCCCTTTCCGAAGACAACATCATCCATAGTCAAATTCTGGAAGCGGAAATAGCCCACATGAACTGGGCCAAACAGGTTGCCGCCTTTCTGGCTGATCCGAACATTCATGAGCTGGATGTTCAGTTGGATGACCGCAAATGTGCATTCGGCAAATGGCTCTATGGGGAAGAACGAAAACATGCGGAGGAAATGCTCCCCGCCCTTGTTCCCCCTTTGAAGGAGATTGAACCATTGCATCATGAACTGCACGCTTCTGCGGCGGAAATCAAAAAACATTATAAAAACGCTGATCCTCATCTGCCCCTTGTCATGGCGGAAAGAGAGGTTGATCACCTGAATTTCGTCAATAAGATCCAATTGGTTTTCTCAGGCCAGGCATCAACGTTCAATGTCGAGACCGACCCTCAGAAATGCAAGCTGGGACAATGGCTTTACGGAGACGGCGCAAAGAAAGCCATAGAAGCTGATCCGGGACTGAAACCTTCCATTGACGGGCTTCTGGATCCCCATGCCCGATTGCATGGATCGGTGGTGACAATGCAGGGCGCCTGGGTTGAGGGTGATGCGGATGCCCAGACGGCAACCAAGGAGATCTTTTCCTCTGCAACCATGCCTGCTCTGCTTGAAATAAAAAAAGGGCTCGACAGCATTAAACAAGGAGCCCTTGATAATATGGCCGGTCTGAACAAGGCTAACGAAATTTACCTCACTGTCAGCAGTCCCGCCCTTGACAAGGTCCGTGGCGTACTGAAACATATTAATGAGGAGGTTGAGGTCATAATGGAGAAGGAAGAGGCGCATTTTATTGCAAAATCCTCCCAGACCCGGCAGCTTGTCATCGCCATAGTGCTTGTCGCCATCGGCGCCGGAGTCATTGTTTCTTTTTTTCTGGCACGGAAGATTTCAGGGCCCATTGCCCTTGGTGTCGGGTTTGCCCAGAAGGTTGCTGATGGCGACTTGAGGGAAACACTTGCCATTGACCAGAAAGATGAGATCGGCCGACTTGCCGCGGCATTAAATACCATGTCCGCCAAACTGCGCCAGGTCATGACTGATATTTCTGAAAAAAGCAATATGGCGGCGGCTTCTTCTGAGGAACTCTCCGCCACATCTGAGGAAATGGCTTCCGGGGCCGAAGAACTCTCGACGCAGGCTGCATCGACATCCGCCGCTACGGAAGAGATCTCGGCCAATATTCGAACTGTGGCAATGACAGCAGAAGCCATGTCGAAAAACTCATCCGGCATAGCTGCCGCTGCAGGTGAGATGTCGGCCAATGTCAATAATGTTTCCGCCGCCATGGAAGAAATGACCGCATCAATCAAGGAAGTCGCTGAAAATTGTTCAAATGCCCAGAGATATTCAAGCTTTGCCAAGGAGAAGAGTGATTCCTCCATGCAGATGATTAAAGAGCTGGATCAGGCGGCCAAAGATGTCGGCAATGTCATTAATGTTATAACGGAAATCACGGAGCAGACAAAGCTGCTGGCGCTTAATGCCACCATTGAGGCGGCCCGAGCGGGAGAAGCGGGGAAGGGGTTTGCTGTTGTTGCCAGTGAGGTCAAGGAACTAGCCAAGCAGACGGCTGAAGCAACGGATAATATCGTCCGCCAGATCCGGGATATGCAGTCGCGAACCGGATCCGTTGTCCACGTTATTGAGGAAATTTCCGATATCAGTGACAAAGTGAACCAGATCAACACGACTATTGCTGCGGCGGTTGAAGAGCAGACCGCCACCGTTGGTGAGGTTGCCCGGACAATAGCAGAAACCGCCCAGGGTGTTGATGGCGTTTCCGCCAATATCCGTAAGCTTTCGGTGAATATTGAGCAGGAAATAATCACAAGCATTCAAGAAATTGCCTCGGGCGCCGAAGAAATATCGAGAAATATCAACGGGGTGAGCGCAGTTGCCGGAGAGTCGGCCCAGGGCGCTTCCGTGATCAAAAGTTCCGCCGGAGAGCTTGCCGGTATTGCCTCGGAATTGCAGGCACAGGTTTCCCTGTTTAAATTGCATAAAGTCACTGGGAATAAATAATATAACCCTCGACATACCCGATCGACATGCCCAGAGCGGCATAATCTTTTTGAGCCCTATAACATACGTATCAATAGTGTCGATAACAAAACGAAAAAGAACAAGCCGGAAATTCCGGCTTGTTCTTTTGGCCCTTCAAGAATCAGTCACGTGGCTCGCTGCACCCTCTCTGCCGGCAGGTGAAAAGACATTACTCTGCTGAGTATATCGCATCACCGGGGAACATTTTTTTGATGTCATCCGCCGTTACATCATACATGCCGCTGCCTGCAACGTAATTCTTTCCGTCTTTCTTGACCAGAATAACATAGGATACCTTGGGGGAGCTTTCCTGCTGACCTGGTTTGGGCCAGGCATAGGGAACCCATCCTTTTCCCTTGGCTTCAACAAGTTCATTCATTGCTGAAAAAAGATACACTCCGTTGATATCCTTCATGTCGAGAAGGTCACGGCCGTCCAGACTTGGCTTTATCGGATGCATCACCATGACGCCCTCAAGGTTGTGGATCCAGATATAGCCTTCGCCACCAGCAAACCGGAATTCTCCGTTTTCATCCTTGATTTTATCTATGGCGCCGGCACCTTCAGCCTCAAGCAACTTTGCCGCAGCTTCGGCTTTATCCTTGCACAATTGCGGTGTAAGGGTTTCTGCTTGGGCCATGGCGCTGACGAAAAACAGTAAAACGGCTGTCAGAAAAAATGATTGCACTGCTCTTTTCATACATTCTCCTCTTGATTTTGATTGATAGAACCATGAACGGTGATCGGGCAACAGACGTTCATGAAGAATTCATTTCAATATCGACCTACGTCGTCTGGTCTGCCGCAACGGCTTCATTTTCAATAATAAACCGGCGCACGCTGTTGCCGAGATTGGTGGCAACTTCGGCCAACTCAATGGCAAAAGTGTAGTTTGATGCTGAATCCGTTGCTCCCTGGTGGACTCCGTTGTTTACCTCATGAATATTTCTGGAAATATCAGTGACCCCTTTTAGCGCCTCGTTTATGGCGGAGGTCAGCTCCTGATTTATCGAGGAAGAAAGATTTTGCATGTTAACTGAAACATGCTGAACACCCTGAGCCGTGCCACCTATTGTTCTGGCAATTTCGCCCGCGGTTGCCGACTGCTCCTCAACTGCAGCAGCTATGGTCGTGTTGATTTCAAACATCTCTTCGTTTAATTCCGAAATTTGTTTGATTGCCCCGACCACGGCATTTGTTTTCTGCTGCATTTCATTTACCTTGGTGAAAATAGTTGCAGTTGCCTCTGCGGTCTGTTTGGCCAGATTTTTCACTTCACTGGCCACGACGGCGAAGCCTTTCCCGGCTTCGCCCGCCCGGGCCGCTTCAATGGTGGCATTGAGCGCCAGAAGTTTCGTCTGCTCCGTAATTTCAGTGATGACATCGACAACCTGGCCAATATCTTTTGCTGCCGCGGAAAGATCAGCCACTCGTGCGGCCGCCTGTGCGCCACTGTCCTTGGCCCTGCTTGAACGTCCTTGGGCATCAACACAGTTTCGGGCCACCTCCTGCACGGAAGCAGACATTTCCTCCGAAGCAGCGGCAATGGCATTGACATTTGAGGACATCTCTCCGGAGGTTTCGGCAATTTCCGCTGCAATGGAGGCCATGGAATTTGCTGTCTTCGATATGGCGCTGATATTGGCCGCAACCTCCTCCGTACCCGCCGCCACGGAACTTGCCTGCTCGCTCATCTTCTCAGAAGTGGTCCGCATTTCACTTGAACTCAGGGAAAGTTTCTGGGATGAGGAAAGAACAACAGAGCTGTTGCTGTTCACCTCAGAAAGAATAGTCCGCAGATTGGTCATCATGATGTTGGTGTCGTTAGCCAGTTCGCCAAGTTCGCAGTTGCCTTGAACCTCAACCCTGCCCCTCAGGTCTCCTTCGGCGATTTTCTTAATGGCCTTTCCAACATGAATGACCTTGCCGGAGAGAGAGCGGCTGACATAGATTCCGAGCGCCACGGCAATGATCACCGCAGCAACAGTGAGTATCAGCAAAAATGTTGACCCGCCGCTTCTTGTTGTTTCAGACTGTTTCAGCGCTGACATCATTTCTGCTTGCGCAACATTGGTCAGGTTGGCCAATTCCTGGTTGATTGCGCCGGCGGAACTTACCATCGCGGCCAGTTCCACCTCTTCAGCTTTGTCAAGTTTGCCGTTAATCTCCATGCTGAGGGCGTACATCTGCTGGAAATAATTCTCCAGCTTGAACCTGGCTGCATTTCCACGCTTGAACAGGTTGTTTTTGTCTGCATAGGCTGGTTTCTCATTGATTTTAACGGCGCTGTCCATAATCTTTTCATACTGGCCGTTCGCTTTTTTCAGCAGTTCCATGAAATCCGTATTTTCTACATGATAGGTTTGCAGCCATTCCCCGATCAGTCCTTTTTGGGGATTCGTTTCACCGGTAAAAAGTGTTTCAATGGCAACCGCATCACTCAGGGCTTTCACCCAGAGCATATACTCATACTGGGCGAGTGTCAGAAATGTCGGTAGAGCGATCATGTTGCCTCCGTGACTGACGGCATAGTTGGCAGCTTCCTGGTGGGCCTGCAGCAGAATGTTCAAGCGTTCCCGAAATGAAGCGCTACTGGCCAAGATTTTGGTGGCTACGGCAACGATCTCATCAGTTCCCCGGGGGATTACAGTGGTGATCCCTTTCTCCTTGTATGTCGCGGCGAAGCTGCTATCAGAAAATTCAGGAGTGTTGCTGCCAAGTTGAATCATGCCGATCCACATGTCAAATTCATCCAGGACACTGATAATCCGGCGTTGCCGGTCAGCGAGCCCGGAAAAGGTTTCCACATATTGATCCGCGCCTCTTTGCACTTTTTCCAGACTCAAGGCGGCATTCATAACCGCATCACGGATTGGCGCTTTTTCCCGGGCAACCGTATCACCGGACTTCGCCACCTTATTCAGGACAACGACCCCTACAATTCCGGCCACAAGAACCAGGCCGGCAAGAACAAGAAAACTGGCGATCATTTTTTTGCCGATTGTCATTCTCATGCAATTTTCCCCTAACTTACTCTTTTCTCTTTTGTTTACTAACGATGTTTTTACTGGGATTTTACTGCGGGAGCGGCTTGCTCTTATCATGTAACTTGACTTGCGACAAGGCAGCGTTTTTTTAGTTTATGGGCACGCGGTGAGCAAAAGCAAGAAGAATTTTCAATAAAAAAAACAAGAAATCACGATGTTACAAAAAAAAGTACAATGACAACTTCCGGGGATCAGCAAAAGGGGCAAAAATGGAAAAGGCGGCTTAACTGATTGCCCATACCAAATTGAGGGAAGATCAGGTGGAAGGGAATGGGGTCATCTTGAGAGAATCTGCGCCGGATTCTCAGGGCCCTAATTGTTTACCGTCGATTATTCCCTGTTCTTCTCGTTTTTCAGGCGTTTTTCACGTTTTGCCATGAGTTCCGGATAAAGTTTATAGGCGCAATCAAGGCATAATCCATGGCTGAACTGTGCCTCTGAACGTTCGCTTATATATTGTTCCAGGTTCTGCCAGTAACCGGAATCATCACGGATTTTCTTGCATGAGCAGCAGATCGGTAAAAGTCCGTTCAGTTTTTTCACCTCCGTCAAAGCCTTTTCCAGGTCGGCAATAACTTTTTCGCGCCGTTTTTCTTCTCTGTTTAATTTTTGAAAGAGAAATCGGAGTCCGCCGATTCCCAATAACCAAATGAGGCATAGGCAACAATTAAAATGCGAATCTGCTGATTTTGGGGATCAATCAGAGGCTTAGACGGCATTGAGACGCTGATTCCTCCACTCACGTCTCCTGCTTTACATCCGTATTCGCTGTGACATGGAAGACATGACTCTTCATAAACAAGGGCTCCCATATAACGGAACTCCTTTTCTCCCTGCTTCGTTTCCAGCATCTCATAATATTCCTGCCCGCCTTCTTTGAATTCCTTCAAGGCATTCTCTTCCCAGGGGTCAGGATTATTTTCAGGGTTGATGATGTGCAGCCCGGTGATATGGAAAGAAAATTCTCCTCTTTTTGCTGCTATTGCCGCGATCTGACGCGTCATATACGCAGGATTGATCTTTGCCAACCGTTGCCCGTCCGTTGTTACAATAACCCGTTCAGCTTCATCAAGATAAGGATTTGGCGGGGTTTCTTCGCTTATGGGAACATAGACTCCGCCATGAAGAAAATTCCAGAATCGAGCAAGAAGAAATTCTTTAAAAAAAGTTCTGGTCTGGTGTGTTGCCTGGACTATTGTTTGGTGAAGTTCAGTCCTGATATTCCAAGTGAGAAGGCCGCCCAGCAAAATGGACCAGAGAATGGCTGTCAGGAGGAAAGAAGAGAGAAGTGAGTTTGCTTTGTCGGAATCGTAAAAAGCCACGATTCCGACGGCCGTGTTTTGCAACTCGTTGTTTTCACTTTGCCGCCCGCCATGGCTTGCGGTTTTATGCGAGACTATCAGCTTTCGTGATTTTCATTGTATGTTCTCCGCTGCTTTTTGTCTGGCGGATAATTGGCGATAAAAATTATTTGGTTAAGCCGGGATTTTGTCGGAGGTGGTCATCATCAGTTTACCGTGCTTCACCCCTTTGGTGCCGATGAGCTCATCAGCCATTTTCTTGATATCCTTTGCCCTGCCCATGACGACAATGATCTCTAGACAGTTATGGGCGTCAAGGTGCACATGCAGGGCGGAGATGATCTCTTTGTGGTGCGAGTGCTGGTGGTGGGTCAGTTTTTCGGCGAGATCCCGTGTATGGTGGTTGTAAACCAGGGAAATGCTGCCCACGGTTTCCGTCTCTTCATCGGCCAACTCTTCTTCGATCAGGGCGTTTCTGATGAGATCGCGGATTGCTTCCGAGCGGTTCTGGTACCCTTTTTCCGAAATCAGTTCATCAAAACGCTGTAAGAGATCATCATTAATGGACACGCCGAATCGAGTTGTCGCGCTCATACGTTCTCCTTGTCTCGTTCATTCGTCTTTGTCGCCATTCTTTACAGAGTCGACAGTAGTTTGATTTAGCAATATTCCCCGGCTGTGGCAAGGCAAATTTAATTTCCCATGAGGCAGATTTTGCCATTGACGAAGTATGACAGTGTCATGCGGTGCCACTTATTATATTTGCGTGCCACTTTTTTTCTTGACTTCGGGTTCATATGTTGTATTTTCGTGCCACAAATTTTATTTTCGTGCCAAGTTGAAGGGGGAATAAATGAAAAGGAACGTCGTTGCCGCGGTAATGACGGGAGGGATGATATTACTCGGTGTGTCACAGTCGCAAGCGTTGTCTCCGGAAACCGAGATGCTGCTTGAACTTCTGCAGGCAAAAGGGGTGCTCACAGAGCAGGATACAAAAGATTTCGGTGATGCGCTGGAGCGGAAGATGGCGCTGCAAAAGGAAGAAGGGAGAGAATCGCAACAAACCGGCAATGGCGTGAGCGAGAGGGTCGAAAATCTGGAAAATGACTCCGGGCAGGCAATGACGATTCTCGCTGACAGGGTGGAGTTGAGCGGACTTGTGGAAGTCGCGGCCGGAGCGGGTGAGGATTTCAGCGAGGAGAACTGGAGTGATATAACCCTGTCCACTGTGGAAATAGGTTTCGATGCCTCGATTTCGGAATGGGCAAGCACCCATCTTCTCCTGCTTTATGAGGAAGGCGAAGAGGATAATCACGTCACGATTGACGAAGGGGTTATAACCATTGGAAATCTCGAAGAATTTCCGGCTTATCTGAGCGCGGGCAAGATGTATGTGCTGTTTGGTTTTTTTCAAACCAGCATGATTTCCGATCCTCTCACCCTGGAAATCGGCGAAACCGGTGACACGGCACTGCTGATCGGTTTCGAGGCAAGAGGATTTTATGGTTCCCTCTATGGGTTCAACGGCGACGTGAGCAAGATTGGCGATGACGATGAAATTGACGGTTATGGGGCCGGTTTCGGTTATGGACTGGAAAAGGACGCCATGGCTCTTGATATCGGCATGGGCTGGATAAACAACATGGCCGATACGGACGGGATCGGCGACTTTCTTGACGAGGAAATGGGCCTGCAAGCGGTTCATAATTATGTGGACGGCCTTTCTTTTCATGCCGGGCTGAATCGCGGACCCTTCAGCCTGATCGGCGAATATGTCACGGCGCTTGATGATTTCAATGAAATAGGATTTCAAGGATCGGGAGCGCGGCCCGCGGCCTGGAATATTGAAGGTGCCTATGCCGCCGAGTTGTTCAGTCGAGAAACAATTTTCGCCCTTGGCTATCAGTCTTCAGAGGAAGCGGTTGTCCTTGGGCTGCCGGAAGAACGGTATATTGCCGCTGTCACCGTGGCGATTTTCAGCAATACGAGCCTCAGCCTCGAATATCTCCATGATGAGGATTATGAGGAAAAAGACGGAGGCACCGGCAACGATGCCCTTGCAACCACCCTGCAGCCGGCGGTGGAATTTTAACAATCAAAAAAGAAGAGGAGACGATTTTCATGAAGAATATTTTCTCAGGTATTGCCATATCGATAATTTTTACTGCATTGCTTGCTACATCAGCGGATGCTCATTTCGGAGCCGTTATCCCCTCCGATGACATTGTTACCCAGAATGACAGTAAAAAAGTGACGCTTGAAGTAAAATTCATTCATCCCATGGAGCAGCATTACATGGAGATGGAAAAGCCGAAGCAATTCGGGGTGGTGCATCACGGCGAAAAGAGTGATCTCCTCCCCACCCTTACGTCGGCAAAGGGAAAAAGCAACGACCAGAGCGGAGATTTCACCTTCTGGAAAACAGAGTACCGGATCAAGCGTCCCGGTGATTATACCTTTTATGTGGAACCGGCCCCCTACTGGGAACCGGCCGAGGATCTCTTCATCGTTCATTACACCAAGGTCTGTGTCAACGCCCTGGGTCTGGAGGAGGGCTGGGACGAGCCGGTGGGACTGGAAACGGAGATTATTCCCATGACCCGCCCATACGGTATTTGGACAGGGAATATTTTCACCGGTCAGGTACTTCTGCATGGCAAGCCGGTTCCCCATGCGGAAGTGGAAATTGAATATCTGAACGAATCACCCGGCAATAAAGCAATTGTTTCTCCTCCCAGTGATCCGTACGTCACCCAGGTGGTAAAATCAGATGCCGACGGCGTCTTTTCCTATGCCATGCCGAGGGCGGGATGGTGGGGTTTTTCCGCCCTGAGCGAAGCTGAATGGAAACTGAAAAAGGATGGGAAGGAAAAAGGTGTTGAAATAGGCGCCGTCTACTGGGTACATACGGTTGACATGAAATAATTCCGGTGTGCTCCATGCGATACCTTTGCCGGACTACTGCTGTTCTCTGAGGAATGCTATGCCGAACTTTATTGTTAAGACTCTTATCCTGTTTCTTTTTCTCACCACACTTACCGATCCCGCATTTGCCCACAAGGTCAATGTCTTTGCCTATGTTGAGGGGGATACGGTTTATACGGAAAGTTTTTTTCCGGATGGGCGTCCGGTTGAGGGCGGCACGATTGAGGTTTTAGATGATGACGGTAAAAAGTTGCTTGAGGGGAAAACCGATATGGAAGGAAAATTTTCCTTTGTCCTTCCCGCCAGAGAAGACCTGACCATTGCTATTAATGCTTCCATGGGGCATAAGAACAGTTTTGTCCTTAAAAAAGACGATATGTGAGATCCGCCATGCCGCAAAAATCGAAATGGTCCCTTGTTGTTATTCGCGCCGTGCCTCTGTTTGTTCTGCTGACTCTTTGCTGCTCTCCAACCGCCTTTTCGCAGGAACAGCAGGGGGAGGGATTTTCTGCTGTGGAATCCGCCGGAGAAAAGCAGGACGACTGTGTTGAGTTTATAAAATTGCTGGAAGCGCGGGATGAGAAAATTTCCCGCGAACTGCACCAGATAAAAAGGGATATAGCCGCATTGAACCAGAATCTTGAACAACCGGGATTTGGGGAAGCCATGGCCGGCGTCGGTTATATCTTCGGTTTTCTCGGCATTGCCGCCTTCTTTTTGTCGCGCCGGAAAACAGACAGCAGAAAAACTGGTAAATAATGCATGCATATTTCCGACGGGGTACTTCCCACAAGTGTGACTCTTGTTTCCTATGTCCTGACTTTTGCCGGGGCGTCCTGGAGTCTCAGGAAAGTGCAGGCGGAAGATCTGCCCAGGATCGCCGTGGTCACATCCTCCTTTTTCGTGGCATCCCTGATTCATATTCCCTTTGGCCCGACAAGCGTTCATCTGCTTCTGCCCGGCATCGTCGGCGCGCTGCTCGGTCCGGCGGCCTTTCTTTCCATAACCTTAGGCCTTTTTCTGCAGTCCATTCTTTTTCAATTCGGCGGCCTGACCGCGCTTGGCGCCAATGCCGTCATGATGGGGTTGCCGGCCGTTCTCTGCGGTCTTCTTTTCCGAATGCTGCGTGGTAAGACTTTAAAGACACACATTCTTGCCGGTGGTCTGGCCGGGGGGCTTGGAACCCTGCTGTCCGCCGTTATTCTCGCTGTGTTTTTGTTTGCCGCAGGAGATGATTTTGTCGGGGTCGCCAAACTGGCGGTGGTTGCTCATCTGCCGGTTGTCGTTATTGAAGCAGGGATTTCCGCCTTTATCATTTCTTTCCTGTTCCGGGTGAAACCGGAATTACTGAGATCAGGGCATTTCTTGCGCCATGACAAGTAATCCAGAAGTTTACCTGTCCGCTTCCGCAGTAGGGGCTGTTCTTGTCGGCTTGCTTCTGTTTTCTGCCGCAGCTTTTTTTGTTCTGCGGAAAAAATCGACCATCCGTTTCCAGGGGGGGATACAGGATTGGACAATTCCCGAGCTTGATGCATACGCAAACGGATCATCTTTTTTTCACGAATGGGACCCCCGCGTTAAAATCGCCACACTTTTTCTCTATTGTTTTGCCGTTACCGCGCTGAAAACCCTTTTCTGGAGCGGCATTGCTTTTTTTATCGGCATCCTTGCCGTCATCGCCTGCCGCATCCCACTCTCCCGCTCCCTGCGGAGACTTGCGGCCATGGCGGGCTTTCTTTCCATGTTTCTTGTTGTCGTGCCTTTCACCTCACCGTTACGGCAGGGCGAAACCCTTTTCTTTTTGCCGTTTCTCCACGCCTTTCCTTTTCACGGCAGGGGTTTTATCGTGGCCTTGCAGATTGTTTTCAAGGCCTGCGCGATCGGATTAATGATGGAACCAATGCTTGCAACCGCTGCTTTACCGGTCACCCTGCAGGCCCTTTCCCGTTTGGGACTGCCCGACGCGGTCAGCCAGATGATTCTTTTGATCCACCGCTATCTCTTCGTTTTTCTTCATGAAACAAAACGCATTTACCGAAGCATGCGGGTGCGGGGGTTCAGTCCGCGAACCGACGTCGCCACCATGAACACCATGGGGAATTTTTTCGGCATGCTCTTTGTCCGTTCGTTTGACCGTACGCAAAGGGTCTATGATGCGATGTTGAGTCGGGGTTACAACGGCACTTTTCCGACCTTTATTCATTTTGAAAACAGGGGGATGGACAGGATAAAAGCGCTCCTGTGGGCAATGATCGGCCTTGCCCTGATTCTTCTTGACAGGTTTCAGGGGGCTCCGCCGTGGTAAAACGTGTTTCTTCTTTTTCAGCAGCGGCTACCGGTAAACTTCATGCACCATATGGACGATAATATCGCGCCCCGTCGTAAAGACCGGATGCCGCTTTTTGACGTAAACAACCTGTCATTTCGATATCCCGACGGAACCCTCGCCCTGCGTGATGTTTCGCTGCAAATCCACCAGGGAGACCGCATTGGACTGGTGGGCCGCAACGGTTCGGGGAAAACCACCCTGGCCAGACACTTGAACGGGCTTTATTCCTGCCGGCACGGCTTGTTTACCTATCGGGGAGAAACGCTCACGGGGGATCTGCTGCGGGCGATGCGGCTTGAGGTCGGCATCCTGTTTCAGGATCCGGATGATCATCTTTTCTGCAATACCCTGTTTGACGACGTCGCCTTCGGCCCCATGAACCAGGGATTGCCGGAAGATATCGTCAAGGATCGGGTGCAAAAGAATATTGCCTCGGTGGGACTTGATCACCTTCTCTATAAGCCCGCCCATCTACTCAGCCATGGACAGAAAAAACGGGCCGCATTTGCCGCTGTCATGGCAATGAATCCAGATGTTCTCATCCTTGACGAACCGACTGCGGGACTTGATCCGCTTCAGGAAAAGATATTTAAAAAGCTGCTTGCGGACTATAAAGGCACCCTGATCATCATCGATCAGGACCTCCTTTTTTTGTATGAACTGTGTGACCGGGCGGTGGTCATGGCCGAAGGGAGACTGCATCATGATTTTGCTTTCCGCGACCTGATATCCCAACCCGCGTCCCTGCGTGAGCACGGGCTTGATTTTACCTTCCGTTTCACCTGTTGCGGGCACCACCATGACGACAAAACCCCGCATCACCATCACCACCATCATGTGACGACCCATGCCCATAACAGAAAAGGTCATCATCTTCCTGTAAGGGCGGAAGAAACGCCCCTCCTGGAACTGCAGCATTTTTCATTCCGCTACCCGGACAATACCCCCGGGCTTACCGATGTCAATCTCATTATCCGCTCCCGTGAAACCATCGCCCTGGTGGGTGAAAACGGCGCGGGAAAATCAACGCTGGCCGGTTGTCTGCTAGGCGTCAATCGGGGGGAGGGCTATTTCCTTCTGGACGGAACCATGGTGACCGGTTCCCGCCGCAGAAATTTGTGGAAGCGCATCGGCATGGTTTTTCAGAATACCGCTGACCAGCTTTTTTGTCCTTCCTGCCGGGAGGAAGTTGCTTTTGGACCAAGGCAGATGGGAATCAGAGGAAAAGAACTGGATGAGCGGGTGGCAAATGCGTTGTCTCAGGTCCAACTTCAGGGATTTGAAGACAAGGTTCCACTCAATATGAGCGGCGGGGAACGAAAACGGTTGGCCATCGCCGCAGTACTCAGCATGGGTCCTGAAATGCTCATACTGGACGAACCAACCGCAGGACTTGATCCGCAGGGTGAAGAAATCCTACTGGAAATTCTGGGAAATCTGGGACTGACCCTCATCCTCATTACCCATGACCTTTTTTTCATCACCCGTCTGACGAAACGCACCGTGGTCATACACCGGGGAGAAATAATCCGTAATTACTCCACAGAGGAATTTGTCAACGATCACCATCTCCAGGCGATCAATGAACTTGATTACACTTACAACAATGAATGTTGCCGCGAAATTCAGAAACTGCAGTCTCTATACAGTTAAATACTCCTTGCTTCAGATTGCCTCAAGTGTCTTCCCTGGTGGAGTAAAACTCATTAGATTGAATAAGCAATAATTTAATTCGCCTTCAGTTGTGGCCGGCATTTTTACCGTAATTGGATTTTGTCCGGAAACCGCTGCTGTGCTCACCAGAAACTGATCATCTGCTCACCACTTTCTGGCGGGCGGTTGTGATTCCGGTCTCGTCGCCTATCAATGATAAAGGGTTTCCTTGTTATTGTTGTAAATTGAGATTTCCTTTCCCTTATTAATTTCAAACTCCCCCTCGACTGTTGTAAATAATGTTATTTGTTGAAACTTCACAAAGTGGCACGATCTTTGATATCACCTTGTGACACTATGGGATATGTGTGCCTGTTTTTTGGAATTGTTTGACGCTTTCCCACTATAAATTTCCCCTAATTGATGAAGAAAAAAAGATTTGTTGAAAGGCCTTTTGTCGCAAAGGAGGGAGTTCCATTTGGTCAGGGTAACCTGAAAAACTGAAAAGCAGAAGGAGGAGAACAATGAAGAAGAAGTTGAGAAGAAGTCTTGTTTTGGCAGGCGTGATGGGAGTCTTCGCCTGCAGCAGTGCAATGGCGGCCACTGTGCCGTATAAATCATCCAAGCACATTTTTTCCATGGATGACATGCTGGGCACTTTCAGCGGTCAGACCTTTGGGGAAAACCCGTCT
Organism: Pseudomonadota bacterium; assembly: GCA_043809085.1. Taxonomy (GTDB): domain Bacteria; phylum Desulfobacterota; class Desulfobulbia; order Desulfobulbales; family SURF-16; genus DB1. The sequence goes on along the minus strand of JAZDEG010000006.1, from coordinate 342 downwards.
TTTATCTGCACAGTCGGTCCGTGCGCCGGTTTTCAGCCGCAGATTGACCCTGAATCCGGCGCAATGACCTACCCCATCGACAGTGAGTTTGCTTTCATTGTCACCGATTTTGTCGGGGCAGAGCTTAAAACCATTGACGGCGTGTATGAAGAGGGTTGGATAGGCAACCTGTTTGATGATTACGGTCAGGTTTCCGGAGTTGTCATCTCAAGCCCTGAAACTCCTTATTTCAAGACAGGGGGCCGCAAGGGCAGCTGGTGCGCGGGTCTTGGCGGCAATTCAGTCAAATGTTCCGCCGAGCTTTATACCGTAATGGAACATGTTCTGACATGTACGGAAAAA
>JAZDEG010000005.1:0-4276 GCA_043809085.1 Pseudomonadota bacterium | reverse complement strand
CCTTTACGGTCCTGATGATACCGAACATCTGTTTCCGGTGAATCCATTTACCATTCCGCCGAATGAATCCGACCTGGTCAATATCGCCACCGGCGGTGACTATTCCATGACCATGAAGGATGACGGAAAGTTTCTGTATCGCTGGGGGTCCATCCATAAACGCCCCACCGATGTCCGCATGTACGCCAAACTTGCCTTGCCCGATGAGTGGAAGGTTCCCGGGGCGAATTACACGGTGACCAAGGCGCAACTTATTGTGAACCACAAGATCACCAATAACCCGAACGATCAGATTCGTCCCGAGGACTTTGAAAACGAAGGCGCCAAAGGGCGTATTCCGGGTTTTGTTGATGTCGGCGGCGTTATGACCTCTAACAGGGACTGTTACGAGGGTGATGGCCATTTCATCCCGGCGGGAACATTGTTTAAAGATCCCGCCTATGCTCAGGGTCTGCCTGTTGATACGGATGGCGACGGCATCCCTGACAGCGGCGGCTGGTCCTCTGATTTGATGTATGGCTATACCAACGCCTGGTATACAACCATGGATCGTGAGCCTTTCGAGGCTGATGAGTTTGGAAGGTGGGGGGCGAGATATCGTCTCAAAGGACCCAAGTTCGGTCAGAACCTGCCGGCCCTTGAGATCCCCATTGAAGATTGTACCGCTCCGCCGCTTGAAAAAGAGGATATCAAATATGTTGTCGGCACGGATGACACCACAGTGATAAATCTGCTTGACTGGGCGATTATCGGCCAATCACCCTTGAAGACAAGTCAAGGCTGGATGGCCTATCTTGATACCGATGGAGATGGCCTTTCCGATGTCGAGGGGTTGCCGCTCACCGATGATTTTGACGTTGCCGTTTACGTGAAAGGCGACTACAAGGCAACCGCGATTTACAGCGTGCAGCTTCTCCTTGAGTATGAAAATCCAGCGGTTTCAACCCAGGCCGAGCTGTGTATGGACGGAATGGACAATGACGGTGACGGCGCCATTGACTGTGCCGATTCCGACTGTGGCGGCGCCTGGTGTCCTGAGGCGAATTGTACGGACGGGCTTGATAATGACGAAGACGCCTATGTTGATTGCGGTGATCCGGATTGTGCGGGGGCGGTCAACTGTCTGCCTGATGCTGAGATTTGTACCGACGGCATCGATAATGACGGTGATGGCATTGTTGACTGCGCCGATGAGAACTGTCGCGGAGACGCAGCCTGTATTCCTGAGGTATGCAGCGACGGTATCGACAACAATGGCGACGGTATTGTCGATTGCGATGATCCGGAGTGTGCGGTGAAAGCATATTGTACAGGTCTTCCTTCAAACGAGATCTGCAACGACGGTGCTGATAATGATCTGGATGGTCTGGCAGACTGTGCTGATCCCGACTGCGCCACCGCGCCTGCATGCATAACCGAGATCTGCACCAACGGCATCGACGACAACTCAAATGGCCTGACGGACTGCGCCGATCTTGATTGTGTCGGTGATCCGGCATGTTCGGCTCCCGCATGTTCGGACTATACCGACAAGACAGCCTGCAGGGCGGCCGGTTGTCTCTGGAATAACAGGACTTTGATTTGTTATTGATGCAATAGAGGTATTTTTCTGAAGTAACTTTGGGCAGGGCCTTAACGGGCCCTGCCTTTTGAGATTGTAGCTTTATGCTTAAGTTTTTGGTATTTTAGTAGGTATTTGCCTGAGTTTCCTGAAAGGAAATTCAATATTATGAATACATGAAATGAAGAGCTATGACCAAGGAGCACCTAATGAAAGTAACATTGTCAAAACCGTTTTTTATTTTCTTTTTGTTCTTTTTATTCTGTATCCCTGGTTTGGCTTCCAGCAGTTATGATCCTGATCTCTTCGGTGCCGTAATGAATGGCGATGCTGCCGGCACAGAAAAAATATTAGGGGGCGACAGCGACTCTAATGCGTTGAATGATCAGGGGATGACACCATTAATGGTTGCTGCTTTGAAGGGGTATCATGAAGTGGTCAAGGTTTTGCTGGAACATGGTGCGCAAATCAACGCCACTGTGGCGGATGGTCCTGACAAAGGAGCTGCCGCATTACATCTGGCCGCAAGGGGAGGGCATCTGGAAACGGTAAAGGTGTTGCTTGGTTTCACGCCGGATGTCAATATCCGTGATTGGCGGGAAAGGAGCCCTTTGCGGTATGCCGCGATGGAAGGACATACCGAGATTCTCAAGCTGCTGATTCAGGCCGGTGCGGACAGAAATGAAAAGAATCGTGCCGGTGCAACTCTTCTTGTCGAGTCAGCCAGGCAGGGGAAAACGGAAATAGTGAAAGCGCTGATTGACGCCGGCGTCAATGTCCATGTCGCTGATGAGGAAGGGGCGAATGGTCTGATGTGGGCAGCCCGGTTCGGTCATAAAAGTATCGTGGAAATGTTGCTTGAAAAGGGTGTGAATATTGATGCCCAGGCCTTAAATGGGACCAATGCTCTCATGTTTTCCGCCGGACCGGGGAAAGGCGCCATTGTGAAAATGCTGATTGATGCGGGCGCTGATGTGAAATTAAGGGACGGTTCTCAGAACACCCCTCTCATGTGGTTGGCCAGGGAAGGGTTGAATGAAGAAATTGAGCTCATGCTGGCAAAGGGCGCGGATGTTAATGCCGAAAACAAAGACGGCCTCACTCCCCTTCTCTATGCTGTCGGGGCAGGGCATGGTGATACCGTGGAGCTGCTTCTTGCCAAGGGGGCGGATCCTGAGGCGACATATTTGGGGGGAATCAGTGCGATTATGGCGGCGGCTCAACGTGGAGATGCTGCTTCAGTCAGAGCCCTCGTAAAATATGGCGCGAAAATAAACAAGCAGAATGAAGGAAATGTGTCAGCTTTAATGAGTGCGGCAGGGGGAGGTTTTGTTGAGGTGATTAAAGTTCTGCTGGAAAACAAGGCTGACATTAACCTGAAAAATAAACCGGGCAGAACTGCTCTCATGTATGCAGTTACAGGCAATCATCCTCACGTGGTCAAGTTGCTGGCCCAGCATGGAGCGGAGGTCAATGCCCGGGATGAAAGGGGTGTGACTGCCCTGATGCTTGCCGCCGGAGGCGGTTTTCTGGAACCTGTCAAGGAATTGCTCGCGGCAGGTGCTGATGTCAATATTCAGAACAAGAGAGGGTTTTCAGCTCTTATGGGCGCTGCCTACACGGACAACCCGGATATTGTTGAAACACTTCTTCATTCAGGGGCTTCAGCGAAACAGGAAGATCAGGAAGGAAAGACAGCCCTGAGCTGGGCAATGGAAAAACCTTCTGGTGAAAAAACAAAAAATTTGCTGGAAAAAGCCGGTAAACAATAAGTTAAATCAGCTTTATAAAAAAAGCCTTCTTTTCCCTGAGCGGAAAGAAGGCTTTTTTTTATTGTCAATTGATTGATTTCCTTATATATCAGCTCGCCAGTTTCTGGTGATCAACTCACCAGAAACTGGCGGTTTTGCGTCGGCCCGGATTGCGCATAATGACTGCTTATTGGCTGAGCATTGTAATAGTTTTCAGTGCCGGGACAAAGAAGACCAGTAAAAAAAATACGTTATGGCAACAGGATGAGTTCATTCTGTTGCCCTTTCGTTTATGCCACTTGGTGGCATGTGTGTTGCTGGTTGTATAAAGTATGGCAAAATGACGCAGTGTGGATGGTGGCCTTTCACGTCTTTGTAAACGATTGAGGTGATTGAAAGGAAGTCTTCTCACGATGAGAAGAAAAGGAGGGGAAAAATGAAAAGGAGGAGAACAATGAAGAAGAAATTGAGAAGAAGTCTTGTTTTGGCAGGCGTAATGGGAGTCTTCGTCTGCAGCAGTGCAATGGCGGCCACTGTGCCGTATAAATCAGCCAAGCATATTTTTTCCATGGATGACATGCTGGGCACTTTCAGCGGTCAGACCTTTGGGGAAAACCCGTCTTTTATCTGCACAGTCGGTCCGTGCGCCGGTTTTCAGCCGAAAGTTGACCCCGAGTCCGGCGCCATGACCTATCCCATCGACAGTGAGTTTGCTTTCATTGTCACCGATTTTGTCGGGGCGGAGCTTAAAACCATTGACGGCGTGTATGAAGAGGGGTGGATAGGCAACATGTTTGATGATTACGGTCAGGTTTCCGGTGTAGTCATCTCAAGCCCTGAAACTCCTTATTTCAAGACAGGGGGCCGCAAGGGCAGCTGGTGCGCGGGTCTTGGCGGCAATTCAGTCAAATGTTCCGCCGAGCTTTATACCGTAATGGAACATGTTCTGACATGTACGGAAAAA
>JAZDEG010000004.1:0-76349 GCA_043809085.1 Pseudomonadota bacterium | reverse complement strand
CAAAGGTGCGGAGCAGTTAGATTTTGGAACTCGAATGCTCCTTGTAACCAAGCAGGCATTTCGCTGCTTCTTGGGGTTGGCTGGACCAAATTTAGCATTGCCGCCTGCTCCAAGCTAATTTCCAACTGCCGTTTTTAGGATAATATATTTGACAGCGAAGTTGTTTCAAGAAATGAAATACCTTGAGGGAATACTTCCTTTATGTTCTTCGTGCAAAAAAATTAGGGATGATAAAGGTAACTGGAGTCAAATTGAAGTATATGTCCGAGAGAGAACGGAAGCAGAATTCAGCCACGGAATTTGCCCTGAATGTGCAGAGAAATTATATCCGGAATTTAATCCATATAAAAAAAATAAATAAACAATCTGGTTTGTCCCCATTTTCCGCCATTTTTACGCTCCGACTAAGGGTGGCCGGAATCAATGGAACAGGTGGCCGACTTCACTTGGATAGTCGGATAAATATTGTGTTAACCAATGGAATAAGACAATATGGTAATGTAACTGTTTGAATTATCTGCTTAATCGTCAGGAGAGAATTATGGACATCACCTTGGTTGCATGCAATGATAATCCTGAAATTTTATGGAATGTATTTCGTATGGGAAATCTCATGCTTGAACAGATGGACGATGTAACAATTTTTCTCAATGGTCCTTCAGTTTCTTATGCCAAAATCGCTACAAAAGAATTTCCTCTTGTGGATCTGGCAAAGGTATTTACTTTGTCTGAAGGTGTTTTGCTGGCCTGAGGCAAGTGTCCTGACCTCCACGGGGTGGAGAATGGGTATCACAGCCGGGGAAAACAGAAGGATTTGTATGAATTAATCGTTAAAAGCGATAGAATTCTCACTTTTTAATGATTTCAATCTGAAATCCATGATCATGTGTTTAAGTGTATTCACTTGACCTCTGCTTACCCCTCATGCAAATTTTATGACGGTTTAAGTGACCCTGATCGGACCGGAGATGAAAACAGGAGAACATCATATGCAAGCACGCGGACCACTTATGATAGAACATCGGCTCATTGAACGAATGCTTGGCAAAATTCAGGATATGCTGGCACAGGTGGAAGAAACCCGGAAAATTGACCCCTTGTTTGTTGACAAAGCCGTTGATTTTATCCGGATCTATGCTGATCGTACCCACCACGGGAAAGAAGAAGACATTCTGTTTCGTGAGTTGAACAAGAAAGGGCTGTCGGATGGTGATAGAAAAGTCATGGATGAATTAATTGAAGAACATATTTTCGGACGAAGCACCACGAAGGCTCTGATCGAGGCAAATGAGCTCTATCGAAATGGTGATACGTCCGCCCTAGGGGATATTGCTCGATGTCTCCATACATTGGTGGAATTCTACCCCAAGCATATTGAAAAAGAGGATAAAATTTTCTTTCCAGCTTCTCGTGCGTACTTCTCTGAAACAGAGGATCAGGCAATGCTTGCCGAGTTCATGGATTTCGATCAAAGAATGATCCATGAAAAGTACGCGTCTGTCGTCAATGAACTTGATAAATAATTTGGATTCCCGAATGAATTGCATTCATCAGGCAAAGATAAAGCGCGGCAACCCAAGTGACATTGGCCGGGATGGATGAACTTATGCTGCTTACGGACGGCAGTGTGAATGCCCGGTCAAAGATCGGCTATGGGGCTTACCTCCTCCTGTCTGAACGTGGATTTTCATTGAATTCGCTGAAAAAGCAGGTGAACGTGAAACGATTCGAGGACACCTCGTCAACGAAGCTGGAACTGCAGACTTTGTTATGGGCGCTAAACGATATTAACATATCAGGAAATAAAGTGATTGTGTATACGGATTCTCAAAACATTATGGGATTACCGGGAAGACGTGATCGGTTTGAGCAGAATGGTTATCGGTCAAAGAAAAATCAGCGTCTCAATCATTATGCGTTGTATCGGGAATTTTACAGAATGACCGATCAGCTGGATTGTGAATTTATGAAAGTGCGTGGACATCAGCCCTTGAGTCAAAAAGATGATATTGCGAAACTTTTTACACTTGTGGATAGAGCTTCAAGGGATGCTCTGAGAGAAGAAAATGAGTGAAGAACAAGCAAATAACCCATTGCATGGCGTGACACTCGAGCAAGTCGTCAACAGTCTGGTTGAGCATTATGGTTGGGAAAAGTTGGGCAAACGCGTCAAGGTCCGCTGTTTCAACAGTGACCCATCCGTGAAGTCCAGCCTGAATTTTCTGAGGAAAACGCCTTGGGCCAGGAAAAAAGTCGAAGATATGTACATCGCCATGCAAAAGAGCGGGCGGAAAAGAAAACAGCGAGAAAATTCATAACCAGCTTGGGAGCACAAAATGGAGCAAATAACGGTTCAGGTTGGTAAAGATAACTCGGTTATGCTTTGTTGTCCTTTTTGTGGGGTGGCAAAGAGCGTATCGCTTGATAAATTTAAAGATGTTAAGCATGTTATTATCGTTCGCTGTGGCTGCAATAATCGTTTTCAGGTTCATCTGAATTTTAGAAAAAATTACAGAAAAAGTCTGACGCTACCCGGTGAATTTATGATTTTGCCGTCCACCACCGAGATTTGGAGGAAAATGATAGTCTGTGATCTTTCACGGACTGGAATGGGTTTTGAAATGATCGATACTGTTGTTATGAATAAAGATGTTGAACTTCGCGTCAGATTCAATCTCGACAATAACAAGAGGACGCTCATTGATAAAAAGGTGATCGCACGATTTGTCGGCGATGATGGGTTCATCGGGTGTGAGTTTGTCGAATTGAATCTTTATGAAAAAGAACTTGGTTTCTATCTCATGCCTTGAATCCGACCGGGAGAATTGTCGTTGATCACCACCGGACAGGGCACATTTTCTCCTACCCTGTCTCTTCCAGTCGTATCTCTCGTGCCAACCAGACTATCGCCGATCGGCGCTCCACTTGATAGACTGTTATATCCTGATTGAACATATCCGGCTAATTCAGTAAATTAGAATACGAAGTCTTGTTTTACAACTCGGACATAATCACTACAAAAACAAGTTACCACGAGGTGACACAGTTGGTTGTGGTGTGTTTCGATATGGTAACAGTTCGTTGATTCCGTTATTTGTCTCATAATTATTGTTTGTCGTAATTTGCCGTAAATGCGTTATTTTTTGGTTTGTCATCCAGCCGTAAATAACTTGGCTTGAATATTGCTGTTAATCAGACTGTCCAGTGCAGCACAATTTCACTGCGCATTGCAAAAGGATGTGTTTACCAAAGTACGGTTAATCACTGTTCAGACAACAAGGAGAGAAAATGCCGATTTTAAGCTATCTGGTGCTGCCCCGGAAAGGAGCCATGGACCAATTATGTTCGGAACTGTCTGCTCTTGATTATTGCGAGATTATTCCCTCGGACAATCAGGAAGTAGTGGTTCTCGTGACGGATACTCCTGACGAAATAACCGAAAAAAACCTTCAGAAGACATTGAAGAATTTGCCTTCGCTGCAATCACTGAGCATGACTTTTGGTCACAATGCTGAATTGAACAACAAATAGGGAGAGGAAAAGGAAAAAATGAAGCTAAACCGACGATCATTTATCAAGTCCGCCGCCGCCGGGAGTGCCATTGCCGCCGCCGGGGCAATCTTCCCCGGTATCACCTTTGCCGGATGGCAGAATCAGGAAAATGCAACGGGAACACTGACCTGGCAAAAAGCTCCCTGCCGTTTTTGCGGCACCGGTTGCGGAGTCTTGGTCGGCGTATCCGGTGACCGTGCCGTTGCTGTTAAAGGTGATCCGAATTGCAGCGTCAATAAGGGCCTGTGCTGCGTGAAAGGATTTCATTCCGTGCAGGCGCTCTATGGCAAGGATCGAATCACAAAAGCACAGATTCGCAGGAACGGACAGATGGTTGACGTGCCCATTGCCGAAGCCCTGGATGTCATTGCCGATAAAATCAAGGAAACCATTGCCAAACACGGGAAGGATTCTGTTGCCATGTATGGTTCCGGCCAGTGGACCATTCCTGATGGATATGTGGCATCAAAACTCTTCAAGGGCTGCCTCGGCACCAACAATGTTGAAGCCAATGCCAGGCTCTGTATGGCGAGTGCCGTAACCGGCTTCATGACTTCATTCGGTATCGACGAACCCATGGGATGTTACGAAGATATCGAGCATGCGGATGTTTTCGTTACATGGGGCAATAACATGGCGGAAATGCACCCTGTTCTTTTTTCCAGGATGCTGGCCAGCCGCAAGCGCAAAAAAGATGTTACCATTATCGATTTTGCCACCCGGACCACCCGATCCAGCCAGGCTTCCGACAAATCGATTCTCTTCAAACCCAGTACCGATCTGGCCGTTGCCAACGCCATCTGCTACGAGATCATCCGCAACGACTGGGTAAACTGGGATTTCGTCAACAAGCACACCACCTTTCATAAGGGAAAAACCAATATCGGCTACGGCACCGAGGATCATTTCAGTTTCACGGATGAGCCTCAGGATATTACTTTTGAGGAGTACAAAACTTTTTTGCAGGACTATACCCCTGAAAAGACAGAAAAGATTTCCGGCGTTTCTGCAAAAGATATCAAGTATCTGGCATCGCTCTATGGCGATCCGACTAAAAAAGTGACATCTTTCTGGTGCATGGGAATGAACCAGCATGTACGGGGAACCTGGATCCAGAATCTCGTCTACAACATCCATCTGCTCACCGGCAAGATATCCACCCCCGGCAACAGTCCCTTCTCCCTCACCGGCCAGCCGAGTGCCTGCGGCACGGTCCGCGAAGTGGGAACCCTGACCCACGCCCTGCCTCATGGGGTTGTCATGAACGAACATGACCGGGAAATGGCTGCCGAAATCTGGGATGTGCCGGTAACAAATATTGACCCGAAACCCACCTATCACACCGTGGAAATGTTCCGCGCCCTTGATCGGGGTGATATCAGGTTCATGTGGATCCAGGTGACCAATCCGATGATCACCATGCCCAACCTGACCCGCTACAGGAACGGCGCCCTGAAGGATGACCGTTTTGTCGTGGTTTCCGACGTCTATCCAACCCCGACCACTGATGTTGCCGATGTTATTCTGCCCGCAACCCTGTGGATTGAGCAAGAAGGCATGTTCGGCAACTCCGAACGCCGGACCGCTCATTTCGACCGGATCGTGCCGGGTCCCGGGGACACCATGTCCGACACCTGGCAGATCATCGAGGTTGCCAGAAGGCTTGGTTTCGAGAAACAATTTCCCTGGGGAGAAGACGAGTATATCGGCAAAATATGGGAAGAATACAGACGTTTCCATGATGGCCCAAAACACAACATGGCGTCCTATGAGATGCTGAAGCAGCGATCCGGGGTACAATGGCCTTTTGTCAACGGCAAAGAGACACGGTGGCGTTTTAACACACACCATGACCCGGCCTGCAAACCGGGAACCGACTTTGATTTCTACGGCAAAAAAGACGGCAAGGCCTGGATCTGGGCACGCCCCTATGAGCCTGCCGCCGAATCCCCGGACGCTGAATACAATTTTTGGCTCAACACCGGCCGGGTAATCGAGCATTGGCATACAGGGTCCATGACCCGTCGGATCCCGGTTCTCCATAATGCCGTGCCCGAGTCGTATGTTGAGATAAACCCAGAGGACGCGGTGGATCTCGGCGTGGTGAACGGCGAAAAGGTGAAAATTATCTCAAGGCGCGGCTCTGTGACCATGAAGGCTTCGATCAATGGTCGCGGGGTCCCGCCCCGGGGTATGGTTTTTGTGCCCTTTTTCGATGAGTCCTATAAAATCAACGAAGTGACCCTGGATGCTTTTTGCCCTATTTCAAAGCAGCCTGATTATAAAAAATGTGCAGTTCGCCTGGAGAAAGCATAATGAAAAAAGCAGATGCACTATTCGGCAGAGTTGTTACTGGTTTTGCCGTTATCTGCTTTACCGGGCTCTCATTGGTGCTGCCGGCAAATGCAGCGCCTGACATTGCCCAGGGCTTTGATGCAGACGGCGAAAAAATTTTTAATCGGTTCAATGAAACTCCTTTGCCTGCCATGACCGGCACGGACGGCAGACGGACCTTGAACCGGTACTACGAATTCCGGCAATATCCCGGCTCACCGCCAAGGGTCCCGCACACTGTTCCCACCTCTTTTTCAGGGGATGCAATGAAATGTCTCTCCTGTCACGGCAGAGGCGGCTACGATTCCAGCCAGGATGCCTATGCTCCCGTCACTCCGCATCCTGAATATGAAAACTGTTTTCAATGCCATGTGCCGCAGTTGACGGAAGGGCTTTTTGTGGAAACAAACTGGCAATCAATAACTCCACCCCGGCTGGGCAGGTCGGAAATGGGCGGATCACCGCCGCCGATTCCCCACAGCCTGCAACTCAGGGAAGATTGCATTGCCTGCCATACGGGCAATGCGGCTGTAGCGGAGATTCGGGTTGAACATGGGTCACGGGGCAACTGCCGCCAATGCCATGTCCCCATGATAGCCACCGAGCCCAGGAAAGAATTCACCAGAAACAAATAATCAGGACGAAAACAGTTATGAAAAAAATAATGTTGTGTTCGAGCCTGTTTTTTCTTGCCCAGGGGGCAGCCTTCCTTTCGGCTCACTCTGTTATGGCTTCCGGCGGTTCGGTCCTTGATCGTATTCATGCCGCGGGTGAGCCGCTGCAACAACAGGAAATTGAAACAGCCTATCAATTGCCGGTCAAAACGGTATCGGCAATTGAGACCTATCAGGGTGGCACCTTCAAAGTGTTGGCCCGCAAGGATTCCATAACAAGATTTCGTTGCAGCGTCTGCCATTCCGACAAAAAGGTGCTGGTTAACGACGGCGTCCTTTTTACCCATGGTGATATCGAGATCAACCACGGCAGAGGGGCTGACAGGCTGGCCTGCATAGAGTGTCATGACGTCAAAAATCGTGATTTCCTGTCTGATGCCCAGGGGGAGCAAATAGATTTTGACCACAGCTACCAGCTCTGCGGTCAGTGTCACTTCCGTCAGAAACGGGACTGGCTGGGCGGGGCTCATGGAAAACGTGATACATACTGGGCTGGAGAAAGGGTGGTGTGGAATTGTACCAGTTGCCATAGTCCGCACTCCCCCGCCTTTGAGAAGAAAATGCCGGTGACATACTCACTGCCGTTAGACAAGTAGGGGGGGCCATGAATTCCAGCAGAAAAAAAGATAAAAAGATGAAACCCGAAAACATGGTTGAAAAGAAAACCACCCGCAGATCATTCATAAAGGGCCTTTCCATTGCTGCTGCAGCCGGTTCTGCAGGGCTTGTGACCGGAGGATGCGTCTCCCTTGAAAAAACCGAAGAAATGGGACTGAAGTGGGAAGAATATTTCAAGGAAAATTATCGGTTGATGACCCGGGAAGAGAAGGATGAAACCGTTGCCCGCCTTGAAAGACTTGCCAAGCTGAAAAACGGCGTGGATATCCAGATGTCCAACCGGGAACCGCGGGAAAATGTTCTGTACGGCTACGCGTTTAATATCTCCCGCTGCAAGGGCTACATGGACTGTGTCGAAGCCTGCGTGAAAGAGAATAACCTCGACCGTAAATCAAAGACACAGTACATCCGTCTCTTTGAAATGGATCCGGGCCAACTTGATCCGACAACCGGGGACGGCAAATACCATCATGAAGTGCCGGTGGAGAATAAGTTTTATATGGGGGTTCAGTGTTATCATTGTGAAAATGCCCCATGCATCAAGGCATGCCCCACAAAAGCCACCTGGCGGGAACCGGACGGCATCGTTGTCGTGGATTACGACTGGTGTATCGGTTGTCGTTATTGTCTGGCCGCCTGTCCTTACTGGGGCCGACGTTTTAACTGGGGCAAGCCGGAAGTGCCGGAGGAGGAGATGAATAAAAAGCAGCATTATCTCGGCAACCGTATGCGGATGAAAGGTGTCATGGAGAAATGCACCTTCTGCGTGCAGAGAACCCGTCAGGGAAAGCTGCCCGCCTGTGCCGAGGCATGCCCCACGGGGTCCAGGGTCTTCGGCAATCTGCTCGATCCGAACAGTGAGATCCGTTTTGTGCTTCAAAACAAGAAGGTGTTCCGGTTCAAGGAGGAATTGGGGACAGATCCGAAATTCTGGTATTTCATGGATTGATGACAACGGATGAAAAGAGAAAACCGAAGGAAGAAATAATGACAACGAACCCCAAAAAAGAAAATGGTGCTTTCATTCCGGACTGTATCCGCTGGTCGCTGTCCGGGGGGATAGGCTTCAAGATATACCTTGTCGCTCTGCTTGCCGTTATGGGCACAGGACTCTTTGCCTATTCAAAACAGTTTCAGGAAGGCCTCATCATCACCGGCATGTCGGATATTGTCAGCTGGGGGCTCTATATCTCCAATTTTACATTTTTTGTCGGAGTTGCGGCCGCGGCAGTCATGCTGATCCTGCCCGCCTATATGCTGAATGACAAGGATTTACATGAAGTCGTCATCATTGGTGAATGTGTGGCGGTGGGCGCACTGGTCATGTGCCTGATGTTTATTACCGTGGATATGGGTGGACCGTTCAAGGTATGGCATATGATGCCGGGAATAGGCCTCTTTAACTGGCCGTCATCAATTCTTACCTGGGATGTGCTTGTTTTGAACGGTTATCTGGCGCTTAACAGTCTGGTTCCCCTCTACATCCTCTACTGCAACTACCACAACAGAAAACCGGTGGGCTGGAAGTATAAGCCCTTTGTTTTTCTGTCCATCTTTTGGGCTGTTTCCATCCACATGACCACCGCTTTCCTCTACCAGGGACTGCCGGCCCGCCCTTTCTGGAACAATCCGCTGCTTGGTCCGCGCTTTCTGGCCTCGGCTTTTGCAGCGGGACCGGCGGTCATCATGATGGTGCTCATTGCCATCAAACAGTGGACCAGGTACCCGGTTGACATGATGATTTTTTTAAAATTGAAAAGAATCATCGTGGTTTCCGCAGTCATTAATCTGGTGATGTTGTTTTCTGAGGTTTTCAAGGAATTCTATAGCTTTACGCATCACAGCCTTTCCGCCCAATACCTTTTTTTCGGGCTGCAGGGCCATGATTCCCTTGTCCCATGGATATGGACGGCGATCAGTCTCAACATCGTGGGAACGTTGCTTTTCGCCTTTGATCCGACGAAGGGCAATCCCCGTTACCTTATGGTAGCGGCAATAAGTCTTTTCACCGGCATCTGGATTGAAAAAGGTTTCGGCTTGATTATTCCTGGCTTTGTGCCGTCACCCATGGGTGAGGTTGTTGACTACGCCCCGACCATCAATGAGATCCTCATTACCCTGGGCGTGCTGGCCACGGGTGTTCTGGTGGTAAGTCTGCTCATAAAACCGGCTCTTGCCATTCTGATCAGATATAAAGAAGGAACTGCCTGAGACGGAAGAATTGACGAATTTCAAATAGTTTCAAATTGTTATCAATTTTCTGATCCGCCAGCCGTCAGATTCTCCGCAGTCATGTCAAGAAGCGGCTTGATCTGGTAGTCGCTCACGGTGACGTAGAAAGGCGAGGCCGACGATTTGACCACGTGGAAATTGTCTTTGTCTTTCTGGGCGCCGATATCAACGGTCACGGTTCCCGTTTCCGTCACCAGGGTTAATGTTCCGCCATCAAGAGAGTCTGCCGGTTTTTCTTTTCCCAGATACTCATGCAGGGTAAGTCGGGTCGCTCTCTGCAACAGGGCGTCAACCGCATCCGGTGCGGTTGCCCGTTGTGAAACGTCAATACCTTCAAGCTGCCAGCCTTTTTCCGCTTTTTCCAGGATGAAAGAGCCATGGCTGTTTTTCAGGCGCAGTTCTTTCAGCTTATCCCGATCAATCACCAGATATTCCTTGGCCAGCCAGGAGTCCTTGTCGGTGTTCAGTTCCCAGGCGGAAATTCCCTTGGCCAGATAAACATCGTCGGATCCTTCGGCCCGCACATGGATGGACTGCTGGCCGGGAGCGGTGCCGAGAAACAGGGTGCGGCTTTCACCATTGGTGCCGCGGAGTGAAATCTTGCGCGCAAAAACTCGGTCACCCACCTGCAGACGCATGTGGCTTGATTTGGTTCGGGTCACCAGCCGTTGCGACTGGAGGGAGGTGAGGGATGCAAGGATTTTTTCCATCTGTTTGCCGTCGGCTGGCAGCGGAGGGGGCGTGTCCCCGTTTACCTGCCATTGGCCTGAATCATCCTTTTCCAGGGTGATGGATTTTGCACCGTCATCGGTTATGGTCAGTTCGCGCACAGAGCCTGCGGCGAGGCCGGTGACAAGTTCGGTTGGTGCCGGTTTCTTTTCACCGGCCGGCCAGTAGAAAAAGGCGATCAGCGCCAGCTGGCTGATCAGCAGAATGGACAGGATACGGTTTGTGTTTTTTCTCATGATTATTCTCCCACCAACTGCATGGGTTGTTCTCTTTTTCTTCTGCCCGCGCCATAAATGCTGAGACCGGCGAGGGCTGCCAGGGCGATGCCGTAATTCAGCCATTCCCAGAAGGTCTGCTCCTGCCTGCTCATGGGTTTCAGGAGTCTGGCGTGGGAGCCTCTGGAGCGGATGGTCAGAAGATCTTCATCCGCCACGGACCAGTCGATGACGTTCTGGACGAACTCAAGACTGTTGAGAAAACGGTCCATACCCATTCCCTGGGACATGCTGAGCACGGTGTCATTGACGAATTCGGACGAGCCGATGACCACCAGCCGCGCAGACCCGGGTGATTTTCGTTGAAGAGGCATGGAAGGCGCTGCGGCGACCTGTTCCTGTCCATCTTCGTCAGGAAGAGGCGACTCTTCGATGGAATCGGAATTTTCCTTCTTTTCCTCTTTTTTCTCCAGTCTGGGGTCCGGCCGGTCGGCAAAGAAGCTGGTGAACGAGCCGGTGACCGCCACTGCCAGGTTCTGCTGCTCAAAATCAACGCCGACGGCAAAACCGTTGCCGGGAAAGCGATTGAAATCAGGCTCTATGGCCGTTCCTTCATGGAGCCAGGACTCCTTGCTTGATTTGAGCAGGACGGACACCTGCTTTTCCTTCAGTTTGGTGTCGTCCATCAGCAGGGGGGAAACCCAGTTCATGGTGACTGCCGGCAGACTTGCGGTGATCGAATTGCTCCCGGCCATGTTTTCCGGGCGGACATCAACGAAAAAAGGATAGTCGATGCGCTGGATTTCCTGGATGACCAGCCCGCCAAGGTCACGGCTGACCGGAATCGGGAACGGTTCATTCTGTTTGTCCATGACAAGGGACTTGTCCACTGTGATACCCTGAAATTTGAGGAGCTCAGACAAACCGTTCTTGGCCTCCTTGACCTGAAGAGTCTGGGCGGTGGGGGACAGATCGAGCAGATAATTGCCGGCCAGGGCAACCACCGCGCCGCCCTGCATCATGAACTGATCAACGGCCAGAATATCCATGCTGCTCATCTCTTGTGGGGCAGCGAGAAGAAGAATGTCGATGTCGCCCGGCACACGACCATCAGAAAGTGCCACTTTTTTAAGATTGTAATTTTCCTTCAGGAGCTGCTGGAGAATCTGATAATTGTCCTCCGGGCCATGCTGCATCATGGCAGGGTCGATGGCTGCCGCAGGCGTCCATATTCCCACGGTTTTGGTGAAACCCGTGCCGTTGCGTTTAATCGCCCCTTCGACCTCCTGGCGTACGTCCGCTTCACCCATATCCGGGGTGAGATAGATCCGTTCCAGGGTTTCTCCCGCCACCAGCATGAGGTGGAGGAAAAATTGATCGTTTGAGAAGAAGGAGGCGGTAATCGGCTCGATTCCGTATTTCCGGGCTATGTCGTTTCGGGTTTCATCCGTCTGTCCGTCAAGGTTGATTTCCTCGAAATGGAGTCTGTCCCCGGTTTCTTTTTGCAGTTTTTCCACCATCCTGGTGATGGTTGCCGGCAGTTCGTGGAAGGGTTCGGGAAGAGCGTCCGGCGTAACAATGGCGACAAGTCGGAATTTGTCGGGATTTTCTTCCAGAACCGAGGACAGGGACTGAAAACCGTAAACAACTTTCTTGATCGATTTCGTCAGGTCGTATTCCAGGTTGCGCAGGGCCACGTCAAGCTGTCCATCGGACTGCGGCTTGATTTCAATCAGATCATCAAAGCCAAGGACAACATGTTGGTCGCCGTATTTGATCAGGATGTGAAAATAGGAGTTGACCACCGATGACTCATAGCGTCCGGCAACCTGAAAAGGCACCGGTTTGATGCCGTAAAGCTGGTTTGCTTCGGTTTCGAGCTCCTCGTCGAATTTCGGGTCGACAAAAGTGACCTGGACCGCGCCCCTTGATGCCAGTTGGTATTCAGTCATCAGGTCCTTGATCCGGGGAAGGAGTGGAGAAAGAAGGGGATGGGTCTTGGCGCTGAAGTAGCCGCGCAGGACCAGCGGTTCCGGCAGGTTGGTGATGATGTCACGGGTGGCGGGAGACAGCGAGTAGATTTTCTGGCCGGTCAGATCGACCCTGACCCCATTGACCTGGGCGAGCCAGATATTTGCGGTCAGGAGATTTGCGCTGATGAGGAGAACGGAAATCAGCGCTTTTTTGCGATAAACAGCGGTGGTTGCGCCAAAGCTCCATCGGGTGCGGTCGAGGAAAAAAATATTCAGGCAGAGAAAGAAAAGCGCGATGCTGACATAATAGACGATATCGCGCAGATCGATAATGCCGCGCTCAATACTGGTGAATCTGCTGCCGGTTCCAATCCCGCGGAGAAAATCAGAGGCGCGGTTGCCGAAGAAATCGGTAATGCCGGTTGAGCCGATCAGGTAGAAAAAACCGGCCAGCAGAACGGTAAGCATGAGCGATATGATCTGGTTGTCGGTGCGGGAGGAGATAAAGAGACCGATACTTATATAGGCTGACGCCATGAGCAGGGCGCCGAGGTAACCGCCGATCACCGGGCCCCAGTCAAGATTACCCATCATGGAGACGGTCACCGGCAGGCCGAAGGTGAGAAAGAGGGCGCAGGCGGTGAGGAAAAGTACGGCAAGAAATTTACCGACAACAAGCTGATGGATACGTACCGGCAGGGTCAGCAGCACCTCAAGTGTGCCCATTTTCTGTTCTTCGCTCCATTGACGCATGGTGAGAGCCGCGGCAAGAAAGACCATGAGCAACGGCATCCAGCGGAAGAGCGGTCGTATGTCAGCAATATTTCTTGAAAAAAATGTTTCGAGCCAGAAAAAGGAAAAAAGGGAGCAGAGGAGGAAAAAACCGATGAAGATGGCGGCCATGGGCGTGCCGAAATAGGTCTGCAGCTCCTTTCTGGTGATGGCAAAAATCTGTTTCATAGCGCACCTCCGGCCGAGGCAATCTCATTAAAGACCGATTCCAGGGTGCGGGCCTCATGATGCAGCTCGCAAAGGGACCAGTCATTATCACGGGCAAGCCTGTACAGACGGGGGCATATTTCGGTGTTGCCCCTCGTCTTGATGAGAAAGGAGATGCGTCCGTTTTCGATTTCAGCGTAATTGACTTCACTGACCTGATCAAGCCGACGGAGTTCCGCGAGCTGGATATCCGGGTTGTCGGCGGCAAGGATCATCCGGGCGCTGCTTGTTGCCGCAAGTTCTGAGAGACGGGCGTCAGCCTTGACCTTTCCGTTGATAATGATAATCGCCCTGTCGCAGGTGGCTTCCACTTCGGAGAGGATATGGGTGGAAATCATCACCGTGGTGGTGCGGGCCAGTTTTTTGATCAGGTTGCGCACCAGGGCGATCTGGGTCGGGTCAAGTCCGTTGGTCGGCTCATCAAGGATAAGCAGGCGGGGACGATGGAGCATGGCCTGGGCCAGGCCCACCCTTTGCCGGTACCCTTTGCTGAGAGTGCCGATGGGGCGGGTAAGCCGTTCTTCAAGGCCGACACTGCGGATGGCCTCGGAAAGCCTTTTGGGTTGGTCCTGCTCCGGAATGCGGCGCAGGTCAGCCATCATTTTGAGGTACGACTGCACGGTCAGTTCAGGATAAAGCGGCGCATTTTCCGGAAGGTAGCCGATCATCTCCTGAACGGTCCCGCTTTTTTCCATTACATCATGGCCTCCGATCCTGGCCGACCCGGAATCCGGCTGGATGTACCCGGTGAGAATTTTCATCAGGGTGGTCTTGCCGGCGCCGTTTGGCCCGAGCAGACCGATAACCTCGCCATCAGCAACGGAGAATGTCACGTCGGACAGGGCTGAGATTTCGTCGTAACTTTTGCTTACTTTGTTTGCTTCAATCATAATGGAAGATAATGAATATATTGAAAGGGTTAACGCCAAAAAAAACACGCTGCTTATTTGAATTTTATAAGACTGCGGGCAGGGAAAAAAGTTTCAGTTTTTTTTAATCGGGTTGATCGAATTGTGGAACTAAAATCGGAGAATTTTTCCGCTGGGCTGCCACCTGGCTTTTGAGGATGGAGGGATGATCTGATACGATTCCACAAAGTCACCGAGTTTAACCGTATGGAAGTCTGCTATTTTAAGCCCGACCTGCTGGCCGGGTGTCGCTTTGGTGACGGTGTTCCGTTCAATATGGAGTGATTCAATGGTCCCGGAATAGATCGGTCCCATGGCGGCGATGACCCGGAAACGGTCGCCGGTCTGCAGACGCCCCTGCTGCACCTGGCAACCGAGGATGATCCCTCTGCGGCTGCTTTTGAAAAGGGCGATGACCCGGGCGCTGCCGAGGATTTTTTCCTCGGCAATTCTGGGCAGGATGCTTTCAGCAATCTCGGCGATATCTTTTTGTAGCTGATAGATGACTGAATAGAGGCGGATCTCAACACCAAGCTCCCGGCAGAGTTCTTCGACCCTGGCATGGACTCCGACATTAAAGCCAATGACGAGCCTGCTGCCGCTCGCTGCAGTCAGGATATCATTTTTGCTGATGTCTCCGACTCCTTTGCGAAGGATTTCAAGGGTAATCCCGGGAATGGGGTCTGTCAGCAGGCTGTTGCAGACCGCTTCTTCACAGCCGTCCGTGTCGCCCTTGACCACAAGAGAGAAGGTCAGGGGATTTTCATCGCCACGAGTGGGTTGGCATGGAGGGTCCGGATTTTTTCCATGTTTTCCTGTATGGTGGTGACTGGATTTGTGGCCCATTGCCATAATCTCCGCAGTGAGGATTATCTTCCGGAAAAAGTAATGTCTCCGTACCAGGCAGTGGCGCTTTCTTTGGTGTTGTCGGAATCGGTCATGATGGCGATTCCTGAAATCAGTGGCGGATCCTCGCCGAATGCCTTGCGGTAATCGCTGACAATATCGCGTTTTTCATGGATCCACTGGTTTATTTTTCCAGCGCCGCTTTGGATGATGATCATCTTGACTCTGTCGGTATAGGGGTTTGGTGTGATCAACTCCTGTGGCGCCTTGCTTGCCCAGATATAATTGATGGCATTGATTGGCGGGTATTCTCCATAGATGAATTTTATCGTGGTGAATTTTACCTGCTCCCAGAATCCGACCTTCTTTTCATCATAAGCAAAAGTGATATAGATTCTGGCCGGATAATCGTCACCCTCTTTTCTGGTGACATCACCTTTTTCATAGATATTGGCCACCTTCCAGCTCCAGGAGAGAATCGGGTATTCCTGGGGATTTATGTTTATTTTCCTGGTCAGACCGGATGACGAGGCCTGGCTTACGGCCTGCACCACCGTAATTCCGTTATCTTGGGTCAGGGTGTATTCGGTATGGCTTTGAATGTCCTTGAACCGGAGTGGTTCCCATCCTTCAGGGAGCTGGTCGAGAGTCTTTGTCTGTGAGAATTTGCCGGCTTCTATGACTCCGGTTGCATCATCTGCGGCCGACAGCATGGATGGCAGAAGCAGGGGCGCTGAAAGGATGATGAGGAAAAAATCTAACAATATAAGGTGAATAAGGCGCATGGTGGACTCTCCTCTTTTTTGATTGCTTTCCGTTTCCCTGATCATAAGCCCGGCAGGTTGGTGAGGTCAAATAATAAAAAAACGGATTGCGCAAAATATGATTGAAACAGGGTACAGGGGAAGAAGATAACAGCTTTTTCCCGGCAAATTACTTGACAATTCATAAGCTGCGTAATCTCATGATGGGAAAGGATCATTTTAGGACAGGAGTCATTTTGAGAAAATCACACCATGAAAATTGAATATACCCCAATAGGGATAATCCGTTCCCCCCACACATCGAGGGAGGGCATGCCCATTCAGCCTGCAGGGGCATCCGGCATCAGGGGCAGGGTGGAACTTTTCCCCGAATACGTTGAAGGCCTGCAGGATATCGAAGGTTTTTCCCACATTATCCTGCTCTATCATTTTCACCGAAGTTCCGGTTTCAAGCTCACGGTTGTTCCCTTTCTCGATACAGTGCCCCGCGGCGTCTTTGCCACCCGTGCCCCGCATCGCCCCAATGCCATCGGCATGTCCGTGGTTAAACTGCTCCGGGTTGCCGGGGAAGTGATTGAAATCGAGAATGTCGACATCCTGGACGGAACGCCACTGCTTGACATCAAGCCTTATGTGCCGGAATTTGACGGGCAGACGGCTTTCCGTACCGGATGGCTCCAGAAAACAGGGAAGTCCGCGAAAGGGCACAGGTCGGACGGAAGGTTTGTCGATGGTTGAAGTTGAAATTCGTTCCGCATTATTCTCTAGATCATTTTTGCGCATAAAGGAGGTGATGACAGCGGCACTATAGCAGGCGAAGCAGAATACAAAAGAAATGAGAGATTTTTCAGAAAATGCGATTAATCGGAGGGCTTGAAAATGAAGAAAATTATTGTATTGGTTGTTCTATTCGCAAGTTTTTTTCTAGGGGCCATAGTTAAGGCAGGTGTGGAACCATCCCCGTTCAAGGAAGTCATCCAGGGCAAGATCGATCAGATTATCGAGAAGCTCATGCCGCTTACGGAAAATGATCCATTAGGCGCAGCGCCGGGGGATGTCCAGGAATTGGCCACGGAAGTTGTCGATTATCTGCAGGCTGTTGAAGAACTTCCCGTCAAACGTCATCTTGTCGCCATGCAGTCAGTTGGTATCATGGAACGCATTACCGCTGTCATGTTTAATCCGCAGCCGGAGCCTCCGGCGCAACTGACCGCCCTGGGAATTCTGCTGCGCCTCGCCAAAGTGGGTTTTAATCCCCAGCCGGAACCGCCGGGCCACGTCACAAGAAGCCTCACAGTGCTTGACCGCATCAGCGCTGTGCCTATTAATCCGCAACCCGAGCCTCCCGGTGTTGACAGGGTGATAAATACCCTGAACGCCTTGGACGGTATCTCGAGAATTGCTTTTGATCCGCAACCTGAACCGCCGGGCAAGGCGCCGGAGGTCATGGCCGTATTCGACGCAGTTGCTGCAATTGCCTTTGATCCGCAACCCGAGCCACCGGGGATACCAGTCTCAGAAATGTTTGACATCCTGAATCTGCTTGGCGCGATTGCAGAACCGGAAGTATCTGTAGCGTATTGATTTTTCAGCTGACACTCGATCACAGCGGACGCCGGGCAGCAGGGGTGACCGCTGTGTGAATCCCCTGAGACGCATCCCCTCTCATTTTGCCGCTTTATGTGCTGATTATATTTTTGTTGTTTTTGCAAACCGTATTTTCCAATGGGAAGATCCCCGCTGATACGGTAAAGTGCCCCCTCCAAAAGTTTCGATTTCGTACAATCAAATCTGAAAAATTATGAGGTCAGAGTCATGAATCCAGAAGAGATGCGCCTGAAAGCCATGGATCTTTTTATGAAGAGGTTTCACTGAAGCCAGGCGATCCTTGCCGTGGGCCAGGAGAAAACAGGACAGATTGATGAACAGTCCATCAAGGCGGTTGGCGCTTTCGGCGGGGGGATTGCCAGTTCAGGCGGCGCCTGCGGTATTCTGCTGGGAGCCGTGGCGATGATCTCCTCCATTTACAGCAGAAGCAGCCTGGAGGAAAAGGAAGATCCCCGCATGTGGATTCTCAGTCATAGATTCATGAAAAAATTCGATGAATTGACCCGTGAATACGGCAGCATCAGTTGCAGCGACATTGCCCGGGTGGACTGGAGAGACCGGGAGGCGGTCAAGAAATACTATGCCGATCCCGAGGGACGCCGCCAGATCTGTATCAGACTGGTTGGCGAAGCTGCTCATTATCTGGGGGAGCTTCTGGAAGGGGAAGAGGGAAAGTAGCCATCTTTATTCTGAGCACATGGAAAATTTCATTCTCACCATATCCTTTCTGCTGATCGGCATGGGGTTGCGGCGTCTGCCGCAGTTCCCGGACAGCACTGCTCAGGTGTTGAACCTGTTTGTTATTTATGTCTCACTGCCGGCGCTTGTGCTGATCAAGGTGCCAGAACTGGTTTTTTCCCGGGAACTCCTCGTTCCGGCGCTCATGCCCTGGTTCATGCTCGTTTCTTCCGCCGCAGCCGTTATCCTGATTTCCCGCTTGAACAAATGGGACAACCAGACTCTTGGCGCCCTGCTTCTCCTCGTTCCCCTCGGCAACACCTCGTTTCTCGGCATTCCCATGGTTCGGGCCTTTTTCGGGGAGCAGGGTATTCCCTATGCAGTGCTGTATGATCAACTCGGCTCATTTATCGGACTTGCCACCTACGGGTCACTTGTCATCGCCCTTTACGGGCAGACGGGAGACAAACCTACGGTCGCTTCCGTAAGCAGGAGAATCGCCACCTTTCCGCCTTTTATTTCCCTTCTTGCCGCCTTTGGCCTGCGATCTTTTTCCTATCCCGGGCCGGTGGCCATTCTCCTGCAGACCCTGGCCTCAACCCTGGTGCCGGTTGTCATGATTGCCGTGGGCTATCAGCTGACCCTGCGATTGAAGCCTGAGGTGGTGAGGCCGTTGTCAGCCGGTCTTGCGGTGAAACTGGTGCTGGCGCCCTGTCTGGCTCTCCTTTTCTGCCGATTGTTTGGATTTGACACTGAGGCGGCAAGGGTGGCCGTCTTTGAGGCGGGAATGCCGCCCATGGTTTCAGCCGGCGCCATGGCCATCATGGCGGGTCTTGCGCCGGAATTGACCGCCGCCCTGGTTGGACTTGGGATTTTTCTGTCTTTTGCGACCCTGCCGCTGCTTTTTCAACTTTTATAGTGGAGAGCAAGCCAGATCGTCTCTCCGCTGTCATCCGTCCATTCAACGCGGTGCCGGCAATGGGCAGGCAGAAGGATGTGGTCGCCGGGACGGAGCACAATCAGTTCTTCTCTTCCTTCAATGTGCAGCGCAGCGCTTCCCGCAAGCAGTATCACCCATTCGTCTCTTTCCTGGTCATACCACCGGCCCTCCGGGGTGGCATGGCCCCTGGAGATGATCCGTTCCAGCAGAAGTGAATCGGTTTTGAGGATGCTTTCAAAGCTTTCATCCTGAAGTTCTTCAGGTATGTGCGAAAAAATATTTTTCGTTTTCATAGGTTGGATTTGGTGTGATTCAAATTACCGGGGAGGAAGCAATTTTCCCCTGTTTCCATCATGTGTTCCAAGCCCCTTGTGGAGAACCAGTTTTTGTCCGTCCTGTCGTCCTGCCTCATATTCGTGACGGAACACAGAGGCTGCGGAATAGGTTTTTGTGGTCAGTCTGGGATGACGCTGCCGGATAAAAAGAGTCAGTCCCTGGTCCGCGTTGCAGACCAGAGAGGAAATGTTTTTCCCCTCCGGAGCAAACGCCGCAATGTTGCTGTCCTTTTCACTGTCCGCGAGTTTTGCCCCAAATCCCTCCAGCAGTCCCAGGCAGTATGAGCGTTTCTGGCGGCCGCCTGCTTTGTTGGCCCGCCGGAAGCTCTGCCAGGAAGACTCCATGCGGGAGAGAAGAAAGAGATAGACGTATTCGGCGGTCAGTACATTTTCCCTGGCCCCCAGGATCTCGATGGTCTTGTGGCTGCAGCACTGGTCGGCATCAAAGAGGTCGGCCAGGATAATTCTGACAAAGAAGTGGCGGCTCAGGATGGCGCAGATTCTGCGCTGGAAATTTTCGATCCGCTTTTTTTTGTGGTTGATGATGATGCAGTCGTATCCGTTGTCGTTTTCAGGGGCGACCCTGGCGAGATTGTATTTGGTGATGAGTCGGTTCGCCTTTTCCATGGCCAGCTGTGCTTCATGCTCATTGCTTGACTGGGCCAGGGCGAGGATCTTTTCTATTTTCAGAAGAAGGGTGTGTTCAGTGCTTTTTTCCGCTCTTTCCTGGGTAGTCGGAAGGGCGCGAGGCAGATCGCCGCCGGACCCTCTGAATTCAGGGGGAACCCCCAGCATGTCGCAGGCCCTGGTGAAAAGGCTGCCGTGTCCTTCCCTGCTGCGGAAAATCTCACTCACCGCCTGATGGGCCATTTCATGTCTGAGGATGTTGATCACCACGTCCCATGTGCGGGTTTCAATCAACCGGGCGGAGATCCTGATGGTGCTGCCCGCCGGTTGCCAGCTTCCCCAGTAGGTGGAGGCGGTGGTGATTTCTATGATCGGCGCCGTAAGCTTCACCCCGTGTTGCAGGCTGATATGGCGGTGTTCCCGGTAGAGCTGCAGCAACCAGGCGCGTCTCTGTATATGTGTGGTGTTTGAGTCTGTTTCTGCGTGCACTGGAGTCAGAGGAATGGTTGGGTTTTGTCGGTGTGGAAAATTACTATTTACTCAAGGTTTGTAACACATGGAGGACAAAATCAACATCTTTTTCCGTATAGCAAGGCGGGTATCGGGATGCAGGAAACAGCGGTGTTTTTCGCGGCGCACAGCGGCATGAGAAATTTCCACCGCATAATCGGTTGTGCCGCCCCCCGGCGGTGTTTCATATGAGATGAGTCCGGGGTTCTGTATGGTTTATCTGTCCTGATTCATTCCCTGGTTATAGGGGAAAGAACCAGGACAGACAACCAGCAAGCGCACCCCTTACGGTTCATCATGACAGATGGAGCAATCCTGGGAAATGGCTTCACCTGAGTTGTTGACGTGCTCTTCATCGTGGCAGCGCCAGCAGCCGTAACCGTCATCAGCCCAACGGTGTCCCAGGTGATCGCGATAGGTACCCCAGGCAACCTTCATTTCAGGCCAGACGTTGCCGAGATAGGCCTCCAGCAGGAAATTACCGGCGTTGATCAGGTCATTCTTGTTTTTTTCAGCAAGTCCGGCATCCCGTTGCTTTTGCAGAAAGATCAGCTCATTGATGATGGAGTCCTTTGCTTCATCACGGGAGGCATACTCCTTGGTGATTACCTTGAGGCTGTCCTCGCGGATGCCCGGAATTTCGGGATTGATTTTTTTGCTGAGCAGGCCGAAATCAACCCTTTCTTCCGGCATATTGTAAATGTGGGTGGGGCGGTTGTGGCAGTCGATGCAGTCCATGACACGCCAGTTTCCCTCTTCTTCTGCCGGAACTTCGATGTCACCCTTGGTGAATTCATCGGAAGTTCCGTCCGGACGCTTCACCCTGACCTTGGCGATCTGGGTACGTTTCTCGTCAGCCGCGAGATAGCTGACTTCAACCTCCTGACTGACATGCCAGTGGATTCCTTCAAAGTTGTTCGTTTCGGGGTTATGGCCGCCGATATGGAGGGCAACTTCGGTGATATCCGGATTCGTTTGGTCATCATTACTGAAGGCGACAAATCTTTTTACCCTTTTGCCGTGAAATTTATCCGGCCAGTGGCACTGTTCACAGGTATCCCGGGCCGGGCGCAGTTCATGGACGGGAGCGGGAATGGGCCGGCTGTAAGTGTTCCGCATGACGGCCGCAACCTGACGCAAGCCGGAAAGCTTGGCGCGGGCGTACCATTCGGCACCCGGGCCGATGTGGCATTCGACGCAGGCCACTCTGGAGTGGGCTGAACGTTTGTACGCTACATATTCAGGCTCCATCACCTGGTGGCAGACAACCCCGCAGAAGTATGAGGAGTCGGTAAAGTGATAGCCTTCGTAGCTGATGACGGCAAGAATGGAAACGTTGGCCACGGTGAGCACAATAAAGCCGATCAGGGCCAGCCGGTGTTTGGGGTTGCTCAGGTTGAGCTGCAGATGATCGCGGTCGACGCCGTATTTGTGCCATTTCCTCCGGCGCAGTAAGGCGGCAAGCGGGATCAATCCAAGGCCGATGAGCATTCCCACCGGCAGAATGGTGTATGTCACCAATGCTGCGTATGGGTTGTCGATCAGGCCGATCATGTCGATCAGCGTACCGATCATCATCAGGGTGATGCTGACCGTGGTAAGCGCCACGCCGAAAACCCCGAGGGGGGACCGCCATAATCCTTTCAGCAGGCGGTCAAAGGCGCCCTGGTCCTCTGGGTTTTCCTGAATGTCGTTTTCCGGGTCGTTATTCAGATCGTCATCTTTCATTGCGTACTACTCCGTCTGGTATTTCATTATATGTTGAGTCAAGGCTTCAGATTATTTTGCGGCTTCTTCCTTGAGGATACGCAGAACATCAGGCTGTGGTTCATTTTCAGCAAGAATGATATGGCAGCTGTTGCAGTCATGGCTGATCACCTTGCCGTTTTCGCTGACGTGCTCGCCGTTATGGCAACGGAAACAGCCGCTTCCGTTTTTGTGGCCGATAAAATTGTTATAGGTGTTCCAGCCGACTTTCATGTCGGGAAAGACGTTTTCCCGATAGGCCTGCTGGATTCCTTTGATAGCTTTGTCGAGCAGATTCTTTTGGGTGGAATTGAAATCAGGATAGTTTTTTCCATACCATTGAACAAGTTCTTCGGAGATGGTTTTCTGGGCCTGTTCCACGGAGTCATACTGCCTGCTGACGATCTCCACCCCATTTTTTTTAATAAAAGGGATGGTGGAAGGTATGACGCCCATGAGGATTTTTTCATCCAGCGCCTCTTCCGCGCTGAGGAAAACATGGGTTGGGCGGTTATGGCAGTCCATGCAGTCCATTTTGCGCACGGTGCCGCTCAGCAGGGTTTCGGACACCTGTTGCTGAAAAACGGTTTTGTTGTACGTGATTTTTTTATTGCCGTTTTGCAGCCAGACCTGGGCGATTTCCTCCTGCTCCAGATCATTGTATTTGTAGAAAACCTGGTTATCCTCGGAAACATGCCAGTGGATGCCATGGGCTTTTCTGCCGAGATAACCGCCTGAGCCCACCCGCATGAGGAGAGCCGTCTGTACATGGGTGTTGTTCTTGTCAGGCAGAAAGCGGTCCTTGACATAGAGTTTGTCGCCATGGAACATGTCGGGACGATGGCATTCTTCACAGGTTTCCCGCGCAGGGCGCAGGGTGGTGATGGGTTGCTGGATGGGGCGATGATAGGTGTCGAACATGACGGCAAAAAACTGTTTGACCCCGGAGAAT
Organism: Pseudomonadota bacterium; assembly: GCA_043809085.1. Lineage (GTDB taxonomy): Bacteria > Desulfobacterota > Desulfobulbia > Desulfobulbales > SURF-16 > DB1. The sequence continues at coordinate 53,109 of JAZDEG010000004.1, read as the reverse complement.
TTTGATTTTGCCATCCACTGGGAGCCCTTGCCGATATGACAATTCACGCAGGAAATTCTGGAATGGGGAGAGTTGTTGTATGAGGTAAAGGCAGGTTCCATGACGGTATGGCAGAACTGGCCGCAGAATGCGTTTGATTCCGTATAGTGAAAGCCGGTATAGGAAACAAGGGCAACCAGAAAAAGGGTCAGCAGGGCAAGGGTGACACTGAAATAAAGATGGCGTCTGATGCGGGTGTAGCGGCCGGGCCGGGCCAGTTGCTCCTCGATGTATTCAAAGGTGAAAAGGCCGATGTCCTCCTTGCCCCTTGAGGTCATGATTCCGATAAGGAGCAGGATGATCCCGAGAAGAAACAGGGGACCGAGAACGAGGTAAATGAGAAACCCGAAATAAGGGTTGTTGACAATGCCCTGGATGTCGAGAAAAACGGAGAGGCTGAGAATCGGGGTGACAAAGACGAGCAGAACCGTGCCGATAACAGAAAGTTTACTGCGGGAAATCCGGTTTACCGCTGCTTTTAAAAAGGAAGGTATTTTCATTTTTCCGCCTCATCATCCGGGGGTGCGGGAAAAATAATTACCGATGAGGCGCGTCGGACCGGGACGGAATTGTACTTTCTTCCGTCAAAACAAAGCACGCAGCCCGTGCCGCGTGCTTTTATTTCAGTCCGTGGGGAGGATTTACGGAACCGTAATACTTTCTTTTGCTGCATGATCACCCTGCTGTCAGCTGTTTTTACAGGCCGGTTATGGCTCTGAACCATCCGTAAGCAAGTTCAACAGGTCCGCTGCTGAGGAGGCCGCCGATGAAGCAGGCTGCAGCCCAGATGCCGATAAGGGCTGAAATGCCGCCCATGATGGAAATCGTACCTGTCGCGAATGTGTCAAGGCCCGTCTGTGCCTGAAGGTTTTCGCCACTCTTTGTTCTGCTTATTTTTTTTGTCAATGTAGATTCTTTCATGGTACACCTCCGTTGCATCGGTTGCAATCATTCACACTCTTGCGAAGAAACTCATTCAGTATCCCCTACATGCCGATTACTGCGGAAAACCAGCTTTTAATCAAGGCCAAGGGACCGCCGCTTGCGACAAGACCGCCGACGAAACATGCTGCAGCCCAGATGCCGATCAGAGCAGGAGCTGTTCCAAGTGCAATCACAACACCCTTGGAAACTTCAACCCTTGCCTGAGTGTTTTCAGCGTTGGAAACGTTGATGCGTTTTTTTGCCTGTGCCTGGACTTCGGGTCTCGTTGCTTTCATATCCTTCCTCCACGTTGTTTCTGTTCTTCGTTCGGTAGTTTTGTTTCCGTGTCTCTTGCTGAAGTATTAATGCTATTATCGTGCCAAAGTGTATTACCCTGTGTTTTCAGGCAGTTGAAGAAAAACAGCCCCTCTATCCTTGCCAAAATGACATGGTATTTTGTCATTTTGGCAAAAGTGATGAATCAAGAGAATGCAGAATGATGGTATTTGGTAGTATTGGTCCGGATCGGCGGCGAGGAACATCTTTTGCATATACTGAATTAACTGCTATAATGTCGTATATGAAAATGGTATCTGCATGAAACAACGTAAACGGAGCCCGCCAAATTGACACTTTTCATCCGCACACTCTTTGCCATTGTGGCATTCATTATTATCGGCGGCATTGTTGCCGTTTTCTGGAATATTGAAAATCGTCTTCCCCCGATCAGTTATAATGAATTTCTGGAGACTCTTGACAAGGGCGAGATTGCCCAAGTGCGGTTGGATAATGGACAGATCGCCCTTACCGATACCTTTGGCCGCGAGTTTTCCTCGTTTTCCCCGGATGTTGCTTCACTCCTGCCCAGGCTGCTCGATAAAGGCGTCGTCATTCTCCCTGTTGAGAAAAAAGCTGCTGTTCTTTGGCAGGTTGCAGAGCTTGCCGTGCCGGTAATGCTTATTCTGATTGTCTGGTATTCGATGTTGCGCAATCATGGCTCCGCTGAAGGCGAGTCCGAGTTCGGCAAGGAGAAGCATGCTCATTTCTCTCCCAAGAAAAACTATAAACAGGTGACCTTCCGTGATGTAGCCGGGGTTCCGGAGGCCAAGGAAGAATTGCTAGAGGTGATTGATTTTCTTCAGCGGCCCAAGAGATACAGCAGACTAGGCGCGGTCATCCCTCGGGGTATCCTGTTTCAGGGGCCGCCGGGAACGGGCAAGACACTGCTGGCCCGCGCCATAGCAGGAGAGTCGGGAGTCCCTTTTTTTTCCATCAGCGGTTCTGATTTCGTCGAGATGTTTGTCGGTGTCGGCGCTTCCCGGGTGCGGGATCTCTTCAGGGAGGCGAAAAAAAATACGCCATGCATCGTTTTCATAGATGAAATTGATGCTGTCGGAGGGCATCGAAGCGCAGGCAACATGGCCGGCGGCCAGGATGAACGCGGTCAGACCTTGAATGCCCTGCTGGTTGAGATGGACGGTTTTTCCACCGATGAAACGATCATTATCCTTGCCGCAACCAACCGGCCTGATATTCTCGATCCGGCTCTTCTCAGGCCGGGCCGGTTCGACCGGCAGATCAGTATTCTCCCGCCTGATGTCAAGGGTCGGCTGCAGATTCTCCAGGTCTATGCCCAGAAACTTGCTCTTGCCGACAACATGGAACTCGAAAAGGTGGCCCGGAGTACTCCGGGTTTCACCGGGGCTGAGCTGGCGAGCCTGATGAACGAGGCGGCTCTCATTGCCGGTCGCATGGGCGACACCGCTATCCGGCCCGAACACATGGAAATCGCCAAGGACCGGATATTGATGGGCGTTGAGCGAAAAGGGCTTGTCATCAGCGAGAAGGACCGCAAGACCATGGCGTATCATGAAGCGGGCCATGCGGTGCTTGCCAGATACCTGCCGGAAACCGATCCCGTCCATAAAATTACCATTATTCCCAGGGGGAAGGCGCTGGGGTATACCCAACAGCTGCCTCTGACCGACCGTCACGCCTACTCAAGCGAATATCTGCTCAGCCGCATCAAGATTCTCATGGGTGGACGCGTTGCGGAAGAACTTTGTCTGGTGCAGCAGACCACCGGGGCGGAGGATGATTTTCGCCAGGCCATCACTCTGGCCACCAAGATGGTGTGCCAGTGGGGCATGAGTGAAGCGATCGGGCCTTTGTCCTATCTGCAGAATGATGGGGCATTTCTGGGGGAGCAGTTGAACAAATCGGCTTACAGTGAAGAGACGAGCCAGCGCATTGACCGTGAAGTGAAAAGGCTGGTGGAATCCTGTTACAATGAGGCAAAGGAAATCCTGACCGCGGAAAAGGATTTTGTCATTTATCTGGCGGAGATGCTGCTGGTCAATGAAACCCTTGACCGGGAGGAAATGGAAATCGTCTATGAGTGCACATCGAAAAAGAGGATAGCCGGGGAGTCCCCCGGCGCATCCGATGAGGGTATGGCCTGCGCTGCCGTCAATGCCGCCCATGAATTGTTTTCCCCGGCCAGGGAAAATTGATGACGGGATTGCGCTGACTCCGGTCGTGAATGGATAAGCCGCTGTAAATAGTATGCTTTCATGAGAATTTTGTGTATTTTGGCAGGTTTTATGCCGAATATAAGGTCTGCATAATTAATAAGTTAGATTCCCAATCATGAGTTCTACACTCCCTGCTAAAGCTGTTTTTCTACTTCTGTTCCAGCCTGCAAAGTTCGTGGCATTGTCGGTACAGCATGATATTGCGGCAGAATTTGAAACGAACAAACAGTTCTTGCAACAGTACCCGAACCGCGTGCTGCCGCCAGAGCGACTCAAGAATTTCGAAGACAATTCTTGGGATAGAACCAAAAAGATCCGAGTCGCCTTTTTTACTGCTCTTTGGTCAACCACTCTTGCGATAGTCGTCGGTATTTTGGCTGGCCACTTTGTCAGCTCGTGGTTCGGGAAACCATCAAGCGCTGTATCGTCTGCGCTTCAAGTTGGCGGTGCTGGTGTAATTTTAATTGCAACACTTGCTTTGCTTGGTTGGGAAATCCAATCTTGCAAAGGTCAGTCATTGCCAGAAAAGGCAAACCGTTGGCTCTTCAGGATTCAGTATTGGTTTGGAACAGTATTGTTTGTGTTTTCGCTCTCATGGACACTTTAGGGAATCTAACATTACGCTCAAGCGGACCATGGCGACGCTGCGCGCTCCTCGGTCGGTTAGCTTAACGTTACATTTACGCCCGTGACCAGCATAAGGAACTCAAACAAGGCGCCAGAGAAAGGACTGTTTACTCCGTAACGATCCCGATGTATCACATCTCCCATTTGTCGAGTTTGCGGTAGAGCGTCCGCAGGCCGATGCCGAGAATTTTGGCCGCCTTCACCTTGTCACCCCCTGTTTTGTTGAGGACATCGGTGATGAGCTGGCGTTCCATATCATGCAGCGCCCCTTCCTTGCTTTCCGTTTCCGAACCATTTTCAGTATATGTCAGATACTCGGGGATGGAGTCGATGGTCAGCGTGTCGCCCCGAGTCATGACCACCGAACTCTCGATGCAGTTCATCAATTCCCGGATGTTGCCCGGCCAGTTGTAAAGCTTTATCAGGTTCATGACCTCAGCCGACACCCGCTGGATCGGTTTGCCGTGGCGGTGGGAAAATTTTTTCAGAAAACTGTCCACCAGAGTGGGAATGTCTTCTTTCCTGTCCCGCAGGGGAGGCATTTCTATTTTCACCACCCGGAGCCGGTAATAGAGGTCTTCCCGGAAGGATCCTTCCTTGATCATGTCCGTGAGATTTTTGTTGGTGGCTGAGATGATCCGCACATGCACCTTCAGGGTTTTGGTGCCGCCGACCCGCTCAAAAGTCTGCTCCTGGAGAAAACGCAAGAGCTTAACCTGAATCGACTGGGGCATCTCGCCGATTTCATCGAGGAACAGGGTGCCGCCGTCCGCCAGTTCAAAACGGCCTTTTTTGGTGGCCACCGCGCCGGTAAAGGAGCCTTTTTCGTGCCCGAAGAGCTCCGATTCCAGAACCCCTTCGGCAAAGGCGGAGCAGTTGACCTTGATGAACGGTCCGTGGGCAACCGGGCTGTTGTAGTGGATGATGTTGGTGATCAGTTCCTTGCCGGTGCCGCTTTCACCTTCAATAAGCACGGTTGCGGTGGTGGCCGCCACCTGATGGGCCAGGTCATTAACTTTCTGCATGGCCGGGGAGTTGCCGATCAGGGAAAGGTCGGGGAAATTCTCCCGTATTTTTTCCTTCAACAGGATGTTTTCTTCCTTAAGCCGCTTGTTTTCCAGGGTTTTTTCGATGGTGAGATAGAGCCGGTCGATATTGACCGGCTTGGTGACGTAATCATAGGCGCCAAGCTTCATGGCCTGGACGGCGGTTTCCACCGTGCCCTGTCCGGTTATGAAAATCACCGCCGGCTTGTCCGGCAGCAGGTTGATCTGCTCAAGGAGTTCAATGCCGTTCATGCCCGGCATGAAAAGGTCGGAGAGGACGAGATCAATTTCCTTGTCCTTGAGAACGTCCAGGGCCGTTTTCCCGTCCTTGGCCGACACTGTCTGATAATGGTCTTCAAGGGCAATGGAAAGGGTCTGCCGTGTCATCTTGTCATCATCGACAATCAGTATGGTGGTCTGCGGCATGGTTGTCCCTTATATGATATCCCGGCAGATTGTCTTTGTCGTCGTCGGGAGAATGATGGTGAATTCTGTCCCTTTATCCACCTCGCTTCTGCAGGAGATGGAACCTCGGTGATCTTCAATGATCCTTTGTACTATAGCAAGTCCGAAACCCAATCCTCCATCTTTTTTTGTAAAAAATGGATCAAAAATATGATCAATGTCAGCTGGTTCGATGCCCTGACCGGTATCGATGATGGAAATTTTTGCGCATGATTCCATTTTTTTGCTTTCAATCCTGAGCGACCCTCCGTAGGGCATGGCCTGGATGGCATTCATGCAGAGGTTGAGCAGGGCCTGAATCATCATCTTGTCGTCGGCTGGGCATGTTCGTAAATTTTCGTCAAGATGAAGCGTGATGTCAATGTCGCCATCCCGGGCGTTCTGGGTGATCATTTCCGCGATATTGGAAAGTATTTTGTTGATATCGCTTTCCTTGATATTGGGGGCGGGGAACCTTGCGTATTTGACGAATTCTTCGACGATTTCATTGATCCTGCCGATTTCATTGTTGATGATTTCAGTCAGGCCGAGCATGCTTTGTTTCAGCGAATCCCCCTCCATGGAACACTGGTTTATCTTGCGGATGAGCAGTTGCAGATTCATGTAGAGAACATTCAAGGGCGTTTTGATCTCGTGGTTCACCGAGGTGGCAATCTGGCCCAAGGTGGCGATCTTTTCCATCCTGACCAGTTCTGATTGGGTCCGGCGCAGGGATTCTTCCGACTCAAGAAGCTCCCTGGTGCGTTCCTTTACCAGTTTTTCCAGCATCCGGTTAAAATCTTCCCGTTTTCGTTCATGTTCCTGCAGCCTTTCCGTCATGGCATTAAAGGATTGATAGAGGGTGCCGATTTCTGTTTCAGAATCCGTTTCAACCCGGATAGCGAGGTCACCGCTGGTAATTCTGCGGGTCGCGGTGGCAAGGTTCATGATTGGTTTTATGGTGTGGCGGCTTAACACCACATAGCCGACGCAGGAGGCCAGTATGCCAACCAGGGAACAAACCAGGTAGAGGAGGAGAATAAAATACATTTTGCTGTAGGATTCTTTGACAAGTCCTGACACGATTCTGAAATGAACATCATTGATGGACTGGGTCAGATTGCGAACATGGAAAGCATATTTTTCCAGCATTTTAAAACTATTGTCATCCTTGGTGCCGGCAAGGATGAGGTTGCTGTAAATGACAGGCAGAAGTTGCTGGATGCCTTTGATATTGTCGTGGAGTTTGTCGAGCAGAATTACTTCTTCGTTGGTTTCAGGGGTCAATCTGCTCTTTTCATCCTCCATATAGGAGAGCAGGTCGGATTCCGCTTTGTCGATTGTACCCTTGATTTCCTTTTCCACTGTTTCATCAAAATCAACAATGGAGTTGTGGACCACGAAGATAGCATGCTGGATTTTGTTGTTCAGGCGGTAAATTATCGAGACATTTCCGCTTTCCGCTTCCAGGCGGGAGATGTTCTGCACCATGTCCTTGACCATCATGGTGCAGATACCGCCCACACTGAGAATGGCAAAAACATTGATAATAAACGCTCCCGCAATATAGCTGCTCAGTTTTCCTTTCATTTTTTAATATTTCATAGAGGTTGTTTGGAAGAAGTATTTGAATGGCAATATTGTACCACGGAGTGGTCCGTTTGGCCCATTGGTTTTTCAGAAAATGATTCTGGTGAGCTGAGCTTGAGTTGGTTGCCATGGTCGCTTCTTCCCAGCGCAAATATGTTTGCTTGACCGGGAACGGTAAGGTATGCCGCAAGCCGGAATGCCGGGGAAAAGACACAGTTGGGAAAAATATTCGGATTCAGACGTCGGCAGGCAGCTCGGAGAATGAAACAACCTGGTTTCTTCCCATGTCTTTTGCGGCATAAAGAGCGCGATCAGCGGCGGTAAGAAGTTCTTTCTCTCCTTTGGCATCAATGGGATAAACGGCAAAGCCCACGCTGATGGTCATGCGGAGTCTTTCCTCTTCTGTTTCCGGGGTGAAAATTTTCCGGGCCACCGCCTTTCTGATGCGTTCCGCCAGTTGTTTTCGCGCATTGTCTTCCGACATGCCCGGGGCAAGGATGATGAATTCTTCTCCTCCGAAACGGGCAAGGCAATCTTCCTCCCGGATGTGATCGGCAATGATACGGGTAACAGCGACCAGCATTTCGTCGCCAACCAGGTGACCGTATGTGTCGTTAATTCTCTTGAAATGATCGATGTCAACCAGCAGCACGGCAAGTGGCCATTGATGACGCCTGCTGCGCGCCATTTCCTCGCTGAGTCTGATATTGAGGAGTTGGCGGTTGTATAATCCGGTCAGGGGATCATGATAAACAAGTTCCTGTAGCCGTCTGGCCATGGAATAGATGGTTTTGTTCAGCAGGCTGAATTCATCGTTCTGTCCGGCGTCCGGTTCCTGGATGTCAAAATCGCCGGCTGAAATTTGCAGGGCGGTTTTTTCCAGGTCAAACAATGGTCTGGTGATCATGGATGTGAGAAGCGCCGTGATCAGGAACGCTCCGCTTAAGCCGAGGAGCAGGGTGATCACGGTTTGCTGCTTCAGGGAGGATATCTTATCTCTGACTTCGCTTTGTGAGTAACCAAGGATAACATAGCCGAGTATGTCGCCTGCCAGGGTAACAGGCACGGTTATTTCCGATATTATTTCCCCGGATTTTTCCCGGTAGATCGGATAGCTTTCGTTAGTTTCTCCGAGATGGATTCTGCCTGATTCCTTTGCAGTATGGCGGGCGCCCGCCTGGGAAAGATCGTCTGAGACAAGAATTGTGTTTGACGGGTCGACAATGATCACATGACGTACATTGCGGCGTTTCATGGCAATGTCGATCTGTTCATACAGAGATGCCAGATCATGTTTGACCATGGCCCGGGTGGAGAAATCAGAAATGTTTTCGGCAAGTTCCCTGCCAAGACCAAGGTGCTTTCCCAGAAGGGAATTGCTTGTCTGGTTGATGATGACAAATCCGGTGGCAAGCTGGCAGATTCCCACCAGCAGAGAAATGGAAATGATGAGCTTGATGCGGCAGTTGAGCTTCATTGTTGATTGAACTGCTTGCGTAACGTCAGGAGGTCGGTTGGCTGCACATCAACAAAGCCGCCGCTTTCCATCATTTCCAGAATTGTCTTATGTTGGTTTTCATTCAAGGCAAGCAGCGCTTTTTTGACCTGTGACAGAAGCGTTTGATCAACTGATTTCATGGCGCTGATAATCAAGGTGAGTTCTTCCCCGGTTTGGCCGATGATTTTCAGAGCGTTTGCGGGAAAGGGCCAGCTGTCTTTCTCTCCCGCGGATTGCTGATTATCCCTGAGACGGGCATAATATTTTTCGGAGCAGATAAATCCGGCATCCGCGGTTTTCAGATAGACGTTGAGAGCGATCTGTTTGCAGTTGTCGCCATGTCTGTAATCCTTGAGGTCGGTCTCAAGGTTGATTCCATGTTTTTTCAGAAGGTTTTTTCCGGCCAAGGTTTTAACAGTGGAATACTCAGGCCCGAACAGCACGGTTTTTCCCTTGAGATCTTCAATGTTGTTGATGTCGCTGTCAGCGCGAGCGACAAGAAGGGCGGTGCATGTCTTTTTGCCGCTGACTGAAAGGGATGTCAGTAGATCGTCTGTTTTGTAGTGGTCTTCAAGTTGCAGAAAAAGGTGAGGGGACTGAAAGGCAAAATCAGTGCCCCCTTTGCGGATGATGCGGAAAAATTCATCATAATTGTGTGGTACCTGGATAATGATTTTTCTGTGAAGGGCGGTTTCAAGATAGCTGGAAAGTGGTTGGGCTTTTCTGTAAGTCTTCAGTTCATCGGAACACGGCATGAAACATATTCGCAACGGGGTGGTGGGAGCGGAATTTTGTGCTGAAACAGGATGGTTGTCGGTCCAAAAAAAACAGAAAAAAAGGAAAAGAATCAGTAAGGAGGAAAAATTTGATTTTTTCATGCATTTCTCAGCAAGTGAATTCATTCTTCTGGCTCACATTTTGAAGAAATAATGAAAGGAAAAGAAAGTACATTTTTCCGAATAATTATTCATATTATACATGATTAATACTAATGATAAAACGTATTAAAAACTTTATGGGAAACTGAAAGGGTAATCAACTGTTGCTGGTTTTACGATGGGGTATATTGTCGCAGCAGGAATGGTGTGTTCGGAGGCAGCAGCCGTCTGCCGGGCTGGAGGCTGCTGCCGTGTGGGAGAGAGAAGAGGTTAAACCGTGAGATTAATATTATATGGTCCTGAAGCCAAACCACTGGAAGCAGAAACTGGACTTTCCTGTGCAGCTTTCTGGGCCGTGTTTTTAGCCTGCGGCGGAGTGTTCTGCTCTGGTGGGGGAGTCTGTTCCGTACGAAGGGGAGCGGTTGCCGGTGTGCTGTTTTCAGGTGCGGATGATGATGGGGTGTTTGCCGCCTGGGCCGTTGTGGCGGGTTGGTTATTTCTTGCCTGCTCAGGTTGGGTCGTGTTCGTGTCAGCCGTTTGTTCCGGTGGGGCTGCAGGCTGATTCGTTCTTACGGTCTGCTCCCTGGTCGCTCTAAGTTGGGTTGAGGTGTCGTTGTTGTTGTCAGAAACATCTGCCGCATTTGTCCTCGCCCTTACTTGGGTTCGGTTTCGCGCGGTTGCCGTCGGGTCATTGGCGAGATTCTGCTCGTTGCTTAGCGCCTTTGCTTCGCTGGAGATGGAGAGTTTGTCGCCGGAGGCAAGTGTCCGGGCCTGAGACGCCTGCTGTTGGATGTCCTGAGGTGTTTGCAGCCTGTTTTGTCCGTCAACTTCGGAAGGAACTTTAAATGGAATATTTGATGGCTTATTGTTGACCTGCATACCCGCCTCCCTGGTTGGAAGTGCATGAAGAAAAAATATTATAATAAATATTGTAATTATTCGTGGGGAGGATGTCAATCAAAGTCACATTTATTCTGAGGCGATCAGTTCCGCCACGAAACTGCCCACTGAAACCTTGCTTGCCGCCTTGATCAGCATGCGGTTCTCGTCATCCGTAATCCACAGCAACATGGTGGAATTTTTTGATTTTTCGAAAACACCGCGCACCTTGACAAGGCTAGGTTGGATAACGACGGTTTGAAAAATTCCCGCAGGAACATGGACTTTTTCCCGGCGCAGAATCATTGCCTTGCCGATTTCGTTGTATTTCCCGTCTGTCACCGGACGTTTTATCAGCGGATCACCATTGAAATCAGACTGGCGGATATAATAAAGAGCGGCGAGGGGATCAATGGTGCCCGGCATCAGGGAAACCGTATCCTTGACCTTGCCGAAGTTTGTATGGATGGCCTTGTTTTTTTTCCAGTCAAAGGTGACGACAATATCTCTTTTTGATTTTCCCTCCTGCTTTTTCGTGTAAAGCAGGGAATGATTGAGATCCTGGCTTGTGTAGGATTCAATCACATCGCGAACCTGATAGAAGACATCGATAAACGGGGTCGTTTTCGTCGTCATGACAAAGTGTTTCACCGGTTCCCCGCCTATAGCCTGATCTTCCTTCACCTCAAGGGTGGTTTCTCCTGCCACCAAAAAACTCCATCGTATTTGGAAGGTCAGTTTCTCTCCCACGGGAAAAAATGGAGAAGCGGCGATGCCGGGCAGGGCGGGGAAAAGGAGCATGACGATCACCTGTAGAAACAGAACACGGACCGGCAAAGAAAAATTCTTCATAAAAGAGGATTGCTTCAATGGAAAAATTTATATCCGCTCGCCGGTATCGCTTCCCTTTTCCGGTGGTATCGGTTCGTCCGGCTGTTCAAGCTGTTTGAGTAAATTGCGAAAATCTTCCAGAAACTTCTCCATTGCCTGGAGGGACATGTCTTTCGTGCTGCTGTATTCCTTTTGCAATTTTTCTTGAAATTGTTTCAGTTTTTCCTGCTTTTCTTCGGTGAGTTGCTCATAGTTTTTTTCTATCCACTCCGCCATGTAGTCTGCCATTGATCCCGCCAGTTTCAGGCTGATCGTTGAAAGGTCTTTGAACAGTTCCCGGAAATTCCGGCTGAGCTCCTGGGCGTCCTTCTTTAATTTTTCCTTGTCTTCGTGAATGGCGGGGGGCTGGCCCTGATCCTGCGGGGCAGGATCAGGTGAAGGGGCATCGGCATGGTCAGCGGCCGCAAAAAGAGGCGCTGGTTGGCAAAAAAACGCGCACAGAAGAACGTATATCCGGATTTTTTTCATAGTCTGTTTCCTTATTATTTTTTTTCAGCAGGCAACAAGTTCCGGCGGAATCGGACAATGCAGCCCTGCGCCGATGGCTCGAAGCAGTTCCGCCTCATCAGGGGTGATTTGGCCATCTCCGGTAATACATTCGAGGCAGGCGGCAAGCAGATTTTTCCGCCGGGTGAGGGCTGTCCCGGCCAGAGTTGTCAAGGCCCGATCAAAATGTTTGAGGGGGTGTGGTCCGGTATCTGCCGGAAAAACAAACGATACACCCTTGCCGGTTTGAATTCGGGAAACCGCCCGATTAAAGGCGGTTCTGGCTTCTTTTTCTTCACTATAACTTTGTTTTGCCAGGAGAGTAAAGAGGACTGAACATGCCCGGGCAAAATCATCCTGCGGCTGCTTTCGTTCCGGACGTGTCAGAGTTGCGGCGAAATTCTGCTCCAGGTTGCTGACAAGAATAAGATGCAGCATGTATTCAAAAAGATCGATTTTTTTATCTGCGTAGATGAGCTGCTGTTCAATTTTTCTGAATTCCTGATACTGCGATTCAGCCATCAGTCTGAGGGCCGGGAGGGCGAGATCCACCAGCGGCAGCCTTGATGATCTGGAGATGCTTGATAATGGTGGGAAGAGCCGTTCCGTTTCCCTGATGAGTTTCCGGTCGGTTAAATTTCGGACGAGTTGCCATTGCTCAGTTCGGATCCCTTCCTCCGGGCTGAAGAGAAGGTTCAGTACAACGGCCTGGGCACCGTAGTGGTCACGGCAGGCCTGCCGGACCATTACCGGCATCATATGCAGGATTTTGCGTCGTTCCCGCATATACCGTTCAATAACCTCATCTGCGAAAATATTTGCGTCTGGTTGATTTTGCGTTTTATTTTCGCCCTGATAACCTGCGGGAAATACTCTTTCTGATGTGGCTGCGGCTGGAGTCATATCAGAAAGAGGCTGCCTGGATTGTTTGACGCCGACTGGTATCTCGTCGACAATTCGTTTGATTTTGGGAAATGTGCCGTCAAAAGCGGGATCAAGCAGAAGAATTCTTCCGGCAAGAGGCGGGTGGGTGGAGAAAATGTCAAAGAAGCTGTCGCCGATAGCGTTGCCGAAAAACATATGGCTCATTTCTTCAGCCAGGGGGTGACGCAGGTTTGATCCCAGAGTGAGCCCGCCGATCTTTTTCAGTGCCGAGGCAAGGCCAAGGGGATTTCTTGTGAACTGGACCGCGGAGGCGTCACTCAGGTATTCCCGCTGGCGGGCAACGGCCATTTTGATCAGTTTGGCCAGGAGTCCGCCGATAAAGCCGAGAACATAGAGGAGAAAGCCGACGGCCGCTATGGCTGCGCCGTTTTGCCTCCGTTTGTCAAAAAGGTTTCTTTCAAAACCCCGCAGGATGACCGCGCCGGCGAGATGAAGGAGGAGGATGCCGTGAACGATGCCGATCAGGCGGATGTTGAGGAGCATATCGCCGTTTGCGATATGGCTGAATTCATGGGCCACAACCCCTTGCAATTCGTCGCGGTTGAGCAGATCGAGCGCGCCGTCGGTTACGGTGATGACGGCGTCAGCCGGAGTGAAGCCCGCGGCAAAGGCATTGATGCCGCTCTCCCGGTCCAGCACGTAGACAAGGGGAACCGGCAGACCCGAGGCCAAAGCCATTTCCTCAACCACATGCAGCAGCCTTTGTTCCCGTTGGACAAAGGTGTCCGGCAGAATAAGCCGGCCTCCGAGGCGCAGGGCGATTTCACTTCCTCCCCGGCGCAGGGTGAAGAATTTGTAGGCGTTGCCGATAAAAATCAGGAGCAGAACGGATGGTATGGTGACAAGATAGATGTCGGGATCAATCAGCAGACTGTGGAACGATTGTGCAGTCATGGCATAGCGCGGAGTAAAGAGCAGAAACAGCGTGACGCTCCAGTGAACGATGGCGACGAGCATCACCACCGCCAGAAAGAAAAGAAAGAGCAGGAGAAATGTGTTGCGGCGCGCTGACTCCTGGCGTTCAAAGAAATCGAGCATGGGCGTGTGCCGGGATTTTCTCAGGTGAAGGAAACTTTCGGGGCTTTCCTTGTTACGGGCTCTTCAACTTCAAAAAGCGGCGCTTCGGAAAACCCGAAGAGCGCGGCAATGATATTTGCCGGAATCTGCTCTCTTGCCGTGTTGTACTGCATGACCGAATCATTGAAAGACTGGCGGGCAAAGGCGACCCTGTTTTCGGTGGAGCCGAGTTCTTCATGGAGCTGCATCATGTTCTGGTTGGCCTTGAGGTCGGGGTAGGACTCCACCAGGGCAAAAAGCCTGCTCAGCGCACCGGTCAACAGGTTGTCGGCGGAAAAAAGCCCCTGCATGGACTTGGCATCGGCGGGGTCGGCAGATGCCTGTCTGGCTGCCGATGTGGCATTGTTGCGGGCGCTGATGACGGCCTCCAGTGTTTCCCGTTCATGCTTCATGTAGCCCTTGGCGGTTTCGATCAGATTGGGAATCAGGTCATACCGTCGCTGCAGCTGCACGTCTATCTGGGAAAATGCGTTCTTGTAGCGGTTTCTCAAGGTAATCAGGCGATTATAGAAGGAAACAACCATTATGACGAAAGAGGCAAGAAGGACGAGTAAGATTCCGGTTTCCAGCATCGTTTTCTCCTTTTGGTGTGAACGTTCCTGATCTTCAGGCTGGTGACTTCGTGCTCTTTCCATGGTGCGCCAAAAAAGAGAAAAATGTCAAGATCCGAAGCCTTGGCGAGGAAGAGAAAAAACATCATGAGAAACGCAAATTCGGTTGTTTGGGATTGGTGATTTTTGTGAAAGCTTTGACGTCTTTGAGCGCGTGTCTGTTGAAAGGGGAATGGGCAGCAGCGCGATATTGCCGTGCTGCTGCTGGAGAAACTTGACAGCAGAAAAGAAGGTGCCAGTTTCAGAGAGATGTTATCGATTATCCGAGTTTCGGGGGCAGTTATTATGTCCGAATGGTGTTATGTTTTTTTTGCCGGGATGTCTTTCAGCTCATCCTTGCCTTGAAAAACGACGGTAAAGTTCTCCGCAAGTATTTTGGATAAATCCTCGACGGCTTCGGGGTTTTCCGGCAGAACCCTGATCGCGACCCTTTTGGTGCCTTCCGGAGCATCTTCAAAGGAAGTCAGTACGCTGATAACCCTGGCATTATTCTCCCGCAGAACTTTTATCACACTGGTGACGGCTCCCGGTTCATCCTTCAGGTCAAAGACATACTGCATGGCGCCATCCTTGATGCCGGTGCTGTGGATAAAGCCTCGCAGCACATCGGTTTCACTGAGAAGGCCGATGAGCTGACCGGACTTGTCGACAACCGGGATTCCTGAAATTTTGTATTCAAGCATGATGACAGCCGCTTTTTCCAATGATTCATGCCCCCCGAGGACAATGGGATTGGATGTCATGATGTCCTTGACCTTCATTTCGGAAAGCAGATAGTAAAGTTCATGCACATCAAGGGTTGTCGTTTTGGAAGGAGAGGCATCCTTTACGTCCCGATCAGTGATAATCCCGATAAGATTGCCGTTCGAAACAACAGGAAGGCGGCGAATGGAATTTTCCTTCATTGTCCGGGTCGCCCGCATCAGTGATGTGTTTTCATCAACAGTCAGAACCTGTTTTGCCATCCAATCGTGAATCAGCATATGTTTTTCTCCGATTTTTTAAAAAATTGTTCAGTGCAATACCAGCGGGGACTATCTCTATGCAAAATGTTCTTTTCTCTCAACCACTTCCACCCTGATTGCGCAGAGCTTGTATTCCGGGGTGCGGGACAAGCGGTCCAGGGCATCCAGGGTGAGGAAGTTTACCGGCGTGTCGTTGTAGTTGTAAGTTGTGAAAACGGTGCCGGGCTGGGTTCGGTCGGTGATCGTCGCCTTGATGGTGACTGAACCGCGTCGCGATGTGAGCCTCAGCATGTCGCCTTCATTGACCCCAAACCGTTCGGCATCGGTAGGATTCATTTCAGCCAGAGCCTCGGGTGCGATATCGTCGATCTCCGGGGTTTTGCCGGTCATGCTGCTGAAATTATACCGGGCGTAATGGCGGCCGGTGGTAAAGAGCATCGGGTACTGGTCATCAACCGGTTCCTTGGGAGGGATATAGTCCGCGGCGACAAACAGTCCCTTGCCACGGGTGAAACTGCCGATATGCAGCACAGGAGTTCCGGGATGTTCCTCGTCAGGTACCGGCCACTGCAGTCCGACGGTGTCAATCCGTTTGTAGTTTATACCCCGGTATTGAGGCAGAAGGGAAGAGATTTCGGCAAATATATCCTCTGCGTTTTCATAATCCAGTGGAAAACCCATCTTCCGGGACAATTCGCAGAATATCTGACAATCCGCTTTTGCTTCACCCGGAGGTTCCACCGCCTTCCGCACCCGCTGGACCCTGCGCTCTGTGGAGGCGAAGGTACCGTCTTTTTCGGCAAAACAGGCGGCAGGAAGCACCACGTCCGCCGCTTTAGCGGTTTCTGTCAGGAAAATGTCCTGCACCACCAGAAAATCGAGGTCCTTCAACGCTTCACGTACGTGGCCGATATTGGCGTCGGCAATTGCCGGATCCTCACCAAAGACGTATAGCGCACGGATATCACCCTTCATGATATTATCCCACACCTCGGTGGCGGGTTTCCCGGGCCTCCGCGGCAGCTTGACATTCCAGAGCTTCTCGTAACGTTCAAACAGTTCGTCGTTGTCCAGCCCGCCGTAGCCCGGAAGGGTGTTGAACAGGGCTCCCATGTCGCAGGCTCCCTGCACGTTGTTCTGGCCGCGCAAGGGATTGCAGCCGCCGCCTTCAACTCCAACCTTGCCGCAGAGCATGGCCAGATTGGCAATGGATTTGACCCGGTCGGTGCCGGTGGTGTAATGGGTGATCCCCATGCCGTGGAAAATTGCGTGCCGTCCCGGCGCGGCATACATTCGGGCCACCCGGCGCAGTTGTCCGGCGGGGATACCGGTGATGTCCGCAACTTTGTCAGGTGGATAATTTTTCACCAGTCTGCGCAGTTCCTCGAAATCCTCGGTGCGTTCCGCGACAAACTCCTTGTCCCAGAGACCTTCCTCGATGATGATGTGCATGAGGCCGTTCAGCATTGCCACATCGGTTCCCGGAAGGATACGCAGCCACTGGTCTGCCCGTTCGGCAAGTTTTGTCTTGCGAGGGTCGACGACGATCAGTTTGGCTCCACGATCGACTGCCTGGTGGATGCGCAAGCCGATGGTGGGATGGCTGGTGTCCGGGTTGCTGCCGATCAACAGAAAGAGATCGGTTTTGCCGTTGACTGCGTCGGCAATGGAGTTCGTCATAGCGCCGCTGCCGAAAGTGATGGCCAGACTGGCCACGGTGGGTGCGTGTCAAAGCCGCGCACAGTGATCGATATTGTTTGTTCCGATCGCTGTCCGCATGAATTTTTGCATGAGAAAATTTTCTTCGTTGGTGGCCCGGGCGCAGGAGAATCCGGCTATGGAGTCTGCGCCGTACATCGCCTTGATGTCGAAAAAACGTTTGACAACATGGTTTAAGGCCTCCTCCCAGGAGGTCTCAACCAGGTGCCCGTTGCGCCTGATCAGCGGCCGGGTAAGACGGTCGGGATGGTGGACGAAATTAAAGGCAAACCGGCCCTTGACGCAAAGAGCGCCGTAATTAGGGGCCAGGTCCGGCTCGGACCCCACCTCCATGATGGTGTTGCCCTTTACCTTGAGCAGCATTTGGCAGCCGGCGCCGCAATACGGGCAGGTGGTGCGCACTTCGCGAATCGTTTCGCCCGTGATCGGCACGGACATGTCTTTTTTGTTCAGGGCGCCGGTGGAGCAGTTGTCGACGCATTTGCCGCAATGGGTGCAGTTTTCATTGAAATGGAGAGTGATACCCCGGGGGCGTCCCTCGTCATCATGGGATGATGCGGACAGCTCAATCGCTCCGTATTCACAGGAATTGACGCAGCGGCGGCAGGCGATGCATTTGTTGAGATCAACCGCAATGACCGGATGGGACAGATCCTGTTGGTAAAGCGGAGACGTCCCCATTCCCGTTTTGTTCGGGTCAACGAGGTTATCGATGCAGAGTCTTTTCAGGTCGCATCGGTCAAAAGCATTGCAGCCGCAGGAAAGACAGCGTGCCGCCTCCCGTCCGGCCATCTGCTCGGTGAAGCCGAGTTTCACTTCGTCGTAATCCTGAATGCTGCGCTCCGGCGGCCGTGACGGCATTTTTTCCCGCAGTCGCACCTTGATGCCGTCGAAATTGCGCAGATCAACATCATCAAATGACCTGCCTCGGGAAAAATTAAACCGGCTTTCAGCCGGTTCCTTATCTGCATCCATCAGCGCGGCGTGGATATTTTCAGCGGCTCTCCGGGCGGAAACAACGGCCTGGATGACGGAACGGGGGCCGCTTGCCGCATCGCCTGCGGCATAAATATCGGATAGACTTGTGAGAGAGGTTCTCGGGTTGGCCTTGATAATGTTGTTTGGTGTCAATTCCAGAGATGCCGCCTGTCTGTCGCCGA
Organism: Pseudomonadota bacterium; assembly: GCA_043809085.1. Lineage (GTDB taxonomy): Bacteria > Desulfobacterota > Desulfobulbia > Desulfobulbales > SURF-16 > DB1. The sequence continues at coordinate 34,796 of JAZDEG010000004.1, read as the reverse complement.
CGATGCCTTCTTCCCCGCATGCCGACAGGCCCAAGGCATGGACTACGGTATCTACCTTGAGAATATTGGTGGAGCCGGGGATAGCCACCGGCAGGCGGATACCTCGGGCATCCGCCTCACCCAGCTTCATACGGATCAGTTCCAGCTCAAGCCCGCCGTCTTTTTCCAGGATATGAATAGGGGACGCCATGAGCAGAAACTGAACTCCTTCCCGTTCCGCCTCGCGGATGTTTCGCTGGTTGGCAGGCATTTCGAGTTGCGCCCGGGGATAGATGATCGTCACCTGATCCACATTGTTACGCAGCAGGCATCGGGCTGTTTCCATGGCCACGTTGTTGCCGCCGATTACCGCGGCTCTCCTGCCGTAATCTCCCCCTCCTTCTTCATTGATCATGCGAAGAAATCGTGTGGCAGGGAGTACTCTTTTTGATGTGGCACCGGGAATTTCCAGGGGCTGGTCATGGCTGGAGCCGATGGTCAGCAGTACGGAAACAAATCCCTGCTCGCTTAAACTTTCCAGGGTGAAATCAATCCCCCATCGCTGGTTGAGCTGCACCGAAATGCCCATGCGCAGAATTGTGCCGATCTCGTAATCAAGGATTTTCTTGGGGATTTTGTATTCCGGAATACCATAGCGCAACATGCCGCCCAGCTTGTCATTGGCCTCAAAAACCGTGACCAGATGTCCTTTTTTCGCGAGGAAAAAAGCAGCGGTGAGTCCCGCAGGTCCACCGCCCACGATTGCCACTTTTTTGCCGGTCAACGGTTGTCGGCGGATTTTGAGATCAATCTTGTTCGTCATGCACCAGTCGGCGACAAAGCGCTTCAGGTGGTTGATGGAAACCGGCTCGTCCACAAGAATGCGTCGGCAGCGGGTTTCACAGAAACGGGGACAGACCCGGCCCACTGAGAAGGGGAAGGGGTTTCGCTCCATGATAAGGCGCATCGCCTCTTCATACTGCCCTTTGGCCACATGGGCGATATATCCCTGGACATTGATCTGGCCGGGACAGGTCAGGTTGCAGGGGGCCTTGCAGTCGCCGAAATGGGTTGAGGCAAGACGGACAAGCTGCTTCCGGCGGTGTTCTTTCACCGCTTTGCTGTCCGTGCGGATGACCATGCCGTTTTCCGCCTTGGTGTCGCAGGCTCTGAGCAGTTCTTCACGGCCTTCGCATTCGACAACGCATATTCCACAACGTGATTCGGATTTTTCCGCCATAAGGCAGAGCGTGGGGATTGACACACCGATCAGTTGAGCTGCCTGAAGGATCGTGGCGCCGCTTTTTACAGTCAATTCGACCGCATTAATGGAGAAGGTGATCTGGTTCATTGTTCACAAGTTCTGTTTTATGAATTCAAGAAAAGTGACTGTTTCGATTACGATACCTGCAGTCACAATATTGATTTTAGGTTCAATGTTTTTTTCTATAACCTGTCTTGGTGAATTATGTCAATATTGACATATATACCTATTTAAATCTGCCGGGGGCTGGAAAAGTCTAGAAAAACAGGGTAATAAGGAAATTCTCCATCACGGCTGAAACAAAAAATATCAGATACGGCAGGGAAATGTATGGAAGGGGAACACTTTATTATACGGTCCAAAGTCTGGATAGAGGATGAAAAGGGGAATGTGGTGTTCGGACTTGGCCGTTACCGGATTCTCGATGCGGTGATCCGCCATTCCTCCCTGCAGGCAGCGGCCAAAGAACTGAAGATGAGCTACCGGGCTCTCTGGGGCCGCATCAAGGCATCGGAAGCAAGACTGGGAAAAACGTTGGTTGTTCGGGAAGGAAGGGGATCAAAGTTGACGCCTTTTGCCTTGGAATTGATGGCCCAGTTCAAAAAACTTCATGTCCATATTCTGGATGACTCAAACACCGTCTTTAGTAAATTACTCACCGACTGCCTTGACAAATGATCTGTTTTGCCGAGATGTGAGAAGTTGGAATCCAGCCATGGAGTAGAAATCCGCCTGCGCAATCAGTCTGAGACCGCCCTGGCAAAATTGCGGCAGGTGATATCCTGCCAGTCTGCAAAACCCATATCCATATTGACATACCAGGCGTCTCTGTCGCCGTGGCGATCACAGCTCCATAACCATTTCCCCCGATCGGGAAAGGGGTTTTCCTCAGATTTCCACGCCTCTTCCCGCAGTAATGAGACGAGCTCGTTTACCGTGGGCAGACGCCAATTGTTTTTTCCGGCAAAAGCGCGACTGTTGAGGGACGATACATAGTCTCGGGCAGACTGCCAGGACAGGCTGTATCGGCTGCAGCCATGTTGCCAGAAAAGCCCGGTTGCTTCATCGTGGATGGTGCCTTTTTCTCGACTGACAAAACGATTGCTGATGGGTTTCTTTGGGCGGTGCATATCGCTAAGTCCAAAAAGAATCCGGGCCTTTTTCCCGCAGACGTTTTCCGGTTCCTTCCGCAGGAATATCCTCTCATCTTCTTCCTCGCTCCTGTTGCCGGAATCATGCTGACTGCTGACGCTCTTCCAGTGAACCTGGAGCTGCTTCAGGCCATCCGCCATTTCGTCGGCCGCCTGGAAACGGCTGTCCGGATGCCAGCTCAAGGCTTTGGCAAAGAAATCGTCCCAGGCATTGTCATAGAGGGGATTAACCCGGCTCAGGGAAAAACTGCGCATGCTCGGCAGTTCGCCCGTCAGCATGCGGTAGAGAAGCACCCCGACTGAATAGAGGTCAGCCCGGCCGTCAACCTTGTCCGGCCGGCTTCCCTGTTCCGGAGCTGCATAGAAAGGCGAACCGATCTGCATTTTTTTGGGTTCTGAAAAGGAAAGTCCTTTTGCCAGCGCCATGCCGAAATCGCAGATTTTTGCCCTGTCTTCATCGGTTATCAGAATATTGAAGGGCTTGATATCCCGGTGGATGATCTGGTTGTGATGAAGGCAGGAAAGACCTTCGAGAATCTGCCTGCCATAATTGAGAACCTTGTCCGGATTAATGCGGCGGCATGCTTGTTCCATCTGGAAGCTTTCGCCAATCATATTGCCCAGGTTGTTGCAGAAGAACTCCATGACAAAAAAAGGCCGGCCCTGTTCATCCTCGCCGAAGTCCCAGACATCGACCACTCCGGGATGGTGGAGACCAGCCATGGTCACCGCCTCAAAGGTGAAGATTTCCCGCAAACGATCATAACTAAGAAGAGCCTCAAGGGTTTCAAAGGGGTCAAGAACCTTTACCGCCACCACCTTGTTGATGACAGGCACGACCGCTTTGTAAACAGAGCCCATTCCGCCCCTGCCGAGCTTGCGTAAAATGTCATATCGACCGATTTTTTCCATGCCGGGGATTTCCCTCAAAGAAGCCTGATTGCGTTGGATTCGGGAAATTTCCTTTCCGCAAGCAGTTCAACGGTGCGTTGCACGTCATAGGCCACGGCCCGCTGCTCAAAAAACATCTTATCCATATGCCATATGCCGTATTTGGCCTTGTTGTTGAATGTGTCACGGGGTTGCCCCACACTGCCGGGGTTGATGATGTAACGGCAATCAGACTGCAGTTCGTATCTGCCAAGGGTCGCATGTTCCGTGAGGCAGCGCCCATCGTGCATCTGAAAGCGGGAGAGGTTATGGGTATGGCCGAAAAAGCAGATGGTTTCACTGTAACCGGCAAAGAGCCGCGATAGCCTGGTTTCAGTGGGATTCCAGAGATAGGCGGTGATTGATGCGGGTGGGCAACCGTGAACAAAACGGGCCTTGTGGCGGACCAGAAAAGGTGGACGGGATATGGAAAATTGCAGGGACTTCTTTCCCATCAGCTGTCGGGTAAGTTCAAGGGAGTGTCGCGGCGCCGGATTGAGCCGCTGGAAGGCGCTGTCGCTTGCCAGGCCGAGCTCGTGATTGCCCATGACCGAATCAATTTTCCGCTCCAGCAATGCCTGCACCACTTCCTCGGGTTCCGGGCCGTAGCCGATGTTGTCACCGAGGGAGATGATATCATCCACACCGATGGAATCAATATCCTCCAGTACGGACTGAAGGGCCCGGTAATTGCCGTGGATGTCGGAAATAATTGCCAGTCGCATGTTGTGAACAGTAAAAGTGGTTTTTATTCCAGGGGTAGAAAATTGTTTTGAGCGCCATCATCATAACAGCACTTTTTGGTCAAAATATCAATGATCTCTTGACCGATGGCCGGATATTGCTGGATGGTTTCCTGAAATGAAAAGAAGGGAAACCATCTGCATGATGATTTCCCTTCTTTCATAAACCTGATCTTTTTACATGGAAATCAGGTTTTCTCTCTGTTTGCCTGCGGCAATCATGTCTCTGTCAACCGGCCTTGATTTCAATCTGCCGCGGTTTTGCCGCCTCGGATTTCGGCAGATGAAGTCGCAGCACGCCGTCTTTCAGTTCTGCATTGACTTTGTTGACGTCAATGGCCTGGGGAACCGAGAAGGTTCGCTGATATTCAACATCGCCGAACTCTGTCCAACCGGCAGCGCCGCTTGCATTCAAGTTCCGGATGCCGGAGAGGGCAAGCTTGCCGTTTTCAATATTGACCGTGATGTTGTTTTTTTCAACACCCGGCATATCCGCGTAAAGCAGGATCTCATCTTCGTTTTCGTAAATATCGACCAGAGGCACGATGGCCGGGAGTTCGCGGCTCCGTTCCGGCAAGGTTTCTTCTCTTTTGGCAAGGTCTTTTCCGTCACTCATGGCAACTCTCCTTTTATCTGTTTTGTGATCATGTCTCAGTTGATGGCAATCTGTTTCGGTTTGGCAGCCTCTGCTTTCGGTAACGTCAGGGTCAGCAGTCCGTTTTTGAGCGAAGCCTCAACCTTGTCACCGTTCACATCGGAGGGCAGCGTGAAACTGCGGGTGAAGGAAGCGGTTCCCCGTTCTACCCGGTGCGCTTTATATCCTTCCGGCGCATCGGATTTCCGGGTGCCGCTGATCTCAAGATAGTTGCCCTGAATTCTGATGCTCATATCATCTTTGGTAAGGCCCGGAACCTCCACCTTGACATCAAAATGGTCGCCGGCGTCATAGAGGTTTGTCCTGGGGCCGTTTTCCACTGCGCTCCACCCTGTCGGGATTGCCCTGGCCCGGTCGAGGTCGGGGAAAATCCGGTTCATTCGTGATTGCAGCAGATCCATGGCCGTAAACATGCGATCAAGATCATTCCACCGTGTCCACATAAGCTTCCTCCCTTTTTTGAATTATCTTTGTCTGGATAAGTTTTTTTAGGGGGTTTTGTTTCCCTGTCAAAAAAATAATTACGCAGGACCTGTTGTCAATATTGTTTGATGATTTTTTTATTTTTTTATCATTTATTACTTTTTGTATAAAAATGAATATAGTAATATAAAGGCATTATAGTGTAATGGAGGCAGGTTATGGGGAATCCGAAAGACGATAAAAAAAATTCCGAATATGCAGGCCTGTTTATTTCAGCCGAAGGGCTCAGGGGTAAGCAGTCGGTAAGAGCGACCTTCAGGCTGCCGAGCCATGTCATCGAGTTGTTGGGGGTCGTTGCCGCCCAGCTTAATCTCAAACAAAAATCTCTCTTTGACCAGCTTGTCGAGGACATGAGCGTTCTTGATAAAGTTGCGGAAAGGGCGCATGATTACAGTCCGGAAGATAAGGAAAGGCGGCAGAAGACCTTTGTCCTCAGCAGGCGATCCTTGCAGGTGCTCGATATGGTTGCCCGCCGACAAAATATCCCCCGGGACGTGCTGGTTGAGGTTTCCATCCAACGGCTCCTGCCGGTGATCGATGCGGAACAGCAGAAGCACAAGAAGCGGGCTCTGCTCCATAAGGATCTGGAGAATTACCTGGCCCACGGGGAAAAGATCCTCGAAAAAGCGGGGAGTCTGCTTGGCGAGGATGACCAGGTGTATGAGATGGTCGCGAAAATTGTCGGTTTATGTGCGGAAAAGGTCGCGGAGCTGGAAAATATCGTCGAGAAAGGACAGTCCATGGAACGCTTTGACGTTTATGGGAAATCCGGGTGATCGGAAGAATTTATCGCGCAAATCTAACCAGCCATGATGCATCCTTTTTATCGGGGGGCCTCGGGCCTGATCGGCCTTCTTGTTGCGCCCAAAATGGTCTTGAAAAACTTAGGGAACAGGCGGGAAAACTCAATTTGTCTGAATTGTTGGAGAGTCAGGGGCTTCCAGTTTTGCGTGGAGATTCGGATTTTCGTCGGCATTCTCCCTGGCCAGGAAAAAATGGTAGGTATTTTTGAGTTTTTTGGTGAAGGCTGCGCCGATAAAAAGCGGGGTCCAGATCAGGCCTGCTGAAAGCCATTTGGTGCGGGCCTTGCTGTCGACTTCGTCGGTTGCGACTTCATCTTCCAATGGCTTGTATCCCTCTGCCTGCAGCTCTACGTGGTAGGTTTTGGCGGTGCCGCTCTTGTATGTAAATTCACAGGGCGTCTGGCCGATCTCTTCGCCGTTTATAAAAACAAGCGCGCCCGGAGGGCTTGAATAAAAGGCTGTTTTCTGGGCGCAGCCTCCGGCAAAAACAAGCAGCAGAATAAGTGTAAATATTGAGGGCTTCATGATCGTCCTTTTGTCATTTCTTCCCTTTTCCTGCAATTTCAGGTGATTATCAGGGAAAACATTTTGGTGATAGCTTTTTATGGAAAAGCTTTTTGACTTGTCGCCGTAAATGATAAGGTTTGAGGTCAGGCTTAACGCTGCCAATGGGAAAAAGGCCCGGTAAAGCCGGAAGCATTATTATATTGAGTGGAATGCCCGCCATTTTGTTTCAAAAACAGGCTTTTTTTGTTGAATTTGCTGTCGTCGGCAGAGTTTGTTTTGTCAGTTTTCCCTTGCAGGACGAAGAAAATCTTCGATATCGTCGTCTTTTGTTATTTCAGCAGCCTTTTTTTTAAAAACAGAGGGGAATGCGTCAAAAGGGGAGTCCAGCCAGAAGAGAATATCTTGCCGGACGATCTCCGCCTGCAGGTCCCGCATCAGCATGTGATAGCCGTTCGGGTAGACGAGGAGGCGCTGGGGATGTGAAAATTTTCCGTGCAGTCGTTTCCTGAAAACATCTTTCATTGGTTTCGGCGGAATAATCTCGTCCCTGGCCCCATAGAGAAAAAGGACCTTCCTGTCGAACCGGTCGGCTGCTGTGTAAGCCGCATCCATCAGATTCGTCAGTCCGTAAATTGCATCGATGCGCGATTCCTTGATGACCAATGGGTCGCGCCCCAGGGCCAGGAGCATTTCCTTGTTGTCGGAAGGGGTGATGTCGAGCCCTTTGCCGGATAGTTTCAGCCAGGGCATGATCCGCACCCCCAGCCAGAGCGCCCAGCGTTGATAAAAGGGCATGGTGTCGCGGGACCAGACCGCAGGCGCCACAAGGATCACGCCGTCGCAAGCTAAGTGGTTTTCCGGGTTTTCCGCAGACATGATCACTGCGCCGCCCATACTGTCGCCAAGCAGGTAAAGGGGGATATCGGGATGGCGTTTCCTTGCGAGTTCCATGATGGTTCTGAGGTCCCGGCACATGGCTTCATGGCCGCACCATCTTCCGGGATTGGGGGAGTTGCCGAATCCCCGCTGGTCGTAGGCATAAACCGCGATGCCTCGGCCATTGAAAAAGAGGGCCGCTTCCTGGATGAAGTTGGAGTAGTCGTTGTAGCCGTGCAGGGCGATCATGACCGCCCTTGGGGGAGCGGAGAGCAGCCAGGCTTGAAGCGGAAGTTCGGTGCCGTCAAAACTGATGAATCGGCTGTCTGTAAGGTGAGGTTCTTTCGTCATATCCCCCGGAGGCGCGAAATGCGGCGAGCAGGCCCACACGAGGCAGCCTGAAAATAAAATCAGCAATGATCGGAATGTCATGTTATGGCGTTTTATAAGTGGCTGCCTTGGTAAATGTTTTTCCAGTACGAAAAGAGAATAGCGCATTTTTTTGGACAATTCAGGGGAAATATGTCTGGTTCCACTCATTGGGAGATATGAGTACTTGCCCCATGAACAGCAATTGCGTATGATGCCCGGATGTGTGCCGGCTGTAAGTGGAGAGGTGTCAGAGTGGCCGAATGAGCCGGACTCGAAATCCGGTATACCCGTGAGGGTATCGTGGGTTCAAATCCCACCCTCTCCGCCATTTTGTTTAAGGATGCTTGGCTTAATTTTTTTTCCCGGAGTGTCGTCATGAAAGTGCTTGGAATATCAGGATCACCGATTAAAAACAGCAACACGGATCGTGCGGTAAAAATGGTCATGGCTGCCACCATGGCCCAAAAACAGTGGTTTTACAAGCTGAGCGACTACAAAATAAGCCCCTGCAACGCTTGCCTCGGCTGTGTGGAAACCAATCGCTGCGTCATCAATGACGATGGTGTCATGCTGGCGGAAAAGGCATATAAGGCGGATGTTATCATTATCGGGGGCTTTACCCCGTATTCGTCGCTTGACAGCCGGACCAAGGCGTTCATGGAACGTCTTTATCCTCTGCGTCACCGTCATGGCTTGATGGTGGGTAAACCGGGAGCGGCGGTTATCACCTGCGCCATTCCGCCGGGCAGGGAAGGAATGCCGCCAGCCTGTGAAAACGGGCTGCAGGCTATCCGGGACTATATGATGGAAGAGGGGATGCGCTACGTTGGGGGGATTTCAGTGCTCGGCAATGTGCCCTGCGTCAAATGCAAAAGCGGCATTCAGTGCCAGGCATCGGGGCTTAAGATGATCCACGGTCCGGATGCCACTTTGGAGAAAGTCGGTATAAATACCCTGGAGGATAATCCGGAAACAGTGGGTGCGCTGAAAAAGCTCGGTCAGGATCTTGTTGCGGCTTGTTACGGTGAGTAGGCGCGAGCCGAAGGCCGCGCCCGTCAAGGTGAATTCTTGAAAAGTTCGCGATGAAGTCTCCTGGGAAAAAATTCTGGTCCGCTAGAATCTGCGTCCCCGCCGGGTGGGTTTCTTGCGTTGAGGTTCGGCCTGGATGACTTTGATGACACGACCGTGAAGGGTGGTTTTGTTCAGGGATTTGATCACTACATCAGCCTCTGAATTGTTCGGCATGTCGACAAAGCCGAATCCCTTTGACTGACCGGAAAACCTGTCCTTGATAAGGTTGATGCTCGCAACCTCGCCGTATTGTGCAAACATTGTCTGGAGCTCATCTTCATTTACGGAAACGGGCAGGTTGCTGACATAAATATTCATAAGTTTTTTTCCTCAGGTAAGGTACGTTCATTGCACTAACGCCATCCCACCAAACGCACAAAAATGATCGACAGCGGCACAGAGTACAAAGACTCTTCAATATGAAATATGTAAAAAAAGAACTCTCCCCATGTCGGGGAGGACAGGAGGGAAGGTTCAATAAAATTTTAAAGATAACACAGAAGGCAGAAAAAAGGACGATTTTTTGTAACGAAAACAGATCTGCCCCTTTGTTATCAGGAGCAGGGCCAATGGGCTAACTTGTGCTGCAGACCAGAATTTTGCTCCCCTCTTTGAAGCAAACCTCGATTCTGGTGGAGCTTATCTTTTTTGTTACCACCCCGAACCCGAAGGAGGGATGGTTGAGGATATCGTTGGGGTTGAAGTCACCACTCATTCTGTAGGGCATGGCCGTTGAGAAATCCCGGGCAGCAAGCACATCTTCAAACAGGGAGGCAGCGGCCATCTCTTTGGAAATGCGTGGTTTGGTCGTGCGACCGGTAACGGTTTTCCCGGCGGTCCGGCGTACGGTCGTAGACTTTTCGACACTGGGCGGGCGGTAATTGTGGGGGCTGTGGCAGGTGTTGCACTGTACCTTTGCAACTTTTGCCCCTATCATGGCGATGATGGTATGATTGGTTACAGCCTTGCATTTCAGACAGCGGGAATCGATATCGTCTCCGGCTGAAATTTGTTTGTTATTTGCCACAGGGGAGATTCTCCTTTAAATTAAAAAGTTAACTGTTGCATCCGCCTGAGCGGCTTGCTGGAACCCACTCCCGTTAAAACGAACCACTATATTTAATCTGATATCGGCAGAAAAGCCAGATATATTTCCCGTCCTGCTATGTTCCCCGGTTTGACAGCCAATTTTAGGACAAGTCTAAGTCTTTAAATACACCGGTGAAATAATTATATTGCCAACACGAAATTATCGGGTTATAAGAATGAAAAATATTATTTGGAGTAAAAGCATATTCCTTTCACGTTATATTCCCGCCACTTTGTCAAATTTGCCTGGTTTTCTATCGTTTAAGTTGTCTGCTGACCACTTACAAAGAGAGCATCTTGAGGCTGAATGCCGGAAACCAGGATCACAATATGATCGAAATCGAACTGGAATCACTCTTTGCACATTATTTCAAGTTGGTACACCCCGAGAGTATATCGATTGTTTCATCAGGCAGTCAAAATGTTTTGGCCATGTTGAAATGGTAAATCGCATCGCTGGCCATGGAGCCATTGAATCGCTGAACCGGAAAATCATCAACAGGCGGTTCATGGCAAGAATCCCCGGTCACAGGGAAGAACGACCGTGACCGGGCTGGTAACTGAGCGACAAAATAAGAAACATTCACAGAGAAGTCCGAAGCATGCCTCACCGGGGACATTGAAATCCTCCCTGAAGTTTTCTTGCACTTTTCATCTTTTTCCTAAACAGACTGAAAATCCTGACACAATAATATAATAAACACATGAATGCGCCGTTGACAGGCGCGTGACACGGTGCACCTTGTTTGGGAACAATCTCGGCGCACCATTTATCAATACCAAAGGAGTTACATGAGTTTTACAAAGTTTAATTTTCACCCAAAGATTCAGGCTGCAGTTGAAAATTGCGGCTACACCATCCCCACCCCTATCCAGGAACAGGCCATTGGACCGGTTCTCGCCGGGCGGGACATGCTGGGCCTTGCCCAGACAGGCACCGGCAAAACAGCAGCATTCGTGCTGCCCACCCTTGAGCTTCTCATGAGCGGGCCGCGAAAACGCGTCCGGGCTCTTGTTGTTGCTCCGACCAGAGAGCTTGCAGAGCAGACCCATCAGTATTACGTTAAAATGGCTCGTCAGATTAACCTTGAAAGTGCAGTCGTCTATGGCGGGGTCAGCAAATATTCCCAGGCTAAAAGAATCCGCGAGGGTGTCGAGATTATCGTGGCATGCCCCGGCCGTCTGCTTGATCTTGTGAACGATGGTTCCGTTGACCTGCGAATGGTAGAGATTCTGATCCTTGACGAAGCAGACCATATGTTCGATAAGGGCTTTCTTCCCGATATCCGCAAGATATTGAAACAGTTGCCCAAAAAACGTCAGACCATGATCTTTTCGGCAACCATGCCTTCCGAGATCCGGCACCTTGCCGAAGATATCCTTACCAATCCTGTAACCGTTCAGGTCGATCATGACCGGCCGGCGACCACCATTACTCACCTGCTTTATCCGGTTGAGCAGAATTTTAAGACCGCTCTCTTGAGAAAAATTCTGCAGGAGAAGCAGCCGGTTTCGACCATTGTTTTTACCAGAACCAAGCATAAAGCCAAGACCCTGGCCCTGCAGCTTGAAAAGACGGGATGCAGGTCGGTTTCCCTTCAAGGGAATATGTCTCAGCAGAAACGTCAACTTGCCCTTGATGGATTCAAAAGCGGCAAGTATACTGTCCTTGTAGCCACCGACATTGCGGCACGCGGCATTGATGTGTCCGGCATCTCCCACGTCATCAATTTCGATGTTCCCAGCACGGCGGAAACCTACACCCACCGCACCGGTCGTACCGGTCGGGCATTACGGACAGGAACTGCGCTTACTTTTGCCACCAGCGAGGATCGTAAGATGATTTCTCTTATTGAGAACAATCTCGGCAAAAAAATGCACCGCGAGGTCACTTCTGTCAATGCCGCTGGGGCTGAAGAGGAAGTGCGGGAAGAAAAAAGAGAAAGATTTTCACGGGAAATGCCGCCGAGAAGAAAGAAAACGGCACCGGTCGCACGGAGCAAAAACCGGAACAGCAGGGCTGGTTCCTCTGTTTTCGGCATGAGCAAGCCTGCGCAACGATAACCAGTTTTGTCTGGACAACCAGACTTCCAGTCGAAGTATCGAATGATGCCTCGGCTCTTTAACAAAGTGGTTCCGCCCTGGAACCGAGCACAAAGGAGTGGTACAAGATGGCTGAAGGTACAGTAAAGTGGTTTAACGATTCAAAGGGTTTTGGTTTCATTGAGCAGGATGGCGGCAAGGATGTTTTCGTGCATCATTCCGCAATTAAGGCCGAGGGTTTCAAATCCTTGCAGGAAGGAGCCCGGGTTACCTTCGATGTTGTCGACGGCCCCAAAGGTCCTTCTGCCGCAAATGTTGTTCAGAAAAAGTAATTTCTGACCTATCAATGCAAAAAGCCCCGTTTTTAACGGGGCTTTTTTTTATTCTTTTTTCAATATCTTTTGATCGGTATCATTAAAATCGTCTTTGCTGTCTCCTCTGCAGTCCGTCATTGAATGGCTGTGGCTGTTCTTCTCTGTTCAGGAGGGGATTTTCCAGTTCATTTTCCGAGTCTTCAGTCTTTTTCTCTTTGCCCTGTTTCTGTTTCCCTCGTTTCTGGTCATCATAACCGGGTTGAGGCGTCTGTTGTCGCTCCTGTCCAGGGGGGGGAGCCGGAGCCGGTATCACTACTTCGGGAGTTCTTTCCCGATTAGGCTGCCGGCCAACCTCTGGTCTGTCACGTTTTGTTTCCCGTTGCTGTGGGCGATTGTTCCAGCTCGGCTCGCGTTCACCTCTTACACTTCCTCTGCCCTGGTTATCATCCCCCCGCACATGCGGTGCAGGTTCGTTTCCTGTGCTCGGCTGGACGACAACGGGAGAAGGAGCCTTTTCTCTTCTTTCGGGAGATCGTCTGTTTGCCTTGTCCAGATTATGTGGCGTATCGACAATAGTATCCGGTTGTTCCGGTGCCGGACCTCTCTTCACCTCTTTTTCCCGCTGCCTTCGTGAATCCTGATCCCTGGAGCGGCTCTCCCCCTGTTTCATCTGTTGATCTGCGGGGTAGTCAGGCGTACGACTGATGGTGTCGTCGCCTGAACGCTGGTCTTTCCTGACCTGTTCCTTCTGGCGAACGACTGGAGGCGCATTTTTTTCATTGGCTTTGACGGCTCCTCGCTGTTTCTGCGGTTCGCCAAGGTTTTTGGTTTTCTGCCTCTGCATCTCTGTGTCATTTGGGATTTCACGTTCACGTTTCCATTCCCGCCCGCTCTTTTCGAAGCTCTCAGACTTCATTACGCGTGAGCCCCGCTCTTTCACCAGGGGCCGTTCTTCCTGAATCGTTTTTACTTTTATCCGGCGGACGTGTTCGGGCGGTCGTCTTGACTCGGGAATGTCTCTGTGCACGGGAGCGTAGGTCTCTTTTGCAGGACGGATTGTCGGTCTGCCGACAGAGGGTACGTTTTTGAGAAAGGGATTCTCTTTCACCTTCACGTCCCGATGTCTGCCATGTAAAAAGGTGTCGTGGTGGATGACTGTCACCGCGTTTCTTGCCCGCAGATTTCTGTATGAATGTCTCGGAAAGTCTCTGTGGACATTGATGTTTATGATATTCATGCTGTACGGTCCGTAGTTGCCGTATCCATAATAAACCTCTCTGGGAGCCAGAGGCACCCATGCCACATAGTTCGGGGTGGAGACCCAGCCGACATAACCCGGCCCCCAGTAAACCGCTCCTCTCTGTGGAGGAACCCAGCACCAGCCGACTGATGAGATATGCGCCCAGCGACCGTAATGGTAGGGGGCCCAGCCCCAGGGCTCATAAGAGATCCAGACGTAATCGCCGCCTCGCCAGATCCAGCGGCCCTGGTTGTAGGGAGACCAGCCGGCGGTTACGGATACGGTGGGCGTCCAGACGTATCCGTATTCCCTGTCATTCACCCACCTGCCATACGCGTCAAAATCGGAAGCATAGGGTCGCAGTTCATCAGGCAGGTAGTCGCTTTGATATCGACGATCGGCTATTTTCCAGTCTCGATCCCTGTTCCATTGCTCCCATGAATCCTGACGGTCGAGTGGAGAGATGTTTGCGTATTTGTCGCCGATGGAAAATTTCTGCCCGGTATTCAATTTGGTGTTTCCTTGACTGCTGTCCACAAAGACTTCACCGTTTAATACGGAAATATCCGTTTCACCCGTCCGGTTCACATTTACAAGGAACTTCGTTGCTGCATAAACACGGGTTGAAGAAAACGGGGTATCGAGCTGAATCATCGTATTATCGATGCCGGTGAAATTGACATAGGCCTGTCCTTCGGAAAGATATGTCTGCAATGAATTGGTGTCGACACGAAGGATTTCGAGTGATGTATTTTCGTTCAGGCGAACAAAAGATCCGTTTCTGATCTGGACTTCAGCTTTGCCGCCCTGGGGAAGCCAGAGACGGTCTCCCTCATAAAGGGGCATGTTGATCGTAACCGGAATCCAGTCATTGGTTTCGACACTCCATAGCTGAACATCGCCTTCAATAAGGCTGAGCCGCAATTCTCCTGGGTCGGCGCTGAGAGCGGCAATGGGAAGAGAGGTGAAAAAAAATAAAAAAAATGTCAGAATATTTTTGATTGTTTTCATAATGTTCTCCTTATTTTCATTGAGACACTGCCGCCGACCAAAGGTTCGAGGGTATCCTGCTTTTACTTTAACGCAAAAACAAAAAACACGCTAAAAAAGAGTTGGTTCTGATAAAAGAGCGGCGTATTGGACATGATGCGAGGCCGTGATGGCGGAAAGGATGAAAAAATGGCCGCCAGCTCAGTTTGTTCCTTCCGGGAATCCTTTGGTGGATTTCGGAGAAAATCAAGCTGACGACCTGATATTCATGAAGTTTCAGGAATTCGGCAACACCTCTAACCCAAGCATGGTGAGCCGATTTTGTCCAGCAACTACGGATTGCGCACCATGCCCAGGGTATGGGCATGGTGAAAGTCTTCTGTCATGTCGACGGTATGACAAACTCTGCACCCCTTGTTTGCGCCGATGGAGTAGGGCATGTTCTGATACTGCATCGGTTGGATGACATCCCGGTTCTGTCCGTAAGGGTTCTCCGACGGATATATTGCATGGGGGCTGCCGTGGCAGGCCGCACAGTAGATGCTGCCGCTGTCGTCCTTCCTGTTGCGGTAGAGATCTGCCCCGCTCTTTGTCCAGACATTATAGGAAGAAACGACTACAGGTTTTTCATAGGCAACATGACAGGTCATGCAGTCGGGTTCGTTGAGCCATGGGGTCCTCGGATTGACGTTGACAATCGATGAAACCATCCGTGGGGTCAGATGCTTCATCAGCACGGCAGCTTTTGATTTGCCTGCCAGATGCTCGGCTTTCAGAAGGCTCAAGGCATGGTCTTCAAGGGTGCCATGGCAGTGGGTGCAGTCCTGATGCTTAGTGTCGTGGATACCCCGCGAGCATCGGGTTGCACCAGTCGGCGAGGCGGGATGGCAAGCGGCGCAGGCTTCTGCCCCCCTGCCTGTCAGATAATTAGCATGAAATCCGTGAATGGCTGCCGGCAGAGCCAGCACACTGGGACCGCCTTCCGCATTCAAAACAGGATCCGCATGGCAGTTCTGGCACAGCATGGGGGTTCCTTCCTCAGCCAGGGTCAGCAGGTCGGTACCGCTCAGTTTGTCATGGGTCGCCAGAATATCCCGGGCAGTTGTTGCAGAAAATCCGGCCCGGCCGTCAACCCGCCACTCGCCGCCATGGCAGTTCCGGCAGCCCATTTCCGTGGAAGTCGGGGCCACGACCTTAGTTGCTGCGAGCAGTTCTCCTGTGTCGTTATCACGGGCCTCGATGGTGAACAGCGGGTATGGCATGAAACCGCCGCCGTCAGGATAGGGGACAACCGGGATGAGGTCGGCGATATATACCCCATCGTGGGATTGCATTTCCCCGGACAGACCGTTGCCGGACAGTCCGATATTACGGGGCAATTTTTTGCCGAAAATGGCAGGAGCGGTCTTCCAGAAGGAAACATGATCAGCGGGATTCTCAAATCCCGGTTCTACGCGGTAGGTGAGTGTGACTTTGTCGGTAATGACTTCCGGCGTTTCCCCGCGTCGGATGAGCTGGGCATAAATGTCGTTTGCCGGCGGCAGCAGGGACCAGAAATCAGAGGAGTCTGAAATGCAGTGCATGCCGAGATTGTTCCAGGCAAGCAGCACATATTTGTCATTATCGATGTCAAAGGGTGGAATATTTACGGGTTGCTCCTGAAGTACAAGCGGTTGCCGGGTTTCCTTCTTGCCGTGCAGCCTCTCAATGATAAAATGGGCCACAGCCAGTCGTTCCTGAGGGTTGCCGGCAAACTGCGGCATGTGGGTACTAAACTTGCCGATGCCGTTAATCATGGCATCCATGCCGAAAACCGGAAATTTTTCAGTCAGCGGCAGGATGTCGTTAAGCGGGCCTCCTATGGAATGGCAGGGCAGACAAAGCAGAGTAAAGATTTCCTCACCCGCGTCAAGTCGGTTTTCATCGGTTATTTCCTTGTGCCTGGTCCAGCGCGAATTCTTCAGCAGGCCATCCTGAGTGATCTGGGCGGCTTCGGCCTTGCGGAGGGAGGTTGAGTACATGTAATCGCGGATGATATAGGGTCGGCGTCCGCCCTCGCGGATGAATTCAAAACTTCCCATGTACATCAGGCCGATAAAGAGCATGAGAAAGGCAAGCGGCCGGGTGACTTTCCGGGGAAGGTTGATAGCCATGAGCAGTCCGCCTAAAAAGACAACCGGGGACAGCCGGTAAAAGGCCTTGATAAACGGAGTAAGCTCGGCCATTTTCTGAAAAATCAGGGTCTGCATGGGTTCCGGCAGCGCCGATCTGTACCACCATGCCGAGGAAAGAAACAAGGCAAAAGGCAGCAGAAGCCACAGGGCGCAGTAACGCACCATGCTGTTCCGCAGTCTTTTGTCACGGATTGCTGTTGCCGTGACAAAACCATAGAGACCGGCGAGCATCAGGGCGAGGAAGGTGCGTAAGAAAAGAGAGGGCCAGAAGGTGGGATTGAATAATCCGGCCCAGAAATTTCCTGTTTCCAGCCAGGTTCCGGGAGTGAGCATGAAGGTGATAATGCCGTTGATGGCAAAAAGAGACAGCCAGGCGCTGATAAAATAAATCCAGCCCAGGATGAGGTGGTTACGCCTGCTCATGCGGCCGAAATAGTAATAATAGATGATGAGGGAAATGATCTCCACCAGGAAGAACACCCATTCGATGGCCCAGGCAAAGACAAAGTTGTGTATCAGAACCGAGGTGCCGGCAGGGCTTAAGATGGAGATGGTGAACCAGATGCCGACGCCGGTCAGTCCGCCCAGAACCATGGTCATGAGCAGAAAAAATTTTGTATGTTTTTTGACGTAATCAACGATCTCGCTGGAATTTTCCCGGTAACCTTTCATTTCCGTTAATACAAGAAAAAGGCCGCCGCCCACCGCGAAATGGGAGATATAGACATGAAGAACGGCAATAAGGGCGATGAACAGTCCGCCTCCGGCAAAGTCAAGCTGCCATACGGGATAATTCATTCTGTCACCTCCTCGGCCCGGGCGACCAGTTTAAGCATGTAAATGATGAGCGCTACTCCGCCGGCAAAGATCAGCAGAAACAGGAAGAGCGGTGAATACTGGGGCGCGAGGGTAAGATCGGTTGGATTGAAATAAGGATTCAGGTAGGCGGCGCGAAGAAGTTCCCTGTCTATTACCATGAAGAAGACCGAGGCTGCGATACTTAGGGCTGCTGGCCGAACTCTTCTTGCCGCAGCCAGCACCATGGCCGATAAGGCCGTGCCGATTCCACCTATAAGAAAAAGAACAAAGAAGAAATCTCTGAGAGTTGAGAAATGGAAAAGCCCCTTCGGCAGGGAGCCGAGGAAAAGAAAACCGAATCCGGTGTTGATCACCGTGCAGACGATGAACCACTTCACCCCCTTACGGATCATTTCTTCCCGGTCGATTGCCCCTCGCCGTTTGCGGTAGTCGTGATAGAGGGCCCCAGCGAGGCCGCCGATGGCCAGAGAGGAAAAAACAAAGTGGAGATAGCGGGGAAAAAGGGTCGGGTCGCCAAGGTTAAGCATGAGTCCGTCCTTGGTGGTGGCGTAGTCGGACCATGCGTCGGGACGCTGCATGAGGGTGAGGTTGTTGGTGAAAATAAAGGCGATAATCAGAAACAGCAGAGTCACTGCGCCGCTGATTGCCATCCTCCCGAGCTGCATGGTTGCCTGGCGGTATTTGAAGATGTATGCTAGATAATAGGCGGCAATCAGCATCGGGATGACGGCCAGCCAGTATACCGCCATGAGTACCGAACTGGTATAGATGAACTGCCCGTAAAGAACCTGGAGGAAGAGCAGAGGCGCAACACCGAAATTGATGGTGATGGCGATTGCCGGAGGCAGCTTGCCGGCGATAAATTTAATCTCCGGTGCGGGGACAGTGTTTGCCCTGACTGTTGAGACAAAGATGATTACCGATATGCCAAGCATGACATTCATTGCCAGGAGATGCAGGGTTGTGGTGGATGTGAGCAGGAGCTGAAACAGGCTCCAGTGTGCCGGGATGGTGTCGGCTGTCGGAATAAGAACTGCAGGGTCCATGGTTTTCTCCTGTGTCAGGGTCGGAAAGATTTCGCGGGGCGTGTTTTGAAGAAGAATTGCTCCGGGCAGTTGTTAATCGATTGTATCACATATTTTTGTTCTTTCCCCAAAAAAACATTATTTTTTCAATAATTCCGGGCCGAAATCCGTTGGGTGCGGAGGACAAAATTCATACCCATTCAATGCCTCTGTGCATTTTGGAAATAACTACCGCGCACCTGAGTAATGTTCATGATTGCCGCCTTGGTGCGAGGGATATTGCAAGCCTGATACATATGCAGTTATCCGGGAATCGGCGGGCAAATTCCGACAAACAAGATAATTTTTACAAAGTGTGATTTTTGGTATATTTAATGAACAAGGATAAAGGATTCTCCTGCATTGTCCTTGTTCATGGCAATGTTCATTGTTTTATCAACTGAAAGAGTTTTGCAATGAATATCAAGAAATTGAAGATCAGCGTCCTTGTAACTGTCATATTGAGCTGGCTGCTGGTTTGCGCGAGTCAGGCTTCAGAGATTAGGAAAAATATTACCATCGCTATTTCCCCTTGTACTGACGTTGTGTCGATATACGAGAAATTTCTTCCTTTGGTTGAATATCTGCAAGCCAAGACGGCGTGTCATATTGAGCTTGTCTTCCCTGGGAATTTTGCCGAATTTGAAAAATTTCTTCAGAATAAGAATATTGATTTTGCCCTTCAGGATCCTGATGTTTATTTTAAGTTTTTTCGTCTCTATAATAATAAATCCCTTGTAATATCCTTGACCACGAAAGGCGAAGTCGTCGAGTCGGGAGTGGTTATTGTCAGAAGGGATAGTGACATTCACAAGATTGAGGATTTAGTCGGCAAAAGCGTCATCTTCGGTCCTAAACTTTCCAGCGCCAGATGGGTAAATGCAAAATCATTGTTTACCGAAAAGGGCATTGACATTGACAAAGACTTGATCGGCTACACAAACGGCGGCTGTTGTGAAGATGTTGCTTTTAATGTCCATCTTAAAGCGACCGATGCCGGGGTCGTTTGTGAACATTTTCTCGCAGAGCATGAAAAAAAGCAGCAGGAACTCGGCGTGGAAATGCAACAGATACGCGTTATTGCCCGTACCAAGCTTGTTTCGACAAGGGTGTTTTCTGCCCGATTTGACGTGGATGATACACTGGTCAGCAAGGTGAACCAGGCGTTGCTCGACCTTGACAACACGAACCCTGAACATGCAAAGATTTTGTCGCGCGCTGAGATTGGAGGATTTCGCGCGGTACGCCACGAAGATTACACCGGCCGCTGCATTCCCGTGGATACAGCAAAAAAAGGTAAATAAATCGAGGCGTAATGAGCCGATGGAGTCGGCAAGCTCAGGGGGGCCGCCGCAGCTGATGAAGTTACGGGCCAAGTTAACATTATTGATAGAGGGATTGGTGGTGATTCTTGTTGTGGTTTCGGGAATCATTACTACCCTGCGGGAAAAGGAAAGTCTGGAAAATGAACTCCGCAAAAGAGGGCTGGCTTTAGCTGCCGATCTGGCCAAGTTCTCCACCAGGCCTTTGCTGGATAACGACTTGCCCACTCTCCGTCGTTTCGTCAATCACTCGATGGAGCAGGAGTATGTCCGCTATGTATTCCTTCTTGATCCGCAGGGTAAGGTTGTCATGCACAGCAACCTTGATGAAGTCGGCAAAATCTATGAAGATAGCAGCAATGTGGCTGCCATGCAGTCCGAAGATCCTGGTTTCCTGAAGTCGCTTTTTCCCAAGAACGGAGAACATTACTACGATATTTTTTCCCCCATACGGGTAGCCGATGCCCGGTTGGGAACGGTTCGCTTAGGCTATTCCTACATGGCCGTTGAAAAGGAAATCGCGGGTGCCCGGCAACAGATTGTCATTCTGGGGTTCGTTACCATTCTAGCAGGAGGTTTTGTCGCTTATCTGCTCGCAACGTTTATTTCCGCACCGATCAAGCAGATTACCGATGCAACACGGAAAGTGGCCCAAGGCGACCTTGTTGCGCGCCTCACTATTGAAAGAACTGATGAGATAGGCGAACTCGCCCTTTCCTTCAACAGGATGACTGATGATCTCCAGAGAACAACGATCTCGAGGGATTATGTCGATAATATCATCGGCAGTATGAATGATACTCTCGTTGTCCTGGATAAAAACGCTCTTATTGTCAGCGTCAACAATACCGCCTGTGCACTTCTCGGCTGCCGGCCCGATGAACTTGTTGGCAGTTCTATTAATAAAATATTGCCCAGTGAAGAAATAGACTTTTTTACGGATCATTTTAATAGGTTTCTTTCAGGACGGAAAGTCGTCAACCTTGAGTTGAATTACCGGACCATGGCGGGGTTGAAGGTGCCCATGCTTTTTTCAGCCGGCCTTTTGCACAATAAGGAAGGAGCAATTGATGGCGTTGTCTGCATTGCCCATGATGTTACGGAACGCAAACAGGCGGAAGAATCTCTCCGGCAGTCAGAAAGTGAACTGCGTTATTTATCCTCCCAATTGTTAACGGCCCAGGAAAAAGAGCGGCGGCGTCTTTCCGTTGAATTACATGATGAACTTGGCCAGTCTCTTATGGTCCTGAAGCTCAAGGTGAGAGCAATTCAGAGGATGTGGGCCCGGGACAAAGATCCTCTGAAAAGAGAATGCGACGAGATCATCGGTTACATCAATGAGGTCTCTGAAAATGTTCGTCGTCTTTCCCGTGACCTGAGCCCCTCGTTACTCGAGGATTTGGGGCTTACCATCGCTATGCGCAGGCTGGTTGAAACATCCTGCGTCCATTCCGGTATTGATTATTCCCTTGATATGACAGAGTTGGACAATCTTTTTTCCGGGAGTGAAAGAATTACTGTCTATAGAATTCTGCAGGAGTGTCTTACCAACATTGCCAAATATGCCCAGGCAACCAGTCTCGCCGTTATCCTCCGGGAAGAGGATGGTTGTTTTTATTTTTGTGTGGTTGATAACGGACAGGGGTTTGATTTACCTGCGATATTGAAGGCAGATCCCTCAAAAAAAGGATTGGGTTTGTCCGCCATGAACGAACGGGTGAGAATGTTGGGGGGTAAACTCGATATTGTCAGTCATAAGGGATCAGGGACCACAATCAGTTTTCGCGTTCCTTTAAAACCGGCAGGAGAGCGAGCATGACCCCCTATCGTATTGTATTGGCGGATGATCATGCCATGTTCCGCCAGGGTATCAAAAATATCATTGAAAGCGTTGATGACATTGTAGTGGTTGGTGAGGCGGGGAACGGCTTTGAACTTCTTGAACTTCTCAGACAGGTGACACCTGACATGGTCATTCTGGACATATCCATGCCCCAACTGCGGGGCATCGAGGCAACCAGGGAAATAAAAATGATCTCACCCGACATCAAAGTGCTGATGCTTACCATGCACAAAGACAAAGAATACGTTTATTCCGCCATATCAGCCGGGGCGGAAGGATATCTGCTCAAAGAAGATGCAGATACGGAACTCTTTGCCGCCATTGAAAAACTGCGCAATAACGGCCACTATGTTTCACCCCTTCTTTCAAGTGATGTGGCTTTTGAGTTGATTCAGGCCTCTCACAAAGGAGAATCCCCTGTAACGTCCGACCCCCTGACCACTCGCGAACGGGAAGTCTTAAAGCTCATTGCCGAGGGCGCTTCTAATAAAGAAATTGCCGATTTTCTTTATATCAGTATCCGCACCGTGGAAAATCATCGTGCCAACATCATGCGAAAATTAAATATCAGGCAAACGGCAAATCTGGTGAAATATGCCATCCGTAAAGGTTATACCCTGCCCGGTAAATAAAAAGTTCGCGTGCCCCTTGCCGTCCGTCTGTGTGACATGAAGTTTGCAAACCCGCAGGGCTTCTTTTCCGTGGTGTTCTTTCACGAACCGCACTTGTTTCCGGTTTGCAGCACCCTTATTTAAAAGTAAAAAACACGACACCATCTTTTCTCCTGCATCTGAGTAGTACTACTCACCTTCATATAAGTAGTTGGCCTGATTTATCCCCACATCATTTCAGCTTATTATCATAGTAACGAGAGGTCAACCAGGCGGAAAGAATTACTGGGATCGCCTTCTTCGTTCTGTTTGGAGTTTTTACAGCGAGAACCGAGAAAGATTTGTTTGATTTTTGATCAATATGCAAAAAAGTCAAAGGAGGTGATAAAGACATCAGCAGATGAAGGAAATTGTGGGAACGATGCGCCCTCCGGGTTCCAGGGAAAACCACACAATGGGAATGGTTGACACATGTATGAAGAACGATTCTACAAAACAAAAAATGAAGAGGTTTATTATGAAGAAAACAGGCAAAGGATTATTGGTGTTGGCGGCTACGGTCATGAGTTTTGTTTCCGTGCAGAATGTCTGTGCTGAAACTGTTGAAGGCAACATCGTTGCAATTTCTGTAAAACCAAATATTGTCACAGTGGAGGACATTGTCACAAGCACGCCGACGGATGTTTACGGCGTGAAATTCAACTATTTGGAAAGCCAGTACAATATTGAGCTCAATGCCGGGGATTATGTTTCCTTTGAAGCGTCAACCTTTCCTTGCAAGGATGGCGATGAAGTGCTCAAGGCTTCCAGTATCACGGTTGGAGATGTTACCGTGACCTGGTAGAAGGGCAAGGGTTCACGTTTCGCAGTTAAGATGCATTCCGCCCGTAACGGGTGAATCTTCCATCATAAAGGGTCTTTTTTGTTTTTATCGCTGTGCAAGAAAATAAAAAAGACCCTCTTTTCCGTTTTCGCACCCTGCAGGGAAAAATCACTCCTTCTCTCCTCTTAATGCAAATATTTGTTTGCATTCTGGCGTATTACATGAAATATATTAAAAGTGTTTGTTATACTTTATTGGAGGTTCCGGTGAACGAAACTCGTTTTGTTGCTGAGTGATCTCCTATGCATTTAAATGATGATATGGAGAAGTCAGATGGGAAAAATCTATAAATACTGTGCGGTCGCAGCTCTTTGTTTTCTTACCCAGGGTGTCGGGAATCTCCAGGCCGAAACTCTCCAGGAAGCGGTGAAGCATATGCTGGTCACGAACCCTGATATTAAGGCCAACGCATATAATCGTCTTGCCAGAGAGCAGGAAGTCCTCCAGGCGGAGTCGGGGTACTATCCGAGGGTTGATGTCATGAGCAGCATCGGCCTGGAAGATCATTATGAGCCCAACACCTATACCCGTACACCAAGGCAAAACACTCTGAGTCTGCGGCAGAATGTATACAACGGCATGGCAACGACAAATGAAATCAAACGTCATGAGGCCAGAGTGGAATCATCCGCCTTCACCATGCAGGCCACATCAGAAAACACTGCTCTGCGGACAACACAGGTTTACCTGAACGTCCTTAAAAACATGGAGCTCTATGAGCTTGCCAAGGAAAATCTGACCATCCATGAACGGATATTCGATCAGATCAAACTGCGAAGCGAATCCGGTGTTGACCGGAAGTCCGATCTGGACCAGACTGAAGCCCGTGTTGCCTTGGCCCGGACCCAGTTAGTCATTATGGAAATAAACCTTCTGGATGCGAAAACGAATTATCAGGCTGTTATCGGTTATATGCCAGAGAATTTAATAAAGCCGGCAGCGCTTGATGTCGATTTGCCTCCTTCTCTTGAAAGGGCCCAGGAAATAGCCCTTGCCGGTCACCCCACCCTGAAATCCGCCCAGGCGGATCTTGAGGCGCGGGAGTTTCAGGACAAGGTGGCAGAAAGCCCTTTCAGGCCCGTGATCGATATAGAAATCGACAAGAACTGGCAGGAGGATTTTAATGATTTCAAGGGATGGGAAGAAGAGCTCATTACAATGTTGCGGGTGCGCTGGAACCTCTATTCCGGGGGAAAGGATAAGTCCCGGAAAACCGAAACAAAACATCTCATCAGTGAGGCCCGTGAAATTCGCAATCACACACATCGCCAGGTTATTGAATCAATCGGGCTTTCCTGGAGAGCTTACCAGGCTGCCCAGGACAAAATAGTACATCAGGAGGATTATGTCAGAGCCATTTCCGCTACTGCTGAAGCCCAGGTGAAACAGTGGAATATCGGTAAGCGCACCCTCTTTGATGTTCTTGATATCGAAGCTGAAAAAATCAATGCCCAAAAAGATCTCATTTCCACGCAGTACGATTTTCTTTATGCCCAATACAGAATTTTTAACGGCATGGGTCGACTGGTGCGCAGCCTGGGTCTTGAGTTGCCTGATGAAAATTTAGTGGATAGGGTGGAGGAGAACGTCAGTGGTCAGGGAAAATCTCCCGTTGAAAATGCAAACAGTTGATTCGCATCAATCTCGTTTTTCACTTGCCATGCGGAGATTTGGCGCTCAGCAAGTAATTTTTCCCCAACAGAGATGGAAGGATTCCTTCCATCTCTCCCTTTTTTTTCCTATCCCAACAGTGTTAAAACCATCTCCCGGGGTGGTATTCAGCCAGGGGACGCTTAGCGTTGTTTGACAGCCGTGGGCCCATATTTACAAAAAAAAGCACTCTGAAGGTCTGGGTCATTCTTGCACTATTACTGGCCGCTGTGCCCGTAATCACTCAGGAAAGATTTACTCTTGCTCCTGAGATTCTCGATCAGGCGGCAGTCAAATACGGCGAGGATGCCCGCCAGCGCCTTGTTTCTTGGGAGACGTTAATCCGCCGGGATGACAGCAGCACCGAGCAGGAAAAACTTGACAAGGTAAATCATTTCTTTAACAAAATGGAATTTGTTGATGACAGTGCGCACTGGGGCCGGAAAGACTATTGGGCTACACCTGTCGAATTCCTGTCCAGTTCAGGAGGGGATTGTGAAGATTTTGCCGTGGCAAAATATTTTACCCTCAAGGCCATGGGGGTCCCGGAGAAAAAACTGAACCTCACTTATGTCAAAGCGGTGAGGCTGAATCAGGCCCATATGGTTCTCACGTATTACAATATTCCCGGTACCGTACCTCTCGTTCTGGATAATCTGACGGATGAGATCAAACCGGCAACCCAACGACCAGACCTCATCCCCATATACAGCTTTAACGGAACGGGCCTCTGGTTGGCAAAACAGCGGGGACGCGGCAAGTTGTTAGGTGGAAGCGATAGGCTGAAGCGCTGGCAGGAACTCATGGAGAGAATGCCGCCAGGCACATATTAAGACCGGCATGGACCCGAATTATGACTCTTTACAGACAACTCCTCGTATTTACATTTCTGCTTTTTTTTCTCCTCTTTGCCGGGACCTGGTTGACCAAACTCGGCACCACCCGATCTTTTCTCCAGAACCAGCTTGAATCCCATGCGCAGGATACGGCGACTTCATTAGGGCTTTCTCTTTCACCCCATATTGCCGCCAAAGACCTGCCTTCTGCTGAGGCCATGATAAATGCCGTTTTCGACAGGGGATACTATAAGATCGTCCGCTATACCGACAACCAGGGCAAGGTTCTCATAGACAGAGTGATGAAGGTCACAATCGAAAATGTCCCCGAGTGGTTTGTCCGGCTTGTGCCGTTGGAAGCTCCCAGGGCAGAGGCACAGGTAATGGCCGGTTGGCTGCAGGCTGGAACAATTTACGTGGAAAGCCACCCTGGTTATGCCTATAAGACACTGTGGGAAACCGTTACCCGGATGACTGTTTGGTATGCCGTCACAGGAATACTTGTCGGGCTTGCCGGTTTTTTTGGATTGAGCATATTGCTGCGTCCCCTGCGGCGCGTCGAACGGCAGGCTGACGCCTTGTGCAGAAAAGAGTATGAGATTCAAGAGCGGCTGCCTCGGACCAAGGAATTGCGCAGGGTGGTTGAGGCCATGAACAACATGACCGGCAAGGTAAAGGAAATGTTTGAATATCAAGCGATGGTCACAGAGCGTTTCCGGCAGCATGCCTATCACGATCCTTTGACCGGTCTCGGCAATCGGCGTTATTTTGCCGGGCAGGTGGAAAGACAGCTTGAAGAGGAAGGTGAAATTCATCATGGAGCCATCCTTCTTGCCCAGATACATGATCTGCAGAAGCTTAACCAGGAAAAAGGACTTCAGGCAGGGGATGATCTTCTGAAGGAATGCGGCAGGATAATTCAGGAGGAAACGAAAGACATCACCGGCTCTGCCCTGGCTCGACTTACCGGCGGTGATTTTGCCGTCTTTTTGCCGGAGGGCGCCTCACTTGCTGCTGAACGACTTGTTTCTTCGCTCCTCCAGCGGCTGAGCGGCCTGGCAACCAAGGGGCTTACTCTTTCTGATAATGTTGCCCATGCAGGCGTCGCAACCTATGACAGACATACAACATTCGCCGAACTTCTTGCTGAGGCCGATTTGGCCTTGAGGTCCGCCCAGCAGGAAGGACCCAATGCCTGGAAGATTCTTGCTGTCTCGAAGAAAGGCGGCGGGGAGCTTCCCCAGGGCCGGCAACAGTGGAAAGATGCTCTTGAAAAGGCTATCAGAGAACGACAGGTCGCACTCTATGTTCAAGCTGCGGTAAAAAGCACGGATCGGAATCAAGTTGTTCACCAGGAAATTTTTTCACGCATCAAACAGGAAAACGGAGAAATTCTCAGTGCCGGCCTGTTCATGCCGTTTGCAGAGCATCTGGAGCTTGTCTCAGCCCTTGATCGCATCGTCATTGAAAAGGCACTGGCCTTTTCCCCTTCCGTGTGGGGCAGTGACACGATTGCGGTCAATATGTCCCCGGCATCACTGCACAACGATTCGTTTCATAAATGGATTATGGGAACTCTGGCCGCTCTGCCCAAAGAAGGTCCCCGCATTATTTTCGAGTTTTCCGAGTTTGCGGCTATTCAACATCTTGAACAGGTTAAGGGCTTCAGCACAGAAGTACGGAAACTCGGTCACTCCATAGGGCTTGACCATTTTGGGCAGAGTTTTTCCAATTTTGGCTACCTGCAGTCCCTTCGGCCGGAGCATGTTAAAATTGATCGTGCCTATACCCGCGAATTGCGGAACAGAGAAAGTGACAGTTGTTTTTTCATCGGCTCATTATGCAATATTGCCCATACACTTGACATCAGAGTCATCGCAAAGGGTGTTGAGAGCCAGGAGCAGTGGACTATTCTGCAGGAACTCAATCTTGATGCCATGCAGGGTTATTATATTGATCGCCCGACGCCTCTTCACGAGAAAGGCGCGGCGTGAAAAGTTCGCCATTGACGATGCGCTTCAGAAATTTTTAAAGTATGTCGTCAACCATGAAACTCTCGTTCTCCATATGTAAACGGACGCGCTTGCGTTCCCGTATCTTTTTCTGGGCCTCATCGGGAAGTTCGGTGAACAGAATGATGTTTTTCTTCACGAGAAGATCAATCAGGTCTTCCAGAATACGAATGATACCGATGTCGGTCATTGACAAGAGCTGGATCCAGGAGTCCGCATCACCGCTTTTGCCGAGAAAAGCCAGGATTTCTTCGTCCATCATGCTTTTCAGTTCTGTGGCCTTTTCCGTAGGAGTCTGACGAAGAGCGACAATTACGCCGCGCTGGTCCCGTTCAACATAAGGCATGTAGAATTCTCCATTTGCAATGATCCCATTTAGAGGGGAATATCATTTTTTTTCTTTATAATTGGACAGTTCCTCGACTTTTAATCTATTATGATTCTACCATGTTCAAAGCAGGAATTAAAGAAGACAACTTTTTTTGAGATAGATATATGCCGGTTACCCAGACTTCTTCGATTTTAAAAAAATGGCATCTTCATGAAGACACGGACAACCATGATGATCCGCTTCTTGATTGCCTTATGCTGCTCGTCCGGCTTTACGGCAGAACGGCATCCCGCACAGGGTTGAAAGCCGGGCTGCCTCTTGTCGACAACCGCCTCACAGTGGAACTTTTTCCCCGGGCCGCAACCAGGGCAGGTCTTTCCTCCCGTATCCTGAAACGGTCCCTGAAAAAAATATCCAATCTGGAACTCCCGGCAATTCTTCTTCTCAATGACGGCAGGGCCTGTGTTGTTGTTGAGGCTGATTCCGGACAGGGAACGCTGAAAATATTGTTGCCTGAATCAGGTATGGGTGAACAGGATATTGCCGGAGATGAACTGGCACAGATGTATTCCGGCTACGCAATTTTTGTCCGCCCCAAGTATAAGAGTCCGATAGAGACCGTTGAAGATATGGCGCCCCGTTCCCGCAGCTGGTTCTGGGGGACGCTTTTTTCCTCCTGGCGTATTTACCGCGACGTCTTTATCGCCTCCTTTGTCATCAACCTCCTGGGGCTGGCAACTCCTTTTTTTATTCTCAATGTCTATGACCGGGTCATTCCCAACAGCGCCTTTGAAACCCTGTGGGTTCTGGCCATAGGAATTTCGATAATTTATCTGTTTACCCTGCTCATGCGCGCCCTGCGGGGACATTTTGTCGAAGAAGCCGGGAAAAAGGCAAATCTGCAGCTGTCCGCCTCACTTTTTGAAAAAGTGCTGGGACTGCGGATGGAAGTGCGACCGAAATCAGTGGGCTCATTTTCCAAAAATCTCCAGCAGTTCGAGAGTATTCGAGATTTCATCACTTCTTTTTCCATAACAACTCTTATCGACATGCCGTTTGTGATCCTCGGCCTTATCGCCATCTGGTATATTTCAGGAAATATCGTTTTGATACATGTTGTGGCGATTCTCATTCTTCTACTCTATGCCGCCATTATTCAGGTGCCGCTGCGCAAGGCCGTGGAAAAAACCTTTCAGGCATCGGCGCAGAAAAACGCCATTCTCATCGAAGGGCTTTCCGGCATCGAAACCATCAAAATGCTTGGCGCTGAAAGCCAGATGCAAAGGGCATGGGAGGAATCTGTCGCATACATCGCCAAATGGGGCGCCCGCTCCCGGGTGTTTTCGGCATCAGTTTCAAATATTTCCAATTTTATCCAGAATTTTACCGTGATTGCCGTTGTCGTCGCCGGAGTCTATATGATTTCGATCGGGGACCTGTCCCAGGGCGGCCTGATAGCCTTGGTGATCCTCACCAGACAGGCTGTTGCGCCCATGTCCCAGGTGGTAAACCTGGCAACCCGTTTTCATCATGCCAAGACGGCGTTGAAAACATTGAACGACATCATGGCGCTGCCCGAGGAACGTCCGGCAAATAAGTCATTTTTACATAGAACCCGTTTTGATGGCGCTATTGAATTACAAAATGTCACATTTTCCTACCCCGAACAGTCCACGAAAATATTAAACAACATATCTCTCAAGATCAATGCCGGAGAAAGGGTGGGGGTTATCGGACCCATCGGTTCCGGGAAAACGACTCTCGGGAAACTCATGCTTGGCCTCTATGAACCGATCAGCGGTACCGTCAGCATGGATGAAACGGATATCCGGCAGATCGATCCGGCTGAACTTCGTCATTATATCGGTTATGTCGCGCAGGACGTTACTTTGTTCCGCGGCACCGTGAGGGAGAATATAACCCTTGGCACACACGATGTTGATGACAGTACGGTATTTCGGGCAGCGGAACTTGCAGGTGTGGATAATTTCGTTAAAAAACACTCCATGGGTTTTGATATGCCGGTAGAGGAACAGGGGAGGGGATTGTCGGGGGGGCAACGCCAGAGTGTCGCCCTGGCCCGTGCCATCCTTCTTGATCCGCCGATCATTATTCTTGATGAACCAACCAGTTCCATGGATAACAGAACAGAGATCCATATCAAAACCAGACTTGCTAAAATTCTCAAAGGGAAAACCCTCGTCCTCTTCACACATCGGGCCTCCCTGCTTGACCTTGTTGATAGGCTGATTGTCATTGATAGCGGTATCATTGTTGCCGACGGTCCCAGGGCTGGAGTTCTTGAAGCCCTGAAAAACGGTCAAATCAACATGTAGCGAGGAGCAGACGCAATTGAAACAGGAAAAAAAGTCCACTGAAATTTTCCGCCGGATGCCGGCGTCCGATATTGATCTGAATACGGACATCCGCAGTTCTATCCTCACCCAGGCGCCCACGGGAGGCCGGGCAATCCTTTATATGATTGTATTGCTCATCATTCTTTTGCTTGTATGGGCCTATGTTTCGGAAGTGGATGAATATACCAGGGGAGAGGGCAAGGTTATCCCTTCACAGCAGGTGCAGGTTGTCCAGAACCTCGAGGGCGGCATTATTTCTGAGATCCTGGTGAAAGTCGGCGATGTCGTTAAAAAAGATCAGCTTATGCTGCGCATCGATGAGACACGATTTTCTTCTACCTATCAGGAAAGCAGATCGAAGTATCTCGCACTAAAAGCGCGAGCCGCACGCCTGCAGGCTGAAACAACGGACACGCCGTTCCATATCCCGGAAGAAATCACGCAAGAAAAAACGGAAATAGGAATCCGTGAAAAAGAATTATATGAATCAAGAAAAAAAGAATTGGAAACCACTCTGCAGATCCTGCAGGAACAGATCAATCAGCGGGTGCAGGAGAGCAGGGAGCTGGCTGCAAAACTCAGGGATCTTAACAGCAGTTACGAGCTTATCAGAAAGGAACTCGATATCACCAAGCCATTGGTTGCACAAGGCGCGGTTTCTGAAGTTGAAGTATTGCGCCTTGAGCGACAGGCCAGTGAAATGAAAGGCGCCATAGAGGCCACCAGACTGGCAATCCCAAGGGCTGATTCCCGCTCAAAAGAGGCACAGAGAAAAATACAGGAAGAGAAATTGGCGTTCCACAGCAAGGCGAAAAGTGAACTGAACAATGTTCTTGCCGAACTTGAAGGGGTTTCCGCCACATCTGTCGCCCTTGAAGACAGGCTCCAGCGGACATCCGTCCGCTCACCTGTGCATGGGACGATAAACCAGATCCTGGTCAGCACGGTAGGCGGGGTCATTCAGCCCGGCATGAATCTCATTGAAATCGTTCCCCTGGATGATTCTCTGCTTATTGAAGCCAAAATAAGACCCTCGGATATTGCCTTTCTCAGGCCGAACCAGAAGGCCATGGTGAAGTTTACGGCCTATGATTTCACCATCTACGGCGGGCTTGATGCCCATCTCGAGCACATCAGCGCCGATTCCATAACTGACGACAAAGGAGACAGCTATTATCTTGTCCGGCTGCGTACCCAGAAAAATTACCTGGGCACCATCGAAAATCGATTACCCATCATTCCGGGAATGGTGACATCGGTTGATATCATTACCGGCAAGAAAACCATACTGAATTATCTGTTGAAACCAATTCTACGAGCCAGACAGATGGCACTGCGGGAGAGATGATTCAATGGAAATATTGCTCTGTAGCGCCAATGAATCAGTGAGAAAGCGCTGGCATACTATCCTTGCCGGACAACACGATTTGCAGGAGGCCGGTTCTGAAGCGGATCTTTCTTTTTTCCTTGAAGAAAAAGACAGGGATCTCATTCTGCTGCACAGGTCCCTGGTAAATAAGGAACTCGTCATAAAGACAAGGAGGACATGTCCGAAAAGTAAGATTTTTCTCCTCTCCGATCGCCCCACCGACGATGAAGGTCTTGATTTTCTGAAACTCGGCATTGTCGGATACAGCAATACCTATATGTCCCCCGGACGACTTTCGGAAGCAGTCAGAGTTGTCTTATCAGGCTCTGTCTGGATCGGTCAGATGCTCATGCAAAGGCTCATCCTTGAATCCCATGCAGAGAAAAAAGATGAAAATCTTTCTGATAAGCAAAAAAAATTTGCAGAGCTGACCCCCCGGGAACAGGAAATCGCCAAACTGGTGGCCCTGGGGCAATCCAACCTGGAAATCGCTTTCAATCTTAATATCACCGAGCGGACAGCCAAAGCCCACCTTAGCTCAATTTACGCAAAAACCGGCTGTGGCAGCAGGTTGAATCTGGCCCTGATGATCAACCGGGGGTGAATGGACAAATAAAAAGCTGCCATAAATGGATACTTTTCCATTTATGGCAGCTTCGGAATAACTGACTTTTTCGGTTTGATGTCAGTTAGTTTCCATCATCAACAGGATCATTTAACAGGGAATAAAGCTGATCCTGTGTTAAGTCATCAATGTCTATATTATCAAAAGAAACACTTCCCTTCTCAGTGGCATCATCGCTGGTGGGGTCGGTATTTTCACCGTCATAGATTGTCAGTTTGACTGATCCGTCAGGATTTTTACTGAAAATCGGGGTGTATCCGTTTTCCGTATCAATGATATTACTGATATCGACAACATCTCCTTCGCTCAGGCTAAAGTTCTGGATGATATCGTCGCCTCCGCTAACAACAAAAGTATCTGCGCCGCTGGTTCCCACCATGATATCATCTCCAAGGGTTCCATTTATTTCATAGACACCCATAACGTCGGTGTTTACTACCACCGAAAAGTGAGTTGTTGCGCTGTCGCCATCGGCATCTTGACCGATTAACTCGAATTGAAGGTCGTAGTCGTCAGAGGGAGTGGTTTCCGCATATTTGAGGCTTATCCCGTCGATTTTGAATTCCGTGTTAGAACGAGTGTCACTTGTGTTGTTGGAGAGAATGAAATAGTCTACAGTTTTTTCTGGATCAAGTGCAAAGCTGATGTCGCCATTATGATTCGTGTAGTCATAAATACCTGTTTGATTATCCATAGACCCATCTGTGTAATGGATATCAAAATTTACCAAGGTGCCATCACTTATGTTTGCAGCATTAGCTATTGATACAGTGAACTCACTCACCGTCACATTCTCTGATCCAGTAGTCGGAAACATTTCAAACTTGAGATACTCATACTTGCTCTCTTGAATAGTCTCGCCATTGACTCCCAAACGCGTTTCTGAAATAGTAAGAGTTGCTTCTGCGGAAAATCTGTAACCAGTGACAACCAAGTCGAAGTGTCCATCGAACAAACTACTGTCAAAGGTGTAAGAAGGTAATTTGGTGCCTGCATTCACCCCATCTAAAATGTCGATTGCATCCGATTCGGCAACAACGGTTGGTTTCGGGGTTACCAGTTCAAAGGAATACGTTCCATTTTCGTTGATGGCTATATTGAAGAAGGTAAACTCCGTGCCATTGTTGCTGTATGTTGCCTTGTAAACCTGGCTTGAAGGGGTTGAATTTGATGCATCATAAGTCAGGCTGTAACCTTCCTGCGGATTTAACCAGTGTAGGGAGCCAGAATCAAAAGCCGCATTGAATGGTTGCGTATCTGCTCCAATGTCAAAGGAATAGACGCCCTCGTAACTAGCGCCAAGGTTGGGGATTGCAAGGTTTGTGGCATCGATGACTGGCCCGTCATCATTGATGTTAATGATAAAATCTGTTGATACCGTGTCACCATCTCCATCTGCTACGACAAAATTGAAAACATCCTGAACCTGATCGTCAACCCCACGATCAGAGTCTCCGTCGCTGCCATCAACACCACCGGGGTCATTGTCCGGGTGAAGCAGTGAGTTGTCAATCAGGGTGTAGCTCCATGAGCCATCACCTAGTATTGTTAATGCTCCAACGAAACTGTTAACGGTAATAGAAGTTGATGTGCTGCCATCGAAATAAATCGTGGCAGAGTTGCCGCCGCTGGTAACAGAAAGTGAAGATCCATCTTTGTCAGCACCCAGATTGATCAGCAGATCTCCACTCCCTGTTCCGGTGAACAGATTTCCACTCACAGTTAGTGCTGATTCGTCAGGACTGGTTCCATCATCCAGATTTGCCTCGGAAACAGTTGGGGAAAATCTCTCAAAGCGCAGAACGACATCGTTAAAATCAGCATCCCCGAGATTAGGCAGGTCTTCAATGTGAATTTCACCACCCTCTGATGGAACAGAGGTAATGACATTGCCATTCTCATCCTTGAAATGATCGGCGTCGTCAGAATTTAAGAAGCTGTCCATGTAAAAAACATTTAACGATGTTGCTGTTCCATTAATCAACAGGGTCCCATCCGGATTAATTACGAGTTCTGCGCTGCTGAGGCCTGATATTGTCCCTCCGTTGGCGATGATGAATAATTTTGTATCTACATTAAATGTCCCCAGGAGTTGCTCATTTATTCCTTGATCGCCTCCCACAAGATCATTGGTACTATCGATGATAATTTTCGCGTTGACAGGATTTTCGAATTCATCAAGTTCGTATGTGCCAACTGCATTATCATAACCGGCAAATTCTGAAACAAAGAAGAGATTGCCAATTGATTCGATGGTGGGGTTATCATCGGCAAAAACAATATTGCCGCCGAGATCAATGGTTGCGTTTTTGGTGTCGGAGTCACCGTCAAAGTCCGTCGTGATAGCGGTTCCTGTCAATTCGACAAGACCTGCGCTCAGGGCAATGGAA
>JAZDEG010000003.1:0-10496 GCA_043809085.1 Pseudomonadota bacterium | reverse complement strand
CAAAGGTGCGGAGCAGTTAGATTTTGGAACTCGAATGCTCCTTGTAACCAAGCAGGCATTTCGCTGCTTCTTGGGGTTGGCTGGACCAAATTTAGCATTGCCGCCTGCTCCAAGCTAATTTCCAACTGCCGTTTTTAGGATGAACGCCCCAAGGGGCGGAATATTAAACTCAGGCTACGCAATAAAAAACTCGCGCCGACAATTTTCACGCAATTCTCGCCTTTTCAGGCGATAATTTTACCGACTCATTCAGTGCACCACAAAGAAGGAAAATCAACAACAGAAAAATTACATTTTGCTGCATCCGAATTTCACACTTTCCCCTTGCACACCACTCCTGACATCTATTAGAATTAAAAACAACATCTTTAACATAGTTGAATCACTCAAATATTTTTTGGGACATTTACTACAATTTTAACTCTCTAAACACCAAGGAGGAACTACATGAAAGATGAGAAAGCCTGGAGTCCCTATCTGGGAGGAGCCTTGACCGGCGTGGTCGGAGTTCTGTCCGTTGTCATAGCCGGTAAATTTCTCGGCGCATCTACAACCTTTGCCCGCTCCGCCGCCATGGTTGAAAAAATTATCGCGCCCGATCACGTGGCCGCACTCGCCTATTTCCAGAAATACTCTCCGAAAATCGACTGGCAGTGGATGTTTGTCGCCGGTGTTCTTGTCGGGGCTTTTTTTTCCGCAATTACATCCGGCAGCTTCCGCATACAGAATCCGCCGGACATGTGGGTCAATCGCTTTGGACCGAGCAAAGGGAAACGTGCCATATTTGCCTTTGCCGGCGGCTGCATCTCCCTTTTCGGCGCCCGCCTCGCCGGCGGCTGTCCGAGCGGACATGGCCTGAGCGGACTCATGCAGCTTTCAATCAGCGGCTTTATCGCTCTTGTCTGTTTTTTTATCGGCGGAGTGCCGGTCGCATATTTTCTTTATAAAGGAGGACGGAAATAATGGAACTCATTTACGGACTCATCACCGGCATCATCTTCGGCTTTCTCCTGCAGAGAGGCCGGGTTCTTCGCTATGACAAACAACTTGGCGCCCTTCGACTGCAGGACATGACCATCATCAAATTCATGCTCAGCGCCGTGCTGGTCGGCATGGCGGGCATCTATCTTCTCCACGATCTCGGCATCATTACCAAAATGGATATCAAGGCAACCAGCATCGGCGGCAATGTTATCGGCGGACTGATTTTCGGCATCGGCTGGGCATTACTGGGCTACTGCCCCGGCACCCAGGTAGGGGCCATCGGTGAAGGAAGGTGGGACGCCGTCTGGGGGGTGCTCGGCATGCTGGTCGGCGGGGCTCTATATGCTGAGGCCTATCCTCTGATGAAAAAAACCGTGCTCACCTGGGGGGAATTCGGCAAAATAACCCTTCCTCAGATTTTGGGCATCAATCATTGGATCATTATTCCTCTTTTCATCGTTGGCGGCTTACTGCTTTTTCAATGGTTTGAAAAAAAGAAGCTCTAATTTTCTCTTACCGCCAATATTGCCCTGATCGTTCGGACGCTTGATCGGAATTCACACCATTCCG
The DNA here is from genome assembly GCA_043809085.1 of Pseudomonadota bacterium. Classification (GTDB taxonomy): domain Bacteria; phylum Desulfobacterota; class Desulfobulbia; order Desulfobulbales; family SURF-16; genus DB1. The sequence goes on along the minus strand of JAZDEG010000003.1, from coordinate 8,942 downwards.
CTTTCTTTATCCAGCACTCGGACGCTATTTCAGACGCATTTATGATCATCTCTTTTCAACTGCCAGGAAAAACGAAATGAATCAGGAACATCGTTTCAATCTGCTGTTTGTCATGCTGGCGCTCTTCGGCGTGATGATACTCCATGATCTGTGGGTTGGTTTTACCCAGGTCGAAAACATTCCCTACAGCAAGTTTCTTGAACTGCTCGACCAAAACAGGATCAGCGATCTGTACGTGACGGACAAGTCGCTGTCCGGCACCATCCGCGATCCCCAAGGATCGGAAAAACATCAGTTCGTCACCGTCAGGGTCGATGAAAAACTTGCCGACAGGATTGCCGGCAAGGACATCAAAATGACCGGCGTAATCCAGAGCACCTTTATCCACGACCTGCTTTCCTGGGTGGTGCCGGCCCTCATTTTCGTCGGCATCTGGGTGGTGGCCATGCGTTATTTTGCCAAAAAGGGCGGCATGGGCGGCTCCTTCATGACGGTTGGTAAAAGCAAAGCCAAGGTCTACGTGGAAACCGACACCAAAAAATCGTTCCAGGATGTGGCCGGGGCAGACGAAGCCAAGGACGAACTGATCGAGGTGGTTAATTTCCTGAAAAATCCGGAAATATATGGCCGTCTCGGCGCCCGTATGCCGAAAGGGATACTCCTGGTCGGCCCTCCCGGCACCGGTAAGACTCTTCTCGCCAAGGCGGTGGCGGGTGAGGCGGCGGTGCCGTTTTTTTCCATCAGCGGTTCGGAATTTGTCGAGATGTTTGTCGGCGTCGGTGCGGCCCGGGTGCGTGACCTGTTTGAACAGGCCCGAACCAAGGCTCCCTGCATCGTCTTTATCGATGAGCTTGACGCCCTGGGCAGAACCCGCTCCGGAACCCAGTTCTCCGGGGGACATGACGAAAAGGAACAGACCCTGAACCAGCTGCTGGTTGAAATGGACGGTTTTGACTCCTCAACCGGCATTGTCCTGCTCGCCGCGACCAACCGTCCGGAAGTGCTTGACCCGGCCCTGCTTCGCGCAGGGAGATTCGATCGTCAGGTTCTGGTTGACCGTCCTGACAAGATTGGCCGTATTTCCATCCTCAAGGTGCATCTCAAAGCCATCAAAAACATTGACTCCAATCTGGACCTGGATGCCATTGCCTCCATGTGTACAGGGTTCAGCGGCGCTGACCTGGAAAATCTGGTCAATGAAGCTGCCCTTGTTGCAACAAGAAGGAATGGCCAGGAAGTCACCACAGCAGATTTCAACGAGGCAATCGAACGCATTGTGGCCGGACTTGAACGAAGGAACAGGGTTCTCAATGAAAAGGAGAGAAAGGTGGTGGCGTATCACGAAATGGGCCACGCCATTGTCGGGGCAGGTCTCAATATTTCGGAAAAGCTGCACAAGGTTTCCATTATTCCCCGCGGCATCGGCGCCCTCGGCTATACTATCCAGCGCCCGACAGAAGACCGCTTCCTCATGACCCGTGAAGAACTGGAAAACAAAATCACCGTCCTTTTCGGAGGCCGGGCGGCAGAAGAGATCATCTTCGCCCACCTGTCCACCGGTGCGGCAGATGATATCAGCAAGGCCACCAATATTGCCCGCAGCATGGTGCTCAAATACGGAATGAACGAAAAACTGGGCTTTGTTGATCTCGAACAGAATGGAGGTGAAAACTTTCTCAGTGGTCGATTGCCGTCCATGTCCCGCGCCGTCAGCGAAGAAACAACCCGGGAAATTGATGTGGCGGTGCGGGAAATCATTACCTCATGCTACAACCACGCCCATAAAATTTTAGAAGACAACAGGCAAATACTGGAAACCGGAGCAAGGACACTCCTTGAAAAAGAAACCCTTGATGAACGCGACCTTGCCTCTCTGCTGCAAAATCTCCAAAAAACAGCTCCAGCGGTCAATGGATGAAAACACCACTCCTACTTACTGATATTATCAGTGTCCATTTTTAAAAAATTTTTAGTATAAAAAAACCAACACATCGGCAATAGACAAGAAAAATTATTATATTTTTTCTCAACTGGGACAAATTTTTTTACTCCGTCTGCAAAAGAATACACTCCTTTTTTTTAATCCCCGCAAATCACGATTTTTCCTTACATTCCGATCTCTTCACCCCGCATCAGGTGCGGCATTTTGTCGCACCTGATGCGAAAAGTGTCTCTTTTGTGCGACAAGCACTGCCCGCCTGGAATTAGCGCCGCACCATTTCGCACTTATTTTTTTATCATACAATATCAAGTATATACAAACAAAATAATAGAAATATTGGGACAAAAAACATACGTGGCACGCTTAATGATAAGTACCACGGTGTAATATCCACAGATAAATCAGGATACCATCACATAATCCATACAAAAAAGGTGAACCATGAAAAAAATCTTACTTACCACCGCCATTGTCACCCTTCTGGCCGGAACGAATGACGCCTTTGCCGCAGCGAGAGGAATCGACATGTCAATAAACCCGACTCCCGCACTGCTTGGCGCACAGGCCACTTTTATCTGTTCAGCCACAGGCAGTTGGGACGGTGGACTTAAAAAAGCTCTGATCGATATTCAGGATGAATCAGGCTCAAGAATCGTCGCAAACCAGCAAATGTCCATTACGGCCAACACAGCGACGTACAACTTCACCATCCCATCAGATGAAATGACCGGTGAATGGAGCTTCCGCTGCAGAATGGAGGATAAAAGAAGACACCGTATGACCAACAATACCTCATTCACCGTCTCGACTGAAACCAACGGCGGCGGGGGAGGACCGGGCACGGTTGCTGCCCACCAATCCATCCAATCATATGACGGGCCGGCAACCTGCATCGCCTGCCACGAAATTGAAGCGCAGGACATGCTGGACAGCCTCCACATGCAATGGTCCGGCCCCACCCCGGATGTGACCAACATCAGCGGCAACGACGGCAAGGGCGTTAATGGCATCAACACCTTCTGCACCTATGCACCCTCATCCAAAGGGGCCTGCTACAGCTGCCATGTCCGGGCAGACGGCAATGCCCCTCATCCGCCGGAGCTCACCGACGTTGACTGCCTCATGTGCCACAGCGACACCTATCAAAGAACATTTGTCCCTGACCCGAACAACTCCGAGACAGTGACCAATATCGATGGCGAAACTAAAACCTATGTATTCGGCCTGGTTGACAATGAGGGGAATTATCAAACCGTGCCGGATTTCGCCAAAATGCCTGCCGGCACGACAATGGTAGAACTGGCCCGCAACGTCCATCTTCCAACCCGGCAGTCCTGCCTCCGCTGCCACGCCAAAGCAGGCGGCGGCGACTGGACCAAGCGTGGTGACATGGGGCTCAGCACAGCAGCGCCATCTTTAGCGGAAGATGTCCACATGTCAGCAGATGCAGGCGGCGCCGACCTCACCTGCACCGCCTGCCACAGTGCACAAAACCATAAAATAGGCGGCCGTGGCATTGATCTCCGCCAGACAGAAGCCCCCAACCCCAATTGTACTGACTGCCACGCCGCTTCTCCACACGCCAACGCCACCCTGAACAAGCATGCCAATGGCCAGCTTTCCTGCCAGGTCTGCCATATCAGGGAGTTCGGCAAGGGCGGAGCAACCGAAATGTCCCGTGACTGGTTAAATCCGGTCTGGAACCCAGCCTTCTGTTCAGGTCAGGGAGGCTTTGTCGGCGAAGAGGTCAAGGCTTCTCACGTGAAACCGGAATACGTCTGGTTTGACGGCACCTCTCAGGTCTACAGTGTCGGCCAGACCATTGCCCCGGACAGTCGAGGCATTTATCCCATGGCAACAGCAAACGGCGCACCATTTGACGGAAATTCCAAGATCGTACCGATCAAGCGCCATTACTCCATAATGCCACTGCATGAAAGCGGGAAAATCATCCCGCCGTCCATCATGTGGATGTTCATGACCGGTGATTTTGACCTGTCCGTGCAAAAAGGCATGGAAGAGCAGGGCATGACAGGAAGCTACCAATTGGTGAATGTCGACGCGGAGATGCTGATCACCCATGGTGTCGAGCCATCCTCCATGGCCCCATCCTGCAGCGAATGCCACGACGGCAGCGGCAACACTCCTGACGGCAATGGCATGCTGCCTTTCGGCGAACTGGGCTACCACACCTGGCCGGCAAAGGTACAGAACTGCACCCTGTGTCATGAACAGGAATCGATGTCATGGACCGCCATGCACACCGAGCACACCGGCGGAGGCATCAACCTCTCCTGCGTCAGCTGCCATACCACGGAGCCGACAGGACTGGTCAAACCAAAAAGCGATCTTTGCAATGATTGCCATGGCTCAAAATCATGGAGCAGCTCTTTGCATAAAAAACATCTTGAAAGAGGTTATGAGTGCGTGAAGTGCCACAAGTTTTAAAACGCAAATGAGAATACCATAAAAAAAGGGATGATCCGCATAAAACGGCCATCCCTTTTTTATGGTTTTTCCGCAGATATCGGCTTTCTACTTATGATGCTCCATATGTTTTTCCATCTCCACATTGAAATAAAGCTGATAGAAGTCCTTGACCAGATTCCGCAATTTTTCCACGTGGGCCAGATCCGTTGTCTGCTTGGACTTCATGGCATTCACCACGATGAGATGGAGAACGGTCAGCTGGCTGGCATATTTTTCTTTTTCCTCCTTGCCGGCATTGTCGACAAGAGGCTTGATCCGCTGGGTGAGAAAATACTGCACGGCAATCTCACTGATATCATCAGCATGCTTGTCCTTGTTGGTGACCCAGCGGACGATCTGGTTATAATTCTTTTCTCCCTCCTTGGACAAGGCAATGATCTGTTCCATCGATTTTTCCACCGTGGTAATCTGCTCCATCCACATCTCAAAACGCATATTGTCGCCATAAATCCCGCAGGGGATTTCGCAGTGGGCAAATACCGACGACACCGATACAAGTGTCATAACAACGAGAAAACTGAAAACAAACCGTGTCCTTTTCATCACTTCCACCTCCTGAATTAAATGATTTTTCATTTATCCCGCATGGCTTCCTAACAATCTTCAACAATACCATTGTTGCACTTCAGGCAGCAGCGGTCAAACTGTTTCAGGATTTTTTTCATCATTTCAGGATTAAAAACCGGATCATTCAGCAGCAACAGACAAATAGGCTCTCGCTCTCTTGCCCCCTCCTTCTCAACTTCCCGCACTCCTGCCCGGCTCATAACGCCAGCTCACAAGTGGTGATAAAAGATAGAGAACCAGATACAGGAGGGCGAGATGAGCAAAATAAGGAGTAAAAAGAGAAACAAATAAACTCAACAAACAAAACCGGGCAAACCAGGGGTGACGATCCATGAAACGGCCGAAATGCAGATAATGAACCGGATAAAGGTTCATCAACAGGGACACGAACAGCATGATCACGAAGCTTGCCTTTGCCCAGAAAGCAACAAACGCGCCGTTTTGTTCCATTGCCGCCTGACAATAAAGCACAAGCGGCGCCACCACCAGCAGGGCGGCCGCCGGTGTCGGCATTCCTTTGAAATAGCCGGGTATGGGGGTGCGGTCCAGAGTGAAATAAACGAGCCGGGCTATTCCCAAAAAGGCATAGGAGAAGGCAACCCATCCCACGGAAAGACCAGGAAAAGGGGTGGGGAGCGGGGACAGGCTGATGTAAAAAATCAAAGCCGGCACGATACAGAAACTGACACCGTCGGCAATGTCGTCAAGAATGCCGCCCAGAGTGAACCTGCTTCCCGCCGAGCTTGCCGGCCCCGGATCAGTCAGTCCCAGTTTTCTGGCCAATGCGCCATCAAGTTTATCAAAGACGGCTGCTCCGATCAAAATGAGATAGCCGTCACGCATCCTTCCCTGATAGGCAAAAAAGACCGCCAGAATGCCCATCATGGCATTCATGACTGTGAGCGCGTTGGGGAAAAAAGAAAGGATACGGCGCCGCAGTTCCTCGTCTCCAAGACAGAGCTCGTCAAGGCAGGCACCTCCGAATTTACGGACATGAGCGGCGATTGAACCGAAATTAATAATGAGAAAGACAATTTCGACAATAAAAAGCCAGCGTACCGGAATGGACGCAAAGGCCTCGGTCAGCCCGTGCAGATAGGATACCTTGCCGGCAGGCACATAAAAAACATAGGTATACAGCAGCAGTCCCACCGGGGCGGCAACAACGGTCCGCAGCCGGGTGAACTCCGTTGATTCGGCGCCAATCTCATCCTGCAGACTGTGACGCCGGATGAAATGGGCAAATTGATCGCGGACAAGCACGGTTATGCAGAGAAGCAGCACCAGAATGGCATGCAGCAGATCCCCCCTGCTGTACCCCTCTCCCTGCTGCAGCAGCCGCCACATGGTCCCCACCGCCACCAGGGGAAAGGTAATGGAATAGACGACCTTGTCCATGAGCCGCTCGGCAAGGCTGGCAAGCACCGGATGGGGCTGGAAACGGACCGCGAACCAGCCATCCACCAGATCAAAAACCATGGAGACGAAAAGCAGTGTCACCCCGCTGACATAGAGGGTGGGACTGTTGTTCCACATGGTTCCCAAGGCGCAGAGCATGGCGCAGAATACCAGCGGCGGCCGCCCATAAATGAGTATGGCGGAAATTTTTTTGGGTATGTGCAATGAAAACATGAAGACGTCTTCCCGAATAAACTGTAACCTGTTAAAAATGCAATAAAATACCACAAACAGCCGTATGATGGTTCCCACATTTAACTTTGAGCGTAAAAATATGTCAAATCAAATAAAATCACCCAATCCACCCATTTTTTTTAATATCTTCCAAGAATTCCAACAATTACGCCTTCAACAGAAAAACTTTTCCAAATACACCCCTGTATGATATAATTACACACAAATAATTTAATTAAATAAATTCAAATGGTTATATCAACAAAGGTCATTTCTGCAGAATGAACTCCTGGCAAGCCATATCGATCGTCATGGTGCTTATCGGTGCGCTCTTCATGTGCGCATCGATCATACTGAGCATCAAAACAAATAAGGATATCCCGCCAACCTATCAGAGCAGTTGGAAAATCCTGGCCGGCTTGATGACCTTTTTCCTTATCGGCTATCTCACCTTTGCCGTCATCCAGATCAAACAGCTCCCTTTTTCCATTGAAATGATTACCGGAATCGTTTTTCTGGCGGGTGCTCTTTTTGTCTTTCTCATGATCAGATTAACGAGAAATACCATCGCCAAAATCATTGAAAGTGAAAATCTGCTTCGCAAGGCAAAAGAAGAACTTGAAATCAGGGTTGATCAACGAACGAGGGACCTGCAGAAAACACTGGCAAACCTCGGCCACGAGGTAACGGCCAGAAAAAAGGCATCCAAAGCCCTGGCAGATGCCTATGGTGAACTTGCCCAGATACTGAACAGCGCGGCTGACGGCATCAGGGTTATCGATAAAAACTACATCGTACTGCGAGTCAATCGAACTTTCACCCAGATGATGGACCTCTCTGATGAAGATATTATCGGACTCCCCTGCCATCAGGTGATCGGCAGTCCGTCCTGCAATACTCCGGCATGTCCGGTGTCCAGAATTCTCAACGGCGAAACACGGGTGGAGCTTGAAAGAGAGGTCTCCAGCCGCAATGGCAGGAACATCCCCTGCCTGATCACAGCCTATCCCTACCATGACGCGGAAGGCGCTCTTGTCGGCGTTGTTGAATCTTTCCGTGATATTTCCGAGCGCAAGGAGATGGAAAACAGACTGAAAGAGATGTCGGTAACCGACGAATTGACCGGTCTGCTGAATCGTCGTGGTTTCCTCGATATGGCCGGAAACCAGCTCATTCTTGCCGAACGTCTCAACAAAGAGTTGTTTCTGTTGTACATGGATCTGGATAAAATGAAATGGATCAACGACAACCTGGGCCATGCTGCAGGTGACCAGGCCCTGGTCGAGGCAGCCGACGCCCTCAAGTCAACCTTCCGGAAAACCGACGTTATCGGCATCGGCAGACTGGGCGGGGACGAATTTGCCGTTCTCATGCTGAGCGAGCCGGGCACAACCTGTGACCACCCGGTTGTCAGCAGGCTGCAGGAACACCTCGATGAAATCAATCGAGAGCCCGGCCGTGCCTATGAGCTTTCCATGAGTGTCGGCATGGTCACCTACTCCTTTGATGCGCCATGCTCCATCGACGAACTGTTGGCCCGGGGCGACGAAGCCATGTACCAATGCAAAAGAAAAAAAAAGAAACAGGAAAACGGGGAGTGACGGTTCCAGATTTTTTCATTTGCGCACGCTGATTTAGCACCCTTTTTTTTTGTTACAAGAAACCACCTCCATCTATTCTTTTATTGCGCAGCCTGGGTTTAATACTCCGTCCCTTGGGGCGTTCATTGCTTTTAAAGATACCCCGCTGCTTGCGGCGGGGTAGTTCATTCGGGAAATTTATCGGCCCTATTCCTGTTTGTCTTTCCCGCTCCGGCTCGTAATCATTTCAAATAATCAGGTGATGCCCTCGCTCGTCCCGAAGTCCGGAATGGTGCGTAATCAACTCCTGAATTGAACTTCAACAGCTTCATGGATTAATTTTCTTGCCGCATTTCTCAGCAATTCTGCTAATGGGGCAGTGAAATATCCTCTGGCTTTTTCAGATCTGAAATTTTACTGTAATTCATACGTATCCTTTTTTTTTAAGTCATCAGGGTACCCGCTTTAGATATCAGAAGACTTTCTCATGACCGAACAGGAACACGACAGAGAAGTGAATATTCATTCCCCGGAAAAATGGGTTGACCTGCATGGCGATGCCCTGTTCCGCTACGCCTACAGCCGGACCATGAACAGACACCTTGCCGAGGATCTGGTTCAGGAAACCTTTCTTGCCGCTCTCGTATCCCTGAAGACCTTTCGCGGCGACTCCTCGCTGAAAACATGGCTTGTCTCCATTCTCAAAAACAAGATCCTTGATTATTACCGGA
>JAZDEG010000002.1:0-15674 GCA_043809085.1 Pseudomonadota bacterium | reverse complement strand
AAAGGTGCGGAGCAGTTAGATTTTGGAACTCGAATGCTCCTTGTAACCAAGCAGGCATTTCGCTGCTTCTTGGGGTTGGCTGGACCAAATTTAGCATTGCCGCCTGCTCCAAGCTAATTTCCAACTGCCGTTTTTAGGTTCATCGTTTGTAGGATTCCATGAAAAAGTATTTCGCCCTGGTGGATTGCAATAATTTTTATGTTTCCTGTGAACGGGTCTTTCAGCCGGGCTTAAACGGCAGACCTGTGGTGGTGCTGTCCAACAATGACGGCTGCATCATTTCCCGCTCCAATGAAGCCAAGGCGCTCGGCATTACCATGGGCGCCCCCTATTTCAAATGTAAAAAGTTTTTGGAAAAGCACGGCGTGGAGGTTTTTTCATCCAATTACGCTCTTTACGGCGATTTTTCCCGCCGGGTGATGGCTGTGCTGCACCGGCTTGAGCCGGAGATAGAAGTCTATTCCATCGACGAGGCCTTTCTCCATCTTTATGAAATGGACGGAAAAACCCCGGCTGCATATGGCCGCGAAATCCGGCAGAGGGTGAGGCGCTGCACCGGTATTCCCATTTCCATTGGTATCGGCCCCACCAAGACCCTGGCCAAAATCGCCGGCCGAATCGCCAAAAGGAATGCTGTGCACGGCGGATCGTTTGCGGTCAGCAGGGAGGAGGTAGACTCCGTTCTCCGCCAATGCGATGTGTCTGATGTGTGGGGGATAGGAAGGCGCCAGACGGAATGGCTCCATCTTCGGGGCATCCGGACGGCTTTTGATCTGAAAAACTGTGATGACGGATGGCTGCGCCGAAATCTGACGGTGACCGGCCTGCGCGCTGCCATGGAGTTGCGCGGCGTTTCCTGCATAGAGCTTGATGACTGCCCGGTCAGTAAAAAATCCATCGCCAGCTCAAAATCTTTCGGGTACCAGGTGGAGTCTCTGCAGGAGCTGCGCGAGGCGCTTGCCACCTATGTAGAACAGGCGGCGGTCAAGCTGCGGACCCATCGTTCCTTGGCAAACAGTCTACAGGCCTCCCTCTCAACCAACCGCTTCAGCACAGTTTCTCCCCATTACAGTGGTCGACTGGTGGTCACCCTGCCGGAGGCGACGGCAAGCAGCACTGTGTTGATCAGACATGCGCTAGAGGCCCTTGACAGGCTTTATAAACCGGGACTGCGTTACCAGAAGACGGGCATCGTGCTTTTCGGCCTAGTACCGGAAAGCTATTGCCGGCCTGGTCTTTTCAGCATTCCCGATCGCAAAAGCGGTCCGCTCATGGCGGCATTGGATACGATCAACAGCCGATGGGGACGACATACCATTCAGCATGCGGTGGCGGGCTTTGGAAAACCGTGGCGAAACAGGCAGGAGATGATGTCTCAGGCTTACACAACCCGCTGGCAGGATCTGCCGCTAGTCAAGGCTTGATTGTGCAAGTATCGACCAGAAGCGGGAATAATTTTGAGACAATTTCAAGATGGTTCCGAATGCCGATGCAGAGCTTTCGGTCAGTTGATGTGAAAATTTCAAACAAACACGCTTTTAACCAGCTAAACCATCCTCCATTCAATCCCGGTCGTTGTCCTTCCAGACCGGGCCCTTGGCGGTGTCAAAAACCGTAATACCCTGCTCGGCAAGTTTATTGCGAACATCATCGGCCCTGGCCCAGTTTTTCTGTTTTCTCGCCTGCTCCCTCTCCTGTATCAGTTTGTCGATTTCAGGCGCCAGCGGGCATTCCTCAAGTCGCAACACATTGAGAATGGCGTTGATTTTCTCCAGAGATTCCTTGATGTAGTCTATCTGATCACGATCAAGCTGCCCCAGGCTGATGATGGGGTTGACCTTCTTGATAAAATCAAAGATGGCGCCGATGGCCTTGGAGACGTTCATGTCGTCATCCATGGCGGCCTGGAAGCTCTCTTCCATATCAGAGACAAATGCCGCCACTTTGGGATGGGGCATGTCAGGCGGCAGACACTGCAGTTTTCGGGTGAATTCGTCAAGGCGCTTGAGACTTGTCCGGGCGGCATCGAGCTTCTTGTAAGAAAAATCAACCGGTTTACGGTAATGGTTGCGTATCAGGAAAAGACGCACGTCCCGGGGGGAGTAGCCCTGTTCGATCAGCTGACGCAGGGTGATGACATTGTTGTTATCCGGGCTCATCTTTCTGCCTTCGACCAGCAGCAACTCGCTGTGGACCCAGAACTTGGCCAATGGTTTTCCTGTCAGGCTTTCGGCAATGGCGTTTTCATTTTCATGATGGGGAAACAGGAGATCACGGCCACTTGTGTGAATGTCCATGGTTTCGCCGAGATAGTGAAGTGTCATGGCCGCGCACTCGATATGCCAGCCAGGCCGCATATTGCCGCGATCTGTCTGGAAAAAAACACCGTTTTTCAGTTCGGCCAGGGTAGAGCGTTTCATCAGGGTGAAGTCAAGGGGGTTGTTTTTTTCATAGTCATCAAGATCAACCGTCATCCCCACCTTGATTTTGTCCAAGGGAACTCGGGACAGTCTGCCGTACTTCTTGAATTTGCTGATGTCGAAATAGACCGAGCCATGCTGTTCATAGGCATAGCCCTTGTGGATCAGTTCATGGGCGATGTTGATCATTTCATCAACATGCTCTGAAGCGCGCGGATAACCGGTGGCGGGCAGCAGCCGCAGCGATTCCATATCTTTCATGTACTCATCGATATAGTGGCTGGTAAACTCTTTGAGCGACTGGCCTTTGCGAGCCGCGCCGCTGATGGTGTTGTCGTCAAGGTCGGTGAAGTTCATGTAATACTGAACATTGTAACCTTTCTGCCGCAGCAGCCGGTGAATCAGATCAGCCACAAGGAAGCGGCGGCAATGGCCCAAATTGGCGATTTCATAGGCAGTGGGACCGCATGCGTAAAAAGTCACCCGGTTGGGCGACATCGGCTGGAAAATTTCCTTTTTCCGGCTGACGGTATTAAAAAAACGCAATCCTTCTGTTGTTTTTGATTTCTTCTCTTTTTTGGAGGTAAAGAGTTCAGTGCTGAGATATTTATCGCCGCTGTCCGGCAGAATAACGATAATAACCCCTTCCGTAAGCTGTTCCGCAACCGCTAGAGCCGCGCAGATCGCCGCACCGGAACTCATCCCGGCAAAAATCCCCTCTTTGCGGGCCAGCAGGCGGGCATGACGAAAAGCCTCCTCATCGGGGACGTTGATTATCTGGTAGGGTGTCGTCTTGTCGAAGATTCCCGGTTTATACGACTCCTTCATGTTTTTCAGACCTTGAATCTTGTGGCCGAGGAAGGGTTCAACTGCGGTAACGCGCACCTCGGGATGATTGTCGGCAAAGTATCGACATATTCCCATCACTGTGCCCGTGGTGCCAAGAGTGGCGACCACGTCAGTTACCGCGCCTTTTGTCTGCTGCCATATCTCCGGCCCCGTCGTTTTGACGTGGGCCATCCAGTTGGCATCGTTGTTAAACTGATCAGCGAGAAAATACTGATCCGGATGTTCGCGCGCCATGGCATAGGCGCGTTCAATCGCGCCATCTGTGCCGCGTTTGCCGGGCGTCAAAAGAATTTCGGCCCCGTAGGCTTCCATGATCTTACGGCGTTCAATACTGGCGGATTCCGGCATCACCAATTGGCAACGGTATCCTTTAACCGCACAAACCATGGAAAGACCAATGCCGGTGTTGCCGCTGGTTGCTTCGAGCACGGTTTTATCGGGAGTCAACTCACCGCTTTGCTCAGCTGCTTCAATCATTGACAGGGCAATGCGGTCCTTTACAGAACCGCCGGGATTACCTGACTCGATTTTCGCGTAAATTTTGACGTTCTTATGGGGATTTAAACGATTAATCGGAATGATCTTGGTGTTGCCAATGAGATCGAGAATATTCTTATATTCCATAAGCAGCTATTGGTCTGAAAGTTGATGTTGTGAGACGGCATCCCCTGATGTGAAAAACAGAGAACGGCTGGGTCTCATCGACGCGATTTCTCCCTCTTACGTCTAAACATTATAAGATTCTGCTTATAATGTGACGACGCATCTGTCAAGGGGAAAGCCGGTCAATGACAACCAACTTAAGGATTAACAGCGGTTACGGACATTGAAAAAGCGAATGCGCCGGTTGTCCGGCGCATTCGGGGAACAAAGAGAGAGGCGTGAAGCGTGGTTTGGCCACCACGGAAGATTCTTTAAGCAACTTTGTTAAAATATTCTTTTTCCGCTCCGCATTTTGGGCAGACCCAATCATCGGGAAGATCAGCAAAAGCGGTGCCAGGTTCAACACCGTGCTCAAAATCACCTTCAGCGGGATCATAAACATAACCACAGGGACATTCATATTTGTCAGTTTTTGCCATGTTCTCCTCCATTGTTAAATTTGTTTTGTCGCGTATCCTAATCCATGTTTTCCATAATTTTTCCGCAGCACATGGGGAGGTCTTCACCCACCTTAACCTTCATGTATTTATTGCAGATGGCGCAGAGGTATGTTCCGTCAACCGCAGCGCTTTCGCCCGGGCTTCGTTCCGTTATGCCGCCGGGAACGCCTTCAATGACGAAACGGGCAAGGTTCTTTTTTTCCGGAATATATTCACCAATGGGATTCAGCATTTTATTATCACCCATGCAGTCAATCATGATTCGCCAGAGTGAAGTCAGCGAAGATGTTTCTTCCTTGTTTTCAGGAACAAGCTCAACAACATTTTTATCGATTGCAATTTTCATGGTCAACTCACTCTTTATCTGATCTTTTTGGATTATAAAGCCGCTTTCCCCGCGTCCGTTATGGCATATTTGCAACGAGCCGGACTGTCAATGTATCCATTTGTTTTCAAGCTTTTCAACTTACAGTTTACGGTCTTGCTTTCCATGCCGGTTTTTTCGGATATTTCCTTGCATCCGCATGGTCCGTTTATTTCAGCCATTACCACGAGAATTTTTTTTAATTCACCATCAATACCTTCTGTTGTCTTACATGCACAAGCCATTTTATTCACTCCTTCAACATGTTGATTTATCTTCAGTAAAGATTATCATTTTTATGAAGCTTGTCAACCTTTTTTTATACTGAAGGAACAAGATCATTTTTTCAACTTCAATATAGCGCTTTCAACAAAAAAAGAGCGGAACGGGTCGCAGCCCGTTCCGCTCTTTTTTGAACGACTATCAACTAACGAAGTTGCTTAAGCGGTTTTTTCGTTTTCGAGCTTGACCGAAATTGCAACTTTGTACAGCACTGTAATGATCAGGAAACCGGTGGCCCAGATTCCCGCTGTGATGCCAAGTTCAATCCCTGTCGGAATGTACTCGGTTATCTGCTCAAGTCCGTTCGGGACAAAACCGCCGAGAACGAGGCCGAGACCTTTATCAATCCAAAATGAAACAAAAATCAGAATGCAGGACAACGCCAGCAGGGCATCTGATTTTTTTGCGCGGGCCACAAAAATGAGGCCGATACCGGTAAATCCCATGAGAACCGAGGCGCGCATGAACGGTACAAGATTATTGTAAACAACTCCTGTCGTATGATCGGTCAGGCCCCAGAACAGATAGTCAAGGGTATGCATATGCCCTGGGATCTGGCTGTAGTAGGCAACAAAAATTTCACAGCCGAGAAAGAAGAAGTTCAGCAAAGCCGCATAGCCGATGATGGTGACCAGTTTGTCCTGGGCCTTCTGACCCACGTCGAATTTGGTCGTTTGTTTCATGATAAGCGCAATCACCATGAGCAGACATGGACCTGCCGCAAAAGCGGAGGCAAGAAAGCGCGGAGCAAGAATTGCTGTCAACCAGAAGTGACGACCGGGAAGACCGCAGTACAGAAACGCTGTTACCGTGTGGATACTAACAGCCCAGGGGATGGAAATGTAAATAAACGGTTTAACCCATTTCGGATACTTTATCCCCTTGTACTCGGAGTGGAGAATAACCCATCCGCAGATGACGTTCAGAAGCAGGTAACCGTTCAGAACGATCATGTCGTAAAAAAGCATGGAATTCGGGGTGGGATGAAAGACCACGTTCAGCGCGCGCATGGGCTGGCCAAGGTCGGCCATGATGAAAAGCAGACACATGGCGACTGCAGCAATGGCCATGAATTCACCGAGGATGGTAATCCTTCCGAAATCCTTGTAGTGATGAAGATAATAGGGCAGAACCAGCATCAAACCACCGGCTGCGACACCGACAAGAAAGGTGAACTGGGAGATGTAGACACCCCAGGTCACATCGCGGCTCATGCCGGTAGCGCCAAGACCGTAATTAAACTGGACAACATAGCAGATGACGCCCACCCCAATGATACTAAGCAGAAGAAGAACCCAAGCCCAGTATCCCAAGTTACCTTTGAGCGATTTTTCTAACATATTGGATCACCTTAGATTATATAAAATACTGAGGGCTTGGTGCCCAAAGCGGGTT
The DNA here is from genome assembly GCA_043809085.1 of Pseudomonadota bacterium. Lineage (GTDB taxonomy): Bacteria > Desulfobacterota > Desulfobulbia > Desulfobulbales > SURF-16 > DB1. The sequence continues at coordinate 9,261 of JAZDEG010000002.1, read as the reverse complement.
TACGTTGAATGGTGAACCGAGACCGCAGAACCTGGGATACTTCGGAGTTCGGGTCGTTCAGGTCACCAAAGACCATTGCCTTTGTATCGCCGGTTGCCTCAACACAGAGCGGCAGTTCTCCCTTGGCCAGACGATGGGCGCAGAAGCTGCACTTTTCGACAACACCGCGCATTCTGGTGGGGAACAGCGGATTGACCTTCTTGATGAAGGGCACTCCGTCAAGGGTTCCCCGGGGATCACGCCAGTTGAAACTACGTGAACCGTAAGGACATGCCGCCATACAGAAACGGCAGCCGATACAGCGGTGGAAGTCCATCATGACCACACCGTCTTCGTTTTTAAAGGTTGCCTTCGTGGGACAGGCCCTGACACAGGGAGGATTGTCGCAATGATTGCAGGTGACGAGAAACTTCATTTCATGAAGCCTGTCGTCCTTCTTGTAGTGGCTTTCCTCCGGAAAGGCGTTCGTAAAAGGCTCCTGCCAGAGCCATTTGATCTCGTCCTTTTTATTGCCGAAATCCGGAACGTTATGATACGAATGACAGGCTTCGATGCATTTTTGCGCAAGTCCCTGATTTTCATGAAACTTGCCCGCGTCAATCACCATGCCGTAGCGCTTGCCGGTTGCGGCGGCCTCACCGTGTGCGCCGTGGGCAGCTGCAGCAGGTGCACCGTGACCAGCGTCAGAAGATGCCTGGGCGTTTTTGTTAAAGAGCATATTAAGGGCAGTCGGAGCAGCAACTCCGGCTACTGCAGAAATACCGGCAATCTTAAGGAATTTTCTTCTTGAACTATCCATTATTTCGCCTCCTCAAGTGCCATATCTCCCTGGGGTGCAACATGGCAGTCCCAGCAGTATGGATAAACAGAAGCAAAGGTATGGCAAACATCACAGAATTTTTTCTTGCTGGTGTGGCAATGCATACAGCCATTCTGCAGGCTTTTCTCGTACAGTTTGCCCTCAACTTCAATCATTTCACGTTTTCCTTCACGGATGACTTCATCGCGCCATTCGTTGAGCAGTACCATGTGTGATTGTTTCATATAATCAATCGGCTTCACACATTCCTTGTAGCCGACAGGTTTCTCCAGTTTAGGCGCTTCAACTTTTTTCCCGGCGTTGTTAAAGATGGCGAACAACATAAGGCCAACGAAAATAATCAGGCCGGGAATAATTTTTCCACTATCATACATAGAATTATCCCTCCATTCCTTCAAGAGGCTCGAATCTCAGATCCGTTTCCCTCTCTTTTTCGCCGTCCATAATGAGCGAGTTGCCCACCAGCTCCGAAAGTCCGCAAACCTTTACATTCGGGTTCCAGTAATCATTCAACGCCGACAATGTCGCGCGATCAATGGCGCAGACGCAGGCCAGCGTGTTGACCCCGAATTTTTCCTCCACATGCTTGACGGCATTGGCCCTGGGGAGACCGGAACGCATTCTCAGTTCCATGATCTCACCGGTATTGAGGCCGGTGCCGCTGCCGCAGCAGAAGGTTTTTTCGCGGATGGTGTTTTCAGGCATTTCGTACCATTTGGGAACAACGTGATCAAGAATGTAGCGCGGTTCATCCAGAAGACCCATGCCCCGGGCTGTGTTACATGAGTCATGCCATGTTGTAATGCGGTGGGCATTTCTCTTCGGATCTATTTTCAGTTTATTGTTCCTGATCAGGTCAGCGGTGAACTCGCTGATATGTACCATTTTAGTGGATGCAGCGTTGTCAAACACCGTATTGGTAATCGGCGATTTCGGCATTTCGAGGAAATCGGCCGGACCGTTCATGGTGTCCATGTACTGATGAAGCACACGCCACATGTGACCGCATTCGCCACCGAGTATCCATTTGACCCCGAGTCTCTTGGCCTCGGCATACATCTTGGCGTTCAGTTTCTTCATCATCTCGTTGTTGGTAAAGAGTCCGAAGTTGCCGCCCTCGGACGCATAGGTGCTGAAGGTGTAATCAAGTCCGATGTGCTCGAAAAGCAGCAGATAGCCCATGGCGGTATAGATGCCGGGCTCGGCAAAAACGTCGGCCGACGGGGTGATGAAGAGAATTTCCGCACCCTTGCGGTTGAAAGACGGGTTGATTTTGATGCCCGTTATCGTCTCGATGTCGTCGCAGAGATAACTGACGTTGTCCTTCAAAGTATGGGGCTGAAGGCCCATGTGGTTACCGGTGCGGTTGGAGTTGGCCGCGGGCTCGAGGATCCAGTTGGTACCGACGCCCACCAGATGCAGCAGCTCGCGCAGCATCATGGTCACTTCAGCCGTATCGATGCCGTATGGGCAGAAAACGGAGCAGCGGCGGCATTCCGTACACTGATAGGCGTACATGAACCACTCCTTCAGAACGCCGACGGTCATGGGGCGTCCACCGGCCATTTTACCCAGCAATTTTCCTGCGGTGGTAAAATCGTTACGATAGACCGACCTGAGCAGTTCCGCCCTCAGTACCGGCATGTTTTTCGGATCACCGGTGCCGAGAAAAAAGTGGCACTTGTCGGCGCAGGCGCCGCATCGGACACAGATGTCCATGAACAGCTTCAAGGAACGGAACTTGTCGAGCCGTTCCTTGAGTCCTTTTAATATGATCTCTTCCCAGCCTTCCGGAAGTTTCCAGTCGTCATCATCAGGACTCCACTCACGCGGATTCGGAAACTTATGGTATTCAACCATGGATTTTTTTGCCGGGTAACAGAAATTGCCCTCCCTGAATATCGCCGGTACATCCATCCAATCTTCTTTCGGGATGGCACCGGTCATAAGGGATGGCTCCCTTACTACACTTACTCCTAATTGATCTGCTTTTGGAATCGCCATTTTCCTTATTCCTTTTCAACTGGGATGTCGGCATCTTTCATGAATTCTCTGAACTCATCTTCGTAGGCCGCATATGAATGGGGCTTGATTGCCGGATCGTTCCACGGGTTAATGTGCCTTACCACACGACTGTTATTTGACATGTTCCGGGTCGGGCTCAGAAAGACGCCGCCCATGTGCATCAGTTTGCTGAACGGAAAATAGATCATCAATGTGCAGACCAGCGCCACATGGATAAAGAATATCGGATGAATACCGTCCGGCAGGGTCGGGGAAAAGGAGGCCAGGCCGGCGGTAATCATTTTCACCGCGGCAATGTCAACCCTGTAGTAGTAACGCATGAGCAGGCCGGTGGCGCCTATGGCAAAGATGAGAAAAAGCGGAAAATAATCAGCCGGCAGTGAAATATAGCGGATCTGCCTGAGAATGACGCGACGCAGGAAGAGGAAGGCCAGTGCCGCCAGAAAAATGATATCCGTCTGGTAGAGCCTGGGCGCGCCGATCTGCAGCAGACCGTCGGCAAATTCAATCAGGGGAACGAAAAACGGGATAGGCTCGGTGAAAAGACGTAAGTGACGGAGGACAATGACCAGAAACGAATAATGAAACAACAGGGCAAAAAGCCAGAGGAACTTGCTGGAGCCGTAAACCAGCTTCGGTCCATCATGGATTTCCGCTTTGGTGTTCCGGAACAGTGACCGGAAAAGACAGATCTCCAGAAACATCCGTGCCGCAACTTCGAGCTTGTTGTGTGGACAGTCAAGCCTGTCCTGCTTGATCCAGGGCAGCGATTTTCCCTGCCCGCATGTGGTTGGAATCCGGAATGGTACCGGTGATTTTGCCCATTGGATGACCCGATTGGCAAAACCCACGATAAACACACCGAATGCCAGGTAGGGTAGCACCACCCCCAACAGGTACTGCAGACCTGTCACCTTCCCTCCCAAGAAGGCAACCACGATCAGTGCTAAGACTGCAATGAAGGGATACAGGACTCTCATTTACCGTTACCTCGCCTCACTTTAAGTGTGTTAAACGTTCCCGCAGCACCTACCTTGCGGCGGCATCATGCGGAGCCTCAATTTTCTGCCTGCGGTCTTACCTGCAGACAGTCCTCAACCGGCACCGTTCCCCTGGGCGGAAATTTCTCCAGGATCTGCGATTGCGTTCTGCAATTCTTTGTCTTGTCGCATGAGCTTGGAAGGGCAAACTGCACCATCGGTGAGGATATAGCGATTCTGCTTGAACTCGTTTATCCGCACCAGGTACAATTGCTCCCTGCTGTTCACGAACATGTCGAATATCGCCAGCGCAGCCGCGTCAATCCTGGCATCAAATGCCAGCCACTCTTTATATGACTCGGTCACTCCCTTTTTTCCCAGTTGTTCCCGAACGAGTTCTCTCAGTTTGAAAACAAAGGAAACGGCATCCGAAGCTGAAACTTTCTGCACGGCTTTAACCTTGATGTATTCCTGCAGATCCGGGGTGAATACCGCTTCTTCACTCGGGTCGCAGAGCACATCATAGAGTTCGGCCAACCCTGTTCGCGTCTTGTGACCGATGGGGTTGGCAAACTGGTTCTGCTGGGTTTTGAAGATACGCATGGCGTCAGGGCCATAACAACTCAACACGCTGTTTTCCCATTTTTCCAGGATGGCATCTCTTTTTTCAACCAGCAGTTTTGTCAGTTTGGTTTCCATAAAAGCCTTTGTTTTCAGTAATGATACCTAAAAGATGAATGACCATTCATATTCTGAATGACTTGGTTATCACATTTGTTTTTAATTTTCAATGAAAAAAAATGATTAGCCTATACCTTGATATCGATCAGTATGCCTGCTTCCTGCTGCAGATTTTTCAGCATATTGGGAAGATCTTTGATATGGATCGCCTCTTCACGGACAATCTGACAGACAAACCCGCTGGTGCAGTCATAAATGTCCAGAGCGTAGCCCCCATCTTCCCTGACCAGCCCCAGATGGATGGCAATGCCGGCCTTTTCCAGGTTCTGGTTGACCTGGCTCACCAGAAGCTGCAGATCTTTTTCCGCCTCATCGGTCAGATCTTCTTCAACCCCCTCGACAAAGGGCCTGTTTTCACCTCTCCGCCATTTTTTTCTGTATTGATTAATGGGTAGAACGGGACTAAGTCCGCCGATCTCACGGATGATGAGTCGGGATTCACCGGTATCGATGCGGGGCGGGCGGGGAAATTTGAATTCATCGGTAATGACCATTTTCTGCTCCTTTATTTTCTCAGCTTCTCCTTCAATCTGCTGTTACGCTGTTCGATGCTGTTGTTTTTGATGGCCATGGCAACCGCCTTGGAGCTGCCGATGACGATGACCAGTTCTTTGCCGCGGGTGATGGCGGTGTAAAGGAGATTTCTCTGAAGCAGCGGGTAGTGCGCGGTGTGCACAGGCACGATGATGCATTTGAATTCCGAGCCCTGGGATTTATGCACCGTAATGGCATAGGCAAGCTCGATTTCAGTGAGGTCATTTTTTTCGTACTCCACTTCCCTGCCGTCGAAATCGATGATAACAGTCTGGTCTTCCGTGTTTTTCCGGACAATAAAGCCGATGTCTCCGTTAAAGACCTCCTTGTCGTAGTTGTTGCGGATCTGCATCACCTTGTCACCTGTCAAGAGACTGCTCAAAAGGTCAGGAGAGGGACCGTTTATCCTGCCGGGGTTGCAGACTTGCTGCAGGGTCTGGTTCAGGTTGTCGCAGCCGATGATTCCTTTGCGCATCGGGGTGAGAATTTGAATGTCACGCAGGGGGTCAAATCCGTACTTGTTTTGCAGTCGCCCCCCGCAGAGACTGTTTATCTCGGCAACGATTTCCTGCGGGTCATTTCTTTTAATAAAATAAAAATCCTTGTCACCTTTATAATCGGGCAGCAGTTCGAGAAACTCCCCGCAGTTTATGCGACCGGCATTAACGCTGATGAGTGAGCCTTCACTCTGGCGATAAATTCTGGTAAGGCGCACCAGGGGGAAAACCCGCGACTCAATACAGTCCCGCAGAACATTGCCGGGACCCACCGACGGCAGCTGATCCACGTCGCCCACCAGCAGCAGGGAAGCACCGGGGGAAATGGACTTGAAAAGCGAGTTGGCCAGGACAATATCCATCATCGAGGCCTCATCCACCACAACGAAGTCCGATTCAAGCGGATTGTCGCTTCCTCTTCTGAATCCCCGCAGGGAAGGATCATATTCCAACAGTCGGTGGATTGTCTTTGCCTCGCGGCCGCATGCTTCACCCAGTCTTTTGGCCGCCCGTCCCGTTGGCGCGGCAAGATCAACCCGTACATTCCTGGTGGAAAGGATTTGGATCAGTCCTTTGAGTATCGTGCTTTTGCCGGTGCCTGGACCACCGGTTATGATGGCCACCCGGTTCTCCAAAGCCGTTTTCAGGGCCTGATGTTGTTCCAGGGCAAAGGTGACCGCCATTTTTTCAGCCATCCTCGCAAGAATTTTGTCAAGGTCATCGGAAGGGACCGAACTTCGCGGCCTGGCGAGGAGCGCCAGGCTTGAGGCAACACCCTGCTCCGCGTAATAAAGGGGGGCCAGATAGACACACCCCTCATCGCTGGCGATTTTTCCGTCTGCAGCAAGCCGCACGATTTCAGCGGAAATCATCTCCCCCAACCCATCGAGGTCCCTCTCCGGATCGAGCAAATGACGGCATTGACTGACAAGATCAGGCTGCGGAATATAACAGTGACCGTTACCCGCCGCCTCACCAAGCACAAAGAGAAGAGCAGCCCGCGCCCGTCTGCTGTCGTGGAGGGGAATGCCCATGGACAGGGCAATGCGGTCGGCGCTTTTGAAGGCGATGCCCCAGATGTCTTCAGCCAACCGGTAAGGGTTGCTCACGACCACCTGCAGGGCGCTTGCGCCATATGTTTTAAAAATTTTTACAGCAAAGGCTGCGGAAATATTATGCCCCTGGAGAAACACCATGATTTCATGGATATTCTTCTGTTCCTGCCAGGCCGTTTTTATCTGGACGATTCTTTTTTCCCCCAGGCCCTGCACCTCACAAAGGCGTTCCGGATCTTTTTCCAGGACATCCAAAGTCTGCAGACCGAATTTTTTGACGATTCGCGAGGCAAACCCGGGGCCGACACCCTTGACCAGGCCGGAACCGAGATAGCGCTCGATTCCGTTTAAGGTGTTTGGTTTTTCCAGGGAGTAGTGCTGCACTTTGAATTGACGACCGTGCCTGGCGTCCTTGACCCAAAAACCTGAAAGTGAAAGGGTCGAGCCCACCGGGATACCGGAAAAATGGCCGACAATGGTGGTCAGTTCGCCGCCCCCCTTCGCCGATTGCAGGCGGGCAACGGTATAGCCGTTTTCTTCGCTGTGAAAGGTGATGCGTTCCAGAGTGCCCTGGATTGTTGTCGGTTTGTCTTCCTGGGGCATGCCGGCTGATGAGAACTACAGAGTGATCTCATCGCCTTCGCGGGCGAAAAAGATATTGGTTGAGCCGAACTTGCCTTTTCCGCAATAAGTTTTGGCCAGTTCATCCATCTGGTCATCGGTCCGCATCGGATCATGATGAAAAAGGGCAAGTTGCTTGACATTGTTGCGCCCCGCCATGGGACATACATATTCAAAAAAAGAATGGCCCCAGCCCGCCTTGCCTGCTTCATACTCGGCTTTGGTGTATTGACAGTCATAGACAAGCAGATCAGCGCCGGCAACAAAATTTTCCAGAACCGCATTTTGGTCCTGGACCGCCAGCTCCCCTTCCTCGGCCATTGCTTCATCATAGGATGGGTCGGACGGGTCGGTGACGAATATATTCCGGAAGGTTTCCGTGTCATAAGCGGTGCAGAACACCTTGCCCTGGTATTCGAACCGGTAACCCAGACAGAGAATGGGGTGATTGAGATATTTGGTGGTCAGTTTGATGCCATCACCCAGATTATACCGCCCTTCCTTGAGGTCGATATATTTAATGGCGGCGCCCAGCTCTTCTCCCCGTACAGGAAAGTAGCGATAGGTGAGCTGACCGCCGACGATTTTCTCCAGGGTGTCCTGTTCGTAGGAAACAGGACCGTAAACGGTGAGTTGAGTGCCTGGAATGTAAATGGGGACAAAAAAAGGAAAACCCATTATATGATCCCAGTGGGTATGTGAAAGAAATATATCCGTTTTAATCGGGCCGTTGGGCAGATCATTTTTCATCATGAAATTGCCGAGTTCCCGCAGACCGGACCCGGCATCGATGATGATGAGGCGGTTGATATCGGGAAAACGCACTTCCAAACAGGGCGTGTTGCCGCCGTATTTCATGGTGAGAGGGCCGGGACAGGGGATGGAGCCGCGTACGCCCCAGAATTTTACCTTCATGCTGTTTCCTCGATTGAGAGAATACGGAATTTACGCCTTGGCAATCTGCAGGAACACCTGGGCCTTTTCAATTTCCTGCTCAACGGTATCGTGCAGGGCGGAAAGGCGGGGCCACGCCACCCCTCCCGCGCTCAGGATCTGGTCCACCAGGGGGATTTCCTGATAATGGTCCCCAGCCGAGCCTATTTCAAAAATGTTGGAATAGAGGTTGGCGAGCGAGATGGTGGCGACAATTTCCCGTTTATCTTCGGGCAGGGAGCCCGGATTATGATGGTGGCTGAGGGAATAGATCATGGCTTGGTTGAGCTGCCATTTTTCGCCGATCATTTTACCGGTCACGCGATGATCGAAACCAAAAATCATTTTTTCGGCCCGCACCAGTGAACAACGCTGCAGGCGGGCCAGCTCAAGCGCCTGCTGATACTCTTCGGGAAAACAGTTGGAAAGGGGTATTTTGCCCAGATCGTGCAGAAGGCCGGCGACAAAGTATTCTTCCCGGCCCGTCGGCGGGACGTTTTTTTCAACGGCAAGGGCCTTGGCGGTAACGCCCACGGCAATCGAATGGGTCCAGAATGTATCCATAGAAAAACATTGGGATTTTTCTTTTCCCAAAGTACCGAGAATCGCGGTGCTTAACGCCAGGTTTTTGACGGTGTTCAAGCCCAGCATGATAATGGCCCGGGTAAGCGAAGTGACCTGGTTTGGCAGGGAGTAATAGGCGGAGTTGATGAGTTTTAAAACCTGGCCGGTCAAGACGGGATCAAGGGAAATGACCCGGTTGAGATCATTGGGCGAGGTGTTGGGCTGATTACAGACCTCCAAGACCTTGGTCACCGTGGTCGACAGACTTGGCATTCTGTCGATGAATTCACGGAGTTGAACAAAAAGATCTTCTTTGGTATCTAAAAAATTTGCCATTGTTTTCTCTATTTTTCTGGACTTTAGAGTTTCATGACACCATGGGAGGTGTGGAAAAAGGTTAAAAATATGCAAAAAAGTTATTGACAGAGCGGTCCAAATCGGAGCCGCGCTTTCCAAAGCAAAATTGAGAAATAAACCAGAACAGTTCAGTC
>JAZDEG010000001.1:0-228913 GCA_043809085.1 Pseudomonadota bacterium | reverse complement strand
GTTTCTTCAAAGGCCGAACTAAAAGAACGCATCCTTAAAGGAATAGAAGAAATCAATTCGGCGCCAGTGGTTTATCGCTGGAAAAAATTCGACCTCGACATTGCATGAATTGTAAATATTTTATTGAATCTAAATACTAGTTGTCAAACCCTATCCGCGCAGGTGTGCAATTTCTTGCAATTCGAAACTGTGTGCAATGAAAGCAGGAAAAATGCCCTGAATTGTGAATGCGACAAAATGCCGCACTGGCAATGTGGCTATCTGCCTAAGATTATGAGAAAAGAAAATATTTTGCATGAACAGGAAAGAAAGGTTTGTCCATCTCGGTCATCAGAAACTGGTGGGATTATTGAATAATGGTGCCCGGAATCTGGCTGGTTGTCAGGTTTTTTTTGAGAGGAAGCGGGCAAACGTTTGGCGGCGCTAAAAATTGTGGAAACCACACATTGAAAATTGTATCCAATGTGTGGCTGGTGGAGCGGAGTGGGGGGAAACGACTGGTATTGTTTTAGAATGGGAGTATGGACAGCAGCGAAATTTGGCTGCGGCCCTGAATTATCTGGACTCATCCTCAACGGATTTTCTCTGCTTGAGCAGATCATCGCTTATGTCTCTCCCCCGGACTTTGTCAAGAGCCAGTTCAAGGATGACTCCCTTGTCGATATAGTGGTTGGCCGGGTCTTTATAAAGCTGGTCCATGGCAAGAATGACATTGATCAGCATATCCTTGCCCAGGCGTCTTTCGGAAAAAATAATGGACGCCGTCTTAAATGCCTTTTCCTTTTCTTCTTCGCTTGTTGTCGGCATGAACTGTTTGGTGGCGTTCATCACCCCCATGGTGTAGCCTGACTGGTAGCCTTCCATAAACTGGGTTTTCTCGGGAATTGATGCCTTGTTCCACTGCTCGCCGTAGGTGAATTTTTCGCCTGCCCAGGCGGATCCGGCTGAAAGAATGAGGAAAATGATGAAATAAAATTTTTGCAATGGTTTCATGTCTGCTCCAGTAAGTTTTCAAGAAAGAAAATTGAAAAGGTGATGTCGTTTCATAAACCCATGGTACCAGTTTTTTATCCCTGTCACCACGAATAGTTGGGTTGATCATGTCTATCTGACAAGAGATCGTTTGTCCGTGATGCCGGAGTAATTTATGTCGGAACGGCTGCTGCCGGTTGACATCGGTCAAGGATGATTTAAAGTATTTACATGTTGAGCGGCCCGATGAAGCCGAACAAGAGGTTTCATCGGGCTTTTTTTTACGGCATTTTTTTGCCTTACCAGGAGGAAATCCATGCAAATTGCAGATAAAAGTTTTGTGGCGATTGATTACCGGCTGACCCTTGAGTCCGGAGAAGAGGTAGACAGTTCTGCGGACGGACAGCCGCTGACTTTCATAACGGGGTCCGGTCAGATTATTCCCGGACTGGAAAACGGTCTTATGGGCATGAAAGCAGGTGATGCAGATAAAATCACCGTGGAGCCCGAGGATGGCTACGGCCCGAAACAGGATGATATGATGCAGGATATTCCGCGGGATAATTTCCCGGGTGATATGGAGATAGAGCCCGGCATGCAGTTCCAGGCCAACGGGCCCCATGGGCCGGTGATGCTCACCGTGTCAAGGGTTAATGACAAGGCGGATACGGTGACGGTTGACCTGAATCATCCTCTGGCCGGTCAGCGTTTGTATTTCGATGTAACGGTGCGGGAAGTCCGTGAGCCCAGCGCCGATGAGTTGTCGCAGCTGTCAAGTGGTTGCGGTTGCGGCTGTGGATCTGCGGAAAAGGGAAGCTGCGGCCCCAACGACGGGTGCGGGTCCGGCGGTAGCTGCGGCTGCTGCTGATTTTTTTCGGAAGGCGTATCCCGTCCGACACAGCAAAACAGCAAAACCGTTAATCGTTGATTCGTTAAAAAAGGAAAAATTTTATCCTCTTTGACGAATCAACTTTTTTTCAGTCAACCTCCAGTTAATCTCCCATGGCAGTCCAGACTCCAATGCCGGAAATGCCCATCATCAGGCCGCCCAGTGAGTGGCGCAGCCTGCTGGTTCGTGTCACCCGCGGGTGCCGCTGGAACCGCTGTCGCTTCTGCGGTATCTATCCGCATCTCGGCGCTCCTGAATTTTCGGTCAGGACGGTTGATGAGGTGAAGCGCGACATTGATCTGCTGCGTCGCCTCCGACCTCGGGCGGAAACCGCTTTTTTAGGGGATGCCGATCCGCTTGAGGCGGGAGTGGATGCTTTCCTGGAAATAGCCCGCTATCTGCGCCGCGCTGTTTCAGTCCGGCGTCTCACCTGTTACGCCCGCGCCGCAACCCTCCATAAACTGAAAAGACAGGCCATCATGGATCTGGCTGCCGCAGGCCTCGACAGGGTGCACATCGGGCTTGAATCCGGGAGTGATGCCATTCTGCGTTTTCACCGCAAGGGGCAGTCGGCTGACATGGTCCGACAGGTTGCAGACTGGCTCCATGAGGCTGGGATAGAAATTTCCTTCTATGTTTTACTGGGGCTTGGCGGAGCGAACCAGTGGCAGCAGCACATCAGGGAAACTGCCCGGGTGATCAATGACACAGCGCCTCATTTTGTCCGTATCCGCAGGCTCTGGCTTTATGACAACGGCAGTGGGATGCCCGACAGCGAGTGTCCCCTGTGGCAACAGATCCGTGCCGGTGATTTTGTTCCCCAAACGGATGAGGGCACGGTTCATGAACTTCGGCTCCTTGTTTCCCTTCTGGCGGCGGGGGACACTTTTTTTGCCTGTGATCATGAGAACAATTTTGTCCAGGTATCCGGTGTCCTGAAGCAGGACAGAGAGGAGATGCTGGCTGAGATCGACGCTTTTCTCTCACTTCCTGCGGAGGCGCGGCAGGTTCATTACCAGGAGGTTGGTTCCCGGATTTAGGTATTTCTTATTTAGGCTTTTGTCTCTTTTTTCCGCAGGGAAGACTCATGCCTGATTGCGTAACTCCGCTGATTTGCTCCGGTAGTATCTGTAATCGCCTTCATAAGTCCGCATTTCGCCGTGGTCGATTTCAAAGACCCGTTTTACCAGTGAACGGAGAAAGTGGCGGTCGTGGCTGACGAGCACCACCGTACCGTTGTATTTTCTGAGCGCCTCAAGCAGCGTTTCCCGTGACTGGATGTCGAGATGATTGGTGGGTTCGTCGAGTATAAGCAGGTTATGGGGCCGGGCAAGGAGCGTGGCCAGCACCACCCTGCTCTTTTCTCCGCCGGAAAGGTGAGTGATGCGTTTGTCAACATCGTCGCCTTGAAAAAGGAAAGCGGCGCAGAGGTTACGTATGACACCGATGGTGGCCTGAGGGATGGCATCCTGGACGGTTTCAAAAACGGTTCTGGCCGGATCGAGAAGGTCCATGGAGTGTTGGCTGAAGTAACCGATGCTGACATTCGCCCCTACCTTGACGGTTCCGGATGAAGGTTCGGTCCGGTCGGCCAGCACTTTGAGAAAGGTCGATTTTCCAGCGCCGTTGACTCCAACCACAGCAATCTTTTCATGTCGGCGGATCATGCCGGATATGCCGCCGAAAACTGATTTCTTGCCGCCATCCGGCAATTCCCATAATTTGCTCAGGTTTTCCAGGCAGAGAACATCGTCCCCGCTGCGGGGAGGTTCGGCAAATTCGAAGGTTATTGTTCTCTGTTCAGGGGGCAGCTCGATGCGTTCGATCTTTTCAATTTTTTTGGCCCGTGACTGCACCTGGGCGGAATGGGAGGGGCGGGCGGCAAAACGGGCGATGAATTCCTCCTCCTTGGCAAGCATTTCCTGCTGCCTGCGGTAGCTTGCCGCCAGTTGTTCGCGGCGTATTTCCCGCTCCTGCAGATAAAAATCGTAGTTGCCGCTGTACGTGGTGACAGACCGGTTGGCCACTTCAATGATGCGGGAAACAATGCGGTTCATGAAATCCCGGTCATGGCTCGTCATCAGCACTGCGCCCTTGAAGTCAGTGGTCAGCCATTCTTCCAGCCAGATGATCGACTCCACGTCCAGGTGGTTGGTGGGTTCGTCAAGCAGCAGCACATCGGGATTAATGGTCAGGATCTTGGCAAGCTCGATGCGCATCTTCCAGCCCCCGGAAAAAGACTCCACCGGCCGGTGGAAGTCATCCGGGCCGATGCCGAGTCCGGTGAGCACCGACTGGGCGCGCATGTCCAGGTCGTAGCCGCCGCGATGCTCGAATTCCTCCACCGCATTGCCGTAACGCTCAAGGAGCGCTGCCATGTCATCATCGGACATGGGACGGCTCATCTCCGCCTCCATTTCCCGCATCTGTTCCCCGAGCCGCACCACCTCGGCGGATGCGGACATGACTTCCTTCAGGGCGGAACGACCGGCCATCTCCCCCACTTCCTGGGAAAAATAGCCGATAACCATATTTTTTGGACAGGAGACATCCCCCTTGTCCGGTTCCTCATCTCCGGTGATGAGGCGGAAAATGGTACTCTTCCCGGCGCCGTTGGGGCCGACCAGTCCGGTGCGGGTGGTGGGCAGAATCTGCAGGCAGGCATCCTGGAAAAGGATTTGCGAACCGTGCTGTTTGCTGATATTTGTCAGATGGATCATGATGGGAAGCTCCGCTGAAAAAGGGCGGAACGTAGCATAATTACGACGGAAAATGCAAGTTTATTATGGTTTGGTTTTATGAGAAAATGAAGATTTGGGCTTTAATCAGGAGAAAGTTTTTTGCCTTCCTTCTGGTGCCGGCAATCCTCTCCGTACAATCTTACCATGCAGTCCGGGCATATGCTGTGAGTGAATTCCGCTTGGGAGTGGGTCGAGATATACTTTTCGATCTGATTCCAGTAGCCCTTGTCATCGCGGATCTTTTTGCAGGAGGCACAGATCGGCAGAAAACCGCTCAGGGTTTTTACTTTTTCCAGGGCGCTTTTCAGCTCGGTTATGAGTTCGGTATTGGCATGCTCGATTCGGATGCGTTCATTGATTTCCTCCCGTAAATGGAGAGTATTTCGCGCAACTTCCCGTTTCAGGTAGATGATGCCGAAAAGGGCCAGAACGAGAAGCGCCGGAACAATGATGAACAGAACGAGCTTAACGAGCTGGGCGAATGAAACAGGGGAAGGGGGGAGGATCGGGCCGAACCATTTCTCGTAGAGCCTTTCATAGGTGCCGTTGGTGATGACGATGGCCAAGCCTTCGTTTAAGAGGGACAGAAGACCTGAATTTCCCTCTGTCACGGCAAAACAGAATTTTTGCTGAAAGCCTGAGGTTGTCACGCTGACCGGTTTCAGCGTCTCGATGTCGGAAAAGGGATCGCTTACCGGTACAATATTGTTCAGGTCCAGTTGCTTGATGAGTTGCAGCCCCATGAGTTTCTGGGCCAGAACCGCATCATGTTTTCCCTGGGAGAGGAGGGTGAATGCCTCTTGGTAGGTGGCGGTGGGGATGAGTTTTCGGCCCAGTTTTTCTTTGACCGCCCATTCGTGGGCGGTATCGCCGTTCATCACCAGTACTTCTTTATCCTGCAAGTCATCTTTGCTGCTGATGGATTTTTCCCCTTTACGGACAAATATTTCTCCATGCATCTGCAGGTAGGGAACGGTGAAATCAAAAACCTCATCTCGTTCCCTTGAATAGGAGACAAGGGGGAGAACGTCAAGTTGTCCGGCTGCAAGTTCTCCCTTGATTTCGGTCCATGGCCCCACTTTAATGGTGATTTCCTTGCCCATGGCACGAACAACCGCCTTCAGCAACTCGACCGAGAAGCCATCAGCGCTTCCGTCAGGGCGTACGATACAGAAGGGTGGATAATCCAGTTCACTGGCGGAATGCAAAACAGCGGGAACGGCTCCGGAAGAGAGATCCCTTTGGGCGAATGCTTTTCCAGGGAATAATCCCAGAAAACAGAAAAGCATCACAAAGAGAATGAATTGCTGTGTCGGTTTCATGAAATTGTCTCTAACCAGAAGGCGGGCGATGCTATTAAGGGTTTTTATAAAGGAATAGGAAAGAGTATCTGATTTTATCAGAGAGGAGGAAGAAATGACAAGACTTGAATGAATGATCAACGTGATTTGCAGAAAAAGGCGGCGTGATTCGATGTGAAAATGGGTGGATCCCCTCTCAGGATGGCAGCGATGGCCGGATGACGCTTGAACTCCTGATCCAGAAAACGGCGTACCTCTTTGCGGTTCCAGCCCAGCGGGTGGTCGAAATCGGTGTAAAGGGAGAGGTCGCCTTCATAGAAATCGTTGATTGAAAGCGCCGCAGCATCGGGGCCGGCAATCGGCATATTGAAAACCGCCAGGTTGAGGAAGGTAATGGCTTCGTGGTGCTGAACGGTAAAATCAAGGGTTCGGCGGGCGGAGGCGAGGTTTTCCGAAGGGGTGCCGAAGAGCAGGTATACATAGGTGGCAATTCCCGCTTCCTTCAGCGATTTGAGCGCGCTGGATACCAGGGGCAGGTCGATGCCCTTGTCCATGGCGTCAAGCACCTGCTGGTCCCCGGATTCAAGGCCGAGTTTCAGCATCCGGCAGCCTGAACGGCGGAGCGCATGGCAGAAGTCATGGTCGGCAAGCTGCGGGCTGACCCTGGCAAAACCGTACCAGTCCATCCCGGGAGGGTTGTCGGTAATCGCCTTGAGGAGAGCCGGGCTGATGGCATTGTCGAGGAGATGGAGAAGGGTCGGGCGAGTTGTTTGGGTCAACCGGCTGATGTCGTACAGCACCTGTTCCGTCGGCAGGGCGCGATACGGGTTGTGTTCCGCTTTTTCCGGGCAGAACGAGCATTTGTTCCAGTAGCATCCAGATGATGCGGCATAGGGCAGGATAATACCCGGGGAAAGATAGTTCTGCAGGGGCAGACCACTGTAGTCCGGAGCGGCAGAGGGGTATTGAACTTTCGCGCCAAGAAGGGCGATGAGGGGTTCTTCGCCGGGGCCGGCAATCATGTGGTCAACCAGGCCGCCAAAGGGATTCTTCCAGGCCGGGTTGCTGAGCCAGGAGGTGACAAGTCCGCCGCCGAGAATCGTGACAAGGGAAGGGAAACGTGCGCGAAAAAAACCGAGCATGGCAAAGGCGGGAAGCGCCTGGCTCAGGTAATTAAGCGAAATGCCGACAAATTTTGGCTGCTCTTTTTCCACCAGCCGGGTGAAACTTTCGGCAAACGAGGGATAAAAGATGTTTCTTTCCGGATACGCGGCCGACGTGAGCAGATCATCGCTTTTTAACGGCGACAATGCTTCGTCCTGATAGTTGACCAATGAAAGGGAAAGGTTGAGGCGCCCTGCCAGTTCGAGCACCCGGTTGACATCGGACACCGCCCTCCTGTAGCGGTCGAAATTGACATAAAGTTCCATTGAGCGCAGGGCATCAAGGTTGCCGGCCACATGGCGGCAGGCGCGACGACTCCAGGTGTCGGTGACCGGAAATGAACCAGCAAGAAGATGAAGAAGCCCTTCCATGCCGGCGTCAACGGTGGTGCATTTGATCCCATGCCCGCGCAAAGCCCCGGCCAGGCGGGCAATGCCTGCCGGCGGCTCGCAGGGTTTGACGATGGGTGGGTTAATGAGCAGCATAGAGGAGTGGATGGTTGATTCCGGTTGCGTTTAATGAAAGGAAAAATCAGTTGGATATTCCAGAAAGGAGCACTGTAAACGGTCAGCCGGCAGCCGTCAACGCATCATGCGCGGCGTGAAACATTTATCAGTTGAAGTTGGCCGGAAAAAGAGATATTGGTCATGATTCAAAAGAAAACAATTTTAATCTATCGATAAATCAATTCATCAGCGAATCAAATTGACAAGAAAAAAAAGAAAATCCGTCAAGGCTTCACCCTCAAGGAAAACGAAACGGGGTTCCCTTTTCAAAAAGGCAGTGGGATTTCTCCTGTTGTTTCTCTTCGTGGGCTTGTTTCTTTATACCGGACATCTGGACACGGTGGTCCGTCAGAAGTTTGCCGGCAAACGATGGTCCCTGCCGGCAGTGGTCTACGCCCGTTCACTTGAGCTTTTTGTCGGTCGTCCCATGACTCCGGCCATGTTGGCGGAGGAACTGCAACTTGCCGGTTATCGGGAGGAGCCGGGAGTCAAGGCGGCCGGGGGGTTCCACCGGGAGGGCAATACCATTCGTCTGGTCAGCCGGGATTTTTATTTTCCCGACGGTTTTGAGAAGTCCGCGCGAATTGCTGTTACATTTAACGGCAATGCGGTAAGTGATATGCGCAACACAGATACCGGCGATCGTCTTTCCCTGGTCAGGCTTGATCCTGCCCGCATCGGCAGCTTTCATCCCCTGGAACACGAGGACCGTGTCCTGCTCACCAGAAAGGAACTCCCTGATCTGTTTGTTAAGACCTTAATCGCGGTGGAGGATAAAAGTTTTTTTTCCCATGCCGGTGTTGACCTGCTGGCCATTCTCCGGGCGGCCTTTGCCAATGTTCGTGCCGGGGAAACGGTGCAGGGCGGCAGCACTCTGACCCAGCAGCTGGTGAAGAATTTTTTCTTGAACAATGAGCGGACCCTGTGGCGCAAGGCCAACGAGGCGATCATGGCGATCCTGCTCGAATCCCATTACACCAAGGATGAGATTCTTGCCGCCTACGCCAATGAGGTTTTTCTCGGCCAGGATGGTGGGCGGGCGGTGCATGGTTTCGGACTCGCCTCCCGGTTTTATTTCCGCCGTGAACTGGCGGATCTCAACGCCGACCAGATCGCGGTGCTGGTCGGCATGGTGAAAGGGCCGTCCTATTATGATCCCCGCCGGCATCCGGACCGCTGCCGTAAACGCCGTGATGTGGTTCTTGCGGTCATGCTGGAACACAACATTCTCTCTGAGGATGATTTCAAGCAGGCCCGGAATGCGAATCTTGTCGGCTCCGATGAGGTGATGAGCGGTTTCAACCGTTTCCCCGCCTTTCTTGATCTGGTGCGCCGCCAGCTTGCCCGGGACTATCATGAAGAGGATCTCACCCGTGACGGCTTGAAAATACTCACCACTCTTGATCCCCAGGTGCAGAAGCAGGTGGAAAAAAATCTGGCAACAACCGCCGTGGAGCTTGAAAAGAAGACGGGGCGGAAAGGCCTGGAGGGGGCGGTTGTCGTTGTCGGTCGTGAAAATGGCGAAATTCAGGCCCTGGCCGGGGGGCGTAAACCGCTGGATTACGGTTTTAATCGCGCCCTTGACGCCAGCAGGCCGGTGGGTTCGCTGATCAAGCCGGTTGTTTTTCTCACTGCTTTGATGAACGGCTATACCCTGGCAAGCCCGCTTGATGATACCAGGGTTTCCCTGGCAAATCGGGGTGGAGGGAAGTGGACCCCTGCCAATTATGATCGCATGGAACACGGCACGGTGCCGCTTGTCGAAGCCCTGGCCTTTTCCTATAATCTGGCTACAGTAAAAACAGGAATGGCGGTCGGAGTGGAAAAGGTTGTGCAGACGGCAAAAAAGATGGGGGCGGAGGGGGATTTTCCCGCATATCCGTCCTTTCTCCTCGGGGCCGGACAGATGACTCCGGTTGCCGTGGCCCAGATGTATCAGACGCTTGCCGCAGGCGGGTTTTACGTGCCCCAGAGGGCCATCAGTAATGTGCTTTCAGCGGAGAACAAGATGTTGCAGCGCTATGGCCTTTCCGTTGAACAGCGATTTGATCCGGTTCCTGTATTTTTGACCACCACCGGCATGCAGCGGGTGGTGAGTCGCGGCACCGCCGCCTCTCTGTCCCGGTATCTGCCGCAAACGACGGGCGTGGCCGGCAAAACAGGGACATCGGATGATCTGAAAGACAGCTGGTTTGCCGGTTTCACCGGTGACAGATTGATGGTTGTCTGGCTCGGCACGGACGACAATAAACCCACCGGACTCACCGGATCAAACGGCGCCATGGTGGTCTGGGGCAGAATCATGCAGGGGTTGAACCCGCAGCCTCTTGATCTGGTTCCACCGGACGGTATCGAATGGGCCGGGGTGGGGGGCTGGGGCTACGGGCCGTCAAGTCAGTACAGGGACAGAAGTGATACCCTGCCTTTTGCCGCGGGCACCGCGCCTCGAGGAACGGTTGCAGTTTCCGCCCCTCCTTCTTCGCCTTCCTCTCCCCGGCAGCGGAATAACGGCGGGAGTGGGCCCCGCCTGCTGGAGAAACTGCGCAAATGGCTGCCATGGTGATAAGGCGATACGCTAAGAAAGAATCGGTTTATCTGTCCATGGCATTCCGAACAATAAAACGGGAAATTTTTTATGAAAAGAGTTAACAAGTCTACCCCTTTTTTTTTCACGTTTCATGCAACGGGGAAAACCCGAGTGCTTTCAGGTAGAAACCCGCTTACGCACCTGTTGCTTTTCCTCTTGCTGTCTGTTGTTCTCCTTGCAAACGGTTGTGCGGTCAAGTTTCCTGAAAAAGGGGCGGTACCGGCCCCAGGGCCGGAAGTGGAGAAAATAGAGCGTGGGGCGGCGGCGGGACTTTTGGCTGAGGCGGACCGGGCACTGGGGGCAGGGGATTTCAACCGGGCGGAACTTCAGATGGAGCGGGCGCTCCGGGTCGAACCCCGCAACGCCAGAGTCTGGCATACCATGGCACAGGTTCGTTACGGTCAGGGAAATTACGGTCAGGCCGTCCAATTCTGTCTCAAATCGAACAGTCTGGCCGGACAGGACAGGGCGTTGAAGAAGCGAAACTGGAGTCTGATGGCGCAGGCATACAGCGGGTTGAGTGACAGCGCCGGGGCTGAGGAAGCGCGACGCAGAGTCCAGTCCGGTAACTATTAGCAAACCGCCATTGCCTCCGGTGTTTTTTGCTTTACATCCTTTTTTATCTTTGGGATAGTACAAAGTGGTTATGTGTAAGAAAGTAAAGTCCGGTCCTCTCCTTACTCTTTCATTTCTAAGACATCATGACAGACAAAAAAGAAACCATTCTGGTCGGTTCTCCGCTCATTGCCTGTAATCCCATCTGTGCCGCGATGAAAGAAAGGGGGTTGCCTTACTCTTCCATCTGGCTGCAGATCGGACACTTCATCAAAAACCTCCAGCATGTCAGCTGTTTGTCTGAAGAGCAGAAAGCGATGGTTGAAGAGGGCTTTGAAGAATATCTGAAACTGGTCAAGGGAAAAAAAGAGACGGAAGTGGAACGGCTCGGCCATGATTTTCTGGGCGAGGTGGACAAGCTGAAAAGAAGCGAAATGGCCAGAACTCTGAAGGAGGAACAGGATTTTATCGGGGAACTTCTTGACTCCATCGGTAAAAACATCAATCAGTTGACCAGTATTATCAGTGGCACCGATACCTGCGGGATGCTTAAAAAACTAAAAGATGACACCCTGAAAGTCATCCGGGAAGTGAAAAACAGAAAAGAGATCTTAATTGCGGTCAAGCAGGGGTTTGACGAGTTGAACAGCAAGGTGAAAGAGGCTCAGGAGAAAATGGAGCTTTCCATGGAAAGCCTGCTGGTTCTCGAATCAAACGCCCTGATCGACAAGCTGACCGGGATTTTCAACCGTCGTTTTTTTGATCAGGAATTGCCCAAGGTGGTTCAGACTTTTCTCGACAAGGGCGGCAGGGTGCCCTTTTCCCTGCTGCTGATCGATATTGATCATTTCAAAGAGGTCAATGATACTTACGGCCATTTCATCGGCGACAGGGCCCTGCAGAAGGTGGCGAGCATCATTCAGAACAATTGCCGGGCCGGCATCGATTCTCCCATCAGGCTCGGCGGCGATGAGTTTGCCCTGTTTCTCATCGGTACCAGCCGTGACAATGCTGCAAAGAAGGCCGGAACAATCCTTCGGGAGATTTCAAAAAAACCGCTCTCTTTTACTTTGCGGGAAACCGATGGGCCGCCCCGTGAGATTTCCTTTACAATTTGCGTCAGTATCGGTGTCTGTGAGCTGGATATAGGTTGGAAGGATGTGCCGGCCGGCACGCTTAGCGCCAAAGCCGTTTTTTGCGACCCCTCAGAGGAAAATCCCATGTATAAGCTGACATGCATGCTTTCCGAGTTTGCTGATCAGGCGCTTTATGAAGCCAAAGAGGCGGGCAGGGATCAGGTGCGGCTGTTTTCCAAGGGATAATCCGGCATGTCAAGATGCGTCTGGTGATGAAAAGTGGATCAGTTTATTCAACGGGTTGCAGTAATTCCGCCACCTTCTCCGCCGGAAGCGGTTTATGGAAATAAAATCCCTGGATAACATCACAGCCTTTGTCCCGCAGGAAATCATATTGTTCTTTTTCCTCGACACCTTCCGCTACGATGGAAAGGTTGAGGCATTTTCCCAGAGCGATGATGGCTGAGCTGATTTCCGCGTCTTTATTGTCGATGGCTATATTCCTGACAAAGCTGCGGTCTATTTTTAATACATCAATGGGGAAGAGCTTTAAGTAATTCAGTGATGAAAAGCCGGTGCCGAAATCATCCAGACAGATCTGCACCCCGGTATCCTTGATTGAATGCAGCATCCGGATAGCCTCCCCCTCCGCTTTCAGCAGGATGCTTTCCGTCAGTTCCACTTTCAGGTATTTCGGATCTATTTTTTCCTCCTGCAGCACCTTTGCGATTAATGTATCAATTTCTATGTGTTGGAACTGCGGACTCGATAAATTTATTGAGACAGGCACCACCCGTTTCCCCTCATGTTTCCATATCCTGATCTGCCGGGCGGTCTGGCGCAGCACCCATTCCCCGATGGGGACGATAAGGCCGGATTCTTCGGCCACCGGAATGAATTTGACCGGCGGAATGATGCCTCTGACGGGATGCTGCCATCTGATCAACGCTTCCAGTCCGACAATCGCAGTTGAAACGGTGTCCACCTGTGGCTGAAAATGAAGGAAAAATTCTTCTTTTTCAATTGCCCTTCGCAACTCACCCTCAAGGTTCAGTCTTTCAAGTGACGCCTCGTTCATGGACACGGAAAAATACTGGTAATTGTTTTTGCCGAGTTCCTTGGCATGATACATGGCGATATCGGCATTCTTGATCAACTCTTCCGGCGTGTCGGCGTCATTGGGATATATGGTGATGCCGATACTGATGCGGACATAGAGTTCATGCTCATCGATGATAAATGGCGAAATCAATTCCTGCAGCATTCGACGTGCTATCACTGCCGCATCATTCTGATCCTTGATGTAGGTCAGCAGGACGGTGAATTCGTCGCCTCCCAGCCTGGCGATCATGTCAGGCTCCCGATCAGTTATCTCACGGAAAATGTAATCAGAACGGCGGATTGTGCCACTCAACCGAGTCGCTACTTTTTTTAACAGATCATCCCCCAGTTTGTGACCCAGGGTATCGTTGATTCGCTTGAAGTCGTCCAGGTCAATAAACAGGAGGGCAAGCAACTCGTCACAGCGTTTACTGCGGGATAACGTACGGGTCAGAAAATCCTGAAACATGAGCCGGTTGGGAAGCCCGGTGAGGAAATCATAGTAGGCGAGCTGGCGGATCTGATCCTGAGACGTAAGCAGGTTTTTTCTCATTTCGCTGAATGACCGGGATAATTCACCTATTTCGTCGTTTCTTGGTGTCTTTTCATCGAGAACATCGGCAGTCAAGTTTCCACCGCCGAACTCCCGGGCTGCCTTTCCCAACCGCCGGACCGGATCAACAATCATTTTTCTGCAGGCCACAAAAAGCAGAAAGGAAACAACAAGAATGGCGAGAATGCTTGCGAGCCCTGTGAAGAAGGACAAGCGGTTGCTTTCAGCAAGCAGGCTCCTCTTCGATGTCACGGAAATAAGAAAAACATCCCCGCCAAACTGCCGGGCGGAAACGAAGTATCCGCCCGGTCCACCGTGTATCTCCGTGAAAGGGGAATCCGTGTTTTTTCTTATTGAATCTATCTGGTCAAGGGAAAGGATCTGCGTAAGTTCAGGATCCCCTGTACGATAAAAAGTTCGACCATCACTGTTGACCAGAAAAAAAGTAGTTTCATACTCATCTCTGAATTCAGCGAGTCGCGTGGCGATAAAATCGCTGTCAATGGTGATCGCCACATATCCTCTCAATTCCTGTTCAGTAGAAATGCTTTCCCGGTTCGGATCACGGAGAACGATTCTCCGGCTGACCAGCAGGGCGACATGGTTATTGTCGGGGTTGACAAAGAAAGAAGAAAAAAGATTATGGGGTGTTCCGTGCATCGCCTGAAAAATTTCCGAATTTCCTTCCTCTTCTGATGCATTTTCCAGATCCTCAACAACCACGCGGGCATCTTCATAGCCGTCGGGCAGAAAAACGCGCATTTCATAGTAGGAAGGATGTGATTTCTGGTAGGAGTTGAAAAGCCTGATCAGGGGCGGCTGCATCAGTGTATAACGTTCGTTTTCGTCCGGGGTAAGCATATATTGCTGCAGAATGCTTGAGGAGGAGATCAGTTCAACATCCTTGTAGGCCCCGTCACGGGTGGATTGAAAGTGGCCGGCGCTGCTGTCCATGAACATGGTGATGGCGTTGAAAGCCTGATTCACCGTGGTTTTCCGGAGGAACGAACTCGATATTGCGCCTAGGGCAAGCATGCTGACAACAACCACGGGTGTTGTCAGCAGGATTATTTTTGACTGTAAACGCACAGGGGACCTTTTATTTTATTGGATGACGGCATTAAAGATGGTGTTCACTTTTTTTGTAATTCGCGGCGGAAGATGCTCGTAACTCTCAGATTTCAGTAAGCTCTCTTGAGAGGGATAGATGATTTGGTCGGAAAGAAAATTCTCAGGCAGCAGTTTTTCCGCTTCTTTATTCGTGGTGGCGAAATAGGCAAACTGGGCAAGCCTTGCCATGATGGCAGGCTCATGAATAAAATTCAGGAATTGATGGGACCACTCTTTTTTCTTTGAAGAATTCATCACGACAAAGTAGTCGCACCAGATATTGCCGCCCTCTTCCGGCAGAACAAACTTGATGGTCGGATTAAATTCCTGAAGGGCCAAGGCGTCTCCGTTATACATCATGGAAATCAACGCCTCACCTTTAACAAGGGCAGAGTTTTCCGTGAGGGAATAGATTGAATAGCTTTTTACAAAAGGTTTCTGGGCAAACAGCAGTTTTTTTGCTTCATCCAATTCATTCATATCGGTTGAGTTGACGGAATAGCCCAGCGCCTTCAGGGCCATCCCCACCATGTCACGGGAATCCTTGATCATGAGAATTTTGTTTTTCAGCGCTGGATCGGGCTTAAATAATGCCATCCAGCTTGTGACGGGCTTTGGCAGCTTGTCGCTTCTGTAGGCGATGCCAAGGGTTCCCCATAAAAACGGCGTCCCGTATTTTCCGGCGTCAGGAAAAGAATCACGCCATTTATCGTCGACAAAACGCAAATTGGCAATTTCACTTTCAGCAATGGGCGACAGCCATCCTTTTTGAGCAAAGGTCGCGATACTTGTTCCGTTCGACAGAACCAGGTCATATCCTTTCCCTTCGGCATTCACCAGCATTTCATTTCTGATCTCATCGGTTTCATAATAAACTTCCGTAACCGTAATCCCTGTTTTGTTCTTGAATTCCTGCAGAACTTCGGGGTCAAGATACTCCGACCAGTTCAGCAGAATGAGTTTCTTTTCCGCAGACTCCTCTGGTGGTTTTGCCCTGTCTTCACCGTGAGCGTGGGACAGGAAAAGACAAAAAAAAGGAAAAAGAAAAAAGGACAGGAATATGTATTTGTTTTTCATGATCAGCAAAAAAATCTCCATTTTTATGCGTTCAACCAAGGGAAGATGCAGACGGCCGCCCGTTTTCCTTATTTGAGCAACTCTGGAATAGTATATCAGAATGATACCTTTTTATTTTGGTTTTTTTTTAGGGAAATCAGGAAAATACTGCAGACGTTTTTTCCCTTCAGTATTTTTGAGGAAACACTTTTTCATTTGCTTGACAAAGGGGTTTTTATGACTATATTATGTGCATATGTTCATAACTGGTTCATTCAAAATGAGGAGGAATGCCATGAAAGTTGCCGTCAGTTCCACAGGAAAAGAACTTGGTTCAACAGTCGATCCGCGTTTCGGCAGGGCCGCTTATCTGGTGATCGTTGAAACGGACACCATGTCAATCCATGAGGTAGTGGACAACAGTCAGGCGCTATCAATGGCCCACGGGGCAGGGATCAGTGCCGCCGCACGTATCGCAGAGGCCGGAGCGCAGGCGGTGCTCAGCGGCATTGTCGGACCCAAGGCCGCCGCTGTCTGTGAAAAGGCGGGAATTTCCATGGTAAACGGGGCAAGCGGTACGGTTCAGGAGGCAGTTGAGAAGTTCATTGGTGAATATGATCTGGAACCCGCCGGGCAAGGAGCGGCGACAACAGCAACTCGGCCGGTCCGACAACGGTTGGGAACCGGTGTGCAGGCTGGCGCCGGTACGGGAAGATGCCAGGGCAGGGGTATGGGTGGAGGAATGGGACTCGGAGGCGGAAGGCGGAGTGGTCAATGCAGAAATCGGTAAACGGGGGGAGGGGAAATGTGAAAATCGCCGTTGCCTCCGGCAAGGGAGGCACTGGGAAAACAACGGTGGCGGTGGCGCTCGCCTGCGCGGCCCAGGGGACGGTGCAGTACCTGGACTGCGATGTGGAGGAACCAAACGGTCATATATTCCTGAAACCGGTTTTCGAAGCAAGCCGCGAAGTTTCCCTGGCCGTTCCCCGGGTTATAGAGGAAAAATGCACCTGGTGCGGCGAGTGCCGTGATCTTTGCCATTTCAACGCCATCACAGTTTTCGGGCGTACTATTATGGTTTTTCCTGATCTCTGTCATTCCTGCGGTGGTTGTTTTCTGGTCTGCCCGGAAAAGGCATTTGTTGAAGAAAGGCGGGTTGTGGGTATGCTTGAGAAGGGGCGGTCCGGGAAAATTTATTTTGCCCATGGCCGCTTGCGGGTGGGAGAGGCCATGGCCGTGCCGCTTATTCATTCCGTGCTTGATGAGGCCGCAGATGAGGGGCTGGTGATCATCGATGCGCCGCCGGGCACATCCTGTCCTTTTGTCGCTTCGGTGAAAGATGCCCATTATGTCCTGCTGGTCACCGAGGCGACCCCCTTCGGACTTCATGATCTGAAAATTGCAGTGGCTGTGTTGCGGAAACTCGATCTGCCCTTCGGGGTTATCATCAATCGGGCCGATCTTGGTGATAGCAGGACGGAAGCGTGGTGCAGGGAAGAAAAGATAAAAATTCATATGCAGATCCCCTTTGACCGGAAAATAGCCGAAGGATATGCAGGAGGGACACCCCTTATCGACAGTTTTCCGGAACTGCAGCCTGCCTTTGCCGTGCTGCTTCAGGAGTTACGGTCATGAAAGAACTTCTTGTGTTGAGCGGCAAAGGCGGAACCGGCAAAACAACCATCACCGCCGCTCTGGCTGTTTTGATGGCAGGCAAGGTGACGGCTGACTGCGATGTGGATGCGGCGGATCTTCACCTTGTGCTGAACCCGCGCGACAGGGAAGAGCATGAATTTCGGTCCGGCGTGGAAGCGGTGATCGATCCGGAACAGTGTGTCGCTTGCGGTACCTGTGCTGATCTGTGCCGATTTGATGCGATTGCCATGGGCGAAACAGCTCAGCTTCTGCCGTTTTCCTGTGAGGGATGCGGAGTGTGTGCAAGATTTTGTCCGGAAGGGGCGATAAGGCTTGAGGAAAAGGTTTCCGGAACCTGGTTTATTGCCGACACCAAGTATGGCCCCATGGTCCATGCCCGACTTGGAATCGGGGAAGAAAATTCAGGTAAGCTGGTCAGCCTGGTGAAAAGAAAGGCGCGCGAGGTGGCGGAGGGTCAAGGCGCCGGCTGGTTGCTGGTGGATGGCCCCCCCGGTATCGGTTGCCCGGTTATTGCCTCTCTGTCCGGAGTTCATTTCGCATTGCTGGTCACCGAACCGACTCTCTCTGGTCTTCATGACCTGGAGCGGGTGGCGGAGCTGGCAGCTCATTTTAAAATTCGTGCCGGAGTGTGCATCAATAAATGGGATCTGCAGCCGAAAAACGCAAGGGAGATTGAGGAGTTCTGCCTCCGGAACAATATTTTACTGCTCGGAAGGATTCCTTTTGACACGGCGGTGGTTGAGTCCATTGTTCAGGGCCGGACACTTCTGGAGCATGCGGAAAACTCCCCGGCGGCGCAGGCGGTACAGGAATTATGGGCAAATCTGAACAAAATCGTTTCCGGATAACAATCATGCTCCTTGATTTTATAAGTGATTGTCATGAAATATTTAACATGTTTGGGAGGTGAAAGGTGAAGTCATTAATCGTTTTTTCAAGTCAGTCGGGCAACACGAGGAAACTAGCCGATGCGGTGGCGGATGTTCTACCGGGTGAAAAAGATCTGCTGGCGGCAGATGGCGCTCCGGAAAAAATTGACGGATTTGATTTGGTGGCAGTGGGATTCTGGTTGATGGGCGGCAAGCCCGACCCGAAGAGCAGTGAATTTCTGGTCAAACTGTCCGGGAAAAAAGTGTTTCTCTTTGCCACCCATGGAGCGGCCAAAGGTTCGGCCCATGCGGTCGCCGCCATGGAGCACGCCGTAAAACTCGCGGATGGAGCTCAGATAGTGGGCACCTTCAGCTGCCAGGGCGAGGTGCAGGCCAAGGTGATTGAAAAGGCAAGCGCCAAGGTGCCGCCGCCGGTGTGGCTTGCTGATGCACCATCCGCCGCGGGGCACCCGGACGCGGCGGATATTGCTGCGGTCAAAATTGCGGTAAAAGCGTGTTTGTAGGATATGAACGGAAGCAGGTTTATATAAAAAAAACCGGAGGCTGACAATGCGGCCTCCGGTTTTTTTATGCACGACATGACCCTTCCCCGCAATTGGGGAAGAGTTTGTCTGTATGTTAGAAGTTCAGGGTGATCATGGCGTCAACCAGGATCCGGTCATCCAGCAGTGTTTCCTTGTCATCGGTCAAGGGGAATTCATACACCGCGCCGATATCAAGCCAGCTTGTCAGCCGGAAACGGGCGCCGAGCGCCATGGTTACCAGGTTCCGGTTTTCATCGTTGTGCTCGCCGCCCAGGTTGATGATGTCGCAGGGGTTGAATGCGGCAATACCGGCGACAAGATCGGTTTGATGGTCGGAGTCCACAAAGTCGGCGTAATCCCGATCCCCGGCGCTCAGCACGTGGAAATGGTTGATTTCAGCCAGGGGCCGGAACCAGTCGGTCACCGCATAGCTCAGATGCCAGGCATCATAGAGCATGGTGTTTTCCTCGTCCGTGTCAAAGGGAAGGACCAGTCCCACGGTGCCGGAAAACTGCAGCTTGTCCCACCCTTTTAAAAAGAGGACGGCCGGTGCCAGATTTCCGTCACCGTTGCCCTGATATGCGTCCTTCTCGCCTGAGGTTGACTCGTAAACGAGGCGACCGGTTACGATAAAATTGTTTTCCGGCTGGTAGATGAAGGAGTACTGCAGACCTGCCGCCAGATCCGCAAATCCGCTGTGGTCGTTCAGCTGATCATTGTCAGGGTCACAGTCCACATAGCCATCCTTGACGGCCACCAGGGAAAACCGTTCATTGAAGGCGTAGCTGAGCTGCACCGCGACTCCATCAACATTTCCTCCCACTTCAACTTCACCTTTTGTGCCATCAGGCATGACGACCTTGATTTCGTCCGGTAATGACTGGCGCAGGACAATGGGTCTGATCATGGTGACGTTTCGTGCGTCACCGGCGTAGATCGGATTGCTCACCGGCATGTGGAACTGGGTGAAATCCGCGGCCAGCAGTGGCGCTCCGTCTGCCGCGCACATGCCAAGGAGTGCCGCGCCGGCAGCCAGAAAACATTTTTTTACCATCTTCATACTCTTTTTTTCTCCTTTTTCACTTGTTGCCGGTATCGTAAAAAAGTCCTTTTGTTTCCTGCGCAGCGACCATGAGTTCACCTGTATTGCCCGATTTCTTTCATCTCCCGACTTTTTTCGACACCATCCTTTTCATTTGCCAACATAGCAGGCAGAGTTCATGGCTACCAAAATGAATGAGTCTTCATTTATTTTTTTCTATAATTTTTTTCTTTCGGGAAGTCAACGCACTTGTCACTTATGGAAATCGCAGTGAGGGGACGTGGCGATTGGTGCGGACATCTCTGTGAGATGCCGTTTTCGTTGCAGGGAAAGAATGAGAATGAAAAAAATAACAATTTGACACAAGGATGATGACAGGTATAAAAAATAGCAGGAAAGTTATTCCGGCAATGAACATGATATGAATCCTATTTTCGGCATGGAGGCTTCTTCGATACATATGCAGAACCGTCGTAATTCTTTTGCTCCCTATGCCGTTCTTGTCATAAGCGGCTTTTTTTTCGGAGCCGTATCCATGGATTCAATCGGCCCCATCTTCGGCGCCTTGCTGGGCTATCTGCTGGCCGATAACATGACGATCAAGAGACGATTGTCGGACCTACTGCAAGGAACGGCTTTTCCTCAACCAGAAACACCATCCGTTGACTTTTCTAAGCAGGCTGCCGGAGCGGATCCTTTTTATGATGATCAAAAAAATCCGGAAACTGTAGCCTCGGCAGAGGTTGTTTTCCCGGAACCTGTTGCAAGTCCGAAGAATATGGAATCGGTTGATGAACGCCACCCCCGTTTTTTGACGTTGAGGGATCCGGAGGAGGCCCTGATTCCTCAAGTCGTACCACCGAAAACAGGCAGCGGCGCCGACCTTTTTTTCAAATTCTTCGACTGGGTGAAAAACTATTTCACCACCGGCAATATCATTCTCAAGATAGGCCTGATTGTTCTCTTTTTCGGTGTCTCCTTCCTGCTGAAATACGCAGCCCAGCGAAATATGGTGCCCATTGAATTCCGTCTGACAACTGTTTGTCTGGGCGGGCTCGCCATGTTGGTCGTCGGCTGGCGACTCAGAAACAAACGTCTGTTTTACGGACTCCTGTTGCAGGGCGGTGGAATCGGCATCCTCTATCTCACGGTTTTTGCCGCTGCCAAGCTTTATCATCTGCTGCCTTTTGTGCTGGCCTTTGCCGTCATGCTCGGCATAGTCCTGCTTTCCGCAGCACTGGCCGTGCTGCAGGATGAAAAATGGCTGGCCATTGCCGGATCAGCCGGGGGCTTTCTTGCCCCTGTTCTGCTTTCCACCGGCAGCGGCAGCCATGTGGCTCTTTTTTCATATTACTTGCTCCTTAATCTGGGCATTCTCGCCATTGCCTGGTTCAAGACATGGCGTCATCTCAATCTGCTCGGTTTTGTTTTCACCTATGTGATCGGCTCCATGTGGGGGGTAAAATTTTATCACCCGCCCAATTTCTCTTCAGTCGAACCGTTTCTTCTTGCCTCCTTTCTGCTCTATACTGCCGTATCGATCCTTTTTTCCAGCAAGCAGCCTGTCGATCTCAAAGGCTATGTCGATCCGCCTCTTGTTTTCGGGTTGCCCATCATTACCTTTGCCCTGCAGTATGGCGTGGTGCACAATATGGAATACGGTCTGGCGATCAGTTCCGTGGGCTTCGGTCTCTTTTACATGGTCTGCGCCCTGTTTCTCCGGCGTCACCATCAGGCCGTGCGGATGCTGGTGGAAATTTATCTGTCCTTTGGCGTGGTCTTCGGTAGTCTGGCGATTCCCCTTGCCCTGGACGGCTACTGGGTCACCGCGGCATGGGCGCTCGAGGGCGCCGCCCTGATCTGGGTGGGTGTCCGCCAGAGCCGGATCCGGGCAAGAATTTTCGGCATCCTGTTGCAGGTCGGCGCAGGCATCAGTTTTCTTGAAGCACTCGAACGCTCGACGGAAACCCTGCCCGTGTTAAACGGTGTTTTTCTGAGCAGTCTGCTTCTAGCCCTGGCTGCCCTTTTTTCCGCCTATTATCTCACCGTAAAAGCGGATAATGTCAGGCATTGGGAGAAGCAAGCGGTTATTCCCCTTCTGTTTTGGGGTCTTTGCTGGTGGTTTGGCGGGGGAACCAGGGAAATCGATTGTTTTGCCCGCTCAATCGACAAGATGCACATTTTTCTCCTTTTTGTTTCCGTGAGTTTTCTTCTGACTTCTGTTATGGCCCGCAGGCTGGCCTGGCACCATCTTGCTTTTCCATCCCTTGCCCTGCTGCCGCTTCTTGTCGTCCTCAGCCTGAATCCGCCTTTTGGCGATACCATGCCGCCCCATCTCTTTGCCGGTTGGGGGGCATTGGCCTGGATCGCCGCCCTTGTCTGCCAGTATACCCTGCTGCGCATCTCTGAAAACAAATGGCCGCCGAAGGTGGTGGAATTCTATCATCAGCTCTCCCTCTGGCTTATTCTTTTTGTTCTGAGCAAGGAAACCGCCTGGATCGTTGACAAGGTGACGGACGGCAACGTCTGGCCTTTTCTCTGCTGGGGGCTTGTTCCTGCCATCGGTGTTGCTCTGTTGGGGAAAGCGGGGACAAAATTTTCCCGGACGATCCGCCGTTTCGAGCAATCATATCTGCTCACCGGTTCCGCTGCGGTGGTAATTTATCTCATGTGCGGCTGGAGCATTGCGGCCCTTCTGCAATCCGGCGATCCCATTCCGCTTCCCTATCTGCCGCTTGTTAACCCGCTTGAGGTTTTTCAGGGTGTGGTGTTGCTGGTTTGTCTGAAATGGGCTGTGCAGAACAGGGCATGGCTTGAAGAGCAGTTGCGCGGCAAGATGAAACAACCCGTCATCTATGTTTCCGGAACCATCATTTTTCTTTGGCTCAATGCGACAGTGGCGCGTACCGTCCATTTTTTCGACAGCGTTCCCTATCAAGCGGACACCCTGTTTCGTTCCGCCGTTTTTCAAGCATCCATTTCCATTCTCTGGAGCCTTAGCGCCCTTTTCGTCATGGTTTTGTCCGCCAGAAAAACGAACCGTCATATCTGGATAGTGGGGGGCGGACTGCTGGGACTGGTTGTCCTGAAGCTTTTTCTGATCGATCTTTCCGGCACCGGCACCATCGGGAGAATCGTCTCCTTTCTGGTGGTCGGGCTGCTGATGCTCCTGATCGGCTATTTTTCCCCCCTGCCGCCGAAACAGGAGGGAAAATCATGAAGTTCGCAATAATTCTGGCGATTTTTTTGCTCAGTCAGCCCGTTTCCGCCGGCACATTGAGCAGTGAGGATTTTGTCAACGGGTTTGAACTGCAACTGCAGGGCAGAGGGGCGATACATCGCCTGCCGCTTCCGGAAAAGATTTATACCACGGTAGTGCAACCTGACATTGCCGATATCCGCGTTTTTAACGGTGAAGGCAACCCTGTCCCCCATCTCCTCAAACGAGAGCAAGTGGAGTCCCCGCAGATCGTCCGGGAGCAGGATCTGCCGTTTTCGCCTCTTTACGACATAGTCCCCACCGGCACCATCCACAGTATTGAAACACAGATCAAAGAGGGTGCTGAAGGAGCCGGGACGGGCGTCAGATCAGTTGACATCAGCCGCACGGTCCGGGAGAAAAAGGAGGAAGATCGGCAGATGAACGGTTATCTGCTTGAAACGGCTGACATCGCAACCGTTCCGTTCCGCCTGCAGTTTACCGTCAACGGGGAAAGCGGCTTTATGACGACAATGATCCTGGAAGACAGCAATGATCTTGTCAATTGGTCTTTTGTCAGTCGGGAGACCCTGGCTCGCCTTGACTATCACGGCCATATAATTGAAAAAAAC
Organism: Pseudomonadota bacterium; assembly: GCA_043809085.1. GTDB lineage: Bacteria > Desulfobacterota > Desulfobulbia > Desulfobulbales > SURF-16 > DB1. The sequence continues at coordinate 205,359 of JAZDEG010000001.1, read as the reverse complement.
GGTGAGGAGCTTATTGACCGCAAAAAAAAGTATATCAGGATCAGTTGGCCGGCGTCGGAAGAAAAGATCATCTTTGACCGGATAAGGGCTGTATCTTACAGTCGTCAGGATTCGCCGGATCGCAACTGGACCAGGTTGAATCCGCAACTCTCCGGCAACCAGACATCCGACGGTCTTATTGTGGTGGAGTTCGACAGCAATGGCTTCTTGCCGATCGACACCATTCGGGTCGGTTTGAGCGGCGGCAACAATCTTATACGGGCTGTGCTGAAATCCCGCGCTGAAAGTGCGGATCCCTGGCGCCTGAGAGGTCAGGGAACCTTTTATAAGCTGCAGAACGAAGGACTTGAGGTGCGAAATGACATCATCTCTTTGCCTCTAACAACCGACCGTTACTGGCGTCTGGAGATTCCGGCGGAGGGGAAAGATCTTTCCCCGGATTTGCTGCCGTACCTTGAGTTGGGTTGGCAGCCCCAGATGCTCTATTTTCTCAGCCAGGGCGACGAACCATACATCCTTGCCTTTGGCAGCGGCCGTATGGCTTCGGCAACCCGGAATTCGGAAAACGGTCTGGATGAAAATGTTTTAAAAGACATTGAAAAACAACAGGTGATCATACAGGAGGCCCGAATCGGACGAGAAATTGAACTGGGCGGCCCGGACATGCTCATCCCCCTCCCTCCGCCGCCACCCTGGAAAAAATGGCTTCTCTGGGGGATAATGATTGGTGGTGTGATGATGATCGGCGCCATGGCATATAGCCTATATCGTCAGATGCGCTCCTCAAATACGTCCGGCTGAACGATACCGAAACCGCGCCCGGAGATGAAGAAAACGGGGACTGGCAGGAAACTTTTTTTGTTCCACGGTCCGCCATTCCGGAGAGATGTCCGTAATGCATCGTGCGCTGATTTCAGTTTGTAAAAGCTATCGAATCTCCGGCTTTTGCCTCGCCCCCTTCAATTACCCTGGCGAATATTCCCTCTCTCGGCATGATACAATCGCCGGTTGCCTTTTTGATGGCACAGCCGTCATTATGACACTCCTTGCCGATCTGGGTAATTTCCAGAATAATTGTCGTGCCTATTGTAAGGCGGTCGCCAACTGATACACTCGACAGGTTCAGGCCTCTGGTGATGATGTTTTCCGCAAAAGCCCCTTTTTTCAGGGAAGGAAGGTGTTCTTTGACGCGATCGATACTTTCTCCTGCCAGCAGAGAAACCTGCCGATGCCATTTTCCGGCATGGGCATCACCAACGATTCCGAATCCGGCTTGAAAGGTTGCCTTTTCAACCGGACTTTTCACAATACCTTTTTTGCTGCTTATACAAATTGTTTCAATGGTCGCCATTTTCAAGTTCCCTCGGAGTGAGTCATTCAGCTTTGCGCATACGGATTCGCTTATTTATTCGGGATGAAAAACCTTGCCCTGACGGCAAGGTGAGTCAGTAAAAAACTATCACAAAAAAATCGGCATTGCCATACCATGTTGTTTGGTTCCAAGATAAAGGTTTCGGATATTATTTTATTTTTCAGGAGCATTGCAACCGAGGTTATGGGTGCTTGTCGGTATCCTTTTCGCCGGTCAGGGCGGCCGGTCTGATGGTCTGCGGGCCGAAGCGGTTGTTGATCAGGTCAAGGGCGGTGTTAAGCGCCTTGCGTTCGATTTTCCGGTTGCAGGAAAAGAGGTCAAGCTGTTCAGGTGCAGTGCCGCTTGCCAGGTTGCCTGCGATGATCCCCACCAGTCGCACCGGTTTGCTGCCGGCCATGGTTTTGGGCAGAAGAGCCGTGGCCTCCTGATAAAGTTGCTTTGAATCGTTGGTCGGTTGTTTCAGGGTAACCGAGCGGGTTACTGAGGAAAAGTCATGATATTTGATTTTCAACGTGACGGTGCGGCTGCTGAGATTGTGGCGGCGCAGGCGCTCTCCAACCTTAATGGCCAGCCGCAGCAGTTCTTTTTGGATTTCCGGGAGGTTCGTCACGTCGGAGGCAAAGGTCTCTTCATTGCCGATGGATTTTGTTTCATGTTCCGTTTCCACCCGGCGATTGTCAATCCCCCTGGCGCAGAAGTACATGTGACGGCCCATTTTGCCGAATTTCTTTTCCAGGAAGTCGAGGGAAAAACGAATGAGATCACCGATGGTTTTCACTCCGAGCATTTCCAGGTCAGGCACTGTTTTTTTGCCGATACCCCACAGTCTCTTGATGGGGAGCGGAGCAAGAAATTTTTCTTCCTCTCCATGGGGAACAATGGTTACTCCGTCCGGCTTGTTCTGGTCTGAGGCGATTTTGGCGACAAGCTTCGAGCCCGCAATACCGGCCGATACGGTGAGTTCGGTTTCTTCCCGGACCCGCGCCCGGATTATTTCGGCAATCCGGATCGGCGAGCCGAAAAGGCGCTCACAGCCGGTAACGTCAAGGAATGCCTCATCCACCGAGATCTGCTCGAGAATGGGGGAATAGTCCCGGAATATTCCCATGATCCGTTCCGATATTTCCTGGTAGCGGGCCATGCGCACCGGGAGAAAGATCCCCTGGGGGCAGCGTTTGCGGGCGATGGCGACGGCAAGGGCCGAATGGACACCGAACGCCCGCGCCTCATAGGAGGCGGCCGACACCACGCTGCGGTCGGAAGTGCCGCCGACAATGACCGGCAGCCCTGCCAGCTCCGGGTTGTCCATCACCTCAACCGAGGCGTAGAAGGCATCCATGTCGAGATGGATGATGTCGCGTTTCATGCGGGACGGTTTGAGAGCCGCAACGTGCTCACGTCAGGGAAGCGGCTCGGTTGTATAGGCAATATTGGCCTCGTCCGACTGGTGACAGGGCAGGGGTTTGCCTGTCCTGACATCCTCCACCCAGTTTGGGTTGAGCAGTGTTGATTTGCCGCTCAGGGCGATATCGGCATCCTCTAATGCTTCTTTTGCTGTCTTCTGGTCATGGATTTTGCCGCAGATCATAATGGGCAGTTTTGTCACCTCCCGGGTGAGTTGCGCCATGTTTTTTTCGGCGCCGAACGCCTTGTCGCTAAAATTGTAGGTGGAGACCGAGATGGCATCTATTCCAGTCGACGAGATCATGGAGATCATTTCCTGCCATTCCTCCCTGCCGGCAAAAAGGGAAACATCCATGTCGGCGATTCCCCAGTTTGAGATGCGGAAGGTGAGAATAATCTCTTCCGGAACGGCTGCCTTGACCGCCGAAATCACTTCCCGTGCAAAACGGAATCTGTTTGCCGGGCTGCCGCCGTAACCGTCAGTTCGTTTGTTGGAGTAGGAGGAGAGGAACTGGTTGATGAGGTAGCCATGCGCCCCGTGGATTTCAATGGCTGGGAAACCCGCGGCCACCGCCCCTTTGGCCGTCTCGACAAAGCCGTTGATCGCATGATCGATATCAAAGCGGCTCATTTCGTCGGGAATCGGGTAGGGGGCGCCGGTCAGGGGGTTCTGCTGCCTGGGGGCGAGCGGGCTCGGCGCGATGACTCTACCCGCCGGATTGACCTCGTTCCAGCTCATGCGGCCGCAGTGAAACATCTGCATGATCGCAAGAGAACCTTCCCTGTGAATCGCTTCGACCACCGGACGCCATGCATCTATCTGCCGCTGGGTGAGCAGCCGCGCCTGACCCGGATATCCCTGGGCGCTTTCGTAGTCGGTGACGATGGCCTCGGTAAAAACAAGACCTGCGCCGTTTGCTGCCCGGCGCACGAGAAAATCAAACACATCCTGCCGGGGAACACTGTCTTTGGTCGCGGACATGCGGGTCATCGGCGCTACGCCGAGCCGATTTTTCAGGGTGAAGTTCTTCAGGGTAAAAGGAGTGAAGATTTTGCCGGTGTTCGTGCTCATGATTTGTCCTCCTCAATTGGGGAACGTTTTGTTGTTCGGTCTGCGGTTACAGCTTTTCCCATTCGTCAACCAGCCACTTTTCCACCTCAGCCGGAGGGGGCATGCGGCCCGAACATTTGATTGTGCCGTTGATGATAAGCGCCGGAGTGGTGATGACCCCGTTGCGCCATATTTCATCCAGATCGTGGATCTGCTCTATGTCCGCAGCGATTTCCAGCCGCTGCATGATGTCGAAAATCATGGTGTTGAGTTTATTGCAGCTGACGCAACCCGGCCCGAGTATTTTAATGGTAAGCTGCTGCTGCCGCTCGTCCTTGCCGCCTGAGACCCGTTCAAATTCGTCACGCAGGGCCTTTTTGTAAAGATCCACAGCGGAGATTGGTATATAGTTTTCCCTGCTTACCGTTTCAAAAAGGAAATCAACCGCCGCATCAACCGAAGTTCCCATTGCAAGGGCTTTCTGGAGTGCCTGGTCAAACCCGATCAAACCCACGGTGGCCTGGCCGATTTTTATTTTTTTCTGCATGACATCACTTAAAAAAGGTTGAGTTGTTTGGCCTGGGGTTTGTTCCGTTTAGGCCCTTTCTCTTCGATTGTTTTCAGAAGATCCGCCGGAATTTCATTGATAAATGGAGATGGTGTGTCTTCGCCTGAACAGGAGAGGAGTAAAATGTCTTTCGCTCGGGTCATTCCCACATAAAAGAGCCGTCGCTCCTCCTCCGGAAGGCATCCGGCCATCCGGCAGGGAAGGATACCGTCGTTTAAGCCGGTAATGAAGACCACCGGGAACTCCAGGCCCTTGGCGCCGTGCAAAGTCATGAGGGAAACCGCCTCGGCCCGTTCGTCATAGATGGTTGCCGTGCGGTTTTCTTCAAGATGACGGGCAAAGGCTGCAAGCTCACCGAAAGCTCCGGCCAGCTGGAGGAACCGTTTGGCGTTTGTGGAAGCAGGGTCGCGTTGAAAAAGGGAAAAGAGTGGGCGATATGCCGGGCTGAGATTGTTGGCCGCTTCGGTCTGAAAAATCTTCAATTCTCGCTGGATTCTGCCCAGAATATTCGCCGGTCCGGCACCAAGTGATAACGTTTGCGTGTGGTTGAAGAAATCGGAATTGTTCAGTGAAACTTCGCTTTCCAGGCGTCCCAGGGTTGTCGGTCCGATTCCGGGCATTTCTCGGCAGAGGGCGAGAGCGTCCGCCCTGGTGCCGATGCCTGCCGCCATGAGCGTCAAAAGGGCAAGGGGGAGAATATTCTTTTCCATGAAAAAGGGGCGTGCTCCCACCATCTGAAAAGGGATTCCCCGGCGCTCCAAGGCCTCAACCAGGGGTTCGGCCTGGCGGGAAAGCCGGTGCATGATGGCGATGTCGCGAAAGGTGTACCGGCGCTCCTCGCCGCTTGATCGTCCGGAATTGATGGAAAAGCTTGAGATGCCGCCCAGCAGTTTTTCGATCTGTATGACCACATGTTCTGCTTCCGCCCGGACGGTTGGGGCAATGAAAAAGGAGATATCGCCGGCTGCTTTGCGTTCAGCTGTAATGTGAACATCGCTTCTGATGGGGTTGTGGCTGATCACTCCGCTTGCCGCAGTGAGGATTTCCGGCGCGGAACGGTAGTTGCGGTCAAGCGCCAGACACTCTGTTCCTTCCTTCTTGGCGAATCGGAAAAAGGAGTTGAGGTTGCTGCCGCGGAACCCGTAAATGGATTGATTTGGATCACCGATGACAAAAAGATCGGCGGATTCGCCCAGGAGTGAAACAAGGGTGAACTGGCTGCGGTTGACATCCTGGAACTCGTCGACAAAGAGATGGCGTACCCGGCTGCGTACCTTCCTTGCAAAGTCCGGATTCCCAGCAAGTTTGTCGACAAAGTGGGGGATGATCATCTCAAGGTCGATGGCCTTTATCTTACGCAGTTCATTCAGATAAGGGAATAGGAGCGATGTGTTTTCTTCCCCCGGAGGAAAGGAACAGATCGCCTCCCTGATTTTTTTTCGTTCCGCTGACGTTGATTCTGGATAAAGCCGTCTGATCAAGAGCTCTCGGTCCTCGTCGCCGATGACGGCAAGGTCGGGAATCTCCTGCTGCAGCCAGTCAAGGCAGAAGCGGTGGAAGGTGCCGACAAAGACCTGTTCCGCGCTTTGCCCGGCTTTTTTGACAAGACGTTCCTTTATTTCATTCGCCGCGCGGTTGGTAAAGGTGATGGCGGCAATATGGGCGGGCTCTGCAGACTTTGCGCATATCAGGTGTGCCAGGCGTCCGACCAGGGTGTAGGTCTTGCCTGTTCCGGGGCCTGCTGATACAAGGATACGGCGGGCCTCGCTTGCAATCGCCCGTTGCTGGGCAGGGTTGCTCGTCGCCGGAATGGCAGGGTGGAGTGTTTTTTTGTCTAAAAGAATTGTCGTATCCGGGACAACGTTCTTTTTCGTCTTTGTCTTTCGCTTTGGTGTGTCGTCAAAGAGGCTTGCCTGACCTCGCAAACGTTCGATCTCGCCATGGGCAAAGGCATGGATGACGCCGAACTGTCCGTCAAAGCCCGCCTGGCGGATCACCTTGCTTTCCCGGATTCTGGCAATCGCTTCAGCCAGCAGGGGTGAAAATGCATTGATCTCTTCATGCGGGGTATGAAGAAAGAGGTTGAATTCGGAACCGAAGTGGTTGATTGTTTTCCGGTATTGTTCAATGACGCCTTTAGTGGAGGGGCCTCTGCCCATGATCTCACCGATCACCTCCTGAAGAGGGATGAGACTTCGAAACGTCGGGCCGTTTTTAGGGTAGAGCGGACTCTTTCGGTCGGCCAGCTCCATGACCCGGTGAAAGACGCCGACGGTGAGGGGTTTGCCGCAAACCGGGCAGATCCCGCGGCAGGCTCTGGTGTCCGATGGTTCCATGCTCACGTTGCATTTCCGGTGGCCATCCAGGTGGTATTTGCCCTCTTCCGGGAAAAATTCCATGGTACCGAGGAATCCCAGCGATGGGTTCTGCAGGGCCTTTTTCATGGAGAAAAAATCAAGTTCGCAGTCAAAGAGGTTGACTTCCCGGCCCAGTTTTGCCGGTGAGTGGCAGTCTGAATTGGAGATCAGGGTAAAACGGTCGAGTGCGGAAACCAGCCGGTTCATCGCCGGGTCCGAAGAAAGGCCGGTTTCAAGCGCGAAAACGTGATGAGAGAGATCGCTGAAGCATTCCTCGATGGAGTTAAAGCCTGATTTTGATCCGAACAGGGAAAACCAGGGGGTCCAGATGTGGGCCGGCACCAGAAAACCGTTTTCCGCTTCCGTAAGCTGAATTTCAAGCAGATCCCGGGAGTCGAGACCAAGGATGGGGCGGCCGTCCGATTCGATATTGCCGATGGCGGCGAGTCGTCTGTTGATTCTTTCCGCTGCGGCAAAATCCGGGGCAAAGAGAATATTGTGAACCTTGCGCACCTGGTCATGCCGCTTGTAGATGGAGCTTATTTCCGCGGTCAGAACAAACCGGACCGGAATTTCCTCGGGCGTGGCGATGGAGGAGGGGGTGTGTTTTTTTTCATCACGGAGCCGCAACAGGCCGGGTTCCGCCGGCACAAGCTGTTCCTTTAACTGTTGAAACCAGCCGGGATGTGTGAAGTCCCCGGTGCCGATAAGGTGGATGCCTTTGACTCGCGCCCAGGCAGAGAGGCCGGCAAGATTGCTTTCCCTGCTGGTGGCCCGGGAAAAAGGGGAATGGATATGGAGGTCGGCGAGAAATTTCATGGATTGTTTTGTTAAGGGGCCATCTTTTTTTGACAATCGTCGGAAGCGGAATTAAGATATCTGCTTACTATAAAGATCACGGTGCAAAGTTCCAAGGATAAAATTTTTATCATGAGCCTTGAGCTCGGGATGCAACGTTCAATCAATACTCTGAAGTCAAATATGAAGGATGCAATCATGTCGGAATTAATAGATGTCATTATTGTCGGCGCCGGTCCGGCCGGACTCCAGGCTGCCGTCCATGCGGTGCGGAAAAAAGCGACGGTGCTTGTTGTCGGACGCCCCCTGAAAAGCTCCATTTACTGGGCCCATGTGGAGAACTATCTCTGCGTCGACGGGGTGACCGATGGTCAAGAAATGCTTAAAACCGGCCTCGCGCAGGCAATTCGGTTCGGGGCGAAGTTTGTCGAGGAGGACGTGCTTGGCATCGAGCAGCAGGATGAGCTTTATTCCGTGCGAACGGAAAGCGGGATGTATCAGGGGCGGACGATAATCCTTGCCACCGGTACCCATAAAAACAAGCTGAAAGTGAGTGGCGAAAAGGAGCTTGCCGGCAAGGGGGTCAGCTACTGCGTTGACTGCGACGCCAATTTCTTCCGTAACGCCAAGGTGGCGGTGGTGGGTAATGAGAGCGCTGCGGTGGATGGGGTTTTAACCCTGCTCAAATACGCCTCTGAGGTGCATCTTGTCGCCCGGGAACTCTCCGTTTCCGAAGATCTTGCTGCAAAGGTGAAAAACAGTGGGGCAAAACTCCATCTGGACAGCTGGGTGAAGAAAATCGTCGGCGAGAAGGCGGTGGAGAAACTGGTGCTGGAGGATGGTTCGGAGATTGAAGTGGAGGGTGTTTTTGTCGAGCTTGGCGCCAAGGGCGCCATGGAGCTTGCCACCAATCTCGGTGTCCAGCTCGATATGGAGACATTTTCCTACATTGATACCAATAAGCGGCAGGAAACAAATCTTGCCGGGGTCTATGCTGCAGGTGATATCGCAGGTCCCCCCCATCAGATGGCCAAGGCCGTGGGCGAAGGCTGCGTGGCGGGTTGGTATGCGGCAAATTATGCCAATAAGCAGAAACGAGAGGCAAGTGGAGATTGATGGTCGAGGAGCATGAGGACTATTACATGGCGATTGCCCTGGATGAAGCTCGAAGTGCCGCCGAACGGGGTGAAGTGCCGGTGGGCGCTCTTTTGGTCGATGGTAATGGTGATATCCTGGCCCGTGACGGCAACCGCTCCATCGAACTTCATGACCCCAGCGCTCATGCGGAAATTCTTGTTCTTCGCCGGGCAGGGGTGAAAAAAGGCAACTATAGATTATCCGACACCACTCTCTACGTCACGGTGGAGCCCTGCGTCATGTGCGCGGGCGCACTTGTGCATGCCAGGGTGAACCGTTTAGTTTTTGGTGCTGATGATCCTAAAGCCGGCGGGGTGGTTTCCCGTTATCAGGTGGGTATTGATAAAAAACTCAATCATTTCCTCCTTGTGGAAGGGGGGGTGCTGGCGGATGAGTGTTCTTCCTTGCTGAGCGCATTTTTTCGGGAGAGAAGAAAAAAAGAGAAATAGGGTTAAAATTCCCCTTTGAAAAAGTCGTCTTTGGTTGTAAAGTGTCTCTCTTTGCAAATGATAAAGTCGTGGAGAGGTGACCGAGAGGCCGAAGGTGCACGACTGGAAATCGTGTGTACGGCAACGTACCGAGGGTTCGAATCCCTCCTTCTCCGCCAGTTTGCAGAATATAGCAGGGTACCGTTCATCTCTGTTTTTTTTGAATACGAGTGTGATAGCCGGGTCCCGCGCAACAGAGGCTCACGAACCCCGTCAGGTCCGGGAGGAAGCAGCGGTAGTGATTCCCCTTTGTGTGCCGCGGGGGTGCCTGGCTATCATTTTTTCAAGGTACCCCTCGAGAGACACCGTAATGGTTGCTCGTCTTTGACTGCAATTATATTGATAATTATCCATTATCAATTACCCGTGATCAATTATCATGTCCTATCTTGTTCTCGCCCGAAAATGGCGGCCCCAGACTTTTGCTGATGTAGTAGGGCAGGAGTCTGTTGTTCGCACCTTGCGGAATGGACTCAGGCGTAACCGGGTTGCCCATGCCATGATTTTTTCCGGCGTGCGGGGCGTGGGGAAGACCACCCTTGCCCGCATCATGGCCAAGGCCCTTAACTGTCAGGGAGACGGCGAAGACAAGCCGTGCAACCGGTGTTCGTCGTGTCTGGAAATTACCGCCGGTTCCGCAGTGGATCTTCAGGAAATCGACGGCGCTTCCAACCGCGGTATCCAAGAGATCCGTGAACTCAAGGAAAATATCCGTTTTTTCCCCACCCAGAACCGTTTCAAGGTTGTTATCATAGACGAGGTTCACATGCTCACCACCGAGGCCTTCAACGCCCTGTTGAAGACTTTGGAGGAACCACCGGGACATGTCTATTTCATGTTCGCCACCACCGAGCTGCACAAGGTGCCCATTACCATCCTGTCCCGTTGTCAGCGATATGAGTTGAAACGGGTGCCTTTTGTTCAACTCGTCTCTTTTTTTGAAAAAATATCCGCAAGGGAAGGGGTGGGTATCCCCGCTAAGGCGCTTGATATGATCGCCCGGGAAGCTGACGGCAGCGTGCGTGACGGTTTAAGTCTGCTTGATCAGGTTTTTTCCTTTGGTGGTGAAAATGTTACGGTCGAGGATGTGGTGCAGGTTCTCGGTCTGGTTGACCAGCGAATATTCTCTGCCTTTGCCCGGGAACTATTGGCCGGAAATCTGGCTGCATGTTTTGACCTGCTGGAAAAAACCTATAGCGCTGGACTTGACCTCAAACGCTTTTCGGCGGATCTTCTCGCCTACATGCGTGCTTTGCTTGTTTGCCGTACAAGTCCGCAACCAGAGACCATGCTTGATGTCTCCGATCAGGAGCTTGCCGAGCTGCGGGAGTTGAGCGGCAGGTACAGCAGGGAGACTCTGTCCCTTGTCTTCCAGTTGCTTTTTGCCGGGGTAAGCGAGATGCAGTATTCCTCTCATCCCCGTCTGGTGCTGGAGATGGCTTTTATCAAGGCTGTCCAGGCAGGTGACGTGACTCCTGCCGCAATGCTGCTCGCTCGCCTCGATGATATTATAAGAAAAGGGGGAGGTGTGAGTTCCCCTGCGGTGGTTTCCGCTGTGACTGCCGGAGCTGCAAAGGCGCAGCCCGTCGAGTCAGCACAGCCTGCCCCTGCTCAGATTGCGGAGCGTCCTCCCGGTGACGTTCCTGTCGAAAAGAAAGAGAAGGCGGTTGAAACGGTAAACGCGGTCAAGGAAGTCGTTCCTGAACCGCAATCCGCGAAAGTTGTGCCGGATGAGATTGCAAAGGGCGGGGTTGCTATTCATGCCCGCACCAGGGATGTGCGAAGGAGCTGGGATGATTTTCTGGTTTATGTCAAGGAGAGAAAGCCGTGGATGGCCCAGGTGCTGCGTCTCTGTGAAAATCCTCGGCAGGAGGGAGCAGAGCTGCTTATCCGTTTTGAAAATCCCTCTGATTGCACCTTGCTGCTGAAGAAGGAAAATGTTAAGGATCTGACCGAATATGCGCTGGATTTCTTCCAGAAGGATCTGACCCTCAAAATCAGCAGTCGGGGTGACAGGGGTGAGGGCAAAGGGGAAGCGGTGCATGACGGGCCGAAGGAAGAACGGCGGGCCCTGGCCAATGATCCACTGGTGCAGATGACGCTCGATGTGTTCGGTGGTCAGGTGGGAGCGATCCGCACCGGACCAAGGTTTCGATAAATTTTTCTGATTCGTCTTGCTGGTCAAAGGATTTTTTATTCAGACAGATTGGGCCAGTGGGACCAGTAAGACTAGTAAGACCAGTCGGACCAGTCGGACCAGTGGGACCAGTGGGACCAGTCGGACCAGTCGGACCAGTAAGACTAGTATGACCAATAAGACCAAGAGGACAAGGTAGTTGCCATGGATATGGATTCAATTTTAAAAAGGGCGCAGCAGTTTCAGTATCAGATGAGTCAGATGCAGGAGGAGTTGGCGCGTCGGACCATCAGTACCAGTGTCGGCGGCGGGATGGTGAACGTTACCGTCAACGGCAAATTCGAGGTCGTCTCGCTGCGTATCGAGAAAGAGGCGATTAATCCCGCTGAACCTGAAATGCTGCAGGATCTTGTTGTTGCCGCAGTCAATGACGCCATGCGACAGGCAAGGGAGATGACCCAGTCTGAACTGTCGAAACTGACGGGTGGGCTCGGCATCAATCTGCCCGGAATGTTCGGCGGGTGATGAAAGGTGAACGTTGTCCCGCCGGCCCTAGAGAGGCTGATTGCTGATTTGAACCGATTGCCCGGGGTGGGCCGGAAAACGGCGACGCGGCTGGCCCTGCATCTTCTTCGCCGTCCAGCGGTGGAAGCCCGGGCTCTGGCCCGTGATCTTGCTGAACTGCATGAGGCTATCCGCTTGTGTGCCAACTGTTTTGCCTTTTCCGAAACTGATCCCTGCGCCATATGTTCCGACTCCGGAAGAAACAGCCGGATGATCTGTGTGGTGGAAGAAGCTGCGGATCTCATGGCCATCGAGAAAACCGGGACATTTCAGGGCCAGTATCACATTCTGCACGGGGTTCTGTCGCCCATGGATGGTATCGGGCCGGATGAAGTCAAGATCAATGATCTGGTAATACGCATCGAACGCCAGCAGGTTGAGGAAGTTCTGATCGCCACCAGTTCTACTGTGCCGGGTGAGGCGACAGCCGCTTATCTCATCGAATGTCTGCGGGCGACCAATGTGAAATTGACTCGTCTTGCCTGCGGTATACCCATGGGAATGGATATAAAATATGCGGATGATTTGACCCTGAGCAGGGCCATTGAGGCGAGGAAAAGGTATTGATCTATTGCACCATGTGATGCATAAAATTCTTGACAGAGGCGCTCTTTATTGGTAATTCCTTCCCGTTTAGAGAGTCATATGAAAATTACAGGCGCGTAACTCAGTGGGAGAGTGCTACCTTGACATGGTAGAAGTCGGCGGTTCAATCCCGCCCGTGCCTACCAGAATATAAAGATTCTTCGTTTTGGTCCGTGAAATTGTCTCTCAGGTGTTTAATCGTATTGAAATTATGGTTAATACCTACTTGAAGAATCTTATCCAGCTCTGCTGGATTGGCATTAGAGAAAGATGTGGTACGAATAAATAAACTTCGCGATATTCAACTGTTGCGAAGTTTATTTATTCGTACCATAGAAAAATGGCGTAAAGGCTGAAATAATTTTCCATGTCTGAAATCCGGCTGACCATAAAAGACGGCGAGACAAAAACCTTCCCCGCAGGCACTACGGTGGCCGAAGCGGTGAAGGAGCTTTGTTCAAGCAAGGAGCGTAAACGTATTATTGCGGTCCGTCTTGGCGACAGGCTTGTCGATCTTTTCGAAACGCTGCATGAAGACGGAGTGATTGAGCCGGTTGTGAAAGATTCACCGGAAGGTCTGCATGTGTTGCGGCACAGCGCAGCCCACATCATGGCGGAAGCGGTGGTGTCGCTTTATGGACCGGATGTCAAGGTGGCCATCGGCCCGGCCACTGATGACGGCTTTTATTATGATTTTGACCGGGGGGAACCATTTTCCCCGGATGATTTTGACGCAATAGAGGCCAGGGTGCAGGAGATTGTTGCCGCCGCCCGCCCTTTTACCCGGAAGGTTATTTCTCGGTCGGAGGCCAGAGCTTTTTTTCAGGAAAAAGGTCAGACCTACAAGATTGAACTGCTGGATGATATCGAGGATGACACGGTAAGCCTTTACTCTCAAGGCGATTTCGTTGACCTCTGCCGGGGTCCGCATATTGCCAATACCAGTCATCTCCAGGCTTTCAAGCTGATCCGTATCGCCGGCGCGTACTGGCGTGGTGATGAAAAACGGCCCATGTTGCAGCGCCTTTACGGAACGGCTTTTTTTGATCCAAAGGAGCTGAAAAAATATCTGCATCAGCTTGAAGAGGCAAAAAAAAGAGACCACCGCAGGCTGGGGAAAGAGCTTGAGCTTTTTACCATAAGCGATTTGGTGGGACCGGGCCTCATCCTCTGGCAGCCCAAAGGGGCTCTGGCGCGCAAACTGATCGAGGATTACTGGAAGGAAGAGCATTACCGGAACGGTTATGAGTTGCTCTACACTCCACATATCGCCAAACGCGATATGTGGGCTACCAGCGGCCATCTTGATTTTTATGTGGATGACATGTTCTCCCCCATGGAGGTTGAGGACGTCAGCTATCAGCTGAAGCCGATGAATTGTCCATTCCATATAGGAATCTACAAGACGAAAAAAAGAAGTTATCGGGAATTTCCGATCCGGTGGTGTGAGCTCGGCACCGTTTATCGTTTTGAGCGAACCGGGGCCTTGCAGGGACTTATGCGGGTTCGTGGGTTTACCCAGGATGATGCTCATATTTTTACCTTGCCTGAGCAGCTGGACGACGAGATTTTTAATATTCTCGATCTGAATCTTCATATTCTCAAATCTTTCGGTTTTACTGAATATGATATTTATCTTTCCACCCAGCCGGAAAAATTTGTCGGTACCCAGCAGAACTGGGAAAAGGCGACTGATGCCCTGAAACGTGCCTTGGAAAGAAAAGGGCTGTCCTATCAGGTTGATCCGGGTGAGGGTGTGTTTTACGGTCCGAAGATTGATATCAAGATCAAGGACGTTCTGGGACGTGCCTGGCAGTGTTCAACCATTCAGGTGGATTTCAATCTTCCCGACCGTTTTCAGCTGGGCTATACCGCTGAAGACGGCAAAGAACACCAGCCGATCATGATCCACCGAGCTCTGATGGGGTCTCTTGAACGGTTTTTCGGTGTGCTCATCGAACATTACGCCGGCGCCTTTCCCCTCTGGATGGCCCCGGTACAGGCCAAGGTGCTTAATATCACCGACGCGCAGCTTGATTATGTGGAAAGTGTCTATCAGGAGCTGCGACAGGCCGGAGTCAGGGTGGAAAAAGACGCCCGCAATGAAAAATTGAATTATAAGATCAGGGAAGCGCAGTTGGCAAAAATTCCCTATATGATCATTGTTGGAGATAAGGAGAAGGAAACGGGCATGGTGACGGTGCGCCTGCGCGACGGGAAGAATCTCGAGCCGATGTCTGTTTCCGCTTTTGCAGAGTTGATCCGGAAGGAGAGCCGGAAACCATAGTTGGAAGCTGGTGAAAACGGTAGGAAACTTTGCGAAATTAGTTTGTCCGCGAACATTTGGAGGTAAGCGTATCAAAAGAAAAAAAAGTGAAAAGGACGGACGTGAGCCACGGACCAGAGTTAATGAGCTGATCAAGGAGTTTGAGATCAGGGTCATTAGTGACGAAGGGCAGCAGCTTGGTATTTTGAAGACAAAAGAAGCGTTGGCCATTGCCGAGCAAGCTGGGCTTGATCTGGTTGAGATATCTCCCAATGCCGAACCACCTGTTTGCCGCATCATGGATTACGGCAAATTCCGCTATGAACAGAGCAAAAAACAGGCGGAAGCAAAAAAGAAACAGACTGTAGTCGAAGTGAAGGAGATAAAGCTCCGTCCCAAGACCGAAAAGCATGATCTTGATTTCAAGATTCGCAATATCCGTAAATTTTTAGCACAGAAAAATAAAGTCAAGGTGACCATGAGGTTCCGGGGGAGAGAGATTGTCTATGCCGATACTATTGGCCTTTCTCTTCTGAACCAGATCGCAGAGTCCCTCGAAGATGTCGCAACAATCGTTCAGGCTCCGACCATGGAAGGCCGCCAGATGGCCATGTATGTGGCGCCGAAGAATTGACGATTGCAGTGTCGAGACGACCATCGATTTTTTTTATATAACGAGCAATGCAACCAGGAGTAATTGTCATGCCAAAAATGAAAACCAACAGAGGGGCCGCAAAACGCTTCAAAATGAGCGGTTCCGGCAAGGTTATTCGCAGAAAGGCGTATACCAGTCATATCCTGACCAAAAAGTCAACAAAGCGAAAAAGAAACCTGCGCCAGTCAGGTGTTGTTGATGCCAGCGATGTGAAGGGAATCAAACGTATTCTGCCTTATATGTAAGACCAAGGAGATTGAAATGCCTAGAGTTACCCGCGGCTTTAAAGCACGCCGCAGAAGAAACAGAGTTCTGAAACTTGCTAAAGGTTTTGTCGGAGGCCGTAGTCGGCTTTTCCGCACAGCCACCGAGACGGTCGACCGTGCTCTCTGCTATGCCTACAGGGATCGCCGCGCCAAAAAACGCGACTTCCGTCGTCTGTGGATCGTTCGCATCGGTGCGGCGGCAGAGCAGAACGGAACTTCCTATAGTCGTTTGATTGGCGGTCTGAAGAACGCAGGTGTTGAGCTTGACCGCAAGGTGCTCTCCAACCTCGCAATTCTCGATCCCAACGCGTTCACCGCTGTTACGAAGCTTGCTTCCTGATTCCGGCGAAATCATTTTTTCGTTGCGGTCTTTTTAACTCCTGCGGGAAAGTGATGGTTCGGTAGTCAGTCAAGGCTGAGGTTTTCGTGAAGATACTTTAAGCTGGTATCGGCGTGAACTGAACCGAGCCTCGAAGGACTGGTGGTGAAACTTCAAATGCGCCTGCGTTCTCCTGAATGCATGGCCTCAAAAAGGACTTTCAGGGTCGTCGACAATCAGAAATGGTTGCTTCGGACCATGAAAGTCCTTTTATCACTATTGAGCACATTTAACTCGTGTCGCGCTGGTGCAATTGGGAAATAATCCGCTTTCAGGGAACGCTATGATGGAAGAAGAATTACTTCGCCTTCAACAATCTGCTTTGGCCGATCTTGACGCGATCAAGCTTGTAAGTGAGCTGGAGCCGTATCGAGTCAAATATCTCGGCCGGAAAAGCGATTTTACCGGACTTATGCGTCAGCTTGGCCAGGTTTCGGCGGAAGAGCGGCCAAAAATCGGTAAAATTGCCAATGAAATCAAAACGGATCTTGAAAGCCGCTTTGCCGCAAAAAAAGAAGAACTGGAAAATTCGACAGTCACCGGAAGCACAGATGTGAAACTTGATCTGACGTTGCCCGGTCGAGGATATGCTTTCGGCAAACTTCATCCGGTGACCCAAATCATGGAAGAGATCTGCGCGATATTTGAAGGTATGGGGTTCGGTGTGGCCGAAGGGCCGGATGTTGAAACCGATTTTTATAACTTCGAGGCGTTGAATATTCCCAAGCATCATCCCGCCCGGG
Organism: Pseudomonadota bacterium; assembly: GCA_043809085.1. Taxonomy (GTDB): domain Bacteria; phylum Desulfobacterota; class Desulfobulbia; order Desulfobulbales; family SURF-16; genus DB1. The sequence goes on along the minus strand of JAZDEG010000001.1, from coordinate 188,589 downwards.
ATATGCATGACACGTTCTACATCAATGAAAGTCTGCTGCTGCGCACCCACACCTCTCCGATGCAGGCCCGTATCATGGAAACTCAGTCTCCGCCGCTGCGGATGATTGCGCCGGGCAAGGTCTACCGCTGCGATTCCGATATCACCCATACCCCCATGTTTCATCAGGTTGAGGGGTTCCTTGTCGATAAAAAGGTTTCTTTTGCCGATCTGCGCGGGGTGCTCGGTGTTTTCATCGCCAAAATGTTTGATGATCGCACGAGCATACGCGCCCGGCCGAGTTTCTTTCCTTTCACCGAACCAAGCGCTGAAATCGATATTGCCTGCGTTATCTGCCGCGGCAAAGGGTGCCGGGTATGCAAGCATACCGGCTGGCTCGAGATTCTCGGTGCCGGCATGATAGATCCTGAAGTGTTCAAGCAGGTGGGCTATGATCCCGAGGAGTACAGCGGTTTTGCCTTCGGGCTCGGTGTTGAGCGTATTGCCATGCTGAAATACGGCATCAACGATATTCGGCTCTATTATGAAAACGACCTTCGTTTCCTTTCTCAGTTTTAATTCAAGCTTAAAAAAACTGTCTCATGAAATTTACAATTGACTGGCTGAAGCAATATGTCGATCTGACCATTACCACCGAGGAACTGGCTGACCGCCTTACCATGGCTGGCCTCGAAGTTGATGGTGTTGAGAAGGTTTTTCACGATCTTGATGGAGTCAAGGTGGCGGAAATTCTTTCGGTGACGCCCCATCCCGATGCCGACCGTCTGGTTCTGTGCCAGGTCGCGGTGGCGGAGGAAAAGATGCAGATTGTCTGCGGCGCTCCCAATGCCAGGGCTGGTATGTTCACCGCCATTGCCTTGCCCGGTGCGGTTCTTCCTTCCGGATTGGTCATCAAAAAGAGTAAAATCCGTGGTCAGGTTTCCCAGGGAATGCTCTGTTCAGAAAAAGATCTCGGCATCAGCGAAAGCAATGCCGGGATTATGGATCTTGATGGGATCACGCAGTCCGGTGGTAATCTGGCTGATGATCTGAATCTGCGGGACACGATGGTTGAGGTTGATCTCACGCCTAATCGTCCCGACTGCACCAGTGTCATCGGCATCGGCCGCGAGGCAGCCGCTTTCTGCAGCACCATTTTGAAGCCACCTGTTACCAAGGCTGATATGCCCCAGCTCAACGGCAATGATATTCCCTTTCGTGTGACTGTTGAAGACAGTGACTGTCCCAGGTACGCCGCAAGACTTCTTAAAAACGTCACCATCGGCCCTTCTCCCTGGTGGCTCAAGAAAAGATTGCTCAGCGTCGGACTCCGCCCCATCAACAATGTGGTTGATGTTACCAACTTCGTCATGCTTGAGTATGGACAGCCGCTTCATGCCTTTGATTTCAGCAAGCTCGCTGGAGGCGCTATTGTTGTTCGCAAACCCCGGCAAGGGGAGACTCTGACAACTCTTGATGGCGCCGTTCGGCAGCTTGATTCCGAAATGATGCTTATCTGCGATGGAGAAAAACCAGTGGCAGTGGCAGGTGTGATGGGCGGCGGCAACTCTGAAGTTGATGAAAAGACGACCGATGTCCTGCTCGAATCCGCCTGTTTTAACCCGGTCAGTGTCAGACGAACGGCACGAATGCTGAATATGGCAACCGATGCCTCATACCGCTTTGAAAGGGGGGTTGATCCCCAGCTTGCCCCTATTGCCATGGAAAGGGCGGTGCGACTGCTCTGCCGGGTGGCCGGGGCAACAGTCGTTGCCGGCGGGGTTGACTGGGCCGAAGGTGTTTGCCAGCCAGATTCCATTAATCTGCGTGTATCAAAGACCAATGATCTTCTGGGATATGCTTTTACTGTCGACGAAATAGCCGCACTGCTTCGCAGTATTGAGATTGAAAGTTCACCCCTTGATTCGGACACTCTGCGGGTGGCACCGCCCACCTTTCGTGTCGACCTGGAAAGAGAGGTCGACCTGATCGAGGAAGTGGCGCGGCTCAAAGGGTACAACGAGTTTCCTTATACCATGCCCCTGGTCCCCATGTCCGCTGCTTTTGAGGACCCGGCGCGGCGACTTCGGAAAGATATTTCCTCCATTATGGTGTCACTCGGGTTTTACGAGGCGATTAATTACAGTTTTGTCAATCCGCGCCATTTCGATATGCTGGGACTGGCCGGGGATGATGTCCGGCGGAAAACGGTAAATCTCCTGAACCCCCTGGCCGAGGATCAATCCGTATTGCGCACCATGCTGTTGCCCGGACTGCTTGAAAATGTCCGACGCAATGTCAATCATCAGATGCCCGATGTAAGGCTTTTTGAAACGGGGAAATGTTTTGTTCCGGCCACTGAATCGGCAGATCAGCCGAAGGAAGAAACATGGCTCACCGCCGTGATGAGCGGCCGCAGATTGCCCGGCACCCCGATTCTTCATATGGGCGAGGAGAAGGGTGATATTTATGATATCATCGGCGTGGTCGACACGATTAAGCGTGAACTGAAGCTGGCAAATCTTGATTTGGCGGCAAAACCCGAACAGACGCCTTCTTTTTGTGATCGTGACGGTTTTGTCCTCATTGCCGCAGAAGGAACCGAGCTTGGGTATTTCGGCAGGGTGAGCAACAAAACCCTCTCTCAGTTCGGAATCAAGCAGGATGTTTTTTTTGTCAGCATCAGAATGGATCTGCTGCTTGAAAAGCCGAAGGTGAACAAACAGTTTGTTTCACTTCCCAAATTTCCTTCCGTCAAGTGGGACATCGCCATTGTCGTACCCGAGCAGGTGGGATCCGGAGATATTGTTGCCGCCATCAGGAATTGTGGTGAGCCCCTTGTTGAGCAGGCCGAAATATTTGATGTCTACCGCGGGGATGTCATCGGTCCCGGCCTGAAAAGTGTCGCCATCAAGGTTGTTTATCGCTCCGCCGACCAGACCCTTGATGATGAAACCGTGAACAGGGCGCACAACAAGATTGTTGAAATGATTCTGGCTCGCTTTCAGGGCCGGTTACGGGAGGTATGATTTCCATGAAGCCTAATCTTACTCGAAAGGAGCTGGCCCAGATCATTAATGAAAAACTGGGGATTTCTCAGCGCAGCGCAGCTGAACTTGTGGACCGGATTTTTGCCACCTTGAAAAATACCCTGCTCGACGAGGAGTCGGTTAAGCTCGTTCAGTTCGGGACCTTCACCGTCAGAAAAAAGTCGCCCCGGATGGGACGAAATCCACGCACAGGTGAAACCATGGAGATCGCCAAGCGCAGCATGGTGTCCTTTAAAGCAAGCAAGTGCTTGCGGGAAAAAATAAATTCCTGACCTTTGCCGCGGCCGTATAGAAATTGAACGATTATTGTGCAATGGCCGTTCAATAAAAGTACGGATGTTTTTTTCGTCATAAGATGATATGATGTGGTGCGTTATGCAACTGACCTTGGAACCATTGACAATAAAGCTGATCAGTGACCGACAAACCTCACAATCATATGGACAGTCAAATCGGTGATGAGGCAGAAGGCCTCTCTCCGTTGATTCCTGAGAAGAAATATTTCAGGATTGGCGAGGTGTGCGAAATAGCGGGAGTCAAGCAGCATGTACTCCGTTACTGGGAGTCCGAATTCAAGCAGCTGATCCGCCCTCATCGTGCTTCTTCCAAACAGAGGCTTTACCGGCAGGTGGATGTTGAAAATATCCTGCGTATCAAGAAACTGCTCAAGGAGGATGGTTTCACCATCCCGGGGGCAAAAAAACTTCTGATCCAACAGAAAAAAGAGTCGGTGGTTGAAGGCGTAAAGGTTATGTCCCGGCCTGATGTCCGTTCTTTCCTTGCGGGTATCAAGTCGGAATTACAGGGAATACAACGATTATTGCAGGACAAGTGATAACTTTCTTCTAATGCCGCTTGACAGTTCATGGCAAGCCTGCTACATAAGTGCACAAATCATATAAACGGTCGCAAATTAAATGTCGGGATGTAGCGCAGTCTGGTAGCGCACTTGAATGGGGTTCAAGGGGCCGGAGGTTCGAATCCTCTCATCCCGACCAGTTTTTTAAGATATCAGCCAGTTAGCAATGTGCTTTCTGGCTGATTTTTTTTGTGCTGGCTGTGTTCCCTCAGGCGCGGGAGAGCGCGACTCACTCCTTCATCTTCCGCTCTGCTGGATTCTTCACCTGACGAAATTCTTCCTTTATGATCAGGTCAAACGATTTGTAGATGTTGTCTGCGACAAGATAGGCCAAGTCGGGATTGATCATATAATGAATCATGTGCCAGGCAAGGCTGATGGAAGGCTTCTGTCGCCCGGAGATTTTGAACTTTCGGAACCCCATGGCATGGAGCGCTTGCAGCTCCGATCGGGAGAGCGTGCATGATCGTCCGTGCCCTGGATTTTTTCCCTCGTCCAGGAGATTCCCCATGCCAAGACAACGGGTCCGAACCAGTTCGGAGATTTTTTCCTGAGCCTCCCCGTCCCTTGTCATATTCCATCTTGAAATCATTGTCTGGTGATATCTCCTGTGGGGGCAGCCATGAAAACATGGTTCATTAACCAGAATTTCTGCTTTGTTCCGGTCAAGGCCCGCTATCAGGTCAGGCTCGAACAAATGATCGGGATGAATGACCACCTGATCGAAGCGTCCCTCCATCAGCTTGTACCAGGCAAGCTTTCCCTCGGGGTTTTCAAAGAAACTTTTCAGGACGGAAGACACCTGTCGTAATTTAGGTTTTCGGCTTCGGATATGGTCTGAAAGCAGATCGCTCACCACGATGACACCGTTTAGTCCGCAGTTTTCGTCAAGGCAGTCGAGCAGGCTATTGCCGTTGCGGTCGTCGAGGTGTCGTTTTTCAATCAGGGTGTTGGTAAAGGTGAAAAGTATGCCGATGCCATCATCGTTGAGTGCCTTGAAATAGGCAGCCGGATCGGAGGGCAAAGGAAAATCGCGGTTGGGGCGGCCTCCGTTCCAAACAAGATTTGGCGCGTCATGAAAGGATTCGATCAGGGTATTGATTTTGAACCTTTTCAGTTGCTCGACGAAAACCCTGACCAGTACCCGGTGGGCAAGCAGGCCGGAAATGTTCCATCTCGCCTCGGGCCAGTCGGGATGATAAACATGCTCCGGATGTAATTTTGTGAACATTTTTTTCTCAGGGAGATGAGCTTGAATCGGTAACCGCTGGAAAAGGAGCTGATTCGATTTTCCTGGCAATTGTTTTTTTGCCTTTTTGCCTTCATCATTCTCATTTCAGCGAAGTCAACTGTATCAACAAACCCCGCTCATGGGAGCGGGGTTTGTTGGGGGTATGCGGTATACAGCGTTCGTTTAGAACGGCATCCGCAATTTGAGTGAAGCGGTCTGGTCGATGAAATCCTCGCGGGCTTCGAGGTCATAGCGGAGCGTGACTTCAATATTTCCCGTGGGCGTCATGTTCAGCCCCAGGCCGCCGCGGAAGAGCAGCGGATTCGGGTCGATGCCGGTGGTTTTGAAGGAAGAACCGCCGACGCCGACAAACGAAGAGGTGAGGGCCACGTCGTCGGCCAGGAAGTCGTAGCCGACTCCCAGGTTGCCGGAGAGGTAGGTGGTGTCGGTAAATGCATAGGTCAGCTTGCCGTCAGCCAACAGGATGAGTTCATCAACGTCATCCGACCCCACCGACAGGTTGAAGGGGCTCGATCCGGACTCGGTGTATGAATCGGTATCCACCGAGGCGTAGTCGAGGCGACCAGACGGGATAAAGGTAGTCTTGTCGGAAAGCTTGATGGCATGGCCTACACCGGCTCCGAGGTGGTAGTTGGTCCCGTCGAAGTCGGAGGAAGCCCTATCCCCAAACATTACGCGCTTGCCATCGTAGTTGCTCCAGCCGAGACCTGCCTGGAAGTTGAGGTCGGTGGCCTCGGCCAGGCTGTAGGTTCCATAGACGGAGAGCTGATAGGATTTGATGTCCAGGTTTTGGTCGGCCGGACCATTGCTGTCAACGTCGCTGTTGGTGTAGCCGAGGGATGCGCCCATGAGCAGCTTGCCGGTGACCGTGGTGTCGGCGCCGAGCAGGAAGCCGTAGGAGTTGTTCTCGTAGCCGATGGCGCCATCGGCGTCATCCTGATCAGTCCAGGTGCCGAAGGGTTTCAACCAGAAACCGGAGACTCGCTGGGCCTCGTCCCCAGAGGAGAGGCCGGAGGCAGCGCCCAAGCGGCTTTGGATGATGCGGTTGGTGGCGCGCATGTTGGCCAGGGTGGCAAGGGAGCCGTTGCCGCTCATGTTCGGCAGAAGTTGGGCGATGCCGTTGGCAAACTCGCCTTTGTTCTCTGAAGAGCCGAGGATGTAGAGCAGCTCGTCGAAATAGGAGTTGGGTGCGCCGTTATTGTAAAAAGAATCGAGCAGGGCGCCGAGTCCGGTGGCGGAGTCGAAGCCCATGGAGCCAAGGGTGATCCTGTAGGAATCGTTCATGCCGGTTCCCGTGACGTTAAGATCAACGGTATTTTCGTCTTGGACACCGGTGAACTGCACGGAAAGCGCGTTGTCGGAGAGGGCGAAACCGTTGGCGACCAAGGTCCCGGCATTGATAACGTCAACCAGGGTGTCACCGCCAGCCAGGGTATGGTTGGGGTCGATGTTTACCCTGATTTTGGCGTCATTCTCAAGGTTGGCGCTGCCGCCCACCACCATGTTGCCGTAATTGGCATCATCCACGACGCCGATCTTGAACATGCCGCCGTCGTTTTGGGTATAGTCGCCGGAGACGAAGGTATTGCTGTTGTCATAATCGGGGGTCAGGGTTGGGATAGAGATGGTGCCGGTGTTGGTCAGTGAGATGCTGCCGGCTTCTTCTTCCTCATCGCCGCCGGCGCCAAGGTAGATGTTGCCGGTCATGGTGCCGCTGTTGATCACCTCGCCCACACCGGTATAGGCGTAAATCGAGAAGGCCTGGTTGTTGATTGATCCGGTTGCGGTGATGGCGCCGGAGTTGATGATGGTGCCGTCCAAGGCATCGTCCACGTAGATGCCGGAGGCGTATGCGTCCATGCTGCCGGCGCTTGCCATGGCTGCAGCTGTGATTGTCCCGGAGTTTGTAAGGACACCGTTGGCATCGACTCCGTCCAGCGCGATGCCGACGGCATTTGCGGTGGCGGTGGATGTCTGGGTGGTGGCCGAGGCGGCAGCGGTGGCTGAGACTGCGGCGCTGATTACCCCGGAGTTGTCCAGGCTGCCGGAAAGGGTTCCGGAAACAACGACACCAGCGGCATTGGCACGAGCGTCGGCTGAGGCGGTACTGACTCCGTCGGCGGTGGCGCTGACCAGTGCGCTGGCTGAAATGGTGCCGGAGTTGGTAAGGCTGGCCTCGGTCTCGATATCGCCGTCCATGTAAAGACCGATGGCGCCGCTGGATTCGGAGCCATTGTGGGCCGAGGCCGAGGCCGAGTCACCGGAGGCCGAGGCGGTGGAGTTGGCAATGGCGGAAATAACGCCGCTGTTGGTGAGGCTGGCGTTGGTATAGATACCGCCCATATCGATGCCAAGCACTGTGTCAAGGCAGGCATAGGCAGAAGCGCTGTCAGTAGCGGTGGCCATGACGGTGGAGGCACCAGAGACGCTGACCGTGCCGGAGTTACCCAGCGAGCCGCCGGCCTCGATGGAACCCATGGAGATACCATAGACCTCATGGGCATGGGCTTCTCCGCTCGCGTTACCGGTGGCGATGGCGCTGGCGTAGGAGTTTGCCGATGCGCTGATGGTGCCGGAGTTGGTAAGTGTGCCGTACAGGTTGCTCAAATCGATGCCGTAGGCGCTACCCGCTGAATCAACGTATGCATAGGCATCGGTAACTGCGGAGGCGGAGGCGGAAGCGGTGATGGATGCGCTTATCGTGCCGCTGTTGATGAGGCTGCCGCCGGCCTCGACATTGCCCATATTGATGCCGTAGGCGATATCGACGTCACCTACGGTGGCGTCGGCGGAACCGGCGCTGGCCGTGGCAACCGCGAAGCCGGCATTTGATGCGCTGATGGTGCCCGAGTTGACAAGACTGCCGTACAACGAGTCATTCCAGCCCATGTTGATACCGAAGGCTTCGGAAACCGTATCCACATAGGCGGTGGCCAGGGATGTCCCGTTGGCTATGGCGCTGGCGTTGCTGGAGACACTGATCGAACCGCTGTTGACAAGGCTGCCGCCGGCTTCGATGCTGTCCATGTAAATACCGGCGATCGTATAGCCTGCGGAAACGGAAGCCGAGGCATTATCGGCAGTGGCAGTTGCGTTGGCGGTACGGCTGGCGCTGATGGTGCCGGAATTGTCCAGGGTTCCGTACAGGGTGCCCATGTCGATGCCGTAGGCGGTGTAGCCGGTTGCTTCAGCCGTAGCTGAACTAATGCCGATGGCCGTGGCGTTTGATGTAATCGAGGCAGAGATTACACCGCTGTTGGTGAGGCTGCCGCCGGCTTCGATATCGCCCATGTCGATGCCGTAGGCAGATTCACCGAAAGCATTAGCAGAGGCGTTGTCGGCGCTGGCGGTGGCGTCCGCGTTGAGGGTGGCGCTGATGGTGCCTGAGTTGGTCATAGTGCCTTCGAGATCCTCCATCTCGATGCCGTAGGCATACTTTGCGTCTGCCTCAGCAGTGGCAGAGTCGGAGGCGGTGGCTGTGGCGGTGGCTGAAATCGAGGCGCTGATGGTGCCGGAATTGTCAAAGGTGGCGCCGGCATAAACATCGTACATAGAGATGCCGTAGGCGTCAGAGCCGGAAGCATCGGCGTCGGCATCGCCGGCACTGGCTGCGGCTGCGGCGGTCAGAATCTCGTTTGCGCTGATGGTGCCGGAATTGATGAAATCGCCGTAAACGTATTCCATGTCGATGCCGTAGGCCGTGTCGCCGGTGGCGGAAGCTCCGGCATAGGTGGTGCCGGTGGCGCTGGCGTCGGCGCTGAGGGTGGCGGCAATGGTTCCTGCGTTGGAGAGTGTGGTGCCTGCTGTGACATCGCCCATATAAATCGCTGTGGCGTAGGAGACGGAGACGGAGGCGGTGGCAGCGGCGCCGGAGCTGGTGACGGAGTCAGAGGCGAAGGAAGCTATGGTGGCACCGAGTTGGTTGGTAATCTCGGTGCCGGTGGCCGAGGAATCGGCATAGATGGCAATGGCTCCCGCGCTGTCAATGGTTCCGGAATTGTTGATGGATACCCCTGTTCCAGCCGCATCGACTTCGACGGCATTGGCGCTGCTGGTGGCATGGATCGCGCCGGAACTGGTGACCGTGAGCGTGTCGGTGCCGGTCAGGCTGTAGAGAACGGTATTGGCCGTTTCCGCAGCAGTAACTGCATAATCTGCGGCCAAGACTTCCTGCGCATAATAGGCGGCAGGTAAGGCCATGACCATGGCAGCACCTACAACAATCTTGATCAGTTGTGAAGAATAGCGTTTCTTCATGTGTTAATATCCTCCTTTCTCAATTATCTGGTATGGTACCTGATCTGAAACAAATCCCCTTATCGACTCAAGTTAAGGCGTAAAAAAGAAAGCCTTTGACTCAGTGTCGCAAAATGTGAACACCTATTCATTATAAAACTGATTAGCGTAATTTTTATGGGAGAGTCAAGCAGTTATTTCGTCGTCCCAGATAAAAAAATGTCGGTCAAATCAGCCTTGACGAATCGGAAGCTATCAGGTAGTTTTACTGATTTATTTCTGTTTGATACCTTCAAGGGAGTAAAAATGTCTTGAGTTTTTTCTTCTTTCTGGTCTGGTAAGGTGTCTGGTCGATTACAGCCTTTCCCCATTTAGTATAAATTTACAACTTATTTTAATCGTTGGGGTTTCATGTCCAGAAAGAATACCGTATCCTCTTCCCGAGCCGCTAGCCGCCCCACTCCTGCCGGAGCGATGCTTTCCATCGATGAAGCCCTGCAACTCGCCACCCGTCATCAGAATGAAGGCAAGCTTGTTGAGGCGGAGCGCCTTGTACGACAAATTCTGCAGTCACAGGCCTCCAATCCTTTCGCCCTTCATCTGCTCGGCATCATAGCCCATCAGTCCGGCAATACTGAGGATGCAGTGAAGCTTATCGGACAGGCCATACGCCACCATCCGACTGTGGCCCAGTTTCACTCCAATCTGGGCGAGATGTACCGTCTCCTCAAGCGCCTCGATGAAGCGGTGACGCATGGTGAAAAGGCCGTTGCTCTCGATCCCCTTTCCGCAACCGCCCACAGCAACCTGGGCATCGCCTGGTACGACCGCAAGGAATATGACCGAGCAGAAATCTGTCAGAAAAACGCCTTGGCGATTCATCCGCATCTGGTTCCGGCCCTGAACAATATGGGCAGCATCCACCGGGACCGCAAGGACCGGGACACGGCCATCGAATACTACCGCAAGGCCCTGGCCGCTGACCCGGGATATCTCGAATCCATGAACAACCTCGGGGCGGTTCTCACTGAGACCGAACAACCCGAGGAGGCGGTAAAGATCCTTTTGAATGCAATTCGTCTCAAGCCTCGTTATGCCGAGGCTCATTGCAATATAGGTACCGCCTTTCTCATGCTCGAACAGACCGACAAGGCCGCCGCCGCCTTCCAGAACGCTCTGAAGCTCAAACCCGACTATCCTGAGGCCCTTGTCGGTTTGGCACGGATTCATCAGGAAAAGAAGCGGCTCGCCGATGCTGAGAACCTGGCCGCCAAGGCCCTGTCCCTGGCGCCGGAAAAGGCCGAAGTTCACAGTTTGTTGGGCGGTATTTATGCCGAGGCCGGTTATCCGAACAAGGCCGAGGTGTCCTACCGTCGCGCACTTGAGCTCAATCCCGAGTTGCTCAGCGCCCATCTTGGTCGCGGCCATCTGCTCATGGAACAGGGCAAACTCGATGAGGCTGGAGCCTGTTTTCGGCATGGCCTCTCCCTTGACGCTACCAACCTCGGCTCCCGTCTGGCCCTGGCCCAGGTGAAGAAGGTCAAAAAGGGGGATGGGAACATGGAGGCCCTTATCAAGGAGGCCGAAAAACTTGATTCCATGCGAGAGACAAAGGCCCTGCCCCTGCATTTCGCTTTGGGCAAATGCTATGACGACATTGGCGAGCACGGTCTTGCCATGACCCACTTCATCGAAGGTTGCCGTCTGAAACGCAAGCGTACAGAGTACAATCCGGCGGACAACGATGCCAACTGTGCGAATATCCTCTCCTTCTTCTCACCGGAAAAGATCGAAGAGCTGCGGGGTGGGGGCTGTCACTCAGATCTGCCCATCTTCGTGCTCGGCATGCCCCGGTCCGGAACAACCCTTACCGAACAGATAATCGCCAGCCACCCGCTGGTTTACGGTGCCGGCGAGCTTCCGGATCTGCTGGCCTTGGCTGCCCGGCCGCGGGAAGGGGTTGACGGCTACCCTCTGTCCCTTGCCGGGTTGGTCCGCACGGACATGAAAGGGCTGGGCGAGCGTTACGTGGCCGGCTTGCGGTCGAGAAACGGTGAGGCGGCACGGATCACCGACAAGATGCCGGCCAACTTCAACTGCGTGGGCCTTATCCATCTCATGCTGCCCAACGCCAAGATCGTTCACGTCAAGCGCAATCCGGTGGATACCTGTCTCTCGGGCTTTACCAAGCTTTTCAACAAGAGTCAGCACCACAGCTACGACTTTGCCGAGATCGGCCGCTATTACAGGAATTACGCCTCCATCATGGAGCACTGGAGAAAAGTACTGCCCGAAGGTTCCTTTTACGAGGTGCAGTATGAAGACCTGGTTGCCGATCATGAGAATCAGACTCGGGCGCTCATCGAGTACTGTGGCCTCGATTGGAGCGACGCCTGTCTCGATTTTCACAAAACAGAGCGTAATATTCGTACCGCCAGCGTTACCCAGGTGCGGCAGCCGATCTATACCTCGTCCGTCGACCGTTGGCGTAAGTACGAAGCACACCTCGGTCCGCTGCTCGAGGTTCTCGCTGATCTGGTGCCTGCTAAAGCTGAGGACTGAACAAGTGGTCATTGGGTGGCGGAAACGTTTTACGCCTTCCTTTTCTCATCTTCCGACAAGGAACGTCGGTCTGACGGCTTACCGCACAGGTTTTTCAAGTTGTCAGAGGTTCGGTTATAAAATTAAAGTAAAGAATGTGTTGGGAGCCGGTTTCTGCCGGCGTGTTCAGGCGAATGATAAAAGACGACAAACTTTCAAACGTAATCGGAACGTTGCAGAGGCTTTCCTCCGCAATCTTCAGTGATGCCCTGCAGCGCAAACTCATCCTCGACAATCTGACCGAGGGGGTTTTTACCGTTGACACCGATCTGAAGATCACTTCCATCAACAAGTCCGCTGAAACAATTCTCGGCATTGCCGAGGAAGATGCCCTTGGCAGATTCTGTCATGAAATTTTCCCGTCCCGCGGGGATGAACGATTCTGCATTGTCGATCAGGTCCTTGAGTCCCGCCGGCCGCTTCTCAAGCAGACCCGGATTTTCCAAATTGAAGGGCAGGAGATGCCGCTTCTGGTCAGCGCCTCCCCCCTGGAAGACAATAATGGTGAAATAGTCGGCGGAGTTCAGTCCTTTCAGGAAATCCGTGAAATCTTTTACCGGCAGCTCATTCTTGACAGTTTTTTTGATGGTGTTGTCACGGTTGATGAAGATTCGGATATCACCCTGTTTAATAAGGCAGCGGAAAAGATCACCGGCTTGACCCAGGAAAAGGTGATTGGTAAACCTTTCACCGAAATTTTTGCAAAAATGAACGGGACGGGGACAACACGCTCCGCGAATATGGCGCTGGCCAAGGCCATGCAAAGTGGTAAACCGGTTCTGGAAGAATCAACCTCGCTTCTCACCATTGATAATCGGGTTCTGCCGGTCAGTGTCCAGGCTGTGCCGCTTATGGATTTCCACGGCTCCATTATCGGCGGAGTGGTTGTTTTCCGCGATAACACCGGTATGATCCAGAGCCGACACATCCTGGACAGCGTGGCCGATGGTGTTTTTACGGTTGACCATGACTTTCGCATCACCTCCTTCAACCGGTCGGCGGAAAAAATTACCGGTTACACGAGTTCAGAGGTGCTCGGTAAAAAATGCGACGAGGTTATTTGCGGTTCTCTCTGCGGGGCAAGTTGCCCCGTTGCCAAGGCCATGGATTCCAAGGAAAAGATGCATGAAGGCGATGTGATCATCCGCGGCAAAACGGGCCGGCAGATTCCGGTTACGATCAGTGTCAGCGTCTTGACCGATGACAACGGCAACGGTATCGGCGGGGTTGAAACGTTCCGTGATCGCACGGAAATTCTTCAGCTGCGCAGCCGCCTGCTTGATGAAAGCAGGAAAGAAGGGATTTACAGCAAAAGCAAAAAAATGCAGCAGCTCATGTCAGTGCTGCCGGAATTTGCCAAAAGCGACAGTATCATTCTGATCCTCGGTGAAAGCGGCACCGGCAAGGAGGTCATTGCCAACGCCATCCACGGGATGAGCAACAGAAGCAGCGAGCCTTTTGTCGCGGTGAACAGCGGCGCATTGCCCGACACGTTGCTTGAGTCCGAACTTTTCGGTTATAAGGCGGGCGCCTTTACCGATGCCAAACATGACAAACAGGGACGTTTTGCCGTTGCCGACAAGGGGACGCTTTTTCTCGATGAAATCGGCGACATTTCACCAGCCATGCAGGTCAAACTTCTACGGGTGTTGCAGTCAAAAACCTATGAGCCGCTTGGTTCAAACACTGCGGTCAAAACAAACGCCCGTGTCATTGCCGCCACCAATAAGGATCTTGACGCCCTTGTCGAGCAGGGCGTCTTCCGTGATGATCTCTATTACCGGCTCAATGTGGTCAAGATAGAACTGCCGCCGTTGCGGGATCGGATGGAGGATCTGCCCTTTCTGGTGGATTTTTTCATCAACAAGTACAACCGGCAACGCAACAAGGCGGTCAAGGGCATTTCGGAAGAGGCGCTTAAACTGCTCATGAAGGCGGATTACCCCGGCAATATCCGAGAGCTGGAAAACATCATCGAGTTTTGCTTCATTCTCTGCAACGAGGGACTCATCCTTCCGCATCATCTGCCTGAAACTTTGCAGCCGCCCGGAGTTGCGGAAACGGAGGAGCAGACGGAAACCACGCCCGCTTCGGAAGGATTCCCGCAGATTCCCAATATGACCCTTGAAGAAATTGAAAAGAAGGTAATTATCACCACACTCATCCGCAATAATTACAAAAGAATGCAGACATGCCGTGATCTCGGTATCTCAAAGGACACGCTTCGCCGTAAACTGAGTCAGTACGGCGATATCAGCCAATTTGCGGCTGATGACACCGATACTGACAATGAATAGACTGCCCGGTAGGCCTCTTGTATGATGAAATTTCGTTACCTGTTTTACTTTTTTATGATCCTCCTCATGGGCAACCTGAGCGCCCTGTCGGATATGTTTCTCCACCCGGAGATCCCTTATGCGGACCGGGAACATTTGATTGTCGGCGGCACCACGGCCCTGGTCATTTTTCTGCTGCTGGCCTTCATTGAAGGCTGTCTCAGGCGGAAAACAGGGACATCCGCCAGAAATGTCACCCGGGCAAGGATCGACAAGGGTTATGGCTGGCCCCTTGCCGCCATCTGGACCGTTATTGTCTTGTTTTCCCTGTCCTGGAATATTACCTTAAACAAACAGCGTACACTGAAAATCGCCCTGATTGAGGCAAAAACGATTTTTGAAAAAGACCTCATTTATTATCGATGGGCAACGGGACACCATGGCGTTTTTGTCCCCATCAGCGACACGACCAAACCGAACCCGTATCTTGATCAGATTGCCGACTACACGACGGCGACAAGCAGCAAAGGCAGTGAGCTGACATTGGTTAATCCGGAATACATGATCCGCCAGGTGTACGAGATGCAGACCAAGCAGCACGGTCCTTTCGGCCATATCACGAGCCTTGATCCCATTCGTCCGGAAAACGCAGCCGACGCCTGGGAAACGGCGGCGCTCGAGGCATTTGAAGATGGCGTCACAGAGGTCAGTTCGGTGGAGGACATCAACGGGCAAAAATATCTGCGCCTCATGCGGCCCATGATCACCGAAACGGGATGTCTGCAATGTCATTCCTCCCAGGGGTACGAAGTGGGAGACATCCGGGGCGGGATCAGCGTTTCCATTTCCATGGCGCCCCTTCTCTCCATCTCCCGCCAGGACATATTCACCTTTTCCCTGGCCCACGGCACCTTCTGGCTGCTCGGCCTGCTCGGCATCTATCTTGGTGTGCAGCGTCTCACCGTGACCGTCTGGGAGAGGGAGCAGGCTGAGGCGCGGGTGCGGTCCATCATTGACAACATGTTTGACGGACTGCTCACCATTGATGATCAGGGCAACATCGAATCATGTAATCATGCCTCATCCCGCATGTTTTCCTATTCGCAGGAGGAAATGCTGGGGAAACATATCGGCAGGCTGGTTTCTGCCGACGAAAAGGAAAAAGGAGTGGGAGGGACTTCCTGTCTCCCCGCCCAAATAAGAAAGGCACTGGAGGCGCCGAGGGAATTGCTCGGGGTCAGAAAAGACGGTTCGATCTTCAGCCTCGAGATATCGCTCAGTGAAATGCAACTGGGGGAAAAACCTCTTTTCATTGCCATGGTGCGGGACATCACTGAGCGCAACATGGCGAAATACGCCCTTATTGAAAGCCAGACAACAATCATCAAGCAGGAAAAGCTCGCTTCTCTCGGCACCATGGTGGCCGGCATCGCCCATGAAATAAACAACCCGGCCCAGGCAATCAGTTTCTCCATGGATGGTTTGAAAATGAACGTGGAATACGTCAAGGAACTTGTCGCATTCCTTAACAGCTCGCTTGCCGCAGACCACGGTGATCCGACCGCGGAACGTGAAAAACTGCGCAGTCTGATGGCGGAACTTGATATGGATCTGGTCATTGAGGGAATCGATGATATCGCCGAACGTAACATTCAGTCCGTGGCGCGGATCGACCACATCGTCAAAAGCACGAAACGAATGGCCCACAGCGAAGAGACCTTCCGTCCCTGTGATCTCAATACCATTGTCGGGGATGCCGTTGTTCTCACCCATAACCAGGTCAAATACGATCTGGATATTGAGACGGATCTGGCTCCGGGGCTGCCTGCTTTCAAGGGGCTTGCCCAGGAGATGGGCCAGGTGTTCATGAATCTGATCATGAATGCACGGGATGCGGTCAAGGAAAAGGGTCTGGCCAAAAAGGAGGGACGTATTTTCATCTCCACACACCACAATAAAGAAAAGAATTATATCGAGGCGTGCTTTCGTGATAATGGCGCCGGCATTGAGCAGAAGGTTCTCGACAAGATATTCGATCCTTTTTTCACCACCAAGGCCGTTGGAACCGGGACCGGGCTCGGCCTGAACCTCTGCCACCGGATCGTGGAAACCCACGGAGGCGATATTCTGGTGGAAAGCAAAATCGGTGAAGGCACAACATTTATCGTCCGGCTTTATCTGTAGATTAAAGCCGAGTACATTCATCTGAGCCGTTGTGAAAATACTGTAAAATATCACAACAGCGTGTGAACGGCATAAGGGACCGCCGCGAAATGGCCGGATATGGAGTGGTTGTTTCGCAACGACCTAAAAAGCAATGAAGGAGCATTTGTCACATGAAACTAGACAAAACGCCTGGTGAGACAAAGCAGAAACCTGTCCTGGTGATCGTTGACGATGAGCGACCCATCCTGACGGAACTGAAAATATTGCTGGGCCGCGCCTACCGGGTCCATACCTTTGTCAATCCGGAAGATGTGGAGGCATTTGTCGACGCTAACCCGGTTGATCTCATTATTTCCGATGAACTGATGCCGGAAATGCGGGGAAGCGTGCTGCTCAGCAGGCTGCACCAGAAACATCCCGACATCTGCAAGATTGTTCTCTCCGGTCAGGCGGAGAAAAACGACATCGTCCGGGCAATCAACGAAGGGCAGATCTTCAGTTTTCTGTTTAAACCGGTGAATCAGCGCCAGCTTCTCAATGTCATTGAAAAAGGGCTGGAAAACAGGATGATGCGGCTGACCCTGGAAAAACAGAACATCGAATTGAAAAATTACAGCGAAAACCTGGAAAAGATGGTGCAGGAGCGCACCGCCCAACTGGTCAAGGCCCATGAGCGGGTGGCGCAGCTGGATGGCAACAAGATGTCTTTTCTTCTCTATCTCGCCCATGAAATCAACTCGCCTCTCGACCGTATCCAGAAGCTTGCGGAAACCATTATCACCTATTTCGGACTGGCGGGCAGCAATCTGAAACCTGATCGCAGGGACATTCCGTTAAGGGAAACACTGGTTGCTCTTGCGGCAAAGAAAAAAAAGGATATGGAAGATCGTTCCATCGTGGTTTCATGGCGTATCGACGAGAAGCTGCAGCTCTTTTCGGACCCGGAGTATCTTGAACGGATTTTTTCCGCCCTGCTGGATAATGCCATCTGTTTTTCTTCGGCGGGAAGCACCATAGGAGTTGCCGCAGTGGCGGCAGACGGCAGAACAACCATATCGGTCACCGACAACGGCCGGGGAATTGATCCGGCTGATCTGGAAAGTGTTTTTGCCGCCTTTGCCCTGGAGCCTGAGAAAAGAAGACCCAGTGGGTTCGGTCTCAATCTGCCCCTGGCCAGGATTCTGACCAGAGCCCTTGACGGGAAAATATGGGCTGAGAGTGAAGGAAGGGACAAGGGGGCTGTTTTTTATCTGGAGTTGTAGCTGGAGCTTGCCGGAAGTTGTCGATATCCATGATTTTTTCCGTGGCTTTCCTGCCCTGAAAAGGTGAATTCTTATTTCCGATTACCGGGGAAGCCCAAACCATGATGAAAGAAGAGGTCGTTTCCATCGACCCTGTTTCATGACCCGTTCGGCAGCCCCTTAAGGAGGTCATCGTCGATTTGGGGAAAGTGAAACTTTCCCAGGGTGGAATCGGATCATCTCAAAAGGTGTTGAGGCTTCTGCCGTATCTCGTTGAAAATTTTTCTTGCTTCCAGTACGCTGGTATTTATTTTCATGACGCTTCTCCTTTTGAAAAAAACTTCAATGCCGACAACGGTATGGGCAAGGGGGCGGTTTGCTGGTATTGCGATATGAAGATGCGATAATGAAATCACCACGGAGGTTGTAATGAGAAAAATTAATCTTTTACTTGTTTTTTTGACCTTAATGCTTTGCAGCTGTTCGTATTATGCTCATTATAACGATGCAGGGTCCGGGCAGACGACCTCGGAGGCTGGAGAATCTGTCGCCGGGATGGAAACCCTGAGTAATCCTGCCCGCGACTTTAACGGTGACAGAAAAACCGATATCCTTTTCAGAAGCCGGTCCACCGGAATTATCCGGCAGTTTCTAATGAACAGGAATACCATCACATCACGGTCCAAGGTGATCGGTCTCTCCCCCGAATGGGAAATAGTCGGCGTTGGTGACTTTGGCGGCGACGGGAAGGGTGATATACTGGCCCTGAACCAGAAAACGAGTCACCTCTGGCTCTACCAGTTGAACGGCGCCAATGTCCAGGCAAGCAATAATGTCTGCGCCTTGAACCTTGACTTGAAGGTTGCCGGAGTAGCCGACTTCAACGGCGACAAGAAAGCGGATATCCTGTTAAGAAGCAAGTCTGCAGGAGTTGTCTGGCAGTATCAGATGAACGGAGATGCGATTACATCAAGCTCCAAAGTAACCGGTCTCTCCCTCGACTGGGAAATAGTCGGTGTTGGCGACTTTGGCGGCGACGGCAAAGGGGATGTTCTGGCCCGGAACCAGAAAACGGGCCAGCTCTGGCTCTACCAACTGAACGACGCCAAGGTTCAGTCAAGCAATAATGTCGGCGCTTTGCCGCTTGATTGGAAGGTTGCCGGAGTATCTGACTTCAACGGCGACAAGAAAGCGGATATCCTGTTCAGAAGCCGGTCTAAAGGAATAATCTGGCAGTATCAGATGAACGGCAGTGTTATCGTGGTGAATTCCAAAGTAACCGGTCTTTCCCTCGACTGGGAAATAGTCGGCGTTGGCGACTTTGGCGGCGACGGCAAGGGAGATATTCTGGCCCGGAACCTGAAAACGGGCCAACTCTGGCTGTACCAGTTGGACGGCGTCAAGGTTCTGGCCAGCAGCTCAGTGGGCGCTCTGGATCCGGATTGGGTTGTGCAGTAGAGAATTCGGTCTTTCGGGGGAAATGGAGGAGAAGTGGTGTGTCGGGTTGACACAATAACTCCGGCATCAACTCTTCTGTTGTGCCGGTATGCCATGTTTGGTGATATGATTGTCTGAATTTGCGTTACTCAAAAACTGAAAAATTTGTTGTTTTGGCTGCTTGAAACCGCTTTTCAACTGTCGGATAAGTCAAATAGAGACAGTTGTGTGGTGCATAAACGTTGCATCAGCCTGCTTCCAAGCGATTACCCCCGAACCAGCAGCAGTCTTCATGTGAAGTGCGGTTGCTCTCTTTCCTGCACCGGCATTTGCCGGTGTATCTCAACTGATCTGCGGTTCCGACTGACAGAGTCTTGCCTTATTCCCATCTGGAAATATCCTTTGTTTCCGTCCATTCTTATCCATTCCCGGCCTTCCCTTGCTTGGCGTATTCTTTGCATTGATTTTCCTCCGTGTGGCTTATTGATATGCAATAAAAACGAGATATCGACAAGATATCAGCATGTCGCGGCCTGAAATTCACAGGTGAAAAGAGTCAAAATGATGACGTTTTGCCTGGGGAAATCCGTCATGTCGAGGAGGGTGACTATGGGAACATTTTTGCGCTGGTTTGTTTTTCTTTTCGTTGGGATCGTGCTGCGCTGGCCGCTTTGGCTGGCCATTGGTATTTTCGGGAGATTCGGGTTTTTCCGGATGATTTTTCTGGTCTACCCCACCGATGAATTGGAATGCGGTGCATTTTGTCCGAATGTCAAACTGTTACGAAGGTTTTTTTCAGGCAGACCAACGCCGGGTGGGCTGATCATGCAGGGACTTCTCCCCATCGGTATCTACTTTGTCATCCCTGATCTGCCGGAGGACCTGGCCCGTAAAAAAAACCGTGCCCTGGCTGAGTCCATCGTCCGCCGTCTCATGTGGATTCGTCGTCTGGCCGGTGCTCAGACCATTGGTCTTGCCGGGCAGCTTGGCCCTATTTTTTCCCGACGCCACAATATTGACATGGAGCCGCCCCTGTTCAGCAGTATCAACGGCAATATTTTCAGTATCCATGAAGCGATCCGTTGTCTCACCAGGGAGCGTGGCGCATCAGCCATGGGGGCGAAAATTGCCATTATCGGCGGTGGAGAAATGGGACTGGCTTTGCAACAGCATCTTGAAAAGAACGGAAAAACAAGCCGGATTGTGAATGTCCGTTTTACAAGGAGCGGAAAAATATGCCCACTGTCGGAAGAAAATAGCCGGGTAATTTTGGCCGAAGCAGATATGGTCGTTAATCTTTTGCCCAGAGGGGATGATTTTCTGGAGGGAGATTTTCACAGGATTGCTTCACCCCATGCGGGTGTCATTGATTTTTCCCGGCCTGCTGTAGATCAAAGCAAAGTGCCTCAGAAAATATCAATGGGCAATCGATTGCGGCGTAAAGGAGTTCGTTTCATGCTCGCTCTGCCCGGCGGCTGGCGGCAATGGCAGCTGCCAGCCTGTTCGTTGCCGGCAATGCTGGCCATGCTGTCCGGCAGGGCCTGCGAGGAACTGCAATCTTTTTCCCAGTTGGCGCGGCGCTATTCCTTTGAATCCTCCCTGGAGGTCATGCCTTCTGATTTGCCGGGCGGAGCGCAAATCGCACCGGAGTTTTCCCGGGGCAGGGACGCGGTGGGAGTCGTCAAATAAAAGACTTCGCAAGATACGTGAATTTTCATTATAGTGGCATGTCCGATCTGAAGGAGGATCATGCCACTCTATTTCCATAGCAGCAACCGTCTTGAAAAACTGGCCGATCTCTTTGCCGCGTCAGTTACAGGTCCCGAATGTTCGCCATTTGACCGGCAGATTGTTGTGGTGCAGACCTCCGGCATGGGGCGCTGGCTTTCCCTGCGCGTTGCCGAACGCAACTCCATCTGCGCGGGTATGGAATTTCTCTATCCCAACGCGGTTATTGAGCGGCTGTTTCACCTCGTTTTGGCCGGACGGAGCGGGGAGGCCGATGATCAGGCCGTTCTGGTGTGGCGTGTCATGGACCTGCTTCCCCGCCTCTGCCAAGACAAAGCTGTCGGCGAGATATTTGCACCTGTCAGGGGGTATCTGGCGGACGATGTTCAAGGTGTCAAGCTCTACCAGCTTGCGGTGAAAATTGCCGATCTCTTTGATCAGTACCAGATTTACCGTACCGATATGATCCTTGCCTGGGATTCCGGCAGCGACTGGTTTGCCGGCAATCCAGCATATGACGACCGCCATAAATGGCAGCCGATTCTCTGGCAGCAGCTTCATATGGCAGCCTCCCGGGCCCAATGTTTCCAGTCCTTCATGCAGACCACTGCGACTCTTGATCCTGCTGTAACAAAGAATCTTCCCGCCCGTCTGACCTTGTTCGGCGTATCCGTTATCCCGAAATTTCACCTGGACATCCTTTCTGTTGCGGCAACACATATCAATATCGATTTTTATATCTTGCAGCCCTGCCGGGAATACTGGGGATTTATCAGAAGCAGGAAGGAGATCAGAAAGGTTGAGCGGGCATCCGGCGGAACGGCACGGGAGCTGATGCTTGAGGAAGTCAACCCCCTGCTTGCCTCCCAGGGCATCCTTGGGCGGGATTTCCTGAATATGATGCTTGGACTTGACGATGAAGGATATCGTGCGGAAGAGTATTTCGACGAAGAAGCGCCAGATTCCCTTCTCCACCTTGTGCAGCAGGATCTGCTCGATCTGGTCAATCCGGAGGAGGTCAAATCCGCTGACTGGGATCCGGCGGACCGGTCCATCCAGTTTCATTCCTGTCATTCCCCCCTGCGTGAAGTGGAGGTGCTCTATGACCAGATACTTTTCATGATGCAGAGGGACCGGGAACTTGCACCGTCTGATATTCTGGTCATGGTTCCTGACTTGACCAGTTATGCCCCTTTTATCCGCGTAGTCTTTGAGAATCCATACTCCCCTCTGCTCAAGCTTCCATTTTCCATTGCCGACCTCCCGTCGCTAGGGCAGCAGGTCATGATGGATGCCTTTGTCCATGTCCTAGGCCTTCTGCGGGGGAGGTTTAAAGCCTCGGAAGTGCTGGGCCTCCTTGAAAATGAGGCTGTTGCGGCCCGGTTCAATCTGACGGAAGACGAACGGGAGATTATGCGTCAGTGGGTGAATGATGTCTCCATCCGTTGGGGGATTGACGCTGATATGCTTGAGGGTGAGGGCCTTCCGGTTCACGATCAGGTGTCATGGAAAGCTGGCAGGGAGAGGATGCTCCTTGGTTTCGCCATGGCAGCCGAAAAGGGACGGGATGTGGACACCGTTTTCCCCTATGCGGATTTTGATGAAAATTATTCCTCCCTCCTGGGCAGGTTCCTTGATTATTATGACACCCTGATCAGTTTCAAGAAGAAGATCGAGGAAAAAGAGGCTTTGGGCTGCGGTCTGACCGGCTGGCAGGAGATATTGCTTGATCTGCTTGCCGCTTTTTTCTCCGGCGAAGCGCCTTTTGAAAATGACTACCTTTTCCTGCAGCGTCAGTTCGGTTCCTTTGCTGACGAGGAAAAACAGCTCACCTCCTGTCCATCCCTGTCGTTTGAGGCAGTGCGGGCCTGTCTTGTCGACCGCTACAACGCCTCCCTTCATGCCAGGGGGTTCATGGGCGGCGGCATTACCTTCTGCGCCATGCTGCCCATGCGCAGCATTCCGTTTAAAGTCATCTGCATGCTTGGCATGAATGACGGCATCTTTCCCCGGCTGAACAGGGTACTTGAATATGATTTGACCCAGGCGGAGCGGCGTCTTGGTGACCGTTCATCCAAGGATAACGATAAATATCTCTTTCTGGAAACTCTCATCTCCGCCCGCAACATCCTTTATATCAGCTATACGGGGCAGAGCATCGCCGACAACAGCCCGGTGCCTCCGTCGGTGCTGGTGAGTGAACTGCTTGATTATCTGGGACTGCGGTTCAAGCTTTCCCGCGAACAACTGGACAATTGTGTTGTCCGGCACCGTCTCCAGTCCTTTAACAAGGATTATTTTCAGGGGGATTGCCGATTTGTGAGTTTTTCCGATGAAAATTGCCGGGCAGCGCGAGCAGCTTTTACCCGCACACATGCGCCGATCTTTTTCGACGGACCGCTCTTGCCGTCTGAGGAAAGAGAGGAGGTGCGGCTCGATGATCTGGTTCGCTTTTTCAGTCATCCGGTGAAATACCTCTACAACCGTGTGCTCAATATCTATCTGGACAGTCGGGCAGGCATCATCCGGGATCATGAGCTTTTTGTCCCGGATGGACTGGAGCAATACCTGCTCAAGGAGGAACTGCTGCCGAAACCGGACGATTCCGGCAGGGTTCTCGAAGAAAAAGTGCGGTGGCTGAAGGATTGCGGCAGGCTCCCCCTGGGGAATCCCGGCGCCTTTTATGCCGACGAACTGAAAACCGAAATGGCCGCTTTCAACCTCTGGCTGGGAGGATTGATCAACGAACCGGCTCCCGCCCTGAAAATTGATCTGGCCCTGCCGTCCGGGGCTGTTTTAACCGGAACCCTGGGAGATCTCTTCACGAACCACCAGATTTTTTTCCGGCCGGCAAAACTGGGCGCGGAAAGAAAGAGAACCGGTGTCATTGGCGTGGAGGGCAAAAAGGATCTCATCCAGGCCTGGATTCTCCATCTCGCCCTGAATGCTTTGGCAGCCGATGGTCCAAGAAACACTCTTTGCGTCGGGATCGATCGCACCGGAGTTTGTCTCTCTCCGGTGGATGAGGCCGCAATGCTGCTTGACGCGTTGGTATTGATCTTTCAGCAGGGCTTGAAGAACCCTGTTCGGTTTTTTCCGAAGTTTTCACTCGCCCTGCTTGAGGGGAAAGATATTTCCGCCATCCGCGCAAGCTGGAAGGCCGACATCTATGCCGGCCGGGTTGATCTCTACAACAGCCATTGTTTCGGCGAAACAGAGGTGCTGGACGAAGCGTTTGTTGCCCTGGCATTGGCAATCGGCGCGCCGCTTTATGAGCATCTGAGCCTTTTTGAGGGGGAGGAAAGCGTTGCAGAATCTTGATCTTTCCACCTGTGGATTGGAAGGAACCAATCTGATCGAGGCCAGCGCCGGAACAGGCAAGACATATACGATAGCCGCCCTTTTCCTTCGGCTTATCGTGGAAAAGAATATTCCCATCGAAAAAATTCTGGTGGTGACCTTTACCCGCGCCGCCACCGATGAGTTGAAGGAAAGATTGTATGCCGTCCTGCACAATGCCAGAGAGGTTTTTTCCGGCAGGGAGGACTGCCGGGATGAGTTTCTCGCAAAACTGCGGGAAAAACCGGACGCCGCCCCAAACGAGAAGCTCGACCGGTTACGCCGGGCCATCCGTGATTTTGATGAGTGCGCTATTTACACCATTCACAGTTTCTGTCAACGGCAGCTTGTTGACAATGCCTTTGCCGGCGGCTCACTCTATGACACAAGGGTTGTCGCCGATTTGTCCGAAATGATCATGGACTGTTTGCGTGATTTCTGGCGCAGTCATATTTACGGAGAATCCCCCCTTGTCCTCGGGGCGTTGTTGAAAAAAGGAATCCATGGCTTCTTTCAGCTTTACCGGATCAAGGATCGCAATCCCGGTCTGGTGATCGAGGCTGGAGCCGGAATGCCGGCAGGACGTGAGGAAATTGAAACCGCCTTTGCCGATCTCAGCCGTCTGTGCCGCACCCTGAAAAAGAAGTGGCCTGATGAACCAGGTGAGGCGGTGGCGTGGCTTGAGCTTGAGCGCAAGCTGCTCGACGGCAGGTCATACCGGCGTGATTATGTGGAGAAAGCAGCGACGGCAATTGCCGTGTTTGTCCGGAGCGAAAAGCCCGTAATCGATGATGACGTCAACAAGGAGCTTTTCTGGTTCAGCACGGTCAAGCTGCGGCAAAAGGCTAAAGATCCGGCTGTCATCCCGCTCCATCCGTTTTTTGATCTGGCCGCGAAGATCAACCAGCAGTATGAGCATTTTCAGAACCTTTGCACGTCCCGTCTGGTTCATCTGCAGAAGGTGATGTTTTCCTATGTGGAAAAGCGGCTGGAGGAACACAAGAAAAAGGAGAATATCCAGTCATTCAATGATTTCCTTCTTCGCCTCCAGCGCAGCCTGGCAGCGAACTCCAGCGGGGGAGAGCTGGGTGAGGTTATCCGCAAGCGCTATGATGCTGCGCTTATTGACGAATTTCAGGATACTGACCCGATGCAGTATGCTATTTTCCGCGCTCTTTTTGCCAAGAAACGCATACTGTTTTTGATCGGCGACCCGAAACAGGCCATTTACAGTTTTCGCGGGGCCGATGTCTATGCCTATCTGCAGGCCGCAGCTCAAGTAGATCATCGTTACACCCTGCCGAAAAACTACCGGTCCGACCCGCTGCTGGTCCATGGGGTCAATGCTGTTTTTTCCGGCCGGCGCGGCGGCAATCCTTTTGCGGAAAAGAAGATCTGCTTTCAGCCGGTGGAGCCTGCGGTTGACAGGTCTCCCTTATCCATCGACGGCGAAGAAAACCGCCCGCCGCTCATTATCTGGACAGGTGCGGGGCAGCGTGCTGCGGAGGAAAAGGTGACGGCAGCCGCAGCGTCTGATATGGCAAACAGGGCGATTCTTGCTGAAATTCACCGGCTGCTCTCTCTTGCCGCGCAGGGCATGGCGTCTATCCGGGAAAATGATGGGGAAAGACGGCTCCGGGCATCCGATTTCGCCATTCTGGTTCGCAACAAGGCACAGATGAGGCCGGTGCAGCAGATTTTGATCAGTCACGGCATCCCGGCTGTCGTTTCAAGCTCTGGCAGTATCTTTGATTCGGAAGAGGCGGCCGCAATGGAACTTCTGCTTGCAGCCATCGCCTCGCCGTCCCGGATGTCGGCGGTGAGCAGCGCTCTGGCGACACCGCTTTTCGGCATGACGTCAGCACGTCTGCAGGAAGCGTTCGGAGATCCCCTGCAATGGGACGAGTGGGTGCTCGCCTTCAAAAAGTATAATGACCTTTTTCATGCCAGGGGTTTCATGGCCATGTTCCGCAGACTCCTGGCGGACCATGATGTCAAGAACCGGCTGATGGGCCGGATCGGCGGCGAACGATCGCTTACCAATTTCCTGCATATTGCCGAAATTCTCCATCTGCGTCAGGAGGAAAAAGGGGCGGGGATAACTGAATTGCTTGGCTGGTTTTCTTCCTGGAGGCTGGAGCCATCCCTGCGTGAGGAGGAACGGGAACTGCGCATGGAAAGCGATGAGGACGCGGTGAGGATTGTCACTATCCATAAAAGCAAGGGGCTTGAGTATCCCATTGTTTTTGCTCCCTTTGTCTGGGGGAAATCAGGAAACAGCGAAAATCTCTGCCATGATGATCAGGGGCAAATAGTCTTTTATCTCGATGATGAGGCCTTTGCCGGGAAGCGTTCCTCGTCCTTCCGGGAGGCGCTGTCGGAAAATCTCCGCCTTTTTTATGTGGCCCTGACCCGGGCCAGACACCGCTGCTATACCTTCTGGACAAAATTTGATGGACGGGTCGCCGCCCATACCTCGGCACCCGCCTTTCTTTTCCATACCTATGGGCCGGAACTTGACGGGGAAGATCCGGCCGGGGATATGAAAAAACAGTATGATGGATGTAAAACAACCGGCGAGGTGCGGGCCCGGTTGGAAAGTTTTTTTTCCGAGAGCCGGAACTGCGTTTCCATTGCCGACCTGCCTGTTGCCGGGACACTGCCGGTTCTTTCGCTGCTGCCGGTGGAAAGTTTTCTGCGCCCCGCTGCCTTTGCCGGTTTCGTCCCTCCGGCTCGGCAGATCACCAGTTTTTCCGGGCTGAGCCGCGATCAGCACGGCGAGGGGGACGGGCGCAAGGACCGGGACGGCGTGTTCTTTTCGCTGCCCCTGTCACGGATTCAAACCGTCGTGAAAAAGGAGCGGGAGTTTTCGATTTTTACTTTTCCCCGGGGAGCCAAGGCCGGAACCTTCATGCATGATATGCTGGAACATCTTGATTTTTCCATGGCCCGGGATGAAGCGGCGCGGAAGATGGTTGCCGACGGTTTGCTTCGTTATGGTTTTGCCGGGGCTTTTCATCCGGCCATCTGCGCCATGCTGGAGAGGGTGGTAAACCAGTCCCTTGACGGCTTTACCCTGGCCGAAGTCAGCAGGGAGAGACGGATCAATGAACTGGAATTTTACTTTCCTTTAAAAAAGGTAGCGCCGAATGACATTGCCGGCCTTTTTTCCGGGATTGAAAGCGGACAATACGGAGAGATGTTTGGGACTCGGAGCAGCAGGCTCACCTTTTCCCCCCTGCACGGCTATATGCATGGGTTTATCGATCTTGTCCTAGCCCATGGGGAAAAATTTTATCTGATCGACTGGAAGTCGAACCATCTGGGTGACACGGCTGCGGATTATGGCGAGACCGCAATCAACCGGGCAATGACCGAGAGTTTTTACTTTTTCCAGTACCACCTCTATACCCTGGCCCTGCACCTGCATTTGCGCAGCTCCCTTCCCGGTTACAGCTATGAGCGTCATTTCGGCGGCGTTTATTATCTCTTTCTCCGGGGGATCGACGCGAGTCAACCGGCGGTCACAGGTGTTTATTTTGACAGGCCCGGCCGGTCGCTGGTGCAACGGATGGAAAAGCTCTTTATCCCCGGAGTCGCCTGATCATGGATATCCTCGATAAATTCTGGGAACAGGGACATATCCGTTCTGTTGATCGTCATCTTGCCCGTTTGCTGAGGGTTCATTTTGGCGGCGATGAAACGCTTTCACTGCTTTATGCCCTGGTGAGCGCCAACACCGGTGAAGGGCATACATGTCTTGATCACAACGCAATTGCGGAATTGCCTTTTTACCGGGACTACGTGCGCGAACTGAGCCCGCTTATCTCGGAAATACCGGAAAGCCCGGCCATCGGCGGTCCAGGGGATTATTTGCCTCTGATTCGGGAGGGGAGCAGGTTGTATCTGCATCGCTATTATCAGTATGAAGCAACCATTGTCCGCCAGCTTGAGGCGCGGATGGTGCGTTTGAAGGAGGCTCCTGACCCGGAAGAATTGCAGCATGCCATGAGCAGTTACGGCTATTTTCCGGAAAAATGCGACAAGGAAATCGACTGGCAGCGGGTGGCTGCGGCCATGGCGGCGCTGAATAATTTCACCGTGATTTCGGGGGGACCGGGCACCGGCAAAACAACCACGGTGGCCAAGATCCTTAGTGTGCTTATACGGATGGGGCTGGTTGCTCCGCATAAGATTGCCATTGCCGCTCCCACCGGCAAGGCGGCGGTCAGGCTCCAGGAGGCGATCCGCAAGGCAAAAAAGAATCTGGACTGCGACGGGATTCCGGATAAGACATCAACCATCCACCGGCTTCTCGGCGTGATTCCCGGCAGGCCTGGCTTCAGGCATAACAGGGAAAATCTCCTGGCGGTTGATCTAGTCATTGTGGACGAGGTGTCCATGATTGACGTCGCCCTCATGGCCCGTCTCCTTGAGGCTGTCCCTCTCCGGGCGAAGCTTGTCCTGCTGGGGGACAAGGATCAGCTGGCCTCGGTCAATCCCGGGTCGGTATTCGGCGATCTCTGCGGAGCAGAGGAAATCGATGGATTCAGCCCGGAAACAGCCGGTCTGCTTGAACGGGCAACGGGATTCACGCTGTCATCCGGCAACGTACCATCCATTCAGGATCATATCGTCGGTTTGCGGGAGAGCTACCGCTATTCTGCAGACAGCAGTCTCGGCGCGATTGCCAGGCAGATCAACGCGGGGCAGGGGGAGGAGGCCCTGAAGGTTTTCAAAAAACAGGGGGCGATCGACGCCGCCTGTTTTCCCCTTGCAGAAATTGCGGAGGAACTCGGGAAACTGACAGGCCGATATTACTGTCCCTATCTTCGTGAAACGGAACTTGAAAAAATATTTGGGGCCTTTAACGGATTTCGTATCTTTTCCGCGGTTCGCCAGGGACCTTACGGGATTGACAGCATCAATTCCCATGTGGAAGCACTGCTTGGGCAACAGGGTCTTATCGATCCTTCAGGCAATCCTTTCTATCATGGCCGGCCGGTCATTGTTGTGCGCAATGATTATTCGGTCCGCTTGTTCAACGGGGATACCGGAATTATCCTCCATGATCCGGATGAAAATAAACTCATGGCCTTTTTCCTTGGGGCGGATGGCGGTTTTCGCAAGTTTCCCCCTTCCCGGCTGCCGGAGCATGAAACCGCTTTTGCCCTGACCGTCCATAAGGCGCAGGGTTCGGAGTATGACCATGTCGCCTTTGTCCTTCCCCCCGGCGATGTTCCCGTTGCCACCCGAGAACTTGTTTACACTGCGATCACCCGAGCCAGAAAAAGCGTGACGGTTTTTGCCGAGGAAACTTCTTTCAATGAAGCCGTCGCCCGGCGGGCGAGGCGGATGTCCGGTCTGCAGGAGATGTTGAGGAAATCAGGGAGGAAATAAGGGCAATGATCTTTTTGAAGATTTGCGAAACCATCGACTCCGTCCGTGTCATGGCTGATGTTTTTGTTGCCGATGCGTGTGGATGTAGTCGGAAGTGGCGGAAAACATTACATGTTTTTTGATAGAGATCGTTTCTGGATCAGGAAAAATAGTTGTCGTTGATCAGCGCGCCGTGGCAAGTCTTGCGGCTCGCGCCTGTTATTTTTATTTCCGTTTCAAACAAATCACAACCAAACATTAAAACTTGACTTTCGGTCTTAATTTGATACCATAAAAAGACTGGAGGTGAACTATGAATATCACAAACGACATCAAGCCCGTGACCTATCTC
Organism: Pseudomonadota bacterium; assembly: GCA_043809085.1. Taxonomy (GTDB): domain Bacteria; phylum Desulfobacterota; class Desulfobulbia; order Desulfobulbales; family SURF-16; genus DB1. The sequence continues at coordinate 158,695 of JAZDEG010000001.1, read as the reverse complement.
AAAGCCCGTGCTGCTGATCTTCTCAAGCAGATCAACGACACACATCGTCCTGTTATCATAACCCAAAATGGCGAACCAAAGGCTGTGCTTCAAGATCCGCAAAGCTATGAAAACATGCGAAATGCAATCGGATTATTAAAACTCCTCTCTCAGGGTGAAGCTGATATCCGAAATGGCGAAATAATGGCACAAGATGACGTCTTCGAAAATATAGAAAAGATGTTGAAGAAAAAATGAATCGCAAATACCAAGTAATTTGGTCGGTTACAGCACATGCGGACTTATCCGGAATTATCGAATATATCGCTCAAGATAGCCCTGCTACTGCAAAAACAATATTGAAAAACATAAAAACAAAAGCAGCAAATCTTTACCTGTCACCCCAGCGGGGGAGAGTTGTTCCGGAATTGAACGATCAAGGCATTACTCAATATCGCGAGCTGGTCATAAATCCTTGGCGTCTGATATACAGAATCACAGACGACTCGGTGTTCGTCTTGTCTGTTCTTGACGCAAGACAGAACGTGGAAGACATCTTGTTAGCACGGTTAATAAAATAAAAATTGTTAACAACGTGCTTCGTGCGAGAAGGCAGGATTTCAGCCTATTTCCCGGTGAGCTTTGCCGCTCAGCCTTTGACATTGCCGAATCTAATCTCTCAATATATCGATTTGTTTTTGTTGATCAAGGATTTCATGGGAAATCGGCTCGTGTCTGCATCATTCCGGCTTCAGAATCCTTTTTATGATTTCAGCCAGTTGACGGAGCTGCATCGGTTTCATGAGAAATTCCCTGATGCCGAGTGCGCGCGCCTTGGCCTCGTCAATGATGTCGCTGTGGCCGGTGCAGAGAATGACCGGCAGATCGGCACGTATTTTCATGAGCTTGGCAGCTAGTTCAGCGCCGGTCATTTCAGGCATTGTCTGGTCGGTTATCACCAGGTCGAATTTTTCCGGATCCACCACAAAAAACCTCAAAGCCTCGTTGCTGCTTGTGAAGGCGCTCACCCGGCAGCCGATGCTTTCAAGGCTCATTTTGCCGAGATCGGCAAGGTCATTGTCGTCGTCGACAAAGAGAATGTTTGCTGAAAGCAGAGGGATGGAGGCTTCAATTTCATCGTCAACAGTGGCGGGCTTCGGTTCTTGGGCTGGAAAGTAGACGGTGAAGGTGGTGCCGACACCGACTTCGCTGGCAACGGTGATCGCTCCGTGGTGATTCGTAATGATGCCGTGCACCACGGCAAGCCCGAGTCCTGTTCCCTCTCCCTGGTTTTTGGTGGTGAAATAGGGTTCAAATACCCGGTCGAGGACACTCTGCCCGATGCCGTGGCCGGTGTCGCTGACGGTGAGACGGGCGCATTTCCTGTCGGCAAGGGTGGGATGGCGCATCAGAAACTGCTCATCAACCTCAACTGCATCAACCTTGATGGTTAATGTACCGCCGCTTGCGCGCATGGAATGATAGGCATTGGTGCAGAGGTTCATGATAACCTGCTGGATCTGGGTGGCATCCGCCAGAATGGGTGGACAATCAGGGTCAATGTCATGGTTGATCCTGATTGTCGTGGGAAGACTGTGGCTGAGCAGTTTGATCGCCTCCTTGACCAGGGGCGGGATGTAAATACCGGTCTGTCTCTCGCTTGACGGGCGGCTGAAGGTGAGGATCTGCTTCACCAGATCCGCCGCCCGCTTCGACGACTGAATGACTTTTTCCAGATTTTTATGGTTGTCGCTTCCCGCAGGGAGCTGCAGCATGGTCAGCTGGGTGTAACCCATGACGGCGGATAACAGATTGTTGAAATCATGGGCGATGCCGGAGGCCAGGGTGCCGATGGCCTCCATTTTCTGGGATTGGCGCAGCTGTTCTTCAAGTTCTTTTTGTTTGGTAACGTTCCGGAAGATGCAGCGGGTGGAAAGCGGCGTTCCCTCGGGGCTTTTCAAACAGTTGGCCGAACCTTCGAGGATGATTTTATCGCCGTTTTTGGCGACAAAAGTGGTGTGGATACTTGAGAGGTTTCCCTCTTGCTGTATCCTGCTGAATGTTTCCCTGCACGCATCCCGGCACTCCCGGTCAATGAGATCGAAAATGGAGAGTTGATTTATTTCATCATCGGAATAGCCGAACGTCTGCCTCCATGCCCGGTTGACATAAAGCAGTCTCCCGTCCGGGTTGACGATCTGGATCAGGTCGTTGGCGTTTTCAAAGAGATCTCGGTAGCGCTCCTCGCTTTCCTTCAGTGCCTGTTCCGCTTTTTTCCGTTCGGTAATGTCGGTGATGATGGCGGTAAAGCCCGTTACCACATCATTGTCGTCCCGTTTGTAATTCCAGTCAACCTGGATGTCGATGAGGCGTCCGTCCTTGGTCCTGTTCCTGGCGAAGTAGGGAGCCGGGGGAGGCGTTTCCCTGATCAGGTAGGCAAGATATTTCTGTAGTTGCTCCCGATCTTCCATGGAGTCCGCCATGTGCCAGATCGGTTTGCCGATGAGTTCCCCCGGTTCATAACCGAGGAGGCGGTGATGTGTGGCGTTGCTGAAGGTGATAATTCCTCTGGTGTCGTTTTCCTGTATGCCGTGGGGGACGGTCTCCACCAGTGTTCGGTATTGGGCTTCACTCCGCTGCAATTTTTCTTCGGCAACCTTGTGGATGGTTATATCGTGAATAATCAGAATGATTGACGCTGTTTCATCGTTGTTCACCGGGATAAAATCGAGAGTCACTGTGCGGTTGTTCAGGCAGATGTGATTTTGGGAGGCGGTCTGTCTGAATGATGCAAAGGTCTGGTCTATGAATTTTTCAATGGGGGGGCGGAATGGCTCATCAAAAAGCTCAAGGACATGAAGCCCCAGCAGTTTTTCCTCGGGTTGTCCGCAGAGCAGATGCGCGCTGTTGTTGGTGTATACGATCCGTTTTTCCCGGTTGAACTCCAACACCCCTTCGGACAGGTTGTTGAAGATGACATCCATGTGGCTCTGGGTTGACAGGAGTTCCTTGGTTATCTGACGGTGCTGGATTTCGTTTTTGCCGAAAATCTGCCCGGAAAAATCCATGACTTCACCGCGTTCAATCATATCCAGGATGGATTGGATATGCCCCGCGACCATATTGAACGGCCCTTTTGCGATACAGGTGTCAGCGCCCCACCTGGTGACATCGTATTGCCCTTCCGCTGCGGTGGCCGACAGAATGGCGATATATGTGTTGGTGAATTTGGTGTCGCACCGGACAATCTTGCAGAGATTTTTACCGCTTATGCCGGGCATGATAAAGTCTATGAACATGACATCCGGGATGAATGTGTTCAGGATGTCGAGGGCGCTGATGCCGCTTTCCGCAGCCATGACGATATGACCCTTTCCTTCCAGATAATGGAAGAGAAGTTTGAGCATTACCGGGTTATTGTCGACAGCAAGGATTTTCAGCGGCATATGCTGGAATTACCAAATAAAAGAAAGTTGGTGTCGAATGAATCTCCTCGCGTTTTTTCGAAGGTGCGGGCATAGAGAATTTTTATAATTGCGCATCATGCGCTGTCAAGAAATTAGGGGCGCAAGCGGACAATTTGTAAAAAAAGCAAATTCAATGATTACCCGTTCTTATTGGATGGCCCGTTTTTTTTCTTCAAGTCGCAGATCGAGCATCTTCAGTTGTTCGATACTGTTTCTCATCTTTTTGTTTTCTTTTGTGATACGTTCGAAATTTCTCTTGAGTTCCGCGCACTTTTTTTTCAGGGATTGATTGTCTGCTTCCAGGAATTTTTTATCCGCGGCCAGGGTGCCCTTTTCCTCTTCAACCTGTTGGCATTCAGTCTCCACCAGTTTGAAGCTGTTGATGGTGTAGAGCAGGTCCAGTGTGTGGAGAAGGCGGTATTTCTCCGGTCCGTGGGGGAGCTGGGCGATATATTCATCAAGCAAGTCCGCCGCCCTGGCATAATCCGGCAACGGGTTGTTTTGATGGGAATAAAGCAGGGCAAGATAATAGGCTGTTGCCGGTTTGACCGCTTCCCCCTGAGTCCCGTCTTTCCGTGCGAGGGATTCCTCCAGGCTGACGATTTCCCGGTTGATCTGTTCTCCGGAGAGAGAAAGATAATGATCCGTGGGGTTAACCTGGTGCTGAAGACCCGCGCAGCCGCTCATCAGCAGAAGGCCGGCACAGAGAAACAGCGCGAATATGGTTGGTTTTGTCATGAAGTATATTGTCCTTGATATTCTTTGTTTATGAACTGTCATTTTTGTTATTTTACCAGCTTGGGCACAAAACGTTCAACATGTTCGTTGTGGCCGGATTCTTCTTTTCTTCTGTTCACCACATAAACGCTGCCCGGCAGTGACTTGGCGTGTTCCTTTATTTCCGCTGCGATCTCGGAAAGTTCAATGTGGTTCATCTGTCTGACGTTTTCGTTGGTGGCAACGGCGATTGAGATGGACATGATGGGAAAACGAATCGCCAGACCCTGGCGGGTGTGTCCGGTAATGTATCCCCGGGCCCGATCCTGGGCATTGTAAAAGGAGGGAACCTTATGGTCGAATTCTCTGATAACGGTTTCACAGATGGCAACAGCGCGGTCCGGGGTGACGATAACGGCAAAATCGTCGCCGCCGATATGGCCGATAAAATCCTCTTCATGGCCGTTAGCCCTGACTGCGGCTATGATGATCTCGGCGGTGAATTTGATCACCTCGTTGCCCTTTGCGTAGCCATAGCGGTCATTGAATGATTTGAAGTTGTCCAGATCGAACATGCAGAAGGCAAGGAGCCTGCGCGCTCCCAAACGCTGCTTGAGGATGTTTTCGATGGCTAGGCCGCCCGGCAGTCGAGTCAGGGGGCTGGAATCGATATACGTCGATTCCAGCAGGCTCAGTCTTCTGGTCATGGCATTAAAGGATTTTGCCAGTTCGCCGATTTCATCTTCGCTCTCGATGTCAGCCTGTTGGTCGAATTTTCCCTGGGAGACGATCTCGGTTGCCGTCTGCAGTCGTCGGATCGCCCTGGAGACGCTCCGGGTGATGACGGTAACCGTGCCGAGTCCCATAATGATGCCCAGGAAAGAGAGAAGAAGAGTGGTGCGGAAAATGGTCACGCCGGTTTCGCCGAACTGTTCCATTTTTTTCTGTCGGTTGCTTGTCCCTGTGTATTCGATGGTTTTGATCAGAGAGAGAATGTTGTCGAGTTTGGCCTTGATGAGTTGGTCAAAGCCTTCTCCGTTTACCGGATCGGATTTTTCCGCACGGAGAAATTCCTGGCGGTAGAAGGTGGCATAACCATCATGGGCGGAAGCGAGCTGCGCCAGGGGTATGCTCTTGCGGTCCGGCAGGATGGACATTTTGTCGACAAGTTTTGTGAAATCATCGTTTCGGCGGTTGAACATCTCTTTTATTTCATTGCTTTGCAAAATGAGATAGCGACGGGCGTATGCCTCCTGGGCCAGCAGATTGTCCGTCATGAGACCGGCAAGCTGCACCATCTCGGTGTCGCTTTTCATGATGGCCTCGTTGATTCGGTCAAGTTTCTGCAGTCCCTGCAGCGAAACCGCGGCAATGAAGATAATGACGAGAATGACCGGCAGGTAGCCGAGAACCATCTTTTCTTCCAGTGAAAGCCGGGATAATTTTTTCATGTGTTTCCGTATGGGTGGATAAACCGTTTAACAGAATGATGCCGGTAAGAAATGTTTTGTTCCACAAGGCTAAGCAATTCTAGCAATTGTGACTCCTGAATAAAAGGGGGGTGTGACAGTTTGCCGCAAGGGAGCATGTTTTTTTGGGGAAAGAAATACTTTCGGGGCGAGCGCAAACAATGTCAGATGGAACGATGGGCGAGGGTACGCACGTCTTCGACGATGACATAGAGGCACGGCACGATAATCAAGGTGATGATGGTGGCGAAGAGGACCCCGAAGCCCAGGGAGATCGCCATGGGGATGAGAAAACGGGCCTGCCGCGAAGTTTCCATGATCATCGGCGAGAGGCCGCCGAAGGTGGTCAGGGTGGTGAGGATAATCGGCCGGAAACGTTGGATGGCCGCTTTCCTGATGACGTGTTTTGGCAGATCGTCCCCTTCATTTTTCAGCTCATTGGCCCGGGTGATAAGCACCAGGGAATCGTTGACCACCACGCCGGAGAGGGCGACGATGCCAAGCATGCTCATGATGCTCAGGGAATAGCCCATGAGCAGATGGCCATAAATGGCGCCGATGATGCCGAAGGGAATGGCCACCATGACGATCAGGGGTTGGATGTAATTACGGAAGGGGATGGCCAGCATGGAAAAGACCACCAGCATGGCCATGGCGAAACCCATTTTGAGGTTGGCCATGTTCTCCCGCATATCGGCCTGGCGCCCCTCAAAGCTGTATCGCAACCCTGGATATTCGGTCAGGAGCTGGGGGAGCAGGGTTGCTTTCAGGTCGCTCAAGACTTCCCCTGCCTTGCTGCGGGGGGTTACATCCGCCTGAACCTGCACAACCCGTCGGCCGTTTCGTCTGTTTATTTCAGTATAGGCCCGGCCCCGGGTAATTTGGGCTATTTCCCGGAGAGGCACTTCCTTGCCGTTGGAAGTAAAAAGAAACATCTCGTCGATGTTGTAAAGAGAAAGTCTTTCCGTTTCCGGCAGGCGCACCATGATCCGTAATTCATTTCTCCCCCTCTGCTGGCGCAGAACCTCGGCCCCGTAAAAGGAGTTGCGTATCTGTCTGGAGATTTCCCGGGCAGTGAAGCCGAGACTCTTGCCTTCGGGCAGCAGGGTGAAGTCAAGCTGTTCCTTGCCCGGAGTGAAACCGTCGTCAACATCCTTGACAATGGGGTAAAGCAGCATTCCCTGCGCCAGTTTTCCGCTCGCCTTCTGCAACACCTCCAAGCTGCGATGGTTGAGTTCCACCGTGAGCGCCTGGCCGGATCCCGGGCCTCCTGCGTCGGACTCAAAGCGCAGGGACTTGATGCCGGTGGCGTCACCGGTCAGGGTTCGCCACCGGTCGGTAAAAGCGGCGGTGGTTAAGATTTTATCCCTGACACCGGGCTGGGCGAGATAAACCGTTATAACGGCCTTGTGACTGCCGTTTTCAGCGATTTCCGCAAAAATTCCTTCAACCAGTTCCTGTTGCCGCCCGGTTTCTTCAGCTGTCCGACGGGCGGCGGCAAGGATCTGTTCCGTTACGGCTTCCGTCTTTTCCAGGGCAACACCATAAGGCATGGTCAGGCTTGCCCTGGCGTAATCCGATTCAATTTTCGGAAACATCTCAAGTCCCATACGGCCACTGAGGGCATAGGCCAGTGAGAGGATGAGGACAGCGAAGGAAAATGTCACCGTAATGTAGCGGTAACGGAGGACAAAGTCGAGAAAGGGTGCATACGTGCCATTCACCCAGCGGATAAAACCGGTGCTGAATTTCTGTTGCTTGGCATGAAGAAAGGCGTTGAGCCCCTTTCTTTTTATCTCCTTCTGGTGGGCGAGATGGGCCGGCAGTACAAAAACGCTTTCAAAAAGAGAGATAGCAAAGACGGTGCAGACCACCAGGGGGATAACTCGGAAAATTTTACCGTCAGTACCCGGAATAAAGTACAGGGGCATGAACGTGGCGATGTTGGTAAGGATGGAAAATGTAATCGGCGTCGCCATTTCTTTGGCGCCGCGGATGGCGGCGGTAAGGGAATCGAGGCCGCGCTGCCGGTGATAATAGATGTTTTCTCCCACCACGATGGCGTCATCCACCACGATGCCGAGGGCGATCAGATAGGCAAACAGGGATATCATGTTGATGGAAACGCCAAGGAGCGGCAGGATGAAAAAAGAACCCATGAAGGAAAACGGAATGCCCATCATCACCCAGAAGGCCAGGCGGAATTCGAGAAAGAGCGCCAGCACCAGCAGGACAAGGGTGAGCCCCATGGCGCTGTTGCGGAGCAGCAGGTCGATACGCTGGGCGAACATTTCAGAGCGGTCGCTCAGGACGTTGATCTCAATGCCTGCGGGCAGAGACGGTTTTATTTCCTCTAAATGTTGCCGTACGGTCTTTGATACTTGGATAGGCGTCTGCTCGCCGACGCTGTAGACGTTCAGCATGACGGCCGGATTGCCGTTATAGGTGGCGTAATAATCAGTGTCGCGGTAGCCGTCGGTGATGGTGGCGATCTGTTCAAGGGTCACCCGGCTGCCGTCGTCCCGGGTGATGATGGGCAGGCGGGAAAACTCGCGCCCGAAATTGCGCTTCTCCTTGACGCGGATGAGGATTTCGCCGCCCGTTGTTTTGATGGATCCGCCCGGCAGATCAATGGAGGCGTTTTTCAGTATCTGGGCGATTTTTTCCATGGTGAGATGGTAACGCCGCAGATTCTCCTGGGTAATTTCAACGCTTATTTCCAGGGGTCGAACCCCTTCAAGGTCGATCTGGGTGATGTCCGGATCCTGAAGGAGCTGGTCCCGCATCTGTTCGGCCAGTTCATGGAGGGAGGCCTGTGGTGCGGACCCGGACAGGACAATGGAAATGGTCCTTCTTTTGGAGGTGAGAACCCGCACCTGGGGCTGTTCGGCATCCTCCGGAAAGGTGGTGATCCGATCGACTTCGCTCTGGACATCCTGGCCCAGCTTGTTCATGTCGGTTCCGGTGAGAGCCTCGATGGAAACCGTTCCCGCTCCTTCGCTTGCCGTGGACTTGATTTCGTCCACACCGTCAAGGGAACTGACCGCCTCTTCAATAGCGAGGATAATACCGCTTTCCACCTCATCCGGACTTGCGCCGGGATAGGGCACGGTCACGTTGACCGTTTCCAGTTCAAACTCAGGAAAGACTTCCTGTTTGATGGTGTTTAAAAAGAAATAACCGCCGATGAGGCAGGCAAACATGATCAGGTTGGCCGCCACCGTATGCCCGGCCATCCAGGAAATGGCGCCGTCTTTTTTTGCCGGAGAATCAGGGGACGGCATTATTGTTGCTCCGTCTTGTTCTGATGTTGTTCGGCCCGGAGTTCCATCCCTTCAACCGGTGCGGGGAGCGAACTGGTAATGAGACGTTCCCCATCCTGCAGGTTGCCGACGGCGAATACTGTTTTTTCCTCGCTCCAGATGATGTCGATCTGGCGTATGTTCAGGGTGTTTTCCGAGGTCATGATCCATACCCGCCGGCCTTCATGGAGGGCCTCGCGGGGGATTTCGTAGACGCCGGCAAGGGTGTTGCCGTCAATCTCCACATCGACAAAGGTGTTAATCGTCAGGCGAGGTCTGTCCTTGTTGGAAGAAGTCAGACAGAGAGGGTCCGGGACGGCTATCAGCAATCCGGCCATCCTGTTCTCAGGGTCAACACCGGCCAGGAGAGATTTGACCGTGCCGTTGCGGAAGGCGTTTTCTCCCCAGCCGGCAAGGTTGGTGATTCTTGCCGGAGAACCTGCCTGGCCGATTGCCCCTGGAATGGTGATCCGAGCAAGGCGGTCCATGGGCACCGCGACCTTCACCCAGTATTCATCCGTGTCGACCAGGGCGGCAAGCTTCGTTCCGGAACCTACCTGGGAGCCAAGCCCCACATATTTCTCCAGAACAAGCCCGTTAAAAGGAGAAGAGATGTGGGTGCGCTGCAGATCAAGCTCTGCCTTGGCAAGGGATGCCTTGGTCGAAAGCAGGGCCGCCTGCGCGGCTTTCAGTTGCGGTCCGCGCAGGATGAGCTCCTCGTTGTCCCGGGTTACGGTTTCCCCCAGGAGCTGATATTCCCGGCGGGCTACCGACTGTTTGCCGATCTCGAGTTTGAGTTCATACTCCATCCTGGCCACCTCGCCTTTGCGCTGTTCAACAGCCAGTTCATAGTCAACCGGATCAATGTGCAGAATTTCCGCGCCGGCAGCAAAACGCCCGCCCGGCAGAAATTCCGGAGATATCCGCACCACATCGCCTGCAATCCTGGCGGCAAGGTCAATGCTCTGGGAAGGGATGACCGTGCCCATGGCGTGAACTGTTGTCTGGTGATCGGCAGGGCGCAGTTCTATGGTCCGGACCAGGGCGGGTCTGTATTCAGGGATTTTCCGTTCAGCTCTGGGGCGGTTTTTCAGCCAGTAAACGGCAACGCCGGATGCACAGGCAAGAATAAGAAAAATGATGATGATGCGGGCTGGGATGCTCAGCTTTTTTTCAGTTGGCGTATTGTTTTGCATGGCGGTTGTTATTAATTAGGTCGTTATCAAAAAAGAAGTGAGTTGCCGTTTCCATGGTTATTTCAGTTGCGGAGACAATTGCGCTGCCGGTGGTCGCCGTTCGAGTTGCCATCCACCGGCCAGAGCACGGCAGAGATTGATGCGGTGTTCGATCAACTCGCGCTGAGCCCGGATGCGGCTGCGCTCTAGCTCCTGATGGCTGATGAGAGCGGTGAGGAAGCGGAGGAAATCCATGGAGCCATGAATGTAACGGTCCTTGATCTGTTCGGTGGAAAGACTTGACAGTTCAAGTTGTTTTTCAATGTTATCAAGCATTTTTCGCTGTTGTGATTCCGCAAACAGGGAGTCTTCCACCTCCTTGAAAGCGATGAGGATGGTTTGGCCGTAATTGTGGAGCGCTTCCTTTGCCGCATTTTCTGTTCGTGCAACTTCAAATTGTCGCCGTCCGCCGTCAAAAAGGGGCGCAATCATGTTGCCCGCCAGGGTGGCAAGCCAGTTGTTGAAAAGATCATTCGAGTTGCCGCCGGTTGTTTCAGCGTTGGCCGACAGACTGATTTTCGGAAAGCGGTCGGCAATTGCCGCACTCAGCCGCTGGTCGGCGGCCTGCACCCGGAAGTAAGATCTGCGAATGTCGGGCCTTCTCTGCAGAAGCTCCGCAGGCAGGCCGGTATCCGGAAGCGGCGGCGGTGATGTCATGGTGTTTGGCACGAGCGGCTGAAAGGATTTCGGATCGCTGCCGGACAGAATGGCCAGCTGGTGAACAAGAAGCTGTCCTGCGGTTTCGGCGTTGATCATGTCCGCTCTTGATGCCTCGAGGATTTGCCGCTGCTGCAGTACGTCCGTTACAGGAACCTGACCGGTGCCGAACTGGTAGGTGACCAGATCGAGATATTTCTCATTGGTTGCGGTCTGGGTTTGCAGGAGTTCAATCTGGCGTTGCTGTTCAACCAGACGGTACCATGCCGTTGCCACTTCTGCGGAAAGGGTTATCGAGGCGGCCTGCAGGTCTTCGCCCGTGGCAAGCAGATCAAGACGCGCTGCCTGACTCGTGGAGCGGGCCCTGCCCCAGAGATCAATTTCATAGCTTGCCCCAAGTCCCAGCATGTATGTTGCGGCGGTTTGCGTCGCGCTGCCGGAATGTTTAGTGGCTGAGTGTGTGAGGTTTGCTGCAGCATTTACTTCAGGGAAAAGCTCGGCACCGCTTTTCCCGGCCACGGCCCTGACCTGTTCCAGGCGGTCCCATGCCGTCTGCAGGGAGAGATTGCCGGCTATGCTCCGTTCGATTAATCCGTTTAATTTTTCATCCTGAAAGACGATCCACCATTTGTCCGGCAGCGGCTCAATGCCTGTGGCGCTGAATGATCCGGGGATGGAAAGAGGCGCCTGCACGCCAGTAACTTCTTTCCCACATCCTCCCAGAAAAAAGAGAACAGGGAAGGAAAGCACAATCAACGTCAACAGGGACAATAAGTCGGGTTTTTTCATCTGCTTTCTTCCTGCCGGCTGGAGCCTTCGTCATCTCGCCCCGGGGAAGAATGATGCCGGAGGGCCAGGATGCCGGCCAGGGAAAAGTGGAAAATATGTTCACCATAGGCCTCGATGTCGTCAATGTCGCAGGGGTGATCCCCGCTTTTTTCCTTGGCGAGCAACTGGCGGATCTTGATGAGATGAAAACACTGGCCGATGATGCTGGTGTGACAGAAATGGACCTGCCGACTGGATGCCTGGGAACCAAGGAGTTCCCTTATGATGGCGTGAATGGCTTCCCGCTGGGGGTTGATTTCTTTTTGCAGGATCTCCTGCAGCAGTCCGGTGGGATTGGCCAATTCCTTGTGGATGATGGAGAACTCATGGGAATCGGGGGAGGAGATGCGTTTCAGCAGGGATGTGATGCGACCCCGCAGCCGCTCTTCAGGCGAGGCGTCAGAGCCGATGCCGCCATCCGGGGGACAGGTTTTCATGCTTTCGCTGAAGGCGTGACGCCAGGCCTCTCTGTAGAGATTTTTCTTATTGCCGAAATGATAGTTGACCGCAGCCACATTGGCGCCGGCTCTCGAGCAGATTTCAGCAATGGTGCTGTCCCGGAATCCTTTTTCCGCAAAAACCCCGGATGCGGCGTTCAGAAGCTGCTTTCTTGTACGTACCGTATCTTTACGTAAATTTTTCACGCTGTCCTCGTAAACAGATAAATTGTATCGTGTATTTTAAATGCTTATTTGAAATCGTCAATGTTTTTTTGATGGGGATTTGTTTAAAGAACTTGTTAGCTGTCTTGCCCTGCTGCTATAGTATTTATTGGCAGTATATGGATATCAGCCGGTTTATTTCGTAATGACGCTCAAAAAAAGTCGTCGTTCCCGTGAAAAACGCAAACCGGAAAGTGTTCATCAAGTGAAAATATGAAAATTGCCGTGCTCCCGCTCTCGGTCTCGAGGTGGCTGAAATGACGAAAAAAGAGAAATTGCCCTGTTTGGCGATGTAATCATCTTTCAACCTGAAATTCAGGACGTTGTGTTAGAGGGAGCGGGAAGTGCGAAAATTTCGCGATATTTCCATCAAAGCAAAATTTCTTATTCTCATGAGCCTGGCTGCTGTTGTTGCTCTGCTTTTCATTTCCTCTTCTCTGTTCATTTATGAGAAGCGGACTGCGCGCAGATTCCTTTCCTCCCAGCTTTCCACCATGGCGGATGTGGTCGCCGCCAACAGCGCGCCCTTGATTGTGGCGCACGACTATGTTGCGGTATCTGAAACACTGCGTTCTCTTTGGCTCAAGCCCGAAATTGCCGCGGCCGTCATTTATGACCGTCAAGGGCGGGTTTTCAGCAGATATGACCGGCAGGGGGATGATGCCCCTGAAGTAGCGGTCGAAATGCGGAAACTGGTCCCTGATTCGAAATCCATCGGCGAACAGTTGAAAAAATACGCGTCCATTGTCGATTCCAGCGGCAGCTATCTCCATATCGTACGGCCGGTTATGGTGAACGGCGATATGGTCGGCGCAATTTACCTGGTAGATGACATGACGCAGATACGCAGTCGGCTGCATGACTATTTTTTTGTCGTCATCTGTATCTCGACCGTGACTTTGCTTGTTGTCATGGCGATCGCCACCAAGCTGCACAACCTCTTCACGGCTCCTCTCCGTGAATTGATGCGTTCCATGAATGATGTGACGACGGGAGAAGAATATTCCGTCCGGATGGAAAAACAGAGTAACGACGAATTTGGAATTCTGGTCGATCATTTTAATGCCATGTTGAGCGATATTCAGAACCGGGATAAAAAATTGCAGGAATACAGCTCTTCTCTCCAGAAAATGGTAGGGGCGCGGACCGATGATTTGTCTAAGGCCAACAAGGAGCTTGAATTGATGGTTCACGATCTTGAAAGAGCCAAAGCAGCGGCAGAGTCGGCCAACAAGGCAAAAAGCGAGTTCCTTGCCACCATGAGCCACGAAATACGGACACCGATGAACGGGATTCTCGGCATGACGGAGCTGCTGCGCGGCACAGGCCTCAATAACCGGCAGCTCCGTTTCGCCCAGACCATTCAGCGGGCTGTTGATTCCTTGATGGGGGTCATTAACGATATTCTCGATTTTTCCAAAATCGAGGCGGGCAAACTGGAGTTGGAGGAGCACTCCTTTGACCTGCGCGAACTGATTGAGGATACATCGGAAATGATGGCCGAAGGAGCACATCTCAAGGGCCTTGAGGTGATTCCGATGATTCCGGAAGATATGCCGAAGCTCTTTTCCGGCGACTCCAACCGGCTGCGCCAGATTCTGGTGAATCTGCTGAGCAATGCGGTCAAATTCACCGAACAAGGTCAGGTGCTGCTTCGGATTGAAATGGTCAGTGAAAACATTGAGGAAGTGACATTTCTATTTGCCGTGGAGGACACCGGGATAGGGATGAGTCCGGAAACAAGGGAGCACATATTTGACGCTTTTTCCCAGGCTGACAGTTCCACCACCCGTAAATATGGAGGCACCGGTCTCGGACTGGCCATTTCCAAAAAACTGGTGAGCCTCATGGGAGGAGATATCGGTGTGGTCAGCGAGTCCGGCAAGGGTTCCACCTTCTGGTTCAGGGTTTCCCTGCGCAGGATTTCTGACGATTCCCAGGACGACGAGCAATTGATGAAAAATCTTCTCGGTCTGCGGGTATTGATTGTTGACGATAATCCCCTGAACCGGGCCATCCTGAAAAACCAGGTACGCTCATGGGGCATGAGCAGCGAAACCGCGGAAAACGGGGCAGATGCGCTGGTAATACTGGAAAATTCGTATGCCGACGCTAAACCCTATGATGTTGTTTTACTGGACTGGCATATGCCTGAAATGGACGGAATTGAACTGACCAAAAGAATCCGGGCGCAATATCGGAAAAAAAATCTGCTTCTGGTCATGCTCAGTTCCGCCTCATTTGATGAGGAATCCCTGAAGGCCACCCGGGCGGGGGTTGATCTTTATCTGACCAAGCCGGTGCGGCAGAGTCTGCTTTTTGACTGTCTGATCAACCTGCTTGAAAAATCGCCGCCGAAATTTGCGGAACCAGAGACCGTCGCGCCTGATTTGCCCATGGCGTCCGTTTCTTACGGTGGTCGCGTACTGTTGGTTGAGGATAATATGGTCAACCAGGATGTGGCGCGGGAGATGCTTAAACACATGGACTGTCAGGTTGAGGTCGCTGAAAACGGACATCGGGCGGTGGATGCTTTTGCCCGGCAGGAATTTGATCTGATCCTGATGGACTGCCATATGCCTGAGATGGATGGTTTTGCCGCAGCCCGTGAGATCCGCCGGATTGAAGATGAACAGGGCAGGGTGAAACGTGTGCCGATCATCGCTCTGACCGGTGATGTGCAGACAGGGATCAGGGAGGAGTGCCGCGAGTCGGGCATGAATGACTATCTGAGCAAGCCTTTTTACATGACCGATCTGCAGCAGGCGCTGGGGCGCTGGCTGACCGGGCGGGTTCTGTCTGCTTCGAAGGGATATGCTGGTGAAGAGGATGAGGGATCCGGAGGCGATGATCATTTCGTGCTTGACCGGGAAAGGCTGGATATGATCAAATCCATGAACAGTCCCGATAATCCCGCTGTTCTTGATCGGATAATCGGGATATACATGGAAAGTTCGCCGGAAATTCTGCGGGCAATTCACGGGGCTGTGCAAAAGGGAGACGGCTCGGAATTGTCCGAAGCGGCACACAGTCTTAAAACCAGCAGCGCAAATCTCGGCGCCATGGATCTTTCCTCCTTCTGCAAGAAGCTGGAGGATTTGGGCCGGGAGCAAAAAACCGGAGAGGCCGGAGAGTATCTTGATCATCTGGACGCCCTCTACCAGATCGTGATAGACGCCTTAGGCAAAGAACTGGAGAAGAAAAGCGATGCATGAAACCGGAAGTGGAGATGGGCAGCCCGTTGTTCTCATCGTTGATGATGATATGGCTCAGCGTCTGCTCATGCGGCAATCACTCCGTGAGACGGACCTTGTTGTTGAAGAAGCGGCGGATGGACGGGAAGCGCTGTCTGTATTTGAACGTGTTTCTCCTGATCTGGTGCTGATGGATGTGAAGATGCCCCATATGGATGGTTTTGCCGCCTGCGCCGAGATGCGGAAATTCCAGGGCGGACAGGACATCGCCATTGTCCTCGTCACCGGGCTTGATGATTATGAGTCAATAAAGAAGGCGTTTGAGGTTGGCGCCACCGATTTCATCACCAAGCCGGTCAACTGGCCTTTGCTGGCCCATCGGGTCCGCTATCTGCTCCGGGCGAGCCGGGCATTCTGCAATCTGCGGCGCAGCGAGAAAAGACTTTCCATTGCCCAGGATATAGCAAGCCTCGGCAGCTGGGATTGGGACAGGGACAAAAACAGCATCTATTTTTCCGAACAGATGTACCGTATTTTCGGCCTGACCGCCGACAAGTCCGAGCCGGAGTATGATACATTTCTGGCGTTTGTCCATCCGGATGAACAGCAAAGAGTGAGAGAGACGGTGAAGGAGGCTCTTGGGGAGAAGAAACCTTACAGCATCGATTACCGTATCATCCAGCCCGACGGTTCCCTGCGGACGGTGCATGAGCGGGCCGATGTGGTCTATGATGCCCAGGGAAACGTTGTCAGCATGCACGGTACGGTGCAGGACATCACGGCACGGATAACCGCTGAGGAGAAAATACGTTTTCTCGCCCATTATGATTCCCTGACCGGCTTGCCCAACCGGCAGCTTTTTCTTGAATACGTCAGTCAGGCTCTTTTTGCCGCCCAGCGAGACAAGGGCAAGGTTGCTCTGGTTTATCTTGATCTTGACCGGTTCAAGCGCATCAATGACACCCTTGGACACAGCGCGGGCGATAAGCTGCTCAAGGAAATTGCCAACTGCCTGGGCGACAGCGTCCGTTCATCCGACATTATCGCCAAGGCCAGTTTTGTGAAGAAACCGGGAGTGACCCTGTCCCGTCTCGGGGGAGATGAGTTTACCATATTGCTCACCGGGCTGGCCGAAGAGGAGCATGCCGCCCGGGTGGCACAGCGTATTCTTGAGCTTCTCAGCCATCCCGTCATGATTGCCGGGCAGGAGGTTTATGTTTCCGGCAGCATCGGCATCAGCATCTATCCCAGTGACGGTGATGATGTGGATACTTTGCTGAGAAATGCCGATGTGGCCATGTATCATGCCAAGGAGAGCGGCAGGAATACCTTTCAGTTTTTTTCCGAACAGATGAATCACCGGGCCATGGAGCGATTGAACATCGAAACCGCACTGAAAAAGGGTCTGGAAAGAAATGAGCTCATCCTCTATTACCAGCCGCAGCTTGACCTGCGGACCGGCAAGCTTGCCGGACTCGAGGCCTTGGTGCGCTGGCTGCACCCGGAAATGGGGCTGGTGCCGCCCGGCATGTTCATCCCCATTGCCGAAGAGTCGGGTCTTATTATTCCCATCGGTGAATGGGTGATACACGAGGCCTGCAGGCAGGTGCGGCAATGGCAGGACGAAGGATTGTGCCCCATACGGATGGCGGTCAATATATCGAGTCTGCAGTTCAAGCAACAAAGCTTGATTCCCGTCGTCCAGCAGGCCCTTCAACAAAGCGGCATCGAAGCACGTTTTCTTGAGCTTGAGCTGACGGAAAGTTCCATCATGCAGAACGTGGATCAAGTCAACGACACCCTTGTTCAGTTGAAGGAAATCGGCGTCAGTCTTTCCGTGGATGATTTCGGTACGGGCTATTCCTCCATGAGTTACCTTAAGCGTTTCCCCCTTGATGCCCTGAAAATTGATCGCAGCTTTGTCATGGATATCACCACCGATCCCAATGATGCCGCCATCATTAAGGCGATAATCGCCCTCGCCCACAGTCTTGGTCTGAAAACCGTGGCGGAAGGGGTGGAAACCCGGGAGCAGCTCGATTTTCTCCGGATGGAGAAATGTGATGAGATTCAGGGTTTTCACATCAGCCGTCCGGTGCATGCCGCAGATCTGGAGGAGTTTCTCAAGCCGGGTGGAAAATTCTGTTGAAATGTTTGTCGCGTAGGGTTGACACATTTAGCGTGAGTCAGTGATGATGTTTCTCCCCGCAAGAATGAAAACCATCCCCGCCAATTTAACGAAATTGCGGAAAAGACATGACTCAAGAGAAGCCTGTGAAAAAGGTCTCAAGTAAGTTTTCTGAAATAATCAAAAATCGGCTCATCAATGAATGAACGTCGGAAAATAATTGCCATTTTCAGTGCAACCATTTTTCTTCTTATCTCACTCGTTGCCGGAGGAAGTATTTATTTCCTCTATAAAACAGCGGTGAGGGAGCAGGGGGTCAGGCTGCTTGAAATGGCGGTCAGCAGGGCACGTCTATTTGAGGCGCTCAGCCGCGATATGACCGGTTTCGTGGCTGAAAAGGACGGGTTGTCGGAAGAGAAAAACAAGGAGGAATGTTTTTTCCGTCTTCTGGAGCAGGCGGCGGAAAAGCCCGGGGAGAAAAATCGTTTGGCCTCTTTTTTTATCAAAGAAGACGTGCAGAGGGCCGAGAGTCTGGAATTTGTCCTTGCCCGCAGAATTGGCGACAAGGTTTTCTTTATTAACTCCCGCGGCAAGGAGATGGAGCCCGTTCTTTTTGAAAAACTTGCCGCAAAACCCATTGGCCAGGCTATCTCGGGCACGACAGGGGTTCGGCAGGTGACGGACCATCTCGGCGTGCCGGTCCTGGTTGCCTTTACCTCCATTGACGGCACAGGTCTCGGTCTGGCGGCCAAGATTTCCATTGTCGACCTGCAAACCGCTTTTGTTCGGGCCGGTTATTCCTCCCTCGCGGTTACCATTATTGTTTTGATGGTGGGAATTGTTATCCTGCTGACCATAATAAACCCCCTTGTTTACAGCCTTGAGGAAGCGAGGGATCAGGCCGCAAGGGCAAACCGGGTGAAGAGTGAATTTCTGGCCAATATGAGTCATGAGATCAGGACACCGATGAACGGCATCATCGGCATGACCGCTCTGACCCTGGAAACTGATTTGAACGATGAGCAGCGTACGTATCTGAGAACCGTTGATAATTCGGCAAGAAATCTCCTCGGCCTGTTAAATGACATCCTCGATTTTTCCAGGATCGAAGCCGGTCAGCTGGAAATGGAGATCCGGCCTTTTAATCTGCGGGAAACCATGGAAAACTGCATTCAGAACTTCGCCTCCCAGGCCCATGAGAATGGAGTCGAGCTTTTTGCCCATATTCCCGCTGACATTCCAGTGGATGTTGTCGGCGATCAGCTCCGGCTCACGCAGATTCTTTACAACCTGGTGGGCAATGCGGTGAAATTCACCTCTTCCGGGGAGATTGTTGTCTGCGTCGACCGACCGAAATCAGCCGGTGACGCCGGCAACGGGATGCTGCAGCTTCATTTCACTGTTGCGGACACCGGAATCGGGGTTGCCGAGGATAAGCAGAGGATGATTTTTGACAGTTTCAGCCAGGCAGATAGTTCCGTTGCCCGTCTCCATGGGGGCACCGGACTTGGACTTGCCATTTCCAAAAAGCTGGTGGAAATGATGGACGGCCGTATCTGGGTGGAGGGAAATCCCGGGGGCGGCAGCGTTTTTCATTTTACCGCTGCTTTCCGGAAAGGGATTGCGATCAGTGCGCCGGCCGTTTTTCACGCTGATACCGATCATTTTCCCATTCTGGTGGTGGATGATAACGAAACTAACCGTTATATCCTGAAAGAAATTCTTCGCAGCTGGAACTTCCCCGTGTCGGAAGCAGCCTCGGGGGAGGAGGCGCGGCGTGAGGTGGTGCGGGCTTTCCGCACCGGCTATCCTTACCGCCTGCTCATTCTTGATTTCCGCATGGGATCATTAAACGGGCTGCAGTTGGCCGAAGAGCTGAGTAATGAACTGGGTGAGGCGATGATGCCTTTTATCCTTCTTTCTTCATCGGTGGAACGTGGAATTTCCAAACGGTGCCAGGGGATGCATGGATGCTTTTTTCTCATGAAGCCCTTCAAGAAGGATGAGCTGGCTCGATGTATCCAGGCCGCAATCAACGGCAGAAAGATTGAGACGGGAAAAAGCCGGGTGAAGTCCATCACTCCTGCAACGCGACCGATCGATGTGCTGCTGGTGGAGGATCACAAGGTTAACCGGGATCTGGCCAGATTGTTGCTCGAAAAAAGGGGACACCGGGTTATTGAGGCGGAAAACGGCATGACGGCGCTGCAGAAACTCGCCGAAGTCCGCCATGATCTTGTCCTGATGGATGTGCAGATGCCGGTCATGGACGGTTTTACCGCCACCAGGATCTTGCGGTTCTGCGAACAGGAGAAGATAGGGGAGGCGCTCAGGCTTTATCCATTTCTGGCGGATAATCGAGGCAACCGGATGCTTGAGAGTGTCGCGGCGAATTTTGCCGGCCGCCATCTGCCCGTTGTCGCCCTGACCGCCCGCGCCATGCAGAAAGACAAGGAACAGTGTCTGGAAATGGGGATGGATGATTATCTGACCAAACCGTTTAACGCCTCTGCCATGTATAACGTCATTGAACGACTGACCGGCAGCAAGGGCAGTGGCGGGGCGAGCGGAGATGACTCCGCGCTGCCCGGCGTTGAACCGGTATCAGCGGCGATGGTTCTGGGGAATGTGCAGGAAAAACTGCAACAGGAATATAATCTGCAGCCGGAAAAAATCAGGGATGTTCTGCGCAGTACGGTGAAAAGCCTTGAGGTGCATCTTGTTACCGCAGAAGGGGCGCTTGCTGTTGGTGATCTCGAGTCCCTTGGTTTTGCCGCTCACGGCATGAAGGGTATTCTTTTGAATTTTGCGTTGGACGGGCCTGCCCAGCTGGCGCATCGTATTGAACTTGCGGTAATGGATCGGGTTGACGCGCCGTTTGCGGAAATGGTGGCTGATCTCAGGAAGTGCTTGAACGATTTTTTTGCGGCTTGATCAGGCGAAAACTTTTTCAATGTCCTGCTGGCTGCCGACGACCACGAGATAATCGTCCTGCATCAAGGTTAGTTCCGGACTGGTGATGACTTTTGGCTTCTGCCCGTTTCTTTTCAGAATGAGCACGGTAATATTGAATTTTTTCCGCAGGTCAAGCTCCAGCAGCGTTTTTCCCGCCAGCTTTTCGTCAACATGGATTTCCGCCAGATTGATTTCCTCGTCCAGTTCAAGATACTCCAAGATATTGGGGACGGTTATCCGTTCGGCAAGATGCCGGGCGCTTTGTTTTTCCGGCAGGATCACCTCGTCCGCCCCGATGCGTAAAAGGATTTCCTGTTGGATCTCCGTTGTTGCCCTGGCAATAATGTGTTGAGCTCCCAGTTTGCGCAAATAGGTGATGCCGAGAACCATTTCTTCGAAATTGTCTCCCAGACCGAGAATGATGAGGTCGAATTTGTCTATGCCGAGTTCTTTCAGCGCCTCGCTTTCCCTTACGTTTGCCACCACCGCTGCGGTGACATGGTCGCGGATTCTGTCTATTTCGTTTTTGTCGATATCAACCGCCAGGACGTGATTACCTTTTTCTTCAAGAGCCACGGCAACTTCATGACCGAAAATGCCGAGCCCGATGACTGCGATATCCTGTTTCATATCTCACCCCAGTATGATTTTTTCTTCCGGATAATCCGCATGGCTTGTTGTTTTCCTCCGTAACAGAATCACCATCAGCACCGCCGGGCCAACCCGGCCGGTAAACATGCAGAGGGTGAGAATGAGTTTGCCGTACATTCCCAAAAAACCGGTCAGCCCCAGTGATAAGCCCACCGTGCCCATGGCGGATGTCGCTTCAAACAGGGTGGCGACAAAGGGTGTTTTTTCGACATGCAGGAACAGGGAGAAGGCAAAACCGAGAAAACAGAGATAGAGGGTGATCAGGGCAAAGGCCCACGGAATATTGCTTGAGGGCAGCTTGCGACCGAAAAGCACAACCTTGTCATGACCGCCAGTTCAGCGGTAAAGGTGTATTTGATGACTGTTGCCAGAATCCCCTCCACTTCGGCAAGGGAATAGGAATCAGTCATGCGTGAGGCGTTAATGCGCATCTTGAGATCAAGGTCGCCTTGCAGAAAGAGAATCAGGCTTGCCGTAAGCGTCATGATGCCGATGGCTCGGAGCTGGATGAGCGCCAGGATAATAATCTGTCCGGCCGGATTAAAGCCTGAGGTGGGGACCGTGACGAGGCCGGTGACACAGACCGCCGAAGTGGCGGTAAAAAGGGCGTCGATAAAGGACAATCCCTGGATGTGGGTGCCGAATGCGATCAGCGGAAAAAAGGTGAGAAAAATGGAAAATTCATAAGATATGCGTTTCAGGTTGTGCTCCCGTGTTACCTCATGGGTCAGCAAGGTATCTTTGAGGAAAAATCGTGTCGATACTTGTTTTAGTTTATATGAAAGTGATTAAAGTGTCTAAATTTAAAACGGGGTTTCGACCGTATCTCTTCTGGCTTTATACTGTTTTCCAATTTCCACTTCACACTTTGGTCTATTTGCTATAAATTCATTTTATGAAAAAGTCCGATACCTCAATCCCGGCTTCATCTCCCCGTCTCTTCAGGATTATCATCATTTTTGGTTTGAGTATGGGGATGGTGCTGCTTTGTTTCAACTGGTGGTCGTTCCGGAAGATGAAATCTGAACGGGTCCTGTATCGTAATTTACAGGAGGAGATTCTCGCCCTTGAAAAGGATGTCAATGGCGCTATTCAACAGGAACAATATATTGTTTTTACCCTGTTTGATCTGGAAAAAGATCTCCCTCTTGATGCCGCTCGTCCTGATTTTGCCGAATTGATCGACACGTACCGTCCATTAGTCAGCCATTCCGATGGAGAGAAAGTCTTTGGTGAATTTGCAGGCGCCCTTCTGGTTCTGGAAGAAAACAGAAAGAAATGCTCAGACTGGAGATACCGTTTTCAGCAGTTCCTGCAGGAAAATTCTTCTGTGCACCTGAGCAATAATGAACTTCTTGCCGCTCCTTCCGGGAAGGTGCTCAAGCAGATGGGGGAAGGATTGGTTGATTTTCATCGCACTCGGCTGCAGATGGAAAAGGAACGGGAAAATTTGAGAGATACCGCTGTTCAGGGTTTTCTGGGCGTTCTGCAAACCCAACAGAAACTTATGGAAGCTGTTAACGATTATGGCAGGGAACAGAGCATGCGCATGGACGGGCTCATGCACCGTGTCTGGCTGAGCATGGTGCTTGTCAGCATCGCCATGGGGTTCTTTTTTGTCGTTATTTCCAGAAGATTGGGCAGGATTTTTGAGAAAACGGCCGTCGAACGGGAGAAATTTTTTTCTGAAATCAGAAATTCCCATCGTCAGCTTGATCAGATATTCAATACTGCCGGCAACGGCATGTGGGTTATTTCCAAAGATTTTTCCGTGGTTCAGGTGAATGATATTTTCTGCGACCTGATTGGTGAAACACGGGAGAATATTGAAAAAGGAAAATGTTATGATGTCTTCCCCGGGCCCGTCTGTCATACTGGTCAGTGTCCGGTTCTGCTTCTGCGGCAAGGTGAAGAAAAAGTCGAGTTAGAGATCGAAAAGCAGTGCTCCGACGGAAAGAAAATAATGTGTCTGCTCAGAGCCACCCCCTGGAAAAATGACAAGGGGGAGTTTTTAGGCATCATTGAGGATTTTCAGGATATCGGCCAGATACTGGAAACCCAGGAGATTCTGCGCATGGCCAAGGAAGAGGCCGAGACAGCCAATGCCTCCAAAGGCGAGTTTCTGGCAAACATGAGCCATGAAATCCGCACTCCTTTGAACGGTATTATGGGCATGACCGAACTGGTGCTGAATTCGGATCTGTCTTCTGATCAACGGCGATTTCTCGAAATGGTCAAGACTTCGGCAAATCGTTTGCTTGATGTGGTCAACGAAATCCTCGATTTTTCCAAAATTGAGTCCGGCACCCTTGCAATTGAACATATCCCTTTCAGCCTCTCTGATGTTATCGGCAATTCCCTGCGTATTCTCGCCTTCAAGGCCCATGACAAGGGGTTGCGGCTGACCTACCGGATTGATCCTGATCTGGTGGACGGATTTATCGGTGATCCCGGTCGGCTGCGGCAGATACTTCTTCACCTCGTCAGCAACAGCATTAAGTTCACCGGAGAGGGCGAGATAACCGTTGCGGTCAAAGAGGCGGTGCTGCCCGAAATGGGCAATGCGGAAAAAAAAGATGGTGTCCGCGATATCGCACTCCACTTCAGCGTCACCGATACGGGGATCGGCATTCCTCCCGACAGACAGAAAGCCATTTTCAAAGCCTTTCATCAGGCTGATGCTTCATCGTCGCGCCGATACGGCGGAACAGGGCTTGGTTTGGCCATCTGTTCCCAGCTGGTCGGGATGATGGCCGGTGATATCCGGCTGGAAAGTGAATCCGGCAAGGGAACCACCTTTCATTTTACCCTGCTGCTGCAGACCCAGGAACATCAGGGCAGGGTCGTCGATGGGATGAAGGTTGGTGATCTGAGCGGTATGTCTATCCTGCTGGTTGCGGGCAATCCCGCCGGCCGCTTTGTTCTGAAGGAAATGATCAGCGAATGGAATAAAGGACTTCATGTTGCCGAAAATGCGGATATGGCGCTGGCAATGGGCCTGGAAAAACATTTTGATATCATCTTGCTCGATTCCCTGCCTGCCGCTGAGCATGTGTTTGATCTGGCCGAACGTCTGCGCGAGATTTCGAAAGGTTCGCGGATGATTATGCTGACCGCCACCGGACAGCGCGGTGATGCCGTTCGCTGCAAGGAAGTGGGGATTTCCTCATACCTGCTTAAACCGGTGAGCAAGGCTGAACTTCTTGAGGCTATCCGCACCCTTCTTTCCTGTGCGCCCGAGGATCTGGGGAGCATGCCCCTTGTCACACGCCATTCGATCCGGGAAAACCAGCAAACTCTGCATATCCTCCTGGCAGAGGATGAGGAGATCAATCGGACGCTGGTTGTTGAACTGATACGCGCGGAGGGATGGCGAATTACAACGGTGGAAAACGGGCGGCAGGCTCTTGACGCCCTGCGGGAAGATTATTTTCATCTTGTTTTGATGGATATCCAGATGCCGGAGATGGATGGTTTCGAGGCGGTTGCCCAGATCCGGAAAAGAGAAAAGCAGAGCGGCGGCCATCTCCCCGTTATTGCCCTGACGGCGCACGCCCTTGTCGCCGACCGGCAGAAATGTTTTGACGCCGGCATGGACGGCTATGTGGCCAAGCCCGTGCACAGAAGAGGTTTGTGTAGCGAGATCGAGAAAGTCCTCGGCAAGGATCTCACCATGAAAACAGTCACCCTCACCCCGAAACGGAAAGGGGCTGAATTTCTTGATTACGATGCCTTTCTCTATGACAGCTGTAACGGCAAGGTTGAGCTTGCCAAAAAACTGCTGAGGCATCTCATTCATGTCAGCGGTCCGCAATGGTTGCAGGATGCCGAGGCGGCCATTGCCGCCGGAGATGAGATAATGCTGCGCAAGGTCTGTCATTCTCTCAAAGGAACGGCTGCAACCGTCTGTGCGCATTCCTTTGCCCGGGCAGGGGCTGGATTGGGCAGGCTTGCCCGGGACGGAAAAATGGAAGAGACTCCCAATGGGCTGGAACAATTGAAAAAAGAGTTCAATCGTATCAGGCAGTGGGCCCAGTCGAGCAATCTCGACCTCATGTGAAAACCGGATTGTAAACCTTGAACTCTTCCCTTCGTCTTCTGCATACCTCCGACTGGCATCTGGGGCAATATCTCATGTCCCGGGACAGAAAGCGGGAACATGAACGCTTTCTGTCCTGGCTTCTTGATTGTCTCAGGAATCAGTCAATCGATGTTCTCCTGGTCTGCGGCGATGTCTTTGACACCGCAACACCTCCCAATTACGCGCTGCGTCTTTTTTTCGATTTTCTCCATAAGATTTCGGAAACTCCCTGCCGCAAGGTAATCATCCTCGGCGGCAACCATGATTCCATTGCCACTCTTCATGCCCCGCGAAAACTCCTGCAGCTCCTTGATATTCATGTGGTGGGTGGAGCAACCGCAAGGATTGAGGATGAGATCGTGCTTGTTTCGGGAAAAGAGGGGGAACCGGCAGCCATCGTCTGCGCGGTTCCCTTTTTGCGGGATCGCGATCTGCGCCACTCCGTTGCCGGAGAAACCTATGCGGAAAAAAGCCGCGCCCTGCTTCACGGGGTACGGATGCATTACCGGATGGTGATGGAGGCGGCGGAACGTCTCCGCGCGGGGTTGCCTGGGCAATTTAATCATATCCCCATTATTGCCACCGGGCATCTGTTTGTTGCCGGCGGACTTGCCTCGGATGGTGTCCGGGAACTCTATGTCGGTTCCCTGGGTGAAATCGATTCCGGTTCGTTTCCTGCCTTTGACTATATCGCATTGGGGCATCTGCATCGGGCTCAGACGATAAAGGGTCGCCTCCATTACAGCGGTTCACCCATTCCCCTGTCTTTCAGCGAAGCGGATGGCGTGAAGCAAGTGAAGATCGTTACCTTTTCTCCGGATTCATCTGCTCCCCAAATCAGTGCGCTTGCAGTCCCTTCTTTTCAGAAACTTGGTGTTGTGCGGGGAGACATTGAGCAGATCCGGTCCCGGCTGGCTGAGATCGGAGCCGACGGTGCGGATGACGAAAAGGTGTGGGTTGAGGTGCAGGTAACGGGAGAAAGTTCGGTTTTTGATTTGCAGGGCGCCGTTTCCGAGGCGGCGGAGGGGTTGCCGGTGGAAATTCTTGCGGTCAGAAGGGTGAAAGGCGAGGCGCAACCCGGACCGGGGCGCGGAGTGGTGATGGAAAGTCTCAATGAACTCCTGCCCCGGGATGTCTTTGCCCGTAGGTTGGCCATGGAAAAAGACTTGAGCGCGATGGACGCGGAAGAACTCGCCCGGACTTTTCATGAGGCCCTGCAGATTTTCCATGAAGGCGGCGAGGGTTTATGAAAATCAACTCGCTGCGCATTCATAATCTCAATTCCCTTAAAGGGACGTTTATCGTTGATTTCGATGACCAGCCCCTCTCATCCAGCGCAATTTTTGCCATTATCGGACCAACCGGGGCGGGTAAATCAACTCTGCTCGATGCGATCTGCGTAGCCCTCTATGGGCAGACACCCCGGCTTTCGACTGGTGAAAGCGAGGAGCTGATGACCCGGCATACCGGAGAATGCTGGGCTGAGGTGGAGTTTACCGTAAAAAAAGGACGTTTCCGCTCAAAATGGTCACAACGCCGGGCTCGGGGCCGGGCCGATGGCAAGCTGCAGCCATCGGCCATGGAACTCGCCGTAGTTCATGGTGATACCGCGCAAATTGTCGAAGAGAAAAAAAGCAGGGTGCCCCTTGAAGTGGCCGAACTCACCGGTCTTGATTTTGCCCGTTTCACCCGATCCGTTCTTCTGGCTCAGGGCAGCTTTGCCGCCTTTCTCCAAGCTAAGGACAACGAAAGAGCCGATCTGCTGGAAAAGATCACCGGCACGGAGAGCTATTCCCATATTTCCCGTATTGTCTACCAAAAGACGATTGCGGAAGAACGGAAACTTGAAACGCTGCGGGCCGGACTCGATTCGGTGGAGATTCTTCCCGCCGAAGAACTTGCTGGTGTCATGGCTCGGCGGATCACTGTGCTGGAAGAGATCACAGGGATAAAAGGAGAGCTTGACAGGATTACTCTTCAACTCGACTGGTTTACGGCACGGGAAAAGGCGGAGGCTGAAACTGCGGCGGCTCGGCAGGAGCTTGCCTTGGTGGAAGAGGAAAAGCTGAGCAAGGAATACGAGCTGAAACGTCTCGATCTTGGACGCCGAACCCTTGCCATGAAGGGGGACTTTCAGATTCTCCAGGAACAACGCCGCCGCATGGCAGACATTGGCGCCGAGATAGAGCAGCTGGAGAAAAAAATAATTCTGCTGACCGTGGAAGAAAAGAAATTGAGCGCTGCTTTAAAGGAGGATGAAGGGGCGTTTGCCCATTTTCAGGCAGGGGCTGAAGAGAGCGGGAAATTGCTGGGCCAGGTCGAGCGTCTCGATGAACAGATTGCAAGCCGGACGCAAAATGTCGGGTCCAGAAAAGAGGTTTTTTTCAGGGTTTGCCGGGAACTGGAAGAAACAGCGGGGGAAAAAGAGGAAACACTTCGCCGCGTCAATCGACTTACAGCGGAAAGAAACAAAAGTGTGGAATTTCTGGAAAGCCGTCAGCAGGACAACCAGCTCCGCCGGGATTTTCCATTGCTTTGCGAACAGCTTGAAGAGCTTGTCGGGCTGCGGGAACAAATAAACCGGATGACAGAGAGCCGGATCGGGCTCACGGCCGGGAAAAAGGAGAAAGAGACCGCTCTTGTCGAAATTGAACAGGTTATTGCTGTCCGTGGTGAAAAGATCGGCAGTCTGAGAACGGAAAAGGAAAGGGTTGATGGGGAGTCTGCCCTGCTGCTTGCAGGGGCGCAATTACGCTATCTGGAAAATCGTGTCCATGCCCTGGAAAATTGCATTCTACGCTTAAAAAACCTGGAGGAGACCGGTCGGGGACTGGAAGAGGCGCAGGCCATGGAGATCGAGGCATGTCGTGATCTGCTCCGGAAAGAGACGGAGCTTGAAGAGCTTGCGGCCCGGAAAGAGAAAATGCTTGCGGAAAAAAAGCAGGAGGAACTGGTTGCCCAGGCCCTTGAGCAAAAAGATCGGCTGGAACAACTCGTGGCCAATTATGACGCGGACAGAAAACGGCTGAAAAAGGAAGAGCCATGTCCTCTCTGCGGCTCTCTCCGGCATCCGTGGGCACAGGAAAGAAAAGTGTATTCCGGTGAGGGGAACAATCTTCTTGTCCGGCAACGGAACAAAATCAATCAGCTGCAGGAGGAAATCCAGACCGGCTCAGAGCGCATGGCGGAATTGAAGGCGGGTGCTGAAAACAGCCGGAAATCCCTTGGTCAATGGTCGAATAAAGGAAAATTGCTGCGGGAAAAATGGATTGCCGAAGCAAAAAAGGAAGAGGTTGATATTCCGGCCGATCAATGGCGGGAACTGGGTCGGCTGATTTCCAACACAACTGGGGAGGTTGAACTGTGTCGCCGGAAAAACGAAGAGATCACTCTTCTTGAGAAAAAATCAGCGGAATTGTTCCTGTTGCTGACAAATGCCGAAGGGGAACAGCAGAAGGATCTGAACCGCAGGCAGAGGCTGGAAGCTGAGCTTGCGTCTGTGGAACAGGAAATGCTGCATCTCTCCTCCCGGATTGAAGAGACCGGGACAAAATCGGTATCGATACAAAAAAGAATCGCGGAAAAAATTCCCCCTGATCTGCAGCATTATTTCGTTGCCTCACGGTTTGGCGAGGTCAGGGAAGAACTGGGACGCCGGGTTTCATCCTTTGATCGTCATGAAGCGAAGGCCTTACGGCTGCTCGATGAAATTGCGCCGCTGCAGAAACGACTTGATTCCCTCGGGGTTGTTCTGCAGGGCTGTGAGGGGAGAATGAAAGAGGAGAAGGAAGAGCTGGGTCGCCAAGAAAAACAGTTGGCCCTGACACGGGAAGAAAGAAGGAAACTTTTCGGTGCGCGGGATGTGGTCCGGGAGAGGGAGAAGATCAAGGATGAGGCGCGGGTTTTTGCTGAGAAAATTGCAGCCCGCAGCGCAAGGGTGATCCGCTGCCGGACTGATTTGACCAGTGGTCAGGAACTCCTCAGTCTGCGAAGGAAGGAGTTTGCTGAACTTTCGGAGAAAACAGTCTTTGCGACCCAATCCTTCAACAGTTGTCTGGCCCGGGCAGGCATTGACGGGGAAAAGGGTTTTGTCGACGCCGTTCTTTCCCGGGATGAATTTGAACGTGTTGAGGCGGTTGAAAAAGAGTTGATCAGGCGGGGAACAAGCGCCGTTACCCGGCTTGAAGACAGCATGAGAAAACTTGACGAACTTTGCGCTTCTCCTTTAACGGATAAACCCAGACAGGACGTCAGCGCTGAGCAGGAACGGCAACGTGTGTTGCTTGAGGAAAAACAGGGGCAGGCTGCATATGTCCAGCAGACCCTGCTTCGCCAGGAATCCCTGCGCCGGGAGTACCGGGAAAAAGCGGCAAAAGTGGAGGAAGGGCAGCGGGAGGTACGGCGCTGGAGAATGCTTAATAGTCTCATCGGCTCGGCCGACGGCCAGAAGTTCCGGCGTTTCGCCCAAGGCTTGACTCTGGATCATTTGATCAGTCTTGCCAACAGCTATCTGGCTGACCTCAACGACCGTTACGTTCTCAAACGGAAAAAAGGAGAGGAACTCGGTCTTGAGGTGATGGATACCTGGCAGGCGGATACGGTTCGCCCCACAAATACCCTGTCAGGAGGAGA
This sequence comes from Pseudomonadota bacterium, assembly GCA_043809085.1. Classification (GTDB taxonomy): domain Bacteria; phylum Desulfobacterota; class Desulfobulbia; order Desulfobulbales; family SURF-16; genus DB1. Next base: position 128,738 of record JAZDEG010000001.1, on the reverse strand, counting down.
GGGGTTTCTCGTCAGCCTGGCCCTGGCCCTTGGTCTTTCATGCCTTGCCGGTCGCAATGTTTCCATTGATTCCCTCTTTCTGGATGAAGGATTCGGCACCCTGGACGGCGATACCCTGGAAATGGCCCTTGCCGCACTTGATAATCTTCATTCTTCCGGCAAGACCATTGGTCTTATTTCCCATGTGGAGGCCCTCAAGGAGAGAATTCCCGTTCAGATTCGGGTCCATAAGAAGGGGGGAGGCGCGAGCACCCTGGAGATTGTCGGATAAAAAAGAGACATGCTGTTTCGACAATTTCCGGTTCCAGGTCGACAATAATGTCGGAATTGGAGGCGGGAAAGCGGATGTTGGGTGGGTATCGTGGTTGATGTATTTCTATTTATATATATATTCCTTTTGAAATCAATGCGTTATTGTTTTTTATTGTGTGTTGGCACGCCTGTTGAATAATAGATTGTGCAAGAGCGGACATCAAAATTACTTTTCATATCATTTTTCATTCACAAGGAGGCACCACATGAAAAAAACAATCGCAGCAATCGCACTGGCAGCAACAATCGGTCTTTTCGGTTTTCAGAATGCAGACGCCCAGCGGGGTCATCAGGGCTGGGGCGGGGGACCCGCAGCAGCTGATTGTATAAGGGCCGGGCAGAATTCTCAGGTCATGGATGCGGAAACCAAGAAAATCTACAACACCTTCATGGACGCAACCTATGATCTGCGCAAAGACATGTTCAGTCTGCGGGAGCAGATGCGGGCCCTGAGATTTGCAGAAACCCCGGATCAGAAGGCCATCGATGCCGTGGCTGATCAGATGTTTGATTTGCGCAACCAGATTCAGGCCAAGGCTGAAGAGGTTGGCTGGCAAGGCGGCGGAGCCGGGTATGGCTGCAATTTCGACTGTGACGGGCCCGGTGCCGGGATGGGAGCCGGATGCGGTAAGGGCATGGCCAGAGGTTACGGCCGCCACTGTAATGGTCCGGGAACTCAAGATGGTCCGGTAACCAAACCGAACTAAATCATTTTTCATTTCTTTTTCATCTTCTCTCCTCCGGGGAGTCCAGTTGCGCAAGCGGCCGGACTCCCTTTTTTATATATATTTCCAAAAGGGACAACACCCCATGCTATAATCAGATATCCTGATTTCTTTTCCCTGTCAGGATTTCTTCTTGGACCATTAACATTTTCACGGAGACATAAGGAAACAGCCATGCCTGATTTTAAGAATTCTCTGGGGTGTCGTTATCTTCTTGAGACAAAATTTACAAGAACAAGCATCAGGGAAAAGGCAAGGCCGCGTATAGATCCCGCTCCCGCCTTCAAGGAATATCCAGGCGCGGAAAAGATTGATCTGCCTGTGAGCCCATCCCGGCCGGCGGCGGATATCTGGCAGCTCCTGCAGAACAGGAGGTCGGAGCGGAAATTCTCAGACCGGCCCATGACCCTTGATGATCTTTCTCTGCTCCTCTGGTCCTGTCAGGGAGTGACCGCAAAGGCCGGACCCTTTCTTCTCCGCACGGCGCCGTCGGCCGGCGCTCTGTATCCCATCGAGACCTATCTGGCCGTGGAAAATGTCGAGGGGGTTCCCCCGGGCCTTTTTCATTTCAATGTCAGAGGATTCCAGCTTGAGCGCATGACCGATCATGGGGTTGGGGCGCTGGTGGCCCATGCGGCCCTGGATCAGTCCTTCATTGCCGGAGCGGCGGTGAGCTTTCTCTGGGCGGCGGTACTCAGGCGCAACATGACGAAGTATGGCCACAGGGGAATGCGCTATATCTGTCTCGATGCCGGGCATATCTGCCAGAATATACTGCTTGCGGCCGAAGCTCTGGGGCGTAAAAGTTGCCCTGTGGCGGCCCTTTATGACGATGAACTGAATGAACTTCTCGGCCTTGACGGTGTCGAGGAAAGCGTGATTTATCTTGCCCCGGTGGGCTGAAGAAGGGGTTGCCGCGGGTTGGATTCCATATTGTCATGGCCCCGGCTCCACTATGGAGATCACCTCAATTCCCTGCCCCGGGAGCGTCCCCTGGCCGGCGTCGGCGCTGGTCGGTTTTTTTCTCTGAATCGCGATCCCATGATTAGGAAATTAGAGTTTCCTGTTTTTTGTCACATCACGCGCAATATTGCACTTGCGTAAACAGAAGTCGTAGTGTATCAAAGGTGTAACGATAATATCACATGGTGGTATTGGTGTTCTGTTTATAAAAGGGAATTGAGAAGAAAGAAATGATTTAAGGAAGAAATCACTTCGGTCGATAAAAGAGTGACCGAAAGCCAACTGATGAGGGGAAAAGAAATGAATCTAGCGCAACATGCAGGGGTACACGATTTGTTCCCTGACGGCAGACTTGCTGAACGGTTTTCCGCCGACAGGCTGAGTGGGATTTCGTCGATGATGCTGACTATCCGAGATCTGTCAATGACGTTGATGGATGCAAATTTGCTTAATATCAGTGAAACCGGCATAGGTGTCGTCATGCAGCGGGAACTGGCTGTCGGGCAGATGGTTGCCGTTTCCTCGGTTCGCGATGACGTCATGCCGACCAAGGCAGTGGTCATGTGGTGCAACAAGGGAAACACGGATTGCCGCGTCGGGCTGAAATTTATCAACGCCACCTGAATATATATATCCTGAAGGGAGTTAAAACCCGGATTTTCGCAATTAACATTGCGGAAATTTGGGTTTTTTTTTGCGTTCTCTTCTGTTGACTTGCCGGGAGGAGTCAATTAGTCTCTGTCGTGAGTGTGAAAACGCTGAAGAAGAGGTCGTCAAGAATCCCATGTCCCGCAAGGTGCATGATGCCTTTAAGAAAAATTCAAAAAAAAGATAGGCGGTTGGGGGGAAGTGTCGGAAAAACCCTGGTACCAACTCATGGCCTGAAAACTGGAGCACTATGGAGCAGCCCCTTGAGACAAATATCTTTGTCCACTTTGATTCGCTGAGAGACAGCCTTAAAAAGATTGTCTTTGATCAGGATGAGGCCATAAATGATATGGTTGATGCCTTTATCCACCTCAGTTACAAGCCTGTTGAGAATCCGCCGAAGGCTTTTTTTACCTTTCTTGGCCCACCCTCAGTGGGGAAAATATTCTTTGCCCAGACCCTTTCCTCCTTTCTTGAGGATTATTCCGCTTTCAAGCAGTTCGATATGGAGCAGTACAGCGACCCGGAGAGCGTGGCTCAGCTTTTCGGCCAGAAGATGACGGCGGACGGGATTGTCGAGGGGGATCTGACCGGCTTTATCAAGGATAATCCCAAATCGGTCATTTTGTTTGATTCCATTGAAAAGGCGGACAACGGGGTGCAGTTGGCGCTGCTGAAGCTTCTCACCGGCAGCGTTCAGGAAAGCGGTCTTGATTGCAGTGAGGTGATCGTGATTTTCACCTCGACCCTGGCCAGTGGTTTCCTGCAGGACAGAAAGTACCGGGTTGACTTGAAGGAAAACAAGCTGCGTGCACAGGCCCTGGTGATGGATGCCATTTCCCGGGAGCGGAAGGTGGTTTTTGATACGGTACAATCCTCCATTGCCCCCAAACTGCTTGCTGCGTTGGCGCGCGGTTTTATCATTATCTTTCAGCCCCTGAGCCTCGACACCATGGTGCACATCGGGGCCGAAACCCTGGCCGGTCATTCGGACCAGTTTGCCGAGATGAGCGGCATGAAGCTGGTCTATCATGATTTCGACCGTCTGGTCAAGCTGCTGACCCTTTCCTTTGCCCCCACCATCAACGTCAAAAAGATCAAACAGAAATTACCGGATCTGCTCTTTGCCCGGATAACCGATTTTGTCCGTGACAAGCGCAAGTATCCCCAGCATGTGCTTTGCAAACTTTCCAAGCAGGCGGTTGTCTTTGTTGATAAAATTTTTGCGGAAAAAGAGAATCTGCTGCGTCAGCTCTTCAAAAAGAACGAAACGGTGGAGATCACCTGGAAGGAGGCATGGCGAGGCAGAACCCTGACCTTGACCATCAGCCGTGTGGAGCTGAAAAGGATGCCCCAGTCCCCGGATCTTCTGCGGGAATTGGTCCCCATCATCGAATTTTCCGACCTTGCTTTCAGCGATATTGCCGGGAATAAAACGGTGAAACAGAATCTGAAACAGGTGGTGAAGATCCTTAAGGAACCGGAGCTGGTCAAGAAATTCCGCATTGACATGCCCAAGGGGATGCTGATCTACGGCCCACCGGGAGTCGGCAAAACCATGCTGGCCAAGGCCTTTGCCCGGGAAGCGGGCCGTCCCTTTGTCTATGTGTCAAGGAGCGACCTCTTTGATCCCCACTATCTCAAGCAGGCTTATGCCAAGGCCCGGGAATATGCGCCGAGTATCGTCTTTCTCGACGGCATCGACGTCAAGGGTCTGATTGATGGAGGGGTGTACGCTTCCATGCCGGATGAGCAGCTTGTCCTCGAACTTGATTCCCTGCCGACTGACCCCGAGGAATCGGTGTTCACTGTTGCCACCGCCCAGAAAAGAGAAGAGGTGAGCTCCCGGGTCATTGCCCCCAACCGCATTGATACCTTTGTCGAGGCGCCGGAGCTCGATCGTGATGCGCGGCGTTTTTTCATTGAAAAAATTCTGGCAAAGCCCAATGACGGCAAGATCAACGTGGAACGGGTCATCCGTTATATTTCCGGCATGAGCGGTTATGACCTGCAGCGCATCGGCAAGGAGGCATCGCTGCATGCCATCCGCAACGGACTCGATGTGATCACCGAGGAGATCTTGATCGAGCAGATCAATATCATCAAATACGGATACAAACTGGAAAAGAAACATATCCGCAACCTGGAGCAGGACCTCAAGATCACAGCCTTTCACGAAGCGGGCCATGCGGTGCTCTCCCATCTTCTCCTGCCGGACATCAAGATCGAGCAGGTGACCATTGCCCCCCGCCTGAAAAGCATGGGATTCATCTCCTACAGCATCGAGGATTTTCCCGGTAATATCTGCCGGGACGAGGTGTTCAACAATATTTCCGTCCTGCTTGGCGGCAGGTTGGCAAGTATCCGCAGATTCGGCCCCAAAGGAAATGACACCGGGGCGTCAAATGATCTCGAGGTGGCGACCCATCAGGCCTATGTAGCGGTTGCCAGTCTGGGAATGGATGAAGAGATCGGCTATGTTCATACCGACACCCTGTCCCAGCATGTCAGCCAGCAGATGTTTCTCTCCCTGGTGGAGGAACGGGTGATCCACTGGATGCGGGAGGCGACGGTGAAGGCTCAGGAGTTGATCGATAAAAACTGGAGAAAGGTGGAGCAGTTGGCCGAAATCCTTATCCGGCAGGAGATTGTCGACGGCGCCGAGCTTGAGCACATCATGAAGGGCGTCACGGAGGGGTAGGTGAAAAAACGGACCACCCCTTGCGAGGCGGTCCGTTTTTTTTCGAACAGTTTCGTTGCCGGTGTCGAAGCGAAGCAGATGCCGACCGACGTCTGCGGCTTGCTCCAAAAGTGAGGGCGCTGATTACACGCCGGTCAATGCGGTGACGAAACCTTTCATCATGCCGACAGGGCCGTTTGCAACGAATGCGGCCGCAAGGCAGAAACCCGACCAGATGCCGATTGACAGGGAAATCCCTCCCATGAAGGCGATGCTGCCCAATGCGACTTTATCAAGAACCGCAACGTTTGCTGCTGCTTTGCTTCGTGTTCTGCTGATGGCTGTTGCTTTCATTTTCTTTTCCTCCCTGTGTTCGTTTATATTCCCGTAAGTGCATTGAACAAACCGGTTGCCATTGCCCAGGGGCCGCCGCTTGCGATCAGGCCGCCCATAAAGCAGGCTGCCGACCAGAGACCAATAAGAGCCGGAACGGCTCCAAGGGTTCCCAGTGTGCTCATCATCGCCTCAAACTCGGCCTGATTCTGCTGAGAATTTATCTTGGATCTGTTTCTCGTTTTGATCGCTGTGGTATCCATGCCGCCTCCCTTTTGTTGATTTATATCTTTTGTCTTTATTATTATGCCAGTATCGTGCCAAATGGTTAAGTTCTATTATTTCAATAAGTTATTTGTTTGGCGCCCCTGTTTCTTGTCAAAATGGCAAAATCCCGTGCCAAAATGGCATTAATCGGTTGGCTCCTTCATTGCGGGGGAAAGAAATTTTGCGGATATGTCTTGTCGGAAGGTGAAGTCGGTGCAGAAGAAATGGATGTTTTAAAAAGGACGGACCCGGCAGATTTACTCAGGTTTGTAAACCCTGAATAATTACGACCGAAAAGCTTTTGCTGGAAAGGAGTTGGTCGAATAGACGGAAACGTGTAGGTTGAAAAAGTTACTGGACAGGCAGGTGAACGATGAATCGGGAGCCCTGCCCCGGACTGCTTTTTGCCTCAATCCGTCCACCATGCTCCCGGACAATGGATCGTGCTCCGGCAAGTCCCAGGCCATGCCCTTTGCTTTCCTTGCCCTTGTGAAAGGCATCAAAAATATAGGTCAGTTCCTCGGCTGCGATTCCAGGACCGTTGTCCCGCACCTCGCAAATCACTTCGGCGTCGTTTTTGCTGGTGGTGAGAGTGATCTCGCCCCCTTCCTGAACAAATTTAATGGAGTTATCCAGCAGGTTTTCAAAAACCCGCTGCAGTTGTTTGCCGTCAGACTTGATCAGGCCGGTAAAGCCATGGTCAACGCGGATGGAAATCTTTTTTTCCGCGGCCCGGGATTCATGGCGTTTGATGAGGGCGTCGAGCAGGGCGGTCAGGTCGGTATCCGACATGTTCAGGGTGATATTAGCCGTTGCCTGGCGGGAATATTCGAGAAATTCTCTGATCCGGCTCTCCAGCTGCTCGCCGGCATCGATGATGGTTTGAAAGTATGTGTCAAGTTTTTCCGGGGCCATTTTGCTGTGATGAGCGCGCAGGCGTTCCATCAGTCCCTGCATGGCGATGAGCGGTGATTTCATGTCATGGGCCACCATGAAAAGAAAATTGTTTCTTTCCCGAACAAGGGCTTTTTCCCTGGAAATATCCTCGATAACCTCGATATAGCCGATGAAGTCTCCCTCTTGGTTTTCAATGGCCGCAGTGCCGATTCGCACCGGGACAAGTTCTCCATGAAGATTAGTCAGTTCCGCTTCAAGACCGGTGGCCGATTCACCCAGGTCGTGGACGGTCTGCAAGGGACAATTCGAATCGCAGAGGCTGCTGTTTAATATCCCATGGCAGGAGCGTCCCACCGCCTCGTTGGCCGCATAACCGGTCAACGTTTCCGCCCGGCGGTTAAAACTGGTGATGCGCAGATCAGCGTCCATAGTGATCATTGCCACCGGCACATTGTCCAGGATAAAGCGCCGGAATTGCTGCGTTTCTTTGTCTAGTGTTAAAGTATTCAAGGCATGGGCTCCTTTCGTTTTTTTGCGCCCGTCATTCATCCGGGCCACGGAAAAAATTGACCATGAATTGAATGAGAAACACCAGGCCGTATACCGCCAGGATAACGGCAAGCCAATCCAGGAATCCGCTTGTGTGGCGAAGCAGCCAATCCAGCATGGAATACGACCCGGGAAAATCAGTGATGTGAAGTTACAATGCTGATCATAAAAACAAGGTGCTGTTCATCCTACTTGTTGCAACTCAAAACGGCTTTGGACTCCATGGTTAATACCCGGGTGATGGCTTCCTCGATGGAGACTTTCCGGTCAAACCAGAGCCGAAAGCAAATGGCCTCAATTCCCCATTCTGAGTGGGTCAGCTCAAGTTCCGCTTTAATCTGGCCGAGAAATTCCGCCAGTTCCTGTTCTGAATCGGCCTCGGAATAGATCATGTAATCACAGTGCTTGCCGAAAATCATGATGGAACCGTCATAGTTTTTTCTCTTCTCCGTGAAGCAGGCCACAGTCTCTTTCAGTCGTTGACCGATTTCGTCATGCACCTGGTTGGCAACGATAAAGCCGTGCTCCTGCTGAAACTTGCCGAACTCTTTGAAGTTAATGAGCTGCAGTTCATAGCCTCGGGCTCCCGTTTCCCCAAGCAGCTTCAGATCGTCAAGCACCAGCAGGTAGCGGTAGTTGTAAAGTTCGGTCAGGGTGTTACGGAAAAAGGTGTCACGGCGAAAATGTTCTATTTCCTCCATGAATCCGGCGGTGGGGTAGAGTATTGGCGGTTCCATGATCAGGTCGGCTTCCAGGCTGATCAGCGCCTTCACGGCCTCTGTGTCAAGATGGCCGGCCTTGGCTTCCTGATCAAGAATCTGCAGGGCGATTTTCATTTGAAGCGGCTTTTTGTAGGGCCTTTTGGATGTCAGGGCTTCGAAGACGTCGGCCACCGAAGTGATGCGGGACAGCATGTCGATCTCGTCGCCCTTGATGCCGAAGGGATAACCGCTGCCGTCAAGCCGCTCGTGATGGCGCAGAATAATATTGGTGATGCTGTCATCCGTCAGCCGCTTGGCAAAGAGTTTGGCGCCGATCAGTGGGTGATATCTCATGATCCGTCGGTCCTGGGCGTTGAAAAGGTCCGGCTTGAGCAGAATGTCGTCAGGGATGGCGGTTTTGCCGATATCGTGGACCAGCCCGGCCAGTTCGAGGATTTCAAGATCCTTGTCCGGCAGTCCCATGGCGCGGCCGATCTGTCGGGAAATCTTGGCCACCCGGGTCGTATGTTCATAGGTGGGGTAGTCCCGGTTGGCCAGCACCTCGCTCATGATTTCAAAGAGATCCTTGATGAGCATGTTCTTGTCATAGTTGAGTTTCTGGTCCACGCATCACCCTGCCCCCTCGGAGCGGTTTTGTTTTTACACGGAGAAAGACATTACAGAGAAGTTTTTCAATTGTAATGAGATACCCGGAAATTGCCCTGTGATCGGTTTCTTTTCTGGAGAAGCTTAAAAAGTGATCAGAAACACAAATTAAGGAGAAAGAATCTCCATGTCAAGTTAAGGGTTTAGTTAAATTCTTGTCTGTGCATCTGTTCCTCCATGGAGTCTATCTGGCGGTTCAGCAGATCATCCATTCTGCTAAGATAGTTTTCAATGGGTTGCTGCATCAGAGAAGCAAGCCCCACCCGCAGATCAAGTATCTGGATGTCCCGGGAGAGAAGCGGGGACGCCACGGCTTTTTCCGCATCGCCATAGCGTTGGAGTTTGATCAGGGCCTTGGCTCGATTGATGGTCACTTCTGTGCCGGAATTACCGATGCGGCTGAGAAGTTGTTCTGCTTTGCCGGGGCGGTTATTGGCAAGCAGAATGCGGGCCGCATGTTCATGCATGGAACCGTCCGGAGGAAGCAGGGCAAGCAGGGAATCGGCCTTTTCCCGGAATCCGAGTCGCTGATAAAAATTTATCAGGCTGAGAAAATCGGTCATTTCGTGCGTGAGCTTAAAGGCCACGGAGTCCTTGAGCGCCAGGTAGTAGAGGTTTTCATTCTGGCGGCGCAGACCTTCCAGATCGTTGAAACGGTAAATGTTCCGGGGCGCCTGCTCGAGAAGATCGGCCCAATGGGAAAAAACCACCGGTTCCATGACCTGATGCAGGTGAACCTGGAAGGTGACGGTGCGCCCGGCAAGCGACCTGTTGCCGTAATCATCGGGAAAACGAACCTCGAACTGGTTGACCCGGCCGGTCTTCATACCTTGCATGCCGGCGTCGAAATCAGCGAGCAGTTTGCCGCTGCCAAGCACCGCATCCTGAAAATAGGCCACGGTTTCCGGTATCTCCCGGCCGTCGATGATTCCCTTGCAGTCGTAAATAACCCGGCATCCCGGCGCAGCTATCCCCCGTCGTTTGAATTTGAAGCAGGTAAATGGGCCCTGCAGAAATTTTTCCACTTCGGATTTTCCGGCAAACTTTCCGGCAAGCTCAGTCAGACATCCGTGGGCCGCCTCGTACTCCTCAAGGGTGAGATAGATACGGGCCAACATCATGTGTGTTTCCGGGCGACAGGCAAGGGCATCATAATAGGAGTTGATGAAGCCTGCAACTTCAAAGAGACCCGTCCCGGTTGCCATGTTTTCAGTAAAATCCTCCCGATTAAGTCGCCAGATGATGCTCATCTGCTCTATTTCTCTTGCGCTCATGGTGTTTGTCTCGAAATCACGGCAAAGGGACTGGTAGGCCGGTTTGGTGATGGGAGTCGGGACAATGCCATGGATTTTCGGGTCATCGAGTATGGGGATCCCGAAAAAAAGGTGGAGTTGCTGGGAGATTGAATTCCCGCCGATTGTGACCTTGCTGGCCTTGACAAAGTCCAGAGTTTTCTGGGCCTGTTCAAAGGATTCGCCGGGCAGTCCGAAGAGGGAAAAAAGCTCCACATTGATGCCGGCTTGCTGTACTTGAGCGATTACCGATGAGAGTTTTTCCGGATCAAGCCCCTTGTTGATTTTTTTCAGCACGGCAGGAACAGCTGATTCAAGTCCGAAGGCGATGGTGTGGACGCCTGCTTTTTTCAGCAGTTCAAGAAGTTCTTCGTCTATGAGGTTGTATCTGGTCTGGCACCAGAAGGTGATGCCGGGACACTGATCAATGACATTCTCGGCCAGTTCCATGAGGCGCTTGCGGGAATAGGCGAAGTTCGGGTCGGCGAACCAGAAATCGGTGATTCCTTTTCGGCGCAGATGTTTTATCTCGGCAATGACTCTTGCCATGGAGTGAAAACGGACTTTTTTTCCGCCGGCTCTGGTGGTGTAGCAGAAGGTGCATGGTGATGTGCAGCCCCTGGATGTCAGAAGAATAACCCTGCTTTTTCCGGTGGTGTCAATGATGTCTTCAAGATAGGGCGAAGGCAGCTCGTCGAGCTCTTCAGCCACGGCCGCGGCATCGGTGTCGACAACTTTTTCGTTGTCAAGAAATGTTATTCCAGGCACTTCGGTCAAAGGTCTTTTCCCGTCAAGAGTCCGGCCAAGAGCGGGCAGTACGATTTCCGCTTCACCCCGGCAGAGGATATCGGCCTCACTGAAGTGCTTCAGGGCCGGAGCCGGCATAAAGGTGATCTGCGGGCCGCCAAGCACCACGAGAATTTGCGGCAGAATGTTTTTCGCATAACGGGCCCAGAGCCGCACCCGGTTGATGTTTTCTTCGTAAACGGAAAACCCGAGAACAGCGGGTTTGTCGTTTAAAAGGGTCTCCCTGAAAAGTCGGGGGGAGAGAGGGCTGCCCTTGTAATCGCCGAGTATTTTGCCGGAATAGCCTTGTTTGCGGAGGCTTGCCAGGGCGTATCCCTGGGAGATGGGGATGGTGTCGGGGGAATCTATGGTGGCCCATTCGTTGACATGGACAAAGAGAAATTGTGTTGCCCCATTCTGTTTGTTTTGCTTTGTCATTTGTTTGCTCCTGGAACTCTCACTTTACCGTGAAAAAAAAGCCACGGAAATCACGGTAAACATGAATTTCTTTCCGTGCTTCAATGGAGTCCGTAGCAAATTTAAACGCATAGCGCGACACTACTTTAGCCTGAGAGGCGGAGGATGTCAATTCGCATTGACAAAGAATTTGTTACGTTATAAACCAATAACATAAGCGTGATTGGAGGGTATCCTCCGTCTTCTTTTTTCCGGTAATAATGATGCCCCTGTTCAGTCCCATTACCATAATAAGCCATCCCCATTATCTGCTGCATGACACCGGCGGCGGTGAACATCCCGAGGGTGCCGAGCGTCTTGTCGCCATCCGTCGTCAACTGGAAAAGAGTTCTCTTTTTCCTTCGATTCAGGAAAGAACGGCCAGGCCGGCTGGGCGCGCGGACATTCTCGCCTATCATGACGAGTCCTACCTTTTCCGGCTGGAGGAAACCGCCCTGCGAGGCCAGACCTATATTGATCATCCGGACAACCAGATCTGTTTTGAGTCCTTTGAGGCCATCATGCTGTCGGCCGGCGGCAGCCTGGCCGGGATTGATCTGCTTGAAAAGGGAGAGAGCGACCTTGTCTTCTGCCTCGTGCGGCCCCCTGGACATCATGCGGAAAGGGCCATGGCTCTTGGTTTCTGTTTTGTCAACAATGCGGTGGTCGCCGCCCGTTACTGGCAGCGACGTTACGGTAGGGAGAAAATTGCCGTCATCGATTGGGACGCCCATCACGGCAACGGCATCCAGGACGCCTTTGAAGAGGATCCCACGGTTTTTTACATCAGCATCCATGAACATCCCACCTTCAGTTTTCCCGGCACAGGTTATGCCGAGGAAAAAGGGCTGGGGGCGGGCAAGGGGACAACCCTGAACGTGCCGCTGCCGCCTGGTGCGGATGACAGAGCCTTTCTCCAGGCCATGAGCAAACAGGTGGAGCCTGCGCTCGACGCGTTCAGGCCCGAGAGAATCATAGTTTCCGCCGGTTTTGACGGACACCGGCTTGATGACATGTCAGGGCTTGCCTATAGTACCGATTTATATGGCGTGATCGGTGAAAAAATGATCTCCTTGGCAAGGAAGCATTGCCAAGGTAAGATACTTTCCATTCTTGAGGGTGGTTACCATCTGGAATCTCTTGCCGCAGGCGTTGAACAGTATCTTCTTGGTTTGGCAAAATAAGGAGTAGCAAATGTATATTTCGCGACATATGACAACCCCGGCCGCCACCGTTTCTCCCGAGACCCTGCTGCCGGAAGTGCGGTATATTTTAAACTCCAACAAGTTCCGGCATCTGCCGGTTGTTGACAGTGAAAATCGTTTGGTGGGCATGATCACTGACCGGGATCTGCGTTCAGCCTATCCGTCCTCCATTCTGCCGGAGGAAAAGCGAATGACCATTCTTGCCGAGGTGGCCAACACCCATGTCGGCTCCATCATGAGCAGCGACGTTGTCTTTCTCTCGCCTTTGTCCACCCTGGATGACGCACTCCACTATTTTGCCCGGGATAAAATCGGTCTGCTGCCGGTGGTTGACGAGGAACGGTATGTGATCGGCGTTTTTTCCGTGCAGGATCTGTTGAAAGCCTATAAAAAACTCTATGGTATCGGTGACCGCGGCTCCGCTTTGATTGCGTTGGTGGATGACGGCAATCCAAAGCCGCTGACGAGAATTGTCCGGGTGCTGGAAGAACAGAATGTGCGCTTTTCACGATTGACACGGGCACAAAACGAAGCTGGGGATAAAGATATTATTTATCTGCGGGTGCATACCTTTAATCTGAGTAATGTTCATAAGGCCTTGAAGGAGATAGGCATGACCATTGTCGCGCCGGAGGTTGCCGGCGTTTCTTGAAAGGTCGCTGTTGGTTTCAATCCAATCCCGCTCTTTGTGTGTAATTTTTTTTCTTTAAAGGGAAGAAAAATTACCATTCATCTTTTACCTCATGCTTGCGCCTTCTGCGCAAAAAATGTATTTCTCTCCTGTACCAGTCAAGCGCGCCATTATGATATTATTCTCGTGTTGATATGAAAAACATTTCACCCAAAAAAATATTCTTCAGTTTAGCCCTTATCATTGTCCTGATCGAAAATGGGCTGATGTATTTTCTCGATACCCTGGCGATCCCGCTGTCTCCCATGGCTCTCGGCATGCTGGATTCTCTGCTTCTGCTCCTTTTTCTGGTGCCGTTTCTCTATCAGCTTGTCTATAAACCGCTGCAGGGAAATATCGAGATACAGATCAAGGCTAAGAAAAGTGCTGAGGAAGCCCATACCCGGCTTCTGTCCGTCCTGGACAGTATTGACGCCATTGTCTATGTGGCTGACATGCAGACCTACGAACTGCTTTTTGTCAACCAGTACAGCAAAGATATCTTCGGTGACGTTACCGGAAAAATCTGCTGGCAGACTCTTCAGGCCGGGCAGAATGGCCCATGCTCCTTCTGCACCAATGACAAGCTGGTAAATAAAGCAGGAGAAACGCAGGTCTACAGATGGGAATTTCAGAACACGGTGAATGGTCACTGGTATGACATCCGCGACAGAGGAATTCGCTGGATTGACGGTCGGATAGTACGCATGGAGATCGCCCTGGATGTCACCGGGCGGAAAACAAATGAGGAAAAAATCCACCAGCAGAATATTTTTCTCCACAACGTGCTCGAATCCCTGCCGTATCCCTTCTACGTAGTGAACACCGGGAACTATGAAATCGAGCTGTCAAACAGTATGGCGAAGCAGGAAGGGATCGATCAGGGCATGAAATGTTATAACGCCACCCATAAGCAGGACGAACCCTGCAGTTCCGAGGAGCATCAGTGTCCCATCAAGCTGGTTGTGGAGAAAAGAGAGCCGGTTATTATCGAGCATATTCACCGTGACAAGAACGGTGCAGAAGAATATGTGGAGATTCATGGATATCCCATTGCCGATGAAAAGGGAGATGTTGTGCGGATGATCGAATATCAGATCGATATTACCCGCCGCAAGAAGGCTGAGGCAAGGCTTCTTGAATTAACCGTGACCGATGAAATGACCGGACTCTACAACAGGAGGGGGTTTCTGATGCTGGCCGAAAAACAGATCCAGATCGCCGACCGGCAACCGGGGGAGCTTTTCGTTCTGTACGCCGACTGCGATCGTTTGAAGCATGTCAATGATACTTTCGGACACAAAGCCGGAGACCAGCTTATTCAGGAAACCGCAGATGTATTACGGAACACTTTCCGTCAGGCTGATATCGTCGGGCGTCTGGGTGGAGACGAGTTCGTGGTGATGATGGTTGACGAGTCCGGCAGGGAGACGGAGGCAACCGTTCAGGAGAGGCTGAGACAGGCCATTACCGAAAGAAACGAACTGCCGGACCGGCTTTACGAACTGGCAGTCAGTTACGGCATTGTCCGCTATGACAAAAACGCTCCCTGTTCAATGGAAAAACTGCTGCTTGAGGCCGATCAGCTCATGTACCGGAATAAATTGGCGGGTATGTCGGAAAGCATTTGATCTGATTTAAGCCGGCTCGGTCGGCAACAGAATGGTGAAGATAGTGCCTCTGCCGGGTTTGCTCTCCACCTCTATCCTGCCGCCATGCCTTTTGATGATGCCGTAGCTGACGGAAAGTCCCAGTCCCGTGCCCTTGACCGTTGGTTTGGTGGAGAAAAAGGGTTCGAAAATTTTGTCCATATCCTCTGGTTTGATCCCGATACCCGTATCGCCGATAAGGATCGCGATTTCTTTGCCCCGATTTTCCGTGGTGATGGTGATTGTTCCGCCTTCTTCACCGATGGATCCGCCGGCATTGTTTAAAATATTCAGAACAACCTGCTTGATCTGATCCGTCACTCCCTTGATCTGCAACATATCAGTGGAAAAATGTTTTTCCACAATGATTTTCTTCTGCTTGAAGTCCTTTTGAACGAGCAGCAGCATGTCTTCGATCGTCTCGTGGATATTGACTGATGTTATGATCCCGCTGGTCGGTCGGTTGAAGCTCTGCAGATCCCGGGTCAGTCTGGCGATGCGGTCGCATTCCTTGATGGCAAGTTCCACCATGGCCATGTTTTTTTCATCCATGGCCTGACGTTTCCAGATACCCTCCAGGACGTTGCGGATGCCGTAAATGGGGTTGTTGAATTCGTGTGCTATGGAGGCGGAGAGTTTGCCGATGGCGGAGAGTTTTTCCGCGTGCAATAGCTGTTCATAGGTTTTTTCCAGTGCTTCGGTCCGTTCCCTGATTCGTTCCTCCAGCTTGTCATGGGCTTCCTGCATGCCTTCCTCGGCGAATTTTCGTTCAGCGATTTCTATCTGCAACCGCCGGTTTGTCTCGGTCAGCTCCGCTGTTCGCTGATCAACGCTTTCCTCCAGATCCGCCTTGTGCTGTTGCAGCTCTTGCTCGATATCAGCGCGGTTGGCGATTTCTTCGGTCAGTGAGTTGTGGATGTTGACAAGCCCTTTTTCCATCTTGCCGATGTAGACATAGAAGAGGGAAAAAAGTATCCCCAGCACCGCCATGCAGACAAAAATAAGGATGGCGAATACCTGTTGTTTGGCCACCTGATTCGTGTAATCCCGGATGGCAATGATTTCTCCGATATCCTTGCCGTTTACCATTTTTAAGGGAGTGAATCCGCCCCGGTATTTTTTATGGTCATAATTGATTTTAAAGATCAGCCCCTCTTTTTCCTCATGGGACATCAGGATGTAATCGGTGATATCCGGAGGGAGGCTGTCCATGGTGCGGGCGATGATGACATGGCGGGGAATTTCATCCCACTCCCCCTGGCGATGTGAAATTTTCAGTCCTTCCTCATACATCTGCCTGTTGAGATGGCGTGTGTTGACCAGGAAGAAAAAATCAAAACCGAGAATTTCCTTCATGGCGGGAATGATGTATTCAATTTCCCTGCCCAGTTCGATATAGCCAATAATTTTATTATTGATCTTCCAGGGATGGACGATGCGCAGTGTCAGGGTGCCGAAGGGGCCGAGTTCAATGCCGTAAGAACTTTTTCGGGTTTCCGCCGCCTCATTTAATGTGTACCGATCAATGGTGTCGCCGTAGCTTGCCGGTTTGTGCACCCTGAGAAAACAGGTGCGGTCCAGGTTGTGGAAGTAGAAATGGGTGACCTGATGGCGTCCCCTGATGTTCGACATGATTGAATTGGCGTTTTTGTAAAGCTGATCTCTGTTTTTTGCCAGGAATGGATGGTAAAGATTCGGGTCATTCATCATGAAATCAATGAAAGTCCCCAGGTGATTGGCTTCGGCGCGCAGGGTGCCGTGGAACAACTGATCGATGCTGTCGAGCTGGATGCGGACGTTGTTGTCGAATTGATGGCGCTGGAGAAAGAAGGCGATGAAAATGGAAAAGACGAGAAGGAAAAGCAGGGCAAAGGCAAGGGGGAGAAGGATCGCCTTGCGTATCCTGACGCTGAAGGGTTTTGCTATGTCTTCCGGTTTCACGGGATCAGACGGCGCCTGCGATTTTTTTCTGAACAGCGGTCATGAGTTCTTGGGCCTGGATAAAGTCGGAATGCAGACGCAGGGTTTTTTTCAGGTAGGATTCCGCTGCTTCATATTGTCGCTGAATAAAGAACAGATGGGCCATGTTGTAATTGACGATTTTATTCTGCGGATCGAGTTTGAGACAGCTTAAATAAAATTCCCGGGCTTTTTCCAAATCGCCTGATTTCCTGGCGCGCAGGCCAAGTCTGTTGAGGAAATGGATGGTGGTATCCTTGTTGTCGTCCTCAAGCTTGCGGCTGAAAAGTTTATCCGCTTCGTCAACCAGCCCGGCGTCGATATACCCTTCCACGACTTCTTTGATGAGATCCTGATTGTTTTTTGACATCCGCAGGGCCTCGTCAAGGTGTGTGTGTGCCCGTTCGATATCGCCGGTGTGGGTGCAGGCGCGAGCGAGGCCGATATGGATGTCAAAGGTTCCGACGACGACTTTGGTCGCCTTTTCAAGATAAAGAGCCAAGTTGACATAGTCCTGGCGGGATTCATAGATCTCGGCCAGGGCGAGCAGGGAGCTGATGAACTTCTCTTCGGCAACCAGGGATTTTTTGAAGTTGAGTTCCGCCTTTTTTTCATTGCCGAGCTGCTGATAGATGAGCGCCTGGTAGTAATAGGGCAAGGCGCTGTCGAGGCGACTCTGGCCGGCGGATTCAAATTGTTCCAGCGCCTCCTGGTATTCGTTGTTCAGGAAAAAATATTTTCCCCTGCTGATCGACTTGTCAAAGGTGCTGGGGGTTTTCTTCGCCTTGATGGACTTTTGCAGCAGGTCACCAAGCTGGCTTATGGTGAACGGTTTCAGCAGATAGTGGTCCACTTCGGCCTGCACAGAACGGATAAAGTCAGTCCGGTTGTCGGCGCCGGTCACCATGATGAAGGGCATGTCGAAAAAACTTTTTGATTTGCGGATCAGGCGCAGCACTTCCAGTCCGTTCATTTCCGGCATCAGGTAGTCACAGAGAATCACGTCGATATCGCCTTCCTGGATTGTTTCCCATGCTTTCAGTCCGTTGACGACGCTTGTGAAGTTGTGGTAGCCCAGTTCGATTAGCATCGACTCGAGCATTTTTCGCATAGCCTGATTGTCTTCTGCGATAAGTATCTTGCTCTGTTTGTCGTTCATGATGTTTTCTTTGAGTTTACGGGAAGTTGTTTGTTGCTTTTTTTATAATGCATGCAATGGACGATGGGCGCAAGAATAAAAATGTCCATTACCCCGGGGAATTGTTCTGGGGAAATGGAAATAACGGAGCAATGATTGCAATTCGCACGTATTTGCGTTTATCATGAATAGATGCTGTTGAAAAAGCCGTTAGGGAAAAGGCTGGAACTGCCTCCGTTCATAGTTTGTGAGAAAATGCCCATTAAAAAACGATTTCTGACCATACCGCTTATCATTTTTTTCTCTCTTTATCTGCCGTACCTTCTCTATCAGGAGGTAAAGGGGAAAACCATCGAGGAGTATAACAGTCAACAGATGATCTATGCCAGGCAGGCCGCCCGGGGCATTGAAAATCTGCTTTCCCGTTTTGACAGGGAACTCGCCTATATTGCCGGTTTTGACGACATTGTTTCCTTCAACGCGAAAGGTGAAGAAATGATGAGCAGGTATTATGAAAAGAACCGCGACGATATCCTCGGCATTTCTCGGTTGGACGCATCGGGCCGTCTTATCTATACCCAGCCCTATAATGAAAAGGTGATCAACGCCGATCTCTCGGATCAGAAACATGTCAGGGAAATACTCCGTAGCCATCAGCCTGTTGTCAGCGATGTTTTCACTGCGGTGCAGGGGCATCGCTGCATTGCCTATCATGTGCCGGTCATGAAAAATGGCAGTTATGCCGGCAGCCTTGGCATCCTGGTTCCTTTTGCAAAAATTGCCGGCGATTATCTTGATACCCTGAAATCCCGTCTGGCCGGCAGGTCCATCATGCTCAGCGAAGACGGTGTCGCGTTGTACTGCGATGATCCGGAACAGGTCGGGAAAAATGTCCGTGATATCTTCCCCTCTTCCTCTTCACTGCACAGTCTCTTTGACATGATGCTGACCGGCGGCGAGGGAACAACGACTCTCCTGTTCCCTTCCGGCGAAGAGGATGAGGGAAACAGGGATATCCATCATGCCGTGTATGCCCATGTCGATCTTCGCAACACTTTCTGGTCTATTGCCGTCACTGCCCCTGAGTGGCGCGTGCTGTCCACCATGCGCGGTTTCAAAAACAAGCTTTTTTTTCTTCTCGGAACGCTGGTTGTTGCAACCTTTGTCACCTCCTATTTTGTTTTCAGATCCTGGCTTGCCTCTAAAGAAGAAGAGAAAAGACGACAGGCGGAAAATGCCTTGCGGGAAAGCGAAAGAAATTACCGGGTGCTTGTGGAAGGGGCTAACAGTATTGTTCTTAAATGGGACACCGATGGCAATATCACCTATCTCAATCCCTTCGGGCTGGAATTTCTCGGATTTGCCCGGGACGAGATAATCGGGAAAAACGTCATGGGAACCATTGTGCCCGAGATGGAAACCACCGGTCGCGACCTGGGATTCATGATTGATGATATCATGTCGAACCCATTGAAATATAAAAATAATATCAACCAGAACATGAAAAAATCAGGGGAGCGGGTGTGGATATCCTGGACCAACGAACCGATCGTCGATTCCGCCGGCAGGTTCATTGAAATCCAGAGCATCGGCAATGACCTGACAGCTTTGAAAGAAGCCGAAGAAGCCTTGAAAGAGAGCGAGGAGAAGCTGCGGCGGGCGGAGAAGATGGAGGCCATCGGCGCCCTGGCCGGCGGTGTGGCCCATGATCTCAATAATATTCTTTCTGGGCTTGTCAGCTATCCCGACCTGCTTCTCATGGGGCTGCCCGAGGACAGTCCGATTCGCGGGACGGTGCTCACCATTAAAAAATCCGGCGAAAAGGCGGCGGCCATTGTCAACGATCTTCTCACCCTGGCCAGACGGGGAGTTTCGGTGCAGCAGGTGGTCAACCTCAACACTATTATACAGGACTTTGCCAGTTCACCCGAGTACGGAAAACTTGTCTCCATCCACGGCAATGTAAAGCTGGAGATTGACCTGGCGGAGGAGTTGCTGAATATCGCAGGGTCCCCGGTTCATCTGACGAAAACCGTTATGAATCTGGTGATGAACGCCTTTGAGGCTATGCCCGACGGCGGCGTGTTGAAAATCAGCACCGCCAACAGGTATGTCGATCAGCCCGTGCGGGGATATGATCAGGTTGAGGAGGGAGATTACGTTGTCTTGCGGGTTGCCGACTCGGGACACGGCATCAGCCCTCAGGATCGGGAAAGGGTTTTCGAACCGTTTTACACGAAAAAGGTGATGGGGAGAAGCGGCACCGGGCTTGGTCTCGCCGTGGTCTGGGGAACGGTGAAGGATCACCAAGGGTACATCGATGTGCAGTCTGTTGAAGAGGAGGGAGCTGCGTTTATTCTCTATTTCCCCGTTACCAGGGAAAAGCTGCAGGAAAAAATCGACAGTCTTTTCAGCATGGAGGAATTCCGGGGGAAGGGGGAATCGATTCTTGTGGTGGATGATGTCCGGGAGCAGCGGGAACTGGCCTGCATGATGCTTTCCCGGATGGGCTATCAGGTTGAATCCGCCGAAGGAGGAAAAGAGGCGGTTTCCTGTCTGCAGACGAAAAATTTTGATCTGATTATCCTTGATATGATCATGGCGCCCGGCATGGACGGTCTTGATACCTTTAAGGAAATTGTCAGGATTAATCCCCGCCAGAAGTCGA
The DNA here is from genome assembly GCA_043809085.1 of Pseudomonadota bacterium. Taxonomy (GTDB): domain Bacteria; phylum Desulfobacterota; class Desulfobulbia; order Desulfobulbales; family SURF-16; genus DB1. Next base: position 108,174 of record JAZDEG010000001.1, on the reverse strand, counting down.
TCATTGCCAGCGGATATTCCGAAACGGATCGAGTCCGTGAGGCACAGCAGCTGGGGGCGGGCGCATACCTGAGAAAGCCCTACACCTTGGAAAAACTGATGAAAACAGTTCAGGAGGAGCTGCGCCGTTGACCAGGGGACGGCATCCGGCTTCCTGTTTTTCAGTCATCATTTTCCCCGGTTTTTTTATGTGCTGCAACTGGTGATGATCAACTGTGATCAGGGGGGGGTATCTTTCCCATCTGACGGGCCATACGGATACCCTCCTCCTCGTTGACAAAACAGAGGATGGCGCCGCCGCTGATAAAAAGGACGATAACGGCAAGAAGGGACAGGCGGGGACTGCCGGTGAAAACGCTGATAATGCCCATGAGCAGGGGGCCGATAACCGCGGCAAATTTTCCCAGCATGTTGTAGAAACCGAAAAATTCCGCAGACCGGCGGGGAGGGATAATGCGGGAGTAGAGTGAGCGACTGAGCGACTGCACCCCACCCTGTACCAGGCCGATTGCCGCAGCCATCAGGTAAAACTGGGTGACCGACTTCATGAACATTGCCCAGATGGTCACCAGCAGATAGACGGAAATGCCGGAGAGAATCGCTTTTTTCGTGCCGATTTTTTCTCCAAGCCCGCCGAAAATGAGTGCTGCGGGAAAACCGACAAACTGGGTGATGAGCAGAGCCAGGATCAGGTCGCCTGAAGAAAAGCCAAGCGCCATGCCGTAATCCACCGCCATGCGGACAATCGTGTCAAGTCCGTCGATATAGAGCCAGTATGCGATGAGAAAGAGGAGCACAACCCTGGCTTTTTTTATTTCCCGGAAAGTCATCGCAAGTTGACGGCATCCGTCCGCAGCCGCATTGGCGAGGGGTTTTCTCTTGCCGGATAAGGATTCCTTCACCCAGAACATGAGAGGCAGGGAAAAAACGACCCACCAGACGCCGACAGAGAGAAATGAAAATCGTACTGCTGTCCCGGGGTCACGAAAACCAAACAGGGCGGGCTTTATCGTTGTTGCTACGTGAAAGGCGAAGATGAGTCCTCCTCCTAGATAGCCGAGTGCGAAACCAAGGGCGGAAACCCTGTCTGATTCTGAAGGCGCGGCCACATTGATCAGCAGGGCGTCATAAAAGACATTGCCGCCGGAAAAGCCGATGATGCCGCCGATATAAAGAACAAAAGCGAAAAGCCAGAGATCCTGGGGAACAAAAAAGAGTGCGCTGCTCATGGAGGCCCCGAACAGGGCGAAGAAAAAGAGGAATTTTTTTTTGACTCCGGCCTGATCACTGATGGCGCCCAGGAGTGGTGCCAGGACAATGACAATCATGCTGCCGATGGAATTCGCCAGTCCGAGGCGGAATGTGCTGGCGGAAACATCCATTCCGCTGCACCAGTATTGCTTGAAAAAAATGGGGAAGAAACCGGCCATGATGCAGGTGGCAAAGGCGGAATTGGCCCAGTCGTAGAAGGCCCAGGAAAGAACCTCTTTCTTACTTTTCACCGTGTTTCGCCTCATTTTCCTTGGCGCCCATGTTTTTCTGCTGGCTGAGTATTTTTTCCGCCTGGATGATGCCGGCCAGATAGCGACCGCTTTTTTCGCTCTGTTCCACTATACGGCGTATATGGGCCATGATGTCGAGGCAGTTAACCATCTGGGAGGCGCTGATTTCTCCGCGGCTGGCGGCCCGCAGCAGCTTGGCCTTGAGGCTGCGGTATTCCTCCTTGATGCCCTCTAGCTCTGCGCCGCTATCGCCGAGGGAAATTTCTTTGTCTTCGGTAAAATGAAGCTGGTCGAGAAACTGTACCGACCGGCTTTTGAAATGGGCCATGTCGTCAGCAAGGGAGGTTTGCAGAATACGGGACTGACTCGGCTGGAGTGCGGCTAACTTGATGGCGAGTTCGGCAATATCAGAAAAATATCCTGAAACCCGCAGGCCGTCCGGCAACTTTTCACTTAATTCACGGGGAAGTTGCGCCTGCTGCAGTTTTTTGCCGAAATCGGCCACCGCTTCCACAAGTTTGTCAATGACCCCTTTGTCAAAAGCAAGTCGCGGCGAGGGAGCTGTTTCAACGCTGATTGCTGCCTTGGCCATGCGGCGGGCGATATCTCCCATGCGCTTCAACTCCATATCCAGGGCATGGATGGCCAGGACCGGGGTGGCGGTGACCGTGTGGTCGAGGTAGCGGGGGCGCGCTTCATCCTCTTCAGCTGTTCGGAAACGTTTGTCGAGAAACCTGACCAGCAGCCCCGTTGCCGGAGAAAGCAGGAGAATGCCCAGTACATTAAAAACGGTGTGAAAAAGGGCGAGCATGATCACTTCGGAGCTTCCCAGCCCCAGCAGGGACTGCATCTGGTGCAGGAAGGAGAGGAGAAAAGGCAGCAGACAAAAGGCGACAATGCCGGTAATGAGATTAAAGATAACATGGGCGGCGGCCAGTCGTTTGGCATTGGAAGTGGCGCCGATGGCTGCCAGGGCGGCGGTTGAGGTGGTGCCGACATTGGCGCCGATGACAACTGCGGCTGCGTCATGAAAGGGGATAATGCCCCCTGCTACGGCCGTCAGAGTTAAGGCGATGGCAGCACCTGATGCCTGCATGAGGCAGGTGAGGAGAAAACCGATGCCGACAAAAAAAGCCGTGCCGAGGAGTCCGTTCCCTGCCAGCCTGGCAAATTCAACCCCGTTGCCGAGATCGCCCAGACTTGTTTTCAGGACATTGATGCCGAGAAAAAAGATACCGAAGCCTGCGAGCACATCGCCGATGGCGGCCCGCCGTCCTTCCGGACCCGTGACCCGCAGGGCCATGCCGAGACCTATGGCAGGCAGTGCAAAAAGCTGGATGTCCACCTGGAAACCAACCAGGGAGACCAGCCAACCGGTCATGGTTGAACCGAGATTGCTGCCGTAGACAAGGGTGATTGCCTGGCTCAGATCCATGATGCCGGCATTGACGAATCCCAGTGTGGCCACGGTGACTGCGCTCGATGACTGCACCATGGAGGTGAGAAATGCGCCGGAAAGAATGCCCATCAGCGGGGTTTTTGTCGAAGAGGCAAGAATATTGCGCAAAGAGTTGCCTGCGGCAAGTTTGAGCCCATCGGTCAGGAGCCTCATGCCGAGGAGGAAAAGACCGATACCGCCGAAAAGAGCGGCCAGCATGGAAAAGGTCATCTGCTTTTCCCGCGGAGAAGGCGCATCATCAGTTCAGGGAAATCCGTGACAACGGCATTCACATGAGCCCTCAATGCCTTTTGCAGCTCCTTTTCGCTGTTGATGGTGTAGACTCCTGTGAAAATGTTGTGGCCGGCAATATCTGCAATTCTTTCAGGCGTCAGTTGATCAAGGGAGCAGACAAACCCCTCGCATCCCGTTTGCTTGAGAATATCCGAAGGGAGAAGGGTTGAATCAGGCATAAGAAGGGCGGCGGTGTGGAACTTTCCCTCCAGGGACTGGAGATAGCGCAGAGAATCATGATGAAACGAGGAAAACAGGGTATGGCTGGCCATGGCGGCCTTACGGGTGATGGCGGCGATAAGGTCGATGCGTTTCCGCCAGTCCTCCCCGATTGTCGGTGGCTTGATTTCAACATTGAGGCAGGCTTTGCCTTTGACGAGAGAAAAGAGATCAATCAGGCGCGGGATCTGTTCTCCTGCAAATTCTTCTCCAAACCAGGAACCGGCATCAAGGCCGCTCAATTCCCGGTAGGTGAAATCGCAAATTTTCCCTGTGCCGCTGCTTGTCCTTTCCAGGGTGGAATCATGGAATACCACCACCTCTCCGTCGCGGGAAATCTGCACATCGATTTCCATCATCCGCGCCCCTGCGGCAAGGGCAAGGGTGATTGCGGCAGCGGTGTTTTCCGGGGCGCTGCCCGATGCACCCCGATGGGCGACAACCAGGGGCGTCTCTGTTGTAATGAGTTCTTCAAGTGTTGTCATGGTCGTTTTCTTTGTTTATGTGAGCAGATTATTCAGTGTTCGTAAATTCTTTTTTCCGACTCCGCGAGAAAAGTTGCCAGCCCTTCTTCATAAAATTTTCCGGAAAGAAGAAATCCGGAGTTGTGATTGCCGTTTATCTGCAAAAAAGTTTTCGGTTCATGGGCAGCTTCAAACAGGGTGAGACCGTGGCGAAAGGGGATTATTTCATCTTCCGGACTGTGAATGATGAGAAGAGGACAGTTGATGTTTTTTACCGCAGCCAGAGTATCATATCTGAAACGGCAAAGGATGCCGGCCGGGAAAAAGGGGTACATGGCGGCGGCCATGGCAGGGGCCGAGGTGAAGGAGGATTCAAGGATGCAGGCTCGCGGCGCTTTGCGGCTGCTGATCCAGGCGGCGATGGGGCCGCCGAGTGAACGGCCGAAAAGAATGATGCGGCTTGCGGGGATTTTTTGTTCATGGATCAGATAGTTCCAGGCAGCTTCCACATCAAGATAGGTACCCGTTTCCGTCGGGTGTCCCTCGCTTTTGCCGTAACCCCGGTAATCGAAAATAAAGAGGGGATGGCCGAGGCGGTGGATGATGTCGATGGTTTCCAGCCGGTGGGAAATATTGCCGCCGTTGCCATGGCAGAAAAGAATGACGCTTTTGTCACTGTCGGCGGGAATGAACCAGCCGTGAAGCTTGACCCCGTCAATGGTGTCGATCGTGACGGATTGATAGGGGAGACCGAGTTGGGCTGGAGTGGTTGAGAGGATGCGGTCCGGAAAATAGATGAAACGTCCCTGGTTGACGAACAGTGTGGCCCCCAGGCAGAGATACATCCCGGCAAAAAAAAGAATGAGTGACAGCAGGGAAGTGGACATGGGCTTTTGTTTATTGTTTCGATGAAAACCGTTTTTTTCTTTTCGTATATGGGTGCCGGAATTGATTGATAGATTATAACAGATTTCTGTGCAAAATCCTTTACATTCGATTCTGATTGGACAAAAATAGAATGATGAAGTTGCGTACCCAATTGATGTGTTCCGTTTGAACTTTTTTATTTAATGAGGTGTAGTGATTATGAAAATGCAATTAAGTATCGCCATGTGTCTGTTCTTTCTTTCTGTTTTCACCTTTACCGGTTGCGTGACACCGGGCACCCAGGCAACGGTTACTTCCGGACAGGGGAGTCCTGACATCGGTCAGGCCCAGGCCCAGGCATACAACGGACCTCAGGCGAGAATCGCCGTTTCCCGGTTCAAGGATAAAACAGGCGGGGGCTGGTGGAACGGGGGCATCGGCGACGGCATGGCGGATCAGTTGACCACCGCCCTGTTCAACACCAATCGTTATATCGTGCTTGAGCGTCAGGCCCTGGAAGATGTCATGTCGGAACAGGATCTTGGCGCTTCCGGCAGGGTGAAGTCCGATACGGCGGCGGAAATAGGCGCAATTGAAGGTGCTGAACTTCTCGTTGTCGCCGCGGTAACCGAATTTGAGGGCGCTGCTTCCGGCACCCAGGGTGGAATTGGCGGCGGTGCGGCTGGAATTATAGGCGGACTGCTTGGTGGATTCAAGAAGTCCCATATGGCCATTGACCTGCGCATCATTGATGCGAAAACATCAAGAGTGCTTGCCGCAACCAGCGTTGAAGGCGAGGCCACCGATGTCAACCTCGGTGGTCTTCTTGGCGGCTTCGGCAGCTCCGGCGCTCTGGTCGGCAGCCTTGGCGGCTGGAAAAACACCCCCACGGAAAAGGCCTTACGGATCTGTATCCAGAAGGCGGTTGATTTTATCGTGACGAAAACACCGCAGAATTATTATCACAATTAAATCGTGTAGCAAGCAGGTGGCGTTGTGATTGTGTCACCCCGCCTTGTTTTTTTCGTGGAAGGGGTTTGGCAGTGTGGAGATTTCGCTCTACCGCCATACCCCTTCAATTTTTTCTCCGCAGGACGGGCAACGACCCTCCTCGATTATGTTCCTGCGAATGCTGAAGCCGAAGCGGCTGATCAGTTCTTTCCTGCAGGATGGACAGTAGGTGTTTTCTCCACCCTCGCCGGGAATATTTCCTTCATAGACAAACCGCAGTCCTTCGGCGCGCCCGATTTCCCCGGCTCGGCGCAGGGTTGCCACGGGAGTTGGGTTGCGGTCCGTCATCTGAAAAGTCGGATAAAAGGCGGTGACATGCCACGGCATGGCCGGGTCGACTTCCTTGATGAATCGTGCGATGGCACGCAGTTCATCATCTGAATCGTTCCAGCCGGGAATAACAAGGGTGGTCGTCTCCACCCAGACACCGAGCTCACGCATGAGGCGAACGGTGTCAAGCACCGGCTGCAGACGGGCTTTGCAGACCTCCTTGTAAAATTTTTCCGTAAAGGCCTTGATATCGATGTTGATGCCGTCGAGCACCGGCGCCAGGTGTCTTGTCGCTTCTGCTGACATGTAGCCGTTGCTGACAAAAACGTTTTTGACCCCTCTGCCCTTCGCCAACACGCAGCAGTCATAGGCAAATTCGTAAAAGATGGTGGGCTCGACGTAGGTATAACTGATGCTTTGGCATCCGGAGCGGAGAGCTCCCGCAATCACCTCATCCGGAGTGGTTTCGCTGCCGGTGATCGCTCCGTCGTTTAACCGGGGATACTGGGAGATCCCGGAGTTCTGACAATGCAGGCAGCGGAAATTGCACCCCACCGTTGCAATGGAATACGATTTTGAACCGGGCAGCAGGTGGAACAGCGGTTTTTTTTCAATGGGATCGATGTTTGCCGATATCAACCGTCCATACACCAGGCTGTAAAGGACGCCATCCCTGTTTTCCCGGACACGGCAAATTCCCCGTTTCCCTTCCAGGATATGGCAGTGATGATTGCAGAGATCGCATATGACCTCCTTGTCCTTTCCCGCATGATAAAATCTGGCCTCTTTCATAACAGCCTCCCTGATTTTGGCAGTCGCTTTTTCCGTCACCTGAGCAGTTGTGGTATTTTTGTATTATACCCATGGTGAAGGCGGAATTGTGAGGTATTTTTTCTTTTTTCATGTCGAAGAAATGTGAAGTTGTTTACTGTCGCCGCTTTTATTTACTATCAAGCCATTCTCTGTTAAAGTGAACATGGCCGTGATGCAAATCCCGGCCGCCGTTATTTTGCACAATATTATCAACAAGCATTGTGGGACAGCCTAATGAAACTCGCTTTTTCCGATTATATTAAGGAGCATGTCATCCTGGGGGATGGCGCTTTTGGGACCTACCTTTATGAAAAAGGGATAGATTTCGGGAAAAACATCGATCTGCTTAATATCAAGAATCCGGACCTTATTTATTCGGTTCATGAGGAATATATCCGTGCAGGCAGTCAGCTCATCGAAACCAATACCTTCGGAGCAAACGGCTTCAAACTGCAGGCTGCAGGCAAGGAAGACCAGGTCGCCGAGATCAATCAGGCCGGGGCGCGAATTGCCGTCAAGGCCGCCGGGCATGACGTCTATGTCGCCGGTTCCGTGGGGCCGACGGGCATTGAGTTTCCCCTGATTTCAGGCGATATTACGATTGAGGATATCAAGGCAGCCTTTGCCGTGCAGATGGGCGCCCTGGTGGACGGAGGGGTTGATCTCCTCATTCTGGAAACATTTACCCATCTCGAGGAAATGCTGCTGGCCATTGAAACCGCGCGGCAGGTAGGAAGCGGATTGCCGATTGTCGCGCAGATGCTCTACCCCTCCCAGGGAAGAACGGCCCGTGGGGTTGATGCCCTGGAGTGTGCCCGGGCGACTCTGGCCGCCGGAGCCATGGTTGTCGGCACCAATTGCGGCAGGGGTATTGACGCCATGAACATGGCTGTCTCCCGTCTTCTGCCGCTGGCCGAGGAGCATGTTCCGCTTTCCGCCTTTCCCAATGCAGGATTGCCTGAAGTCATGGGTCATCGCATGGTTTATCCGGCTCAGCCTTCCTACATGGCCAGGCGCGCCTCCGAAATGCTGAAGATGGGAGTCCGGCTTGTCGGCGGCTGCTGCGGCACCACACCTGCCCATATTCACGAGTTTCGCAAAATCCTGAAACTTCGTCACAAGAAAACCCTTGATTCAAAAAGTGTTCCGGCTTCTCCCCTTGAGGAAACGCCTGTCGCGCCGACCGCGGTCAAAAGAAGCGGGCGGGGCGCTTTTCTGGATAATCTGCCGGAGGACAGGCTGCCGGTGTTGGTTGAACTCGACCCCCCTACCCATCTGGATATTGATAATGTCCTGGCCGGGGCCTGTTCCCTTGCGGCAAACGGTGTCGATGCCATAACCCTGGGTGAGAATCCTCTGGCCATCCTGCGGGCGGGCAACATTGCCTTGGCCCATCGTATTCGGGAGGAAGCCGGTATCCAGGTTGTACTGCACCAGACGTGCCGCGACCAGAATGCCCTGGGGCTCCAGTCCCACATCATGGCGGCCCATATCCTGGGAATTGAAGCGATTCTTGCCGTGACCGGCGATTCGGCCAGCTCAACAGACCAGCCGGGGGTGAGCGGAGTGTTTGATGTCAACTCCCTTGGGCTTATCCGCATGATCAGCCAGTTCAACCAGGGGCTCAACATGGCCGGGCAGTCCATCAAAAAACCGACCCGTTTTTCCATTGGCGCCGCCTTCAGTTTCCGGCCATCAAACCCCACCATGCAGATCACAAGGCTCGAACGAAAAGCGGCCCAGGGCGCCCATTTTGTCATGACCCAGCCGCTTTTTGATAAAAACGCGGTGGAGGCAATGGTGGAACAGACAAGTCATCTCAATCTTCTGATTTTTCCTGGTATTTTCCCGCTTATTTCCGCTCGTAACGCCGACTTTCTTCATAATGAGGTGCCGGGGATTTCCATTCCCGCAGAGATACGAAAAAAACTGTGGAGCTATGATGAAGTGGCGGATCAGCGCAAGGCGGCGCTTGAAATAACAGAGAAACTGATTGCTGATCTTGCCCCGTTTGTCGATGGGCTTTACCTGATCAGTCCGTTGAACAAGTGGGAAATCGCGGAAAATTTTGTCAAACAGATCCGTTTGGCTGGCTGGAAGGGAAGCGGCAGGGCCGCTTTAAAAACGGCTTCATAACAACGAAGGGTTGTTCATGCAAAATAAACGAATTCTGATTGTCGATGACGAGCCGATTGTCCTGAAAACTCTCCAACTGAGATTGGTTGAAAAGGGCTACGAGGTTGAGTGCGCGGAAAGCGGCGAGGAGGGTCTCGCGAAGCTCGAACATGATTCGTATCATCTGCTGATCAGCGATTTGTTGATGGAGGGAATCAACGGCATTGAACTGATTAAAAAAGCCCGGGAAATTTATCCGGATATGGGTGTGTGTCTGCTCACCGGATTTGCTGATCTTTCCTCGGCCGTTGAAGCATTGCGGCTGGGGGCGGATGACTACCTGATGAAACCCTGCGAGCTGAGCGAGCTTTTCCTGCGGGTTGAACGTGCCCTGATTCGTGAGGATCTGCGCAGGAAAATTCGCTATTTTGAAAATATCCTGCCGGTTTGCGCGGTCTGTAAAAAGATCAGGGACGATACCGGCAGGGAGCCGGGGGAAGGTGACTGGGTCGACCTTGAACACTATCTGCAGCGCAAAACCGGGGTTGAGATCAGAAAGGTCTGCTGTGAGCAGTGTGGAAAGAAAGTAAAAACCGATTAGCCTTCCCGTTCTCTCAGCGATTTGATATTTGCGGTAATTTTTTCTTTCAGGTCTCTGCTGTTGACGAACTGCAGAAGCCTTTCCAGCTGTTCGTCAATCAGTCGGTCAACCATGCCGGTATCCGGGAAATCGCCCCGGTGGGATGATTCCATCTTTTCCAGGACCATCAGGTCGACCGCCATGGTGAAATTCTCTCTGTCCCGGATAATGACCGCAGCCCAGAGAAGATGTTCGGACAAAGGATTGATCTTCGGATCTCCGGGCCAGAGCTGATAGGGCTGGCTCACGATCGCCGCTTTTTTGATCAGCGCTGCTCGCAGACGGTGCTGCAGGGAGGATAAGTCCGGCAGTTTTCCGTTCTCGAGCGCCGTGATCATTTCCGAGAACATCTTTGTTGCGCGTCCGCCAGCAGTTCCTGCAGCGATCTGGTCAGATTTTCAATGGTATAGGGTTTCTGCAGGAATTTGTCGACCCCGAGCTGCAGCACCTCCTCAACCCGTGTGTCGTGTCTGAATCCGGAAACAAGTAACACCTTGACCTTGTTGTTTATTTTTCGCAGTTCCACGTATGCTTCGCGGCCGGACATGATGGGCATGACAAGGTCGAGCATCACCACGTGAATTTTTTCCTGATTGTCCCGATAAACGGCAACGCCTTCATGGCCGTCATTGGCCGTGAAAACCGTATACCCCACTGACTCAAGAATGGCACGAGCGGTCTCCCGCAGGATTTCATCGTCGTCAATCACGAGAACCCCCCCCTGGCCGCGATATATTTTCGGCTTCTTTTCCTCGCCCAGGGCAAGTGTGGTTTTTTCCAGGAGCGGGATATAGATGTTAAACGTTGAACCGAGTCCCTCTTCGGAATAGACGTCGATAAAGCCTTCAATCTGTCTGACGATGTTATAGGCCATGGCCAGACCAAGCCCGGTTCCCTTGTTTTTTTCCTTGGTGGTGAAAAAGGGGTCAAAGATTTTCGAGACGGTTTTGGTGTCCATGCCGACCCCGGTGTCGCTGATGGAAAGCTGCCAGTAGGGGCCTTCCTTTGCCTCCGGGTGTGTTTTTGCGAAAATCGGGTCAGCCTCTATTTTTCTCAGTCCGACTATCAACGTTCCGCCCCAGGCGTCATTTTCCCGCATGATGGTCATTGCATGGGCGGCATTGATGCAGATGTTGAGAATGACCTGTTCGATCTGAGTCGGGTCGGCCATAACATAGGCTGGTGTTTCTGCAGGTTGGACAATGATTTTGATTGATTTGTCAAAGGTGTTTTCCCCGATTTTACGGACATGTCTTATTGACAGGTTGAGGTCAACCGGTATCAGGTCGACATCCTGTTTTCTTGAAAGGGCGAGCAGCTGGCGCACCATGTCGGCGGCACGGAATCCGGCGCTGTTCATTCTGGCGATATATTCCCGCAGCTCATTTTCTGGAATGGTTTCATGCTTGTCCATGCGGAACTGGATAAGTGAGAGGTTGCCCAGAATGCCGCCAAGCACGTTGTTGAAGTCGTGGGCAAGACCGCCGGCCAGGGTGCCCACCGATTCCATCTTCTGGGCCTGACGAAGTTGTCTTTCCTTCATTTCCAGTTCAGTGATGTCGTCAAGCCTGATGGTGACCCCTTCCACACCGTTGGCGATAAGGGGGAAAATGGTGAGATTGTATGTCTGCTCGTTTGGTTGGTTCATCTGCTCGCGGTGCAGCTTGACCGGCTCTCTGCTGGTTTTGCAGTTTTGGATAAGCTGCCCGTATTTTTTGAAAAATGGTGCGATGTTCCATATTTTTTTGCCCATGGCCTCGGCGGACGGGATGCCCGTTGCCTTATAAGCCGCGCTATTCCATTGAGTGACCTCGGAGTTATCGTTTACGGTGATGAGCATGGACGGCATGGATTCTATGATGTTGTTCAGGTAGTTGCGCATGCGGGCAATTTCTTCGGCCGCTTTCTTTTGCCTTGTGATATCCCGCAGCATCCCTTCATATCGGGTGACTTTGCCTTCTCCATTCTTAATCGCCTGGCAGGAGAGGGAAACGAAGATATGTTCGCTGTTTTTTCGTACCATTTGTACTTCATAGTCCTTGACGGAAATCTGCCCTTTGATGAGCTGCTGAAAGGTTTCAGTGCTTAGCTGGGAAGCAAATATGTCGGTGAGCAGATTGCGGCTGAGAAGCTCTTTTTTACTTCCGTACCCGAAAATGGCAACCATGGCGGGGTTGATTTCCTGAAAAATACCATCCGCGTCACAGGCGAAAATTCCCTCCATGGCCCGCTGGAAAAGATGCCGATATTTTCGTTCCGATTGTTGCAGGGCCTCTTCACGGGCGGCAATGGCCCGGGTCATGATGGAAAGAACTTCCGAGAATTTCTCAAGTTCATGGACCCCCCGTGGGGAGGGCAGTGAAATACCGAAGTTTCCCTGGCTGATTTTTTCTGTTGCCTGCATGAAACTCTGTACGGGTTTGGTCAGCTTGCGGGAGAGAAAATATCCGAGGATAACGGCCATCATCCAGAACGTCAGTCCGGTGATGGCTCCTTTTTGCCTGATCTGCCCAATCTGGATCTTCATTTCAGCAAGAGAAAGCTCAACCGTGCAGAAGCCCATCACCATATCGCCAATCTCGATGCGAGAATAGACCAGAAGGCTGTTGTCGTCACGATCTATATGAACAGAGTTCTGTTCGTCTTTCAGCAGATATGGCCCGGAGTGCTGATGATGCCGGGTGGTGCCCAGCAGGGCGGGATCGCTTGCCGCCAGGATATGCGAATACGTGTCGCTGATTTCGAGGGATGCGACATTGGGCAGTCTGGAAAAATCTGTGGTCAGTTCCTGCAGGGAGGCGAAATTTTCCGTAATGATGTGGTCAATGGCGGCAAATGAAACGTTGCGGCTGACGGTAAGCCCGTACTGGGAAAGGCTTTTTAGGGTATGCTCTTCAAACTGCCGGCTGTAAAGCGTGGTCATTGCCGCAGTAAGCAGCAAGGCCACGGCGGAGATGGAGAAGATCAGGTAGGTGCGGATTCTGAGGGAGGGCATTATTGGGCGACATCGCTGTGCATTTCGATAATCTTGCGAAACGGTTCGTAATCCGAATCCTGGGATGCGATGATTCTGTCAAATCTGAGGCTGTCCAGCAGTTTTTCCCCGGCAGGGTCATTGGGACTGATGGCAAGAAGCACTTCTTTTATCTGTGCGGCTGTTTCCGGGGCCATGTCGTTTTTGACCACAAAGGGAAACTGGGGGATTGGCGGAGAAAGGTCGACAATGCGCAAATTGCCCCGCACCGTTGTAAACTGTTCTCCTTCAAGCTGATCGACTCTGGTGACACCGGCGTCATACTCCTTGTTCAGGATGGAGTAGATGATGGAGTCCGTTTTGTTTAAGAAGTGAATCGTTACGTTTTCCGGTTCCGTGATACCCAGTTCATCAAGCCTGTCTTTGAGAAACATATATCCGGCATAGGAATGGGGGCCGATTGCGGCAATTTTTCGGCCTTTCAACTGGGCAATGGTGGTAATGTCGCTGTCCTTTCGCACGATGACCCCGCCGTAAAACGAGGGTTCTCCCCGGGCGATGACATGGAAGCCCGCTTCCTGCATTTTGAAAAAACAGGTGGCGCAGGGCAGGGCAAGGTCGTAGCCCCCTTGCTTTCCCCGCTCGATGTAAGTTTTGTAGTCGGGTGCGGAAACAAGCACCACCTTTTTCCCTGTTTTTATCTCAATGCGTTTGGCGATGGGGCCGAATAGTTCAAAGGTGGTGCGCGGGGATTTGTAGGGAAAGACGCCGAATCTGATCACCTTGGTCGGATCGTGGGCAGCGGCCTGGGGCAGGGAGAAAACAAGTGAGATGGTGAAAAGCAGGAAGCAAATGAATGCTGTCGTTTGCAGATTTCTGGTAGCCGGGGCCATTGACGTTCCTTGTCAGGATTTATTGCAAATAGTGCACTGTATTCAGCTTATGTTGGCAGGTGGCGGATTGTCAAGTCGGAATCAACAGACTATTTTTCCTTGTTTGTTTCTCCCCTGTTGTCCTTCCCCTGATAGAAGTTGGCCCAGGATGAGCTGCAGTTGAGAAGCCAGTTGCGGGGCGGTTCAAAGTTTTTCCGGTCTTCATCCATGATCCCGGATGAAGCCCTTCTCTCGTAAGCTTTGACATAGATACACCGTTTTTTGCCGGGATAGACTTCGCACCAGCCGTCCCGACTGCCGCCGCATGGCCCGTTCAACATGTATTTGGCGCACCCAGACTGGGGACAGAGGTAGCTGTGGGAGGCCAGGGTGCAGTCGCCGCAGTTCTGGCAGTCGAAAAGAATAAATTTCGACAGATGCTCAAGTGCAAAAAACGGTTTCCTGAGAAAGGACTCATGCAGGGCAAGGCAGCTCTTTCTGCAGAAGGGGAAAAAAGGGCTTCGGGGGTCAAATGCCGTATTGTGCACCAGCCGGGCCAGGGAAAAAACGGGATGGAAACCCGAAAATCCTTTGCCGCAAGGATTCATCTCCTCGACATTCAAGCCGGTATGATTGTCCTTCCGGTAGAGGTAAAATCCCTCATCAGGCCAGAAATCAAGGTCATGGATAAGTTCACCCCCCTGGGGAAGATACTCTTGCGCGGCGGTGAGCATGAAATCGAAATCCTCCATCTTGAGGCCCGGGCCGCCGATGTGAGCGCCGCTGTAGCCCATATAACGGAGAGTGGCCAGCAGTTTCGCCGCCCTGTTCAGCCGGGCCTTTTTTCCTTTGTCAGCAGCAGTGGACTCTTTTTTCATCTCAAGATAGAGTTTCTCGGAAACAATGCAGCCGGGCACGCCGCCGCGATACATGATTTCCGCGAGCCCCAGGCTGGGCACAAAAACGCTGGCCAGCACCGGAAGACGAAGGTCATGCTGCTTCATATAAAGCAGGGCTTCGTGGTATTTGCGGGCGTCAAAGCCAAGCTGGGTGATGACGTAATCGGCCCCGGCCGCGACTTTTCTTCGCAGCTTGAAGTACTGCATGAGCTGTTCCGGTTCGGTCATTTTGAAAGGGGAGACGGCCACACCCTTGAAAAAGGCGGTGGGCTGATTTTCATGGCGGATAAAACGGCCCTGGTTCATGAGTCGCAACATATCCACTACATGGACGCTGTCCAGGTCGAAAACAGGCTTCGGGTGGCCGCTGTAGCCTTCCTTCGGATAGTCGCCGGATATGACGAGCAGATTGTGCAGACCCCGTCGGTCCCAGCCGAAGAGCTGGCTCTCCATCTCATTGCGGTTTTTGTCCTTGCAGGAAAAATGGCTGATCACATCAAGCCCCATGGCCTTTATTTCAAGCCCGAGCACCTCGGGGGAAAGAGCCGGGCTGCCGCCTGCATTGTCGGTTATGCTCACGGCCCGGATCCGGCCATCAAGGGCAAGATCCCTGGCCAGACCCAGGGTGCGGTCGATCTGGCGGTTCCGTCCACCACGGCTCGGCACCAGTTCAAAGGTAATGGTGAATTCATCCTGCTCCAGCAGGGAGCGTTGGAAGGGGGAGGAGGCAATCACTCCATCTTTGTCTTTACTTTCTTCTGTCATATTGGTTTATTTCAAGATTAAAGGTTCAAGATTCAATAAAAAAATCAACTATAAGATGAATATGAATTCACCGTTTCTGCTTGTTCTGTTTGTTTACCTGTTCATTAAAGGTATAGAAAATATTGTCACGCTGGTCAATCTCAGCCATCTGAATCGTTATGGCCATAAGGTGCCGGCGGGATTTGACGGATTTGTCGATAATGCAACACTTTCCCGCATGCGGGATTACACGGTGGACCATAACCGGGTGGATTTTTTTTCTGCCGGTCTTGATGTGCTGATAACCGTGGTCTTCATCTTCGGCGGATTCCTTGATCTGTATAACTCCTGGCTGTTCGGGCAGGGCTGGTCAAATACGGTGAGCGGCATCTGTTTTTTTCTTTTTCTTTCCTGGGGTGGTTTGATTTTGCAGATTCCCTTTGATCTCTATAAAACCTTTGTCCTCGAGGAGAAATACGGCTTCAACCGACAGACGTTTGCCCTCTGGCTGGCTGATGCGGCAAAAGGGCTCTTCCTCACCACGCTTATTTCCGCTTTTATGCTGTGGGTCGCTTTTCGTCTGATGGCCTGGCTGCCCGGATTCTGGTGGCTGCTTCTCTGGGCTTTCATGCTGCTGTTCAAGCTTTTTATGCTTT
Organism: Pseudomonadota bacterium; assembly: GCA_043809085.1. Taxonomy (GTDB): domain Bacteria; phylum Desulfobacterota; class Desulfobulbia; order Desulfobulbales; family SURF-16; genus DB1. The sequence goes on along the minus strand of JAZDEG010000001.1, from coordinate 92,397 downwards.
ATGTGTCGCCCTATGTCATTGAGCCTCTGTTTAACAAGTTTACGCCCATTAATGATAAAAAGCTTGAGGAAAAAATAAGGGAACTGTTCATCAAGGCCGGACTTTCCGTCTCCAGGGTTTTCACCATGGACGCCTCAAAACGGAGCGGTCACGGCAATGCCTATTTCAGCGGCATCGGGCACGTCAAACGCATTGTCCTTTTTGATACATTGCTTGCCAAAAACAGCGAGGACGAGATACTGGCCATCCTGGCTCATGAAGCGGGACACTGGAAGAAAAAGCATATTCTGAAGCGGCTGGTGGTGATGGAGGTGGTTTCCCTGGTCGGACTCTATCTTGTTTGGTGGTTCATGCAGAATAACCTGCTGACGGATGTTTTTCACATCAAGGAACCGACTCTTTACGTCAAGCTGTTGCTGGTGGGGTTCTGCGGCATGCTGGCGGCCTTTCCTTTCAAGCCGCTGTTTAGTTATTTTTCCAGGAAACATGAATGGGAGGCGGACGCCTTTGCCGTGGAACTTTCCGGCAAGTCCAAGGCCCTGGCGCAAGCCCTGGTCAAACTGGGACGTGATAACCTGGCTAATCTTCATCCCCATCCCTGGCAGATAGCCCTGCATTACAGCCATCCTCCTCTGCCGCAGCGGGTGAAGAAACTGCTCGGGGAATGACTTGAGTGATGTGGAGATGGATATGACGGAAGGGAAATGGCGGGAGAATTCGGCTGTTTTTCATGAAATGGCCGCGGAATATGACTCCTGGTTTGAGGACAGTCTGCTTTTTGACATTGAATTGACGGCCCTGCGGGAATTGCAGACACCTCTTCACGGGCCGAAACTTGAGGTGGGAGTGGGACCGGGACGTTTTGCCGCAGCGCTTGATGTCGCGTTTGGTATTGATCCGGCCCGTGCCCCCCTCAAGTTATCGAGCCGGCGAGGGATTCATGTCGCACAGGCCATCGGCGAAGAGATGCCCTTTGGTGATTGCGCGGTGGCGACGGTTTATCTGCTTTTCACCCTCTGCTTTCTGGCTGATCCGCTAAGGGTCATTGGCGAGTGTTACCGGATTCTCAAGCCCCACGGCCATCTGGTGCTCGGCATGGTGCCCGCCGGCGGAGCATGGGGCCGGGCGCTGCAGGCCAAGAAGGAAAGGAATCATCCCTTTTACCGTCACGCTGCATTTTATAAGGGGGAACAGGTCGGCCAATGGCTGCGGGAAGTTGGTTTTTTTATCACGGAGCAGCGCTCTTCTCTTTTTCAGGAACCTGGAGAGTTGAAGGAAATCGAGCATTCCCGGGCGGGACTTGATGAAAAGGCGGGGTTTTGGTTGCTGGTGGGCAGGAAATAAGGGGGAAACGACACCGGTTCGGGAAGGATTGCCATCCGGTGAGACGGGGAAAATTATTCCTCTTTTTCTTCTTCCACCCAGTTGTTGCGTTCCTTGAGGAATCCGGACACGAGAAACGCTGTGCAGGAGACGATGAGGGCAGAAGCGATCAGGGTGGGAACCCAGCTTGTCGATTTTACGGGTTGGTAAACGAGTTCGGGCAGTTCACGCTTGCAGTAGCGGCAGACAATGGCGTTGCTGTAAATTTTTTCCTTGCAGTATGGACATTTTTGCATGTTCATAATCTGATGAACCCCATCTTAATTCGTAAACCTTCTGTGAGCTGATCAGGAATGATCCGAACGTATTATGAATCTATCTTGCCGGGATATCTATGTCAACCCCGGAAATCCATAAAAACGATATCTCCTGCGCCGATCCTTCCTGTCCAGCCACAGGGCCGATGTCCCTTTTGTTTGCGATTGTTTCTTGCCTGATGATCTGTTATAAAGCTGACACTCCTAATGAGGGAAAAAATATGTGTTGCACCAGTTGCATCGATCCAATCTGATCCCAATCTTTGACCTCATCTTTTTGCCAGTCAACCAAAAAAATACTTGCCCGTGCATATTCTTATTGTCAAGACAAGCGCCATCGGCGATGTGATCCACACGCTGCCTGCCCTCAATGCCCTGCACCGCCATTTTCCCGATGCCCGTATCGACTGGTTGATAGAGGAGGCGGCAAGCGGGGTGATTGCCGGGCATCCTGCACTGGATCGGCTTTTGATTTCCAGGCGCAGGAAATGGGTGAAGGATATGCTCCACGGCCCTGGACGCCTCATGGCCTTTCAGGAACTGACCGGGTTTATCCGCGAACTGCGCAGCAGGCATTATGATCTGGTCATTGATTTTCAAGGTCTGTTGAAAAGCGGTATTTTTGTCGGTTTAAGTCGCGGAAAGCGTAAGATCGGTTTCGGTCGGGGCATGGATCATGCCGAGTGCAGTTATCTCTTCTTGAACGAGAAAATTCCCCCGGTGGACATGAACATCCATGCTGTCAGGCGTGAGCTGATGCTGCTTGAAGCCGTCGGCGTGAGCTGTGATGAGGTTGTGTTTGATCTGCCGCTCAGTAATGAACATTTCAGGGAAATAGCAGAAATCCTGCAAGCAAGAGGCATCACCAAGCCGAACCGTGTGGCGCCGATCAACCCCCAGGCCACCTGGCCGACCAAGCTGTGGGACAACGGGAAATTCGCCCAGGTTGGTGACTGGTTGGCGGACCAGGGGTTACATGTTGTTTACACCGGAGGCAGGGGAGACAGAATGGTGATTGATGACATCATCTCCCGGATGCGGCAGCCGGCGCTGAATCTTGCCGGTGAAACATCCCTGAAAACCCTTGCCGCCCTCTATAAAAAAGCGCCGCTTGTCGTTTCAACCGATACCGGGCCCATGCATATCGCCGCCGCCGTCGATACCCCGGTGGTGGCCGTGTTCGGTTCCACCGCCCCCTGGCGCACCGGTCCTTATGGAAAGAATCATCAGGTTGTTCGCCTTGAACTCCCCTGTAGTCCCTGCCTGAAAAAAGAATGTGATCATCGCAGCTGTATGATGCAACTTCCCGCTGAAGCAGTAATTGATGCAGCGGGGAGAATCCTTTCTGTTCAGCCTCTTCGTTGAATCTTTTTTATTTCACTGCATTAAGGGCATATTGGCCTTTTCTTTAACAAATATAATTACTGGTAATAATACCTATTTTTTTCCTTGACAAGAGGTGGCCTGGGTGGGTATTTGTCCGTATAATTACCTAAAATAAAATTTGACTTCTCTTTTGAATTACGTACCCTTTAATGAGGGTGAATAAATTGTGAAGTATCTTGCCGGAATGGTTGAAAAAGTGATGCTGCCATGATTTTCCCGAAATAAATTGCCATTGCGAGTCACATAAGAAAAGGAGGTTTCCATGCCGAAAAAAGAAGATGAACTCGTTCACGATCTTCAGTGCAGCCGCCGTAATTTCCTGAAAGGTTGCACCATCGCCGCCACCGCGCTGGGGCTGTCGGACGTCATGATTCCCAAGCTGGTTGAGGCTGCTGCCAACCCCCAGAGGCCGCCGGTTGTCTGGCTGCATTTTCAGGAGTGCACCGGTTGCACGGAATCTCTTGTTCGGGCGTCTCATCCGGATATTGGCCGCCTTCTGCTCGATGTCATTTCCCTTGATTACCATGAAACGCTCATGGCCGCCGCCGGTCACCAGGCGGAAGAACTGCTGAAAGAAACCATTGAAAAATACAAGGGGAAATTTATCTGTGTCGTTGAAGGAGGCATCCCCACCAAGGATAACGGCATTTACTGCAAGATCGCCGGTCGCACGGCAATGGATATTCTGGCTGATGTGGCGCCGAAGGCGGCCGCGATAATCGCAGTCGGCACCTGTGCCGCATACGGCGGCATCCAGGCGGCAGATCCGAACCCCACCGGCGCGGTGGGAGTTCAGGAGCTTGTCCACGGCACTCCGGTTATCAATATTCCTGGTTGCCCGCCAAATCCCGTCTGTCTGCTCGGAACCATTCTCCATTATCTTACCTTCAAACGTCTTCCTCCCACCGACCAGCTGGGCCGGCCGCTTTTCGCCTATGGTCGCAAAATTCATGACCAGTGCGAAAGAAGAGCCCATTTTGACGAGGGCAGGTTTGCTGAACAATTCGGCGATGCCGCTCATCTGCAGGGATATTGTCTGTACAAGGTAGGTTGCAAGGGGCCGGAAACTTATTCCAATTGCCCGGCGGTACGTTTTAACGACGTGGGCGTCTGGCCTGTCGGGGTCGGGCATGGCTGCGTGGGATGCACGGAGCCGGATTTCTGGGATACCATGTCGCCATTTTACGAGAGACTTCCCGGAGTTAAGATTCCCGGTGGTGATGGAATCGTGGCAGGCGCGGAAAGCACCGGCAAGAAGATTCTCGGTATTGCCGGCGCGGCAATCGGTATCCATGCCGCGGTGGGTATCACCAAGCGCCTTGTGAAAGGCAAGAAAGAAGACAAGTAACTTCGACAGGCAAGGAGGGAATATAAATGGCTCAGCGAATTACCATCGATCCCATTACCAGGATTGAAGGACATTTACGGATAGATGCGGAAGTGGAAGGGGGCAAAATCAGCAAGGCCTGGTCCTCGGGCCAGATGTGGAGGGGTATCGAGGTCATCCTCCAAGGCCGGGACCCTCGGGACGCATGGCTTTTCACCCAGCGCATCTGCGGTGTCTGCACCACCGTGCATGCTCTGGCCTCGGTTAGGGCGGTTGAAAACGCCCTTGGTCTTGAAATACCGATCAATGCCCAGTATGTCAGGAACATGGTCATGTCGATCCATGCCCTGCATGATCATATCGTGCATTTTTATGTGCTGTCCGCCCTCGACTGGGTGGATGTCGTCTCGGCTTTAAAAGCTGATCCCGCAAAGACTGCGGCCCTTGCCCAGAGTCTCTCCGAGTGGCCGGGCAACAGTGTCAAGCGATTCAAGGCGGTGCAGGAAAAGGTGAAGGCGCTTGTTGACAGCGGTCAGCTCGGTCCTTTTGCCAATGCCTACTGGGGGCATCCGGCCATGACGCTTCCCCCCGAGGCCAATCTCATGGCGGTCTCCCATTATCTGGAGGCCCTTGACTACCAGCGCAAGGCAACCCAGGCGCTCGGCATCATTTCCGGTAAAAATCCCCATGTTCAGAACCTGTCCGTGGGCGGGGTGACGGCAGCCATCAATCTTGACAACGAAGCCACCCTCAACATGGAGCGCCTTTACTGGGTGAAGCAGCTTGTGGAGGAGGTACGCGGCTTTATCCAGCAGGTTTATCTCCCTGATGTCATCGCCGTCGGCGCGCTCTACAAGGACTGGCTGCCTTATGGGGCAGGCGTAACCAACTATCTGGCCGTGCCTGACATGGTGCTTGACACCAAGGGAACACAGTTTGATCTGCCCGGCGGCACCATCTTTGACGGTGATCTTTCCACAGTGAAACCGATCAGCAGTTTCAATGATCCTTATTTCAAGGACAACGTGGTTGAAGGCATCACCCATTCCTGGTATGACGGCGACTGGTCGCGCCACCCGTACGAAGAGGAAACCGTTCCCAAATACACCGATTTTCAGGATGACGGGAAATATACCTGGCTGAAAGCCCCGCGCTTTCTGGAAAAGCCCATGCAGGTGGGACCGCTGGCTCAGTTGCTGGTGGGCTACGCCCAAGGTCACGAACAGACGGTCACCAACGTCAATAACGCCTTAAGTCAGGTCGGTGCGGTGGCCGGAGTCAAGGTGGGGCCGGAGGTGCTGCACTCCACTTTGGGACGTCATCTGGCCCGTGCGGTTCGCGCCTCCATGCTTTCGGATCTGGCGCTCAAGCACTGGCAGCTCCTGGTGGACAATGTGGGGCGGGGGGATCTGGCAATATTTAATCCTCCCACCTTCCCCAAAGGCGAACAAAGAGGTTTCGGTTTTCATGAAGCTCCCAGGGGGTGCCTATCCCACTGGATCGTCATCAATGACGGAAAGATCAAAAATTATCAGTGTGTCGTGCCTTCCACCTGGAATGCCGGGCCCCGTGACAAGGCCGGTCAGCCCGGACCCTATGAGGCGTCACTGGTCGGCAATCCAATGGCTGATCCGGAAAAACCCCTTGAGGTGTTGCGTACCATCCATTCTTTTGATCCTTGCATTGCCTGTGCCGTTCATATGCTTGACCCCCAGGGCAAGGAGCTGATCAAGGTGAAAGTCGTTTAGGAGGCTGCCATGAACTATGAGAAAAAATATGTCTGGAGTATCCTGTTTCGTCTCAGTCACTGGGGTTTTGCCCTTTCCATCATATTTCTCGCGGTGACCGGGTTTTATATCCATAATCCCTGGACGAACACCATGCTTGAGGGAAGCCGGAGTTTTCCCATGGCGGATCTGCGCTATATGCATTTCATTGCCGGATTTGCCTTTGCCGCCTCGGTTCTTATGCGTATCTTTCTTTATCTTTTCGGCAGCAGGGAGGAGCGGCTTGTCGGTCCGCTGCCGGTAACACCGGCTAATGTGAAAAATTTGTTCTCCACCGTCACCTTTTATTCCTATATTACTGATAAGCACGAGGAACGACTGGGCCATAATGCCCTGGCCGGTATTGTTTATTTTGTCACCTGGCTGATCGCTCTGCTGCAGATTATCAGCGGATTTTTCATGCTTTATCCGGAGAGTGTCACCTGGCAGGGGTGGGGGATAAAATTTTTCGGCACCCAGCAGGAGGGACGTTTTATTCACTACCTGATCATGTGGTATTTTCTCATTTTTGCCTTGACCCACATTTATATGGTGGTATGGAATGAGGTGAAATCACCGGAGGGACTCATTTCTTCCATTATTAACGGGCACAAGTTCAAATCCAAGCATGACAGTTCAGCCAAGCTATGAGGGCCATTTGCCATACAGAAACAATAGCGAAAAGGGAATTGAACTGACGGTCAATGGAGTGGTGCAGGGGGTAGGTTTCCGGCCCTTTGTCCATCGGCTGGCGAAAAAAATGGGATTTTCCGGAACCATCAGCAATTCCGGTGACGGGGTGGTGATCAAACTGGCGCCGCCCCTTTCCCATTTGGACATGTTTGTCGAGGCTCTGCGCCGGGACATCCCCCCACTGGCCCGGATAGAATCGATCAGCACGAAAACAATCGACTGCTTCGAAGATATGGGTGAGTTCCGTATCCTGGCCAGTACAAATCATGGACAGGCTGATACCATGATTCCGCCTGACTCCGCCGTCTGTCCTGACTGTCTGCGGGAACTGTTTGACGCCACGGACCGCCGCTATCTTTATCCATTTATCAACTGCACCAACTGTGGTCCCCGATTCTCCATCGTCGAATCCGTGCCCTATGACCGGCCGAAAACTTCGATGAAGGTCTTTGCCATGTGCCGGAGTTGTGCTGAAGAATATAACGATCCCGATGACAGACGTTTTCATGCCCAGCCCAATGCCTGCCATGAGTGCGGACCCTCTCTTTCCTGGCATGATCATGCAGGGCGTTTGATCCCCTGCGACGCGCCGCTGACTGAGGCGGCGCGGGCCTTGAGGCAGGGGGAAATCGTTGCCGTCAGAGGGCTTGGCGGCTTTCATTTGGCGGTTGATGCGGGTAATGAAACAGCGGTTTGTGAGCTGAGGAAAAGAAAGAAGAGGAAGAGTAAGCCCCTTGCCGTCATGGTGAGAGATCTGCGCGGTGCGGAAGACCTCTGTTTTCTTTCCCGGCAGGAAGCTGAGCAGTTGACCTCCTGGCGCAGGCCCATTGTTTTGCTGCGCAGGAAAGAGAATACGGGTCTCGCTCCGTCGTTGGCGCCGGGCATCAACCTTCTGGGGGTGATGCAGCCTTATACCCCTTTTCATCATCTTCTTTTCCGTGAGAAAGAATGTCCGGACGTCTTGGTGATGACCAGCGGCAACCGCAGGGGCGAGCCGATTTGTATCGCTCGTGATGAGGCGGTGGAGAAGCTCGCAGGGATTGCCGATTTTTATCTTATGCATAATCGTGATATCGTCAACCGTGTTGATGATCCTCTGGTCCGGGTGGTTGGCGGAAAATCCATGGTGATCCGCCGTTCCCGGGGATTCGTTCCCGATGCGATACGATTAAGAAAGGAAATTGATTCGGTTCTCGCCTGCGGGGCGGAACTGAAAAACACCTTCTGTCTCGCACGGGGCGGAAGGGCCATTGTCAGCCAGCATATCGGTGATCTGGACGGGCCGCATACGCTGCATTTTTTCAAGGAAAGTGTTGATAATATGAAAAATCTGTTTGATTTTGCGCCAAAAGCCGTTGTCTGTGATCTGCATCCGGATTACCTGAGCACCCGTTATGCCGAAGGATTACAGTTGCCTCTGTACCGGGTCCAGCATCACCATGCCCATGCGGCAGCGGTGATGGCTGAGCATGAATTGGAGGAACAGGTAATCGCCGTGATTCTTGACGGCAGCGGCTTTGGTCAGGATGGCACTATCTGGGGGGGGGAGATTCTGCTTGCCGGTCTTTCCTCCTGTGAACGGGTTGCCAGACTCGAACAGATTCTCATGCCGGGCGGTGACGCCGCGGCGCGGGAACCCTGGCGCATGGGCTTGGCTGCTTTATGGCAGGCTTTTGGGCCTGATGGTTTCGAGCAGGCCGTGGCCGGGACAAAATTAGCCGGAATCGATTTCGAAAAAAGAGCGATCGTCAAACAGATGTTAACAGCGAAAATGAACTGCCCTGCCACCTCAAGCTGCGGCAGGCTTTTTGACGCGGTTGCTTCCCTGCTCGATGTGCGGCAGGTGTCCGAATATGAAGGACAGGCGGCCATGGAACTGGAGACGCTCTCTGAAAGCACGGGCAGTGCGGCTTTGTCCCAGTCACGGTTCATTGAAGATCTGCGTTTTTCCGTGATGCTTGAAGAAAAACCCGAGGTGATGGTAATCAGGGCTTCACCGATGATCCGGGCTCTTGTTGATGCCCTGGTCCGGGAAGTTGACCGGGAAGAAATCGCGCTTGCCTTTCATGGCTGGCTGATTGAAGCCGTAACCGCTGCAATCGAGCGGCTGGCAAAGAGGGTGGGCCGGAAAAAGGTGGTTCTTGGCGGTGGCTGCATGCAGAATGGACTGTTGCTTGAGGGACTCGTCGCAAGTCTTGAATCTGCCGGTTTTGAAGTTTATTTCGGAGAAAATGTGCCGGTCAATGATGGCGGTGTTGCCCTTGGCCAGGCGGTAATTGGTGGTTTGCTGGTTCGAGCTGAAGAGCGGGAAAAAAATGAGTTCATCCCGGAAAAGGCGGCGGGAAAGGATAAAATGTCCTGCCCTCTCTGCTCTCGGTGATTATACGGATATAAAAATGATTGAAATAGTTATACATTCATAAAAATAACAACTTTTTAGTCGTGCAAATGTTTAAAGACCATTTTTCAGATAATTCGGCCCAATATGGAAAATATCGGCCCGAGTACCCCGGGGAGCTTTTTCAATACCTGGCGTCAATTGTGCCCGGCACTGAAAAAGCGTGGGACTGTGCTTGCGGCACCGGCCAATCAGCATTGGGGTTAAGCAGATATTTCAAGGAAGTTATCGCCACGGACGCAAGTGAAAATCAGATCAGCAACGCAGAAACAAAACCTGGTATCACATATCAGGTTGCGACAGCGGAAAAATCTTTCATCAATGATGGTGAAATAGAGCTGGTAACTGTTGCTCAGGCATTGCACTGGTTTGATATCGAGCTTTTTTTTGAGGAAGCGAACCGTGTTTTGATGCATAATGGAATTTTGGCTGTCTGGTCATACAATCTCCTGAAAATAAACGAAACAGTTGATGGGCTAATTGACCATTTGTACCATCAAATTCTCCGTCAATACTGGCCTGCTGAGCGGAAGATGGTCGAAAACGGTTACAGAGATATAACGTTTCCTTTTGAGACTGTTTCCTCTCCGTCATTTGTAATGCAGGGAAAATGGGATTTGTATCAATTGGTTGGATATCTCGAAACCTGGTCGGCGATAAAGAGATATATGAAAAACAGGAATTCGGATGAAGTTGCGAAGATTTTTGAAAAAATCACGGCAGCATGGGGTGCTCCAGGCATGAAGCAGATTGTGACGTGGCCTCTTTCAGTTGTCATAAAGAAAAAAGTTCATCAGCAATAACAGGATAGCATATTATGTGTCTAGCTGTTCCCATGCGTGTTATAGCCGTGAAAGGCAATGAAGATGATTTTATCAGTCCCCGGATCGGGATTGTCGAGTCCGAAGGCATTGAAAAGGAGGTGCGGCTTGATCTGGTTGATCGTTGGCCGCAAATCGGCGATTACCTCATCATCCATGCCGGTTTTGCCATCCATACACTTGATGCCGAAGAGGCCCTGGTCAATCTCCGTCTGCTGCGGGAAATGGCGGAAGGAGTTGCCCACCGCGACGGTTCCGGGGAATAGCCGCTATGAAATACGTTTCCGAGTTCAGGGATAAAAAACTCATTGCTCCCCTGGTGGCGGAGCTTCACAAAACAGTAGACCGTCCATTGCGGATCATGGAGGTGTGCGGCACCCACACCATGGCCGTTTTCCGGCACGGACTGCGTTCCCTGTTGCCCCCGGAAATAGAACTGATATCAGGGCCGGGTTGTCCTGTCTGCGTCACCGCCTCGGCTCATATTGATGGTTTTATTGAAATTGCCCAGCGTCACGGAGTGCGGGTGGTCATCTTCGGAGATCTCTTCCGTGTGCCGGGTTCAAAAAGCTCACTGGCCAAAGCCCAGGCAATGGGTGCAAAAGTGGAGATCGTCTATTCCCCCATTGACGCCCTCTCCCTTGCGGAAAAGTTTCCGGATGAGGAGACGGTTTTTCTGGCGGTGGGCTTTGAAACGACTATTCCTCTGGTTGCGGCAACCATTGTAGAGGGAGCGCGGCGCGACCTTCCTCATTTTTCTGTTTTTTCCGCCCACAAGATTATGCCTCCGGCGCTCAGCGCTTTGCTCTCCGACCGTGAGCTTGGTCTGGATGGTCTGCTTTGTCCAGGCCATGTAAGTACCATTATTGGTGCCGCAGCGTATGAACCTCTTGCCCGTGATTATGGTATTTCCTGTGTTGTCGCAGGCTTTGAACCGGTGGATATTCTTCAGGCGGTGCTCATGCTCGCCCGGCAGAAGAGTGAAAACCGGTCGGAGGTTGAAAACGGCTATGCGCGGGCTGTCTCCTGGCAGGGAAACAGCCGGGCCCGCAGTGTCATGAACGAGGTTTTTGAACCGGTGGACACCCCGTGGCGGGGGCTTGGCGTTATTCCCGGCAGCGGCATGGCGATCAGAAAGGAATTTGCCCGTTTTGACGCGGAAAAGAAATTTGCAGTCCGCCTCCAGGAATCCATCGAGCCAAAAGGCTGTCTCTGTGGTGAGATACTGCAGGGAAGAAAAAAACCGCAGGCCTGCCCCCTTTTCAAGTCACGTTGCACTCCCCTGGACCCGGTTGGCCCCTGTATGGTTTCAACCGAAGGGACATGCGCGGCATACTACCGTTTTGGCGAGGGACAATGAAAAAGAATGATACAATCCTTCTTGACCACGGCAGCGGCGGCGTGGCCAGTCAGGAGTTGATCCGCGATATTTTTCTTTCCCGCCTCGACAATCCGGTTTTGGCCTGCCTTGAAGACAGCGCCATAATCGAAACGGACAGGGGCAGGATCGCCTTTTCCACCGACAGCTATGTGGTGGACCCGCTGTTTTTTCCGGGCGGCGATATCGGGTTGCTTGCGGTCCACGGCACTATCAATGATCTGGCCATGCGGGGAGCCAAGCCTCTCTGTCTCAGTCTGGGCATGATCCTGGAGGAAGGGCTTCCTCTTGATGATCTGAAGCGTATTGCCGCCTCTATAGCACGAGCGTGCCGGGATTCCGGGGTGCCGGTGGTCACCGGCGACACCAAGGTGGTGCAGAAAGGCAAGGGAGACAAGGTCTTCATCAACACTTCGGGCATCGGCCTGGTGGACAATGGTTTGGAAATTTCAGCAAAAATGGCAAAACCGGGGGACGCTGTCATTCTCTCCGGCAGCATGGGGGATCATGGCATCACCATCCTGGCCAAGCGGGCCGGAATAGCCCTGCTCGGGGATCTGCGCAGCGACACCATGGCCCTGCACCGTCTCGTGCAGAAGCTGCTTGCGGCAGTTCCGGGTGCGGTGCATACCCTGCGTGATCCCACCAGGGGCGGAGTGGCCACATCCCTTAATGAGATTGCCGCAGCGGCCGGAGTGGCGATTGAACTTGATGAAAGTGAAATTCCGATTAAACCCCAGGTGGCGGCTGCCTGTGAGATACTTGGTCTGGATCCTCTGTATCTGGCCAATGAAGGGAAATGTCTGGTACTGGTTGACGGAGTGCATGCTGCTGCCGCTCTTGCCGCCATGCAAGAACTTCCCGAGGGGCGGGATGCACGGATTGTGGGACGGGTGACGGATGGCGTCACCGGACACGTTGTTCTGCATACCGCTGCCGGCGGTTCCCGGATCGTCCGGGCTCTCACCGGAGAACCCCTGCCCAGAATCTGTTGAAGAAGAGTAGGAGTCAGGATTCAGAATCCAGGAGTCAGAATAAATGCTTTTTTTCACCTGGCTTTTTCTGTAAATTTGCTGGTTTCCTGCTTTGGAGAAAAATATGGCTGCAAGTGAAAAAACGGTCGGGATTCTCGGTATCGGCAACCTGCTCCTTGGGGATGAAGGGTTTGGAGTCCATGTTATCCGTTATCTTGAGGAAAATTACTCTTTCCCGGAACAGGTTCGGCTGCTTGACGGCGGCACTGCCGGCATTTACATGGCTCCTTTCCTTGAGGAGGTGGATCGTCTCATCGTTGTTGATGTGGTGGCGGCTGATGGGGCGCCTGGAACAATTCATGTTTTCAACGGCGATGACCTGAAAGGCGCGGGACTGCAGATGAGAATGTCCCCCCATCAGCTGGGACTGCTTGAGGTGCTTGAGATCAGTAAACTCCGGGAACAGGCGCCGGATGAAGTGGGGTTCATCGTCGTCGTGCCCGAGAAAATGGATATTTCCATGGAGCTGTCCGATACGGTTCGCGGCAAGGTGATTGAAGTGGCGGAGATGATTATTGCCACTCTTGAGCGGGAGGGGATTTATGCACGAAATATCGCTGGTGCAGGGCCTTCTCAGGCAGCTTGCTGAACTGGCCAGGGAACATGAGGCAACATCGATCAGCAAGGTAAAAGTGGAAGTTGGCCAGCTGTCAGGGGTTGTTGTCGATTCCTTTTGTTTCGGTTTTGAAGTGCTTGCCGTGGAAGAGGAATTGACGAGTCGCGCGAAACTTGAGATTGTCATTCCGCCCATGCGCTATAAGTGCTGTCACTGCGGCGCCTCCTGCATAGGGGGAAAAAACATGCCAGATAAGTGTTCCCTTTGCAAAGAGACATTGCTGGTGCCGGAAGGTGGTGATGGATTAGTGCTGCTGCAGGTGGAAATGGAGTGAAATATTGCGGATTGGGAAATGGGAATTTCGGATCGCATTGGTCCGGGTGCCCTTTTTCTGTTTTTATACCTTGTATTTTCAGGTGAAATTCTATGTGTGATGATTGCGGCTGTCCCGCTCCCGGCCAGAAAAGAGTGGAAGTCAACCAGAGCCTGCTTGCGGCGAATGATGCGTTGGCTGAAAAAAACAGAAAGCATATTGAAGCGATGGGCGCTGTGGCGATCAACATGATCAGCAGCCCGGGATCAGGCAAGACAACTCTGCTTGAAAAGACCATTGAGAAGCTGAAGGGCGAACTGCGTATCGGCGTCATTGAAGGAGATATTGAAACGGAACGTGACGCTGACCGTATTCGGGCCAAAGGGGTGCCGGTGGTGCAGTTGACCACCGGAGGCGCATGTCATCTTGATGCGGCGTTGACCCATAAGGGTTTGCATGCCCTTGAGGACCAGCTCGAGGAAAAGAAACTTGATCTGCTTTTTATTGAAAATGTCGGCAATCTCGTCTGTCCCGCCACGTTTGACCTGGGAGAGCACCAGCGGGTTGTTCTCATTTCCGTTCCCGAGGGACCTGACAAGCCGGCAAAATACCCCAGGGCTTTTATCAGCTCACAGATATTTGTCATCAGTAAAACAGATCTTTTGCCCTATTTTGATTTTTCCCCTGAAGAGGCTGGAAAAGAGGCGCTGCAGTTGAATCCCGCCCTTCGCGTCATGTCTCTTTCCGCCACCACCGGAGAGGGGCTTGACCAGTGGATTGACTATCTGCGCACCCTCTGTCGATGATTTTCGGTTTAACCGATGATCTGATCTTCCCACCGCCGTATCTGGCCAGGGAAGACGGCCTGCTTGCCATTGGCGGGGATCTTTCCGTGGAAAGGCTGCTTCTTGCTTATTCGTATGGGATCTTTCCCTGGTATGGTGAAGAGGATCCCATCCTCTGGTGGGCCCCGGACCCCCGTCTTATTCTCGAGCCGAAAGAGTTCCATCTGCCAAAAAGACTTGCCCGGATAATGAGGCAGGGAGTTTTTGATGTGAGTTTTGACACTGCGTTTGAGCGGGTCATTGAGGCCTGTTCCATTCCCCGGAAAGGAAAGGAGCAGGGAACCTGGCTTGTCCCTGAAATGAAAGAGGCCTATATCCGGCTCCATGAGGAAGGCTATGCCCATTCCGTTGAGTGCTGGAAGGGCGGAAACCTTGCGGGCGGACTTTACGGCGTGTCCCTTGGGGGGATTTTCTTCGGTGAATCCATGTTTTCCCGCGAGTCGAACAGTTCAAAAGTTGCCCTGGCTCATCTTGTCAAATTTTTGCGGGGTTGGGGTTTTAACCTGATAGATTGCCAGATGAAGACATCTCATCTCATCAGTCTGGGCGCCAGGGAGATGCCTGGGCACGAATTTTATGCGCGTCTGGAAGAATATGTCCACCTGCCCAACCATCAAGGTCCGTGGACCGGTCTGCTTGAAAATCACATTCCTTGACAAGTGTTCAGCCGTAATTACATTTTAATCAGGAGGAGGCACTCGCTTAGTCAAATGAAAAGTTCATATGAAAAGGAGGTGTTGCTTCATGTTAGATCTGATTCCATTTCGACGTCGGCATGGAAATGTCCCGGATGTTTTTGAGGAAATGGAGGACGTGTTCAAGAAAATGTGGAAAGGCACACTGTTTCATGAAATGATGGCGGATTTTGAAACAAACTGGTCTCCACGTTTCGATGTAAATGAAACAAATGATGCCATTGAGGTTGTTGCTGACCTTCCCGGCTTGGACAAAAAGGATATTGACATTTCCCTCGAAGGCGAAGTTCTTGTCATCAGGGGCGAGAGGAAAGAAGAGCACAAGGAAAATAAAAAGCATGTTCATCGTATGGAGCGGCGCTATGGTTCGTTTTATCGGGCCATGCGGTTGCCTGCCGAGGTGAAGAGTGAGAAAATTGAGGCCTCCTTCAAAGACGGTGTTCTGACAGTCACTCTTCCAAAATCCGAGGAGGCGAAAAAGAAAATCGCCCATATTGAAGTTCATTGACAGGGAAATTTCCTTGTAGTGAAAAAACCCGCGGCAACGCGGGTTTTTTTGTGTCAGATGACTGGAAGTTATGAAATATCCCATTTTGGTCGTGATTTGAATTGACTCCAGCGTCTATGTCGACATAATGTGAAGGGGAAAATAAATTATATCTTCGCACGATTGCATAAGTTATACCGAGTGACTTGATGTGACCAATCCTCCGGACTCTGCAGAAAATCAATCACCGTTCAAAAAAACCGCCACAGGCTTGTCGAGGAAAACCGAGCAGCGCATCCAGCGGTTGACGGAAGAACTCAATGATGTAACCATCCAGCTTAACAGGGAAATAACCCTGCGTCGAAATGTTGAAAGTGTTCTCCAGGAAAGGGAGAAATTTTTCCGATTGCTGCTTGACGCGACATCTGACGGCGTCTGGGATCGCAACATACGAACAGGGGAAGTCTACTATGGTGAAAACTGGGCAAGGATGCTGGGGTATGCCCCCAGGGAGGTAATAGAAAAGAACATCAAGTGGGAAGATCTGTTGCACCCTGATGATAAGTCGCGGGCTCTGGATGCGGTGCGAGCTCATCTGGAGGGAGATACCTCCAGATATGTTGCTGAATTCCGTATGCGTAACAAGGCTGGGGAATGGCAGTGGGTACTGGCCCGGGGAAAGGTGGTGGAATGGGACGAAGAGGGACGACCGCTCAGGTTTGTCGGCACCCATTACGATATTTCCGACAGAAAGGATGTGGAAGATGAGTTGCAGGAAAGTTCGAGAAAAATAAAAGAGTTTGCTTATTCAGTTGTCCATGATCTGAAAAATCCCGCCATCTCAATCCATGGACTTGCCAAAAAACTGACGAATAAATATTGTGACGTGCTGGACCAGAAGGGAGTGGCCTTTTGTGAGCAGATTCTGCGGTCTTCCGAACAGATTGCCGTGCTTGTCGACAAGATAAATCTTTTTATCGCCGCTCGGGAAGCGCCTCTTTTTCCACAGAATGTTTCCCTGAAAGAGACTTTTGCCATAATACGTGAGGAGTTCTCGTTGCAACTCGATCTCAGGGCAGTGAAATGGATTGAGCCCCCGACCTTGCCGGAAATAACCGCTGACCGTCTTTCCCTGTTGCGCGTTTTGCGAAATTTTGTTGATAATTCAATGAAATACGGAGGGGAGAAGCTTGCTGAAATTGAACTTGGCTATCGGGATTCCCCTGCATATCATATCCTTTTTGTTCGGGATAACGGGGTGGGGCTTGAGCAGGAGGATTCAAAGGGGATATTCGGCATGTTTAAACGCAAGAAAACATCAAAAGGTATCGAAGGGACAGGGCTCGGGCTGGCCATTGTCAAGGAAATAGCGGCCCAGCATGGCGGGAGAGTCTGGTTTGAGCCTGATCTGAAAAAGGGGGGCATCATATTTTATATTTCTGTCTGCAAAGGGTTACAAAGTGAGTAGCTCGTCCGGCTGTTTGATGGTTCCGGACTTTTCTGTCGAAGGAGAACATGGTATAGACAACGGGAAGCAACGCCTGCGGATCATGGCGGGTGAGGAGAAGAAGGTCGGCGTGGTGTCGATTAAATGAAAACGAGGAGAAGTTTGTATGCAAGACATTCTTGTGCAGATACAGGAAGTTGTTACTTTTTATGGATTGAATATCCTTGCCGCCTTAATCATTTATATCATTGGTAGGTGGACGGCCAAGTTTCTGCAGAGATTTGCCCAAAGGCTCATGACCAAGGGCAAGGTGGATCCAACCTTGGTCCATTTTGTCGGCAACATCGCTTACATCGGCATGCTGACTTTTGTCATCCTGGCTGCTCTGAATCAGCTTGGCATTCAGACAACGTCCTTTATCGCCGTGCTGGGCGCGGCGGGTCTTGCCGTCGGTCTTGCCCTGAAAGATTCACTTTCCAATTTTTCCGCCGGAGTCCTGCTTATCCTGTTCCATCCCTTTAAAAAAGGGGATTTTATTGAAGCCGCCGGCACCGCCGGCACGGTGGAAGAGATTCAGATTTTTACCACCATGCTTGTCACCCCCGACAATAAAGCCATAATCGTTCCCAATTCCAAGATTATCGGCGATAATATCGTTAATATTACCGCCAAGCCCACTCGTCGGGTCGATTTCGTTTTTGGCGTCGGCTATGGTGACGATATTGATAAGGTGAAAGAGGTCATATCCCAGGTTCTTAGCGAAGACCAGCGCATCATGCCTGACCCTGCCGTTTTCATCGGTGTTGCGGCACTTGCCGACAGCAGTGTTAATTTTGCGGTCCGCGCGTGGGTGAAGGCGTCTGATTACTGGCCCGTGTTTTTTGATACCAATGAAAAGATGAAAAAAAGATTCGATGCGGAAGGAATTTCGATTCCTTTCCCGCAACGGGATGTGCATCTCTTTGAGGCGGGAAAAGCGGGATGAAGGGTTGCCGGATTGCGAACGTATCTTAGCCCCGGGGATTTTTTTCTTCAGACAGCAGTTTCGGGGGAACAGGATCAAGGGATTTCAGCTTTTCAAGTAAAACGTCGATCGAAGGAAAAGTAGGGAGCGCGTCAACATTGGTCTTAAGAGTCTGGATGGCTTTTGCCGCCATTTTCTTCATTCCTTCTTTTCTGCCGCTTTGCATCAGGATGTAAACCCCTGCAGCCCGGATAAATCCTTGCAGCGCCAGTTTTTTCCTTCCGTGGGCCGCGAGCCACAGCTTTTCGAGTACATCATGCACTTCAAAGAACAGGCCTTCATCCCAGAGGATAAAGGTCTGTTCCAGTGGATCGTGTATTTTTTTCCGTTCTATGACAGCTATGCAATGTGCGTAACGTTGCATCCTGTCCTTGATATAGCCTTTTTTGTCCGGGGATAATTCTTCCTGCAACAGATGCCCGGCCACTGTCTCAATTGCGGCAAGGGAAAATGTGTCCGGATGTGCAAGGGCTCGAGTCAGTGCCGAGGCAAGGCTGTTGCGGATAAGCCGGGCTTGTCTGTCGGTAAAGGGATTGAAACTCTGATTGTTCATATTGTCTCAGGATTACTGAAAATCTTGACAAAAAGCAAGTATGCGGTCCATGTCTGATGAAAGAAATAATGGAAGCAGTAAAGAATTTCCGGGAGGAAAGGAACTGGGAACAGTTTCACAGTCCGAAAAATCTGTCCATGGCCCTGATGGTGGAATGTGCGGAACTGGCGGAACATTTTCAGTGGCTGAGCCAGGAAGAGAGCAGGAATCTTTCCGCGGAAAAAAGAAATGCGGTGGAGGAGGAAATAGGTGATGTGCTTATTTACCTCCTTAACCTGGCGGAAAAGCTCGATATCGACCCTCTGGAGGCTGCCTGGAAAAAGCTGGCAAAGAACCGAATCAAATATCCCGTTGACAAAGCGTATGGCAAATCTTTGAAATATGATAAATATGAAAGCAAATGATCCCGGCGATGAATTGATTGTCGTGGTTGACGAGGAAAACAGCATAGTCGGCAGTGCGACACGGCGGCGGATGCGGCTTGAAAACCTCATCCACCGGGCCACTTTTATTCTCCTGTTTAACGGCAGGGGGGAACTTTTTGTCCAGAAACGGACGCAAAATAAGGATGTCTATCCCGGCTACTATGAGGTTGTGTCAGGAGGAGTTGTCGGATTTGAAGAAAGTTATGATGAAGCCGCCCAACGCGAGCTTGAAGAGGAACTTGGCATTATTGGTAAGCCCCTTGAGCCTCTTTTTGATTTTTTTTGGCAGGACAAGGGTAACAGGGTGTGGGGTCGTACGTTTGTCTGCCGGGCTGACGGACCGGTTGTGCTGCAGGAGGAGGAAGTGGAGTGGGGGGAATTCATGCCGTTGGAAAAAGTGATGGAGATGGTGAAAAAGAACCCGTTTACCCCTGACGGTCTTTATGCCCTCGATCGATATCTTGCACAAGGGTGAACATGAATGCATCGACCGATGACGGCTTTTTTATAAGAACAGATTTTCTCAGGAGGATTTATGACCTCATCAGTACCGTTTCGTTTTACTGCGGAAGAGCTTTTCTCATGGATTTCAGAAAAGCCGGATTTTGTTTTACTGGATGTGCGTAATGAAAAGGAATTTTCCAACTGGTACGTGGAGGGGCCGTCCCTTTTCCCGTATATCAATATTCCCTACTTCCATTTTATGGAGGATGTCAGGGAGAGCATCGGCATGATCCCACCTGGTGAGAAAGTCAGGATTGTCTGCTCCAAGGAGGGGTCGGCCAAATATGTCGCGGAACAGCTCACTTCGCACGGGTTTTCCGATGTGGGCTACATGGCCGGCGGAATTGTCGCCTGGGGTAATGTGCTTGGCGCCAGACAGGTGAGTGAAGAAAACGTATCCTACAAACTGTTTCAGGTTGTGAGGCCCGGCAAGGCGGCATGCAGCCATCTGCTTATTCACGGCCAGGAGGCCATGGTTTTCGATCCTTCCCGGAATATTGATTTTTACATCGATTTTGCCGCAAAACACGGAGCCAAAATTGTAAAAACATTCGAAACCCACAGGCAGGCTGATTATATTTCCGGTTCCATCGCCATTGCGGCTAAAACCGGGGCGACCATTATGGTGAAAAAAGAAGATTTTCTTGGAGCGGATTTTGCCTACAACGCTGTCGAAGATGGTCAGGTTTTCACATTCAGTTCCGGAAGTCCCGAAGTCAAAGCCATTCATACCCCAGGCCATACCATGGGCAGCACTTCCTATCTGATCGATGATAAATATTTGCTGAGCGGCGACACGATCTTTATTAATACTGCCGGACGACCCGACCTGGGGGGCAAAAGTGAGGAATGGTCCCGTTATCTCTATCTGACCCTGACCTTGAGGATTCGCGGATTAAGCGACGATATTTTCGTTCTGCCCGGGCATTATACAACCTGGGATGAAGCCAATGAAAACGGTGTTTTCATGGATAGTCTCGCTAATCTCCGTAAAAAAAATATTGCCTTTCATCTTCCCAATGAACACAAGTTTGCTGAATTTATAGCGGCTAATCTCCGCCCCCAACCCGGTGTCTATGCCCAGATACGGAGGATAAACGGCGGGTGGCAGAAGGTTGAAACGGATGAAGCAGACGTCATGGACCTTGGGAAAAATGAGTGCGGTGCAAGCCATTACGGGAAAGTGGGGGTGAGCGCTGAAAAAAACAGGGAAGCAAACTGAGAAAAATACCGGGAAGAAAAACCGGCTGTTGGGCATCTTTGCCGGAAACTGCAAAAAAACACGGGGAATATTGTTCGTGATGGAAAAAGTGTTACCCGGTCCTTTTCGGGGCCTCAATTGTTATCGCTTCCCGGCAGATTTTTTGTCCAGCTCATCCAGCCGTTTCTTCAGTTCTTCGCTTACCGCGACCCGGCCTTCCAGAACGCAGCCCCTGCGGCCGGGGATACATTCTGCATGAAGTTTAAGACATTTGTCGGTGTTGTAATCATAATTTTTGCATGAAAATGTCATAGTCTTCCTTAGCTTTTATTCGGAAGGGGCGATTGTAATCACCTTTGCGCCCCTGATTTTACGTGTTTTCAGTTCGGCCAGCGCTTTGTTGGCGTCTCTGAGGTTGAATTCCTGCACTTCTGGTCTGATAGGGATAGCTGCGGCAAGTTCCAGGAATTCCCGGATATCTGCGCGGCTCACATTCGCCACGCTCTTGATTTCTTTTTCCTGCCAGAGATGGGAGGAATAGTCAAGCTGAAGCAGGCTGTTTTTGTCGGATTCTTCCTTGCGGATGGCGTTTATCACCAGGCGACCGCCTGGAGCCAGACAGGCAAGGGCTGCAACCACAGGTGTCCAAGCCGGGGTGGTGTCGATGATGCAGTCGATTTGCCGGGGCGGCTGGTGGCCGATGTCTCCGGCCCATACGGCTCCAAGCTCCAGTGCGAATTCCCGCTCATTTTCGTTTCGCGCAAAGACAAAGACAGGTGAAGCTGGAAAGAGGTGTCTTGTCAGGTGAAGGACGAGGTGGGCCGAGGCTCCGAAGCCGGTGAGTCCCAGTGACTTGCCGTTTGTCAGTCCGGTCAGCCGCAGTGAACGATAGCCGATTGCTCCGGCGCAAAGAAGGGGGGCCGCCTCGGAGTCACTGAAGATAGCAGGAATGGCAAAGCAGGATCTTTCCGGCACCGTCATGTATTCGGCATAACCGCCATTAAAATCCCTGCCGGTTGCCTTGAAAGCCGGGCAGAGGTTTTCATTTCCCTCCCGGCAGAATCGACACCTGCCGCAGGCAGAAAAGATCCAGCCCACTCCAACCCGGTCGCCCTGTTGAAAAAGGGTTGCCTTGATTCCCACCGCTTCAACCCTGCCGATGACCTGGTGACCGAGGACGACCGGCAATCGGGGCGGCGGTGTTCGCCCCTCGATTTCATCAAGTTCGGTATGACAGACCCCGCAGGCGGAAACCCTGATGAGAAGCTCATCTTCGGCCTGCCGGGGAATGGGAAGATCTTCAAGCGAAAGCCGGGCTTCGTCCTTTTGCAGCGGGCCGATTTTTTTCAACACCATTGCTTGCATGGGATTATTTAAAAAATCAGCTCATTATGGCATGTCACGGAAAATGGATCAGTCTTTTTCAGGATTTCCCCAGAATATCCTCAGCCCATGACATTGCCGCGGCGACCCTCGGGAAACCGATGGTTGAAATGAGCAGGAGAAGACAGTGATGGATTTCCTCCCTGCTTGCCCCTGCCTCCAGCGCCCGTCGGGTGTGGGAATGGACCGACCCCTCGGATTGCGCTGATGCGGCGGCGGCAAGCTGGATGAGTTCGGATGTTTTGCGGTCAAGGGGCCCGGCGCTTTTTACCTTTGCGCCAAGATTGTCGAGTGCGGAAAATATCTCCGGAAAAAGAGTGGTCAGGTTGGCGTGATGTTTTGGTCGTTTTTTCTCTGGCATGATAGTTCTCCTTGTTGGTGTTGATCGTTCATCCATTTATTTTCGCATCCTACTGCATTCGCCGGATGCGCACTTCGATGTCTTTGTGGTCCTGCAAAAGGCGGACAAGTTGCGCAGGATCGGTGTCCCCGTAATGGTAGGGGTAGAGTATTCTTGGCCTGAATGACCTGGCCGCATCCGCCACCATCTCGGGGGTCATGGTGTAGGGCAGATTCATCGGCAGAAAAGCGCAGTCGATTGGGGCAAGCTCCTTCATCTCCGGGATGTTTTCCGTGTCACCTGCAACATAAATACGTTTGCCGCCAATGGTGAGAATATACCCGTTGCCTTCACCTCTGGGATGAAAAAGTTGTCCCGTGTCGCGTTTGTGGACGATATTGTAGGCAGGGACCGCTTCGATCCCGATGCCGTGGATGGTCATTTCGTCCCCGTTTTTCATAACCTTTCCTGAGCCGAATTGCTGCAGACATTTTTCCGTCATGATGATTGTCGTCTCTTTTTTGCGCACCGCTTCAATCGATTTGCTGTCAAGATGGTCGCGATGTTCATGAGTGATGAGGACAATATCCGCCTTGGGGAGAAGGGCGTAGTCGGCCAGGTTGTTCCATGGATCGATGTGAATGACTGTACCTGCGATGGTAAAAATCAGGGAGCCATGACCGATAAAGCTGATCTTCAGTTCTCCGGCGGATGTGGGAATGATGTCTTCCTCAAAGCCGATCGGCGCGGCAATTGACAGGGAGCAGCAAAGGACGAAACCGAGAATCATAAAAAATATTTTTCGCATTGACCTGTCTCCTTGGATTTATTTAAAGTATCATTCGTTTGGTACATGCAATTTTAGCATCAACAGTCTGTTGATAGCAAGGCGATTACTGAGGTCGGACTTCCTGCGGCTGTTTTCTGGAGATCAATCCGCATAAACTATTTCCGGTGTAATTTTTGCAAAAAACATGAAAACACAGCTCAAGCTTGATATTCTGCCGCAGCCTGATGATACCACCTGCGGCGCCACCTGTCTGCATGCTGTTTATCGTTATTTTGGTGATACGATTGAGTTGGGGCAGGTGGTCAATGAAGTGACGCATCTTGAAACAGGCGGAACTCTTGCCGTTTATCTTGCCAACCATGCGCTCAATCGCGGTTACTCAGCCACGATTTTCACCTATAACCTCCATTTTTTCGATCCCACCTGGTTTCATCCCCATGGCCGGAACCTTGGTGAAAAACTCCTTGCCCAGGCGGCATTTAAGAAAAGTAATCCTCGTCTGCAGGGTGCAACCGGAGCCTATCTTGAGTTTCTCAAGCTCGGCGGCAGAATCTATTTCGAGGATCTTACCCGCAGCCTGATCCGCTGGTATCTGAGAAAGAATGTGCCCATTATCACCGGTCTCAGTTCCACCTATCTGTATCAGAGCATGCGGGAATACGGGGTCGAAGGAGTCGATGATGATCTGCGGGGAGAGCCGGCCGGCCATTTTGTCGTGCTGTGCGGTTATGACAAGGAGGCGCGCACCGTTCATGTGGCTGATCCCTATCGGCAGAATCCTCTTGCCGCCCAGCAGCACTATATTACCAACATTGATCGGGTTCTCTGTGCGATTCTTCTGGGTGTGCTGACCCATGACGCCAATTTTCTCATTATTCAACCATCGAAAAAAATGAAGGTTAATCAAGATGCAGACTTTAGTCGTCGTTAATGATCCTAAGGACTGGCCTCTGGAAATTGAAGGAATCGAACTTGTCGCAGCGCGCGTCTATCTCACCGACCCTTCCTATGCCAAGCTGCGCAAGGCGATGGTCTTTAATCTCTGCCGTTATTACCGGTATCAGAGCACCGGATATTATGTGTCGCTGCTGGCGTCAGCCAGGGGTCATAAGCCCCTTCCTGATATCACCACCATTCAGGACCTGAAAAGTCAGACCATCATCCGCATTGCGGCAGACGAACTGGACGAACACATCCAGAAAAGTCTGTCTCATATCCGCTCCAAGGAATTTGTTCTCAGCATTTATTTCGGACATAATGTCGCCAAGCAGCACGATAAGCTGAGCCAGCATCTTTTCCATCAGTTTCAGTCGCCTTTTCTGCGGGCATTTTTCGTGCATAATGAAAAACACCAGAAATGGTTCCTGCAGAACATCAACCCGATCCCTGCCGGTGAAATCCCTTCGGAACACCGTCCCTTTGTTGTCGAGGTGGCCCGGGACTACTTTATGGGGCGGAGGAGAATCGTCAAGCGGCGCAGCCATTACCGTTATGATATGGCCATTCTTCACAATCCCCATGATCCGGAACCGCCCTCCGACAACCGGGCCCTGCATCATTTTGCCCATGCCGCAGAATCCCTTGGCATCAACACGGAGTTGATCACCCGTGATGATTATGGCCGGCTTCCGGAATTTGACGCCCTTTTTATCAGGGAGACAACCAGCGTCAACCATCACACTTACCGTTTCGCCCGCCGGGCGGCGGCCAAGAAGCTGGTGGTGATCGATGATCCGGAATCGATTCTCAAGTGCACCAACAAGGTGTTTCTCGCTGAAATCCTTGACAGAAATCGGGTTTTGATCCCGAAAACAGTCATTGTCCACAAGGATAACGCAGCAGAAGTGGCCGGCCGGCTTGGTTTTCCTTGTATTTTGAAGCAGCCTGATTCGTCTTTTTCCCAGGGGGTAATGAAGGTGGAGACACCCGAAGAGCTGCGGCAACAGGTGGCAAAGCTTCTGGATAAATCAGATCTGATCATTGCCCAGGAATTTCTGCCCACCGAATATGACTGGCGGGTGGGAATATTTGACCGGCAGCCGCTCTTTGTCTGTAAATATTTCATGGCCAAGAAACATTGGCAGATCATTAAAAGGGACGCATCCGGCCTGAAGACAGCTGACGGCAATTATACCACCATTCCCATCGAGCATGCGCCGGATCAATTGATCCGAACCGCCTTGAAGGCGGCCGGTCTGATCGGCGATGGTCTTTACGGCGTTGATATCAAGCAGATCGGCAAGAAGTTTTATGTCATCGAAATCAATGATAATCCGAATATCGACGCCGGAGTCGAGGATTCCATATTGAAAGACGAGTTGTACCTGCGCATGATGCGTGTTTTTTTGCGGCGTATTGAGCATAAAAATGAATGGGGGCAGTCATGGTAGAAGCATCACCCCTGCATATTTTTAAGGGCTTTGGCATCGAGCTTGAGTATATGATTGTAGGCGACGGGAGTCTTGATATTCTGGCCGCTGCCGACAAACTGCTTGAGGCCGCCTCCGGCAGTCTGCAGAACGAGATAGAGATGGGCGACATTGCCTGGTCCAATGAGTTGGCTCTCCACGTCGTGGAATTTAAAACCAACGGGCCGGTTGTTTCCTTGGCTGGAGTAGCCGCCCGTTTTCAGGAAAACATCAACAGGGCCAACGGGTTGCTTGCCGGAATCGGGGCCAGGCTCATGCCAACTGCCATGCATCCCTGGATGGACCCGCATCGGGAAACAAAACTGTGGCCCCACGGCAGTCGCGTTATTTACGAGGCATACAACCGTATCTTCGGTTGCCAAGGACACGGCTGGTCCAACGTCCAGTCCACCCATCTTAATCTGGCCTTTAACGGAGACGATGAGTTCGGCAGGCTGCATGCCGCCATCCGTCTGCTGCTGCCCATTCTTCCGGCCCTTGCGGCAAGTTCGCCGGTGGTCGACGGCCGGCCGAGCGGTTTGCTTGACACCCGGCTGGAATACTACAGGTTCAATCAGAAGCGGGTTCCTTCCATCAGCGGTGCGGTTATTCCGGAACCGGCCTATACCAGAAAAGATTATGAGGAGATGATTTTACAACGGA
The DNA here is from genome assembly GCA_043809085.1 of Pseudomonadota bacterium. Classification (GTDB taxonomy): domain Bacteria; phylum Desulfobacterota; class Desulfobulbia; order Desulfobulbales; family SURF-16; genus DB1. The sequence goes on along the minus strand of JAZDEG010000001.1, from coordinate 66,320 downwards.
ATTATCGGGACATCACCCCCCATGATCCGGAGGGAATTCTGCAATATGAATGGCTGAACTCCCGGGGCGCAATTGCCCGTTTCGAGCGTTCGGCAATCGAGATCAGGGTGCTCGATATTCAGGAGTCTCCGACTGCCGACCTGGCGGTGGTCTCAGCCATCGTCAGCGTGTTGCAGGCGCTGGTGGCGGAGCGTTGGCAGCCTTTTGCCGAGCAGGCCTCGTTTGCGGTAGCGCCGCTGGCCGAACTCTTTGTTGCTGCCATAGGGCAGTCTGATCAGGCCATACTATCCGATCCCGCTTATCTCAGGCTTTTCGGCATCAGGGAAAAAAAGATTACAGCAGGAGAGCTGTGGCGCGCCCTGGTCGAACAAACTGTTGACCATGGAAATTCCTACCGCGGGCAGATTGATTTTATCTTGACGAACGGCCCGCTCGCCCGTCGTATTCTCAAGGCTGCGGGAAAGAATCCGTCCCGTGAAACGCTGCAAGATGTGTATGGCAGGCTCTGTTCCTGTCTTTCTTCCGGAGAAATGTTTGTTGTCTGAGAAGGATTGTTTTTGTCCGGACTGCGCAACCCCCGTCAAGCGGAGACTGCGCAGTTCGACCCTTGAAAAATGGATTAGAGGCTGATGACCGCTGCGTCGCAGGCCAGATGAATCAATTCCACAGCAGTTCCCATCCTTGCCCCTTCAATGAGATCCGCTTCACTGATCTTACGCGACTTGCAGCAGGGGGTGCATGCCAGAACCGGAACACCGTGACCCTGGAGATAGGTCATGAGGTCGTCGGCGGAATCGCCTGTGGCCGCCTTGACGTGTTCCAGCAGTCCCTCCTTGGCCAGATAAACAGCGTCGTCGAGCAGGAAAAGGGTGACGTTCTTGCCTTCCTTGTGGGCAATGGTTGCCAGGTGGATCGCCCTTGCCGCCCGGTTCGGGTTGTCGGTGCCGCATGCCAGGGTAATAACTACATTGTTTGTCATTTTTTCACCTCTTCACATTTGGATTTAAGGTAAACTGGAAATCACAGCATGGTTCCAGGTCGTAACATGTTGGGAATATTATGTTTTTTAATCTATTGAACGACATTTGGTAAATTTTTTTCTCTTCAGGCTTTACAATCAGGTGGATACGAATATACTATTAAGTAGAGGGCGAGTCTGACATGTAAAAAATAAGAGAGCGGTCACCGCATCGTATACTTCAAGAGAGACTCACCCCACAAAAGCAGGGCCATAGCAGTTGGTCCTGCTTTTTTTGTTATTCCACCGCCTTTGCTCCTTTCACAGTCAGATTCTGAAAAAAGAGAAATTGAGTGACACTGATCTCAATGGGAAATTCCCCTTTTTCTTCCTGAATATCATTGGCTATCCAGATGGTGATCCCGGCATCTTTTATTGCCTTGAATTGATTTGTTTTATCGTCATCGGGCTTGCCCATGCGTACCGCAGGGGTTTTGACCTTTACTCATCAGCCGTTGATCGCCGGACGCGGGGTAAGATAGAGAGTGGCATTGCCGCCTTTCCCGGTTATCAGCCGCGCGGCTTTGTGTGTGACTTTGATTGTTGACTTTCCTTCTGTGTTCATATGTTTGAAGAGTACACCGGATTATTTTTTTTGCACCAGTTTTAACAGCCCCCAATCGTTGAAAAAAGAAGTTTATTATTGAGGAAAGGTTTTGGCGGTAAAGGGCGATGTGATACAATTACTGAAATTGAAAAATAACGGTCCGGACAAAATCAAATGAGGATTTCGATCAATGCTTGATAAACTGGTAATCGCCATGGTAGGCCTGCCTGCGCGGGGAAAATCGACCATGGCCCAGAAAATCGCCCGCACCTTGGAGCTTGACGACGTCAAGGTGCGCATTTTCAATAATGGAGAGCTTCGCCGGAAACTTTCACGGGAGGATACCTCTTCACCTGATTTTTTTTCACCCAAGAACCCCAAGGGGATTCAGCTCCGGGAGAAATGCGCCCGTATGAATCTTGATCTGGCCCACAGCTATCTGGACAAAAGCGGTCAGGTGGCGGTCATCGATGCCAGCAATATCACGAGGAGCAGGCGGAAAATGATCGAGGAAACCTTTCCCGGGGTTCCTATTTTTTTTATCGAATGCGCCAACGTGGATGAGGAAGCCAATGAGGCGAGCCTGGAGCATAAGGCGTCGTTGAAAGAGTTCAAACATCTGTCGCAGTCCGAGGCGTTTGACAGTTTTTTCAAGCGTGTGGCCCACTATGAGTCCATTTATGAGCCCCTGCACGAGGAACGCAATCGTATTCTGGTTGATTCCTTTGAAAGCTGGATTCTCCAGGAAAAGATATCCGATGTAGTGCCCTATTACGATCGCATTCGCGACATCATTACCACACGTATTATCCGTAATCTTTTTCTCGTTCGCCATGGTGAAACCTACTTCAATCTCGAAGACCGCATCGGCGGCGATTCCGGGCTCACTCCGAAAGGTCTTGCCCAGGCTGAGGCTCTTGCCGAACATTTTGCCAATGTCTCCATTCCCATTATCTTTACCAGTAACCATAAACGAACCCTGCAGACTGCGGCTCCTATCGCGGCACGGCAGAAAAACTGTTCGGTAATAGCCCTGACTGAATTCAACGAGATTCACGCCGGTATATGCGAAGGAATGACGTACCGGGAAATTCGTGAACAGATGCCTCTGGTGGCCAACGCCCGCAACCGTAATAAATACAATTATGTATACCCGGAAGGCGAGGGATATCTGACCATGGAAAAGCGGGTGCATCGTGGTCTGAAAAAAGTCTTTTATCTGAATAACTACGATGATAATATCATGATTGTCGGCCATCGGGCGGTAAACCGTATGATTCTTTCCGACTTCGTCTTTCGGCCCCAAGAAGAGGTTCCTTATATCTATATGCCGCAGAATCGTTATTACCACCTGCAGATCGATCCCTACAAAAAGCAGTTTGAATTAAAACCGTATGCCGCAACGCAGAATAAGCATGTGGAGGCTGGAAAACCGGCTGAATAACAGATAATTCCTTCGTGTCATCAATTTCTTCATTCAGGCAGATATGGCTGTGGAAAACAACACTGGCATAAAGGGGAAAAGCGCTTTTGAGCTGTTTCCCGATATCATGAAAACCATTCCCCAATCCAGAAAAGGGGATGCGGAAAAGCGGGAGACCGCCGTCGCCGGCAAAGGGGGGGCAAGGCCTGCCGTCAGTCGCGTTGAGCCACCCGGGCCACCTGATATCAGTAAGTTTCTTTCCGGTGAAAAGGAACGATTGGCCCGCGATGCCGAAGTTTCCGTTGCCTTGCTGCTCATGAAGGATGAAAAAGAAAGGGCAACGGTTGAAAATGTCCTTGCTGAGTTGGGATATTTGGTCGAATGCGTCGACACTCAAGTCGAGGCGGTTGAGAAAATGGGTTTTGTCAATGCCGGCGCCGTCATCCTGCAGGATGGTTTTGAAGGGAAGGAGTTTGGTCGGTCCCTTTTTCACCAGTATATGAAGTCGCTGCCCATGGCCAAAAGACGCTCTCTCTACTATGTTTTGGTAGGGCCGCGTTTGTATACCCTGTATGATCTTCAAGCCCTTGCCGAGAGCGCAAATCTGGTGGTGAACGTACGGCATGTCGATAAGTTTGATATGATTTTGCGGAAAGGCCTGCGTCAATATGAAGAACTTTTCGGTCCTTTTGTTGAACTGCTGTCGGCCCAGGGGCGCAAGTGATATACAACTCCAGCGTCATTTCGGGATGGGCGGGGAATCAGAGGGCGAGAAGATCGGTAACCGATTTTTCAAAAAGATTCAGGCTGTTGATGTTCCATTTCTCGGAGTCTTCATAGCCGGCAACGTGATCATCGGTTAGAGAAAGATCGAAATCCTGCATTGGGAATGACCCTTTCATCTTTTCATCATGGAAGATGCGGACAACCGGCTGCATCAGGTTTTCCGTTGAACCCACCACCATGCCGACACGACCGCTGTCAAGCCTGACGCATGAACCGATGGGGTACACTCCGATGGAGCGGATGAATTTATGGGTCAAGTCCTTGTTGAAGTGATGTTCACTCCACTCATAGAGTTTTCTCAACCCCTCCACTCTGCCCATACCGTTGCGATAGCATCTGTCGGAAGTGATGGCGTCAAACACATCGGCAATGGCGGCCAGCTGGGAACCGGCTTTGATTTCATTTCCCTTCAGGCCATGGGGGTAGCCGCTGCCGTCGTGACGTTCATGGTGATGGAGCCCCATGTCATAGGCTTCCTCAGGGAGGTTTTTTGCTGTTTTCAGTATTTCAGCGGAGTAAAAGGTATGGCGTTGCATCTCTTTTGATTCGCCGTCATCAAGCTTTCCCGGCTTGTTCAAGATGTTCAGAGGAATTCTGGTTTTGCCGATATCATGAAACAGCGCGCCGATTGCCAGGCTCAATGTCTGCTGGTGTGGTACCTTGTAAAAGTTGCAGAAATTGAGAACATACGCCCCGACGCTGATGGAATGCATCAGGGTGTATTCATCTTTTTTCCTGATTCGGGTCAGCAGCACCAGGGCGTCACGGTTGCGGGTGACGGATTTTTCCATTTTCGTTATGAGCTGCGAGGCCTCTTCCGTTTCCAGTGGTTTTCCGGCGCTTACGCTGTTAATTGCATTGCGGATGACGATGACTGCCTGTTTCTTGATATTTTGGGCAACGAGCAGTTCTTCCTTGAGCGGGATGTTGCGGATCGAGATCGGTTCTTCCTGGGCCAGCTGCCGCAGTCCTTTGTCGGTCCCTTGTTTTACCCCAATTTCCGATATGGGATCGCTGACATCAGCGCCCTTGTTCGTATCAATATAGACTTCCTTGATCCCGAACGAGCGCAAATGGTCGATAATTCTGATGTCTTTTATTAGGGTCTGGTTTGCCAGAAGGTAACTGGAATTAAATCCGCAGTTAAAGTCATGGACAAAAAATCCGGGTTTCAGGTCTTCTATTTTAACTTTCTTGATCATATGTTGGGCCGAATTTGACAGTTTGATCTCGTGATTGAAAAAAAGACGGGGATATTGGAACGTTGGTTCCCGACTTTCTTCTAATCCCGACTTTCTTCTAATAATGTATGGGTATCTCGGGAAAAAATAAAGCAATATTTGTCCGTGGAAAGGCTCTATAACCAAACGGATGCAGGTCATGACCAAAATCGTGAAGGTTATTGTCGGAAGATGGTGGGGCAGTACGCTGAAATAGTAGTTGACAATGATTTTTAAAATTGTAAAAGGATCCAGCCTTTCATCGTGGGCATTGTAGGTTAACTTTCTATAAATTTACGGAAATATATGATAAATCCATGTCTTGTCTGTGGTGCATGCTGTGCATTTTTTCGCGCGTCTTTTTACTGGGGAGAATCGGACATTACAAAACCCGATGGGGTGCCGGCGGAGTTGACGGAAAAATTAAATGATTTCCGTATGGTGATGAAGGGCAGCAATGACGTTTCTCCGCGCTGTGTCGTCCTGATGGGGATTATCGGTAAAAAGGTCCACTGCGGCATTTATGAGAAAAGGGCCTCTGTCTGTCGTGATTTCCAGCCTTCCTGGCTTGACGGGGTGTATAATGCTCGTTGTGACCGGGCCAGAGCACATTGGGGTCTGGCGCCGTTGACTCCGGAAATCTGGACCACGCCAAGCGACAACTTTCCCAGAAAAGCAGCCTGATTGGCTGTTGCATTCAAAGGGTTCTTTCCTGAAGTCGGTCCGGCAATAGTTGCGATCAAATCTTCATTCCGTCTTTTTTTACTCGCTGAGTAAAAAAAGAATGGCGGTATCCGATAATACTTGTGTAATGTCCAATGGATGCGCAGCTTTTCCATGTGAGCCGCTTTTTGAAGCGCTGAAAAGACCTGATCCGTTTTTCGAAAACAAACAAGCGAATACCCCTGCGCCGCAACAGTATATGGAAATCGTCCATGTCTGACTTTGATGATTCGTTATTTATTTTTCGCGATAAGAGCGGAAAACGTTGGCCGCGTTTGCGACTTGTCCTGATGGTTGTCAGTTTGTTTTTTTTGCTTGGGACCGTATTTTTTGTGCGCTTTCTTGTCATAACGCCGCAGCTGGAATTACCGGCTGCGGTCCAGCAGCTCCGAGCACATTTGCTGAGCGGAGTGGAGTTGCAGGATAATCCGACCTCCCTTGCTCCACCTGCGCCGCTTTGGCTGCGTTTCAGTAAAAAAGAGAAACTTCCACCAGTCTCACCACAGTCCGATGCCGGTGTGAGCCCGGTTGAAACGGTTATTGATGCCGCCGAGGTCAGGCTCGGATTTTATGTCAGCTGGGATCCCGCCAGTTATGAGTCTCTTCTTGCCCATGCCGACCAGTTGACTCATATCAGTCCTGAGTGGTTGACACTTGTCGACGGCAAGGGGAACCTGCAGGTCAACTCGGACCGGAAGGTTCTCGATGTGGCCCGGGATAAACAGATTGTCGTGTTGCCGCTTCTGCGCAACCTTGTCGGTGATACCTGGCAACCGGAGGCTGTCGAAGGTCTTGTCAATGGCCCGCTGGTTCGCCAGGACCGTTTTATCAGCCGTTTGCTTGATCATCTCGTTGAGTCGCAGGCTGGTGGAGTTCTTATTGACTGGAACCAGATCGACCCGGCCTACCGGGAGTCTCTCACTACCCTGCTCAGTCGTCTGGCCGGCGCCCTCCACCTGCAGGAAATGCAGCTCTGGCTGTGCATCCCCATGGGGCTGGAATTGAAAGCCTTTGACCTTCAGGCCCTTGCCCCTGTTGTTGATCGTTTTGTCGCTGTGCTCCATGATGAGAATTCCGAGGTCGATTCCGCCGGGCCAATCGCCTCTCAATCCTGGTTTGACGGCTGGCTTCAGACCCTTCTTGCTTACGGTAAACCCTCCCAGTGGGTTGCCGCCATCGGAACCTATGGATACGACTGGGGCAATGGGCAAAAACAGGCAGACACCATCGGCTTTGCCGATATCATGACCCGGGCAGGCCGGGCCGGGCTGCATGAATGTAATTCCCTGAAGCCATTGTATAATCCCAGCTTCTCCTATATGGATGGGGATACCGAACATACGGTCTGGTTTCTTGACGGCGTTACGTTTTTTAACCAGGTTTGTTCCGCCCGCAAACTGCATGCCGGGGGTATCGCCGTCTCGCGGTTGGGGACTGAAGATCCCGCCGTCTGGGAAATTTTGTCCTTGGCCCGTCCCGCATCCGTGCTGTCCGCCGCTGACTTTCTTCGCCCTCTTGCTCCGGGAAACCTTGTCTCCCAACTGGGAAGGGGAAATTATCTGAAGATTGAGAACCATCGGGACAACGGTTTTCGTGAGATAGAAGTTGATGCAGACGGCAGACTCAGGGGCACGTATACGTCTTTCCCATCCTATACCACCATCAGTCATCAAGGGAAGGGGAAGATGGATGAAGTGGCGATCTCCTTTGATGACGGCCCGGACCCGGAGTGGACCCCCGCTATTCTTGATATTCTCAGGGAGAGGGGAGTCAAGGCCTCTTTTTTCATGGTGGGCGAGCGCATGGAGAAAAATCCCGAACTTGTTGAGCGAATTGTCCGGGAAGGGCACGAAATTGGTGTTCATACATACACCCATCCGAATCTGGCGAAAGTTTCCCATGAGCGGGCCCGGCTTGAACTCAATGCCACCCAGCGCCTCACTGAAACAATCACCGGCCACTCTACTTTTCTTTTTCGTCCGCCCTACAACGCCGATTCCGAGCCCCATTCCCCGGAGGAACTGGCGCCGATTAAAATTGCCCAGAAACTCGGCTACCTGACGGTTTCAAGCGATATCGATCCTGAGGACTGGTCGCGTCCGGGTGTGGCTGCCATTGTTCAGCGGGTGAAGGAGCAGCGTCTCTATGGCAATGTCATTCTGCTGCACGATGCCGGCGGAAATCGCAGTCAGACCGTTGCCGCTCTGCCCTTGATCATCGATTATCTGCATGTCCGGGGAGACCGGGTCGTTTCACTCGGTCGACTCCTGGGGGCTTCGGCCTCGTCGCTTATGCCGGCGCTCCGGGAAAATCATCAGCCGTTTCTGCGAATGGTCGGTGACGGCGGTTTCCTGCTCATCCGCGCTCTTGGTCAACTCGGCTGGGCTTTCATGGTCGTGGCCACCTTTCTGGTCACCCTGCGCACCCTGATTGTGGCGATTCTTGCCCGGAGGCACAAGTCCCGGAAGGTTTCTTCTCAGGCCATCGCAGGGGATAAATTCCAGCCGCCAATTTCTATTGTCATTGCGGCCTATAATGAAGAAAAGGTGATTGGTCGAACTCTTGAAAATCTTTTGCGAACCGCCTACTCAGGGCCAATCGAACTCATTGTGGTGGATGACGGTTCCACTGACCGGACAGCATCCGTGGTGGCGGAAATCGCGGTTCAAGACAACCGTCTTCACCTGCTGCGGCAGAACAACCTGGGAAAGGCCCGCGCCCTTCGCGCCGGATTTCATGCCGCTTCCCATGGGATCATTGTGACTCTCGACGCGGATACTCTTTTTCAGCCTGATACCATTGACCATCTGGTGCAATCCATGCAGGATGAAGGAGTAGGGGCAGTGTCAGGTCATGTCAGGGTGGGCAACAAGCAAACCCTTGTCGCCCGTTTTCAGGACCTGGAATACATTTGCGGATTTAATCTTGACAGACGGGCTTACCATCAGTTGAACTGTATCACGGTTGTGCCCGGTGCGGTGAGTGCCTGGCGTTATTCGGCCGTTATGGCCGCAGGCGGGATAAGCAGCGATACCCTGGCTGAAGATACCGACCTTACCCTCGGCCTGCACCGCGCCGGATACCGGATTGTTTACGCCCCCCGGGCCATGGCCTGGACAGAGGCGCCGGAAAACTTTTCAGCTCTTGCCAAGCAACGATTTCGCTGGGCCTTCGGCACGCTCCAGTGCCTCTGGAAACATCGGGATCTGGTTGGCAACCCGACGTACAAAGCCCTTGGCTGGTTCAGTCTCCCCTCTGTATGGCTTTTTCAGGTACTGCTGGTGGCGGTGAGTCCGCTTGTTGATGGTCTCCTTGTTTTTTTTCTTTTTTTCGGCATGAAATTTGTCATCCTGCTCTATTTGTCAGTTTTCCTTGTCATGGATCTTTTGATGGCAATATTGGCGTGCTGGATGGAGGGAGAATCTTTCAAGGTTGCCTTGCGCATCCTGCCAATGCGCTTTGTTTACCGGCCCCTGCTTGCCTGGGTGGTCTGGAAATCCATTATCCGGGCTGTGAAAGGTGTCTTGGTCGGCTGGGGCAAGCTGGAGAGGTCCGCGTCTATTCCCCTTGAAACTGAATCTTTCGTAAAATGACCATGATGATGAATCGATTTTTCGTTCCGCCAAGGGTGTCGGCATTCTTGCTGCTGTTGCTGGTTCTGGTGGCCGGCTGCAACGATCAGGAATTCGTCGGCCAATCCGTCCAATCCGCGGCTGGAGGAGGTGGTTCTGCTATCGTTTTTCCTGCCACCGGCGCTTTTACCGGGGCCTACATCGATTTTGGAGAACATGAAGATGATGTAACCCTTGAGGCGATTGAAAAATTTGAAACAATGGTCGGCAAACACCAGGCCATCATTGCTTCTTCAAGTTATTGGGGGGAGCAGCATTTCCCGAAAAAGAATATTGAGCTCATCTGCCGCCACGGATCCATCCCGTTGATCTTCTGGTCTCCGTGGGATCGCCCGTATGAGGAAGATCGATCACCTGATCGGTTCAGCCTGAACAACATTCTGGCCGGCAAATGGGACGACTATATCGACCAATGGGCGGATGAGGCCCGCAACATTGACAAACCATTTTTGGTGTCTTGGGGGCTGGAAATGAACGGTGAATGGTTTCCCTGGTCCGGGGTGCATTACGGAGCAGGGAAACCCGTCGCCGCAGCTGAGGAGTCTGCCGGGTATGCCGGGCCGGAACTTTTCAAGCAGGCTTACCGGTATGTTGTAAAACGGGTAAGAGCTCGTGGCGCCGACAAAATTCTCTGGGTGTTTCATGGTAATAATTTTTCCTTCCCTTCAGCCCCATGGAACGCCCTATCCCAGTACTACCCTGGTTCTGATGTGGTGGATATCCTGGCATTGAGCGCGTACGGCAAGCTCTTTTCCTACACGCCGTGGGTTTCGTTTGAAAAGGCCATGGACAGTGGCTACAGGGAGCTTTGTCTCCTTGACGCCGACAAACCGCTGATAGTTGCCGAGTGGGGGGTTGGGGAATTCCCGCAATCAGGCGATAAAGCCACCTGGATCCAACAGGCTTTTGTCGATTACAAGAAAAAGTACCCACGGGTTAAGGCCGCGGTTTACTGGCAGGAGCGCTGGCAGAATAAAGATGAGACGTATACCAATCTGCGGGTCAACTCATCTCCGGAAGCCCTGGATGCCTACCGAAAAGCAGTGGAAGATCCTTACTGGCTGGGAAGTCCGCAGTTTGAATAAGAGTGGAACGAAGGTTAAATCGTCCCTTGATTTGGTGGACACTCAGTTAAGCCGCATTTTCCATTTTTCCTCATTTCTCAGCAATTTTGATAATGGATCTGACGAGATTTCCGCCGGCTTTTTCAGTTGTAAAATTTTATCGACCAACCCTTCCGCCCTCAAGGGCTCCCCCAAATAGAAAAGGCGATTGAAGATAATATCCTCAACCGCCTTTAAAAATTAGTTCTGTCCCGTTTTTTTTCCTTTTTGCTGCTGCGATAGTGGCCTAACGGCCCCAGCCATGGCAATCGTTGCAGCGATAGTTACGCAGATCATGGTGAAGATTATCGCTTCTCGGGCTGCCGGTTACCGTGCTGACGGGATGGCATTGCAGGCAGTTTCTCTCAACGGACACCTGATAGGTCATTTCATCAATCTGTTCAAGGGCATGACATGTTAAGCACTCATAGTTGTCGCTGAAAGTTTCATAAGGCGCAATGGTTGAGCGTGGAATCACATGACCAACCAGCAGGTGGTGCTTGTCGGGGTTCTCGTACTGGAACCTGGGAAAGCGGTCCAGGTCGCCGTGGCATCTGAGGCAAACCTCTATTGTCGAGTCTTGGTATGAATCGCCACTCCAGGAACTGGATGATCTGTCACTCCAGGAACTGGATGAGGAACCCCATGCTCCGGCATCATCAGGGGCAAAAAACAGTGCGCCTGAGAAAAGGGCGATAGTTATACTCGTCACCAGCATCTTTTTTTTCTTCATTTTTTTTCTCCTGGTTTAAGTGAAAGTATCGTTTTTTAAAGGGATGGCAATTAAAACGCCCAAACATATGCCGAGACTCGGCAGTCTCTTTTTCTTAATTTGTTGTCGCATCAGCTGAATTTATCTAATCGTCATCATTTGTCCCTCTCATCTCTCTCAAATTGCAGTTCATGCAACTACTTTAGTAAAAATGAATCAATATTACAATAGTTAGCAAATTTTATTCCTTGTTGTGGATTGGCAATGATATGAATAGATTTCAGCAAGTTAAGAAAATTCCAGAACATAGCCATCTTTGAAAACTTATCCGAAATTCCATTTTTCCGGAATGGTTTCACAAGAAAACGGAGCAGGAGTAACTTAACATTTTCTGGTGTAAGCTCAACCTCTGGAAAGCAAATGATAATTAAAGATGTTTCCTGAATCTTCGTAGAAACGAAAGAAGGTTAAGGATGACATGGAAAAATATTAGGATAAACCAGAGCATCCTTTTTTTATATACAAATCCTGTCCAAGCAAGACAGAACATTTCTCATCTATTCCACATTGCTTTCAATAATAGTAAAAATTAGTTCTGTCCCGTTTTTTTTCTGTCGATCGTTCAAAAGACAGCAGTAACAATGGTTAAAAAAAATACTACAAGCAGTATTATCGCTCCTACTCCAACTATAATCCCTATATTCAAAAACCATGGGCTATAGCCGTCTTTTTTTGAGATACGTCTCGCAATATTGAAATCAGAAGTTGGTGTCAACCCACTGAAAAAAAAACCTGGATGTTCTCCTTTCAATCTTAAATATTTTCGAATCCATATATACCAGATCAAATGCCATATTATGGAAAAAAATATAAACCCATACAAAGAAATATACATGCATATTTTTAAAAAATTATTGTTCATGGTTCATATTCATTTCGTTTATGTTTCTTCATTAATTATTGAAAATATTAGCGATTCCATTGCTAAGAGCACGGATTGGTCGTTCTATGGATGTGTTTAATGATCCTAGGGGGATGCCTAAACTTGGGGGGCCAACGCTGACTCCAACCCTAGTAAAGTCTGTATTTGTTGCAAGATTCACCATTTTAGCTGTAAACGGTACAGTGATGTTGACAAACACATCATTACTCGTGTCCCGTGTGGGTGGATTAAGGGGATTGTTTAAAGAGACCTGTAAACTTGCGGCAAAAAAATCCGTTGAAGCTGAAAATGTTGGTGAACCGCTCCATCCAGAATTTTGCTTCCAAATAGGTGCGTTCGTCCCAACAAAGCCAGAAGTAAAGTTAAAATCTACGGCACACAACCCACTCGGATCTACCCCCATAATCGGATTATTGCCGACATAAGCATACAAATTCACATCTCCGCCATCAAACCCTAATGGGTCTTCGGATATAAAACGTCCAACCCGCGGGTCATAGTAGCGTGCCCGCATGTAGTAGAGTCCGTTGGGTTCGTTCATCACTCCGTGTTGCCCCACGAACTTGAAGGGCTGGGGGATTGCCTCCGTCCCGCCGGCCAGGGCGCCGAATGGGCTATAGGCGTAGGAATTGACCGTCTGTTTATTGCTGTCGGTCAGGGCCACGGTATGACCGGTGGCGTCGAAATGGTAGCAGTACAGGTCGTTGCCCGTCGTCACCATGGCCATGAGGCCTGCTCCGTGGATGTAATATCGAGTAATCGTGTTATCGGCGTCCGCCTCGGCGATGAGGTAGCCGTTGATGTCGTAAACGTAACGGGTAACGACCCCATCCCTGGTTGCTTCCAGCCGGTTGCCCGCGCCGATCGTGCCGCCCATGGCCTGCAGAAGTGTCGCGCGATCATATCCCATGGCAGTTTTGGGGGACGTGGGACGTCCATAAAATTATAAAAAATCAGCTTGAACCCAAGAAACTTATATTTTTATGGACGTCCCCTATTGCCATACATCATTTTCTAGACCCCATCATTTTCTATTTTTCAGGGGGATTACTTTTATTTTTAAAATTAAAACGCATATATACAAACACTACAAAAAAAATGAACAAATAAACTAAGAAGAAAGAAGGCGCTTTTTGTATTAATTCCTCCCATGAATGAGGTTCAGAGTAAACTCCTCCAGATAACAGACCTCCTATCTTCTTGTGTAGAATAAACGCGAAGGTGACTACAAAAGAAAATATAGAAGAAAGTATAATATGTTCCTTCATCCCTCGTTTCATTTTTAGCATAAAAAAATTAAGCTTTGTTTTATGGAGACGGAGTTGTAATCGGTTCACCTTTCCATATTTTCTCAACTAATTTTGTAACACCAGGCCTACCATCACCGAAAATGTCTTCAACAGCTTTCCCCCCTAAAATTACCAACTCTGGATATTTATAAGCAACTGATAATGCCGCAGCACTACTATTTACCAACCCAAAAGTCGCAATTGGTGCAACCTCAGTTGCCGCTGCAAAGCCTATAAGAGCTTGAGCTGGTGCTGGGCCATTAGTCGCCAAATTAGTGACAGCATGAGTGGCTTGTCCAATTGAATATGTAGCATCATCCCATGCCCTTTTAACAGGACTCCTACACAACCCCCACGGATCCACCAGCATCACCGGATTATTGCCAACATAAGCATACAGATTCACATCTCCGCCGTCAAAGCCTAATGGGTCTTCGGAGATAAAACGTCCAACCCGCGGGTCATAGTAGCGGGCCCGCATGTAGTAGAGTCCGTTGGGTTCGTTCATCACTCCGTGTTGCCCCACGAACTTGAAGGGCTGGGGGATTGCCTCCGTCCCGCCGGCCAGGGCACCGAATGGGCTATAGGCGTAGGAGTTGACCGTCTGCTTGTCGGCGTCGGTCAGGGCCACGGTATGACCGGTGGCGTCGAAGTGGTAGCAGTACAGATCGTTTCCCGTCGTCACCATGGCCATGAGGCCTGCACCGTGGATGTAATATCGGGTAATCGTGTTATTGGCGTCCGCCTCGGCGATGAGGTTGCCGTTGATGTCGTAAGCGTAACGGGTAACGACCCCATCCCTGGTTGCTTCCAGCCGATTGCCCGCGCCGTCATAGCGAAACTGGTTATTGACCGTGCCGCTGATTCCGGTCAGCCGGTGCTCGTAATCAAAGGTGTATGTGTCGGAATTCCTCCTGATCAACCGGCCTTCGTTGTCATAGGCGAAGCTTATGCGGCGAGAGTATGGGTCGGAGTCGTGAGAATTTGTGTAATTATACAGCCGGTGCTGGTCATTGTAATAAGTCATCCTCGCTGCAATTGCGGGATCGATAGCCGGAAGAGCGGGAACGTCCTGCACCGATTGCACCCGGTTGCCGTTGTTGTCCAGGGTAAAATGATAGGCGGCGATGGCCGTGCCTGCCGCAGCGGTCAGGTTCTCCAGATCAGTCAACCGGTTGGCGTCGTCATAGCCGTAGTGGACCACCGTCCCGTTGAACTGGGTGAGGCCGGTCATCCTGCCGGCATCGTCATAGGTATGGCTTGCCGTCTTGTCGAGCCAGTCAATGGTGACGGTATCAAGCCGGTTTGCGGCGTCGTAGGTGTAGCTTACGGTCTTGATGAAGGCAATATTGCGCGTTACCGCTTACGTCCCACAGAATTTCATGCCTGGAGACCGCGCTGGCATTGAGAAAATGTACCCTCTCTTGACCATGAGATGAGTGAATCACGGCTTTAATATTGCCACATCGAATATCTGAATATGTCAAACTACCCTCAGGTTATTAGATATACTGTCCATTCGAGCATCAAAAGACCTGCCTCTCAAGTAATGGTGTGCTTTTCCAAACCAAGGGTTGCCAATGATATCTTCACATGCTCAATTCCGATCGGGATTTAAAGTGTCGTCTTTTTCTCAGTTGTTTTTTTGATCTCACGCCGGTCTTAAGCTTTACGGCACCCTGACCTTGATGGCGCAAATTTCCTTGATGCGTGTAAGAATGACCGAAACCCTTGCCTGACTCGCCGGATCTCCCGGCATATGACCCGAAAGCGCCTGCCGGAAAGAGATATTCTCAATCAAGGCATGAAACCGCTCGACAAGGTGATTTTGCAACCCGGCTGGTGACTGGGCGATTTCGCTTACCACCTCGGCCCTGCCGTCCAGCACCGCCACGATATCCTCCATGTCGTGGCTCATCAAAAAATCACCGTTTCCCCGACTGTCAAACGCGGCAAATTTGCAGGCCAGAAAGCAGGGAGAAATGATCATGCGAATGCTTTTCCCCGAGGGCAGGCTGTGCCATGTTGCCGATTCCAGCGCCTCCTGATACCACGGACTGCCAAAGCCAAGCAAAGCTGGATTTGTCGGCATGACATCCAGAAGGATGGAGCCTCCTTTCCAGCGGCAGATCGGCGCATCCTCGCTGCTGTCTTCCAGAAAGCCATGTTGCCGTAATTGATCAGCAAGATGATAATACTCGGCCAGGGTCGCCACTTCGGTAATGACATCCACATCATGGGTGAAACGTATCGGTGGAGCAGCCTTATCGGTGAGCAACAGCCCGGTGGCGCATCCTCCGAGAAAAACCAGCCGCTCCACCAGATCATCCAGCTTGCTGACCGCGATCTCCAGTATTTCGATATTGGGATTAGTGGCGCGCAGCATACTGTTCCAATCGCTTTTTCACTTCCTGTTCAGCGATCTGCCGTTCCCTTATCCTGCCGCTGCGAAGAGCGTCAACCAGGGCCAGCAGTTCATAGAGATTACTGTCGGACCGCGCCGCCTTGGGAGCCAGCTTATACAAAGGAAGAAAAGAAATGCCTCGAGCTTCACCCTCCGGGTCGGGCCAGACCGGCGGCGGCTCTGTGTCGCTGGAAACGATTAATTGCGCAAGAGGCGGTGCCGCATACGCAGTGGGCATCCCCCTGGTCAAATCACCCCGCTCGGCCCAGAAGACATACTTGAGCCCATGGAGCAAAAATTCCTCGAGATTGCGAAAATGCGGCATAATCTTTTCTCCCTCACGTACAGCCAGTTGGGAAAACAGGGTCCGCTTTATGGACGAATGAAGCTGCGAGGGACTCATTCCCACTTCCACAGCCAGGCCAGCGTATGACCAAGGCCGCTTTTCCATGGTTACCAGCTTGAGCAGCACGAGAACATCCTGTGATTTGAGCATATTGCGAGTTCCTTGTTTTATATTCTCTATTCTAGATTCTAGAATAGAGAATAGCAGGATGGAGATTACAGGACAAGAAATTTATTGAATCATCAGAAGCCGGAAAGCTGGCCATCTGGATAGTCTGGCTTTCCCGGAGTCAGGAGAAGCTACACTTAAATCGTCCCTTGATTTGGTGGACACTCAGTTAAGCCGCATTTTCCATTTTTCCTCATTTCTCAGCAATTTTGATAATGGATCTGACGAGATTTCCGCTGGCTTTTTCAGTTGTAAAATTTTACTGTTGCTCATGATGTTCCTTGTATAACTCTCATTGTGACAGGTGGAAGCATGGATAAACTGAATCGATCGGTGCCGTTACATTGCCTCAGGTTTTGATCAGCATACGAATTGATATGATTTCAAATGGAAAGATCTTTGGAAAAAACAAATAGAATCGTTAAGCCGGGGGCGAACGGAACCCTCATTGGTGAAAGTGGCGAGAAGTTGTCTCCTCCGGACGGATGGGCCTTCCTTCCCGCAGGCGATGCCGGCATCACCAAAAAGGTAACAGCCAAGGGGATTTTCTGGCGAGTTCAGGCTCGAATGGGGCGGCGCATCATCTCCAAAGGGATTTGGGCGCCAGCAGAGACCATTTCATCAGCCAAGCAACAGGTGGAGGAGGTTCGCTCAACGAAGGCATACCAAAAGAAATTAGATAGTGCCCGTCAGCGGAGGGACAGAAAACAGGCTGAGTACGCGAAGGAATTTTGTCTCGAAGTCCGCGCCTTTCTTGCGTTTGCGCCAAGGTACGAAGAACTGGAAAAGGAAATGGCTGAGTCAATTGCTGTTCATGCGGTTTCGGTCGGCAGTGGCACGGTTGCCCGGACAGTCATGATTCCAGTCGAAGAGCGGGCGGCAAGAGCAGTAATTGCCTGGATGAGGCATCGGACCACCGCTTATGAGTCCATGAGGATCCCCAGGATAAAAGGCAAGAGACGGGAAATAAGAAAGATGCTGGCAACTCGGTCCGTTGAGTTGCTGAAGGCATATAGAGACGGGCTTGAAACTCCTGTTGGTTGCCCACTAAAGAAAGCCCTGGAAAAGGGCGGGCCGTTTGGTTAGGATATAATTTTCAAAATATCAAACAATCTTCCCGTGAGATTGTTCTCGAAAACACACTGATGATGAATAAATGGGTCATAACATGAAAACCATCAACCGCACCTTGTCACTCCTCAAAAGCCTTTCATCGACTGGGCGAACAGTTTTGACGATGACGGACCCAAAATGTCCTCAGATGAACTACGTCATACCTCAATCCTGATTCCTGATGCCTATGACGAATACAATTACGAAAACTGGCTCAAGAAAAATTATAAAGAAATATTTATATCAGAACTGGAATCATGGATGCTCGTGCCTGAATCGTATCCAAAAATGACCTATAGTGTTTTTTTGAAATGGTTCGAAGTCCGTGTGGCTGACAGCGTATTCGATTTTGGTAAAAAACCTGTCGAGTTGGAAGAGTATTAATGAATGAACATGAAGATCCCTTAGGCTTGCTTGACGATGACGGTGATGGGGTTATCGAAATGTGCCTGCTTGAAGAGGACGAACAATTTCAACAAAAGGGGAAAAACAATAAAAAAGGCTGCTGTGTATTCTTGATGGTGCTTGGGTCATCCGCACTTCTGTCAATCTGGGGCATAGGCCAATATATTTAAAAAATACCTAACGGAATATCAAAGGAACATCATGCAGGTGCCAACATTTCTTTATCGCCTCGCCATTGCTTGCTGGGTTGGCGGGGCAGCCCTTTTCACTTTTGTCCTTACCCCCATCATTTTCAAATCATACAGCCGGGATATGGCAGGGGGGATTGTCGGTGTTCTCTTTCCAGGGTATTTCAAATGGGGGTTGGCTTGTGGAGCTATTGCTCTTGGTGCCATTTTCTTATCAACTGTCAGGCGCAAGGCCATTGCTGCAATCATTATCGCAGTTATGCTTGTCGTCACCTTGGTTCAATCGTTTGTGATTGAGCCCAAGGCCGCGGCACTGAAAAAAGAAATCCCCTCGTTTGAAACCACTTCAAAAGATGATCCGTTACGTGTCCAGTTCAGAAAACTGCATGGAGTATCGGCAGCGGGAAACCTTGTGGTTATCGGTGGGGGTATCGCTTTGATTGTCCTTCTGTGAATGGAATAATCTCCTATACAAACAAGGATGTGCTTCTAATGCGAAAAACAAATTCCATGGCGGCATATGGGGCTTGCCAGGCAAAAGTCTCACACGGATTCTCACACATAATAAAAAAGGACTTATCCAGATTTTGGATAAGTCCTTGATTTATTTGGTGGGCCGTCCCGGGATCGAACCGGGGACCTGCTGATTAAGAGTCAGATGCTCTACCGATTGAGCTAACGGCCCTGTGCTTTTGTGGATACCCTTTTAGCACATGAAGAAGGATAACGTCAAGAGACGTTTAGCTGTTTTTCTCCACAATCTTCTTGATATCCGCAGTGTTGATGGTTTCATGGTCAAGCAGCGCCTGTGATATTGCATTGAGGACCTTTTTGTTATCAGTCAGGACCTGTTTCGCCTTGTCATAGGCCGCGGAAATCAGCGATTTGACGGCGCTGTCGATTTTGACGGCGGTGGTTTCGCTGATAATTGGGCCCGGTTGGCCTGCGGCAGGGCTTGACGCCTTGAAGGTGATCGTCCCTATTTCTTCGCTCATTCCCCATTCGCAAACCATTTTGCGGGCCAGGTCGGAGACACGGTCGATATCGTTGCCGGCGCCGGTTGTGATGTCGCCGAATTCGATTTCTTCAGCAATGCGGCCGCCCAAAAGGATGCAGAGGGTGCTGAAAAGATATGATTTGGAGTGGGAAAGTTTCTCTTCTTCCGGGAGTTGCATGGTGAGACCAAGCGCTTTCCCCCGTGGAATGATGGTTACCTTGTGCACCGGGTCGGCTCCGGGAAGCATCCAGGCGACCAGGGCGTGACCGGCCTCGTGGATCGCGGTTATTTTTTTCTCTTTTTCCGTGATGATGAGGCTTCTTCTTTCGGCTCCCATCATGACCTTGTCCTTGGCCTTTTCAATTACTTCCATGGTAACTCTGCTGCCGTCATCTTTCCTGGCCACCATCAGGGCCGCCTCATTGATCATGTTGGCAAGCTCCGCGCCGGAGAAGCCGGGAGTGCTTTTCGCCACAAGTTTCCAATCCACATCGGTATCCGCCTTGATCTTTTGGGCATGGACCCGGAGGATCTGTTCACGGCCGCCCACGTCGGGAACAGGCACCATAACTTGCCGGTCAAAACGTCCTGGGCGGAGAAGGGCGGGATCAAGGATATCCTGGCGGTTGGTCGCGGCAATGATGATAACCGCATCGTTCGGCTCAAACCCATCCATTTCCACGAGAAGCTGATTCAGGGTCTGTTCACGCTCATCGTTGCCGCCGCCTCCTCCTGCGCTCCGGTGACGGCCCACGGCGTCTATTTCATCTATGAAGATGATGCACGGCGCTTTTTTCTTCCCTTCGTTAAAAAGATCCCGGACGCGGGAAGCGCCGATGCCGACATACATTTCAACAAAGTTGGAACCGCTGATTGAAAAAAAGGGAACTCCTGCTTCACCGGCAATCGCCTTGGCCAGCAAGGTTTTCCCTGTACCTGGTTCTCCATAAAGAAGTACGCCTGTGGGGATGCGCGCCCCTGCTTCGGTAAATTTATGGGGATTCTTGAGGAAATCAACGATCTCCACCAGCTCATCTTTCGCTTCATCGACCCCGGCAACATCCTTGAATTTTATTTTTGACTCCTGGCCGTCTATGAGTCGGGCCTTGCTCTTGCCGAAAGCCATGGCTTTGTTGCCGCCACCTTTGCCGCTTCCTTGCTGCATAAAGAAAAACCAGAGGACGATAATGAGCAGGAATGGAACCCAGGAAAGAAAAGTCTGGAGAAACCAGTGGGGTTTTTTTGTTTCCTGCACCTCGATGTTGATTCCTGGTTTGAGCATCGGCTTGATTGTTTCGGGGTTATCCGGGGAAACGCTTTTGAACATTTCATTATTGGAATCGGTCCACGAGATGGTATTTCCTTCAAGTCTGATGTCGCTAATAAGGCCTTTGTCCACCTTTTTCAGGAAGTCCGTGTAGTTGACGTGATTGATATTGTCCGGTTGTTGCTTGACGACATTAATGATCACAATGCCGATAACTCCGACAATGAGCCAGATGGAAAGATTTTTATAAAAATACTTCAATGAAAGCCTCCTGGTGATTGTTTACGTGGAAAATAAAACAGGGCGCAATACTCGCCTGGTTTTTTTTGATAAAAGAAAGTGTGCCAGTGGGAAAGGTCTGTATTTTTTTCAGAATATAAACACAAGTTGCTCAAAAGGTAAAGGGACGATTGGCGGCTGAATGCAGAAAGAAATGGGGGGCTTGAAAAAAGGAAAAGCCCGCGCTGGGAGCGGGCTTTCATGTGAACAACTGCTTGGTTGTTTTTTGATTCGGTTCGGTGTATAAACGGTGGTTCTGGATTGATCCCAGGGCCGCCACCCTGGGATCAATAAGGAGAAGTTTTCTCGCTTTGGCTGATTTGTCGAGCAAGATGTACTTTATTGTAGCAATCATGGTGCCATTGTTTTTTTTATTTGGTTTTAACGGCCTCTTTTTTATTTTTTTCGTAATATGTCAGTTAGTTAACTTAATATTTTGTTGCAGGGGTGACCCGGTTGCGAGTTGACACATGTGGCGCAATGTGCGCCCATGTGCTTGTGTTTTGGGGCGCACATTGCGCGCTTTTATGAAAAAAGTGGACTTGAAGTGCGTTACCCGTTTTGTCCTGTTTTTGTTGGTGTTTCCCTTGTAACTATCTTTATTTGTTAAAGTAATTATTTTCTTGTTTTGTATTTATGGGAAAATGGGAGCAAGATGATCGATAGATTTATACTTTAAATTGTAATCGCGATGATATTATTTCTTGACAACGCTGGTATCCCGTTTTACATTTGGGTCAAAAGGTAATCGTTTATTGATGCAAAGGATATTTGGTTTTATGTCATTAACTTTTTAGGTTTATGAGGAGGTGAACAGACAGAGACGTGAGGGCTTTCCGGTTCCGATCCGCCAATTTGTACCGGAAGGAGAGAGGAAAAAAGTTTTTTTGGGCAATGCCCTTTCTGTGAATAAGGAGAAGCAAATGGACGGCATACTATTTCTCGTTTTTTGGCTAGGTTGCGCTTCGCTCCATACGGTTTTTGATCTCAAGGTCAGACCTGTGCTTCGTGCGGTACGTGAAGAGAGTGATTTTTCCTAGTCACTGTTTTTATTGATTGTTCTTGAGATCCATTAATGAAAATCGAAGGAGTGAAACCAATGAATAATATTTTAGCTCAAGTCCTTCCCCAGGAGGGAGAAGGGCTTACCGTTAAGTCCTCAAGCGGATACAACGCTGCGGTGGCAGTTTTCGGACTGCTTACTTTAATCGGTATATCTTTTGGAGTGCATGCCTTTTTCCAGGGATACCATCAGGCTTATAATGTAACGCGTGAAGTGCCGTGGGGGCTTCTCATCGCCACTTACGTTTTCTTTGTTGTAACTTCAACCGGTCTTTGTCTTGTTTCCGCAATAGGTCACGTCTTTAATGTTGAGGCGTTTAAGCCGATTGCCAAGCGTTCTGTCTTCATGGCTATTACAACCATTATCGCAGGGTTTGTGGTAATCGCTTTCGAAATCGAAAATCCCTGGAGAATGGCAATCTACAATGTCATTTCCCCGAATCTGACATCCAATATCTGGTGGATGGGTACTCTTTATGGAGCATATCTTTTCTTTATGCTGATTGAATTCGCCCTGCTCCAGGCCGGCAAGCATAAATTTGCCGGATATTTGGGGTTGATGGGCGTTGTCGCCGGTGTTGCCGCTCACAGTAACCTCGGCGCCGTATTCGGATTGCTCAATGGTCGTGAATTCTGGCATGGTCCCTATATGCCCATCTATTTCATTACCTCTGCCATGATGTCCGGTTGCGCAGCTGTGATTTTCTTTCACTGGATCGGCTACAAGGCCAATGGCTGGAAGATGAGTCCCGCTCTTGAGAGCTCTCTGCAGTCAACCGCCAAACTCGGCGCTCTGTTGATGACTGTAATCATGTTTTTCACCTGCTGGAAGATTATATCCGGGGTAAGCGGTCAGCCTCCTGGAAAATACGAGGCAATGATGTCCATCCTGAGCGGTCCTTACGCGGTAAATTTCTGGATCGGAGAGGTTATGATGGGCATGGTACTTCCTTTCTGCATTATTCTCGCAGTCAGGGCGAAAAACCTTACAGCCCTTTTTGTTGCCTCCGCATCAAGTGTAATAGGCATCTTTTTCATGCGCTTTGACCTTGTCGTTGTCGGCATGATTGTTCCTCAGTTGCATGAGATGGGTATTGTCGGACAACCCCACCTCTGGTCATATACCCCCAGCCTTCATGAAATCATGGTGGTTGTCGGTGGCATGTCCCTGTGCGCCATGGGTTTTCTGATGGGCGAGCGTCTGTTCAAAGGACATTTGTCTGAGGATCATTAATACGTGATTTGTTGAAGACGGGCGGGGGGCATGGTTCATTCCCCTTGCCCGACTCAAATCATGAAAGGGACAAAGAGTCATAAGGAGATGAAAATGGCCAGAAAGAAGACTGATATTCAGCCCTTGCGGCCTGATTTGCCGATTTACCCGATCGGGGTCGCGGCGAGATTGCTCAATGTCCATCCGAGAACGCTTCGAATATATGAGGCGGAAGGATTGATAAAACCAGCCCATCGGGGATCAAGGAGGATGTTCTCTCCAAACGATATACATTGGATTGAATGTCTGCGCTCAATGATTCATGACGAAGGAATAAGTATTCCGGGCTTGAAGAAGCTGTTAAGCCTCATACCCTGTTGGGAAGTTGCAAATTGTCCACCCGAAATATGCGAAGGGTGCAACTCGAAAATTGACTGGTCCGTTCCGCGGACTTTGCATCGAGTTGGTGATAAAGTTGCCGAGCGTCAGGCAAAGATAGCTGATGAAGAAAAGAAAAAAAAAACCATTGGAAAAAAAAAGCAACAATTACCAGGCTGATTTTCCGTCGCGTGCGCCCTGTTTACGATTCATGTCAGGGACAGGCAAGAAAATTGTGTGGTTGAGTTCATACAAATCGGTGGCGGGCATGGTCGGTAAACAGGTCAGTCTCGCTTCCTGATATGGTATTTGAATGGTTTCGATAAAAAAAGCGGGATCTCTTGTTGAAAGGGGTGCCGCTTTTTGTTTGTGTTCACTGCTCTTCGGATTCGTCAATGTCGCCGGCTGGGTTGATCAGGCTGTAACGCTGGATTTTACGGCGCAATGTGTCTTTGGAAATGCCAAGTTCCCTGCAGGTGTCCATTCTGCGCCATTTGTTCCGTTCAAGCGAGAGGAAAATGGCCTGTTTTTCTGTCTCTTCAAGGGAGAGAAGACTTTCTGGTGATGGGTTTTCCGAGTACGGTTTGGAGATGGCGGACGTGCCGGGGGAGTAAAAGGGTTCGGGGAGATGCTCGGGCTGGATGATGCCGCCGTCGCAGAGGATGAAGGAATATTCAATAATATTTTGAAGTTCTCTGATGTTGCCGGGATATTCGTAGCGCATCAGCAGGTTGAGGGCGTTGCTTGATATGCCGACAATGTCCTTGCCCTGTGCGGCGCTGAACTGCTTGATGAAGTGATCGGCGAGGATCGGAATGTCCTCTTTCCTCTCCCGCAGGGGGGGGAGGAGTATTTTGACCACATTGAGTCGGTAAAAAAGATCTTCGCGGAAAACTCCCTGGTGCACCAGTTCCTGCAGGTTGCGGTTTGTCGCGGTAATGATGCGGACATCGGCGGCAACCGGAACATTTGAACCCAGAGGTTCATATACCTTGTTTTGCAGAACCCGGAGAAGTTTGACCTGGACCGATTGGGGAATGTCGCCGATTTCGTCGAGAAACAGGGTGCCTCCCTGGGCGGCGGCGAAACGGCCTTGCTTGTCCTTTTTTGCGTCGGTGAAGGCGCCTGCCTTGTAACCGAACAGTTCGGATTCGAGAAGGGTTTCAGGAAGGGCGCCGCAGTTGACCGTGATAAAGGGTTTGTCGGCCCTGTTGCCGGCATTGTAAAGGGCTCGTGCCACCAGTTCCTTTCCTGTTCCGCTTTCGCCCAGGATCAAGACCGTGCTGGGGCTTTTGGCGATATCGGGCAGGATGTTGAATATCCGCTGCATTGACGCGCTTTTGCTGACGATTTCGTCAAAGGTGTAACTGCGTGAGAGTTGTTTGCGCAGGCTGGTGATGGCGGTGAGGTCGCGGAAGGTTTCAACTCCGCCGATAATGTTTCCTTCGTTGTCGGTTAAGGGAGCGGCGCTGATGCTGATCGGTATCTGTTCTCCCTTTGAGTTGGATATCGTAATGGAGAGATTGGCGGTCGGTTTTCCTGTGTATAGACACTGGGCAATGGCGCAATTTTTCCCGCAGATGCTCGAGTGAAAAATGTCGCTGCATGATTTGCCGATGGCGTCTTCGCTTGACCAGCCGGTTATCTGTTCAGCCGCATGATTGAATGAAGTTATCCGCCAGTTGCGATCAACGGTGAAAACGCCGTCGGCAATGGAGTCAAGAATGAGCTGATTCCGTATGTTGCTCGTCATGTCCCGGAAAGTTTCGATGCCGCCGATGATGTTGCCCTGTGGATCCAGCAGGGGCGCCGCGCTGATGTTAACGGGAATCGTCTCTCCTCTTTTGGATTTGATGAAAATCGGCTTGTCGGTGATTTTTTTCCCTTGTCTGACGCTCTGCGACAGGATGCAGGAATCGCCGCATACATTTGAGTGAAAAATCGAGCTGCAGGATTTTCCGATAACCTCTTCCTGCTTCCAGCCGGTGAGGGATTCCGCGGCACGGTTGAATGAACTTATCTTCCAGTTGCGATCAACGGTGAAAACACCATCGGCGATGGAGTCAAAGATGAGGTCTTTGCTGATGCTCGATGTGATATCGCGGAAGGTTTCAACCCCGCCTATGACATTGCCGTCCTGGTCAACCAGCGGGGCGGCGCTGATGCTGACCGGCACAGTGTCGCCATGCTTTGTTCGGATAAAAATGGGGCGGTTTATGATGGTCTTGGCGTCACGGACGCTTTCCGCAAGAATGCAGGAGTTGCCGCAGATGCTGGAGTGGAAGATTTCACTGCATGACTTGCCGAGCGCTTCTTCCTGTTTCCAGCCGGTAATTTCTTCCGCCGCCCTGTTGAAAGAGGTGATCTGCCAATGGCTGTCGACGGTAAAAACACCGTCTGCGATGGAATCGAGGACCAGTTGAGTGGTAATGGCGGATTTTGATGTTTCCTGAAAACTGATGATGGCTCCGGAGAGATTGCCAAGTCGGTCGGGCACCGGAATTGCCGTGACCAGAACGGCAATGTTGTTTTGGGTTGCCGGATTTTTCAGAACCATGTGAAAGGAAGTCATCGACTTGCCGCTGGTAATGGACGAGCACTGCTGAAAAAGATCAGTGAAACGTTCCTGAAGGCCAAAAAAATCGTGACAGTTTTTGCCGATCATTTCCTGCGCCTTCAAGCCGAGAAGCTCCTCGGCTGCGTGGCTGAAGGAGGTGATTTCCCATTTTGAATTCACGGTAAAGACAGCAAGAGTTACCTGAGGTTGGGGGGTGTTTTGTTGCGTCATGTGGTGAATGTCGTATTTAAAGATTTTTGTCGGAGCTGATAACTGGGGGGGGGAGATCACATTTTTTAAATGTAGTCCGATGTGTGATGGCCGTCAAGTTGTGAATTTTCGTTTGAAAATGAATAAGTGAAAATTGACTTGACACTTTTGCCATTGTGTGATTTTTTGTGCGACGCAGATATTTTTTTATTTTTTTTCATTTACAAGGACGCTGAGTCGTTTCTGATTGTTGTGGAAGGATTAAAGCGTAAGTTAATAAAAGGCGGCCTGCCCCAATAAATCCGGCTGCCGTATGAATAATTTTTCGAGGGAGATTCATTATGAAAATTAGTGACTTGGAAAAGCTCAAAAATGAGGGAGTCGAAAATCTGCCCTCTGAAGAGCGGCGGAGTTTCTTGAAATTCGGCCTCTCGGTAACCGGCGTTTTTCTGGGCGGATCTATGTTGTCTTTGACCTCCGCCAGAAACGTTCAGGGTGCCATCGGCGCAATGCCACAGGCTAAAAAATTCCCTTATAGCCCACATTATTCAATGGTCATGAGGCAGAACAGGTGTATCGACTGTGAGCGTTGTAAGGAGGCTTGCGCTAAAACCAATCATGTTCCCTCCTATGGATACAGAACGACAATTCTCGAAATGGAAAGAGAAGCCGGCCCGAATACCACGGAAAGAATTTTTATGCCGGTCCTCTGTAATCATTGTAACCGACCTCCTTGTGTGCGCGTTTGTCCGACAAAAGCTACTTTCAAAGATGAGAAAACCGGCATTGTCATGATGGAATATAAAAAGTGTATCGGCTGCAAGACCTGTATGGCTGCGTGTCCATACAACGCCCGCTACTTCAAGGAAGAAAACCGTGCCGTTGATAAATGCAATTTCTGTATCGATACCCGGCTTTCCAAGGGAGAGACGACGACTGCCTGCTCCGCCGCCTGCCCCGCGGATGTCCGCGTGTTCGGTGATCTTGCTGATCCGGCAAGTAGGGTGTATCAATTGGTTCATGCCCCTGAAAAGGTTGTCTGGGTTCTGCGTCCTGAAACAGGAGCGCTTCCCAACGTATTCTACATGAATGACTAATTTGCCGGAGATGATGACGATGAATATTAAGCATAAAGGTGTAGCAGGTTTTTTTGGTGCAATGGCCCTTGCCGGGCTGCTTCTCTGCGCAGGCGGACAGGCGGTCGGTGAGGAGCAGTATGATGAAGAAACGTATGGCCCGGAGGCGCCCATTATTTTTTCCCAGCCGGTTAAGGCCGTAATCTTTACCCATAAAACACATACCATGGACGCGGGGCTTTCCTGTGACAGCTGTCATGATGAGGTCTTTCAGATGGAAATCGGTGCAGCCGAGGCTGGTGATGATTTTACCATGCAGTCGCTGTATGACGGTAAATACTGTGGCGTTTGCCATGACGGTCAAACGGCCTTTGCCTCCAATACGCGTTGTACGGTGTGCCATATTGGCGTGAAGGGTTTTGACAGGATTCACGGTGGTGGTGAGAAAACCAATGCACACGGCGGCGGTCACTGATTTGTTTGACCGGATTCCCCGCGTTGATTTGAGAAACTGCGGGCGGAACGCTTCTTTTTTTCCGCCCGCAGTCGTTTATTTCTGCAGGAAAACTTCTGCTCATCAAGAAAAGACGCTTTTTGCGTCATCTTTTTAAATATGTGTTATTCGCGGCTTTGTAATTACACCTGAATATAAAGCTTATTTGCCCCCTTCTCTTGTAGTCCTCTGTTTATAAGGTTGTTCCTGGTTCTTTTTCATCCATTCTGTTGTTTCTATCCTTTATCTCTTCTTATGCATATCCCTTTATTCGTAGTGCGCGAGCTTAGTTTGTCGCCTCATGATCTTGTCAGCTTTTTGCTGCTATTTTGTTTAACCATTTGATTTGCAAAAATAAATCTGTAGTTTTGCGGCTTGAGCGGGTGGCGGGGTAGTGTTGACATAGTGGGCGAATTATGAGCGTTTTCTTGGGGCGCGCCCCCTGGCGTGGGCGTATTATTTGTCTGGGGCAGAATGTCGCACCGATAACATGTTGATATTGTTTATTTTGTATCGATTTTCGCTGGAGGATGCCGCCGGATGGCGGGTGGCTTGACGGGAGATGGGGGGTGTTTCGGGCGCATTTTGCATTGTTTTGTGAAAATCAATCGGGCGACTTTTGATTCCTTGTTGTCAGGTTAGTTGTCTGTGATTTTTTCACAAAAGTTGTGGAAAGTAATATTTTTAAGTCTGCTGTTGCCTGATATCAAAGGGATGACGAATTATACTTCTTTTTTATCTGCTGTTTGTCTCGGTTTTGGCATACCCCTTGCTCTTATGAATAATCAAACGAGATAACAAAGCCTAGCCAAAACGAGAAAGAAAGGAGGCGTAAAATGAGTGCCTTAATCCATCTGCTCTCAACAAGTCAGAGAAAAAACGAAAAAAAATCAATTATCACCAAACTGGCTGCCAGAATGAGCCGGTTGAGTGAAGCTTTTTGGTTTACTCTCTCTCTCTGTCTGTTCCTGGTCATGGGGCCGTTTTCAGTATTTGCAGTAATAATCGGCCTGCATCATCTGGCAACAAAGGATCAAAAGCAGAGTGAGCCGGAACCGGCTTAAAGCAAGTCTTCTCTTCCGCGGTGTTTAACAGGTGGCGGCCTGAAGAGCACAAGATGAGGAAAGAAAAGCAAACAAAGAAATTATTAGCAGACAGGCATTAATTAGACAAGGGTTTTTAAGTTTTCTTTATGACAGCATGACTGTCAAGCAGGTTATAAGCGTTTTCATCCACATCACGAATAAAGTTAAGGAGGTTCAAAATGTCAAACGGATTTTCACTAGCAGCAACTGCTGAGCCAAAAGTTGCCACCCCGGGACTCAATAAGGTCACACTGATTTTCGTCCTGATGGCCGTAGCAGGAGTATGTGCCGGACTCTACGCATTTTATGCGGGCCACCACAATGTATACAATAATACTCGGGAGATGCCTTGGGGTATCCTGATTTCCTCGTATGCATTCTTCGCCATAACCTCAACCGGTCTGTGTCTGCTCGCTGCAATCAGCCATATTTTCGGCGGCAACAAACTTGCTCCCCTTGCAAACAGAATGGTCTGGTTATCTCTTATTACGATCATCGCCGGCTTTTCCTTAATCGGGCTTGAGCTTGAAAGTCCCTGGAGAATGGCAATCTACAATGTTACCTCTCCTAATATGACCTCAAATATCTGGTGGATGGGAACACTCTACGGATTGGCTGTAGGCTTCATGTTTGTTGAATTTTTCCTTATCCTCACCCGTCAGTACAAACTTGCCGTCACCCTTGGCGTACTGGGTGCTCTTGCTGAAGTTGCCGCCAACACCAACCTTGGAGCGGTATTCGCCACCCTGTCAGCTCGTCCCTACTGGTACGGCGCCCAGCTTCCGGTTTACTTTCTTGCCTGCTCCTTCATGTCAGGTGCTGCCGCAGCTATCCTGTTCACCCATTATGCTTACAAGATGCGCAACGAGCAGATGAACGAAGCGACATTTACCGGCGTACAGAGTGCCGCCAAAGTTCTTACTCTTATGCTCTTCCTGGTAACTGTTGCCACAACTTGGAGAACCATCACCTTCTACGTGGGTGGAACCGAAGCCGGCCGTGAAGCTGCCTCGGCTCTGTTGAACGGACCTCTGGCAACTAACTTCTGGGTATTTGAAGTATGTGTCGGCCTGCTCTTCCCCCTTGGTATTCTTGCCATGACCAAAATGAAGAGCTTGCCTGCGATGTCTGCAGCAGCCCTAATGGTTCTGGTCGGTCAGTTCTTTTCACGCTACGACCTGGTTGTTGCTGGTCAGCTTGTTCCTCAGTACTCCGGTTGGGATAACCTGCCGAACTACTTCAGCTACATTCCTTCCTTGAGCGAGATCATGGTGACCTTGGCCGGTCTCGGTATAGTTGGCGCAGCATTCATCCTTGGTGAAAGATTCTTCGGTCGTGCCTTTGAACATCATGGTGAGCATTAATCTGAAAATCGGATGAAAGGTTCTGAGTAACGCGAAACAGGTCGGGGCGCCGAAGTAGGCGCCCCGAACATCAACAACCAGAGTTGTAAGGAGTTGAAAATGATATCCGACGACAAAGCAATCTTTACAATCGGTATAGCTGCCAAAATGCTGAGTGTTCATCCCAGAACATTGCGTATTTATGAAAAAGAAGGGCTGATAAGGCCGCTTCGGCAGGGAAAATGGCGTTATTTTACAATGGATGATATCAACTGGGTTGAATGTCTGCGGGGAATGATTCACGAAAGCGGCATCAGCATCGCTGCCATCAAAAAATTACTGCAGTACACTCCCTGCTGGAATATCGCGGACTGTCCCTTTGAAAAGAGGAAACAGTGCACGGCATTCATGGCAAGCGGACTCGTTCCGCGAAAGATCGAGATGCATAAAAATGAGAAAGTGAGCAGGGTTGACGGAGTTGCCTAGGAAAAGGAATTGGATTTATCGTGCAACTATCTGTTCGAGAAGCAATTTTTCCAGAATCGTCTGCTCCTGCAGGACTGCGGACGCAAATATTTCAAGGTCACAAAGGATTTTCTTCTCCGAGTTTTTCAGGATGTGATGACAGTTGTAGTTAAGACAGAAGATCGGTTTGACCGTGAAAATACATCCACGAGAACCTAAATAGCAGCACTCAAGCAGGTCATTTCGCTGGGTCACCTCAATACCCAGCAGCAGGTTCAATAATAACTGGACAGAGTCGGTTTCATTAGCCATAAAGGCACTGCAGCAACCTCCACCGTTTTTTTCACCGCATGTTGTACAACGCGAGAACATGCCCATGGCGGCCATGTGTTCTTGGAGGCGGGAGGTGAGAAGGGTGATGCGAGCTAATTTTTCCCGCATCAAAGGCAGACTCAGAAGCTGTGGTCCTGTCTCATCATAAATGCTTCGGGCGCAGGCAAGTTTTCGGGAAACATTGCTGAAATACAAATCATCGATGGTAAACATATCATCCCGTAATTTTTCTGTTTGCCAACACCCAGATGCACCAGTTTTCGCTCCTCAATCTGTCGAGGAAGCGCACTTTGTCAACCGGAATATCCCTGAGCAGTTCGCCTTCCATTCCTTGAATAAAGCCTGAAAGAATGTACAAGTCTGCTTGCCAGAAAGCGGTCGTGTTGAAGAGTTGTTCCAGTAACCCGCGGTAAAGGTTGGCGATTACCAGATTATATCCGTGAGTCTCTGGAATATTACGGCGGAGATCGAGTTGCTGCACCGTAACCAGATGCTCAACTTTGTTCAGGCGGCAGTTGGATCGGGCGACTTCACAGGCAAGTGTGTTATTGTCGATGGCCGTTACCTGCTTGGCGCCGTGGAGCGCGGCAGTAATCCCAAGCAGACCGGTGCCGCTGCCCAGGTCGAGAACTCTGTCGATTTTCAGTTCCGGTGACCGAAGATAAGAGAGCAGGGTTTTCATACAGAGTCTGGTGGTGGGGTGAAATCCGCTGCCGAAAATAACGCTCGGATCAAGCCGGATAGCGTCATCACATTGTTCCCAGACGGGGGCGACGGTTACTCCGGCAACACTGAATGTGGTTATCTGTTGCCCTGCTTCCCAGTCCCGGTAATCAAGTTCAGCCTGATATATAAGGTTGTTCTTATAACGCAGGCAGAGATCAGCGACAAGAAGATCCTTTGGTTGATGAAAAAAAAGAACCGCTGTGTCGTCTTCGGTCCAGATACCGATCAAGTCAGGATCTTCGATCTGGGTGATATCGTTTCCGTCGAGATGGTAAACATGGAGTCTGTCGTACGACTGATAAGGAGGGCGTAGCATGTTTTGTCTCTATGCAATTTCAATGAAGTTAATTTGAAAGGGGTTGCGCAGGGGGGGGAGATCATTGGCTTGCGGTGGCTGCGTCAAAATGAAGATCAACCCTGTTGCCTGGACGTCCCTGAGCGCCTGCGGGAATCACGGAAGAGGTGTCGGATTTGATTCGTGATGCAGGAATCTTCATTTCAGTAACAAAAAAATCAATAACCTGTTTTTTTCTTTTTTCGGCCAGTTGCAGCAATTCCTCTTTGCTGACGGAAATTTGTACGACAGGCTCAGGGAGGGGAGCCTGCTGGTTGGGGCGGGGTGCGGTTATCTCTTCGACGCCGTATTTTTTGGTAATTTGCAAAGATTTTTTCCCCTCCTGTTCCAGTCTTTTCCTGCGCATCCTTTCTGTTTTCTCCTGCAACAAGGCATCCTTGTCCTTGTCCTGACTGCTGAACCCTTTCACGTTCAGGAGAAGGAGAGGGCGGGCATCAAGGATGCCGGCAATGATTTTCAATTCATTGTTGTTTTTTTCGGATATGTCGGATCTTCCCGGAGAAAAAAGAAGGTGATCAATAAGCTGGTCCGTATCCGGCAAACCGTCCTTGAGCAGAGTCACCGGTGAGACCTTGCTTTTCAGGACCAGAGTCCGGATGGTGCGGCCCAGGGATTTGGGAAAGGAGTATGCGTCATCTTTTGCATTGGCGGTGAAGGGTAGGCTGACTTTGATTTCCCCCTTGCTGTCGGAAAGAAGGGCAACGGTTAGTGGCAATGACCCTAATGACTTACCCGCGGGGCGGCCAAGTTCAAGTTTGTTGATGACAAGGGAATTGTCTGCCGCTATCTCCTGATTATCACGGGTATAATGGGTGGCAAGGCTGAATGTCCCATTTTTTATATGGTAGTCGAGCAACGGGACGAGATAGGGGGAGAAATCAGTGACAGGGATATCGTCAATCCCTGCCTGCAGGTCGGCGTGCAGTGGCCCGTTAAAAAAGCCGAGTTCGCCGCGCAGGCTTCCATGGGATTCGGTGCCAATGGTCGCATCAATTTTGAAAGAGAGAAGGTTTGACGGTTGATTAACCAGGTTGGTTGCCGTTCCCGTCAAACCGATCAGTGTGGAGTAGGGCGGGTTGATTCGCTGATCAAGAAAGTGGACTCTTCCGTCTTTCAGGTCGAAGTTGTTGATTGCAATCTGCCCGTTATTGATAAAACCCTTTGCGCGGAGATTTTCGCGGTTGAAAAAATCGGGAAGATTGGTTGCCCCTTTCGGATCAATGATCCATTTCAGCATTGGCTCTTCCAGGGAGATGTTCTCCGCCTGAAGAGAGAAGGGAACAAGTTTCATGCTCATCTGTTCTGTTCGCGCTTTTGTCCAACCGGCCATGTCCGGCTCATCCTTTCCTCCTGCCGAAAAGTTGCGGATTGCAAGCGCGCCGCTGTAGGAAAAGCCGGGCAGTTGCACCTCTCCTTCCGCGTCGGCCTCCCCGGCAAAGTGGGAAAAACTGAGCCATTCCGTAAAGAGGGGAGGCGCTTTGTCAAGCTTGAATTCTTTCATGCTGCAGTGAAGGAAGGCGGAAAAAGGAGAAAGGGAAGCCGGACCTTTCAGGGTAAGGCTCCCCAGTCCGAAATCACTGCTCTCCAATACGATTTCCCCTTTACTGCCGTCTTTGCTGGAGAGATTGGTTCCGGTCATGTTTATCTTTTCCAGATTCATCGAGAAAGGGGCGGGGAGTGAATTGTCCTCCAGGATGATTCGTCCGTTTTCAATGGCCAGGGACGCCAAGTTGATGTCTAGTTGCGTCTCCTGCCCTGAGGTGTTTTTCTTTTCTTCAGGTCCTGACCAGTTGCATCTGTTGTCCTTGTCCCAGGAGAAACGTATCTCCGGGCTCTCTGATTTGACAGTGAGATTGTCAATCCGGCGCCCGGCGGAATCAAGTTCTCCAAAGGCGAGGTGAAGGGAAGGAGCGGAGAGAAGGGTGGCTTCCTGATCATTGATCGCAAACCCGTCTATCTCTGCCGAGCCGTCACGGAGAAGAAATTTCCTTTTCTTTTTTTTGTCGTCCTTCCAGGTGAATTTGCCGGTTAGTCGAGAGATTTTTCCGTTTGAAATTTTTATTCCTGCTGGAACGAAAGAGCCGGCAAAAGATGAAAGGCTCATTGCTTCACCGGTGAAAAGCCCGGAAGCGTTAAACGATGCGGGTTCAATTTCCCCTTGCAGGGAAATCAGGCCTTTTTCAGGCGTCCTTGTTGTCAGGGAAAACGGTGCAGGTGTGGTGCTGTTTCGCTTCAAATCGCTCAGGGAAAAATTGATTTCAGAAAACGAAGAGACGGCTTTGTCGCTGTTTTGGTCATCAAAAACAGCAACGTTGCCGTTCGTGATCGTGATTTTTTTGAGCGCAAGGGCAAAAGGTTTTTCATTGTCTTGATCTGTCGTCACTCCCTGGAGGGGGAGTGGTAAAGACCACGTTCCATCTGCCATTCTTGCCACGCGGAGAAAGGGATCGGTCATGGTAATTTCATGGAAAACATAACTCGATTCCAGCGGCGAGAGTGAGGCGGTGATGGTTGATTGGGGCAGGGTGCTGCTTTTGTTTTTTTTGTCGCGGATCAGTATGTCGGCCAAGCTGATTTGCGCGTTAACTGCAAGGGAGGTTTTTTTGTCCGGCCCGAATTGAAAGGCTGTATCCACAATGATATCAGCAGTTCCTTTTTCAATGGCCGGCTTTTGTCCAGGGAGATAGGCAAGATATGAGGGCACATCCACCTCATTAAACTGGAGTTTCAGCTTTGTTATGAAGTTATCGCCCTGCACGCTGCTCTCCCCGGAAATATCCACCGGACTGCCGTTAACCAGGGAGGAAAAATGGGGATTTATTAATTGCGGTTTGGTGACTGAGAAAATGTGAGGAGAGAGGAACCCCTGGTCCGTTTGTTGAAAGAGCAGGGGGAGAGAAAGGTGGATTTTTTCCAGGCTGTGGCTTCGGCCGGCAGGAAGATCGTCAAAAAGCACCCGACTGTCTGTAATCGTCAGATTGCTGATGAAAGAGGAAAAGGGGAGTCGGAAGAAAGGAAAGGTCCGGCTCTGTTCAAGGGGGATAAGGCTTGATGTGTTATAGGTTTTATCTTCGTGGCGGAGAATATGCAGAAAAAGGTTGTCGATTGTCAGACGGGAACAGATAAAATGGCCGCTGAGAAACGACCATGATGAAATGTCGGCCTTAATATGTGCGGCGGAAAAAAGGGGATCGATCCGGTCATCGGGATTGTCAAGCTGCGGGCCGATGATGGTGTTGTCCAATTGCAGGATCAGGGTGAAAGGGTTAAACCGGACCGTGCCGAAGGTGACTTGTCGGCCCATGTTTTTTGCAGCTATTTCAGGAAGATGGGATTGAATAAAATAGGGGACGCCGAGAAAACCCAAGATGCAGTAGACGAGAAAGGCAAGAAGTGCTGCTGCAAGGAGTCCTTTGATCCTCCCGGAAAAATTGGAGGGGATTTTTCTCCTCCCCGAAGATTCCGTGGCGAAGCGGGGCGAAGCGGGAGGCTCGACTGAAGTTTCATCTGCGGTTGCATCCACCGTTTCAGTTTCAGTCGGCCCAATGACAACTTTTGGTCCCTGTCGGTCAGGTTCCTGGTCGGGTTTGTCCTCTGCTATGCTTATTGATCCGAAGGGATCACGGGGATCTTCAGCCATGGATTTGTCGCATTATTGAATTAGTGGCAATTTTCCTTTTTTCCGTATAAGAACAGCATGAAACATGGTGCAACGAATCATGCATTTTATCATTACCATGATATGGCTTTCTTTTCCATAATTGTCAACAACAGGGAGAACCGGTCCGGCGAGATCTGGTGCCCGGAAGGGATAGAATATGAAATTTGTCAATTTTCTCAGGGGTATAATGGTCTTGATTCTGGTTCCCCTGCTTACCTTTGTCACCAGTTTGCTGGCAATTATCTTTCTGGTTGTCTTCCGGGGATCAGCCCGCAAGGCGCAGGTCTTTCCCCGCATGTGGGGGAAATTGATTCTGTTTGCCGGCGGGGTAAGGGTGAAGGTGGAAGGGCTCGAAAATATCGCCCCGGGTAAACCCTATATCTTTGCCGCAAATCACCAGAGCCAGTTTGATATATTTACCATGCAGGGGTGCTTTGATTTTGATTTTCGCTGGCTGGCGAAAAAGGAACTTTTTCAGATTCCGCTTTTCGGTCGGGCCATGCATCTGGCCGGTTATATCTCAATTGATCGCTCCCATGGAAGGGAGGCCCTGAAAAGTTTGAAAGAGGCCGCGGAACGGATCGCTTCCGGCACATCGGTTATTCTCTTTCCGGAAGGAACCAGAAGCCTCGATGGGAAACTACATCCGTTCAAAACCGGCGGCATGGTGCTGGCCATCAAGTCCGGCGTTCCTTTGGTGCCGGTGGGTATTTCCGGAACATTTCATATTCTGCCCAAGGGAAAATTGCTGGCAAAACCGGGGAGGGTCACCATCCGGGTGGGATCACCGGTGGAAACAAAGGAGCTGGTCGCCGGCCAGAAACAGGAACTGGCGGAAAGAATGCATGATGAAGTGGCCCGGTTGCTGGATAATCCATAAGGCCCGGAGGGGTTTCTGTGTTCTTGCGCGGGTAATTTCGCTCTAGGCCGGTCGACAGCATGGCCCGGAAAAGGAGAGGGTGCCTGATGATGAGTCCATCATCGCTTCGAGTCCCAGCGGCACGACTCTGTTGCTCGCCCCGTGGCCGATGGGAAAGTCGGCCCAGATGGGAAATGATTCGTCGGCAAAGAGTTCCTTCACCCTGGACCAGATCATTTCCCTGTCGCCGCAATCAGTGAACGAACCGAGCAGGAGACCGTTTATGCCTGTAAATCTGCCCGCCATTTTCAGATGGGTCAGAATGCGGTCGATTCTGTAGGGCGCTTCGCCGATATCCTCAAGAAACACAATTTTGTCCCGCCATGATGTTTCAAAGGAAGTGGCGATGAGATGAAGAACGGTGGTCAGGTTGCCGCCGCTGAGCGGGCCCCTGCCGTTACCTGGTTTTAGTATTTCAATGGACCGGGACGCAATGGAATCTGGAAATCCCCGGCTCAAGGTCGTGCAGAAAGATTGAACAGACTCTCTGTCGCTGTTGGGAAGAGTGGTGACCATGGGTCCATGGAAAGTGACCAGGCCTGTTTTTTGGACAATTGCCTGGTGAAGTGCGGTGATGTCGCTGAACCCGACAAAAATTTTCGGGTTGGCGCGAATCATTTCATAATCGATATCAGCCAGGATGCGGAGGCAGCCGTAACCTCCCCGTACCGCCATGACGGCGTTTACTTCAGGGTCGCGCCATACTTCATTGAAAAGGGCGCTTCGATGGTCGT
Source organism: Pseudomonadota bacterium (assembly GCA_043809085.1). Classification (GTDB taxonomy): domain Bacteria; phylum Desulfobacterota; class Desulfobulbia; order Desulfobulbales; family SURF-16; genus DB1. Next base: position 29,147 of record JAZDEG010000001.1, on the reverse strand, counting down.
CCGTGCCGGCCAGGTAATTCTCTTTAGCGTCCAGGTTGCGCAGGATTTTCATCTTGAATCCCAACTCTGTGAGAAGCTGTATACCTTTGGCGAAATCTTCAGTATTCCAGGCGCCGGCCGGGGCCACCAGGCCGATGGTGTCACCTTTGCGCAGGGGAGGAGGTAATAAAGTCGCGGGTGTTTCAGGTGTTGCGTTCATGGATAATCCGCAGGCCTTCAAGGGTGAGCATGGGTTCAACCGATTCGATGCTTGGCGCATAAGGGGCGATGACTCCAGCCATTCCTCCGGTGGCGATCACCATGGGAGTGAGCGGGGCAAACTGTTTCATCATCTGCCGGACAAGCCCTTCCACCAAGCCGCCGAAACCGTAGAGCAGTCCTGACCGCAATGCTGCTTCCGTGTTGGTGCCGATGGGTTTTTCCGGCGGGATGCTGATATTGATCCTCGGTAGTTTTGAAGTCTGTTTGATCAGGGCTTCAAACGAAATGCCCAAGCCCGGTGCAATGGCTCCGCCGATATACTCCCCTTGGGCTGAAACACAGTCAAGGGTTATGGCGGTGCCGAAATCGACAATGATGAGCGGTTTTTTGTAGCGGGCAAATGCCGCCGCTGAGTTGATTATCCTGTCCGCCCCCACCTCATCCGGGTTATCGGTGACGACATTCACTCCGGTGTCAAGGTTTTTCCCTTTCACCTGCAGGGCCTCGCAACCCAGATATTTGCGGGACAGTTGGCCCCAGATCGTTTCCAGGGGCGGCACGACAGAGCCGATAATGACGCCGGTCACCTCCTCGAAACTGTGGTTTCTGAGCTGGAAAAGACCGTGAAGACGGGCCGCGAGTTCATCTGTCGTGGTGCTGCGGCTGGTCTGTATGCGCCAGTCGCAGCGTAGTTTTTCCCCTTGAAAAAGGCCGAGGACCATGTGGGTGTTTCCAACGTCTACAGCAAGCAGCATTGTTATTCCCCTGTTGGAATTCTATGGAAAAATTCTTTTTACATAGCATCAATTGTGGAATACTATAACCGAAATAAGCGTGCCTGCGCTCGTAAAAGATGTGGATGGTTCCGGCTCTGGTCATCATTGCTCATTGCTGCCTGCTATTGTAAAAAAGAGAGAAGCGTGAAGGTTCAAAACAAGGTTTTAATCGTTGACGACGAGCCCATTATCCTATTTTACATCCAGGATCTCCTTGGCATGGTGGGTCATTATATCGTCGAAACGGCTGATTCCGGCGAAAAGGCGCTGGAAATTCTGCCGGCATTCAAGCCGGACCTTATTCTCCTTGATATTCAGCTTCCCGGTATGGATGGCTATGAGGTGTGCCGGAGAATCAGGTCGGATGATCAGTACCGATTTACGAAAATCATCATGGTTTCCGGTCATGCCCGGGTGAATGAACGGTTGCGGGGGTATGAGGCCGGAGCGGACGATTATATTGCCAAGCCTTTTGATAACGAGGAGTTGCTGGCCAAGGTGCGGATTTTTGCGCAACTGAAAAACAAGGAAGAGGTGGATCAGGTCAAGGGGGATCTGCTCACCCTGATAACCCATGAGACCAGGACGCCGGTCAGCGGTATTATCGGCTGCGCTGAACTGCTGGCCAATGATCCGTCTCTTTCAGAGGAAGGCAAGGAACTGGCCGTGCTGATCGCCAAGTCGGGACAGCAGCTTTTTCAGTTCATGAAAAAAGCCGTCCTGCTCTGCAAGCTGAAAGCAGGAATCGAACTGCATTACAATCCTGAGCCGGTAACCAGCATGCTGGCCAATGTCATTAATAACATTGTTGAAAATCATCAGGAAGAAGAAATCCGGATAAAAACGGATTTTGATGATTCGCTTATCCTGCAGGCAGACTGGCCGCTGTTGATTGATGTTTTTCGCCTGATCATTGAAAATGCCTTTAAGTTTTCTCCGCAAAAAGGGACCATCACGGTCAAAAGCCGACGTGAAAACGGCATGTTGCTGATCAGTGTGACGGATGAAGGTGAAGGGGTGGAATCCGCCATGCGGGCGCAGATATTTGACGAATTTGCCATTAAGGATGTCGCCCACCACCAGAAGGGACAGGGGATCAGTCTGGCTATCTGCCGTTATATCCTTCATTATCACAACGGCACCATTCATGTTGAAAGTGCGCCTGGTCACGGCGCAACATTTGTTATTAAGCTGCCCCTCCGGGAAATTGAAGGAATCATTGAGTAGGATTTATGGATGAGAAGAAGCCGTCCCGCCGTCGTTTCGGAAAAGATGGTTACACCTGCCACTGCTGTAAAAAAAAATTCCCGTATTGCCGTAATTGTCCCTGCGGCTTCCAGATCTGCGACAGCTGCTTTGAGGAAAATCTCTGGGGGATCAGCAACGGTCCCACCTGGGTATGTCCTGACTGCGGTCGGATTCGTATGACATATTGATTTTCTTGGAGCCAGAAAAATTTGTTTTCAGCTATACTTTGTCCTGACTCCTGACTCCTGACTCCTTAGCGTATCATAAGATGGTGCAGCAATGGGCCTGTGCCCTGGCCGATATGATGGCCCGCGCTTTTGCTGATCAATCTATCAAGAAATGAAGATGCCTTGACAAACGATTTGTACAGATTGTTTGTCTTCAGAAGATAGGCGGTAAAGGCGGAGGCGAAACTGCAGCCGGTGCCATGGGTATTGTTTGAGCTGATCCTAGGATGGTGGGCGGTCTGGATGAGCAGGTGGCTCTCCCCTTTTTTTGTTTTGCCGGGTGCGGGCTGGAGGAGGAAGTCTGTTACGGTATCGCTTTTCATATTGAGATGTCCGCCGGTCAGACAGACCGCTTTGAGGCGCGGGTAGGCAGTGAAAAGGGTTTTGGCCGCCTCAACCGCACAGTCCTGATCCGGGCATTGGCGGCCGGAGAGAATTTCCAGTTCTCCGATGTTGGGGGTCAGCACCGTGCAGTGACCGGCCAGCCGCTTAATGGCCGTATAATTTTTCTCCATCACCAGGGAGTCTCCGGAAGACGAGCCGGAAACCGGGTCGTAGATAATCTCCCCTTTGAAATCCCGGAGAATTCCGCAGAGTGTGTCGGCAACGCCCGCGCTGCCCACCATGCCGATCTTGATATGGGTCACGAGGAGATCATCCAGCACATCCTTGACCTGTTTTTTGACGAAATCGGGAGGCAGCGGCATGTATGAAGAGACGCCGAGGGTGTTCTGAGTGGTGAGCGCGGTAATGGCGGCGCCACAATAAATTCCGAGTACGGTGAAAGTCTTGATGTCCGCCTGGATGCCGGCTCCGCCGGAAGGATCGGAACCGGCGATGGACAGTGCGACGGGAATCTGATTTGCATGAACGGGCATGGATCGGTCCGGCTGGCTGACGGCAGATCAGGAAGAACAGCCACAACCGCCGGAGGCAACGGGGGCTGCCGGTTTCGCGCTGCTGATTTTCTGCAGGGTAATTTTGTAAGTAATGTTTTGTCCGGCCAGGGGGTGGTTGAAGTCGATGGTCACCATGTCGCCGGAAATATCGGTAATCATAGCGGGAACCTGGTGGTTTTCACCGTCTTTTTCCATGCTCATGCCGACCACCACACCCGGCCGGATGTCGGCTTTTGGGTCCCAGCAGGAGCGTTTCACGGTATGAACGAGCTCCGGTAAATGAAAACCGTGGGCATCTTCGGGTGTCAGCAGGATTTCCCTGCTTTCTTCGGGCGCCATGCCGAGTATACCCTTTTCAAAACCTGTCAGCACGCTGCCGGTGCCGATCTGGAATTCAAGGGGACCGGAATCCCGTGATGTTTCAAATATTTCTCCGTTTTCCAGAAAGCCATCATAAATAACCGTGACAAAATCTCCGGGTTCTGCAGTTTTCATGGGAAAATTTTACTCCTTTCTGTGTTCGTCACTTTTTTGCAGTGAGAATATTGTTTTGAGGTTGCAGGGAGCTGATCTGCGCTGAACGTGTTTCGATCTTGCTGATCAGCCGGCCAAGCTGCACTCCTCCGGGAATGGTGGTTGCCGTCGAGTTGTTCGTGTTATTTTGCGACGCTGTTTTTTTATCCGTCTTAAAGTGTAAAAAATCTTTTTCTATGAGAGAGCCGTAAGCTTCGATGGCGTTTTTAATCAAGAGAAAGAGGGCGTCATAGGGATGGGGTTTGTTGTAGCCGCTTATCAATGAGTCGATGAAAACTCCGATTTTTTCCGTCTGTTTTTCATCCTTGCAATAGTAATAAGGGCAGCTGGTCAGGGCAATGGATATTTTTTCCGCCAGGGTTTGTTCATTGAGAGGTCCACTTATGCCGCCTGCGAAAAAAAGAACTTTCATCATTCGCACAAGTCCTTTCAGGCCATTGAAATAAATTCTGCCCGTTTCCCCGGCAAGGTGATACGGGTCGAGAGGGGATCCGGACCGCCCTGTTTTTTCGGCAAGCCGAGGCAGGTAAGAATTGCGGAATATCTCAATAAAAACAGTAAGATTGTCAAGGAGGATCGAGATGGTCACCACATCCTTGATGTACTGCGATTTGTATTCGAATTCACTGATATATCGGCGTAATCTGCCGGCATACTGTTTCAGGGATTCGAGAGTCTCCGGCAGAGATTTTTCATGCAATTGGCCCAGATTTTCCTCAAGTTCCTTTACTTTTCGCATTTCCGACACCAGAGAGCGGCTCATGGTGCCTATGTAGAGATGGATCTCATTCAGGGCGGTATGGCAGGTGGTGATATGGCATTGCAGGACGACTTTGGCCAGTTCGGGCATTGCCGGAAACTCCATTTTCTGCAATGCGTTTTCAAGTTTTTCCGCCTTTTTTTCCAGACGATGGATGTTGAGATCCCTTTCGAGCAGTTCCCCATTGTCCGTTAACAGACGAAAAACCTGCAATCCTCCGGCGAAAACATCATTGCTCTTTCTGGAAGTGTCTGCCTCGGCATTGGCAACGGCCAGAAGGTTGGTCAGGGTGAGGTGTTTGGAGATGACTTCTGTTGCGCCGGTAAGGGTGGCTTTTTGTCGGCCCAATACCTCAATCCATTTGGAAAGTTCCCGGCAATCATGTTTCAGTTGGAGAGCATCTCTGGCAGCATCCTGTTCCGGTCTGTTGTTGAGACGGATGTCGGCTTCAAGGTTGCTGAGCGAGTTTCCCCATTTTTTTATTCCCTGCAGAATTATTTTTGCGTTTTTCTGAATATTCTGGGCGGCCGAGGCGACGTTTTTGGGCTTGATGTTAAATGCGGTGAAAATAACGCTATATTTTTCGATATCCACATTGGGCCAGCCGTTGGCGTACAGATCGTCCTTCAGGATATTCTGGGCCTCAATCCCGCACTGGTTAAAGAGGGTTTTGAGAAAATGTATGGTGTCTGCAGCTTTTTCCGGCACTGGAATATTCTTGACCCGTTAAAAAAAGATATGACGATTTGACAAGTTGCTTGGGCTCACTATATAACATAATTTATCACGATAAAGTGATAAAAAAATTTATCGTTCAGTGGTTTGCCCGTCCCCGAGGGGGTGGGTGCAAGAGTGGAAACGCCGGGGAAAAGGCGCTTTCAAAAAAATTCGGTCTTTTATGAACAAAGTAAGGGGGGAAAAATGAAATGGAGAATTATTTGCTGTCTGCTCTTGGCAACAGCAATGACTGCAGGCATCGCCTCTGCTGACGGGGGCGCGCTATTCAAACAGAAATGCGGCGCCTGTCATCAGAAGGGCGGACAGGCTGCTCCGGTGAACCCGGCCGACAAGGCAGCAGTCGTCTGGGAGAAATTTTTCGACAGAAACCGCCACAGTCCTGATTTGGCGGGATCGTTGGCAGCCGACGAGCTGGGGAGCGTTGTCGAGTATCTGAAGAAATTCGCCGCCGACAGTGACCGTCCTGAAACAGCCGCAATTCCTAAGTAAACGCCTAAGAAGGGAGATAAAGAGATGAAAAAATGCTTACTGACCGCCGGAGCCCTGCTGTTATGGTCCGGAACGGTATTTGCTGGGGGAACCGGTGACACCGTTACCCTGCCCTCGGATACCTATAATGCCATTCTGCAGAAACTTGACGCCCTGCAGAAACGGGTTGACATGCTGGAGGAAAAACCGGCGGCCCCTGTTGCCGCAGCACCTGGCGTATCCCGTGAGGAATATGACAAGCTGGCTGGCGACGTCAATAATATCTATGATACCCTGGACGTGGTGGAGACCAAGGCGCTGCAGGACAGGATCAACTGGGGCGCCGAGTTGCGCACCCGGGTTGATAATTACAAATTGTCGGATCTTTCGGGGGTGGATGCAGTAATTCTTAAAAATCCAGACGGTTCTCTTCGGATGGTTGCCCCGAACGGGGACAATGAGTATGACGACAACAACTGGACCAACCGCATCCGGCTCAATATGGATGCCAAGATCAACCAGACCCTGAGTTTCCACGGCCGGATGACGGTGTTCAAGAACTGGGGGGATTCCGATATCACCTCAACCGCCCTATTTAACGACATGAACCGCGCCCACCGGCCGGGCACCAGCGGAGTGAAGCTTGACCGCGCCTATATCGACTGGGTGCCGGATTTCATCCTGCCCGTCGCCGTCACCATCGGCCGCCACCCCTCCACCGAGGGCCCGCCGGTGGAATACAAGGAAAACCGGCAGCGCCAGTCCACCTATCCGTCGCTCCTCTTTGACGCGGAAAACGACGGCATCGTCGTCACCCTGGGGCTTGAGCGTTACACCGGGTTGAAAAATTCGGGTTGGCGTTTTGCCTACGGCAAGGGCTATCATTCCGATGATGATGATTCCTCCAGCTTCTCCTTTTTTGATGATGGTAACGAAGCAGGTGACACCGATATGTACGCCACCTTTCTCGAGAGTGAGATCCCGGGGCTGAAAAACAGCCTGGTGGTGCTCAGTTACGCCCACCTGACAGATCTGCCCAGTTCCTTCCTGGGAGCGGAAAGTCCCGTGAGCCTGGGTGACATGGACCTCTATGGCGTTCATCTTCAGGCCTCCAATCTGGTGGAGTCGAATTTTGACGTATTCGTGTCATGGGCGGCCAACAAAACCGATGCTAATGGTGAGAGGGCAATTTTCCGAGATGTGGCGGATACCCCATGGGGGACTATTGATATTCCTGCCGGGCTCTTGACTGACGATGGACAGGACGACCGCTCCGGCCACAGCATCTTTGCCGGTCTGCGCTATAACATTCCTTACGCACCGTTCCATAATCCGAAAATCGGCTTTGAGTACAACCACGGCTCCAAGTACTGGATGAGCATGACCATGGCCAGCACCGAGATGTTCAACAAGCTGGCCACCCGTGGCGACGCCTATGAGCTTTATTACATCCAGCCGGTGAACGAGAACCTCTTTTTCAGGCTTGGCTATACGAAGATCGAGTATGATTACACCGGCAGCGGCTCTCACCTGGGACAGCCTCAGGAGACCGATGCCGAGCTCAGCAACTACTATCTGCTCATGGATTGTCGTTTCTGATTTTGAAACAGCATGATTCCAAAAGGGAAAGGCCGTTCATGCGTAGTGTGCGTGGACGGTCTTTTTTTGTGGAATGCTGTACAAAACAAAGAAAATGACGCGAAGGTCTGCTATACTTTGTGGTAGGAAATTTGGATATTACCCATTTTGTCGGTGGAGTTTAAAGTATGAAGAAAGAGAAAAAAACAGGTAAATTTTCATTTCGCTGTAACTGTTCGTTGAAAGTGAAAATCCTTATACCGTCATTTATCATTATCTGTTTTCTGGTCGGCATTGCCGCATTGAGTTTCCGTAATTTTCATTCCCTGGGCAACACGGTGTCTGAGATTATCACCAGTTCGGAAAAAACCTTGATGAGTGAAACCCGGCTCACCGTGCTCATCGGTCAGATACAGCAAACCTCCGGCCGTTATTTTTATTTCCATCAGGAGCAGGACAAGGAGGAGGCGAAATCGACGATTGCGGAATTAAAATCTCTTGAGACAATCGCTTCCGAGGATAAAGTCATGGCCGCTCTCGTTCGGCTTGAGCAATTGATTGACGCCGCCGGTGTCCGTTTCGAAACGCTTGACAAGCAGCAGAAGAACTCACTTGCCCTGGTAAAGGAAATTCGCGACAGCCTCGCCTCTTCCGGCACCCCTGAGAAGGCAAGTGAAATACTGGGCATTATTGATCAGGTCAATGCGGATATGAGGAGCCCGAATCCGGATGCAAAAGCGACTATTGAACAATCGTTTGAAAAAGCCCTGCAGGGACTTCCCCAGGATTTGAAATATAATATTGAGGATTTTTCCGATATCTGGGCGGGATACAGCGCCGTATTTTTCAAACTTCTGGATGACACCAACCAGACGCTGGAAGACACGCTTGATAACCTGCGTTCTTTCCAGGCGAAACATATTCGCAAAAGCCAGGACGAAATGGTGCAGGTCAGGGCCAAGACCTTGAAACAGATTGATTCCGCAGCCCTTATAATGGGTATCGTCGGTTTTGCCGGTATTGTTATCAGTATAGCGCTCGCTGTCATTGTCGCCACGTCAATAACCAAGCCTATTCTGGCCTGTGTTTCCATGGCCGACCGGGTTGCGCAGGGTGATGTGCGGGAAAATCTGAACATGACGCAGAATGATGAGGTCGGCAATCTGGGCCGAAGCATGGATCTGATGATCGTAGGTCTCAGGAAGCGGGCGGAACTTGCCCAGGCCATTACCGAGGGTGATCTCACCCGGGAAGTCAATGTCTATTCCGAGTACGATCTTCTCGGTAATTCCCTGCGCCGTATGGTGGAAAATCTGGCCGGCATGATCCAGCAGATTCAGTCCAATTCCGCCCGGCTTAACAATTCATCGGATCAGTTGACTGATATCGTCAACCAGCTCGCTACCAGTTCAGACGGGATGATTGCCAATTCAGCCAAGGTGAATGACGCCACGAACGAGATGAATCTCCAGGTTGAACAGGCCTCATTGATTGCCGGTGACATGCTGAAGGACATGGAAATGGTTGAGGAATCATCCCTGCAGATGTCTTCATCGGTCTCGGAAATAGGCAGCCACGCCCAGCATGGTGCAAGCATTACCCAGTCTGCACTTGAAATGTCCGAGCAGGCCAGGCTTTCCATGGAAAAATTGAATGAAGGCACGGAAGAAATCGGTGAGATCACCAAGGTCATTCATGACATCACGGAGCAGACCAAGCTGCTGGCTTTAAACGCCACCATCGAGGCCGCACGGGCAGGAGAAGCCGGCAAGGGATTTGCCGTGGTGGCGGGAGAGGTGAAAGAACTGGCCCAGCAGAGCGCTCAGGCGGCAAACCGTATTGCCGCCCAGATAACCGATGTGCAGAAAAATACCCAGGCGGCGGTGAAGGCCATTGCCGATGTGGCGGAAATCGTTCAGAAGGCACACGCTTCATCAAGCACCATTTCCTCCTCAGTGGAAAGCCAGGGCAGGATGAACAGTGAAATCAACCAGAAGGTGTCTCAGTCCTATACCGGTGTGAAACATGTTGCCGAGGCCATTAATCTCGTTTCCTCTGAGGCGGGGCAGGTAAGGGAGAATATCCGGCGCATTGATCAGGAGATTCAGGCCGGGGGCACGGAGCTGCAGAAGATCAGCGCGTCAACCAGTGAACTCGTCGAGCTTGCCGCGAGTCTGCAGGAGCTTGTGGAAAAGTTCAGGATTACCTCCTGAATTTTTCGTGTGATGTTTTGATGTGAAGGTGAAGATGCGCTTATTTTTCCGGGTCGGCGCAGGCTTCCCGGATGCGCAGGATCGCATCAAGATTGCCCAGGAAGATGTCAAGTAATTCTGGGTCGAAGTGAGTGTTTCTGCCCTCTATGAGAATGCTGACAGCCTTGTCCACCGGAATGGCATCTTTGTATACCCGGTTGGTGGTCAGAGCGTCAAAGACGTCACAAATGGCAGCAATTCTCCCTTCAACCGGTATTTCTTTTCCCTTCAGTTTTCTCGGATAGCCCGACCCGTCATATTTCTCATGATGGGTATAGGCTATCGAGGCTCCCAGACGCAGCAGTTCGGATTTTGCGTCGGCAAGAATGCGGTAGCCGATTTCCGGATGCAGCTGGATAATGCGAAACTCTTCCGAGGTCAGACGCCCCGGTTTGAGCAGTATGATGTCCGAGATGCCGATTTTGCCGATATCATGCAGCGGGCTTGCCAGCCTGATTTTTTCGCATTCCTTTTCAAGCAGACCTGATTTTCGCGCCAGAAGCCGGCAGTAATGGCTCATCCGCATGGTGTGCTGAGCTGTTTCGTTGTCACGGAATTCAGCCGCCTTGCCGAGGGTCATGATGGTTTCTTCCTTGGCCAGGTTCAGCTCAAGGGTTCGGGCGGCAATCAATTCTTCCAGTTGCTGGTTATATCTGAGGTTGTCGATTTCCAGTTCCCTGCGGTGGAGGGCATTGGCGACATTGATGACCAGCTCGTTCATCTGCACCGGTTTGATGATATAACCGTATGCCCCTATTTCAAGACAGTTGATGGCGACATCCCGGTCATCTATCCCGCTTATCATGAGCACGGCAAGTTGGGAGAATTTCTTTCTTACGTTTTCAAGCAGTTCAATACCGCTCATCTCCGGCATGTTGATGTCTGACAGCATCAGGGAGAATTCCTCTTGCGCCAGGAGAGCCATGGCATCCCGTCCACTGTGGGCGGATCTGCATTCGTAGCCTGAATAATTCAAAAGGCGGGTAAAAGTGTCGCAGACGATTTTTTCGTCATCAACCAGGAGGATTTTGTGAGGCGATGTGATTTCATTCATAATGCTTTAATTTATCAATGGTTTCCCTCAAATTCAAGGGAAATGAATGAATTAGCAATAAAGCTGTTCGCAATCCTCTTTCAGCGGATCATTGGCAAACTCGATAACCCTGCAGGGGGATTCATTTGTTGTCGAACTTGACAAATGATCATGATCCGCATACTTTGATAAATTAGTGTATATCCAGCCAAACCCTTTACAAACAGAGGTTTTTGTGCTTAATAACTGAGTTTTCCGGGAAGGGGTTGTTTCCCTGTTTCAGTGTAGGACCGGGTGATGTTGTGGATTTGTTGTGTGAAAAATATAACGAAAAAGTTGATTCCGACCAGGCGCATTGTTCCCATCCCGTGGAATACTGCCGTTTCAGGACATCCTGTATGATCCATTTCATTGAAACGGAGAAGAAGCAGGAAGAGCGCCTGCAGAAACAGGAAGAAGAGAATGCAGAAACTGAAATTTGAGAAAGGCGGAGGGCTGCTGCCGGTAATTGCCCAGGATTATCAGACAGGGGAAGTGCTGATGCTGGCGTATATCAATGAGCGGGCATTAGAAGAAACCGTCGCCAGCGGCAAGGCGCATTACTGGAGTCGTTCACGCAATAAATTGTGGCTCAAGGGCGAGTCTTCCGGGCATGTACAGCTCATTAAGGAAATTTGGGTGGACTGCGACGAGGACACGGTTATCTATAAGGTTGAGCAATTGGGCGGAGCGGCATGTCATAAAGGGTATCGAAGCTGTTTTTTCAGACAATTACAGGGGGGAGGTTTCATTGTCATGGGTGAGCCCGTGTTTAATCCCCAGGAGGTATATAAGAAATGAATCAGTTGAAGTTGGGTATTCCCAAGGGAAGCCTGGAAAAGGCAACGATCGAACTGTTTGCCAAGTCCGGCTGGCAGATCAAACTTTCTTCACGCAACTATTTCCCCGAAATCGATGATCCGGAACTTTCCTGCTCCATCTGTCGACCACAGGAGATGTCCCGCTATATTGAAACCGGTATTCTTGACGCCGGCATAACCGGCAAGGACTGGATTCTTGAGAACGAATCCGATGTGGTTGTGGTGGAAGACCTGATCTATTCCAAGGTCAGCCGCAAGCCCACCAGGTGGGTCATAGCCGTTCCCGGTGATTCCGATATCAAAACCATAAAGGATCTGGAAGGGAAAAAAATCGCGACTGAACTGGTCAATTATACCAGACGGTTTTTTGCCTCGCAAAACATCAATGTGGAAATTGAATTTTCCTGGGGCGCCACCGAGGCGAAAGTTGTGTCCGGCCTTGCCGATGCCATTGTCGAGGTGACGGAAACCGAATCCACCATCCGCGCCCACGGTTTGAAGATTATCCATGAACTGATGTCTTCCAATACCCAGTTTATCGTCAATAAGAAGGCGTGGGCTGATCCGTGGAAAAAGGAAAAGATAGAAAATATCGCCATGCTTCTTCAGGGAGCTCTCAAGGCGGACAAGATCGTCGGTCTCAAGATGAATGTGCCGGAACCGAAACTTGGCGTGATAATTGACATGCTGCCCAGCATGAATGCTCCCACCGTGGCGCCTCTTTATAATACGAAATGGTTTTCCGTTGAAACCGTCATTTCCGAGCATCAGGTGCGTGATCTGGTGCCGAAACTTTTGAAGTCCGGGGCGGAAGGTATTATTGAGTACGCCTTGAACAAGGTTATCTGAGATATGAATCTCTTTCTGGATGGTGAGGCTTTATTTGTCACGAGTGTCTACAATACAACTCAGTTGCCGCCGGCTGAATTTCCCGAGATTGCCTTTGCCGGTCGATCCAATGTGGGTAAATCGAGCCTGATCAACCGTCTTTTGAACCGCCGGAATCTGGTCAAGGTCAGTTCCCAGCCGGGCAAGACCCAGAGTTTGAATTTTTTTTCTGTCGGTGAAAGTCTCTATCTGGTTGACCTGCCGGGATACGGCTATGCCAAGGTTCCCCGCAGGGTGATGAATGACTGGAAGGGATTGATTGCGTCTTACATTCTCAATCGTTCCACGCTTATCTGTGTGGTGGTCATCATTGATATCCGGCATGAAGTCAAAAGCCAGGATCTTGAGCTCGTCACATGGCTGAAAAGTGAAAATATTCCGTTACTGCTGGTCTACACCAAGCAGGATAAGTTAACCGGCAATAAAAAGGCGCGGCAGTCCGCTATTCTGGATGCCGGTTTCGGTATCTGCAAAGACGACAGGGTGCTTTTTTCCTCAAAAACGGGAGAGGGGAGGGAAAATCTTATTTCGAGACTTGAACAGTTTGCCGGATAGTGGTTTATTGCCGTTGTGATGAGGATCAATTCCATTAATGGAGGAGTGGAATAAGAACTGATGACCGGCTGGACGCAATGAAGAGAAACTTTTTAGGGGAGAGGTGACAATGCTTGGACAGTATGCTTTAACAGAGGTGGAAAGTATGTCGTCATATTCTAAAGTCAGTTGCTGGGAGATCATGCAATGCGGCAATGAAAAGTGTACCGCTCGCGAAAATGGCAAAGCCTGCTGGGAAATAGCCGATGAACTGGATGATTACAGGTCTGCCCTGAATGTCTGTTCTGACTGTCTGGTCTATATCAGCCAACAACAGAATGGCGCCCTCAGCCGGGAAGAGATTGATGAGATTCTGCAACAAAAAGGGGTCTGTCTTCTCAGGGGAAAATGTAATAATTTCTAATAAATACTTAACAGTCGCAATCAGCCGTCACGCTTTTGCGCTGATGGCTGATTGCATTTGTACGACCTCGTTTTTTTCTTTCCCCAGCCGTCGACTTCCAGAGTTTTGATGGTCCGCCTGTATATTGATTTTGCCGCTTTTTTTTCTTCCCGTCCTGCCGGATAAAAATGTTTACCTTGTTTTCCCCATCATTCCGTAGCGCAGCAAATAAGAAAATATTCTTCTTATTGCCCTCGAAGACCATCTCTGGGTTCTTCAGGATTTTGGCCGAATACGGTAAAAACTAGCGCTCGTCTGATTTCAGCACAGCCAGAAAGGCGCTTTGGGGAATGTCGACATTGCCGACGGTTTTCATCCGTTTTTTGCCGGCCTTCTGTTTCTCCAGCAGTTTTCGTTTTCTGGAGATGTCACCGCCGTAACATTTCGCCGTTACATCCTTGCGGAGTGCGGATATGGTTTCGCGGGCGATAATGTTGCCGCCGATGGCTCCCTGGATGGCTATTTTGAACATCTGGCGGGGAATTTCTTCCTTCAGCCTTTCACAGGCGTGCAGCGCTCTTTCGCGGGCCTTGCTGCGGTGAACGAGCTGGGAAAGGGCGTCAACCCTTTCGCCGTTGACCAGTATGTCGAGTTTGGTGAGATCGCTGGGGCGGTAATCAAGCAACGAGTAATCAAAGGAGCCATACCCTTGGGTAATTGATTTGAGCCGGTCGTAAAAATCGTAAATGACCTCGGCCAAAGGCACTTCACAGGTGAATTCGATCCTGCCCGGCATGGGGTAGTGGTAATGGGTGTTTTCTCCCCTGCGCTCCATGCACAGGGTCATGACCGCGCCCATGTAGCGTTCCGGTATGAGGATGGTTGCCTTGATGAAAGGCTCCTCGGTGCGGGCTATGGAGCCGGGATCGGGGAAATAGGCCGGGTTGTCCACCTCTTTCATGGTGCCGTCCTGGAGGTAGAAATGGTAACAGACCGACGGAACGGTGAGGATAAGCGGAATGTCAAATTCCCTTTCCAGTCTTTCCTGGATGACTTCAAGGTGAAGCAGGCCGAGAAAGCCGCAGCGGAAACCGAAGCCAAGAGCGGAAGATGAATCCTTCTGGTAGGAAAGCGATGCGTCGTTCAAGGTGAGTTTTTCCATGGCCGCGGCAAGGTTTTCATAATCATCCGTGGTTATGGGATAGATGGAGGAAAAAACCACCTGCTGGACTTCTTTGAAACCCGGCAGCGCTTTGGCGCAGGGGTTGTCTTTCAGGGTGATGGTATCACCCGGTCTGGTGTCGCTGACTGTTTTGATTCCTGCCAGGATATACCCTACCTGTCCTGCCCGCAGTTCTTTCTGGGCCAAACGCTCAAGGTGGAAGAGGCCGACCTCGTCCACCCGGTAGGTTGCCTTGTTTGCCATGAAAAGGATGGTGTCGCCGGCCTTGATCCTGCCGTTGATGATCCGGCAGGAGATGATGGTGCCGCGGAATGAATCATAGTGGGCGTCAAAGATGAGCGCCTGGAGTGGTGCATCCGGGTCTCCTTCAGGGGGAGGCAGAAGGTTGACAATGGCTTCAAGTATTTCGTCAACCCCTTCTCCTGTTTTGGCCGAACATTTTCTGATCCATGCCCCGTCAAGTCCGAGATCTTCTTCAATCTGCAGGGCCACGGCATCCGGGTCGGCGGAGGGAAGATCTATTTTGTTGATCACGGGAATGATTTCCAGGTCGTTTTCCATGGCAAGATAAAGGTTGGCCAGGGTTTGCGCCTCAATGCCCTGGGCCGCATCGATTAAGAGCAGCGCTCCTTCGCAGGAGGAAAGCGCCCTGGACACTTCGTAACTGAAGTCGACATGGCCCGGAGTGTCGACGAGATTAAGGCTGTATTGCTTCCCGTCTCTGGCTTTGTAGGGCAGGCAGATGGTCTGGCTCTTGATCGTGATTCCCCGCTCCCGTTCAATGTCCATGTTGTCGAGCAACTGATCCTTGAACTCGCGAGCGGTCACCATCCCGCATTTCTGGATAAGCCTGTCGGCAAGGGTTGACTTGCCATGATCGATATGGGCAATAATGCTGAAATTGCGGATATTTTTTTGCTGCATTGGTGCTTCTCATCCTCGTTATTTCTAGCGGAATTTGCAAAAATAAAGTAAGTTTTCTTGTTTTAAGTTTAAGTATAGCAGAGAAAGATGGACAATCTGCTAAAATAGGTGGATATATAGTGGCGGCTTCTCCTTGTCAAGGAAGAAACAAAAGCCTTCCATTCACTCTATAACAGACAATCATGACAGAAGAAACGGATATAGACAACTCTTTTGAGGATGAGGAGAATACCTTTCATCCCCTGCTGGCCCTGCCGGATGATAAGCACCTCCCCGCCCTGAGTCACCCCGGCCTGCATCGTTATCTGCAGGAAATAAATCAGCATCGGCTGCTGACCAGGGAAGAAACGGAAGAACTGGCCAAGCGTTTTCATGAAACCCAGGATCCTGAAGCGGCTTATCAGCTGGTCACGGCCAACCTGCGCCTTGTGGTCAAGGTGGCGATGGATTTTCAGAAATACTGGATGCAGAATTTTCTCGATCTTATTCAGGAAGGAAATGTCGGCCTGGTTCAGGCCGTGAAAAAATTTGACCCGTATCGAGGGGTCAAATTCTCCTATTATGCCGCCTACTGGATTCGGGCCTATATCCTGAAATTTATCATGGACAACTGGCGTCTGGTGAAAATCGGCACGACCCAGGCCCAGCGCAAGCTTTTTTTCAGTCTCAACAAAGAGAAAAAACTGTTGGAGTCCCAGGGCTTCAAGCCGGAAATAAAACTTCTGGCTGAAAGGCTTGGGGTGAAGGAGAGCGAGGTTATCGAGATGTCCCAGCGGATGGACAACTGGGATGTGTCGCTGGAAAGCCCGGTGCGTGAGGATTCCGAAGATGAGCAGAAGAGTTTTCTCCCGGCTGGCGGCCCTTCCGTTGAGGAGACGGTGGCGGATATGGAAATCAAGGAACGTCTGGGCGAGATTCTTGATAAGCTCCAGGATACCTTGAATGAAAAGGAACAGACCATTCTGGCTGCCCGTCTGCTGAGTGATGAGCCTCTTACCCTTCAGGATATTGCAGACCAGTTCGGGATCTCCAGGGAACGTGTGCGGCAGATTGAAGCGAACCTCCTCAAGAAAATGAAAAAGTACCTTGAACAGGAAGTGCCGGATATCGGCTTTTTTCTTGATCATGTGGAAAAACAATGGCAAGTGTAACCCAGTAGTCAGAAGACAGAATTCAGGAGACGGGAGTCGTCTGTTTGTTCTTTGTTCTTGAGTGTAACCTGAAACCAATAACTTGAAATTTTTGAACCAACCAAAATATGAACGTTCCCTTACTTGATTTGAAAGCGCAGCTCGATACGCTCCATGATGAAATTATGACGGCCATTACCGAAACGGTTAATTCCACCTGTTATATCATGGGGCCGCAGATAGAAACCTTTGAAAAAAACGTTGCCGCCTACTGCCGGACAAAGGCGGCTGTCGGTGTTTCCAGCGGCACGGATGCGCTGCTGGCAAGCCTCATGGCCCTCGGGATAAAGAGCGACGACCTGATTCTCACTACCCCCTATACCTTTTTCGCCACCATGGGCAGTATTCTTCGGCTTGGCGCTCAGCCTCTTTTTGTCGATATTGATCCGGTCACCTATAATATCGACCCGGCCAAGGTTGCCGAGGTTCTTTCGGATACAAAAATCGCATCGAGAGTCAAGGCGATGATGCCGGTGCATCTTTTTGGCCAGTGCGCGGATATGGCCCCCTTGCTGGAACTGACCGGGAGGCATGCCATTCCCGTAGTGGAGGATGCGGCCCAGGCAATTGGTTCCTCCTATCCCTTCATGGTTAATGGAAATGTTGAATGGCAGAGGGCTGGAAGCATGGGGGACTGCGGTTGTTTTTCGTTTTTTCCCAGCAAGAATCTCGGCGGCATGGGTGACGGCGGCATGGTGGTGACAAACAGGGAAAAATTCGCCAATGATCTGCGGCTGATTCGGGTTCATGGCGATATAAGCAAATATCAGCATACCGTTATCGGCGGCAATTTTCGTCTTGACGCCATTCAGGCAGCGGTTCTGGATGTCAAATTGAAGCATCTCCGGACATGGCATGCCGCAAGGCGGCAGAATGCCACCCTCTACAATGCCCTTTTCAAGGAGGCCGGGTTGGTGGATGAAGGGCTTGTCCGTTTACCTGAAGCCGTCTATGCAGATCTTGCTGCTGGGGAAAGCGGGGTCGATTATCACATTTACAATCAGTATGTCGTCCGGGCTTCCAGAAGGGATGAACTGCGGGATTTCCTGTTGAAGGAATCAATCGGCGTGGCTGTCTATTATCCGATTCCCTTACACCGGCAGAAATGTATCGCCGATCTGGCGTGCAGTCAATGTTCCATGCCCCAGGCGGAGAAGGCTGCCGCTGAAACCCTGGCCTTACCTATCTATCCTGAACTCACTTCGAAGATGCAGGAGTATGTTGTCGACCGTATTTGCGCATTTTATAAAAAATAAAAAAACAGGAGAAGGATCCCCGGCGCACAGTGCGTTTTTCTTTTTGATGGGATTGATTTTTCTGCTGTCAGTCGATGTGTCTGCGGCCTCTTCCCTGGAGGATTTTTTTGCAAAGCCGCAGATTCCTCGGCAGGAGATAGTTGCGACTGCGAACAATTTACCGGCATGGGTAACGATCTGGCAGGATGCACGACGTCATGCCCTTGCGGGAGATTTTTTTGCCGCCCGGTCCGCGTATTCACGTTTTCTCGAAATAAAAGGGGATGTGGCAGAGGCCCGTTGGGAATTTGCCGCGCTTCTTCTGTCCGCAAATGAATTTGATCAGGCTGCCGGTCTGCTTGAAATGCTTCTCGAAACGGATCCTGACCGGGTCGAGTATTTGAACGGTCTTGGCTATGTCATGCAAAAAAAAGGGCATTTCGACCGTGCAGTCGAACTTTTTGACCGCGCCGCCGGGCGGGACCCCGCCAATATCATCGCACTTACCGGACTCAGCGAGGGCTTGCTTGCCCTCGGCAACCTGGGCAGAGCCTTACCCCGGCTTGAGGATTTGAACGAGCGACAGGTGGATGACATCAATTTGCAGAAACGGCTCGTTTGTCTATATCTGGACTTGCACCTGGCCGCCAAGGCCCGACCTTTGGCCGTTCGACTGGCGGAGAGAGCGGATGCCGCCCTTGATGACTTGAAATGCGCTGCAAGGGCCCATGAAGAAACAGGGCTTAAAGATGTCGCGGCCAAATACTGGCGCAAAGCAGTTGCCCTTTCTCCGGGAGATTCGTCTGGGCATGAGTGGTTGGCCGCCTACCTGTATGATGAAGGAAGCTGGAAAGAGGCGCTGCCTCATCTCCTCTTTTTGCTTGATCGTGACAGCCGTAATGGAGATCTTCTTACCCGTGTTGCAGCATGCTTTCTGAAATTAAAGGAACCGGCCAAGGCGGCTTCCTATTATGAAAAGTATATCGCTCTTTTTCCGCATGACAAGGATATCATCCGTCAGTTGGTCACCATTTATGCCGGACTTGGCAAGGAAAGCGAAACCCTGTCCGCCCTTGACCGTTATTTTGTGATCGAATCCGATCCTTCACCCGGCAACTTGAGACAGGCTGCGCAGCTCTATGATGCAGCGGGGCGATACCATGACGCCATTCCCCTTTACCGCCGTCTGCTGGAAATAAATCCGGATGATTCAGATGTTCTTGAAACGCTGGCCCGGGATCTGCTGGCAATCGGAGAGGATGACGGCACATTGACGATTTGGGCCCATCTCGCCCGTATCTCGCCTGACAGCAAAGCCATTTATCGTTCCATGATGGAACTTCTGATCCAACTTGACCGCAAAGAAGAGCTTGTTCATGTGCTCGAGGAAATCAATAAACTGGATCCGAATGATGTTGAAGTCGCTCTGCGGCTCTCCTCCGCGCTTCTTGCCGGGGGCGATGTGAAAAGGGCTGAAGCTGTTTTTCTGCCTGTTGCGGCAAATGAGATCGTTGATCTCTCTTTGCTGACCATGAGGGCGGAAATTTTTGAAGACCTCCGTATGCCGGATCATGCCCTGAAGGATTACATGGCAATTAGGGCAATGGGTGATGTGACACCGGAATTGCAGCTCAAATGTCTGGAAATTTCCGCCTCCATTGGGAAGATGAAATTGGCCTCCCGGTATCTGACTGATTTTCTTTCCAAAAAACCCGGAGACGAGGAGATTCTTCGTGTTGCCAATGGGTTCAGGAACGGCAAGGATTATGCGACCGCCCATTCTCTTTATCAGGAATTACTCGACAGATGTGCCGATCCCGAGTTTCGCAGCCGAATTTTGTTTCAATTTGCTTTGTCCTATGAACATCAGGATCTTTATTTTGAGGCGGAACAGGTGTTGCGGATTGCATTGCTGGAAAATCCTGAAAAAGCGGATATCCTGGTCCGACTTTTCGATCTTCATTTTTTTTCAGGAAATAAGGATGAAGCCTCTGTCTGGCTGGCGCAGCTGGATAGAATTGCGCGTTCTTCCGCGGCAAAGGGAGATGGCTGGAATTCGGCTCACTGGTTGCTTGAATTGTCCCAGGCCCGGTTGCTGAATGCGAACGGGAAATTTTCCGCGGCTCAGCGGAAAATCCGGGCTCTCCAGAAAGATATGGCCATCAGAGAATCCGGTGACGAAATAACCTATCAGGATAAATCATTACACTATCTCGCGGGTCTTGAGCTTGCAAAGTCCCTTCTCGGCCTTGGAGAATATGATGAGGCGGAAAAACAGTGTCGTTTTCTGGAAGAGCAGGATGTCGACGCCCTTGATTGTCTGGTGTTGCTCCAGCAGATTTATACGGCGCGGGGCGATGGAGCCTCTGCCGATGAGCTGCATAGAAAAGCTTTGGCTGAGGCGGGCCTTGATCTGGGCAGAATGTTCAGGCTCACGGACGTATATCGGCAAGCGGGCGTGAAGCGGGCAATGGTGAGCAGCGCTGATGCCGCAACTGCGATGGCGCAGGATTCCTTTACCGCTCTGTTCCGACAGGCACAAGCCCACGTTCTTGCGGGGGATTTGCCTCGGTCACATGATATGATAGAGCATCTTGGCAACAGCTATCCCGGCAATACCGCTGTCGAGGCACTGCGTGCCCGGGTCGCTTTCACCTTGGGGCTTGATGATGAGGCATTGGACTATTGTGAGGCCATTCTTTCCCGACAACCTTACCGGGCTGACATTCAATTGCTGAAAGCACGAATTTACTGGCGTCAGCTTGACTGGGAAGAGTCTTTCAATGTTTATGAAAATTATCTCATTCCGCCTGTCCTCGATCTCGTGTCGGAACAATCAATGTCCGTTGGGGTGGATTTGCCGGATGAAGAGAAAATTTCCGTCTGGCAACGCCTGACATTTTCCGGTCCGAAAAAGGACCGTTTTATCGACAGTGTGATGAGTCCGGCTTTTGTCATGGAAGAAGGCAATGCAGAAATGAAAAAAATTGCAGCCTCTCTCTACTCCCGTTATAAATGGCAGCAGCGTTTTGCCCTGGAGCTTGCCGCGCGACGTTTTGTTGAGCAACGGGATGATTTTCAGGCGATCAATCAGTTTTTGCAGTTGGTTGAAAAATTTCCTGAAGATGAATCTCTTCTCTTCGATCTTGCCGGAGTATACAGTCGACTTGGGCGGTTGGGGGATGAGGCGCTTCTCTATGAGCGTCTGACGGTGAAGGATCCAAATTACCCCGGCCTGGAAGAGGCATTGGAAAGAAACAGACTTAAGCGTCTTCCCCGGGTTATCGCAGGTTATCGCTATCAGACTGAGGATGGGCGGGACGGCTATAAATCCATCCGGAAAAATGCCGTCGATATCGGTTCGTGGGTATCATTGCAACCTGGCAGTGATCTGGATATGACTCTTTCCAGGATCAGTTACAGTTCTTCCGATGCCGATAACACCGTCAGGGCGAACAGGGCCTTTGCCTCTTATGAGGCAAATATCCTTGATAGATTTGATGTTAGCCTTGGGGGCGGGATGGAAAGTCTTGACGGCCAATATGCGGATACCGCACTTTTTGAGTGTGGCATCAGGGGCAAAGTGAGCGACAGGGTGCAGGGTGAAGTAAGGTATGAGCGGGATGTGGTGGAAGACACGGTGGCAAGTCTCAGCCGTAATGTCGTGTCGGAAAATGTCCAGGCCGGGCTCTTTCTGGGGCTTTTTCCCAGGGTATTGACCGGTGGCGATTACGAATACACCAATTACTCCGACGGCAACAATATGAAGGGATATTCATTTTGGGCTTCGTATATTCTGTTTCCCGAACCCACTTATCTGCAGTTCAAGTTCAGTTATGATTTCAGGGATATGCGGGAAAGCGGAAGCGCTTTGGGGACAATGCTTGATGACGGCTTTACCGACGACGATCACCCTTACTGGACACCCCGCAATTACTGGAAAAACGGCTACGCTGTATTATGGAAGCATAAATTATCCGCCGATACTCTTGAACGCGGAACGCCAAGTTATTATAGTGGAGAATATCTTGTTGAATATGATTCCAACGGACATATGATACAATCACTTCGGGGCCTCTTTTTTCTTGAATTATCCAGCAGTTGGATGCTCCAATCCGCTGCCCGTCTGGTTGTGTCGGATGAGTATCGTGCAAAAGATCTCACCGTGTCCGCCATTTACCGTTGGTAGAAACATGGCGGTTGGTTCTTTTTTTGGGTGTTTTTCGCTGAAGAGATCTCGGTTTGAGGTCTCTCTTTTTTTTTGAATTTGCTTCATTAATGATTCGGGCCGGCGACGCCGGCTCTGGAGGTTTTATACATGATCGAACGGGTGCCAATGTCAAAAAATGGTCATTCCCGCCTACGGGATGAGTTGATCCGCTTGCAGCGTGTGGATCGCATGGAGGTAATCAAGTCCATTGAAGTGGCCCGGGGGCATGGTGATTTAAAGGAAAACGCCGAGTATCATGCGGCCAAGGAGCGGCAGGGGCATATTGAGGGAAGAATCCTCGAGTTGAAAGACAAACTCGGGCGGGCTGAAATCATCGATTGTTCCGCCGTGAGTTGCGATCGGGCTGTTTTCGGAACAGTGGTGACCGTGGAAGATCTGGAAAACGGTCAGGAAATTGTCTACCAGCTGCTTGGCCCGGAAGAGTCGGATGTGAAAAAAGGGAGCATCTCCGTCCTCTCTCCATGGGGAAAGGCCATGCTCGGCAAAATGATCGGGGATGAATTTGAAGTGAAGACCCCGTCCGGAGTCCGGCAACTGGAAATAATTGATATCAAGAAGGGACCTGAGGCGTAGGTGGAAATGGGGTTTTCAGTTTCCGGTCAGATGATTTGAGAATTTGCAGGGCAAAAAAATTAAACCGTTAACTGGAAACCGTTAACCTCTTTTTCTCAATTGCTTCGGGCGACAAGCCCGTTTAAAAAAATGTCGCTGATCTGTTTCGCTGTTTCCTCAAGACTGTAGTGGGGTTTTGCGGAAAGAGCCCAGAGCCGCGACATTTCATCGAGTGCGCCGAAAAAAGCACGTTTGACAATCCCCGGCATCACCTCCTGACGGAAATGGCCTGATTCCTGGCCCTTGTGGACAATGTCGGAAACAATATCAATATATTCGATGAATTTCGTGTTTCTGTACTCCTTGATGAACTTGTTGCTCTGCCGCAGTTCCATCTGCAGTACTTCCACCAGCTCCTTCTGGTCTTCAAGCAGGCTGAGATGATGGATGGCATAGATTTCAAGCATCTTTACGGGATCGGTTTCATTTTCCAGGAGCAATTTGACTTTGACAATGATTTTGCCGATTTCATCTTCAAACAGCGATATAAGGATATCGTATTTGTTGTTAAAATAGAGGTAGATTGTTCCATCCGCCACCTTGGCCTCTTTGGCAATGTCTGAAATCCTGGCGTTGAAGAAACCTTTGCGGGCAAATACTTTGACCGCGGCCTGTGTGATTTTTTGATGTTTATCTGAAACTCTCATCAGTAGGAAAATGTCGTTGGATTTGATATCTTTCGAGATGTTACGCTCAGGTTCTGTTTTTATAATTCAATAAAATCGATAAGTTGATTCTGTTCTCTTGGAAATTTATAATTTTGTTCGGGGAAGTAAAAGATGTCAAGGTTTAAAAAAAACTATCGGGGAAACTGTAAAGTGTGTATTTTTTGTGAATAATGATTCATTTTTTTCATGATAGATTTACCATACTACTCTGTCAAGCGTAAATTTTGTTTTTTTAACTGGCAGAATTTTTTTAATGAGCTCGCTTGCACTCTATGACGGTCTTGTCGGCGCATGCATTTTGAAATTACGGAGAAGGAAAGATGAAAATTTTGGTTGTGGGTTCAGGCGGACGTGAACACGCCTTGGTTTGGAAACTTGCCCAGAGCGCGAAGGTTGACAAGATCTATTGTGCTCCCGGCAACGCCGGCATTGGTTCTCTGGCGGAATGTGTAGATATCAAAGCCTCGGATATAGATTCTCTGCTTGCCTTTGCCCGAAGTCAGAAGGTGGATCTCACCGTTGTCGGACCTGAGGATTCTCTTACTTTGGGTATTGTTGATCGTTTTTCCGGAGAGGGAATGCGTATTTTCGGACCTGACAGCAAGGGGGCGATTCTTGAGGGAAGTAAGGTTTTCACCAAAAGTCTGATGGAAAAGTACGGGATTCCTTCCGGATTTTTCAAGGCATTTTCCGATCGGGAGAAAGCTCTGGCCTATCTCGATGAAGTAGGTGCGCCGGTGGTGGTCAAGGCGGATGGCCTTGCTGCCGGGAAAGGGGTTATTGTTGCACAATCTGTTGATGAGGCGCGGAAGGCGGTTGATCTCATTCTTGCCGACAAGGCCTTTGGCGCTGCAGGCAGCAAGGTGGTGATCGAAGAATTCCTCCAGGGTGAAGAGGCATCGTTTATTGCCTTTACCGACGGAAAAACAGTTCTTCCCCTGCCCACTTCACAGGATCACAAAGCTGTATTTGATGGAGACAGGGGACCGAATACCGGTGGTATGGGAGCGTATTCTCCCGCTCCGGTTGTGACCGATGAAATCCATCAGCAGGTTATGGAGAAGGTTATGCTACCCACGGTAAAGGCCATGGAGGCGGAAGGCCGCCCTTATAAGGGTATGCTTTATGCCGGACTGATGATTCATCAGGGGGTTGCCAAGGTGCTGGAGTTTAATTGCCGTTTCGGCGATCCTGAAGCGCAACCGCTGCTGATGCGTCTGAAAAACGATCTGGTCGATATTCTGGAAGCGGTGATTGATGATAAACTCTCCGAAGTCAAACTCGATATCGATCCCCGTCCTACGGTCTGCGTGGTCATGGCTTCCGGCGGGTACCCAGGTTCCTATGAAAAAGGGAAGAAAATTAAAGGACTTGATAGGGTCGCGGAACAGGAAGATGTTGTGGTTTTTCATGCCGGAACAAGCATGAAAAAAGGTAATTTTGTCAACAGCGGCGGCAGGGTGCTTGGTGTTACCGCGCTTGGCGATTCCCTCCGGTCTGCGATCGACAAGGCATATGCAACGGTGGATCTTATTTCCTGGAAACATTGTTATTTCAGAAAGGATATCGGCATGAAAGCCCTTAAGCGGGGAAAGGGGAATATTAAAGTAGGGATTGTCATGGGCAGTGATTCTGATCTTTCGGTGATGAAGGAGGCGAGCGATTTTCTGAAGGAGATGGGGATCGGCTGCGAAATGACGGTGGCATCAGCCCATCGCACTCCCGAGAGGGCAGCGGAATATGCCGCCACTGCCAGGTCAAGGGGGCTGAAGGTCATCATTGCAGGCGCCGGTATGGCAGCCCATCTTGCCGGAGTTCTTGCCGCCCATACCACCCTGCCCGTTATCGGCGTTCCCATTGATTCATCCTCGCTGAAAGGCCTGGATTCGCTGCTTTCCACAGTCCAGATGCCGCCGGGCATTCCAGTTGCAACCATGGCCATAGGGAAGGCAGGAGCGAAAAACGCCGCGATTTTTGCTACTCAGATTCTTTCGGTGTCGGAGGAAGAGTTTGCCGTAAAAATGAACGAGTTCAAGAAGAAAATGGCCCGGGAAGTGGACGAAAAGGCCGCAAAGCTTGTCTCTTGATGCAGAGTCTTATCGCCTGTGATGACTAATGGGATTGACAAGAGCAAAGGAGCGGGGGTGGAGGATTCCAGGGTTTGTCTTTCTGAGGTTGATAGAGCAGTCGAAGTTATTCGTCGGGGAGGAATTGTCGCCTTCCCGACGGAAACCTATTACGGGCTGGCTGTGAATCCTTTTGATGAAAATGCCGTTACCCGTTTGTTTTCCTTGAAAAAAAGATCTTCAGCCAAGCCCCTTTTAATGCTTGTTGCCAACGAAGCTCAACTTCTGCGGCTCACTTCATCCATTCCTTTTCTTTATGATCCTTTAATGGCTTTCTGGCCGGGACCATTGACCCTGGTTTTTCCGGCCCATCCATCCCTTTCAGCGCTTGTAACCGGGAATACCGGTACAGTTGGCGCCAGGATTTCTTCCCATTCTCTTGCCCATCTTCTGGTCAGTCGCATCGGCCATCCCATTACAGCGACAAGCGCCAATATTTCCGGCCGTCCGGCTGCCGTTTCCGCGGGTGATGTTGCATCTGCCTTCGGCCCGGATGTTGATTTCATTCTCGATGGGGGCCGGACTCCGGGAGGCAAAGGTTCAACCCTGGTGGGACTTGCGGGGCAGGAACTTGTTCTGATACGGGAAGGGGTTATTGATTTTTCCACAATAAAAGAAAAAATCAAAAAAAAGAGTTTATAAAAAACTGGTTCCTTCTCTTTTAATTTAATATAACCTAATATGTGACGGGTTATAATATAAACTGAAGTTTAGAGTTTCATAACTTGCCCGTTTTTACAACGGGGGTGGATGTTTTTCCACTAAATTGCTCTTTGACAACCTGTATAGCTGGTTTTGAGAGCCGAGTTGGTCTTTTAGCTCCCCAAATGCCTCCAACGGCGGTCTGAATTTTCGGCACTTTGGGTTCCACCATTGGCGAATTCGAACATTGTTTAAAATATTTCGCAGTCCAAGCCGTACCCTGCCAGCCGTTGTTTCATTCTGCTTCCGCCATGGAGTTAATTGGATCAACTCCTGGATCTGGTCAGCACAGTATGTTGCAAGAAGCTGGGGCAAAGCGTAACTCAAGGAAAGAATCTGTGTCCAGCGATGGAGGACCTGTCTGGATTGTTGCCAGGTCTCCTTCCATCCCCATCTGTTTTTCATTTGGTTAAACAGATCTTCAATGGACCATCTTCTCCCATAGTATGCAAATATTTGCCTGGGAGTGAGATCACTCCTTGAGGAAATAAGGAGGCGTTGCTTGCTGAGCTTCCCGTCTCCATCTTCAAATTGCATCCAGACCGCTCGAACTTTACGGCCATTCATAAACTTTGCAAGACAAAGGGCGCTGCGATATCGAACCCATTGCCATTTGTTGTACAGATACACCCGCTCCCGTACTTCAGGCAGGGCCTCTATCACTTCGGCGAAATATTTGTCTCCGTACTTTCTGGGCCGCCCTCTTTTTCCCGTGCTGAAAGCCGGAATGCCGTACAATGCGGTATCTCGCCGAACCTGACCTATGGCGTGGAGCCCATTCCCCAGAATAAAGTTGAGGAGAGGCCACTTCATGTACCAGCTATCCATGAGCATAATCACCTCCTGTCCGGAAAAGACAGGGGCGACCACTCTCAGTAACGTTTTCACGGCATCAAGTTTGCTGTTGTTGCCTCCACTCCTCATAAGGCGAGACAATAGTGGAACAGCATAATGCTTCATGCCGGATGAAATCGATAAAGCCATACTCACCCAGCATTGGCCAAGCGCGTATTCCGGCCTGTTCGTCTTATTGCCGTGCTGGTGCTGGATGGAGCATCCAGGCGCTTTCTTCGAACAACGATAGATGAAGGTGTCGTCAATAATGAGGAACCAAAGCGCTTGCGGAAAATATGTCACAACCAGCCGGGCCAATTGCACGCCAAGTGCAACCCATGACCATTTTCCCTCCTGAAGCCACTTATAGTAGGCCGTCCAAGTTCGGAGGGGACGAATAGCCAGCCAGGCATCGGTGACGAAACCTGACTGGGTGAGCATAGCTCCAACAAGCAGTTCAATAAATGTTGGAACGGAGCGAACAGGTAGTACTCGAACGAGAAATGTAATATACTCGAAGAGAGCACTGGGGATATTGCCGTATCCCTTGTTGTTCATAGTCGCGGCCTCCAGAAGAATGATTGGGGAAAACTTCATCTTCTGTTAGGCCGCGCTTTCCAAAGCAAAATTGACTGAACTGTTCTGGTTTATTTCTCAATTTTGCTTTGGAAAGCGCGGCTCCGATTTGGACCGCTCTGTCAATAACTTTTTTGCATATTTTTAACCTTTTTCCACACCTCCCATGGTGTCATGAAACTCTAAAGTCCAGGGGCTATTGTTAGCGCTATTTTAAAGCAGATAGATCTGACAAACAAATCATCTACAATACCTGAGACTGTTACTGCATGGCAAGTTACGGGTCTACGGATTTTCGGCGGGGCGGCATTTTCCTTCATAATATTCATTTTTTTGAAAACAAGAATCATTAACGGGGTCTTTAGTAGCGACATTGCAAATATTTTACAAAACCCCACGCCATATACGATTTATGCCATATCTTTTTGCTCTGGCTTTACTGAAAGGTTTGTTTTGATGGCAGTGAATGCCGTGTCGGGGAAATAAATTAAGGGAAATATATTCCATTTAAGACAGAAATTTCCATTAAGAGGATGTATTCAGGGAAACAACGAGTTTTTCTATATCATGTGGGAGGTTTCAAATCTTTTCCCGGAACTTGACAAAGGATCGGTTAGTTGATGCCTGCAGATTCATTTTTTCTGCAGGCTAATTTGACTCAACCACTAAAAGGAGGGATCATGGGTAAACCAAAGAACTACAATAAAGAATTGCGATCAAAGTTGAATACGGGCGATGTCATCTTGTTTTCTGGTAAGGGAGGCATCAGCGCAGGCATTAAGTGGGCAACGCTTAGTCGATGGTCTCATGTAGGAATGATCGTTGTATTGCCGGAGTACGATTTTGTTACAGTATGGGAATCAACCACGTTAAGCTCTCTAGTCGACTTAGACACAAAAGTGCCCCACAAAGGGGTACAACTTGTTCCGCTCAGTTCGCGCATGGAAAGTTACGACGGAGAAGTCGCTGTCCGCCAATTAAATGGGGTCGCCTTTGACAATAATGACATTATCAACTTGATGAAGCTTCGTCGGGAACTGGCAGGGAAAGAATACGAGAAAAACACGATCGAGTTAATCAAAGCCGCATATGACGGACCGTTAGGGCGAAACTCTGAAGACCTTAGCAGCCTCTTTTGTAGTGAACTGGTTGCCGAGGCATATCAGCGACTCGGCCTCCTCAACGAGGATAAACCATCCAACGAATACACCCCCTCTGATTTCTCTGAAAAAAAACAGTTAAAGTTGCTAGAAGGATCCCTCGGAAAAGAAGTTTTTCTGAAAGCATAAACTTAAGCGACCGGGTTTAGGGGTACTATGCGGTAAGGCGAGTTATACTCGAAAGTGGTGTTTGAGGGAGATTTGAAAAAATAAATGACGTATCCTGTTGGAAAAGTTCGCCAAAACTTAAATTCCAACAAAAAAGGATACGTCATGAACAACAGTAAAATTTTAGAACTGAAAAAGC